>CAWBES010000009.1:0-129207 GCA_963787965.1 uncultured Alphaproteobacteria bacterium
CTCCTGGCAGCACCCTTCTGAGCGATCGTCCAGCCGACGGTGCCACCGTTGTCGGTCTTCGAAAGCGCCAGCGAGGGCAGCAGCGGTTGGCGGTACACGATCAGCACCACGCCCGTCGCGGGCAGCGCTGCGAACGGAATGTCGAAGGCGATCTCGTCGGGCCCCGCGGCGCTGGAGCGGATGAAGGCCAGCGATTGAATCGTCCGTTTCGATCCGAGGTCGTACAGCGATGCGGCGTACTGATTCGCACGCGAAATCGCGCTCGGCGAGCCCAGGCCGATGCCCAGCGACGGCGTCGTGCCGACGAACCGGACGGCAGCGTTCGGTCTGATGCTCGCACTCTTGGATGTCAAAGTCGCCTGACGTTATCGCGCCGGTAAGCCAGCGTACGATGCTGTTACATCTCACAGAAATCGCCGGCCGCGTAACGGGAGTCGACCTGATCTTCAGCACCAGAGGCCTGGCCGAAGCCGGCGTCGCGGCCACAGCGAACATCGGCCGCATTCAGCCCTTGGCTATCGCACCCCGAGACAGTTCGCTCAATCCTTTCAAAACCACTTAACCCTCACGATTGGCAGTGGCGTAAATCGCCCCTCAGGCCACCAGTACCAGGAACGGCGTAGCCACCAAAGCAAAGGCTGCCGACCGCAAGATCGGAATAGCGTGCGATTTTTGGATGCTGCGATGGCCGAGCGCCTGCCGAGAGACGTATCCGCGTTGGGCGTTCGCGGCTTTCCCCCTCGTCGCTAACATCTCATTAAGGAGCACCATGGCGAACGCAACACAAACTAATCCGCCGACTCGCCCGCCGTCGGCCGCAATCGCTGCAACAGCCGTGGACGACGTACGTGACGTCATCGTTCGCATCAGCCACGACGTTTGGGAGAATGCGGAGCGTTCACTCGCTGAAGAGAAGTCGGCTGCGATTCACATCCGCGAATTGCAAGCCGCAGGTTTCCACGTATGCGCCTTTGAACTGCCTGCTATCGTATGCAAGCTAAGCGAACGTTATTGCTCGTCACCGCATCGTCGCCGGCGATTCGACGAGTCCGTCGCTCGCGCGTGCTGAATTTCCAACAAATCACCATGCCTTATCTCGCCGCGTTCGTGCCCGCCGAGTGGAATGTAATTCATGTCGATGAGGAAGTGTCACCGGTCGACATCACGATCGCGGTGGATCTCGTCGGCATCACGTTTCATACGCCGAGCGCGTTCCACGCGTACGATCTCGCCGCGCAGTTTCGGAAGCGCGGAGTTCCGGTAGCGTTAGGCGGGCCGCACGTTACATTGATGCCGGATGAAGCTCAAGCCCATGCAGATGTGATCTTCGTAGGAGAAGCGGAATCGCACTGGCTGCAGTTCTTGAGCGATTTCGAAGCCGGAACGCATGCCCGGCGCTATCGTTCGACCGCGCCACCCCGGTTGGACGCCGCGCCGCCGGCTCGCAAGGAGTTATACCACCGGCGCGATCTCACCGGAGGGAGGCTCTTTGCGACGCGAGGCTGCCCGCACGGTTGCGAGTTTTGCGCGGTGGCCGTGATGTACGAACGTAACGTTCGCACGAGGCCGGTTGCAGCCGTAGCCGCAGAGTATGCCTCTTTCCCCGGCAAGGTGATCATCTTCTGGGATGACAATCTCGTCGGCGATCGCAAGTACGCGCGTGCATTGTGCCGGGCGATCGCGCCGTACCGGAAATGGTGGAGCAGCCAGGTTAGCATTCACGCCGGATACGACGCAGAGTTCTTGGCGCTGGCCGCCAAGAGCGGGTGCAAACAACTGTTCGTTGGGTTCGAATCCATCTCCCAACACAGCATGGACGGGGTCGGCAAGAGATTCAACCGCGTGGAAGAATACGCACGCGCGATCGATCGCATCCACAAACATGGTATCGCGGTTCAGGCGGGCGTCGTTTTCGGCTTCGACGATGACACCGAGTCGATCTTCGGTGAAACGCTGGATTTTCTCGAAGCGTCCGGCGTGCAAAACGCGACGTTCAACATCCTGACGCCGTATCCGGGCACGCCGTTGTATCGGCGCTTCGAGACGGAAGGGAGAATCCTTACGCGGGATTGGAGCAAGTACAACGGGCGCGCCGACGTGGTCTTCCAACCTCTGCGCATGAGCCCGGAGACGCTGCTGGAAGGCTACCGCTACGCCGTGCGGCGATTCTATTCTGGTGCGAGCATCTTTCGGCGCCTCACGCGCTCTCGGGCCGGACTATGGTGGACGCTCCCGTTGAATCTGGCTTACGCACTGGCGCTTCGGTCCGACCGCGTTTCGCTTCGTTCGTGACCACGGGGTGAGTTCAGTCTAAGGACCTGAGCGGTACGCGGGCGTAAACGTCGTCGGCGGATCGAGCGGCGCGTCGAAGCTGAACGTGAGCGACGGTGCGACGGTTCCATAGCCGAACGGGCTGCTGCCGAAATTGGACGGTTGCAAGTGGGCCGTCGCGGATATCGTATACGCCGTGCGGTCGAGTGCGAACGGAATCGAGGAGTTTTCATTGACGACGTAAGCGGCCGATGTGAAGTTGAAACTCGACGTCGGCGGATGGCCGCAGTATGCGCCGCCGTAGTTGTCGGTGCACGTGACCGCATTCAGGCTAGACATATTTACCTGCACGCAGAACGGCGCGGACGCGTACGGTTGAGGCCCCGGTAAGCCGGCATTGCAGCCTTTGGGCGGCGGTTCTTCCGCCTCGAACGCAGGCAATACGTCGAACGTGCCGTTCCCGAGGAAATACCCCGGCCGCATCGGCGCCCCTGCTCCCAAGGAAAACGTGAGCACGATCGGTTTCGGCTGCGCCTTGAATGTCAGGGTGCCTTGCGCCGCGGTGACGCTGCCGGTAGTCGGTGCCGCAACGTCGCTGAAATAGAGCGCCTGAGGCACCGGCGACGACTCGATCTGCCCCACGACGGGGTGGACGTCGGCCCGTATGAAGAATTTGACGCTCGCTTTGAGCGTACCGCTGCCGGTCCCATTACCGATTATGCCGGAGTGTCCGGTGAGCGTGTCCTTTTCCACGTAGGACGCATGTCCCAACCACTCGGTGAGAGGCGCGGCGTTGCTGGGCACGCCGTTCGACGTCACGACTACGTCGCCGGCTGCGCTCGGGGGCAGGGCGGCATCGATCTCTCCGGTCGACCATGACGTGACGGGTGCTTTCGCAGAGCCGACCGTGACCGTTCCGGTCTGCGGCGGGAACTGACCATCGATGACGAGCATCGCGTTCGGCGCACCCTCGTTTACTTGCATCGTGGAGATCGATGGCGGCGAATACTCGGTCAGCGGATTCGGGAGGTACTGACCGCTTCCCGTCACGACGAAACGTGCGATGTAGCCGTCCGAGAGCGGCGGATAAGGCAAGTTCAGCGGATCGTGAAGGTTCGACACGGAGTACGGCACGTTACTCGTGTCTGAAATAATGCCCGAACGCGTGACCGTCGAAATGGCCGAAATGACCTGAGCGAGCGAGAACGGCCGCTGCGGCGGCATGCGCGGGTGCACGTACTGGTTGAGGAGGGTGACGCTCGGGGCGCGCTCGCCGAGCAGCCGATCGAGTAGGAAGGCGTCGGTTTCGTCTGCATCGTTTCCGCCGACGGACTTCGTCCAGCCGAGATACGTGGCTACTCCACTCTTCGCAAGAGTGGCTGCGACGTCGGCTGCGATCAGAGGGTTCTGCCCGAAACACGACTGATTATCGACGATCGCTCCCGAATTGAACGCCAGGTGCGCCGTCAAGAAGTTCGGCGTGAAAGCGAACGTTGGCAGCACGAGGGTCTTTGGCCGCGCATAAAGCACGACCGCGAACATCACGTCGTTCTTGCTAAAGTCCAAGGCGTACGTGCTCATGGTCGTCGGGTTCACAGGTGTCGTCGACAGCCACACGTAGGAGAACTTCTTGGCCTGAACGCTGACCGCACCATGAGTGGCGACGTCGAGCCAATCGAGTGGTCCTAAGCGCTTGAGCGCGAGGATGTTCCCAAGGGACACGCCGAGTGCACCCGACGCGTATCTCGACGAGCTCCAACCGGATGCGGGGAACGTTGCGGCGAACCGCAGTTGGCGCGACGGAGAAAAGGCCGCATCGCCATCGTTCTTCACCAAGAAGGCAATTTCGTGAGGCGCGCTGGCCAGCGGCTGGGCGGCGACGGTCGAGCGCGGGATCGCGGCGTCGCTTTGCTCCTTCTTCGTCTCCTGCAAATGGTCGCCAAAGATCATCGCGTACCGACCGTCGGAGAACTGCACGGTTAGTCCGCCCGGCGTTAGCTGCGCGGACGAGAACGCTTTTTGCGTTCGGACGTACGACGCGAGCGTTTCCAAGTCGGTCGCCGGGTCGGCGTGCGGCAAACGCGCGTAGTATGTTTCGATGCTCTCCAGCGCCGCGACGATCTGATCGGGCGGAAGCGTCGGTTTGGGCGTGGGGCTGGGCGTCGGCTTCGGCTTCGCGGCGAAGACGCCGCCGGCTACGGACGCCGGGGAGACGGCGCCATTCTCACCGCGCGGCACCGGAGAGTTCCCGCCGCACGCCGCAAGCGTGGCAACAAGAAGAATAGCCGTAACCCGGAAGCGCACGGACGCGAAGCGTACCTGCATGAGCGAAAGCCCTCCGCTTCAAGGGTACTACACCCTGCGTCTCAAAAACGTCTACTGCGCGCGCCCGGCCGTACTCGAGGCCGCCGCGCGTGGCGGCGGCGCGACCGCATCTCAGCTCAGACGGCGACCCCGGTGCCGGCCGTCCCCCGACGGCTCGTGCTGCGGATGCTCGGTGCGAACGCGGTCGCGGATAGCGGGCAGTCGGTATCCGGGACATGCGTAGCACGACGGGCTCGACGTCGCGCGCGAAGAGCCTATTCCAATGTTGGAGCCACGCGGCGGTGATGTTCGGCATACGGATCTCACCGCAGGCGTGTGGCTCATGCAACCGGAGCCGCACCGTCCGGCGCCTTGTAGGCGCGTTACCTGCTCTTGTAACGGTATCCGGGCAAAGGAGACCGCTGGGCGGCGGTGCGATTTTGGGCGGTCAATCGCCGATGCGCCGCGCTCACCTTGCGGGATATGGGTGGTCTCGCCAGTGCCAGCCTTCGCGTTGAATGAGTCGGACCTTCGCGCGTTCAAGACACTTTCGATGAACGTGCGCGGCCCGTCGATCGAGAACGTCCACCTCGTCGACGGGACCTACGAGCTTTTTTCGTCGTGTGTGCCTTCACCGAACATCCCTGTTCGAGAACCGGCTCCTCACCGGCATGCGGCTCACTCATGGCCCGCGACTCGGGCCGCCTCCCGCGCTCCAGCCATGCGGCCTTTGCGGGAGACCGTCGTGGCGATTTCGCCCGACAACTGCATGATACACCCGCACTATGCCATGCGCCTGTCACACCCCGCGCAACCTTTCGCGCCGTTCGAGCAGCAACGCGCGGAACCGTCGGGTTCCGCACTGCATCCGACGATTCCCGATCATCGCGGCGGCGTCGCTCACCTCGTGTTCGCTACCCCGGCACTATTATGCGTTACCGTCCGTTCTCGACGACCAGGGGCGCGAGGTCGCGGCCGTTCGCGGAGTCGTGGCATCTCTGCGTGGCCTCGTGCGCGACGGCGCGACCCACGTCGCCGTCGCAACCGATCGTATCATCGAGTCGTTCCGCAACGCCTTGTGGCCCGGATACAAGGACGGTAGCGGCCTCGATCCGGTCCTCTTCGGACAATTCCCGTTGCTCGAAGAAGCGCTGGTCGAAGCGGGTTTCGTTGTGTGGCCGATGGTGGAGTTTGAAGCCGACGACGCACTTGCCGCCGCAGCCGCCGCGGCAGACGCCGATCCACGGGTCGGGCGTGTCGTCATCTGCACGCCGGACAAGGATCTCGCGCAATGCGTACGCGCGGGGCGCGTCGTGCAGTTGGATCGTCGCAAGCGTACGACCTACGACGAAGCCGGCGTCGTGGCAAAGTTCGGCGTGAGACCCAAGAGTATTCCCGACTACTTGGCCCTCGTCGGCGATGCCGCCGACGGGTTCCCGGGCCTGCCCGGCTGGGGCGCGAAATCTGCCGCGAAGCTGCTCGCTCGCTACAAGCACCTCGAGGCGATCCCGATCGAAGCGCGCGAATGGGACGTAGCGGTCGGCAGCTCCGAAAGGCTCGCGCAAGTACTCAGCAGCGAGCGCGACCGCGCGTTCTTGTTCCGAACGCTCGCGACCTTGCGCACCGACATCGAACTCTTCGACGACGTGGAATCGCTCCGTTACCGTGGCGGGGCTTTTCCCATTTGAACGGTTGACCGCCGCAGAGATCCGCTCGGTCAAAGCGACCCCGGGCGATCCGCGCGATCGTCCGGCGAGAAGGACCTCGACGACGATGTCCGGCGCCTCTCCGGTAGTGCGACGAGTTGCCCGGGCGTACGGGCGACTCCTTCGTCTCGGACTGCCGAGCGTTGCGCGGCGCTCTTAGAACCGGCCGATACCCGCCGCGGCCGAAACGCCGAGGTTAGCGGCAATCAATCTTGTGCGGCCTTAATTGTACTTTAAATTCCGTTTCGGGCTTCGTGCTCTAGACTGGTAGAGATGGAATGGTACGAACCGGAAGTGCGCGAGTTGATCGCGCGACTCGCCGCCCGGCCCGTCCCGAACCCCGCCGTCGTCTACGGCAGTTCCTCCATCCGCCTGTGGACGACGATGGCGGAGGACCTCAAGAGCGAGCGCACGGTCAACGCCGCCTTCGGCGGGTCCACGTTGGAGGCGTGCTCGTATTTCTTCGAGCGGATCGTTCCGCCCCTCGGGCCAGCGTCGCTCGTCGTCTATGCCGGCGACAACGACCTTGGGGACGGCCGCTCGCCCGAGCACGTGCTGGCCTCTTTCCGACAACTGGCCGCCAAAGTCGACCGCGCTTGCGGGCCGATCTCTTTCGGGTTCATATCGATCAAGCCCAGTCCCGCGCGCGGCGACCTTCTCGATGACATACGCCGGGCGAACGAGCTGGTTCGAGGCGAGATCGAGCGCCGTCCCCACGGCTTTTTCGTGCCTCTGTTCGATGCCATGCTTCTGGATGGAAAGCCGCGCCCCGAGCTGTTTCTGGACGACGGCTTGCACCTCGGCCCGGCGGGCTACGAACTCTGGACGCAACTCCTGGAACCGTTTCGAGACCGCATCTTCGACGCTAACACGAGCGCCTCGAACGCGCAAGCGGAATCGCCCGGGCAAGCGTGAACCGGCAGTATCACAAGTGGTTCAGTCACCGCTTGAATCGCGACATGGAACTGCTCGTATTCGGTCACTCCGGCGATCGCGTATTGGTATTCCCCACGCGGCAAGGCCGGTTCTTCGACTACGAGAGCTGGGGGATCCTCGACGCCGTTCGCCACCGCGTGGAAGCGGGGGCCCTTCAGCTCTTCTGCGTCGATAGCTACGATTCCGAGAGCCTCTATGCGTTCGGCATCGCTCCGTGGGAACGGATCGACCGCCATCGCCGCTTCGAGCAATACATCCTGTGTGAAGTGCTTCCGTTCTCGCGGTCCCTCAATGCCGATTCACAGCTCGTCGCTCACGGATGCAGTATCGGCGCCTATCATGCCGTGAACATCGCGTTCCGCCACCCGTCCCTGTTTCGCAGGGTCGTAGGTTTTAGTGGACGTTACGACCTCACGCGCCAATACGCGTACTTTCCCGACCTGTTCAGCGGCCATTACGACACGAATATTTACTTTCACACGCCCAACCATTTCGTCCCCAATCTGCACGACGCCGAACTTCTCCGGAACCTGCGATCCCTCGACATCCGGCTAGCCGTGGGGGGAGCCGATCACTTTTTTGATAGCAATCGCCAGCTCAGCCAAGCGCTATGGCATAAGGGAATCTGGCACGCCTTCGACGTGTGGCCGGGCGAGGCGCACAAGGCGCGCTATTGGCGCGAAATGACGGCCCGGCACCTCTGATCGGCGCTATTCGGCTAGTGCGCTCAGCACCACCGCGGAACGACGGGTGTCGCCGCCCGTCGAGGGATCCGATAGCCCCGCGTGCGGACGGCCGCAACGCGCCCAATCGGCGTTCAGCAGATCGCCACCGAAGCCGATCGGAACGCGGTAGGCCCAGTCTCCCGGTGTCTCCTGCGCGGCGTGGGCCGGCCCTTCCATCGTGCTTGGATCGCAGAGCGTCTTGCCGATCTCATCCGCGAAGGCCAGCGTATCCGGCGTCGGTTCCAAGATAGCGAAGAGCGCGGTCGAGGCGCCGCCCCAGATCCGCAGGTTGCCGCGGTTGGAAGCGCTCGTAGAACGTCGTGTTCTCGCCGTTCAAGAGGCGCAGCCAGTCGATCGCGTTTCGGTCGAGCGCGAAGCCTGCGGCTTTGAACTTTAGCGCGAGGATATCGAGCCCGACCGTGTATTCGCCGCGCACGATCTTCCCTTCGCGGTTGTATGGTTTCGGTTCGACCGTCAGCGCGGCGGCGCGTGAACGCCGGCCGTCTGGTTGCGGTTCTGCCGCACGTGCGGTTCATCGGGGACCGACCCCGCTGCGTCGCTATAGATGGGTTCGAGGACGAGCGTGGAGACCGTTCGTCGTGCGTGCCTTCACCGAACATCCCTGTTCGAGAACCGGCTCCTCACCGGCATGCGGCTCACTCATGGCCCGCGACTCGGGCCGCCTCCCGCGCTCCAGCCATGCGGCCTTTGCGGGAGACCGTCGTGGCGATTTCGCCCGACAACTGCATGATACACCCGCACTGTGCCATGCGCCTGTCACACCCCGCGCAACCTTTCGCGCCGTTCGAGCAGCAACGCGCGGAACCGTCGGGTTCCGCACTGCATCCGACGATTCCCGATCATCGCGGCGGCGAACGCGATGCACGCATGAACCGTCGACACGATGCGCCTAGCCACGCCGCACTCTCCTTGAAATTCTCGCGCCACTCATGCAGTGCGCGCCGACGTTGGCGCGGTTTTGAGAGCGGCTAGGCCGGCCCTGCTCGAGCCGTTCGAGCCGCCATTGCCGTGCGCGACGCCCTCGACGGTTGCACGATGTCGAGGACGGCCTCGACGACGGCCGGATCGAACTGCGTGCCCATCCCGCCGCGAAGCTCGTCCAGCGCTTCCGGCACCGGGAGCGCCTCACGAAACGGACGTTTCGAGATCATCGCATGGAGCGAATCCGATACCGCAACGATCCGCGCCACGAGCGGAATCGCTTCGCCTTCGAGACCATCGGGATACCCGCTGCCATCCACACGTTCGTGGTGGGAACGAACGATCGGCGCGAACTCCTTGAGCGAGGGGATGCGTTCGAGCATCTTCGCGCCGATCCGTGAGTGCGCGCGCATCGTGTCCCATTCGTCGACGGTCAGCGCGGCCGGCTTGAGTAGGATATCGGTGGGCGTCGCGATCTTCCCCACGTCGTGCAGCTTGCCGGCCAAGGCCGCAAACGCCTGGCGCTCGGGGTCCATGCCCATTGCCCTCGCGATGCGGCTGCACCACATGCCAACCGCGCGAGAGTGCTCGTAGTTCGACGCGCTCCGAACCTCGATCGCGGACAGCAACGAAGCGACCACGTCGTCGCCGATGAGCTGCTCCACCGGATCGACGGACCGGCTCCTGCGCTCGACCCGAAACCGCTGCTCCAGCTCCTTGGAGCGGTGGGCGAGGTAGAGCGCCACCTCATCCGAATGGCCGTGCACCGCGACGTACGCCGCGGAAATGACCGCGCAGGCGATCGCCCCGATCCGGGAATACTCGAAGCCCTCGTCCCCGTGAGACTCAGCGCCGGCCAACGAGCCGGCGCTTTCGGAATACTCGGCTTCGAGATCTTGGCGCAGCCGGTCGAGAAAGTCGTTCGCGAATACGGTGGTCGCATACGAACCAGGCCCGGGGAGATCGGGCGAGCCGACGACGGACGCGACGATCTCCCGCCGCATATCGTCGAGGTGCGAAGCCAGCCGACGGGCGGCATCCCGGCCGATCGACGAGGTGCTCATGGAGCTTGGCTCGTGCCGCTCGTACTCAAGCGACTAATCGAGCGCGCGTCGCAAAGACGGACTCCGGCCGGCGCGCGATCTCACGGCGCAGCGCCAGACGGAACGCCTCGCCGGCGTTGAGTTCCGCGAGCTCGAGCGCCGCGCGACCGGCCCGCCATTGGTAGCCGATACTCTCCCACGTCTCAAAGGCGACTCTCAGCCGCTCGGTCGACGCCGCGATCCGTCCTTCGGCGCGCAGCACGATGCCGTGCGTGTACGATTCTTCCGCTCGAACGCGGGCCTCGATTCGGGCGGCAAACGTCGGGTCCATCGCATTGCGGATTCCGCAGTACCGGTCCAGGACCGCGCGTGCTTGAAGCGGCGAGACGGGTGCCGCGGCTTGCGCTAACGGCAGCAGGTAGAGCCGATAATCGTCGACCGTACCTTCCCAGTCATAGGAACTTGCAAGCGCCATTGCATGTTCCAGTTCCTCGGTCGCCAGCAGCTGATACCCCAGCTCCCGGGTCAAGAGCGTCTTGTCAACGCTCGAAAGAACGCGTTCCGGAACGGTCGACGCGGCATCCGCCGCTTCCCGGAACCAGCGCAAGGCTCGCAAGGGGTCCCCCTGCAGGGCCGAACACCAGCCGAGCGCTTCCGCCGTAACGAACCGCGGCCGTGAAACATCGTCGGTCCACGCCAGGGTCGCCGCGCGGCCCGCCACCAGCCGAGCCTCTTCTTCAAGGTCGAAATCCCGCACCAGAATCGCGAGATTCTTGACGGCAAACGCCTCCTGGAAGACGTCGGGCACGTCGCTCGCATCGAGCGTCGCAAGCGCGCTGCGGGCATGCACGAGAAACTCGCCGTAGCGACCCTCCGTTGCCTCCACGAGCCCTAAGAGCTCGTACGTTCGCGCAACGACGTGCGCGAGCGGCACCATCGCGCCACCGTTCGAGGTCGCGGCACGTCCGGCCGCGTGGGCGACCTCGAGCCCGCGCCGGCAAGCCGTTCGCGTCTCGCCGAGGCTGCCTTCGGCGAACGCCGTCAATCCAAGGTAAAAGTCGATCTCCGCTTGGAGCGCGGCATCGGTCGACGAGACGCCGTACACCCGCGCGTCGACGAACGCAGCTTCGCTCTCTTCCGCCCGGCCGAGCCGCGAGCAGGCGACGGCCCGCAGAAGCGCCAGCTCACCCCGATCGCGGCTATCGTCCGCAGATACCTTGCGAACGGCCTCCAGCGCTCTCTTGGGGTCGCCGAGGCGCAGCCGCGCCCTCGCGCGCAGCGTCGCAGCGGCCACGCAGTCGAGGCCGTGGAGTTCCGAGAGGCACGTGGCAAGGCGGGCCGAGCGAAACGCGGCCAGCGCTTGATTCAACGAGCCGACTCGTGGCCTGAGCCGTGTGACGCTTCCGGGCAAAAGACCTCCAGGGCACGGGAATTCCCCCTGCCCCCGGCCGCATACCTTGTGTGCCCCCCGGCGTCAGCCCGCCGAAGGCTGAATCTTAACCGCTAGAGGAGGGGCCCGAAACGCTCAGCACCGTAGCAAAAAAATGCGTGATGGCACCGACGATCGAGGCAAAATCGAGATGAACGAACGCGAGATGAAGCACTGAGATCTCCTTTAGAGACGCGCTAGCTGCTATGTGCGTGCACTGCACGCGACCGTGACCCGCCGATGCGCACTTCGCTTACTGTGATCTGAGACACACCGCCGAAGTGCGGAAACCATCAGAACGTCGCGGACGCTGCCGACTTTCCCCGAAAGGAGGATTTAGGCCTCGCTCCCTTCCCGAACCGGCGCGGGCGCACGAAGAACTCACACCGCGCGCGTACGATGTGTGCTCGAGGCCACGGGTCGGGAATGGACCGAGGTAGCGCTAGTCTGAGCTAGCTAGTAGGCGTCGACCAGGGAGGCGCCGATGTAGCTGCCGATCCCGGTCGCGAGATCGAATCCGACCGCCGCGTTGTAGCCGGGAAAGACCGCTACATCTTGCGCGCACGCCGGGACGCCGTTGTTCCCCTTCGTGACGTCGTGGAAATACGACGCGTGCTTCGACGACGCTGCGAGCTGGTACAGGCGCACGTGCGGATCGATGACGCTCTTGTAGCTGCGCTTCTTCTGCTCGACGATCGCGAGCAGTCCGGCCCATTGCGGCGCGGCCTCGCTCGTGCCGCCCTCGCCTGACTGGAGGCCGTTATCGTAGATGAAGAGGCCGTCGTTCACATCGTCCGAGAGCAGCGACACGTCCGGAACGTCGCGCCGGCCGTCCTTCGGCGTCAGCGCGCTCTGGTACGACGGCTTCGGGTACACGAGGCTCTTCCCGCCGCCGCCGGCGCCGTTCGAACTCAAGCCGTCGGTCTCAGAACAGTTCCCGTACTCCCAGACGGTCTCCGAACCGTACTTCGTAACGTTGCCGGCCGCATTGATCGTGGCGTGGACGTTCGTTCCGCCGACGCTCACGACGTACGGCGACGAGCCGGGGAAGTCGACCGAAGTCCCGGTTTTACCGTCCTGGCAATCGTCGGTGCCGTTATCGCCGGCCGCGGAGAACCACCATTGCCCCTCCGCAACGGCTTGTTTGAAATAGCTGTTGTCGAGCGCGGTCTCGGATGCAGCCTGATCTCGTTCGCAGTTCCCCCAGCTGGTCGTCACGACGTGCGCCGTGGACCCGAGCTTGTCGACGACGTATTTGTAGACATCGTCGAAATCCGTGTTCGCCGACGTGTGCGCCACGACTTGATGAAAGGTCACGTTCCGAGCCGTCGCCGTCGCCCAATCGACATCGAGGGTCGACTCACCATTATCGCAACCCGACCCGCAGCTCGTCGAGAGCGGACCGTCGATCGGAGTCGAGACCAACGCCGCCGCCGGAAGCTTGAACGTCGACTCGAAGCGCGCGAGGTCGGCGGGCGTCGCGGCACCCGCGGTGGCGTTCACGATCGTAATTCCCTTGCCCGTCAAGCCCGCGCTGTAGAGCGGGTTGAGATCGTAGGCGAGCGCGACGTCGGCCGGCGACCAGCTGAAGTTGCCCCCGACGATCGCCAGCGGGCGCCGGCGCAGATGCGAGTGCATCAGGTGGTAGTCGTCCAACCCCGTCACAAGCTCCGCGTTCAGCGCGGCCGGAATGACCGGCGCGAAGCGGGCGGCGTAAAAGACGCGTCCGTTCTCGGCGTGCACGTCGAGCGGCGTCTGGAAAAAGGCGGACACGGCCGCGGCCGGCGCGTATGCGACGATGTCGCGGCGATTGTTGGCAGGTTCGCCGATCGTGAAGCCGCTCGCGCGTAGGATCGCGATCGCGCGCGCGTAGACGGCCGGATCGGCGCCGAAGTACGCGCCGAACTCCTGCGGCGTGAGGTAGTTTCCGAACGCCGCAGAGCCCGGGGTCGCCTGCATCGCGATCAGCCGGTCGAGCTCGTCCTCATGCCGGCCCGGCAGCAGCACGTGCACCTCGATCGATGCGTTCGGCGAAACCGGTCCCAAAATGCGCCCGTGGAGCGCTTCGGCAGTAAGGGCGCGCGGCGCCGCCGGCGCGGGCAGGCTCGTCGCGCCGATCGATGCGACGCCGACGGCCAGCCCGATTACGTAACCCGCAAGCTTCATAGCACATACTCCTAGCGGCTCCGTCGTTCGGCACGGCGGCCGGTTCTCATTCCGAAACCGGGCTCGCTCTCAGGCCGGCGATATCCCCAACCGGCCCAGGAGCTCCCGGTCGTGCTCGTAGCCGGGATTCGCCGTCGTCAGCAATTTCGGACCGTAGAAGATCGCATTCGCTCCGGCCAGCAAACACAAGGCTTGCGCCTCGTCGGACATCTCTTCGCGTCCCGCCGAGAGCCGCACGCGCGAAGCCGGCATCGTTATGCGCGCGACCGCGATAACCCGGACGAATTCGATAATATCGATCGGCTCGTTCGCTGCAAGAGGAGTTCCCGCAACGCGCACGAGCATGTTGATGGGAACGCTCTCGGGATGAGGCGACATCGTGGCGAGCGTCGTGACGAACGTGACTCGGTCCTCGCGCGTCTCTCCCAGACCCAGGATCCCGCCACAGCACACTTTCACGCCCGCGGCGCGCACGTTCTGCAACGTGTCGATGCGGTCCGAGAACGTTCGCGTCGTGACTATTTCAGCGTAGAACTCGGGCGACGAGTCGATGTTGTGGTTGTAGTAATCCAAGCCGGATTCTTTGAGCCGCGCGGCCTGATCGGCAGTCAGCATTCCCAGCGTCGCGCAGGTCTCGAGGCCCAAGGCTTTAACGCCCTCGACCATTTCGCACACCGCCTCCACGTCTTGCTGCTTGGGCGAACGCCACGCGGCGCCCATGCAGAACCTGGAAGCGCCGGCCTCTTTCGCCGCCCGCGCGGCCTCGATCACCGTCTCGACATCGAGCAGCGGTTCGGCGAGAACCCCCGTCTTGTGCCGCGCGCTCTGCGGGCAATAGCCGCAGTCTTCGGAGCAGCCGCCCGTCTTGACGGACAGCAACGTCGAGATCTGAACCTCGCAGGGATCGAAGTTGGCTCGATGGACGCGCTGAGCGGTAAAGACGACGTCCGGGAAAGGCATCTCGAACAAGGCGGCGACTTCGTCGCGCGTCCAGTCCGTCCGAACCGGGCCCGCCTGTGGCCAGTCGCCGGGCAACGAGCGCCCCGGCACAACCGTCTCCATCGTATCACTTCCCCAAGAGAACACCGCGAGGCTGTATACCTCGCCTGCCGGTGGTTCCATCAGGGCCGGCCGCAACACCTTCGCGCGCTCCCGCACCGCGTTCGCCGCGACCATCAGCGCGAGGACTCCGAAGAACGCCGAGGGTAAGCGCGACGAACCCGAGCAGCGACGCGCTGGACGTGTACGGTAGCGCGCTCGCAACCGCAACAACGGCTAACGTCGCAATCGTGAGCCGGCGGCCGCGTCGGTGAACTCGGCGCGCGACGGTTTCCCGTCTTTGATGAAGCCGTCGAGCACCTCGGTCGCCCAGCTGATCGGGACGTGCGCGGCTTCGAAGATCCAGAGCAGCACCTTCGGAAACGAGCTCGTGAACGCAATCGGGAACGTTTCGCTCGGCTTATCGAGCGTTTCGGCGAAGAGGATACGGTCGCCGCCGTGCACGCGATGGCCGGGGTCGGGCACCCGCACCAGTGCGGCCCGTACCTTCGGGCCGGCCAAATCGAAACAGATCTTGCACGCGGGCGCGAGACGCTATTCCGCACGCCGGACGTTCGCGACCATCGCGCGCCAGGCCGAAACGTCGTCGTGCGCGCAGTTGATGCGCGCGCAATTCATTCCGGCTGCTATCAGCGCTTCGACCAAAGCGGGATCGCGTGCCATTTCGCTTGCAAACCTCACCATGATGCGCGTGCGCCGCGACCCGGCCGGCGCTCCGAAAATGTCGCGCGTGTTCTCACGCAGGAACCGTTCGCCCCGGAAGAATGCCCGGGCGTGCGGGTATACCGACGCTTCACCGGCGATCGCGCGCAAGCTCGCGATCAGCGCGTCGATGCTGGTGAGGACGCGCGCCTCGCTGCGTCCGAACGACGACAGATACGGCAAAAGATCGATCTGCAGCCGGCGCAAGTCTCGGAAATCCGGCTCGCGGACGCGCTCGGCCGGGCCATTACGATGTCTACCCAAGATGCGGCGGCGCCAACCACGCGACGGCGCCCGTTGGTAGCGGTCTAGTGCTAGTACTGACCGTTCACCGTGGCGACCGGAATCGTCAGCCAGAGCATGCCTTTGTACGTAGGCGCGCCGGTCCCGCCGTACCAAGACGACGTCGAACCCAAGTTCGTCTCGACGTACCCGTGCAGATACTTCACGTAGGGAACGTTGAAGCCGACGTTGATCGACTCGCCGTTGAGCACTTGCCCGTTCGGACCGCTGTTGTTGAGGTCGTGCCGGGCGCCGAGCATCACGTTCCCTTGGAAGAAGCTCTCGTAGAGTCCGACGCTCAGACCCTGGCTGCCCGTCTCCGGCAGCGCCGTTCCGTTCACGCCGATACCCGGGTTCTTATCGAGGCCGGATTGGTAGATGAACAACAGGCCCGGATAACGCTTCGGGTTGGGATCGATTTGCAAGTACCCCGCGATCGAATTGTACTGATCGATGCCGGTGCTGACCGGAAGCGCGCCGTTGCTTCCGAACAAGCCCACTTCGATCGGCTGCTTCGGTTGCGCGTACGCGACCTTCCACTGAAAGGTCTTGTCGCCGGGGTTGAAATCGCTGAACCCGTTGAGGTCGTCGCTGCTGAACAGCCAACTCGCTTCGATATCGAGGTTCTTCGGCGTGTACGCGAGCTTCGTCCCCCACCGGTTCCCGTACAGGGTCGCGGACCAGTCGTGTTCGCCGACGACCGTTGCGGACGCCAGCGGCCCGTCGAGCTCGAAGTCCTGGCTGTAAACGGACGGCGCCGGGTTCTCGAGCTTGCCTACGAAGAGGTGGCCGTCGTGATTGAAGAGCTTGCTGTACGCCGCCCAAAGCGTGTCGAGGCCGCCGGACTGGTTATCTTGCACGATCCACTGCTGCACGTGGTACGTGACGTCCGGAGCGGCGTAGCCCACTGCGTGAATCGCCAAATTCGCCGGATCCCACTGCGTCGTGTTCGGCACCTGCTTGCTCTGCGACGAATCGTAGTTGACGGCCTCGTCGACCCAGATCGGGACAGCCTTATCGAGCACCGCACGGTCGAGCGCCGCGTAGCCGGTACGCTGAACGTATCGGCCGTAAGCGTTGAGGGACGGCACCATCGTATGGCAGGCGCTGCACTTCAAGCCGTACGCCTGCGCGAACGTCGGCATCGCCTGGGTCGGTTTGGGCGCGCCGAACATCCCCGGAACGAACAAAGCGAACGCGGCCGCGGCAAAGAGCAGGGGAGAAATACGTCGTTTCATGTTACGCCTTCACGTTGACTGTAGCGAACGCAGGAACGAGTTCGTCGTGGCCGGCGGGCCAGTGCCGCACGACCCGGTCGTGCGCCTCATTAACAATGGAGCGTCGCAAGAAGCCAATTACCTCAATGAGAAACGGTAGCGGCGAAACGTAACGATTGTTGCGAAGGAGTCGTGAAGACTCGTCCTCCATACTCCTTATGTATTAGCAAGCTATCGCAACGGCCGGCGCGCACATGCCCCCGCAATGGCGGCGTCACGCTCGCGCTTCGACCAAAGTCGTAACACCTCGCGCGAAACGAAAGAAACGACGAGAGAGGTCCACATGACCGGAATGAACCGTATCCTCGGACGGGTTCTCGTTCCCGTCGATGAATCGCAAACGGCAAGTCGAGCGATCGAGTTGGGCGTCGCGCTAGCGCTGCGACACGGAAGCGAACTGATCTTCTGCACCGCCGTGAACCACGCGGCGGTCATCGCGGAATGCGCCGTGCCGCAGGGCGTGCTCGACCCGACCCCCGTGCTTGCGGCGGTCGACGATGCCGCCCGCGCGATCCTGGGCGAGGTCGCGAAGCGCGCCGAAAATGCCGGCGTGTCCGCGACGACGGTGCTATTGGACGGCTCGCCGGCGAGTGCCATCGTCGAACACGCCAGGGAATGCGCCGCCGACGCGATCGTCATGGGAACGCAGGGGAAGCACGGAGTCGAACGGTTTTTCCTGGGAAGCACGGCCGACGGCGTCCTTCGGTCGACGCACGTTCCGACGTTCGTCGTACATCCGACCGGCCTCAGGGAACCGCCGGTTTTCAAGACGATCTTGGCCGCCGTGGATGAATCGGAGACGTGCGCTGCGGCGACGGCCTTTGCGCTGGCGCTGGCCCGTCTCGAAGGCGCGCGCGTCGTGCTGTGCACGGCGATCGCAACCGAGCAGCCGTCGGAGGACGCGGCGCGGCTGTTGCTGGACGAGGCCGCCCAGTCCGCAAGCCCGCTAGCCGTCGCCACTGACACCACGATCGCTCGGGGCGAGCCCGTCGACGCGCTGCTGCGGACGGCCGTTCAGGTGGAAGCCGATCTGATCGCGATCGGCACGCACGGGCGCCGGGGCCTGCGGCGCCTCTTTCTGGGGAGCGTCGCCGAAGGGGTCGTCCGCCGCAGCCCGATCCCGGTCGTCGTCGTACCGCCGGCCTCGTAGGGCCGAGCGCGGTGCGCCGGTCCGAGCTTCAGCGCACGTGCGCGAGGGCCGCGAACAAACTGCGATAGATCAGCGCGGCGCCGAGCACGAACGCGACCGCGATCGTCAAGCCGCTGACGACGGAGACGGGCCAGCCGCCGGCACGCTCCGAGCTCCCGGACAGCGACGCATCGTCGTCCTCCGAGGCGGCAGAAGGAACGAATTCAACCGCACGGCCTTGGGCCCGTACGGCGGAGTGAGAGCGCATGGACCGGCCTTTCTCCGTTCGCGCCGCCGGATGTGGCGACGCACCCTCACACTACAACCCAAGCGTCCAAAAGCCGTCCCGCTTACATCACATTTGCAGAAGATCGCCGTAGCGGGAACGGCGCGAGCCGTTTCACGCCGCGCAGTCGTCGTCGAGTTCGTCGAGGCGGGCGACCGTACGATCCGCGAGGCGCTCGGCGTCTTCGACCCGGCCGAGTTTCACGAGCAGCGCGATCGCGCGGTTGGCGGCCGGCACGATCGCGTCGACATCGGCCTGCGCCGCGCGCTCGAGCCACCGCAGGGCATCCGGGTCGCCCCGGTCGGCGAGCACGGAGCCGAGGTAGAATTGGGCCACGGCATCGTTCGCGTGGCGCGCGAGCAGTTCCAGCGCCAAGCTCTCCACGTCGGCGCGGTCGACCCCGTATGCCAGCTTTACGCGTTCGTGCAATTCCTCACGCGTCAGCGTTTCGGCCAGGCCGTCGAGCACCGCGAGTCGCTCGCGCCGCGCCGCGCCCTCGGTGCGCGCCGTCTTCCACGCCTGTGAGTGGTCGCTCGCCCAGCGCTTGCCGAGGTCGGCCGCCACCTTCGCGCGGCCGGCCGCGAGATACGCTCCGGCGGCGGAACCCGTCTCGCGAAGCGCTCCGAACGACAACGGCGCCAGCGCCGCCTCCGGCGCAACCTCGAGCGCGCGCAGGCGCTCGGCCAACGACGGGTGCGTGTCGAAGCTCTGCGAGACCACCGATAGCGCGTTGCGCAACAACGGTGCCGCGTCGGCCAGCGGTCGCGCGGCGACTTCGGCGATGCGCTCGTAGATGTCGACCGGCGGAAGCGCACAGCCTTCCAGCTCCTCGGCCAGCGGCTCCCAAAAATCACGATCGATACGCTGGTCCTGGACGCTCAGCGCCACGAGCGCGCTCGCAAGGACCTCTTTTCCGACCTGGGCCGCCGCCGCGCGGTCGGCCTCGATCTCGACGCGCCGCGCCGCCACGCACGAGTACGCATCGAAGTAACGGACGAAGCGCCGGTAGAACGGACCGACCAGACGCACGACCAGATCTCCGTCGGCGCGGGAATGGCCGGCCAACTTCTCCATCGTCAGCCGCATCGCGTAGATCTGCCTGGTCGTCGCGCCCCGTCCGCCGGTCACGTGCCCGAATTCGTGCGCGAGTACGGCCTCGAGCTGGAGGGGCGAGAGCGAGTCCATCAGCGGCAGGCCCAGCGTGAGGAACGTGCGTCGCGCTCCGAAGACGCCGCGCTGCGGCTGCTGCGCGACGGTCGCATTGAAGGAGCCGTCGAGGTACACGGCTTCCGGTGCCGGCGCGCCCTGCTTGCGGCGCAAGCGTTCCAGCAGCCCGAAGAGTTCGGGAAACTCGGCCGGCTCGAGCCTCACGCCGGCCGGTACCGGCCAGCTGAAGACGAAGGCTCTGGCCACGAGATAGAGCGGCGCGATGAGGAGCACGAGCGCCTTGGCAAGGAGCGCCCGCGAGGCCGGGGGCGCCAGGGCCACGGCCATCGCCATGACCGCACAGGTGATCGCGATCAAGGCGAAGGGAAAGACGACCCCGATCCAACCCAGCAACAACGTGCGCCGCAAGTAGCGCGCATAGCCACGCTGAGCCGACAGTTCGATACGGCGTACGAGACGGCCGAATTCCTCTTCAGTCACGCGTTCCCCAACGGCCAAGCCGAACGCCCCGAGGACGTCGTGTTCGTACGATAGATGAAGAGCCGTCCTCGAAACGTCCTCGCGGCGTCCTAGGAGCCTGTCGGACCGCCTTCAGGGCGGCGGGATGCCGCCGTGCGCGAAATATGCCCGGCGGTCGAAATACCAGTCCGGCAGCGAGTCCGGGTACGCGAGGCCCTCGAGCGCGTAGGTGAAGTCCGCGCCGACTTTGACCAGCAGCAGCTGCGCCTTACCGTATCCCACGATGCGGCGCAGGCTCTGTTCGCTCTCGGATTCGTCGTAGAACGCATCGAAGACGAGGCGGATCAGGTGCGCGCTCGCGGTCGCTTCCCCACGCAGCCGCACGACGCCGTTCGTGGCGCGGTCGATCCACACGTCGCGCAGGATGTGCTTGGACGGATCGCCGTAGGGCCGCAGCGACAGATGCGCCACCGCGGTGCCGTCCACGCTCTCGTCGCCCTCGAACGTGACCTCGTAGGGCCGCGCGCGCACGCTGACGCTTCCGATCGTCTTGAGGTCTGCGCCGGCACCCGGCTCGGGAGCCGGAACGTCCATCGGCAGCGCGCCGCCGCCGGAACCGTTGCGCTGCGGTACGAACGTGAAGGAGTACCGCGGTGAAAAGCACCGGGCCCCGAACTCCGGCGGATCGGGACGGTCCCCTGCGTCCAGCGCGACGCCGACCGTCGTGCAGCGACCGTCGCTCTCGCGGTACCAGACGTCGTCCTTCCATTCTTTGACGTGACCGCGCCGCGTCGCGACGCCGTGCGCCCGATAGGCGGCGAACGGCGGCAGCGGGAGCGCTCGCCAGCGGTCGAAGGCCGCATCGTACAGCGCGTTCGCCGACGGCTGCGCGGCGTCGTCGCCGAGCGCCGGGGGCGCAGCGAACGGCGCCCACAGCGTGACGAGCGCCGTCGCGAGCGCGGCGGGCCGCACGGGACTACGGACCTTCGATCACGCGCACGAAGTTCTCGGGGTGGACGTACGCCTCGAAGGCATGGGTGATGGCCGGCGGATCGGTGGCGAGATAGTGCCGCACGTCGACATCGGCCTGATCGAGCGGCAGCCCGCTGGCCGCGTCGTCGAGCAGCGACGTGCCGATCGAACTGACCGACGAGTTTGCGATGACGGTCCGGCGGACGATCGACGCTTTGACGAGCGAGAGCTCGAACGAGCCGACCGGCTCCTTCTTCATCTTGTCGATCTCGGCGTCGATCAGCGCCGAGATGCGCTGTGCGTTCGCCGGCAGGCACGCGAAGTACAGCGACAACTGCGATCGGGTCTTGCCCGCCGTCAGCTGCGAGCCGATGGAGTACACGAGGCCCGTGTTCTGGCGCAGGTCGCGGAACAGGCGGCTCTGCTCCGGCCCGCCCGACCCGCCGCCTCCGAGGATTGCGTTGCCGAGCTGCAACGGGTACATGTCGGGCGCGGACCGCGAAAGCGGCACGGTTTGCAAGAAGGTCGCGTCGGTTTGGCCCATCGCGGGAATGGTCAAGGTCACGTCGCCCGGCGCGTTGAGCGGCACGGCCGGCAGGTCGAGCGAGGGAACCGGACCTGCCGCCTGCCAACCGGCGAAGGCGCGCGCGACGACGTCCCGCGCGTGCGCCGCGGTCACGTTTCCGATGACGACGACCGTCGTCAGATCGGGCCGCATCGTCTGCGCGTAGTAGGCTCGCGCGTCGTCGAGACTCAGCTCGCGCATCTCGCTCACCGTCGGCTCGCGCAATTCGGGGTCGCCGGGCGGCAGCAGCTTCCGCTCCGCGCGTCGCATCGCGATCGTGTTGGATCCGTTGAGCGCCGTCTCGAGCTCCTCGATCGCGCGGCGTCGCGATAGCTCGAAGGTCGGCGCGTCGAAACGCGGCTGCAATTCGTTTTCAGCCAGCAACGCGACCGCTCGGTCGAACGAAGCCGAAGTCGACTGCAAACCGAAGGCGCTGCCGCCCGCGACTTCCGAATCGATATCGTCCTGCGCCCGCTCGAAGGCGGCGCGGTCGCGCGTTCGAGTGCCGTACTGGAACATCCCGTTCGTGACGGACGCCACGCCTTCTTTGCCGGCGGGTTCTTGAATCGACGGGTTGCTGCGAACGTTACCGTATAAGAACACCGAGTCGGAAATCGTTTCGGGCTGAACGATCAGCGTGATGCCGTTCGGCAGCGTCGTCTGCACCGGCGAAAGCTTCGACGGCGCGGCTTCGACGTGCTCGACCAGCTGCTGCGCCCAGTCGGGCAGCCGGGACGAAACCGGCCGCAGGTCGAGCGGTTTCTCCTGCACCTGCTGCGGTGCCGACGGCGCGGCATTTTGCGACGCGCCGGGCGAAGGCGACAGCGCGCCGACGATCGCGTGGCGCACGTCGAGATAGCGCTTCGCGACCCGGTCGACGTCGGCCAGCGTGACCTGCGCCAGCAACTCCTGTTCGCGCGCGATCGACGGCTCGCCGTCGAGCGCGATCGTCGTCGCCCAATCCGAGGCCAGCGCTTCGATCGAATTCCGGCTCTGTTCTTGATCCGCGATCAGGCGCCGCTTGGTCGACTCGAAGAGTTCCTGCGGTACGCCGTGCCGCGCGTACTCCGTCACGATGGCTTCGAGGCGCTTGGTCATCGCGCTCGGATCGATGCCCGGCGCGAGGGCCGCCGTCGCGAAGCCCAGTTGCGCTTCCGGCACGTAGGGCAGCGCAAACCACTCGCCGTCGAGCGCTTCGCCGGTTTCGGCTAACGCGTGGAGCGGCCCGCGTTGCGCGTTCAACACGCCCTGCAACACGAAGGAAGCGAGAAAATCGGGATTGTCGAGGCCGGGCATCCGGAAGCCCACGAGTGCGAGCGGATAGACGAGCGTGGTCGGGCGCCGCACGACCGTACGCGTCAGCGGCGCCATCCGCGCCGCCGCATGGGCGGGCACCGGGCGCTGCGCAATCGTGTCGAAGCGGGCGCGAATCTGCGCGAGCGCCACGCTCGGATCGACGTCGCCCGCCACGACGAGCACGGCGTTATTGGGCGCGTACCAACGCTCCCAGAACGCTTTGATTTGCGGACCCGTCAGGCGGTCGAACGCGGCGCGCGTGCCGACGCCGTCGTGAGCGTAGGGCGTGCCGGCGTACGCGAGCGCTCGCGCGTAGTCGAAGAAATCGTTTCCCGGCGCGGTTTCGTCGCGCAGCACTTCCTGTTCGATCGCGCCGCGTTCGTCCTCCCACTCCGATTGTGCGTCGAGCACGTCCCGCATGCGGTCCGACTCGACGTGCAGCACGGCATCGAGATCCGCGACCGGCACCGTGAACTGGAACTGCGTCAGCGTTTCCGTGGTCGAGGCGTTGAACGCGCCGCCCAACGCCGTCGCGAGGGTACCGAGTTCGCCGGTCGAGAGGTTCTTGGTGCCGCGGAACATCATGTGCTCTTGCGCGTGGGCCATGCCGGGAACCGAGGCCGGGTCGTCGCGCGAACCCACCAAATACGTGAGGTCGGTCGAGACGACCGGCGCGATCGTGTTGCGTACGATGACCACGCGCAGGCCGTTACTCAAGGTGGCCTTCACGACGTCGTTTGCATCGGAGGGTAGGGCGTCCGACGCCCCGGTCATCATTACCGCGCTCGCGGCGACCAGAAGCGCCAAGCGCAGCGGAAATCGTTTCACGCCCGACATGATTGCGAGCGCTGCCCCTCCGCTCCTCGCGAGACCGGGCGCCGTCTTTTCATTCGAGGGCCCAGCCGTACGTCAACAACGGTTTTGCGTCGCGCGCGAGCTCGACGATGCGGTCGACGACGGCCGGCGAGTGCAGGTCGCGATCGCTCAGTTCGCGGTCGGCGCAGAACGAACGCAACCGAAAGTACGCGGCCAGTTCCGTGCCCGCGTGCGCCTCGAACCCGCGCGGCATGCGCGCCAAAGCGTCGTCCGAGAGGTCCGGGCCTTCGATGGCCAGACCCCGCTTCGCGAGGGCGCGGACGACGCGCTCGAACTCCGCGGGCCGGGCCGCCATCCGTTCGCGCCAGCGCTGCAGCATCGTCTTTTCGATGCGATAGAACGCGACCGACAGAAACGAGGACGAGGGTGCGACGTGGACGTAGATTCCGCCCGGCGTCGCGCGCCCGCCGTCGTAGGACAGGTAGGCGCTCAGATGCGTCTTGTAGGGACTTTTGTCAGCGCTGAAGCGCACGTCGCGGTAAAGCCTGAACATCGACCGCTTGCGGTCGCCGCCGATCGGGATCTTCGCGCGCGCGAGCGCCACGGACGCGTCTTCGACCAGCGCCGCCATCGGTTCGATCAGCTCGCGCGTAAAGCGTTCCTTGCGCGGCGCGAACCAGGCACGGTCGTTGTGTTTGGCAAGTTGCGCGAGCAGCCGCAACGCAGCGGGCTCGAATCCGGCGAAACCGACGGCGGAGGCCATGGTCGCGCACGTTCGCGTCGAATCGCAAGCGACATGCCCCACGACGACCGGCGCCTCGTCTACTCGACCGACGGCTCGCTGCCGCTGCCGGCCCCCGGCCGCGCCAAGCCCACGCCCAAACCGTCAGGCGGGAAGGCCGCACCACCCGACGACGGGATCGTCCGGGTCGGGTGCGAACGGCGGCGCGGCGGGTCCGTGACGCTCGTATACGGCCTGGCGCCCGGCGAGCTGGAGGCGGTGGCTGCGGAACTCAAGCGCTCGTGCGGTACCGGCGGAACGGCGAAGGACGGCATCGTGTCGCTGCAGGGCGACAAGCGCGATGCCGTCCTCGCCTACCTCGCGGCCCGTAAGCGGCGCGCGAAACGCATGGGCGGCTGAGCCGGTGCAATCGCTGCCTCCGGTTCCACCCGCGGTCATCCGCAATTCCGGCTCGACCAACACGCGGGCGTATACGATCGTCGTCTACCCGGACGGCGCCGCCGACGTGACGGTTGGCGATGCGACCGGGCACCGGCGGGTCGCGCACCCGCAGACCGCCTGGCTCTTCGCGAAACTGGAGGCCGCGATGCCGCTGGCCGCTCTGCCGGCGGCGCGCTGTATGCGCAGCATCTCGTTCGGGACCTCGACGACGATCGCGTTTCGCGGCGAACGGACGCCGGATCTCAACTGCGCCGGCGACCCCGCGTCGCAAGAGCTGGCGCGGACCACCCGCGTGATCGTCGAGCAGCTCGGAATCTCGGTCCTGCGCCCGCTCACGATTCCGCCTCACTAAACCTAAATTTTACAAATATTCGCGAAGTGTGCGCCCCTGCACGCGAAAACCGCCCTCGTCGGCCGATACGTGTAACAGATGATCGATCGAGTCGAGCGAGCTGGAGCGCTGCGCAGACGCGCGGCCGCGCCGCCCGCGCGGCGAGGTCCGGCCACACCCCTGACCCGCGGCGGTTCGGTACTCGCACTCCCGGCCGGAGAAATCGCGGGTGCCTTGCGGGCGATCGCGCTCAACGCCAAGACGCGCTGCGCCACCTACGAGCTGATGGTCGCGAACGAAACGTCCGCGCCGGTAGCGACCTTCGCCTACGCGGCCGAAGCTCCGCAGCCGGGCGGGCTCATGACCTGGAACGCGATCGTCGTACCTCCTTTCTCGGCCATCGCGATCACGGTGGACGTCACCGTACCGCGCCGCGGCCGCGCCCCGCGCGTCGTGGCGGAACTCCACGGCGAAGAGGCGCAGCTCACCCTCGATGCCGACCCGCCCAGCCTGCACGCGCGAGGGCTCGCCAGGCGCGCGACCCTCGTGGCTTCGGCGCTGTTCCTGCTGGCGCTCGGCGGCGCGTCGGTCGCCGGCACGAAGACGCAAGTGTTCGCGCTCGGCGCACCCGAGACGGTGCGCGCCGGGGCGCCGTTCAGCGTCGCGTACGCGGTCGGGCATGCGACCGATGCGGAGTATACCGTCGAGACACCCGACGGGATGCAGGTCCGCCGCGGTAAGCTCGAGCCTGGTTCCGGCGCCTTCACGTTGCGCCTGCCGGCGGCCCCGGTATCGAGCGGTTACGACGTCAGCATTTTCGCTCGCGGCCGGTTCGGGAGCGATACCCGCACGGCTCACGTCGTCGCGCTCGGAACCGAACCCGCGCGCGGGCGGCTCGCGCCGGCCGTCCGGCTCGACGGCGTCGCCTTGGAAAACGACTCCGTCAAAGGCGGCGACCCGATCGCGATCGACTATCGCACCAACTCGCGGACCGGTTCCGTCCGCCTGATCGACGAACTCGGCACCGTGCGCGCGGAGGCCCTGCTGCGCTCGGACGGCCGCTCGGTCCTGGTCGCGCCCTACGTCGACGCCGATCAAGATTTCCGGGTCTCCATCGACGTCGAACGCGGCACGGGACACGCGCAGGCCGAAGTACCGGTGCGCGTGCTGCGCGGCTTGCCCGACGCAATCGGGCGCTCCGACCCGCCGCGCGCGGGCCCGGCAGCCGGCGCGCTCGTGCCGCCCGGCGAGGCTGCCGCCGACGTCGCCGAAGCTACGCCGCCGGACAACTCGCCGTTTGCCGTCGCCCCGGTCCAAGCGTCCGGACGATCGATCGCCGTCCAGATCGTACGCCACGAGCCGGACCTTCACATCGCCCTTATGGGCACGTCGGGCACCGAGTTAGAAGGCGTTGACGTCGCACCCGACCAACAAAGTGTCGTTTTGCCGGCGCTCGAACACCTCCCGACCGGGCGGCTCGCCATCGTTGCCACGTTCACGAAAGGTTTCGGACAAGAGACCGTCGTCCGGCCGATTCGCCTGAACGCGCGCTGAGTGCGCTTTGGCAGCGCGCCCGACCCGACCGATGCCGATCACGCCGCCGACCCCGCTGCCTCGGCTGGCGCAGCCGGTCGTCGGCCGCGAGCGGATTTCCCGGTGGTTCAAGCTTCACGCCGACCTGCCGCTCCGCTATCTCGTCGGCACGCTCGGAACCGGAAAGACGACCGCGCTCGTAACCTACCTGGAGGCGCTGGGCGAAACCGGCGCCTATATCGCTCTGCGCAGCGACGAGTCGCTTCAGAGTTTTCGCGGCCGGCTGGCCGGGGCGTTCGGCATCGACTACGTGCCGGCGTCCTTCGAGTCGCTGGTCGCGGCGCTGGCCACCATCGCGCCGCGTCAGATCGGCCTGGACGACCTGTACCGCGCCACGCCGGAGACGCTGGAGGAAATCGGCGAGCTGGCTAGCTCCGCGCCGGCGGGCATCTCCTTCATATGCGCCGCCCGTTCGCGGACCGCGCTCGACGCACCGCGCTTCATCGCGTCGGGCCTCGGCGCGATGATCGACGGGCCGCAACTGGCGTTCGAGGCGGAGGATATCGCGCGGCTCGCGGCGCTTGCGAACGTTCGCGCTTCAGCCGACCAGGTCGAGGAGTTGCGCGCCCAGACCGAAGGCTGGCCGCTGATCGCAAGCTGGGCGATCCGCGACGCCGCCAAGAACCGGCGTTCGCTGGCGGATGCCTACGAGCATTGGCGCCGCGACAACGCCCGGCACTTTCACGAATTGATGGACGACGAGCTGAGGTCCGCAGGCGAAGCGTACCGGCGAGCGTTCCGCAGCGCGTTGCGCGGGGTCGGCTCGCCGGAGCAGGACGAGCGCTTGCGGGCGCTCGAAGCGCGCGGTCTCTTCGCCTACTACGCCGACGGGACGTACCGCTTGTATCGCGTCGCACGGCAGTTCGACCTGGCGGCGTTGTCGCTGCGCAGCGAACCCGAACCCGTGAAGCTGTTGGCCGTCCGCATGTTCGGGCGTTTCGAGGTCGAGATCGGCGGCCGCCCGGTCGAGTGGATCCGCCGCCGCGAAGCTCAGATCTTCAAGTACTTACTGCTCAAGCCCGGCGGCGCCGCCACCCGCGAGGAATTGCTCGACATCTTTTGGCCCGACACGGTCGGGCACGCGATGCAGAGCTTGCGCACGGCCTCCAGCAACATCCGCAAAGCGCTGGCGGCGGTCGTGGGGAACGCCAACGTCGATCGCTATTATTCGTCGCGCGGCGATATCTCGGTCAATCTCGAAAATGCCGCCATCGACGTGCGGCGTTTCACCGCCCACGTCGCGGACGGCGACGCCGAACGCGAACGCGGTCACGTTCAGGAGGCGCTGGCGCACTACCGCGCAGCCGAAGCGCTTTACAGCGGCGAACTGCTCCTGGGCGAGTATCCCGAACCCTGGTACGCGGCGCGCACCGAGATGTACCGGTCGTTATACGTTGCCGTACTCGAACGGATCGGCGAATACTTGTACGACGCGGGGCGCAGGAACGAAGCGCAGGAGTACGCGGAACGCGCGCGGCGCTCGAGCCTGCAGTCGGCCGCCTTCGCGGGGCCCGTCGCGCAGCCATAGGCGGTACTTCTGGTCGGCGTAGCCGGCGTGCCAGCGCCGATCGAGCGCCAGAGCTTGGTCGAGCGGCGTGCCCGCACTGACGACCACGGCATCGACTCCGCGGCGCTCCAGCGTCCCCCGCCAGCGCGGTGACACGCGGACGACGTCGGCAAAATCCTCCCACACGTCACGCGGAAACGGATCGGCGCGCCCGTCGAGAAAGACCCGCACGTTCGGCTCGCCGAGCACGAGGCTGCACCATGCGAAGTCGGCACAGAAGACGCGGTGTTCGCCCGGCAGCGCCGTCAGCGCCGCGAGCGGAGCGTTCGCAAGGCCCGTGGGGGGCGGCGCCGTGCGCGCGATCTGAACGCCGACGACGAGGGCGAGCGCCAGCGCCACCGCCGGCAAGGCGACGGCCGCGATGCGGTCGGTTCGCGTCGGAGCGAGCGGCGGAGACGGCGCGAACCAGGCGACGCGACGCGAGAGCGCCGGTGCGACGAGCGGCAGCGCGACGATGACGAAGAGGGCCACGTTGCGCGCGGCCGAGAGCAGCAAGAACGCCATCGCGCCCATGATGAGGAGGTCGCTCCAGCGGCGCGAGTCCGCCGGCGCGTCCCGGCCGACGCCCAAAAGCGTGCCGAGCAGGAGCAGCGGCAAGGCGCCGAAGGCGAACGAGCTGTCGTCGAGATCGGTGACCTTCCACTCGGTGATATAGTTTTTGATCGGGTTGTTGAACAGCGACAGGGCGTACTCGGGCAGGTGCCAGCCGAACGGATTGCAGCAGATCGCCGCCAGCGTACCGCCGGTCAGGAGCGCGGCGCGGCGCGCGCGCGGCCCGAAGCCGCGCTCGTCGAGCAGCGCCCCGAACGCATAGATTCCGGCCAGCACGGGAGCCAGCATCGCGCTCGCGTGCAGGTTCGACCACAGGGCCGCGATCGGCAACGCGAGCCAGCACCACGGGCTCTCCCATTCGATCGCCCACAGGAACGCGGCAACCAGCGGCCAGGCGACGACCTGGGCGCGCACGCCGAACGACTCGAAGAGCGCGAAGCCCGCGAACGCCGTGCACAGCGCGACGGCGCGCGGCGACGCGCCGCGCCGTTCGGCGTGCCGGGCCGCCAGCGCGAGCGCCGCGACCGCGGCCAGCGCGACGCCGCCCGCGAAAAGATCCCAGGCAAGGCCCCCGCGCGCGGTATTCGCGGCGAGCGAGAACGCCCACTCTTGCGGCACCCACGGGGCGTTCGGGGCACTGAACGTCTCGGCACCGAGCGTCCGCGGGATCGCGTGCGCGCGTACGATCGCCGCCCCGAGCCAGCGCTGCCAGGCGATGTCGCCGTCGGCGGCCGGATACGCGATCGCGCTCGACGCGAAGCGCGCCGCGAAGATCGCGATCACGAGCCATGCGTATCTCACGGGCGCCGCACGAACAGCACGAGCGAGTCCGTCTCCCCAGCCTGCCGCCAGCCGGGCCGCGCCGCGAGCAGCGTCGCGAAGGCGCGGTCGCGCCGCACGAGCACCGCGTCGACGCGCTCCGCGTCGAGCCGCCCGCGCCAGTCGCCTTTCAAGCGCGCGACATCGCGCTGCTCGGCGCGCGCGTCCGCCGGAAAGGCCTCGACCCGGCCGTCCATATAGCCGCTCACGAGCGGCGCGCCCTCCGCCTCGGCCACGCCGCACCAGTCGACGGTCGCGCAGAACAGCCGGTGCGTGCGGCCGTCGGCGGTCAACGTTCGGGCGAGTACCGTCGCTTCGGCCGGGGACGCGACCCGCAGCCCGAGCGCCGCCGGCACGAAGGCGGCCGTTGCGGCGAGCGCCGCGCACGCGACGGTACCGGCGGCGAGTGCGGCGGCGCGGCGCTCCGTCGCGACGGCGGGCAGATCCAGGCGCTCGGCCGCGGACGCCGCAAGCAGCGGCGCGGCCAAGACGCCGAAGATGGGGAGGTAGAGGCCGTTGGCGAGCGCGAGCAGCGTGGCGCTCGCCCAGAGCAGGGCATCGCTCGCGCGCAGACGGCCGGCCCCGAAGGCAAGGGCCGTCAGCATCGCGAGCGTGAAACCCGTCCGGTACGCGAACGGCGAAACGTCGGCCGGATGGTACGTGACGAGCCATTCCAGCGCCCGGTCGACGCGCAGCGCCTCGAACGCAAGTGCCGGGAACGTCCAGCCCGCGGGTGTGGCGAAGGTCGCCAGCACGGTGCCCGCGCACGCGATCGCGGCCCAGCGGCGTTCGGCCGCAGGGCGCCGGTCGAGCAGCGTGCCCAGGGCCGCGACCGCCCCGAGCAGCGGAGCGAAGAGCCCTTGCGCCGACACGTTGCACCACAGAACCGCCAGCAGCGACGCGAGCACCGCGGATCGCAGAGCGGGCCGGTCGAGCAGGAAGTACAGGGCGGCGGCAAACGTCGCACTTTCGATTCCACCGCCGTCGCGCAGCGCGTCCGAGGCACACGCGGCGGCAAGCGCCGCGGCGCCGAGCGCGAGCGCCGGTGCGGCGCGGCGGCGTGCCCGGGCTGCGACGAAGGCCAGCGCCGCGAGCGCGAACGCGCAGGTGGAAAAGGTCGTGAAGGCCGGCCCGGCAACGCCGGCGCACCAGGCGGCGAACGCACCGAGCCAACCGAGACCGCCGTCCCAGGCGTTGGGCGCCCCGAAGATCTCGGGACCCAGCCGCAGCGGCACGCGGCCCTCGCGCACGATCCGAGCCCCGAAGGCGCGCATGACGGTCAGCGCGGCCTGGTCGGGCGCCCGTAGCGCGATCGCGGCGACGACGGCGGCGGCGAGCGCGCCGCGCGCAGCCCAGGACGTCACAGAGCGCGCGCGAGTGCCCGCATCACCCGCGACGGCCGCGGACGACGCGAGGGCGGTCATTCGATGACGAGCCGGTCTCCGACCAGAACGTCGCGACCCGACTCCGGATCGGCCCCGAGCTCGACGACGGTCACCGCATTGCGGCAGGTCAGCGCCAGCCGGTTCGGCGGCACGGCGCTGGCGATCTTGAGGACGCAGTTGTTCTTGTCCAGAAAATAGAGATCGATCGTGGCCCGCATGCCGATCGTGTGAACCGCGCCGCAGCGATCGATCCACAGGCCTTCGTCCGGCGCGACGGCCGCCCGCGGCAACAAGCCCACGCCGCGCGACCACGGGTTGCCGGCGCGCTCGACGCGCGTGGCCAGCACCTTGCCGTTGGACGTGTTGCGGAGGACGAAGGTTTTCGAGATCACGTAAAGACCGGAACGGCCATGCACAGGGCGATCGCTCCCGCCAGGTAGGGCGCGAAGGCGATCGGCTCGGCGCGGCGTTTACGGATGACCGCGACGCAGACGGCGACGAAGCACGCGGCCGCAAACGCGAGAATCGCCGCCTCGAGCGGCAAGACCGCGCCGCCCAGCGTCGCGAGCTTCACGTCGCCCCACCCCATGCCGCGGCCCTTGGAAAGCAACGCGGCGCCCGCGAACGGTACGAAGACCACCGCGGCCGAGACGATCGGACCGTACTGGCGGGTCATCAGCGCGACTCCCAGCACGAGCGCCAATGGTACGAGGGTAAAGTAGTCGGGCACGATCCCGCACTTCACGTCGCTGTACCACGACGCCGCGAGCGAGGCGACCAGGACGCACTCGATGCCCAATAACGGCAGGTTCGCGCCGCGATATGCGAACATGGAACCGGCGAGGAACGAGCCTCCCAGCAGCACCGCCACGGGCGGCTTACCGATGCGCGGACCGTCCTCGAACGGGACGACGCCCGTGCAGATGTGGCCGGCAAACTGCAGCACGAGAAACGTCGCGCAGGCGAAGACCATGCCCGTCAGGGCGATCATCCACCAGGGTGCCGCCGCGATCACGCCGGCCGGCTCATTGCTGGCGTGACAGATACTCGGCGGCGACGCCGCCGAAGATCATGACAAAGAGCGCCGGCAACATGAACAGCGCCATCGGGATGACCATCTTCGTCGGCATGAGGTTGGCGATCTCTTCGGCGCGCGTCATGCGGCGGTTGCGAACTTCCTCGGCCAGCTCCTCGAGCACCATGGAGAGGTTCGACCCCAGCCGTTCGGCTTGGACGATGGCCGTGACCGTCGTCGACAGCTGCTCCTGGCGCACGCGCGCGGCCATCGAACGCAGCGCGTCCGAACGCGAGCGGCCCAACCGGACTTCCGAGAGCGCCGCCTTGATCTCGTCGCCGAGCGGTCCGACCGCAGTCTCCTGGGCCGACGCCAGCGCGGCGTTGAACGCCTGGCCGGCCTGCACGGTCGACGCGAGCATGTCGAGCAAGTCCGGCAGCGCCTTTTGGATTTGAATCTTCCGCTCTTTGACGACCATGTTCAGCTGCGAGAGCGGGGCGTAGGCTCCGATGATGGTCAAGAGCAGGATACCGCCCAAGAACACGAGGTCGGTCGACTGAAAGTACACTGCCAGACAGACGCCCAGCGTGAGGCCGAAGAGGGCGCCGGCCACGATGCGCAAGCCCATCTGCGCCGGCGTCACCTTATACCAACCCGCTTCGAACAGCTTCTGCTGGAGACGGCTCCGCTGATCTTCGTTGAAGAGCCGCTCGAACGCCTGAGCGCGCGACTGCCCGGGCGACCATTTGAGGCCCTCGAGTTCCTCGAGGCGTTTGGTGACCTCGCTTTTGCTCGGCACGAGCGAGAATGCCAGCAGGCCGGCCGAAAGCGCGAAGCCGACGGCGATGGCGATCATGGCGATCGGTAATCCGGTGTGCATCAGACGTCGAACCGTAGAATCCGGCTAAGGGAGAAGATCGCAGCCAGCTCGAGGCCGATCGCGATGCCGAGCGAGATCAAGCCCGGCGTCGTGTGCAGCAGCGCGTGCCCCATCTCGGGCTGCGTGAAGACGACGAAGCTGCCGACGAGGACCGGCAACGCGCCGATGATGAAGGCGCCGAAGCGGCCCTGCGCGGTCAGCGCGCCCATCTTCCGGAACACGCGGCGCCGATCGCGAATCGTGGCGGCCAGCCGTTCGAGGACCTTGGCCAGGTCGCCGCCCGTCTGCTGCTGCACGCGCACGACCTTCGCGAACATGTTCATTTCGCTGCTCGGCATGCTCTTGGCCAGCTCGTCGAGCGCATCGATGATCGAGATGCCGATGTTCGTGCGGCCGATGACGCGCATGAACTCGCGCCGGGCCGGATCCGGGACCTCTTCGGTGACCAGGATGATGGCCTGGCGCAGGCCGAGACCGACGCGAAGCGCGCCGGCCAGCATGCGCAGCACGAGCTCGAGCTGCTGCACGAACCCGCTGACGCGCCGGTACCCGCGAAAGCTCAGGTAGAAGGAGCCGCCGAGCGTGCAAATCGCAAGCGAGAACGGCAGCATGAACAGCGAGATCAGCGGGCTCGTGTGGATGACGAGGACCACCGCGATCCACAGGACCACGGTGACCCCGATGACGATCATGGCGAACTCGTCCGCCTTGATCGGACATGTCGGCCCGGTCGATGCGGGCCTGAAAACCCGCACCGAACTTCTTCAGCGATCCGCTGAGGTTACCGCCGAGCGCGTAGACGAGGAGGGCGACGATCCCGAAGACCGACGCACCGATGGCGTACGGGAACGCGACTACCATAAGGTACCGGTCGATTGGAGCTTGGCGAGGTCACGCGGATCGTAGTGCACGCCGGCCTCCTCGAAGCGCGGGAGGTAATGGGGCTGAACGCCCGTGTATTGGAACTCCCCGACGACGATGCCTTCGGCGTCGATACCCCGCGACTGGTACTTCACGAGCTCCTGCATCGTGACGATGTCGCCTTCCATGCCGACCACTTCGGAGACGCTCGTGACCTTGCGCGAACCGTCGCGCATGCGTTCGATCTGCACGACGCAGTCGACGGCGCTGGCGATCTGTTCGCGGATCGCGCGGATCGGCAGTTCGTAACCCGCCATCAGCACGAGGGTCTCGAGTCGCGACAGCGCGTCGCGCGGCGAATTGGCGTGAAGGGTCGTCAGCGAGCCGTCGTGGCCCGTGTTCATGGCCTGGAGCATGTCGAGCGCTTCGCCGCTGCGGCACTCGCCGATGACGATCCGGTCCGGGCGCATACGTAGGGAGTTTTTGACGAGGTCGCGGATCGAGATCTGGCCGCGGCCCTCGATGTTGGCCGGCCGAGACTCCAGCCGCACGACGTGCTCCTGGTTGAGCAACAGCTCGGCGGCGTCCTCGATCGTCACGATCCGTTCGCCGTTGGGAATGTAGTTCGAGAGGATGTTCAGGAAGGTCGTCTTACCGGAACCGGTACCCCCGCTGACGACGATGTTGAGACGAGCCTCGACCATCGCTTTGAGCAGCGTGCACGCCTCGGGCACGATCGAGCCGAAACGCACGAGGTCGTCCATGTTCAGGCGCTTCTTGCCGAAGCGGCGAATCGTCAGCGTCGAGCCGTCCAGCGCGAGCGGTTCGATGATCGCGTTGACGCGCGAACCGTCGGGCAGGCGGGCGTCGACCATCGGCGAGGATTCGTCGATGCGGCGGCCGAGCGGAGCGATGATGCGCTCGACGATCGTGCGCAGGTGGCGCTCGTCGTTAAAGCGCCGGTCGGTGAGCGTCAGCTTGCCGCCGCGCTCGACGTAGATCGTGTTCGGTCCGTTGACCATGATTTCGGAGACGGCCGGGTCGCGCATCAGGTCCTCGAGCGGGCCCAAGCCCATCAGCTCGTCGATGATCTCTTGCTGGAGTTCGGCGCGCTCCTCGACGGTGGCGATGTCCGGATGCTCGGCGAGCAGCTGCCCGGCGACGTCGGCGATCTGGGAACGCAGCTCGGCGATCTTCTGCCCGTCGGTGTGCGCGCGGCTGGCCGCGACCACGTCGATGCGCTTGGTGACCTGCTCGTGGATCTCGAACTTGAGCCGGTCGCGCTTTTCGTTGGCGGGCGGGCGGAAGTTTTTCGCCGAGGCTCCGCCGCCGTTCGGCGTCATGCCGCTGCCGGAGCCGTTTCCGGTCGCGGCGGATCCGGCGCCGGCGATCGGCGCGCCGGCAGCCATGACCGACGACGAGGGGCGCAGGACCGAGAGCGGCGACTCGGCCGGCGCGGTGCTCAAGCGCTTCGCGAAGGCCTCGATGGCCTTCGAATAGTTACGGTCGCCTTTGCTCGGGATTTCCGCGATGACCGTGCCGCCCAAGCGCCTTCTCGAGTTCGCGCGCGGTGATTTCCGCGCGGCCGCCGCGCAGGTTGGTTGCGATCCAGACGCGGGAGAGCGGGACGCCGAACTTGCCGAGGTCGCCGATCAGCGTTCGCGCCGCGGCGGTTCCGAGCAGATTGGGTTCGAGCACGATCACGTAGCGCGAGGCGCGCGCGATGAAGGGGCGCACCGCCGCCGCGAACGGAGCCGGCGCATCGACGATCACGACGTCGTGCTGCTGGGTCAGTTTATCGACTAGCGAATCGACCTCGTCGGGCCGCAGCGCGAAGGCATTGTCGAGACTGTCGGTCAGTTCGACCGCGGTGATGCCGCCGGTCGCGATCAGCGAATAGACGCCGAGGGTCCGGTTCGCATCGAACTGGCGGACCGCGTCGAGCAGGACGGACAGCGTGCGGCGCCCCGAGAGGTCCGCGTCGACGAGCGCCACCGGGGCCCCGCCTCGCTTGAGCGAGCGCGCGGCTTCCAGCGCCAGCGTCGTCGCCCCCGATCCGCCTTTCGCATTGATGAGAACGAGAATAGGCGCGCTCATCGCGACAGGGCGCCTGAGACGACCCTGTCACCGTCGATGAGGGTCACGCTCGGAACTTGCGCGACGGCAGGCGCCTGCGCGGGGCGCAGCGGCGGTGGAACGTTGGCCGGCGCGGGCGCCGGAACGTTACCGAGGTCGGCGAATTCGAGCTTCTCGGCCGGCAGCGAACGGACGGGCTCTTGCGGCGAGCGCAGCGCCAGCCGCAGCGTCGTGTTGATATCGGCGACCGTCAGCAAGTCGGCCTGCTCGGGCGTCACGCCCAGCGTGATCGTGTTGGCCGCGCCGGTACCGGCATCGGGAGCGGGCGAGGCGCCGGCGGCGCCGGTCGCCTCGAGCTCGGAGCCGATCGCGAGCACGAGCGCGCCGCGGATGATCGAAAAGGTCTTGGGCGGAATGCCGGGGCCGCGACCGACCGAGGCCATGACGTCGACGCGATCGCCCGCCTGGATCAGCCCGGCGACCGACTTGACCCGGTCGACCGGAATCGTGACGGCGCGCATGCCGGGTTTGAGCCGGACCGTAAGTCCCACTTCCGCCGGCTGGCCGACCTTGGTCGCGGTCAGCGTCGAGCCTTGCGGGATCGTGATCAGCGCCACGTCGCCTTCAGCCTGCTTGGGATCGCTCAGCGCTTGCGGCTCGACTTCGTTGGCGGGCCGGGTCGTCTTCGTCAGCATGTCGGGCGTGATCTTCGCGCGGGCCTGGATGTCGCGGTTCGCGATGACGATCGGTCTGAGTTCGACCTGCTGCTGTTGCGCTTGGTTCTGCTGGTTGAGCGAACTCAGGTAGCGCAGGGTGATGATGCCGGTTCCGACGGCAAGCAGAACGGCGACGATCAGCGTGATCCGGCGAGTATTCACAGTGGCAGCCTCAAGAAGGGCAAGGCGGAGTGAGAGAGCGCGACTGCGGCGGCACCGAACGCGATGGCGACGGCGTACGGCAGGGTGATGGACTTCGCCGGGGCGACCGCAACCGTCCCCTTATAGGCGAAGGGGCGAAGCAGCATGCGCGACCGAGGCGAGGACCGATTTCAGGCGCCCCATGGCGATCGCCACGACCAGCGCGAGCACGCCGCCCCCGATCGCGGTGTAAATCAAGAACGGCACGGCATCGGGCAACCCGAGGGCGGCCGCGCCGGCAGCCAGCAGTTTCACGTCGCCGCCGCCGAGCCAGCCGAACGAAAACGCGACGAAGCCGATCAGCAGTACGCCGACCAGCGTCGCGCACGCAACCGCGAACGCGACCGGGCCCTGCGTCGCGTGGAGCGCGAGGGCGGCGATTGCGAGCGCCGCGGTCAGCGCGTTCGGGATTCGTCTCGACCTCAGGTCGGTCAGAACCGCGAGCGCGCAGGCCCCGAGAACGAGCCATGTGGCGATGGAAACGTTCATAAATCCTAAGGCCATCTGGTGACGGCGGAGTTCAACTCGTTGTTGTTCTTGCTGCCCAAAAACGTAAGGGCGGCATACGCAGCCACGCTCACCAAGCTGATGATCAGAGCGTATTCGAGGAGCCCCTGCCCCCGTTCATCGCGCAGCAGGCGGCGAAAGATTTTCAGCATATCGCGCTCCGCACGCCGTATAACCCAGAAAGATCAAGGGAGTTCGGGGCGCCGGCCGGCGATGCCGGCGCCCCGAACCCCGAAGGGCTTAGCTCAGACTGCCCGCCGCGCTGTTCAGCGTGTTGTTGGCGTGGCTGCCGAGGAACTTCAGGGCGGTAATCGCGACGATCGAGACCAGCGCGATGATGAGCGCGTATTCCACGAGGCCCTGGCCGTCCTCGTCGACGAGCATCTTTGAAAAGTTCTTGAGCATGTTTTCTCCTAGTTGCAGTGCGGTGTGAGTGAGTTCGGTGGTCGTTTGGGATTGGTTTCGGGTTTTCGGTCGCCTCAGCGCATCGACCGCGGTTCCTGATCGGCCGGTATCGACACGTTTCCGTTCGGGGCTTTCATCACGATCTGGGCCTTCGCCGGAGAGACGCCTTCGACGGATGAAGCTACCAAAGTGAGGATTCCTCCGCGGTAGTAACCCGGTGCGACCGAGAAGGCGGTTTTGAACGTACCATCTATATCGGCAAGAACTTCATGCCGGCTTAGTACGACGTCGGGGACCTCGATTGAAAAGGTTCCGATAAGCGTTAGGGTGATAGGGGCGTTCCCGGGCGCCTTCCCCCCCACGCTGATCTCCTGTTTACCGGGAACCTGGACCACGCTCAGTCCGGTGATCGCGCCGCTGATCGGAGCCGGGCCGTTACCCTGCCCCGAAGTGATGCTGATCACCCCACTGCCGGGGGCCACTCCGTAGCGGACCGCGAGTTGCCGCAGCCGGCTCAGGAGCGAGTCCGATATGTAGATGTCGTCGTGGGAAAACCGGGGTGGGGAGCCGTCCATGGCTTCGGTTCGGTCGTTGACGTCGAAGAGCAGCTCGCCGGGTCTGATGACGATCGTCACACCTGGCTTGGTGAGCGCGACCGCGTCTTCGGGGCCGAGATAACTGTACTGGAAGCCCAGTTCGGCGGCGGCCTTCGAGAGCGGCGTCTCGTGACCGGCAATGGCCGCCGGAGCCGTTGCGAAAATGGCGGCGACGAGGGCGGCACCGGTTGCGAAACGATTCAAGAGTGACCTCCGCTTCCGCACTCTAGCCGCTGTGGGGCCCGAGCGCAATACTTCCGATAAAAGATTTACAAGGCGACTACACAATGTTGACGCGTTAACGCCGATAACCTGGTAACATCCCTTTCGAACGATTCGGATTCGAACCTTAGCCTAGTCCACGGAGCACTACGTGATCGATTTACGCACGCGCGCGTCCCTAGCGAGCGGCCTCATGGCGATGTCCATCGTCTGGTCGTCCGTGCCCGCCGCCGCCGACGCCATCCAGATCCTGTCGCTTCAGACGGGGCACTCGATCATCCTCAACGCCGACGGCTTGAGCCGGGTCGCCGTCGGCGACGGCCGGATCGCGGGCGTCGTGCCGATCGGGACCTCGCAAATCGTCGTCAATGGGAAGCAACCCGGCCATACGACCATCTTCGTGTGGTCCGGCGGCAAGCGGACCACGTACGAAGTCACGGTCACCGAGCAGAGCTTCGACGACATCGCGAAGGTCCTGCGCGCGGCCATCAACGAGCCCGACGTCCAGGTCGTCGCCTTCAACGTCAACCTGATCGTCCGCGGCACCGTCGCCGATATCGCCGCCTACAACCGCCTCAACGATATCCTGGAACGCTTCAAGGGCATCAAGTTCTCCTCCGGCGGCGGCGGGGGCACCAACGGCGTCATCATCAACGCCGTCTCCATCACGAAGCCGCTCGGCAACCTGCAAGACGAGATCGCGGCCCTGCCCGGCGGCAGCAACCTGCGGGTCGACGCCGACTCGAAGGGCAACGTGGTCGTCAGCGGCACGGTGCGGGACCAGTCGGACGCGCAACGCGTGCTCGACCGGGTCAAAGGGCTGGCCGGCCCCTACCTCTCGGCAGACGGGAAGGTCATCGACCGGCTCGGGGTCTCGGAGACGAGTCAGATCGACATCAAGGTCTACATCTTAGAGGTCGACAAGACGGCGCAGTCTGCGCTCGGCATCGCGCTCGGTTCGGCCACGCTCTCGAGCATCCAGCCGGGAGGCGCCCAGACCTACACGCTCTCCAGCAACCCGGCGATCACCGCGATCGAGAACCCCTTCAAGGCAAGTAACCCAAACAACCTAAACCCGTTTATCACCGGACCTTTTTACCGTATCAGCCTGCTCGCGCCGACGCTCAACCTGCTGATGCAGGAGGGGCACGCGAGGCTTCTCTCCTCGCCCAACCTGATGACGCAGCCCGGGCAAGAGGCGACCTTCCTGGTCGGAGGCGAGATCCCGATCCCGGTTTCCAACGGCCTCGGAACGATCTCGATCACGTATAAGGAATTCGGCGTAAAGCTGAACGTGACGCCGCAGATTCTCGGCAACGGCGCCGTCGAAGCCAAGATCGCACCGGAGGTCTCGAGCCTCGACTACACCGACGGCATCCAGATCAACGGTTTTACGGTACCCGCGCTCAAGACCAGCAGACTGTCGACGGACGTGATCACGCAAGACGGCGAGTCGATCGTGATGGGCGGCTTGCTGCAGCGCATCGAGTAGAAGAACATCCAGAAGATCCCGCTGCTCGGCGACCTGCCGATTCTGGGACAGCTGTTCCGTTCGACAACGTACCAGAAGCAAGAGTCCGACGTCGTCTTCGTGATGACGCCGAACATCGTCACTAAATAACCGTACGAAAAGGCGACGGGACGACATTGGCGATCCGACCACGGTCCGGCCGGCCCGCTGCGGCGGTTTCGCTCGCACTGTTCCTGGCCGCGGCCGGGCCGGCGACGGCGGACACGTCGGTGTCCAACGTCGGCGGCGTCGAGGTGATCGTCAGCACCCCCGACCAAGCGCCGAAGGCGGCCTCGTCCGCTCGCCGTAAGGCCCGAGCGGATGCGGACCGGGCGGACTCCGCGCAGCCGGCCGCCCCGAGCTCGCCCGCGTCGGGCCGCGCGGAGCAAGTCGTCCAGACGGCGATGGCGCTGATCGGCACGCCGTACGTATGGGGCGGCAGTTCTCCGAGCGGCTTCGACTGCTCGGGCCTGGCCTGGTACGCCTATAGCCGGGCCGGCGTCAGCATCCCGCGCACGGCGGACGTCCAGTTCGCCGCCGGCCGGCCGGTCGCCGGCGACCCGCTGCCGGGCGATCTCGTCTTCTTTCAAACCTACGATTACGGGGCGTCGCACGTCGGCATCTACGTGGGCAACGGCTGGTTCGTCAACGCGATCGGCAGCGACGTCCACCTGGCCAGCTTCGCGTCGCCGTATTTCCGGGGCCGCTACTTGGGCGCCCGCCGCTTCCTCAGCTAAGCCGGAGCGACGGCCTGGGTCTTCGGGGCCGGTACGAGCTGCAGCGCTTCGGTGAGCTCGCGCAGGAACGACGCGGCGTCCATCACGAGCCCGATCGTCTGCGTCGAGCCGCGATCGGTGAGCTTGGTGACGCTGGCGGGGTTGATGTCCACGCAGATCACCTTGCAGCTCGCCGGCAGCAGGTTGCCGACGGCGATCGAGTGCAGGAGCGTGCAGACCATCAGCGCCATCCCGATTTCGGGGACGTGGCGGCGCATCGCGCGCTGCGCTTCGACGACGTCCGTGATCACGTCGGGCAGCGGGCCGTCGTCCCGGATCGACCCGGCCAGCACGACCGGAATGCCCTTGCGGAAAGCCTCGAACATGATGCCGCCGCGCAGCATTCCCGCCTCGATGGCCGGCCCGATGCCGCCGGCAGCGCGGATGCGGTTGACCGAGCGCAGATGGTGAACGTGGCCCTGCTCGACCGGAAACGCGCCGTCGAGATCGACGCCTAGGGAAGTGCCGTAGAATTGCGACTCGATGTCGTGGACGGCCAGCGCGTTGCCCGCGAACAGGACGTCGACAAAATCGTCGCGGATCAAACGTTCCAGGTACTTGCCGGCGCCGGTGTGCACGATGGCGGGTCCCCCGATCAGCGCGACGCGCTTGCCGGCCGCCCGGGTGGCCACGAGTTCGCGCGCGATCCCGGCGACCAGCGACTCCTTGGGCTTCTCGCTCGAGACCGCGCTCGACATGAACTCGAAGACCTGCCGGCTTCGCGGCCGTTGCCGGGCCTGAACCCGAACGCCCTCGTGCCCGACCACGACCGGCTCGCCGGCGAGCACGTCCGAGGGCGCGACGGTCCGGGCCGCACCGGCATCGAGCACGATCGCGCAGTCCATTTCGGGCAGCGCGACCGGCAGCCAGCACCCGGCCACGCGAACCTCCGTTTCGAGGTTGGTCGTCGACGTAGAAATCCTCGGGCAACACGCCGTCGCGCGGGGCCGGCCGAGTCACCGCGTCGGTGTCGTCCGCCACGATCGCGCCGATGTCGCGCAGCTTGTCGAGCAGGTCTTCGAGCGCGGCGGCGCTCTCGGCTTCGATGCGCAGACGCGCGGTCGAGGGTTCGGCCGCGGTCTTTCCGACGTTGAAGTCGTCGATCGCGTAGCGGGCATGCTCGTGGTCCATGATCAGCTCGAGCACGCGTCCGAACACTCCGGAATCGATGATGTGCCCTCGAAGCTCGATCTCCCGAACGTGTGCGGCCATGGCGCCCGTTCTTCGGCCGGCTCCGAAGAGCGCCTTCGCCGCGCGGGCGCGAAGAGCGCGCTGTGGGCTTGATCCTGGTCCCGACGCCGCTCGGGAACCTGCGCGAACACCCTGCGGGCGGTCGACGTGCTGCGCGAGTGCGACCTGCTCGTCGCTGAGGACACGCGCGTGGCGCGGCGGCTGCTGTCGGCCTTGGCCCTGCCCGCAAAGCCGACCTGGAGTTACCGGGAGCTGATCGTGAGGACCCCGACCAACCGGCCCTTCCTCTCGTCGTACGGCCCGAGCGGTGCCTGCGGCGATCTGCGCGGAGCAAGTCGTCTCCCCCGATCAGTTAGCGCGACGCGCTTGCCGGCCACCGGGTTGCCACGATTTCGCGGGCGATCTAGGTCTAGGCGACCACCGACTCCTTGCGCTTCTCGTTCGAGACCGCGCTCGACGTAAACTCGAAGTATTGAGGCGCCCTCAAACCAGGCCGGCGCCCCAACGGTGCGGAGGACGCGACGCAAAAACCCGGCGGGATACGAACCTTTCCCCCGAAGGTCGATACTGGGGGGTATGAGGTCTTACCACGGTCCAGGCGGCCCGGCCCCGGCCGCCTGGCGTGCCCAGGCTGCTTGGCGACTCGTGTACGCTGCCTGCCTTGCCGCCGGGTCGATTTTTCTTGCCGCGAGCATTTACCAGGTCGGTCCGGCCGGCCGCGCACTGCTCGACGCCCATGCCTATTGGGTGGCCGGGCTCACCGGTCCGTACGCACACTGGCACGCCGGGTCCGTCGACGCCTTCCTCTACTCCCCGGTCGCCGCGGCGGCGTTGGCACCGCTCGGACGATTTTCCTGGCCTGCGTTTGCCGCCCTCTGGGAGCTGTCGATGCTAGCGGCGGCGCTCTGGTTGCTCGCTCCGCTGCCGCTGCGCTGGCGTGTCCCTCTGCTGCTCTTAACGGCGCCGGAGTTCGCGAGCGGCAACATCCATCTGTTCTTGGCGGTCGCGATCGCTCTCGGGTTGCGCTTTCCAGGATCCTGGGCGCTCGTGCTGCTTACGAAAGTGTCGCCGGGCGTTGGCCTGCTGTGGTTCGTGGTTCGCGGCGAGTGGAAAAAACTAGCGACTGCGCTGGGGTGGACCCTGGCCCTCGCGGGCGTCTCGTACCTTGCGACGCCCGGTCTCTGGACCGAGTGGGTACACGTCCTGATCGCCAATCGCGGCGTGGCCGGGTGCTCTGATTGGAGCGTTCCCCTCGCTTGGCGTTTCCCTTTCGCCTGCGCGCTCATCGCCTGGGGCGCGCGAACAAACCGCACCTGGACGCTAGCGGCGGGAGCGACGCTCGCGCTCCCTCTGCTGTACTTACACGGTTTTACGGTGCTGCTCGCCGTGCCGCGGCTGATGCTCGCCCGCCACGGGGAGGAGCCATCACCCGCGCAACGCGGGGCGCAGCGGACGTGCTGCGATGATCATTCCAAGTCGGGACCCAACCCCGTTGCACCGGACCCAGAATTCTTGGTCAATGAGTAACAAAGAACAAAGTAACAGCAAACAGCGGAATCTCAAACCAACGGCAGTTCACGTTACCTCAATGTCGCCACGATCTGAAGCTAACGTTCGCGCCGTTGCGGGATATTGCTGCGTGACGCCGCCGTCACCCCGGGCATTCGCGGCGCTTTCGTTCGCGGCAGTTTCGGCTTGTCGCGCGGGCTCGCCCTATGCCGCCTACGAGCGGCGCTGGTCGCGGCGTTCGCGACCTCCCGCCGCCACCTCACGCTTTTGCTGACGACCTAAACGCCGGTAGCGCGCTCCCGAGCTTGAGCTTGTTTGTCAGTCATTCGGGCGCCGCTCCGGTCTATCTGGCGCTACGCCGAACGCGGCGCTGTGCGTAAGTGCGCGGCGGCAAACCGGATCCTACGCTGTTCACGCGCGAACAGCGCGGCGACTGCGACGAGCAACGCCAAGCCAAGCCTGGTCAAGTTTCCATTCCAAACGCTCCGAGGCGACGCGCTAGCATCGTTCGCCGGAGCGGCCACGCGACATTTCCGCCAACGCTCCTGACGGCACGGTGCCGGCTGGGCACCGGCGTCGACCCGTTGCGCCGGCCCGCTGGGCACACTTCGCATCCGGATCTCGGTGCCAGCGTTCCCCACGGAATCACGAGCGAAGAGGGGCCGGCCGAGTCGCGTCGGTGTTATCGGCGACGAATCGCGCCGATATCGCGCAGCTCGTCGAGCAGGTCTTCGAGCGCGGCGGCGCTCTCGGCTTCGCTGCGCAACTGCGCGCTCGACGGTTTGGTCGCATTCTTTTCGACGTTGAAGTCGTCGATCGTGTATCTGGCCTGCTCGTGGTCCATGATCAGCTCGAGCACGCGTCCGAACACCCCGGAATCGACGATGTGTCCTCGGAGCTCGATCTCACGAACGTGTTCGGCCATGGCGCCCGTTCTTCGGCCGCTTCGGAAGAGCGCCTTCGGTGCGCGGGCGCGAAGAGCGCACAGTGGGCTTGATCCTGGTCCCGACGCCGCTCGGGAACCTGCGCGACATCACCCTGCGGGCGCTCGACGTGCTGCGCGAGTGCGACCTGCTCGTCGCCGAGGACACGCGCGTGGCACGGCGGCTGCTGTCGGCCCTGGCCCTGCCCGCAAAGCCGACCTGGAGTTACCGGGAGCAGAACGCGGCCGCAGTCACGCCGGGCATCCTCGAGCGCGCCCGGATCGGCACGGTCGCTCTCGTGAGCGACGCCGGGATGCCCGGGATTTCGGACCCCGGTCGGGAGCTGGTCGCGGCGGCTCGAGCCGCGGGCATCCCGGTCGAAGTCCTGCCCGGCCCGAGTGCGTTCATCTGCGCGGCGGTGCTCTCCGGCTTCGACCTGTCGCGACTGACGTTCCGCGGCTTCGTGCCGCGCGCGGCGGGCGAACGCGAGCGCGTGTTCCAGGCCGCACTCGGCTCGGGTGCGACCACAGCTTGGTACGAGGCGCCGGCCCGCATCTCCGCGACGTTGCGTACGCTCGCGGCCCTGGCGCCCGAAACGCCGGTGTTCGTCGCGCGCGAACTTACGAAATTATACGAGGAACAGTTGGCCGGTACACCCGCCCAGGTACTCGCGGCGCTCGGCGACCCGCCGCGCGGCGAGTTCGTGCTGGTCTTAGCGGTAGCCCCGGAAGCGACCGCGGCCGGTCACCCCCCGGCCAGCGTTGACCTCGACGCCGAATTGGACCGGGTGCGGCCGCCGGCGCGAGCGTCGCAGGCGCCGCCCGCGAACTCGCGCGGCGCGGACTCGGTTCCCGCGCCGACCTGTACCGGCGCGCCTGCGAACGCCGTACCGGCAGGGACGATTCGCAGGAGCCGTGACGGCGCTCGGATCGTCAAGGCACCGGCCTTTGCTTGGGCGCGTACGCCGCCCCCACGCCCAGCAGCACCAGTAGTCCGGACCAGGTCGGCAGCTTCCACGCGAACTGCTCCGCGAGCGTGCGCGGATCGGCGCGCTGAGCAAAGGCGTCGATGAAAGCCGTGTAAGGAATCTCCAGTGACTCGCCGGGCGATGCGCGAGGTAGCGCCGGAACAGCCGACGAGGGCTTCGGCGGCAGTGGTCGGCGACGAAGGGCATTCGGCGAGCGTCTCCCAGGGCACCGCGAGCGCGAAGAGCGCGAGCGCAGCCGCCGCAAACGGGGCGCCGCGGTGCGGAAGCGCCCCAGCAACATCAGGCCGAGCGGATTGCGGCGGCCATCTGGTGCCCGTGCACGAAGGGACCGCCCAAGAGGACCGAGCCAGCGGCGTCGTCACAAAGAACGCACCGTCGTTGAAACCCCGGGCGAGCCGACTGCCGAGCAACGAGGCCCGCTGCGAGCATCACAGCATAGGAAAGCGAGCCCAAGCGCCAGGCCCGCGCGAAGCGGCGCTCCCAAAGCGACCAGCAGCGCCGTCAGACTGTACTGCGCGGGGAAATTATACGCCTCCGAGCGCGTATGCCCGGGCAGCACGCTCGTTAGGAATTCGACGTTCAACCCGAAGCCGAAGGCAAGTGAGACTCCCAGCAGGGCGGCTCCCGCGACGATCAGCGGCAGCCTCGCGCGCGCGACGAACAGCAGCAAGCCGAGCCAGACCGGCACGGCAAGGTGCGGCTCGAGCGCGCCGACCGAAGCCGCGAGAGCGGCGCCTACACCGTCACCATTCCGCGCGCAGAGTGCCGCGATTGTCAGGCCGGCGAGCGCGACCGGAACGAGCTGGCCGAGGACCAGCGAGGCAAACCCGGCCGACGCGAACATGGCGAGCGCTACGACCGTCGGTGGAAGACCGCTCAGCGCGCGCGCGGCGACGATCGCAACGCCGAGCGAGAAGATGCTCAGCGCCAGCCATATCTCGGTCGCAAGTCTGAACGGCAGCTTCGCCAGCAGCGCGAACAGCGCTAAGGCATAGGGCGGCAGCGGCGCGGGCAGAAGGTGCGCTTCGTTCGGACGCAACCCCTCCGCTGCGAACGCGGCACTTTGACACGCTAGCATCGGCTCCACACGGTACGGATTGTGACCCTCGCCGAGGACCTTTCCGCCGCAGTAGAAAGCACGAAAATCGACGGGATTTGTGATCGGATCGTCGACCCCCGGAACGGCGAGTCGTCCCAGCAAAAGGACGACCATAAAGCACACCCCGAGACCGAAGCCGCACGCGACCGCCAATCGCAGCGCATGTGGCAGCCGCGCCCCAGGCATCCGTACCATACCTGACTACTTCGGCATCCGGCGCAACTCCCATTACAGACCCGTACGGCCGGGGACGAGCCACGACCGAAGCCGAACCGGAAAAACGTGTCTCAACGCGCCTTTTTCGTAACCACGCCGATCTACTACATCAGCGGGAATCCCCACATCGGCCATGCGTACACCTCGATCGCGGCCGACGTGCTGGCGCGTTACCACCGCACCCGCGGACCGGCGCTCCTGCTAACCGGCACGGACGAGCACGGCCAGAAGGTCGTCGCAGCGGCGGCCGCGGCGGGCCTCGAGCCGCAGGCCTGGACCGATGCGCTGGTCCCGAAATGGCAAGCGCTCTTAGCCGCGTACCACGTCGACTACGGCGACTTCATCCGCACGACCGAGCCGCGCCACACGCGCCAAGTCGTCGAGGTGTTCGAACGCCTCAAGGCCGGCGGCGACGTCTATCTCGGAACGTACGAAGGCTGGTACTGTACGAACGACGAGACGTTCTGGCTCGAGTCCAAACTGGTCGACGGCCGCTGCCCCAATCCCGAGTGCGGCCGCGAAGTGCAATGGCTTTCCGAGGATAACTGGTTTTTCGCCCTCTCCCGCTACACGGATCGTTTGCTCGCGTACTTTCGCGAGCGGCCGGACTGGGTGCGGCCGGAGCGTGCGTACAACGAGATGGTCGCGACGCTCGAAGCCGGCCTCGAAGACCTCTGCATCTCGCGCGTCAATCTGGAGTGGGGCGTTCCGCTGCCGGGCGGCGGCGTCATGTACGTCTGGCTCGACGCGTTGCTCAACTACATCACCGCGCTCGGCTACGCCGACGACAGCGAACGCTTTCGAATGTTTTGGCCGGCCGACGTGCAGTTGATCGGCAAGGAGATCGCGCGTTTCCACACGTTGATCTGGCCGGCGGTGCTGTGGGCGCTGGGCTTGCCGGCGCCCGATCTCGTATTCGCGCACGGCTGGCTGACGCTCGAGGGCGAGAAGATGTCCAAGAGCCGCGGCAACGTGATCGATCCTTTCGAGATCGTCGAGACCTTCGGCGCCGATTCGATCCGCTATTTTCTGATGCGCGAAGCGCCCTTCGGCAGCGACTTCTCGCTGAGCCTCGAGAAGATCCGCCTGCGCCGTAACGGCGACCTAGGCAACGACCTCGGAAACCTCGTGCGGCGGTCGCTCGCGATGCTGGTGCGCTACCGCGCGGGACGCGTCCCGGCGGGGCGGGACTCGGAATTCGAGGCGCGCTTCGGCGACCTCGGCGCGCGCGCCGGCGCGCAGATCGCCGCGCTCGGCTTCCGGGATGCGCTCGAAACGATCTGGGAGTTCGTGGCCGCGCTCAACCGCACGATCGACGAGAAAAAGCCGTGGGACCTGCACAAGCGCGGCGACGACGCCGCGCTCGACGCGCTCCTCTACGAGCTCTGCGAGGGGATCCGCTGGCTCGCGATCCTGCTCTGGCCCTTCATGCCCGTCAAGGCAACCGAGATCTGGCGCCAACTCGCGTTCGAGGGCGAACCGCAGGTGCCGTGGGATGAAGAACTGCGCTGGGGCCGGCTAGCGGCGGGCACGGTCGTTCGCCCGGCGGAAGCGCCCTTGTTCCCCAGGCTCGAGGCCGAAGCCGCGCCGGCGCAACCGTAGCAGCGAGCCGTAAGGCCGGTGTCGATGCATGGGAGCGTGGATCCCGGGTTCGAGTTGCGCGGCGCAACGCAAGTTGACGATGGAGGCTCGCGTGGCTCGCTCGCACCGGGAGGCCGAAACGTTCGAGCGGGAGCGCGAGCGCGCTCTGCCGCCGCACGAGCGCGCCGAGGCGATCTGGCCGCTGGTGTGCGAACTCTGGGTCAAGCGAGGGGGCGATGCAGCCGAACTCCGATTCGATCGATCTATTGCGCGCCTTGAACGGCGAAGGCGCTAAGTACAGCTAATTATCGGAATCCGAGAAGGTCAGGTTCGGGAAGTACGCGCGTAGCGCTTTACCGAGCGTGCCGGGAGGAACGTAGCCGGGCGGCGGAGGCGGTAACGGCGTGCGGCGCAGGCTGCCGACTCGCCGTTGACGAACGGATCCTCGGCCGGGGTGAAGTGGATCGGCCAGGGGACGCTGCCGGTCTCGTAGACTCCGTTGTCCCACGTGAACTCGTACGAGACGTAGTACCAGTCGAGACCGCCCGCATGCCAGCCTTTGATCGGGTAGTAGTATCCTTCGCCGCGGCGCAGGGGCCCGAACATGCCTTGCATCTGCATCCGGTAGCTCTTGGGCGCGGCGGGCGGCTCGGGTTTCACGTTGCGCAGCGGGTCGGCTTGGGAACGCGCTTGCGCGATCGTCTTGGCCATGTCGCTTTGAATTTGAGCCAGCTGTTCTTCGGAGAGCTTGTTCGAATGCGACGGCGGCGGCGGGCTGCGCGGCGGCGGCCGGGTGCTCGACCGATGCCACGACCTTTTCAGGTGCCGGAGTCCGCGGTGCGGCCGTCGGCGTCCGCGACACGGTCTCCGCCTTGCGGGTGACGACGGGCTCGCTGGTCGCGGTTTTCAGCTGCTTCGACAGCTCGTGCCGCAGCTGCGACGGCGCCTGCTCGACGGGCCGCGGCACGGCGGCTGGGCGCGCGATCTGCGCGACCTGCTGCGGCGCGGGCACCTGCTGCGGTTGCGGCACGACTTTCGGTTGCACGGCGGGACGGGCGGGCGCAGGAACAGGGACGGGCTTCGGCCGCTTTTCCAGGTGCAGCGAGGACGAGATGGTGACGATCTCGTCGGGCTGGGGCTTGACCTGCTCGCGGTGCCGGTCGACGTGCAGGAGCCGGCTCAGCTCGTCGTACGTGACGAAGAAGAGCAGCCCCAAAACGAGGTGGACCAGCAGCGACAGCACGATCGCCACGCGCAGGATGCGATTGCTGCGGCTCAGCGCCTCCGAGTTCACGCTCGTGCTACCATCCTGCAGGTATGTTCGACACGCACGCACACATTCACGATCCCGTTTTCGACGAAGACCGGGAGGCCGTGCTGGCCCGCGCGAGGCAGTCGGGCGTCGGGCGGATCATGACGATCGGGACCGACCTCGCCGACAGCGTGCGCGCCCAAAGCGCGGCCGCGCGGTACGGGCTCGACTACGCGATCGGCATCCACCCGCACGAGGCCAAGGACGCTCCGACCGACGTCGCGGCCGCCCTCGATGCCGTCGTCGCCGCCGGCGCGCGGCCACCGCACGCGATCGGCGAGATGGGCCTCGACTTCTATTACAACCACAGCCCCCGGGACGCACAGCGACGCGTGCTGGTCGAGCAACTGCGCTACGCGCGCGAGCGCGGCCTGCCCGCCGTCTTCCATCAGCGCGACGCGTTCGACGAGTTCGCCGCCGTCCTGCGCGACGAACGGGCGACGCCGCTGCGCGGCGTCGTCCATTGCTTCACGGGAGACACCCGGCAGGCTCGCGTGCTGGTCGAGGAGTTCGGTCTGCTGCTCGGAATCGGCGGAGTCCTGACGTTCAAGAGCGCGGGGGTCCTGCGCGATGCGGTGAAGGCCGTCGGGCTGGAGCATCTCGTCTTGGAAACCGACTGTCCGTATCTCGCTCCCGAACCGCACCGCGGGCGCCGGAACGAACCGGCCTTCGTGGCCGCGACCGCGGAACGCCTCGCGATGCTCTTCGACACGACGGTCGACGCGGTCGTCGCACGAACCACCTCGACGGCGCAATCACTCTTTGGAGCGTAGCGTCCGGACTCACGCGCGTCCTGGGACCAGCCTGAGTTCGGGAGGCCGGGGCCTCGGCCGCCTAGCTCTCGTCCGGCGCGATGACGAAGATCGCGACCTCGGAGCGGAATTCGTTTCGCAAGCGCCCTTCGATCTCCATCGATTTCTCGACGGCTTCAGGATGCAGCGCTAGCGGAAGGACGACATCGATGCACAGACTCGCCGGCAATTCCTCACGGTATCGAGGATCGTCGTTCACAACCCAGCTTTCACCGAACGATTCGTCGAGCAGCCGAACGAGGAGCCGCGTGCGATCGTCGATCCGAAGGGCCGTCGCGACCGACTCCCCGCCGGTTTCCACTGTCCTTCCGGTGGCCTTCACGATGGTTCTCCTCCTTCGGCAGTGCCGGGCTGCGGTCCGATCTGCGCTCGCCAGGATTGTGCCGCGGTCGTGGCGAGATGCTCCGCTTGCGCAGTCAGCAGCCGGCACAGCGTCCGCGAGGCAGTAATTCGCCGCGCCGCCGCTTCCTTACTGATCTCGAGGTACGGTCGATAGTCCGCTTCCATCCGGCCGAGTACGAGCTGCTTCGCCTCAGCGTACGCTTGGATCGCCGTCATGAAATACGTGCCGGTCTCCACCCGCGCCTGTCGTTTGCGAACGATCGCCTCAACCGTAACGGGCACGTGGGAGTGCCTGTACCGGCGAGCCGGTCGGCCAGAATCGTCTTTCGGCCACAACACGCTCTCCTTTTGCCGTTCCGCAATATGCTCGCATAACGCGAAGACCGCATAGTGAGCGCGGGCGACCGCTTGGCCTGCGTACCCAGCCTCCAACAGGACATCTGCGGCACCCTCGAAGACGGCCACGCTACGCTTGACCTGCTTCAGGGTCGACACGATTCATCCAGCGAGCGGACCGGATGCGAGGCGTTCCACGTGGCCTCGAAGCGAGCTTCCAGCGACGCCCACGAGCGACGGGTCCCGAGTTTGCAGGCCCCAGTCGCGCATCGGCGCGCCCGCGTAACTTGCGTTGGCGGAGCCGACCCAGCCGCGGTCGCCGGCCGCGCACAGCTTCTCGTTGCCGGCGGAAACGCGGATCTCCACGCCCGCGTCGCGCAGCCGCCGGAGCGCACCGCGTTCGATGCCGTTGCCGCCGCCGCGGAATTCGCGCGCGGAGACGACCAGGCGCACGTGCGCGCCGTGCTCCGCCCGGTACCGCAAGGCGCTGTAGACGGGCGAATAGCCGAACGACTCCGACTCGACGTCCACGCGGTCGCCCGCAGCCCTATAGATGGCCTGCGCCTCGAGCCGCAGCGCACGGGCCTTGTCGAGCGCCAGATCGGGCGTCCCCGCGGAAGCGCCGGCCAGGGCGTCGCGCACCGCCTCGACGTCGCCGGGGTCGGAGGTCGCAACGATCGTATCGCGGCCGTCCGCAGCCCAGTTCCGGTCGTCGAGGAAGGCGGTTCCGTCGACCACCGCCGCCTTGAGGTGGACCGGAACCTCGGCTGCGGAGGTCAGATGCACGGTCACGCCGTGCCGCCGGAGCGCCTCCGCCGTTCGCCGGTTGGCCCGCGCCGCCCCATCCGGCTCGCGCGATCCGGCGTACGGGTGGCCGTCGAGCGTGACGGACACCCGGGCGCCGCGGTCGCCGGCGCGCTCGAGGCCGTTCTCGACGGCGCACCCCCGCCGCAGCACGTACGCGGACAGCGCGATATCCGAAGCGCCTGCCATGGCGGCGTCGACGGCCGCCTCCGTGGCGATCGACGCGCTCACGCGAGCGGCAGCCGCAGCTGTTCGGGCCCGCTCGTGAAGAACTTCTGGGCCAGTCCGGCCGCGGCGTGCGCGAAACCGTCGAGCGCTTTTTGACCCGCGGGGGTCGACAGATACGCCGCCAGCGCTCCGCTGAGCCCGGCCCCCGCGACGCCGGCGCGCGGGCCGGGCGGGTGCGCGAGCGCGTCCTGGCGGCGGCGGACGTCGTCGGCCAGCGAATCGAAGGCCCGCAACCCGTCGCGAACGCGCGCATAGCCCGTGCCGCCGGAAAGCGAGGAATCCCAGCGTGGCCCGAGGACGTTAAGGTTCATATGCACCGCCTTTCTCCGCCCACCTCATCGCGACGGTGCTGCGTTCCGGCAAGGCGCGGCGACGCGGCGTGCATGAACGGCGGGGCTTCAGCAGGAAACACCGCCCGCTAGGCTTATGGAAAAATCCGTCTACGTTCGCGAGATGTTCGCATCGATCGCGCCCCGCTACGATGCGACCAATCGCCTGCTGACGGGCGGCGTCGACGAACGTTGGCGGAAGCGTGCCGTGCACGAACTTGCGCCGCCCGCGCATGGCCGCATCCTCGACATGTGCTGCGGCACGGGCGACCTCTCGTTCCACCTGCTGCGAACCGATCCCACCCTGAGCGTGTCCGGCGTGGACTTCTGCGAGCCGATGCTCGAGGGCGCGCGGCGCCGCGCACCGCGCGACGCCGCCGGAGGAGACGTGACCTTCCTGACCGCCGACGTCATGGCGCTGCCGTTCGCGGACGCGGCCTTCGACGGCGCGATCATGGGGTTCTCGATGCGCAACGTCGTCGATATCGTCGCGACCTTACGCGAAGCCCGGCGCGTGCTGCGGCCGGGAGCGCGCTTCGTGAACCTCGACGTCTCCAAGGCGCCGAACCCGCTCTTCAAGCGTGCCTTCGACCTGTATTTCTACGGCCTGGTCCCGCTGATCGGCGGCTTGGTGGGCGGCTCGAAGAGCGCCTACCGCTATCTACCGAACTCGCTGACCAATTACCCGGACGCGGACGGCCTGGCGGCGCGCTTCGTAACGGCAGGCTTCGCGAACGTGCGCTACGTGCGCCTGGCGGGCGGCGCGGTCGCGGTTCACGTGGGGGCGGCGTGATCGATCGCTCGAAGCCGTTGCGGGCGGGCTCCGACTCCGACCGCGACCTGTACGCGCTGGTCGAGGACTTCTTCAAGACCTCGTTCTCGACCGACAATGCCCTGATCACGGAAGCCGTGCGGCGCATGCTCGCGGCGGGCGGAAAGCGGCTGCGGCCGCGCTTGACGCTACTGGCCGCGGAAGCCAACGGCGCCGACGCCCGCGCGCACCTGCCGCTGGCCGCGTACATGGAGCTGATCCACGTCGGCACCTTGATCCACGACGACGTCGTCGACCGGGCCGAGACGCGGCGTGGCGTGAACGCGACCGCGGTCGACTTCGGCAACCGGGTCAGCGTGCTCGCCGGCGACTACCTGTTCGCCTGGATCTTCAAGAACGTGACGGCCGACTACCCGGCACCCGTGCCTCACATCCTCGCCTCGACGCTGGCCGCGATCACGGACGGCGAGGTCCTGCAACTCCGGGCCGTCGGGAAGCTCGACCTGCCGGTCGGCGACTATATCGAGATCGCCATCAAGAAGACGGCGACGCTCTTCGCGGCTTCCGCCGAATGCGGCGCCATCATGGCGGGCGCGTCGCCGTTGCGCGTGCGGGCGCTGCACGACTTCGGTCTCTACTACGGCATCGCGTTCCAGATGCTCGACGACCTCCTCGATCTGACCGCAAGCGAGGCGGAACTCGGCAAGCCGGTCGGCAACGACCTGCTCGAGCACAAGATGACGATTCCGCTGATCTTCGCTCTCGAGGACGGCGGCAGCGAGTTTCGGGAGGCGGTCCGCCGGTACTATTCGAGGACCGAGGAAGGCGAAGCCGCACGGGCGGCGCTGCCCGGGTTGCTGGCCGGCGTGGCCGCGACGGGGGGTCTGGCGAAGACGCGCGAGGCGATCGCGGGTTACGTCGAACGGGCGAAGATCTCGCTCGCTCCGCTCGGGACCGCGCCCGCTCGGGCCGAACTGATCGGCATCGCCGACGCGCTCGCCCGGGACAGCGCGGCCCGCACGCGGTAACATATCCCCAGGGTTCAGGGGAAAGGGAGAAGACGATGTTCGGAAATCCCATGGAAATCGCGATTTTGGTCGGCGCGGCGGTCTTGCTGTTCGGTGCCGACCGGGTGCCGAAGCTGGCGCGCGGTCTCGGACAGGCGAAAAAGGAATTCATGGTCGGGCAGGCCGAGGCCGACGTAGCGGCCGAACGCGCTCGGGCCGAGGCCCGCGCCGAGGCCGAAGCGCGAGCGGACGCCGATGCGCGGCGCCGCGCCGAATCGCAATCCGTCAGCGAGACGCTGGCCGAAGAGCCGCAGACCGCCAACGGCGTCGTCGTGGCCGCGCCGTCGGTGCGCCGCGAACCGGCCGCACCGCCCAACTAAGCCGCCCGCACGCGTTTGTTAGCCGAGCGTCCCGCGGTTGTCGAGAGCGACCAACCGGAATGGGATCAAAAGGAGATGCCGTTCACGGAGCACCTTCGGGAGCTCCGCCAGCGGCTGATCGTCGCGCTCGCGACGATCGGCGTGCTTTCGCTCGCGCTCTTCTGGCCCTCCCAATTCGTCATCACCTGGCTGAAAAACGAATACCTCGGCCCGCACATCCAGCTGCACGCGTTCGCGCCGACGGACGTCATCTTCACCGAGTTCAAGTTCTCGCTCTACGGCGCGATCGTGCTCGGACTGCCGGTCATCGTGTACCAGATCTGGATGTTCATCGTGCCGGCGTTTCACCCGCGCACGCGCCGGATCGTCTACGCGTACACCGCTCCGTCGATTTTTCTGGCGGCCGCCGGCATCGCGTTCTGCCACTACTTCATCATCGGACGGGTGCTGACGGCCTTGCTCGGCATCACGAACGCGGTGGCTGAAGAGACCTTCGGCGTCGAGTCGACGCTCAACATCATCCTGCTGACGTTTCTGGCCTTCGCGCTCGTTTTTCAGACGCCCATGATCATGGTCGCGCTGGCCCGCATCGGGCTGGTCAACGTCGGCATGCTGCGAAAATACCGGCGCTACGCCGGGATGGGGATCCTGCTGGTCGGCGGGATCGCAGCCCCCGACGCCTCGCCCGTCACGATGCTGCTGATCGCGGTGCCCATGTATTTGCTCTACGAAGCCAGCATCTGGATCATTTTGCTACTCGAGAAGTCGTGGCACCGCGAGACCACGGAAGCCTAGGCTAGGGGCAATGGCGACATCAGACGCGGCTCGGCCCCCGGCCGGCGCCCTCCGTGCCGGCCTCCAGGGAAGCGTACGCGAGCTGCTCGGGCAGCTCTCGAACTTCTGGTTTGGGATGTCGTTGCTGGGAGTCTGGGGTGTCCTGACCCTGATCGGCGTCCTGGTCGACCAGGGCAAAGACCCGAGTTTCTACCTGACCAACTACACGCCGGCCCTGGCGCGGCTCGTGCTGCGGCTGCACCTCGACAACATCTACCACTCCGCGGCGTACATCGACATCATCGGCCTGATCCTGGCCTGCATGACGCTGGCGACCTTCTACCGCGTGATTCCGACCCGTCTGCCGCCGCTGCGAGCCGTGAAGATCGACAAGATCCCGCTCCACGCCAGCGTGACGGTGCGCGGCGACGAAGCCACGGTACGCGCGCGGGTCGAGGCGTTCTTCGCCGCCCACGGCTGGCACGTGCGCAAGCGCGAGCTGGGCGGCGTCGAGTGGACCTTCGCCGACAAGCACAACTGGGCGCGGCGCGGGGTCCTGGTCGCCCACGTGGGATTCGTCGTGATCGCCGTCGGCACGACGCTCTACTGGGCCTTCGGCTACAGCGGACAGACCACGATCCTGGCCGGCACGAGCGTCACGATCCCCGAGAGCAAAGCCGTCTTCCGGCTCGACCGCTTCCGCTACCGGATCGACCCGATCCAGACCCGCAGCGGGATCGTGTACCAGCCGATCGATTACGTCTCCGACGTCAAGGTGACCGGCAAGGACGGGAAGCCTCGCTTGGCCGAGATCCGGGTCAACCACCCGCTCGATGTCGACGGAACGTTGTACTACCAAGCCTCATACGGCTTCGCGGTACCCTTTACGGTCACCAAGGACGGCCGCCCGGTTGCGAACGCCCCGCAGGTGCCCCTCAAGGAAGGCGAAGGTTTCCAGCTGGGTGACACGACGCGCTCGTTCCAGTACGCGAAGTTCGTCGGCACGATCGGCCCGGGCAACGCGATCGGCGCCGATCCGCGGCCCAACAACCCCGGCGTGCTGCTGAACGTCTTCGACGGCAACGAGAACATCGGCGCCGTCCTGGTGCCGCTCGAGCGCGGCATCGACCTCGGCAACGGCTACCGGGTCGACGCGGGACGGTACGTCCTCTACAGCGGCATCCAGTACCGCTACGACCCCGGGATCCCGTTCGTCGCCATCGGCGCGTTCGTGCTGCTGGCGGGGCTCTGCATCTCGTTCTACTTCCTGCCCGCACGGCTGTACGTGCGCGTCGACGGTGCGGAGCGCACCTGGACCGTCGGCATCGCGGCCACGACCGTCAAGGGCTACGACATCTACGAAGAGCAGTTCGCAGCCCTCGTCCGCGAACTCGAGCGGGCGGAACAGGTGCCCGCGCCCCGAACCCTAGCAGGGGCCGCGACCTGACATGCCCGCGGAAAGCGAGGTATTCCCATGAACACCGACCAGGTCCTGATCGTCATCGCCATCTCGGCGTACATCATGAGTACGCTCGCGCTGTTCACGTACTTCCTGTCGCGCGAACGATTACCCAAACTGATCGGCATCCCGTTCGCCTTCATCGGCTGCGCGGTTCAGTTCGTGGAGCTCTTCTACCGCTATCAGACCAGCCACATCTGGCCGCTGACCAACCTGTACGGCTCGCTGTCGCTGTTTGCGGCCATGAGCGTCGCCATCTTCATCGGGTTCGCGATCAAGTACGATCTCTGGTTCATCGGCGGCTTCGTCGAAGCGCTTTCCGCGAGCTTCCTGGCCTACGCGCTGACCTGGAACGAAGGCTACCTGCCGGCCGTGCCCGCCCTGCAATCCTACTGGATCAAGGTCCACGTGCCGCTGGTCGTCTCGTCGTACGCGGCCTTCATGGTGGCGATGGTCACGTCGCTGCTGTACCTGATCAAATACTACGGCGAGAAGTCGCTCGAGCGCCGCGGATTCGCGTCGGGCAACCTGCGCACCGCCGCCGCGGGCGGTCCGCCGCTCGGCAGCGGCCTGAAGATGCAAGCCTACTCGGAGCCCGCGGTCGCGCAGCGCACGGTGGGCGGCGACTTCCCGGCCCTGGCGACCGCGACGGCGGCCGGCGATCCGCTCGCGACCTGGCTCTCGTCCTTACCGACCCTGGCAAAGCTCGATATCACGACCTATCGGATCGTCGCGGTCGGGCTGCCGCTCCTGACCGTCGGTATCATCACCGGCGCCTGGTGGGCGAAGGAGGCCTGGGGCGCCTACTGGCAATGGGACCCCAAGGAAACGGCCGCGCTCGTCTCCTGGACGATCTACGCGCTGTACATGCACCTGCACACGCGCAACAGCTGGCGCGGCCTGCGCTCCGCCTGGGTGTCGGTGATCGGCTTCATCTCGATCATGTTCTGCTACCTCGGCGTCAACATCTGGATCTCGGGGCTGCACAGCTACAAGATGTAAGCACCCGCTCTCCCGTGCCGAAGCACTAGGTATGGGAGGGCCGGCCGGATGAAGCACCTGCGCACGAGGACGCCCGGTGCTGAGTCGGCTTGCGTCTTCGTGGCCACCATCTCCATCGGAGCGGCGCTCCTCGCGGGCCTGTGGGCAATGCGCATGCCCATCTTTAAGCCGCCAGACGAGCGCGTGCACGCGGACTATGCCTTTGTGCTTTATGACGTCGGCGCGCCGTTTCGTATCGAACACGCTCGCGGATCGTATGCGCCCGTTTCCGAGCAGGTTCGCTACCTCGACGGGCGCGTCGGCTATCGAGTCCTGCGCTACAACGCGTATAGCCGGGTCGTGCCGGGGTACGGTTCGCGCACGTACCGGGCCGCGCTGGATGCGAGCGCCCCAAAGCATCCTCGCGTGGCCACCACCGAGGGTTCTCCATTGCCGTACGTGAGCTTTGCGTACCCATGCGGTTACTACGCGGCGGTCGCCGCGGTCCTTTGGATCGGACAACACTTGACCGGTTCGCTGTGGTGGAGTTTCCTGCTCGCACGCTTCTGGAACTCCGCGCTGTTGCTCGTCACGATCCCGCTCGCTTACGGTGCGCTTCGGGAGAGCGGGGTCCGGCAGCGGGCGGCGCTCGCCGCCACCGCCGCCGTGGCGTTCTTTCCGCTCGTCTCGTGGGTGGGCGGATACGTTCAGCCGGACAACCTCTCGCTCACGCTCGTCACGGCGGCTGTTTATTTCGGCTTGCGCCTGCGCTCGCGGCCCGAACGATCGGTACTTCCGCTCGCGCTCACGATCGGCGTGCTCTTTTTCGTCAAGGAGCACTACGCGGTCGCTCTTTGGGTCTCGGCATGGCTACTCACGGCGACCCGGGCGTACGGCTCGCGCATGCGAACGGCCGTCAACGTCGCGACGCTAAGCGTCTTGCCCGCCGTCGCCTTCGCCCTTTCATTGGCGGCGACGCCCGTAGGACACATCGTGCGCGTCCACGCAATGCTGGCCGGAAGTTCGTGGCGAAATCCTCTAGGGTTGGCGCTTGCCGGAGTAGCCGACGAATTCGCCGGCGGCAGCGGGTTCAAGGATTACTGGCTCTATGATATGCGCGACTTCACCGTTCTCGGCGTTCGCGTCGCCGACGCGTTCGTACCAGTCGGCACTTTCGTCTCGATCGCGTTGTTCAGCCTGACCGTCACGGCAGTCGCCAAGCTCGCGCTCAGGCTCGCGCGCGTCGCGGTGTGCCGGTCGCCCTTCACCGCGCTACGCCTCTTCGGGAGCGGGATCGCGATCCACGCGTACGTCGCCGTCACGCTGATCGTCCTTTGGGCTTATGTTTTATCGAACGGATCGTTGTGGCTGGAAGGGCGCTACTGGCTGCCCGTCATCGTGCCGCTCGCGATCGTGATGGTGGCGACCCTTCTGAAGCTGGTTCGCACCGGCCGCCGCGCACCGCTGGAAGAGGCCATCGCTTTCTCGATGCTTGCTATCTCCGCCGCGACCGCGCCGTTGATGTTCGCGGCAATGATGCGCGATTATTACTTTCCGCCGGAGGGGAGGTTGTCGATCGACCGGATGGCGCTCATCGATTCGGTTTCGTCGGGCTCGCAGAAATACGCCGCGTCGGCAGGTATCCGGCTGTCGGGCGACGACGGCCTCGAGATTGCCGGGCACGCGGTCGACATTGTCTCCGGCAAAGCTGCCGAACGCATCGAAGTCCAGGTCGACACGCGCCACGTCGCCATAATACGCGGCGGAGAAGCGACACCGGCCCTGGCCGTGCAGTACAACGACGACGCGCTCGAGCGCGCGGGCTTCAGGATTCATCTCGATACGCGGCGTCTAGCGACCGGACCGCACCGCCTCACGCTGTACGTCGTAACGGCCCGCGGTTCTCACATACGGTTCGGGAACGAGGTCCGGTTCACGCTGGTCGGTCCGCGGCAAGTGCTACGGAACGGTCGCCTCGGAGAGCGCGAGCGCACGCGCGAGCGCGGCGATCTGTTGCTCTTGGCGCTTCATCCGGAAATAGAAATTTGCGCTGACGAATAACGCGGCAATGATGCCGACGTACAGCAAGAGGTCCGTACCGCGTCCGACGCCAAGCATGAGCGCGACGCGCGTGGCGAGGCTCGGCGAGATCACGAGCACGATGCCCGCCAATCCGAGGCACAGCACCGCCGCCGTCGCGGCCCCGCCCAAACGATGGCTACCAACGTACAACACGAGCGCGACGATCGCGCCCATCAGAATCGTTACGATCATCATGACAGCGCGGCCCTCATTTCGACCAAGTGTGATAGACGAGATCCAGCACGATTTTGACAGAGTTGAAGAGGGATTGGCCTTTTGCGTTCGAGTACTCGGTGTACACGACGGTCGTCGGGACTTCGACGAACGTCAGGCGGTTTTCGGCGATCTGCGCGAGGATCTCGGAGGCGTGCGCCATGCCGAGCTGGCGGATCTGAATGCGCTCCGCTGCCGAGCGCGTGAAGACGCGCAGACCGTTGTGGGTGTCGCTGACTCGCAGGCCCGTCATCAATCTGGTGACGACGACGGCGAAACGAAGGAAGAGGCGGCGGAAGGCCGGCATCCCGATCGAATTGCCGGCGAACCGGGAGCCGAGCGCAACGTCGGCGCCGCTCTCATCGAGGGCCCGCCGCATCTCCGCGACCGAAGCGGGGTCGTGCTGCCCGTCCGCGTCGAACGTGCAGATGTAGCGCGCGCCCCGGGACAGCGCGAAGGCGATGCCGGTGCGCAGGGCGGCGCCTTGACCGAGATTGATGCAGTGGCGTAAGACCGCAGCGCCCGACCGGCGGGCGACCGTTGCGGTCGCATCGCTCGAGCCGTCGTCGACGACCACGACGTTGCGGACGTGCTGGAACAGGGAAGCGAGCGTGTTCCCGATCACCCCCTCCTCCTGGTAGGCCGGCACCACTACCCAGAGATCGTCCACAGAGCAATTATCGACCGGACCGAGGCGACATCTTAAGAGGCTCTTCAGGACTTTGAGTGGGTGGGGTCGAGGGTCAAGTCCGCCGGAGTGGAATAGGATGTCTGCCTAAAACGCCCTTCGTTCCGGTAGCCACGTGCTCGAAATTTGATCATGTGAATCTTGGCGTTGAGCCTCTCGGCAGCGGCGTTGGTGATCGGCTTGCGAATATAGATGATGATGTTCGCGAAGTGCCGCTTGAGCGTGCGCGTAACGCTGATGATCTCCGGCAGCTGCGGGTGCGTGGCCCAACGATACCAGTTGGCAAAGAAGCGGCGAACCCAAGACTCGCTGCGATACGTCCAGAACTCCGCGAAGCTCTTTGATCGACCGCGCGCTTCCCAAGCGCCTGGACTGGCGCTGCAGTTCCGCGAGATCGCGTCGTTCGGTACGGTCGAGCTTGGCAAACGAGCGGAGCCACGAGTACTTCGTCCCCTTCAATGCCATCCTGTCAAGGCTCGTGTCACGCAATCAGCGCTTGACGAGTGAGGTCGACGGCCTTCGTGAGGTATGCGGTGACGTGAAATTCATCGAAGACTATCTTGGTCGAGGCGTCCGGGACGTGGGCGATCGTCGATTCGAAGTACGGTTGCCACATGTCCATCGCGACGCCCTCGAGGCCAGCGAGTTGCTCGGCTGAAAGTCCTTTGTAGAACCCATCAATCGATTCTCGCTTGCGCTCCCCGCCGATCCACAGGACCTCTCCTCGATCGAGATCGGAGATGATCGTAAAGTAGCGATGTCGTTTCTTGACGGATTCTTCGTCGATTCTCAGATGCTTGACGATGCGCGGAAGGCGACGGTCCTTACCGCGTTCCACGGCTCGCACCATGATCGCGTCGACTTGATCCCAACTGATGGCCAGGCGGCGTGCTACGCCAGCGACCGAAATCTCTAGAAGCAGCGCGATCGCCATGCGTTCGAAACGCGAGGTGAATTCCGTGCGCCCGGCCGTCCACGGAACCGCAACCGTCGTTACCCCATGCTCGGGGCACCCAACCCCCGGCACGAGCGCGTGCAAGAAGAGCTGATCGCCGCAGAGATCGAGGTCGCGCCAGGTCTGCTCCCGATGACCGTGCCTGGGCATTCCAGGCTGCACTTCGGGCATCGCCCTGGTCCGCGCCATTCAAGGCGAACATCGACCCGCAGGCGCTCGCGATCGAGCCTAGACTCCGTGACGTCCCAGGGGCCCTCAACCCGAAGGAGCTTCCTGAGGAATTCGGTGTCGCGCATGGGGAACAATTACGCCGAGCGCGGAAATTCCTCTCGTCCGCCCACCCGAACTTCCGAAGATTCTCTTAAGAGAGCGTTCTAAGGGGCGCTGCTCGGGCGACCGAAGATGAGGTATGCCGCCGGTGACGGTACTGTGCCGCTCGTTCCAGACTTGCCGCTTTAACCCGGCGATACGTTCCAACCGTAAGTATCGCTCGGTTACTTCGGCAGGGCCTCCTGCGGGCAGATTTTCCCTCGAGGCACTGGGCGAGGTCGGCATCTGAACATCGTCTACGTCGTCGAGAACTATTGGCCGACGATCGGCGGCGTCGAAGTCGCCTTCAAGAACCTTTGCGAGGGCATGGCGGCTCGCGGACACCGAGTAACGGTCGTGTGTCATCGCCCACCGGGAGCGCGGCGGCACGAGCGCCATTGTGGGGTCGATATCGTTCGGCTCGATTGCCTGCACGATCGATATCTCTTCACCTTCGTCGCGGCACTCTGGCTCATCGGCAACCTCCGGAACGTCGATATCATCAACACCACGACGTATAACGCCGCCCCGCCTGCGTGGTTGGCCGCGAGGGCCCGAGGCATTCCCATCGTCCTGACGGTCAACGAGACGTGGATCGGAAAATGGGCCGCATTCTCAAATTTCTCGAAACTTAAGGCGGCGATTCATGAGGGACTAGAACGGGCGATTTTCGCGCTGCCGTTTGATCGATACGTGGGAATTTCCCAAGCTACCGCCCGCCGGCTCGAGGAAACCGTTCCGAAGGCCAGCGGTCGCCTCGCAACTATCTATTACGGCTTCGATTCAACAAAATGGAAAGAACCGACCGATCGGGAGGCTCCTCGCAGGGCGCTCGGACTAGAAAAGAGCTTCGTCGTACTCGGCTATGGAAGGCCGGGAACGAGTAAAGGCTTCGAATGGCTGATCGACGCGATCCCGTTCGTCACTGAGGCGATTCCGACGAGCCGATTCGTCCTTATCTTGAGCCGGCCGAAGCAGTACGTCAAAGAACTTGCCGCGCTAAAGCGGCGCGCGGAGGGCCGAGTGATCTTTCTCGACCCCCTCCCGTTTCACGAGCTAGCCTCCTACGTAAGAGCGGCCGACTGCGTCGTCGTTCCAAGCCTCGCCGAAGGCTTCGGATATACCACTTTGGAGGCCGTCGCTTCCGGTACGCCCGTCGTTGCAGCCGATGTAGGCAGCATCCCGGAAGTCATCGGAGGCCGGTATCGGCTCGTTCCGCCAAAAGACGCTCGGGCGCTCGCGGCCGGGATTGTCGATATCGCATCGGGCCATTGGGAGGAATCTGAGGAACGCACTTTCACCTGGAATCGTTGCGTCGAGTCGTATGAGGCGCTATATTGGGATCTGGCAGGCCCGGTCACTTGGTCGAAAGCTCCGCGAAGAGATTCATGAGTTCGGAGATACTCCGTCCCCATTGAAACGCGCGCGCTCGATCCGGCCCTGCAATTCGCAATGTCGCGCGCAAGCGCTCGTCGAGGACGACGTCCGCCAGAGCGGCCTCGATATTGAACGGATCCGCGGGAACGAAATAACGCGCCGCCTCACCGGCGATCTCTTTCAAAGGCGGGATATCCGAACATGCTGTAGGTATGCCGGCACTTAAGGACTCCAAAACGGGAATCCCGAAGCCCTCAAAGCGCGAGGCATACACGAAGGCCCGCGCTCGCGCGAAAAGCTCCAAGAGCTGCGGCCGGGGGATCCACCCTGTGAATTCGAGTGATTCTCAACCCCAACGAGGTGCGCAGCGCCTCGAGTCGAGCCGTCTGGGAGCCCTTGATACCGGCAATCACGAGCCGCGTCGACGGCTCCTCTTGTTGAACGCGGCGAAACCTGCGAGCAGTGTGTCGAAATTCTTGTGAGCCATCAGGGTCGACACGCTGAGCACGAAGTCGTCTGGAGCGAAGTTCGGTTCAAGCCGGCGATGACGGATGGATTCAAAATCAGCTTCGACCCGTATCGCGTCAGACGCCTTTAGCGGCCGCCCAAGGGTAGTGTATGGCGATGTTCCTTTTTACCGCTTCGGAGAGCACTAAGATCACCTTGGAACGCGCGGCCGAGGCGGGGAAAAGCAAACTCGTGACTATCAGATCCAGCTTCTTCAGGAAACGCCCGAAATGCTTGTACTGCAGATCGTAAAAGACCGTCACCATCGGCGACCAGTACAACAAGGGCGCGGTAATGCCCAGATTGAGCAGCACGTCGAGACGGTCCGAAGCCAATCGAGGCAAAAACACGGTTTGCTCGTACGCGATTCGCAGCGGGCGCGAGAGCGCCGAGAATCCTTGCAGCCGATCATGGAAATTCTGGGACGAAGGCACGATCGATCATCGGTATCGCCGTTGCGGTAGACGAAGTACTCGTTGGCGGTATCTGTACTGCAAGCGCCTGCAGGAGGTTGCGCGAGTAAACTTCCGTCCCGCCGACGCTACCCGGCAGCAGGAACAAGATATTGATCCCGATCCGCAGCGGCTTCATCGCCCCTCGGACCGCGCCTTGCGCGAGAGGCTTTTGAAGAATTGGAGCTCGGCACGATATCCGGCGACGGCTCGTCTCTCTCCCTGAACCGCGAGGCGCGCGAGATTGAGCGCACATAGCAGCCGAAGTCGCAGCGCGATCAGTTGGTTGACAGCCCTCGCCGACCAAGGAACACTGACAGTGACTCTCTCGAGAGCGCGAACGAGTCTTGCGAACTTTCGGTTCCGGAAACCGGAAAGCGCCTCCGCGAAACGGCGCACCTGCGGGCCGGGCGAGTGCTCCAAGGCGATGATGGCCAGCTGCAACAGGCGCAGATCGCGGCTGGCCGCGAGCGCGCCGATAACGTCTGCAACTCCGTTCACCGAAGAGGCGCTGCGTTGCACTTTCTCGATGACGTACGAGTATTCTCCTTCGATCGATCCGGGGTGACTGCTCCACGATCGGGCGTGAATGGTTAGGAAACCGCATGGCTCTCGGGAAAGCACGATCGGGAATCGCAACGCGACTGCGAGAAAGAGGTCGACGTCGATGAGCGAGCCGGCCGAAACGTCGAATCCTCCCGCTTCGGCGACGGCTTGCGTTCGAAAGAGCACCGCCGGAAACGGCGGATGCGTTCCGCCCGCTATCCGCGCTGCCTCCGTCGGCGGTACGACCGTGACTTCATCCCACGCCGCGGGCGGCCCGACGAGAAGGCGGCCATTTTCCGTGACGATGAGGGCCGATCCACCGAAGAAGCCGGCTTGCGCGCGCTCGCCCATAGCCCTGAGCGCGAAGTCATAGAAACCCGGCAGAAGCACGTCGTCGTCGCACAAGATCGAAAAGAACCGCGTCGCGACGCGGCTCGCGCCGAACGCGATATTGTTCGCTGCCCCGACGTTCGTTGCGTGGCGGTAGTAGCGAATTCGTGGGTCCGCCGCTGCGAGCCGCTCGACGACGCTCCGCGTGTCGTCATCGGACGCATTATCGTAGACCGTAATGCAGATGTCCCGAAGGACTGGCGGCGACGCTGGAAATCGCTCGCTCTAGCAATCGGGGCCGCCGGTAGGTGGGGATGACGGCCGTAATGATGGGTATCAGAGTCACCTTTCAGCAGAAGGCGCCATAGCCGCGAAGAAGAAGTCCAACGCGACGTTCACCTTCCAGGGGGCCCGTATCCTCGTGAGTTCAGACCTGGTCGCGCCTCTCGACGGCACTCGAAGCGACGCGGAAATGGCTGCGCCGCTGAAACCGGCGAGCGGCGCCTACGCGTGCGGTGGAGATCTCTTGCGGCTCCCGCGAGAACGGTTGGTCGTGACGTCGAACCGGTCCCGCTCGCCGGCGCCTACCTCGTTCACTTGGATTCGATCGGCGATCGCCGTGGGAGTTTTACGCGCGTTTTCGATGTCGACGCTTTCGGAGACGCCGGTCTCGAGACGGAGTTTCCGCAGCATGCCGTCGCGGTCAATAGCGCACCACACGTCGTCCGCGGGTTGCACTTTCAGGCGGAACCCTTCGGCGAGACAAAACTTATCCGTTCCTCCGTCGGCGAGATATTCGACATGATAGTCGATATCAGAGAGGATTCCCCGACCTTCGCTCAATGGTACGGTCGCCGCTTGAGCGCCGGCGAAGCCATTATGCTGTACGTTCCACACGGCTTCGCCCACGGCTCCAGTCGCTGTCTGCAGAAGCGGAAGTTCGCTGTCTTTTCTCGGCACGATACGTACCAGACGCGAGCCGAGGTATCCGCTGGAACGACCCGACGTTGAATATCGCCTGGCCCGTTTCCCGCAGCGATCGTCTCGGATCGTGACGGGACGCTGCCACTCCTTGCCGATCTGCGGCCCAACGGTAGCCAGCGATACGCGTTCTCGTTACGGGCCGAGCGGCTTCATCGGACGCCAATGTATCGTCGAGTTAAACGAGGCGGAAATGGAAGTGAATGTTCCTTCCCGGACCGCGTGCTTCGAGGCCGAGCGGATACAGGTCCACCCCGTGACTTGTTCGACAGAACGGCAGTCAATCGATGCCTGGAAGCGATACATCAGACCCATTTGATCCATCTCGCTTGGTTCGTCGAACACGGAGTCTTTTGGGAATCCGAACACAACGACGCATCGGTCCCGAGCGAGCCTGGATCTCGCGGAATCGTTCGTTCGCTCGGGGGGCGCCGGATGGTCGGCGCCGGCGCTTGCACGGAATACAGCTCGGAGCGAATGCCATGCGGTGAAGGCTCGACGTCGTTTGCCGCGGACACGCTACGAACGGGCCAAGCATCGCCTCCACTCAGCGCTCGATACGCTTGCCGCCGAATCGGGTCTCGAGATTGCGTGGGGAAAGATTTTCTTTGTCTAGGCAATGGAGAGGATCGCCGAAAGCTGTTCTCGTCGGTGGCGGAGAACTGTTATCCGGGGAGCGGATTCGTCTGCGGACGCCTAGGGGAGAGCTAGATTTCGTTCACGTCGACGACGTCGCGGACGCGTCGCGCAATTGGCCGCGGATTCGGCAACCGGAGGCGTTAACGTCGCTCGGGATTGCAACGGCGAGGAAGAAGCGATCGCTGTCTGGCCGCGCACCTCGGCGTGACGCCTGCGATCGACGCCGACGGATCCGTCGCAGACCCGGCGTAACTACGGAAACGTCACGGATAGCGAGCGTCTGCCGCTCGAAGCCACGCTCGGTGGCCGACGGGTTCGCGGTATCGCGGATACAGCGAAGCGGCGACGTCACGGACCTGAACCGGCCCGCAGAACGCCACGGAGCCATTCAAGCCCACAATCGACTGATATGGTATCGGCGTCGAGCGGTTCGACGAAGATCGGCGACTTCGATCGACACGCCGCAAATCGTGAACTCGTCTCCCACGGCGTAAACGATGCCGCGCGTCGATGCGGATCGGCCGGCAAGCCGTAGAACTCGGCCTGCCGGAGCGCGATATTGACGATCCAGCTCGGGACGCCCGCTGCGACGTCAAGCGGGATCCTCTTCGCGATCGCCGCGCACGTCGTCGCCGCGACCCCGATGAACACGAACACGTCGCTCGCCATCGGACCCTCCCAAGGGGCTGCCGCGCCACACCGCCACGTCGACCTCCGGAGCGTCGGAACCGTGCCGCCCGACACGGCAACGTCGTCCTGCGCTTCTAAAAGATCGCATCGGGTACGAGGCCGCGAAGCGCGTCGATAAGGGCGCGGACGGCGAAACGGTCGGTCGTGCGGCGACCGTCGTAAACGACTCCTGCGAGCAGTTCGGTACGGGCCTCCGTTTCCAACATCAGGCGTTCGGCGTCAGAGAAGCGACGCAGCACCTGCCCCGCGCGCGGACCGGGTTGAGCAGCACTACACATCCTCCAGATGCGGGTCGACGCTTTCACGGGTTCGGCTTGGCGAGGCGACGCTATCACTGACGATCGCGCTCGGGCGGGTTGGCCTGTCGGTCGGAGCGCCGCCCGAGCAGACGGGCCAGAAACTCAAGGATCGGGCCGACGCCGCGCAGCCGCTTCTCGTTCGAGGCGTTCGGCAGGCGGATCCAGCGCGGGCCGTTGGGGTGCGCGACGGCGTGCTCGCAGCCTAGCGCGCCCCGCCGCCGACGGAAGCCTTGGCCGGCTTCCTCGTTAACAGCCTGGAACCAAGGCGTGGCAGACGAGGGTCATGGCCGCCAATGGACGTCGTCATAAGCCCCAAAGCCACCCTCGAATCCCTGCAGCTGACGGACGGCTATGCCGCTCTCGGGCAGCGCTTCGTGAACGCCGGGATCCGACGCCTTTGCCTGAGCCCTACGCGATCGCGCTCAACCCTGACGTGGCGCGCCTGCTGGACCTGCACGAGGACCAACTGCAGCGCGTCGAATTCTTACGCGTCGCGGCGGGTTGCGCGCGGTTCGGCACCGTCGAGCCGTTCGCGGCCGTCTATGCCGGCCACCAGTTCGGGATCTTCGTCCCGCAACTCGGCGACGGCCGCGCGATCACGCTCGGCGAACTACGGACGCCCGGCGGCGCGGTCTTCGAGTGGCAGGTCAAGGGCGCCGGCCCGACGGCGTTCTCGCGTTTCGGCGACGGCCGCGCGGTCCTGCGCTCGACGATCCGCGAATACTTAGCCAGCGAAGCGATGGCGCGCTCGGCATCCCGACCACGCGCGCGCTGGCGATCGCCGGAAGCGACCTGCCCGTCTTCCGCGAGCGCCCGGAAACCGCGGCCGTGCTGACGCGCGTCGCGCCGTCGCACCTGCGTTTCGGAAGTTTCGAATTCTATCACTATCGCGGCGAGTTCGACGCGGTCGAGGCGCTCGCCGACTACGCGCTGACGCGCTTGTATCCGCACCTGGCCGTGATCGCCGACGATGCGGAACGCTACGCGGCGTTCCTGCGCGAGGCCGTGGAACGCACGGCGGCGCTGATCGCGCGCTGGCAGGCGGCCGGCTTCGCGCACGGCGTGATGAACCCGACAACATGTCGATCCTCGGCTTGACGCTCGACTACGGGCCCTTCGGGTTTCTCGACGACTACAATGCGGGCTTCATCTGCAACCACACGGACGAAGGCGGCCGCTACGCGTTCGAGCGGCAGCCGGGGATCGGTCTTTGGAATTGCCGCGCCTTCGCGACCGCACTTTCGTCGCTCGTCTCCAAAGCCGACGTGGAGACCGCGCTGGCCACTTACGAGCCCACCTTCCGCAACACGCTGCTCGCCTTACTGCGGGCGAAGTTCGGAGTGGAAATCGCGCATGACGACGACGCTTCGCTGTTCGCCGCGTGTCTGGAAGCCTTGCAGAACGGGCGCGTGGACTACACGAACTTCTTCCGCGCGCTCTCGGGCTTCACGCGCGAGAGTTCGCACTACGACGACTCGCTCACGATGACGTTCGGAACCGCTCGGAGTGGTACGACTGGCAGCGCCGCTATCGCGACCGCCTCGCCCTCGAACGTCGCGGCGACGCGGCGCGTCGGCCGCTATGCGCTCCGCCAACCCGGCGTACGTCCTGCGCAACTACCTCGCGCAAAACGCGATCGAGGCGGCGGAAGCGCGCGATTATTCGGAGATCGCGCGATTGCACGCTGCGCTACGCGAGCCGTACGAAGAGCGGCCGGAGCGCGCGGCCTACGCGGCAACTCCGCCCGAATCGGCCCGTCAGATCGAGGTCAGTTGTTCGTCCTGACGAGTTTCGGCGCCCGCGGAGCGTCGCGATCGGGCGACGGCGCGCTCGTTGCCGAAGCGTCGCGATCAAGCGGAGACGTTTTCGCGGACGGGGCGTAACCACCGGGCAGCGTCCCGCCGGCCGGCAGAGTCGCGGCGGTCGCCGCGCGGACGAGGACGAAGGCGAGGAACCCGAGCGCGGTCCACGTGAGCGACGCAAGGAGCGTGTAGAGCGCGATGTGATCCGAAAACTCCACCGCCACGAGTTGCCGCCACTCGTCGTCGACGAAGCCGCTCCAAAGGAGTGCCGGACGGAACGCATTTTCGATTCCGGGGTTTTGCCTCCCGATCGCGGCATCGGAGAGGCGCAGCACGAGTGCGGTCGCGCCGGCCGCACAAACCGCGGCGACCCACTTGCCTCCAGTGAACGCAAACGCGAGCAGAGCGACGGATAGGGCGGCCCCCGCGACCTGGCCCGAGGCGAACTTCAGATCGCTCCACGGCACCGACAACAAACAGACGGCGACGGCCGCATAGGGGCGCAAGCGCGGGAAGCGCGCGTAGGCAAGCAGCGCCGCCGGGAGCGCCAGGCACATCTGGTTTACGTGGATGTACGTCCCGCCGATCAAGGACAGCGCCGGCGGGACGGCAACCGCGAATCCCGGCGCCTCGAACTTCCGGCTCAACCGCACGCCTAGGAACACGCCCGCAGCGAGCGTGGCCGCAAACGACAGCGAGCCTCCCAAAAGCGCCGTCGCATCGCTGAGCCCGGCGAGGTGCAGCAGGTGCGTGAGGCTGAGTTGGGCCTGATGATCGATCTCCGAAGCCGCGTGCCGGGGCAGCACTTCTCCGAAGTACTCGAGCGTCAGATGCCAGCCGGTCGCCCAGGCCGACGCAGCGCAAAGGAGCGCCGCACCGAGCGCCATCGGGCGCCGCGCAGCCGGCAGAGCGAGGGCGGTTGCGATGCACGCTCCGATCCCCACGTGCGGCTCCACCAGCGTCCCCAACACCGCCAACCCCGCGAGCGCCGGCCTTCGGGACTCGGCCAGCAGCGCGGCGAGCGCGACCGAGGCGACAGCGAACGACACGATTTGGCCGCTGTGGACGCTCACGCAGTAGTCGGCCAGGAACAACGCCGGTAGAACGAGCGTCGCGGGCAGGCGCGTCAGGCGAATCAGGCACACCGCGGCGACCGCCACCGCGGCCGTCGATGCGCCGAGATACAGCGCGTTCGCCCACTCGAACGGCAACCGCGCCAGCAGCGCGAAGAGCGCCAGATCGTAGCCGGGCAAGGGCGCCGGAATCGCCGCGAGCTTCCCCTCGCAGTGTGCGAGGTACCCGAAGCGATACGGGTCCGATCCGGCGTCCAGGGCTCCGCCCGCGCAATAGAAAGCTTGGAAGTCGTATTTACCCCCGCGGTAACAGCTCGCAGCGAAGACGAGCGCCGCAACGCCAAGCGCAAGCGTCGTCGTCCGAGTCGGTTTCCTGTCCCAGCGCACAGACGGTGTTTCGGCCTGAAATCAGAGGCGCAAGAGCGCGATGCGTGGCCCCGGGGCGCCCGAGGCCGAACAGCGCCGCTCCCCGGTAGCACGGCGCATTATGAACCGACACAGCCCCTGAACCCGCCATGCCGTTTCTGGAGCCGAGCCGCCCGGGTAGCAGACCAATGTACCGACACGGCCGTCGTACCATCGCGTTCTTCCGGCTATCGGGCGGAAGGTCGAACGGCTGTTTGGACTAAACCCGCGATTCCAACACCGGTTTCTTGGCGGTGCGGTTGCGTTCGTATGGGGCAAGAACGAAAGTGGTTGCCGCCCGGGCACGACTTTGGTATGTTCCCTTGCGGTTCGTCGCGTCGCGCCGTCCGGCGGTCGTCTTATCCTCATAGAGTTTCCGAATTTCGTCGAATGCGCCGGGCAATGGCGTGAAGGAAAGGGTCAGTTGGGAGCACACGAAGCACAGGCTTATCAGGACCCCGGAACGCCGGAGGAGCAATCCCGCCGGCAATTCCTCGCCAACGCCACCCTCGCGGTCGGCGGCATCATCGGGCTCACGCTGGTCGTGCCGCTGGTCGGCTCCATGATCCCCGAGTCGCTGCTCGCTCCCGACAAATCGGCCGGCGGCGTGTGGGGGGACCTGCCCGCGAACGACGTCCAGCAGATGACGAGCAAGCCGGGCACTCCGGTCAAGATCTCGTTCAGCTTCAGCTACGCCGACGGCTACTTTCCGCCGGCCCCCGACACGCAGTTCGTGTTCGGAGTCAAATTGACGCCGGAACAGGCCGCCAACTTCAAGGCGCAACGCCCGGACCTCTACACGCCCGGCGGCGAAGTCAAGTACCCGGCCGTGGTCATGGACTTCGTGATCTTCAGCTCGATCTGCCCGCACCTCGGGTGCCGGTACGCGTGGGACAGCGGCGCCAACCGGTTCATCTGCCCGTGTCACGGCTCGCAGTTCAGCATCGTAGGCGCCAAGCTCGCCGGGCCGACGCCGCGGGGACTCGATCCCTTGCCCTTCCGCGATCAGAACGGCAAGGCCCAAGTCACGTGGATTCAATACAAATCGGGCGAGCCCGACCGCGTCATCGTCGCGTACTCCTAGCCGGCGTCAGTAAGAGAAAGCACACAACGTGAGCGTATTGACGTGGATCGAGCAACGAACGGGGCTCGTCAGTCAAATTTCCGACTTCCTGACCGAGGACGTGCCGGGCGGCGCAAGCTACTGGTACATCTTCGGCAGCGCCACCATCTTCGCGATGATCCTGCAGATCGTCACGGGGATTTTCTTGACGTTCTACTACGCGCCGTCGACCGCGTCGGCGTGGGAATCGACCAACTACATCTATCACAACGTGCCCTTCGGGACGTTCGTGATCAGCTTGCACTTCTGGGGCTCGACCGCGATGATCGCGCTCCTGTTCATGCACATGCTGCAAGTGCTGCTGTGGGGTGCGTACAAGGCGCCGCGCGAGATCATGTGGATCATCGGCGTCCTGCTGCTGGTCATCACGCTCGTGCTCGGGTTGACGGGCTACCTGCTGCCGTGGGACATGAACGCGCTGTTCGCGTCGCAGGTCGCCATCAACATCGCGGCCTCCGTCCCCGGCTTGGGCAACTTCATCCAGCAGTTCCTCAGCGGCGGCCCCGGCATCGGAACGCTGACGATCAACCGCTTCTACGGACTGCACGTGTGGCTGATGCCGGCGCTCCTGGTCGTGCTGACCGCCGGCCACCTCGTGATCTTCCGCCACAACGGCGGGGCCGGCCCGCCGGTCGACCACGACCTCAAGAAGCTGCCGCAGGGCCGCTTCTGGCCCAACCAGATGTTCATGGACGCGGTCGCGTCGTTCATCGTCTTCGGGCTGATGGTGATCCTATCGATCTGGTCGCCCCCGGTACTCGACCAGAAGGCCGACCCGACCCAGAAGTTCATCGCGTACCCGGCCTGGTATTTCCTGGCCCTGTACGGGCTGCTCCGCGTCGCGGGCCAGTTTCCGCCCGCCGTCCAGGCGCTGTCGAACCTGTTGGCCACCGTGGTGATCCCGGGCGGGCTCGTGACGCTGCTGATCCTGCTGCCGTTCCTCGACCGCAATCCGAGCCGCCAGATCACCCGCCGGCCGTGGGTGCTCGGCGTCACCGCGCTCGTCTTCGTGATGGCGATCGGTCTCTCGGTCTACAGCCAACTGGCCATCCAGCAAGAGCAGGCCGAGGCCGGAGAAGGACCGCCGGCGGTCGCGGCGACGACGGGCGGCCCGGGCGCAGCCGGTACGGCGGGCACCGCCGCGCAAGGCGCCAAGGTCTACGCCCAAAACTGCGCGAGCTGCCATCAGGCCAACGGCGCGGGAACGCCTTCGGTCTTCCCGCCGCTGGCCGGGAATTCGTACGTGACCGGCGCCGCGATGCCCGTCATCCACACCCTGCTCTACGGCTTGCACGGCCAGGCGGTCGAAGGCAAGCCCTACGCGGCGCCGATGCCGCCTTGGAAGGGCACGTTGTCGAACGCCGACATCGCCGCCGTCGCCACGTACATTCGCTCGTCGTGGGGCAACAAGGGATCGCCCGTCACCGAAGCCGACGTCGCAAAGGTCAAGAAGTAGCGAGACGCCCCGCCGCCTTCAGGAAGAGCCGCGTCAGAACGCGGCTCTTTTGTGTCTATCGCGGCGAACCGGAAGGCAAAGCCGAGCTGGGTCGCAGACGAGCTGGATCGAGTCCGACGGACGCGAGGACGATGAGCAACAACCCGCACCAGCCGGGGATTTTTGCAACATTGTTTTGCAGGACGTTCGAGCGATAGTCTTCCTCGATGAACCTGCGCCAGCCGACTTCGGCCAGCGCCAATCCGTCGCGAGGATCGATCGGGCCGATCGCCGGCACTGGGTGCTCCCCAAGAGAATTCACGAGCGCAATCAAAACGGCCGTCGCAGCAGCGCTCACGAGTGCAGAACGTAACGCGGAGAGCGCGAAGAGATCGTGCGCGAGAACGAGCGCCACGCCGGCCACGACGAGTAGGTTCAAACTCAGCAGGGCGAGCGCTCCCCACGGAATGGCGAGCAGGAAAACTGCGACTGCGCACAGCCTGGCCTCTCGCGAGCGCGTGCTACTCAATACGAGTGCGGCCGGTATGGCTACCGCTAATTGTTGAACGTGGACGAACGCGCCACCGAAAACCGCAAAGGCCGGCGGGACGAGGACCAGCAACCCGGGCATCCCCGTTCGACCGGCAGCAAGGCGTCCTGCCGCGATACCGGCACCGAGCATCAGGATATACCAAAGCGTCCCAAGTCCACTGGCGGCGCTTTCGCCCAGGCCAGCTAGGTGCGCGATATACGATAGACTATACTGCTCCTCGTTAGAGATTTCGCTCAAAGCGTGTGCCGGCAGAACGTCGCGAAGGTACTCGACGTTCAAATCGGTCCCCAGAAGCGCAGCCGAGATGAGGACGAGTCCCGCTCCGCAAAGGAGCAGAATCGCGCGCGCGCGCGGGCGCGCGATGAATAAGGCAAAGCACACCGGGAGTCCGAGATGCGGCTCGAACATCGCGAGCGTAGCGGCCAGCGCGGCGGCTCGGTCGTGCCCGCGGGATACGAGGAACGCCGTCGCTACGATGCCGGCGCACACGATCGGCACGGGCTGCCCGAGAAGAACCGAGCGCAAGCCCTCGGAGAGCAGGAGAGCGGCGAAGATCGTCTCGACGCGCCATCCGCAGAGACGATGAAGCAGAACGACGGTCGATGCGAAGCACGCGAGCAGGACGGCCACCCATAATCCCGCTGCAACCGGAAACGGCAGGCGGCTCAACAGGACGAACGGCGCAAGCGCGTAGCCCGGCAGCGGAACCGGCACCGCGAACGGCACACCGTGACCCTCTGGAAAGCCCTTGGAGGCGTTCCAGCACGAGCGGAGCGGCTCCGTACGGTACGGATCGCGGTGTGCCGCAACGGCGCTTCCGGCACAATAGAAGGCTCGGAAATCGAACAAGTTAGCGACGCGCGGGTAAAGCGGGCGCGCCAGAACGAACGATGCGACCGTTAGCGCGAGGAGGCTCGCAATCACGATCGCCGTTCGTCGGCGACCGGCCTTAGCGTAACGCCGTGAAGCCATGATCGTGGTATCGGAGCGGATCGATCATCGGTTCACACGGCTCCCCCTGAGCGCACCCGGCGCTCGTCACTTCCGAACTACCCGGAGACCGCCGATGTGCCTGGTCGCCGGCGCAGCGGCACTCCTGAGGCACGATGGCGGGGATCGTGGCCGCCGCGATCACGAGCTTTGCAGCGCTCTCGCACGAACGACCAACCAGGCGGCGAACGCGCCGATCACCACGATCGCGAGCGGGGTGAACCCGATGTCGTGAGCGACGATGAGGGTGGGGGCGAGCGCGTAGGCACTGCAGACGAGCCACGTCCGCTCGGGCTCTCGCACGCTCGTCACGGCCACGAAGACCATCGGCAGCGCCAAGACGGCGTCGTAACTCCACGCGTGCGGACTGACGACGAGACCCAGGAGGCAGGCCGCCGCGTATGCCTCGCGGCCCGGCGCGCGGATCAACAGCGGGATGCCGGCGGCGACGACGAGCGCGCCGGCGGCGGCCACAACGGCGCCCGGCACGCGGGCCGCGATCAAGAGCGTCGTCAGCCCGATCGCCTTCACGCGGTTGTGAACGAAGTCGAGGGCGAAGAATGCGCGTTCGAGCCCGGCCAGCGTCATCGGCCACGCCCAGTCTCCGCCGGTCGCTGCGACGCTGGCCAGATACCAGCACGCCGCGCCGGCGGCGACGACCAGCAGTTCGCGCCAACGTCGCCGCAGCGCGAGCAGTCCGATCAGCGGAATCGCGTACGTCGGCTTGTACAGGAGCAGGGCCAGCGGCACCGCCGTGAGCAACGGCGCCCCGCGCGTGAACCCGAGCAGGGACAGCAAAACCAATAACAGTCCAAACGGCGAGTTCTGTCCGATCACGAGCGCATAGGTCGTCGGCGCCCACGCCAGGATCGCGGCCAGGCAAAACGGCAGGGATAGCGCGTAGATCCGCCGCGCCGCGACAGCCGACGCGACCGCCGCGCCGAGCATCAGCACGGCGTTGATACCGAATCCGACGGCGTTCGGCACGTTGCGCAGCGGCGCCAGCGCCCACGCCGCGCCGGGCAGATAGACGAATGCGTTCTGCAGCGGCTTCGGACGCAGCAGGTCGGGCGTGCCGACATGCGCGGCGGCCGTCGCAAACGTCGGCCAGTCCCAGAACGCGAACTGCCCGGAATGCACGATCTGCGCGACGCCGAGCAGCGTCAGACCGATCGCATACAGCCGGAAGCGCCCGGGACCGAGCCGCAGCGGGATCGTCGTGGCCTCTACGTCGCGTTCATGATCGGAACGTGGGCGAAGTGGCGTTCGAGTGCCGTGACGAGTTCTCGATCTTCGATCCGCACTTTGACGTCCGGCCACGCGGAGCGAATCCTTTCGACGACCTCGCGCACCAGCACCTCGACGCGCTTCGATGAAATCTCCGCCCGGCGTGCGAACGCGCGCATCGCGTCCATCGAGATTCGCGAGAAGTCCCGCTCGCCTCCGACCGTCAGCGCCAGCGTACCCGCCGGAAAGTACGGTCGCGAACACACGAAGTCGTACATCGGAGCGAGGCTCGCGCGGCGGCCGTCGGGATACGCCAGCGCCCAATTTTTCAAGTGCATGTCGTCGTTGCCGACGCAAATGCCGAATACCAGACGGCGCACGAACTCGTCCAGATCGGCGGGCTCGCAGATTCGGCTTACGATGCTCGCCACGGAAGACGAGGTCTTGTTCTCATACTTGTCACTCGGGTTCTGGGCCACGACCTGGTTGAAGTCCTCAACGTGCATTCTGCGGCCGCCTGCGAGCCGGTCGAAGCGCTGTATCGCGTAGATCAAGCGAGGCTCGTCCGGCCGTAACGCCGGCAAATCGGAAGGGAAACCGGCGAATGAATCGAGCGCCCGCAGTTCGATTGGCGGCACGTTGAGGCCCGTCGCGGCAGCGAGCGTCATTACCGAGAACTCGTTTTCCGGCCGCCGCGCGTAGGTATTCGTCGGCATCTTTACGATCCAGGTATCGTCCTCGCCGCGATGCGTGAGAAAGAACCGGTCGTTCAGCATGCTCGCACTAAACTTTAGCTGCATTCCCGCGAGCGAGAAACGTACGACCGAGCCGCTTTCGACCGTAGCGTCGTCGCCTTCAAACACCCGATCTTCGATGCCGTCCGTATCGTCGATGATAACGGCGCCGGGCAGATCCCGTCCCAGAACGCGCAGAAACGGAAAGTCCGGAGCTTTCCTGAGACGGCGCTGTCGTGCGACGATCGAGCGCAGCGGAGACTCTTCTTCCGGCAGCAGATTAGCGAAGAACGGCGGCGACGCGGTATGGGTGCGCGGGACGGCGCGAATGACCTCGCCGCTCTCGTCTAAGAAGCTCTGGCTCAGCACGGGTCTATCGGGATCCTCGAGATACTCCGGCGCGAAGGCGAAGATGTTGCAGTCGCCCGGAAGGTTGGTCAGAGTCCCGACATGCGTGCGCTCGAGTGAAACGCTGAGCGCCCCAGGCACTACGCGAACCTAGGCTTCTGTGCCGGGCGGTCCGCCTCGGCCGCATCCAACGAATCCAGCAGCGCGCGCACGGCTCCGAGGTGCTCTTTCGGTACCAGCAGCACTTCCAGCTTGAGCTCGCGCGAGAGTTCGACGAGCGTGGAGACACGCAAGTCGGCACCATGTTCGATCCGAGAGATGTTCGTATTCGAGACATGCAAGCGGGCTGCCAGCTCCGTCTGGCTCAGCCCGCGAAACCGGCGAGCCAGGCCAAGTAGGCGACCAACCGGAAGCTCGCCGCGATCCCAAAGATCTCGAGTCACACTGGCCGAATTTGCTCTATTCGATAATTTTTCCTTTGAAATCCATTTATAGAGCAAAAACATCAGACCCAGGAGCTTGGTCAGGTCGGGCGGTCAACGGCGGTCGGCGGCCCGAGCGGCTGCATCGCGGGCGCACGGCCGCCTCGGAGGGAGACCGTGCAAGCAACAGGTACCGGCGTAGCCGCTACCAACAGCGCCTTCGGCCGCGGTGCCCGTTCACCGAACCGTTCCTGCGCGTGAGGCCGCGGTGCAGGGCGGTCCGTCGTAGAGGAAGAGCAGATCGTTGTTCGAGGACGCGAGCACGCGGCGCGTCCGGCCGTAGGTGGGGTCGGGCGAGGGCCGGTCTTTCGATGCGATCACGAACGCGCGCGGGGCGCCGCAGATGGCGAGGCGCGGATCCATCGCCGGGTCGCCGGGCGCTTCGTTCGGTCCGTCCAGCTGGGCGACGCGCGGGCGCGTGTAAAACAGCAGCGCGTTCGCGCCGGAGACGCCCTGAACCGCCACGAGATCGCCGTCGCGGCGCAGGCGGTCGATCGCGGCCGCGAGCGGCGGAATCGGCTTGAAGCGCTCGACCAGCGGCTCGCCGCCGACGGCGATCATCAGGATGACCAGTAGGCTCGACGCGCCGAGCGCGAACGGGCCGGCCCACGCCAGCCGCCGCACGAGCAAGAGGGCGAAGCACGCAACCGAACCGAGCAAGATCACGATGCCCAGGGCGATGAAGTCGCTGCGGATCTGGGCTAGGTCGGCCGTCAGCCGGTTGTCGTGCGAGAATGCCGACATCGCGAAGGCCAGACCCCCGATCGTCACCGGGACCAGCGCCGTCCAGGCCAGCGCCGCGCGCCGGTCGGAGCGATCCACCACGCGGTCGAACCAGGCCGCCACCACGATCGCGAAGGCCGGCAGCTCGAGCGCGATGTAGTTCGGCAGCTTCGTCTTCGCAAAGCTGAAGAACACGAAGGGGATCACGGCCCACACCAGCGCCAGCCGCGCCAGACTCCCTTCGCGCGCGTCGCGCGCCTCGCGCCACGCCTCGGCCAGCGCCGGGACCAGGAACGCGAACCACGGGAAGAAGCCCAGGACGACGACCGGCACGTAATACCAAATCGGCCCGCTCTGATTCTCGATCGTGCCCAGGTACCGTCCGACCGTGTAGTGCCCGACCAGTTCGCCGAACGCAACCGGCCCCGCCGCGCGCGCCAGCGCCGCGGCCCAGGGCAGCAGCAGGGCCGCGTAGAGCGCGATCCCGGCGGCCCAGCGACCCGGCGGCGGGGCGAAGACCTCCCGGCCGGACGCGCGGTCCCACAGCGCCCAGGGCACGACCACCATCAGGGCGACGGCCGGCGCGACGGGGCCCTTGGCGAGGGTTCCGAACGCGAGCGCGACCCATCCGCCGTACCACCACGCCGGGTTGCCCGTACGGAAAGCGCCGAACCAGCACAGCACCGCCAGCGCCACCGCCAAATCCAGCAGCGCGTCCATGATCGCGAGCCGCCCGACTACGGCCTGCATCAAGGACGTCGACAGCACGACGGCCGCCAGCAACGCCGCGCGCGGCGTCGCGACCCGGGCCACGGTATAACCGACCGAGCCTGCCATCGCGATCGTCGCCAGCGCGGACGGCAAGCGCAGCGCGAATTCGGAAACGCCGAACGTCTTGGCGAACAGCGCGGCGATCCAGAAGTACAGCGGCGGCTGGACGAACCACGGGACGCCGTTGAGGTGCAGCACGATCCAGTCGTGCGAGAGCAGAATTTCGCGCGCGACTTCGCCGTACGCGGTCTCGCTGTTATCCCAGAGCGTCCCCACGCCGAGACCCGGCAAGGTCGCAAGCGCTGCCACGAGCGCACCAACGAGCGCCGCGCGCCACGAGGCCAAAACCACGTCCGGGAGCGTTTGGCGGCCGTATGAAAAGTCCCGCGCCGCAGCCTCGGCGAAGAGCGCCGCGTGTACCCGATCGCACTCGACCTCAAGGACCGCCTGGTCGTCGTCGTGGGCGGCGGCAGCGTGGCGGAGCGCAAGGTTCGCGGCCTGCTGCAAGCCGGCGCCCGCGCGCGCGTCGTGGCAACCACGGCGACGTCCTGGCTGCGCGAAGCGTCCGGTCGCGGCGAGCTCGAGCTGATCCTGCGGCCCTTCGAGCCGGACGATCTCGACGGGGCGCGGCTGGCCTTCGCCGCGACGGACGTGCCCGGCGTCAACGCCGCGGTCGTGGCGGCCGCGCGCGCCCGGCAGGTGCTGGTCGACGACGCCTCCGGTTCGACGCCGGGCGACTTCGCGACCGCGCTCGCCCATCGGGCGGGGCCTTTGACCTTCTCGGTCGACACGGGCGGCGTCTCGCCGTCCTTTGCGGTACGCCTGCTAGGCGAGCTGCGCGAGCGTTACGACGAACGCTACGCGCGCGCCGCGGCGGCGCTCGGGCGCGTGCGCGACTACGTGAAATCCGTGATCCCGCCCGGCGCGCGAGCGCAGGTGATGGCGGACTTCGCCGGACGGGAGATCGATGCGCTGGCGGCGATGAATCCAAGCACGGTGGAAAACGACGTAGAGGCCGTGTACGCGGCGCTGTCCGGAAACGGCACTGGGGCGCGGGAGCGCTTCGCCTCGCTGGTCTGCGCGACGCGCGCGAGCGCGCTCGCGATGTGGCAGACGCGCCACGTGATGGCGGCCTTCGCGCAAGCCGGGCTCATTTCGACGGTGCTGCAGATTTCCACGAAGGGCGACCGCGTGCAGGACCGATCGCTGGCAGCCCTCGGCACCGACAGCATCTTCGTCAAGGAGCTCGAACTCGCGCTGCGCGAGAAGCGGGCCGACTACGCGGTGCACTCCTGCAAAGATCTGCCCAGCGCCCTGCCCGACGACATGCGCCTGGCCGCGATCGGCCCCCGCGCCGACCCGCGCGACGCGTTCTGTTCCGAGCGCTACCCATCGCTCGAGGCGCTGCCGGAAGGGGCGCTGGTCGGAACCTCGAGCCCGCGGCGGCGCGCCCAGCTTCAGGCGCTGCGCCCCGATCTGCGCTTCGAGACGATCCGCGGCAACGTCGACACCCGGCTGCGCAAGCTGCGCGAGGGCGAGTTCGACGCCATCCTGCTGGCGAGCGCGGGCCTCGAGCGGCTCGGCCTGCGCGCGACCTACACCGTGCCCGTGCCCGCCGACGTCCTCATTCCGGCGGTCGGCCAGGGCGCGCTTGCGATCGAAGTCAGGGCCTCGGATAGCGCCTTGGCCGAACGCATCCACGCGCTCTTCGCCGATCCGGCGACCGAAACGGCCGTCCGCGCCGAACGCGCGTTCCTGCGGACGCTGCGCGGCGGTTGCCAGGCGCCCGTCGGCGCGCACGCGACCTTCGCCGGCGGCCACCTGACGCTCGCCGCCGCGATCGCCGCACCCGACGGATCGCAGATCGTCAGAGGCGTCAGCCGGCGCACGGTGGCCGACGCCGCGCAAGCCGAGCTCGCGGCGGTCGAGCTGGCGGAACGCCTGCTGGCCGACGGCGGCGCCGCCCTGTTGGACCAGGCCGGGCCGGACCTCACGCAGGCACCGCTGGCCGGCCGCCTCTTGCTGTTGCCGCGCACGCAGGAACGCCCCAGCCAGATCGCCCCGGCGCTGCGCGGCGCGGGTGCCGAGGTCATCGAGGCGGCCGACAGCGAGGACGCGGCGCTGGCGCTCGGCGGCCGCACGCCGAACGCCCTGCTCTTCCCGTCGAGCGGTTCCGTGCGGGCCGTCACCGCCTACCTCGCGCGTCTGCGCGACGATGGACGAAGGCCGCTCGTGGCGGCCATGGGCGACGCCTCCGGCGAAGCGGCGCGCGCGGCGGGTTTCCCGCCCGACGTCGTCCCGCCCGAACCGACCGTCGCGGCGTTCGTGCAGAGCGTGACCCACTACCTGATCCAGAGAGGTCAAGAACGATGAGCGTCGGCGAGTTGCTCCGGCCGCGAACCGCGGTCGATCTCACCAAGCGGCCGCGCCGCGTCCGCGCGAACGCGGCGCTGCGCGCGCTCGTGCGCGAAAACGAAGTGCGCGTCGCGAGCCTCGTGCAGCCGCTCTTCGTGGCCGACGACGGCCAGCCGAAGGGCGAGATCTCGAGCATGCCGGGCGTCTTCCGCTTTCCCGTGGACGGCGTCGTGGCCGAGTGCCGCGAACTCCAGGCGCTCGGGGTCGGCGCGGTCTTGCTGTTCGGCATCCCCGATTTCAAGGACGCCGTCGCCAGCTCGGCCCACGATCCGGGCGGGGTCGTGCAGCGTGCGGTCCGCGCCATCAAGCGCGAGCTGCCCGAGATGCTCGTGATCGCGGATCTGTGCAACTGCGAGTACACCGACCACGGCCACTGCGGCATCCTCGACGAACGCGGTGACGTCGACAACGACGCGACGCTCGAGCTCCTCGGCCGGACCGCGCTTTCGTATGCCGAGGCCGGCGTCGACGTCGTCGCGCCGTCGGACATGATGGACGGGCGGGTCGCGTACGTGCGGGCGGTCCTGGACGGCTCCGGCTACGCGGGGATCCCGATCATGTCGTACGCCGTCAAGTTCGCGTCGGGCTTCTACGGGCCGTTCCGCGACGCGGCCGACTCGACGCCGCAGTTCGGCGACCGGCGAGCCTACCAGATGGACCCGCCCAACGGGCGCGAAGCGCTGCGCGAGGCGCTGCTCGATCTCGACGAAGGCGCCGATTTCCTGATCGTGAAGCCGGCGCTCGCGTACATGGACGTCATCCGCGCCGTGCGCGAGATCTCGGACGTCCCGGTCGCCTGTTACAACGTCAGCGGCGAGTACGCGATGGTGAAGGCCGCCGGCCGCAACGGCTGGATCGACGAGGAGCGGGTCGTCGACGAGATGCTGGTCGGCTTCGTGCGCGCCGGCGCCGACATCATCATCACCTACTTCGCGAAATCCTACGCGGAGCGGCATCGCGCCGGCCGCTGAGCCGGCGGACGGCATCGGCGTTGCGATCCTCGGCGGCGGTGAAGCGACCCGCTTGCCCGGCAAGCTATTGCTCGATGCGGGCGGCCTGCCGCTGATCGCCCGCGTGTACCGCAACGCCGGCCGCGGGCGCGAGACCTTCATCGCCTGCGCGGCGACCTTTCCCGAATCCGTCGACGCGCTCTTACCGGTCCCGATGGTCGTCGACCGGCAGCCGCGCCGCGGTCCACTGGCCGGCCTCGTGACCACGCTCGCGCGCATGCGGTCGAGTTGGGTTTTCGTCGTCGCGGGCGACGCGCCGTTCGCCGGCAGCGCGCTGCTCGCGCGCCTGAGCGCGGCCCGGCGGCCGGGCGACGAAGCGATCGTTCCGGTCGGGCAGCAGGGCGCGGAGCGCCGGCTCGAACCGTTGACCGCTCTCTACGACCGGCTCGCTTTCCTGCGCGCGGGCGCCGCGGAACTGCGCGCCGGCCCCGGGGCGGTCCTCGGAGCCGTCGAACGACTCGTTACGCGCACGGTCCCGGTGCCCGACCCGCGCATCTTCAGCAACATCAACACGCCCGCCGACTACGCTGCGCTGCGCGCGCAGCTCGAACCGGGAGCCGGCGGGCACGAAAACGAGGAGACCGCATGAACCGTGACCGCAGCATCGCCGCCTACGAACGCGCGAAAGCCGCGATTCCCGGCGGCGTGAACTCGCCCGTGCGGGCGTTCAAAGGCGTGGGCGGCTCGCCCGTCTTCGCCGCCTCCGCCGCGGGTTGCCGGCTCACCGATCTCAACGGCAACCAGTACGTCGACTACGTGATGTCGTGGGGGCCGCTGATTTTGGGTCATGCGTACCCGGCCGTGATCGAAGCGGTCCAGCGCGCCGCCGCGCGCGGCACGTCGTACGGCGTACCCACCGAAGCGGAGAGCGAGCTGGCCGAGCTCGTGATCGCGATGGTGCCGTCGGTCGAGAAGGTGCGCTTCTGTTCGAGCGGGACCGAGGCCACGATGAGCGCGCTGCGGCTCGCGCGCGGCTTCACCGGGCGTGAGAAATTCGTGAAGTTCGCGGGCTGCTACCACGGTCACGGTGACTCGTTCCTGATCTCCGCGGGCAGCGGCGCGCTGACGATGGGGACGCCGGATTCCCCCGGCATCACCGCCGGCACCGCGCGCGACACGATCTCGCTGCCGTACAACGACCTGCACGCCGTGCGCGCGGCCTTCGATCGCGAAGGCGACGCGATCGCCGCCGTGATCGTCGAGCCGTACGTCGGCAACATGGGCCTCGTACTCCCACGCCCCGGCTTCCTCGCCGGATTGCGCGCGCTCGCTTCGGAGCGCGGTGCCCTGCTGATCTTCGACGAGGTCATGACCGGCTTCCGGGTAGCGCCGGGCGGCGTCCAGGAACGGGAAGGCATCCTCCCCGACCTCACGACGCTCGGGAAGATCATCGGCGGCGGGCTGCCGGTGGGCGCCTTCGGCGGCCGCGCCGATATCATGGACCGGCTCTCGCCGCTCGGACCGGTCTACCAGGCGGGAACGCTCTCGGGCAACCCGCTCGCCATGGCCGCCGGCATCGCCACGCTGCGCACGCTGCGCGAACCGGGCGTCTACGACCGGCTCGACGCAGCCGGCGCGCGCTTCATCGAAGGCCTGGACGACGTCTTCGGGCGCTACGGCGTGCCGCACCAAGTGGGGCAGCGCGGCTCGATGGTGGGGTTCTTCTTCACGGCGGAACCGGTGATCGACTTAGCCAGCGCCAAAACGGCCGACACGCGGTTCTACGCTCGCTTCTTCCACGCCATGCTGGACCGGGGCGTGTACCTCGCGCCTTCGCAGTTCGAGGCCGGCTTCCTGAGCCTGGCGCACGCGGACGCCGACATCGATGCCACGATCGCCGCGGCCGAAGAGGCGGTCGTCTCGCTCTTGGCCGCCGTATAAAAATTCACAGGCTTTGCATATCGGCATTCACTTCTCAGTGGTAGAACAGCCTATGATGGTCGCAAACTTTGCGCGTGACGCGGCGCACGCCGCATGCAAGAAATTTGTGGCACGCTACCCGGGAGACACACGTACCACGCGGCGGTTGACGGTGCTGTCTCATCGCATTTGGGAGGTGTCATGCCGCTAGTATGCCTGGGTCTCTCGCACAATACGGCACCCGTCGAAGTGCGCGAGCGTCATACGTTCCCGGCATCCCGGATGGCGGAATCCCTCGTCGCATTGCGAGACTACGAAATGGTCCGCGAGGCGGTCATGGTTTCGACCTGCGGCCGCCTCGAGATCTACGCCGAGCTCGAAGATTACGAAGCCGGCGTCGAACAGCTCAAGGCGTTCCTGCATAACTTCCGCCACGGCGACGTGCATCTCGACATGGCGTCGTACCTGTATACCTTGCTCGGTTCCCAAGCCACCGACCATCTCTTCCGGGTCGCGACAGGCCTCGACTCGATGCTGATCGGCGAAGCCGAGATCCTCGGTCAGATCAAAGACGCCTACATCCAAGCGCAAAAGGCGCGTTCGCTCGGCAAGACCCTGCACGTGCTCTTTCGCGAAGCGCTCAACGCCGGCAAGGAAGCCCGTTCGTCGACGCAGATCGGCGGCGACTCGGTCAGCGTCGCGACCGCCGCGATCGAAATTGCCAAGCAGCGGCTGGGCGAGGATCTCACGGGCAAGACGGTCATGGTCGTCGGGGCCGGCAAGATGGGCACGACGGCGGCTAAACGCCTGCGATTAGAAGGCTGTTCCGAACTGCTCGTCGTTAACCGCTCGCACTCGAAGGCGTGCGAAGTGGTGCGCACGCTCGGCACCGGACACGCGCTCGAACTCCCCGGTATGGTCGAGGCGATGAAGGTCAGCGACATCGTGGTCACCTCGACCGGCGCGTCCCACTTTTTGCTGACGCCCGGAAACGTCGCGGAAGCGATGCTGGCGCGTACGGAACGCCCGCTCTTCATCGTCGACATCGCGGTTCCGCGCGACGTCGATCCCGACGTCGCGCGCATTCCGAACGTGCACGTGACGGATATCGACCACCTCAAGGACCTGATCGACGTCACCTTGGAACGCCGCCGCGAAGCGATTCCGCTGGTCGAAGAGATCATCGCGGAGCACGCGGAGCGTTTCGCGCGCTGGTACCAGTCGCGCGTGACGATTCCCGTCGTCAGTTCGCTCGTGCAGAAGGCGGACTCGATCCGGGATGCCGAGATCGAACGGCTCTTCGCACGCTGCCCCGATCTCACCGAGCGCGAGCGGATGTTGATCACCGGCGCCTCGCTCACGATCATCTCGAAGTTGCTGCACAGCGTGGTCACGAAATTGCGCGAACGCGCCACATCCAATCACGCCGAGGCGCTGACGCTCGCGACCTTGCTCGACGAACTGTTCGACCTGCGCGTGCGCAGCGAAGAGTTCGCGTCGGGCCGCCGCTCGGCGGCGCCGCGAGCGGCCCTCGAGGCCGAGCTTTCGGAGTGACGCACCGCCCGCAGCGCGGTAAGGTATGGCTGGTCGGTGCAGGCCCGGGTGACCCGGGCCTGCTGACGCTCAAGGCCGCGCGGCTCATCGCGGCGGCCGAGGTGCTCGTCTACGATTACCTCGCCTCGAGCGCGATCGTCGGCATGGCCCCGCCCGAGTGCGAGAAGATCTACGTCGGCAAGAAGGCCGGCGCGCACACGCTTTCCCAAGACGAGATCACGGCGCTGATCGTGCGCCTGGGTCTGGAGGGCAAGCGGGTCGTGCGGCTCAAGGGCGGTGACGTTTTCGTCTTCGCCCGCGGCGGCGAGGAGGCGGCCGAGTTGCACGCGGCCGGCGTCGCCTTCGAGATCGTCCCGGGCATTACGTCGGCGCTCGCCGCGCCCGCCTATGCGGGAATCCCGGTGACGCATCGCGACCGCAACACGTCGTTCACGGTCGCGACCGGCCACGAAGACCCGACCAAGGGCTATTCGTCGCTCGATTATTCGAAGCTCGCCAACCCCTCGCAAACGCTGATCTTCCTGATGGCGATGGGCAACCTGGCGGGCATCGTCGCCAAGCTGCGCGAGAACGGGCTGCCCGGGGACATGCCGGTCGGCATCGTCCGCGAAGGGACCAGGCCGACGCAAGAGACGCTGGTGGCCACGCTGGACACCGTCGTCGAGGAAGTCGAACGCACGAAGTTCGCGGCACCCGCGATCGTCGTCATCGGCAACGTCGTGCGCGAGCGCGAGTCGATCCGCTGGTTCGACAAGAGCCCGCTGTTCGGCAAGCGCGTGCTGATCACGCGCGCGCGAGAGAGCGCGAACGCCTTTGCCGACCGGCTGTGGGAAATCGGCGCCGAGCCGATTGTCGCGCCCACGATCGCGATCGGTCCGCCCGACCGGCCCGAGCCGGCGCGCGAAGCGGCGTTCACGCTCGCGACGCGCACGTGGGTCGTGTTCACGAGCCAGAACGGCGTCGATGCCTGCTTCGCGCTGCTGCGCGAGGATGGGGGCGACGCGCGCCGCTTCGGCCACGCGAAGGTGGCCGCCATCGGCCCCAAGACCGCCGAACGCCTGCGGTCCTACGGCATCGCGGCCGAATTCGTGCCGGCCACCTACGTCGCGGAAGCCGCGGCCGCGGGCTTGCTGGAACGCACGAACGCGGGCGACCGCATCCTGCTCTTCGGCGCGCAAGAGATGCGCGACGTGCTGCCGGAGACGCTGCGCGCGGCGGGCCGGGACGTCGAGGTCGTCGCGGCCTACAAGACCACGTTCGTCGAGGACCCCAACCTCGCGCGCGTCGCCGAGGAAACGGACGTCTGGACGTTCACGAGCGCGAGCACCGTTCGCGCGTTCGTCGCCAACGTGCCCGGAGCCGGCGAACTCGCCCAGGAACGCACCGTCGCCTGCATCGGCCCGATCACGGCGCGCGCGGCACGGGAAGCGAACCTGCCGCCCGACGTCGTGGCCGCCGACTACACGGTCGACGGGCTGATCGAAGCGCTCGAAGCCTCCGCCGTCGCGCGCTAGCTAACTCGCGCTAGCTCACGCTAGCGGGCCACCGAGTTCTCGAGCCGCACGAGATGCGCGCGCGACCCCGAGTGCACCTTCGCTTCGATCGCGCGGTAGCGGCGCGCCACGTCGGCCCCGAGTTCGGTCAACTCCGCGCCCCCGCCGCCGCTTCCGCCCAGCTGCGTGACGACCAGCGGTGACTTGAACGAACGGTTGAGGTCGTCGACCAGCAACCACGCGCGCCGATAGGACATGCCCATCGCGCGGCCCGCTGCCGAGATGGAGCCGGTCTCGCGGATCAACTCCAGCAGCCTGATCTTGCCCGGCCCGAGCGCCAGATCGTCGGCGAACGTCAATTTCAGCGAGACCCGCACCATATAGCAGGATACGGCGCCCGGGCGCGCGTTTCTTGTTCCGAGCGGGCCGGGCGCCATAGCCGGTGGAATATAGCGCCGCATGAACCGTTCCGCATGTCTTCGCGCCCTGGCCGGCTTCGTGTTGCTCGCGACCGTTCCGGCGGCCGCAGCCCAGGACGCACTCACCGTGTTCGCCGCAGCATCCCTGCGCGAAGCGTTTACCGCGGCGGGCCCCGCCTTCACGAAAGCGACGGGTACGGCGGTCACCTTCAGCTTCGCCGGCTCCGACAGCCTCGAGCAGCAGCTCGCGCAAGGCGCCCCGGCCGACGTGTTCGCGTCCGCCAACGTGGCGCAGATGCAGAAGGCCGCGGCGGCCGGGCTGCTCGGCTCCGAGCCGAAGACCTTCGCGCGCAACCGGCTCGTCATCGTCGTCCCCAAAGGCAATCCCGCCAGGATCGAGAGCGCGGCGGATCTGGCACGAAGCGGCGTCAAGCTCGTCTTTGCGGCGGCGACCGTGCCCGTCGGGGCGTACGCGCGGGCGGGCTTGAAGAAGCTCGACGGACGCCCCGGGTACGCGGCCGATTTCGATGCGGCGGTCGAGAAGAACGTCGTGTCCGACGAGCTGGACGTGAAGGCCGTGGCCACCAAGATCTCGCTCGGCGAAGGCGACGCCGGCGTCGTATATTCGACCGACGTCGCGCCGCTCGGATCGACGGTGGAAACGATCGCGTTTCCGCCCGATTCCGTCGCGGAGGCGACGTACCCGATCGCGACCGTCAAGAGCGCGCCCAACCCGAAGGGGGCGCAGGCCTTCGTCGATTTCGTGCTCTCGCCGGCCGGCCAGGCGTTCCTGAAGGCGCGCGGCTTCTTGAGTCCGTGATCCGCGCGGCGCTTGCGGTCGCGTCGGCGACCCTCGTCGCGTTCATCGTCCTTCCGCTCGCGGGCTTGGTGCTGCACCTCGAACCGCGGGCGTTCCTCGCCTCGCTTGCGACGCCCGCCGCGCAGAGCGCGCTGCGGCTCAGCCTCGTCACGACGCTCGTCGCGCTGGCGCTGACGGTCGCCTTCGGCACGCCGCTCGCGTACGCGCTGGCCCGCGGGCGGTTTCACGGGCGCCGGCTGGTCGACGCCGTCGTCGATCTCCCGATCGTCGTTCCGCCGGCCGTCGCCGGACTGGCGCTGTTGCTGGTCTTCGGCCGCAACGGCACGTTCGGACCGGCCCTGCGCGCGCTCGGGATCCAGCTTTCGTTTTCGACCGCGGCCGTCGTAATGGCGCAGGTCTTCGTTTCGTCGCCCTTCTACGTGCGCGCCGCCCGCGCCGGCTTCACGACCGTCGACCGCACGCTCGAAGCCGCGTCGGCGACGCTGGGCATGGGACCGTTGCGCACCTTCGCGCTGATCACCGTGCCGCTGGCGGCGCCCGCCCTGATCGGCGGCCTCGCGCTCTCGTGGGCCCGCGCGCTCGGCGAGTTCGGAGCGACGATCATGTTCGCGGGCAATTTGAGCGGCATCTCGCAGACGATGCCGCTGGCCGTGTACCTGGATCTCGAAAGCGGCGACGTGGCCGGCGCGACCGCGCTCGCCGTGACGATGATCGCGCTGAGCCTGGCGATCGTGGTCGCGGTGCGCGCCTTGGCGCGCGACTAGGGCCGGCGTGCTGCGCGCCGACGTCGCCAAGCAACTCGGCGACTTCGACTTTTCGGCGCGCGCGGAGTTCCCGGCCGGCGTCACCGTGATCCTGGGGCCCAGCGGTTCCGGAAAGACGACGTTCCTGCGGCTGATCGCGGGCCTGCTGCGCCCCGATTCGGGCCGCGTCGAGCTTGACGGGCGTTGCCTCTCGAACGAACGCGTCTTCGTACCGCCGTACCGGCGCGATATCGGCTTCGTGTTTTCCGAATACGCGCTCTTCCCGCACCTGACGGTCGCGCAGAACGTCGGCTTCGGCTTGCGCGCGCGCGGCTGCGACGCCGCCGCCCGGCGCGCGAAGGTCGCGCCGCTCCTGGAACGCTTCGAGATCGGCGGCCTCGCCGAGCGCCGCACGACCGAGTTGTCCGGCGGTCAACGCCAGCGCGTCGCGCTGGCCCGCGCCCTGGCGTTCGAGCCCGCCGCGCTGCTGCTCGACGAACCGCTCAGCGCGCTCGACCCCGCGACGCGCGAGCGCGTGCGCGGCGAGCTGCGCGGCATCCTGGCCGGCCTCACGATTCCGACGCTGCTCGTCACCCACGACGAATCCGACCGCAACGCTTTTTCGGAACGCGTCCTGCAGCTGGCGGCCGGCCGTATCGCCCCAAACGGCGCGCGAGCGCCGGGCCTGCGAGGGCCGCTCCAACACGGTACGTAACAGAAGAGGCCGATGCGGCGCCTCACGTCACTGCTCTTGCTCGTCACGCTCTTCGTCGCATCGCCGGCCTTCGCAGGGCGCCGGCCCGCGCCCTCACCCTCGCCGGCGCCGACCGCCACGCCGGGGCCAAGCCCGACGCCGGCGCTCTCGCCGGCACAGCGGATCGACCGCCTCCGGGCGCAGCTCAACGCGATCGCGCAGGACGCGCCGGGGCGCTTGGGCATCGCCGTCTACGACCTCGTCCACGATACGCGGATCACCGTGCGCGGCGACGAAGCGTTCCCGCTCGCGAGCACGGCCAAGCTGGCCGTGGCGCTAGCGGCGTTCCGGCGCGCCGATCAGCGCCGGCTCCGGCTCGATGAGCGCGTTTCGATCGCCGCCGCCGACCTGCGCCACGGCCCCGGCGGCATCGCCGCCGCGCACCCGCGCGGCAACGTAACGCTGACGTACTGGCAGCTCATCGCTGCGATGCTGATCGACAGCGACAACACGGCCAACGACGTTCTGCTCGGCGCGCTCGGCGGTCCGGCGTCGATCCAGACGTTTCTGACCAAGCTGGGCACGCACGGCTTCGTGTATCGCAAGTCGGAGGCCGCCTTGTACGCCGACGCGCGAGCCGGGCGCACCTTCGCACGCGGGGGCGACAACGCGGGCACGCCGAGCGGCGTCGCCGATCTCCTGAGCGGTCTCGCGCAAGGCTACTACCTGACGATCGACAGCACCAACGAGATGCTGCTGATGCTCTCCGCCTCCTACACCGGCAGCGATCGCCTGCGCGCGGGTCTGCCGCCGGGGGCCGCGCTCGCGCACAAGACCGGCACCAGCGACACCTTCGACGGCACGGCCGACGCGACCAACGATGCGGGCATCCTGACCTTACCCGACGGCCGGCGCATCGTCATCGTCGCGCTCCTGTCGGGCGCGCGCGGCGACGCCGCGTCGCGCGATGCGGTGCTCGCCCGCGTGGCCCGCGCCGCGTACGACGCCTTCGGCCCGTGACGCTCGCGCCGCTCACGAATTTCGATATCGGCGCGATCGTCGCGGCGGCTATCGCGATCGCGGCGTTCCGTCTGCGCGCGCTCGACGCCGGCGGCGCCGTCGCCGCGGTCGCCGTGGGAACCGCGACCTTCGGCGCGCTCGCGTTGCCGGGCGCGGGCGTGCTGCTGGCGTTTTTCGTTACGTCGCTCGGGCTCTCGCGCCTCGGCAAAGCGCGCAAGGCACTCGCGCTGGTCGACGTCGGGAAGACGGGGCCGCGCGATGCCGCGCAGGTGCTGGCGAACGGCGGAATCGCCGCACTCTGCGCGATCCTGAGCCTCTGGGAGGGACCCCGTTTCGCCGCCGCCTTCGCGGGCGCCCTGGCCGCCGCGACCGCGGATACATGGGGCACCGAAATCGGCGCCCTGGCACGAGCGAAGCCGCGCTCCATCCTGACGCTCAAGCCGGTTGCGACCGGCCTCTCCGGCGGCGTGACGCTGCTCGGCAGCGCGGCCGAACTCGCGGGAGCCCTGTCGATCGCCGCCGTCGCGCTCGCGCTGACGCCCCATGCGTTCCTCGCCGTTTCGCTCGGCGGCATCGCCGGAGCGCTGGCCGATTCCCTGGTCGGCGCCTCGCTGCAGTCCCTGCGCTGGTGCGCCGCATGCAAGCGCGCCACCGAACGCGAGCCCCACGCCTGCGGCGCCAACACGACGGCGATCCGCGGCCTGAGCTGGTTCGGCAACGACGCAACGAATTACGCGGCCACGCTCGTCGGGGCGACCGTCGCCTACGCCGTAGCCGGCACCGCCGCTTAGCTCGCGGCCTTTTGTTTGCTTCCGTACTTCTTTTCGAGGTACGGAACGATGTCGTCGTCGTCGTCGAGCGTCACGTCGCCGTCGACCAGGACGGGAATCGAGGTCTGATTGGAGACCGCCTTGACTTCGAGCCGCTCGGCATGCGAGCGGGGAACGTTGACGGTCTTGTAATCGAGCAAGAGATCCGTGAGCTTCGCGCGCACGCGCGCGCAGTACGGACACCACTCGGCTTGGTACAGGACGATATCGGTAGGGCGGCCCATGGGCGCGGCTTCGTCGCGGCCCGGCGCGAGTCCGGCCGGGACGATTCCGAGCGTGCAGGAGCGAACTCATCTTCGTACGCACTCACGTTCATGTCCGCCTCTGTCCGCTTATGACAGCATCCAAGCGTCCCCCGTGCGGACGATCGCCCTCGGACCACGTCGTGTGAGCGAGCATGCTTCCGGACGCCGACTGCGGAAGAAGCGAGCGCTCCGCGACTCGATCGTTAGCGTGGCCGCGCGGCTGTTCGTGGAACGCGGGTTCGATGAAACGCGCATGGACGCGATCTCCGAAGCCGCCGACATCGCCGTCGGTACCGTCTACAACTACTTCAAGACGAAGACCGAGCTGTTGGTCGCAATTCTCGTCGAGGACGTGGAAACGTTCGTACGAGAAACGCGGACCCTGGTGTCGCACCCCGACCACGATACCGGCGTGGCGCTGGCGGCGGTCGGGACGGTGCTGATCGCGGCCATGGAACGCCGCCCACGCAGCCTCTGGCGCCAGCTCTTCGGCCAAGCGCTGATCGATTCGACGCAGCTGGGCCCCGCGTACACGAGCGTCGAGCGAACGCTCTTGGGCGTCTTGCAGACGCTCTTGGAAAGCCAGCGCTCCGAAGGCGATCTCGACCAGCGCTTCACGGTCGAAGGGGCGGCCGAGATCGCCTTCGCGCTCGCGAATACGCTGGTCTACGCATACTGCCGCAACGATGAGATGACGAGTGAAGAGTTCGCGGTCGCGTACTCCCGGCAGCTTCACACGGTGTTCGGTCCCGCACCGTGACCGCGGCCGGTGGTTGCGAACGCGCTTACGGGCGAGCGGGAGCTGCGATGTCGGTGAGGGGCAAACGCACGTCGGCGACCCCGTACGGCTTCGCGCTGATGCGGTAGACGAAGGAAATCCCGGAGCGGCCGCCTTGCGCTTCGCGCACGACGAACCCGCCCGGCGTGCGGTCGGTCACGAACAGCCCGCGCGAGTCACCTTCGGGCGTTAGCGTTACGACGTACGGGCGCCGCGTATCGATCGCGTTCGCGAACCCGCGCTCCAGCCGCACGTCGGCGCGGCCGGCGATCAGCGTCGCTTCCCCGACGTCTTCGGCCATCGGTTCCGTTTCGCGCGGCGCATAGCTGCGGACGCGCGTCGTGCGGACGCACCCCTGGTTGCACCCGCCCGCCGTGAAAAGCTCGCCCGCGATCGTCAGGCTGCCGCTGTCGTCGAATGCGGCGACGGCCTCGTTGCGCGAGTCGGCCACCTCGAAAACCGGCACGCGCGCACCCGACGTGCCCGCTCGCGCAACCAAGGCGACGTCCGCGTTCGCGACGCCGGCGTTCGACGTGTTCTGGAAGTATCCGGCGATGCCGCGCTTCGAGACCGCGTAGATCGCGTTGCCGCCCGGCGTCGCATCGAGCGCGTAAAGATCGGCGCCGGCCGCCGAGCCGCCGTTGAGAACCTCGAAGCCGGTCGGGCCGCGCGACTGCGCGAGCGCGGCGATGCCCGAGGCGCTCGCGGCCACGAGGCCCGTACCGGTCGACGAGCTCGCGTTCACGCCGGCGCCGCTGGTCGAAGTTCCGCTAACGCCCGAACCCGATTTCGCGACACCGCTCAGACCCGGGCCGGCGCCCTGATTGGTCTCCGAGAGGCACGCCGTCGAAAGCGTACACGTTACGGACGACGCGAGCGTCTGGGCGGCGGCGGCCGCCGCGCGCGCGGCCGGCGCAGCGGCGGCGACGAACGCGCCGAGCGCCGCGAGCGTGCCCGCGAAAATCGCGGCGCGCGCGGCGGCGGCCGGTCGCGGTGAAGGACGGCTCAAGAACGGATACATGGCAACCCTCTCTGACGAAACGCGAATAGGTTTCGCAGAGAGATCGCGACGAGCGCCTCGAACGGCAAGGCCTCCGCGCCGCCGCGGTTCGCTCCCTTACGGGGCTTTTCTGACTCGCCGCACCGCCGCCATGAGCGGCGCCTCGAAGGCGTGAAAGACCGTGATGAGCCCGCGTTGAACGCGCGTCGGCTTCGTGTAGCCTTCGTCGAGGTCCCACATCACGATGAACGTTGCGTAGATATCCGGGAACGCGTCGCTCCAGCCCCGCACGCGCGCTTCGTCGAAACCACGCTGACGCAAGGCCGCGAGCACGCCCTCGTCGTCGCGCGAGGCATTCACGATGGTCGCGAACTCCTCGGTCGAAAGCCCGAGGCGCCCGAGCAACGCCCGGTCGACCGGCGAGTGGCCCAACAGATAGGCGCCGAGCGTGCCGTCCGAGCGCATACGGGCTTTGTCGATCATTCTCGGGAGCCAGCGGATCCCATCGACTTCGACGTTCCAGCGGCGCGGTACGGCCGGTTTTGTTTTCGGCATGGCGGTTCGCTTCGCGCTTGGCCGCCGGGGACATGCTCGCCGTACTTCAACTAATATCGGCGACGGGCGCCGGGCGCCGACGGCGCCGAATAACCGGGCGTCCGCTCGCACGCGGGAAAGAGCGCTCCGCGCCGACAACACAGGACCGCGTGCGCCGAACGCGATTCCTGAGCCTCGTCACCGCTGCGACTGCGGCCGCCGCGGTGCCGGCCTGCGCGCCGGCCCCGCCTCCGAGCCCGGCACCGACACCGGTACCGTCGCCTTCGCCGGCGCCCTCCTTCGCCGCCGCGCGCGCGGCGATCGAGGCCGCGATCGCTCGCGACCGGGCCGACCCGCTGGTCGAAACCGCGGGACTGCCGCGCCTCTTCCATCACGGAAAGGCCACCGCTAACGCCGTCGTGCTCTACCACGGCTTCACCAATTGCCCGCAACAGTTCGTCGAACTGGCGCAGCGGTTCTACGAGCGCGGCTGCAACGTGTACGTGCCGCGCATTCCGCTGCACGGGTATCGCGACCGGCTGACGCTCGCGCTCGAAAACCTGACCGTCGCGCGGCTGGAGAACGCGACGACCGCGTCCTACGAGCTGACCCGCGGCCTCGGAACGCGCGTGAGCGCCGTCGGACTCTCGCTCGGCGGGTCGATGGCGCTCTATCTCGCCCAGACCCAAGCGATCGACCTCGCCGTGCCCGTGTCGCCTTTTCTGATGCCGATCCACGTGCCGGAGCGCGCCGGGCTGGCGGCGATGAACGTCCTCGCCCGGCGGCCGGACCGCTACATGTGGTGGGACCCGCGCATCAAGGAAAAATGCCTCCCCATCTACGCGTATCCCGGCTTTCCCTCGCACGGGCTCGCGCAGTGCGTGTTCTTCGGAAACGTCGTCGTGCAGGCGGCGAAATCGGCGCGGCCCCGCGCGCGCCGCTGCACGCTCGTGACCAACCGCAACGAGAGCGCGGTGAACAACGACATCACCTTCCGGCTCATGCGCGGGTGGGAGGCCGGGGGCGCACCCTACGACGGGGTCGTGCTCGACGGCCTCGGGCCGCCGCGCCACGACATCATCGACCCGACGACGTTTCCGCAAGCGCGCACGCTGGTCTATCCGAAGCTCGAAGCGATCGTGCTGGGATCCTGACTCGCGCAGCGGCGCGGATGAGGGAGCCGGAGTGCGCGCGTCGTATGGCCCGGCATGCGCGTACTCTCAACGGCCACTACCGCCTTATGCCTTTTCGCGATGTCGGCTGCCTGGGCGCAGCCGGCCGCCGCCGAGACGACAAGCCCGAACCCGGTCAAAGTCAACCGCTGCGACGCGCAGCACAAGGCCGGAAGCCCGGGCGGCTACGTCGGCTACGCGCCCGCCTACTATCCGACGACTCGCTACGACTGGGTCGATCCGTACCGCCGCACGTATTACCAGCCGCCGGTGACCCCGACCGGCACCCTGTACATCGACTACGTCAACGCGACGCAGAACGAAATCACGTCGATCGACTTCGGTCTGGTGGCACGCGGGCACTTGGTCGCGGAGGTTCGCGACGCCGGGAAGTTCTCGCCGGGCGTCGAGATCAAACATAGCTTCGGGATCAGCCCGAACGTCTTTCCGCTGGGGACGTCGCTGCCGGCCTGCGTTCCCTTGCGCATCACGTACGCGAGCGGCACGCAGTGGCTCAATCCTCGCCTGCCGGCCTCGGACCGCGACTTGTACGGGTCGCACTGACGCCGAAGCGTCTACTCCCCCGGCTGCCAGATGCCGACCGTCGAGCCCACCCAGGTCTGCTCGCGGTTGTAGTCGACGCCGAGCATCGCACCGCGCGAGAGCCGGCACAGGTTCGTCACGAGCTCGAGGTGCGGCTCGCGGTCGGGCCGCGCGAACATCATCCGGATCTCGAGCTTCACGCGTCCGCCGCCGGCAACGGCGACGGCCTCGTCGTAATCGATCTTCTCCTGCAAGCACCACGCGGCGCGGGCGTGCGCCGGAATCGCCGCGACGTCGCCGCGCGTCGGAGCCAGGTTGACGCCCGCACCGGCGAACGAGAAGAGCGGTTTGAGCACGTAGTTCGTGCTGAGATCGCCCGGCAGTTCCTCGACGTCGGCGAGCAGGCGCGTGCGCGGCACCGCCTCGTGGTCCAGAAACGCTAACGACGACTTCGACCAGATGAAAAACCAGTTGGGGTGCGGCGCCCACTGCACGTCGAGTTCGTCGTGCGGTTCGAACGGCAGCTTCACTCCACGCAATTCCAATTCGTCCGCGATCGCGCGGTAGTAGAGCCGCTCGACCGGAACCTCGCGGCCGGCGCCGTCCTTGCGAAAGAGCTTGCGGCCCCGCACGATCAGCGCGCGCGGGTCGAGCGCGTCGACGCCGAAGAACGTCTTGGTCGCGGCAAAGTCGGCGGCGGTCTTTTGGCCGGCCGGGTCGACGTCGACCAGCGCGACGTGGCGCGGGTCGCAATCGCCGACGATCGCACGCCGCAGCAGGGCGAGATAGTCGTCGCGGCTCCGGCCGCCGAACCAGCACGACCAGTCGCCGCTGCCCAGCCCTTCGATGGCCTGCGCCCACGCGTCGCGCTGCATGACCTGAAACGCGAACAGCGACGGAAAGCCCTGTAACTCGACCAGCTTCGGCACGAAGCCTCCGCCGGGCCCGCGCGCGACGGCGAAGTCGACGACCGCAAACGACGGTAACGGCGTCTCGCCGGCGTAGGTCCAACGCTCGGGCAGCGCTGCGCGCATGCGCGCGATGCGGGCCGGCTCGCTCAGCTGGGCCACGATCTCGCGGGCCGTGGTCTCGCAGGCGCGCCGGAATTCGCCGGGCAGGAACACGGGCGTCTCGGCGACGCGGAAGCCGAACGGGCAGCCGGTGCGGCGGCTCAGATCGGCGCGGTAGCCCGCGTAGCGCTCGGCCGAGAAGGTCTCGTTGAAGCGCGCCCGGTGGCGAGGATCCAAACGGCGCTAGGCGGCGAGTGCGAGCCGGACGACGTTCCGCCGGACGAGGTCTCCGAACACCCGGCGCGAGACCGCCAAACGCTCTTCGGCGCGGTCGTCGTGCAGCAGCGGAAGGATCGCCGAGCGCTGCACGTACACTTCCGGCGTGATCGTCCCGTGCGCCAGCATGCGGTCCAGCAGCACGCGCACGAATTCGGAGGTGCTGATTTCCGGATGGCTGTTGACGCCGAAGAAGCGCGGCGCGCTGCCGTCTCGCTCGCGCGCCAGCTCGACCATCGTCAGCGCCTCGCCGGGGCGATCCTCGGCGTGCGACGACTCGAAGGCGATCGGCGTGACGCCCGGCGGAAACACCGGCGAGGTCGGCAGCAGATCGTAGTAGCGCGAATCGAGCACCGGTACGCTCGGGTGCGTGAAGCTCGAGAACCACGGGTGTTCGATCGCCGCCGGCGTCAGTACGTTGGTCCCGACCCCGCTCTTGGGGCCGCCCTTCTCGGGACCGCGCAACACCGGTTCCGCGATGCCGGCCCAGCGGCAGAAGAGCCCGAACGTGTGGCAGACGCCGAACAGCGCCGCATGGTCGTCGGCCGCGATCGCCTCGAACAGGCGCCACAGCGGCGCCTCCCACGAGGGGTCCTCGCGGATCTCCTGCACGCCGACCGTGTGGGTGTTGTGGCGCGGATCGAGATGACCGGGACCGCCGGTGCCCAGATAGAGCTGGTGGCGGCCGTCAACGTGGTCGGGCACCATCAGCTTGTCGCGCACCGCGTAGGAGAGCACCCGGACCCGGCGGCCGGCCCGCGCGAGGGCGTCGTCGTTGGCCAGCGTCGCCTCGCGCACCAGTACCATGATCGCGTTGTGCCCGACGTTGGCGAAGCCGTGGTTCATGTCGAGCAGGGCGACGTCGATGGCGGCCGGGTCGCGCGGCGGCAGGTCCTCGGGGCACTCGACCCGGGCTACCTCGAAGCGTTCGGTGCGCCACTGCTGCGCGTGGGCCTTCTCAAGCAACGGAGACTCCCACCTCGGTTTCTTCGATGATGTAGCGGACCACGGCGTGCAGGTCTCCCGTTTCGCGATAAACTTCCAACTGGCGATCCGCCCCCGTGCGGCGGCGAAGGATCTCGAAGACGTAGCGGATGTCGTCGGTGACGCCCAGCTCTTCGACGACGTCGTCGACGAACTCGAGGAGTTCCAGGAGCAGCGACTCGGTCGGGACCTCGATCCGTTTGCCCAGATCGATCAGCTTTCCGTCGAGGCCGAAACGGGCCGCCCGCCACTTGTTCTCGTTGATCAGCGAGCGGCGGTAACTGCGCCAACCCAGGTTGTGGTCGTAGAGTTTCCAGAGCTTGTAGGTCACGGCCTGGAAGAAAGCGGCCAGACAGATCGTTTCGTCGATCCGCATCTGGACGTCGCAGATGCGGTACTCGAGGGTCGGGAAGAACGGATGCGCGCGAACGTCCCACCAGATCTTCTTGCCGTCGGTGATGCAGCCCGTCGCCACGAGCGTTTGGACGAACTCCTGGAACTCGAGCCAGGTCCCGAACGAGTCGGGCAAGCCCGTCCGGGGAAAGCGCTCGAAGATCTTGGAGCGGTAGCTCTTCCAGCCGGTGTTTTGACCCGACCAGAACGGGGAGTTGACCGACAGCGCCAGGATGTGCGGCAGGAAGTACCGCACGCCGCTCATGATCGCGATCCGCGCGTCGTCGTCTTCGACGCCGACGTGCACGTGCAGGCCGAAGATCAGGTTCGCCCGCGCGATCATCTGCAGGTCTTCGATCAAGCGGTCGTAGTGGGCGCCGGGCGTGGTCGGGACCGTGCTCCAATGCGTGAAGGGATGCGTGCCGGCGGACCCGATCGCGAGCCCGTTCTTGCGTGCCAGCGAAATCACTTCCGTGCGCAAGCGCGTGACCTCGCGGCGGGCCTCCTTGATGTCGGCGCACACCGAGGTCGCGATCTCGATCACCGGATCGTGCAGTTCGCGCTTCATCTCGGCCTTGAGCCGGAGCTGCCCTTCCGTGAAGAGGTGCTGGATGTGCGACCGCAATTCGCACGTCTGCGGATCGATGACTTGGAATTCTTCCTCGATCCCGAGGGTGAACGACGGTCGGTCGGCCATTAGCGGGCTCCGTGCCGTGCCGGGATGCCGTCGGGCCAGGTACCGGTCAACTCGAACGGCAGCGGCCGGCGCACCCGTTCGACCAGCACCTCGGCCATGTTTTTCACGATCCAGTCGAAGTTCGCGTCGCCGACCGACGTCGCGTCGGCGTCGGGCGCGGGGTTCGTGAAATCGATCGCGTACGGGACGCCGGCGCGGACCGCCAGCTCGACGGTGTTCATGTCGTAGCCGAGCGCGGTCGAAATCGCGAGCGCGTCGCGCCGCAGCCGCTCCGCCAAGTGCGGCTCGACCGGCATCCCGTTGCGCACGTAGCGGTGCTCGTGCGGCAGGCGCGGGTCGTACCTCATCACGTGGATGCGTTCGCGCCCGATCGTGTAGATCCGGAAATACGAGTCGAAATCGATCGCCTCTTGCGCCATCATCACGAGGTCCCGCGATGCATCGTAGGCGGCGAAGAACGAACCCGGCCCGTCGACTTTGTAGACGTCCTTCCACCCGCCGCCGTGCGCGGGCTTGAGGAACAGCGGAAACTTCAGGTACTCGAAGACCGCCGGCCAATCGACGAACCGCAGGTTGCGGAAGGAGCTCGCCTCCGTATTGGCGGGCCGGTGCTTCTGCGGCAAGAGGACGGTGCGCGGGGTCGCGACGCCGGCCGACGCCGCGACGATGTTCCCGAAATACTTGTCGTCGGCCGACCACCAGAACGGGTTGTTGACGACTTGCACGCCGCGCACCGCCGCGGCCTTGAGGAACGTCCGGTAGAACGGCACCTCGTGGCTAATGCGATCGAGTATCAGGGCGTAATCGAAGTCCTGCGTGTCGCGCAGCGCCGAGATCTCGACGGGAACGGCGACCACCTTGCCCTGCCCGTGCCCCGCAATCGCATCGACGAGGGCCCACGGGAACGTATCCTCCATTCCGAACAGCAGGCCGATTCGCTTGATGGATTCCGGCATCGGGCTCCTTGCAATCGCGCGAGACACAAAAAATTTCGTGGGGCGGCCAAAGTTCGCGGGAAGCCCGCCCGGCCCTATGAAACTCAGGCGAGCCATGCAACGCGAGTACGAAAAGTGGTTCAGCCCCGAACTCGGCCGAGAGATGGAGCTTCTGCGCTTCGGCTGGTCCGGCTTTCCGGTCATCCTGTTTCCCACCTCGATGGGACGCTTCTTCCAGTACGAAGACACGGGCCTCGTGGCCGGGCTCGGCGATAAGCTCGAGCGCGGACAGATGCAGCTGTTCTGCGTCGATTCGATCGACGCCGAGAGCTGGTATCAGGAAGACATCCGCCCGGCGCTGCGCGGCAAGCGCCACGAGGCCTACGACGCCTACGTACAGTACGAGGTCGTGCCCTACGTGCGGGACCGCGCCGAGCGCCACGACCTCGGGCTATTCGGCTGCAGCTTCGGCGCCTACCATGCGGCCAATTTCGCGGGCCGCCATCCCGAGCTCATCACCAAGGCGGTGTGCTTCTCGGGCGTCTACGACGTCAGCCGGTTCAACGACGGCCACTGGGACGAGACCGGCTACTTCAACTCGCCCGCGCGCTTCATCGCCAACATGGAGGGCCCGTACCTCGACCGCGTGCGAAACGTCGAGTGGGTGATCGCGACGGGCGAGTACGACGAGCTCGCCGAGGACAACCGGCGCTTCGACGCCGTGCTGGCGGCGAAGGGCGTCCCGCGTCACACCGAGATCTGGAGCGGCGTCAACGGGCACGACTGGCCCTTCTGGAACGAGGCCGTGGTCCGGCTGCTGTAGCGCCTACAAGATCGTCTTGCCGAGCGCGGAGAGGATCAGGCCCACGGCCAGTTCCGCCGTGCGGTTGCCCTCGTCGAGGATCGGATTGGTCTCCGTGACCTCGAGCGACCCGAGGACGCCCGCCTGCGACACCATCTCCATCGCGAGATGGGCTTCGCGATAGGTCAAGCCGCCCGGCACCGAGGTCCCCACGCCCGGTGCCTCGCGCGGGTCGATCCCGTCCATATCGAAGCTGACGTGGACGCTGCGCGGTCCGCCGCCGACGATCGCCATGGCCTCTTCCATCACGCGCTCCATGCCCAGACGGTCGACGTCGGACATCGAGTACGCGCGCACGCCGAGCTCGCGAATGCGCCGGCGTTCGCCCGCGTCGACGTCGCGCAGCCCGATCAGCACGGTGCGCTCGATCGAGATGCTCCGCTCCTCGAGGGCGATCGAGACCGGCATGCCGTGCACGTTGCCCGACGGCGACGTCAGCGGCGTGTTGATATCTCCGTGCGCGTCGATCCAGATCAAGCCCGGATGCGCCCCGCGCGCGCGAAACACGCCCGCCAGCGTCCCGATCGCGATCGAATGGTCGCCGCCCAGCACGACCGGAAAACCGCCGGCCCGGATCGACGCTTCGACCAGCCGCGCCAGCTCGTCGCAAACGGACAGGATGATGGGGAGATACTTCGCGTTCCTGACCGCTTGCGCGGCATGGGATTCCGGCACGGGCACGACGAGGTTTCCGTGGTCGAAGATCGCCTCGACGCCGAGCGCTTCGAGGCCGTCGCGCAGCCGCGCGTAGCGGATCGCCGAGGGGCCCATATCGACGCCGCGGCGGTCGGCGCCCAGGTCCATCGGCACGCCGATCACGTCGACCCGCGCCGGCGTCGTCAGCATGGCTACGCGCGCACGCCTTCCGCCTTCTTCAACGGCTCCGCCGGGCGCGCCGCACGCGGCGGCGCGGCGGGCGGAGCCGGCGGCACCAGGGGCGGATCGGGCGGCCGCAGCCCCGGCACGACGTGCATCAAGATCACGCGCAGCGCGGCCGCGATCGGCACGGCCAAGAACATGCCGCCGATTCCCCCCAAGTCCCCGCCGACCAGGATCGCGACGATCACCATCAGGGGCGAGAGGCCGACCGAGTCGCTGACGATCTTGGGCGCGATGAAGTGCCCCTCGGCTTGAAAGATGCCGACGAACACGGCCGCAACGATCAGCGCGTGCTGCCAGCCGTCGTTGAAGAACGCCAGCGTCACCGCGGGCACGAAACCGACCAGCGCGCCGACGTACGGGATGATGTCGAAGATCCCGGCGACCACGCCGATCAGCACCGCGTATTTCACGTGCAGGATCAAGAGCGCAATCGTGATGCATCCCCCGATCACCGCGCCGACGAGGATCTGGCCGCGGATGAATCCGCCCAGCACCTTGTCGAGGTCGCGCAGCACCGCGAGCGTGCCCGGTTGCGCGCGCGCGGGCACGACGCGCAGGCCGGCCCGGATCAGGTCCGGCGCTTCGAGCATCAGGTACACGGACAGCACCGGAATCACGACGACCGTCGCGAGCAACCCGACCACGGAGAGCAGCAGCGAGATCACCCCGGCCGCTCCGCTGGCCGCGTACTCTTGCCCGAGCTTGGCGAGTTGCGGCGGGACGGTCGCGAGGTAGTCGCGCACGGGCTCCGGCAAACGAGCGACGAGCGGGTTGCCCGAATCGATGAAAAACTCTTGGGCGTTGTGGACGATCTGCGGCATCGCCCGCACCAGGGATTGGGAATCCGAGTACAGTGCCGGCACGACGACCGCCACGCCGAAGGCGACCAGCGCCGCGATGGCCGCATACGCGACCAGGATCGACCAGATCAGCGGCAAGCGCGCGTTGAGGCGGCGCACCGCGGGGTAGATGACGTACGTGAAAAACACGGCGCCGATCACGATCACCGCGACCGATTTGATGCGCCCGATGAAATCGAGGATCGCGGACAGCATCACCGCCGCCAGCGCGACCAGCGCCAGCACCTTGAGCGCGTACGTGACCCGCCGTTCGCCGCGCGAGCGGCGGCCGGACGGGCGATCCGACGGGGGAACCATGGCCCCTACCTACTACATAGCGCAGCAGAACCCGCCCGGGCGGCGCGAGCCGACCGACGCACCGCACCGTCCGCCGGAGCCCGGCCTGCCGTCGGCTCCGCCTTCGGGCGGCCCCGTCGCCGGTTTCGGTTTGATGCGCGCGCGAAAGTTTATCCATGTGGATAAGAGGTTTCGCTGCCGGTAGCGTTGATAATGAGGCGCAAGCTTATGACGCATCGCAGCCGTGCATTCCGACTGTGCCTCCTCGCGATCGTTGTGATGGCCGCGCCGCTTTGCGGCGTGCCGCAGCGCGCCGAAGCCGCCGAACCCGACGGGCCGCTCGCCGCCTTGCAGCTCCAGCTGACCACGCTGGCGGGTCACGCGCCCGGCCGCGTCGGTATCGCGATCGAGGACCTCGCGACGGGCATGACGTCGGGCATCAATCAAAGCGCGAGCCTGCCGGCCGCCTCGACGATCAAGATTCCCGTCATGGTCGAAGTGTTCAAGCAGATGGAAGCGGGCGAGCTCGACCTCAACACGGTCGTGCGCTTGGAGTCGAGCGATCGCGACTGGGGCTGGGGCGATATGGCCGACGCCGCTCCCGGAACGGCTCGCACCGTCAAGCAGCTGCTCTGGCTCATGATCACCCAGAGCGACAACACGGCGACGAACATGCTGATTCGCGTCGTGGGACGCGCGCACATCAACGCGACGATGGCCGACCTCGGTCTGCGCAACACGCGCCTGGGCGACTACATCCGCTCCGAGACCGACACGATCCGCTACGCGCTGCGCACGAGCCCGCGCGACATGCTCCAACTGCTCGACGCCATCGCGCGCGACCGGCTCGTCGACACGTGGTCCTCGCGCGAGATGCTCGCGATCCTCGAAGGCCAGAAGCATAACGGACTGCTGCCGGAGCCGTTGCCGGAAGGCATCAAGATCGCGCACAAGACGGGCTCGCTGCACGACACCCTCAACGACGTCGGTATCGTCTACCACGAAGACGAGCCGTATATCATCGCGGTGATGACGACGCAACTGCCCGATCTCGATCTGGGCCGGGCCTTCATCCGCCGGGTCTCGCGCGTCGCCTACGATCAGTTCAGCCGTGTCGCGAGCTGGCGCGAAGGGCAAGGGATCGCCGCGTTCTCGCCGCTCGAGCCCGACGCGGACCCGGCCGACGCGCCGGTCGCTCCCGACGAACAGATGTGGAACGTCACGCAACCGCTCCACGCCCCGCCAGCCGCGACGGAAGACTGACGGCAACTCCGGCCTGACCCGCGCAGGAATCACTCTTACTAGCTCCGCATTGACTGCGGCACTATGGCATTGAAAGAGTACAAGCCGGGCAGCGCTTTCAACGGCGTGATCGGGCGAACGTTCGACCAATCGTCGCCGGCGTGGCCCGAGCCGTTGCGCGCGAAGCCCGGGGCGCCGAACGTCCTGTTCATCGTCCAGGACGACACCGGCTTCGGGCAGATCGGGTGTTACGGCAGCCCGATCGAGACGCCGAACATCGACGCGCTCGCGAAGAACGGCTTGCTCTTCAACAACATGCACACGACGGCGCTCTGCTCGCCCTCGCGTTCGTGCTTCATCACCGGCCGCAACCACCACTCCAACGCCATGGCCTGCATCACCGAAGGTTCCGAGGGCTTCCCCGGCTCCAACGGCAACATCCCGTTCGAGAACGGCTTCCTGTCCGAGATCTTACACGGGCAAGGATACAACACGTACGCGGTCGGCAAGTGGCATCTGACGCCGGGCGAGCAGATCTCGGCCGCGGGGCCGTACGACCGTTGGCCGCTCGGTCGCGGTTTCGAGCGCTACTACGGTTTCCTGGGCGGCGATACGAACCAATACTATCCGGAACTCGTGTACGACAACCACAAAGTCGAGCCGGAGAAGACGCCGGAAGAAGGCTACCACCTCACCGAGGATCTCGTGGACAAGGCGATCGGGTTCATCGCCGACGCGAAGCAGGTCGCGCCCGACAAACCGTTCTTCATGTACTTTTGTCCCGGCGCCGGGCACGCACCGCACCACGTTCCCAAGGAGTGGGCGGATCGCTACAAGGGCCGCTTCGACGACGGTTGGGACGCCTACCGGGAGCGGACGTTCGCGCGGCAAAAAGAGCTCGGCGTCGTGCCGCAGGATGCCGAACTCTCGCGCCACGATCCCGACGTTGCGGACTGGAACTCGCTATCCGCCGACGAGAAGAAGGTCTACTCCCGCATGATGGAGGTCTTCGCGGGCTTCCTGACCCACACCGACTACCACTACGGCCGGCTGTTCGAGTTTCTGAAGTCGATCGATCAGTGGGACAACACGCTCGTCATGTTCGTCAGCGACAACGGTGCGAGTGCGGAAGGCGGCCCGCACGGCTCGATCAACGAGACGCTGTTCTTCAACAACGTCCCCGAAACGCTCGAGGAGAACTTGAAGATGCTCGACGAGCTGGGCGGCCCGAAGACGTTCAACCACTACGCCTGGGGCTGGACGTTCGCCGGCAACACGCCGTTCCGGCGCTGGAAGCGCGAGACGTATCGCGGCGGCATCAGCGATCCGTTCATCGTCCACTGGCCGGCGGGCTTCAAAGCGAAGGGCGAGATTCGCACGCAGTACGCGCACGCGATCGACCTGGTGCCGACGGTCCTGGAGGCGCTCGACATCGAAGCGCCCGCCTCGATCCAGGGCGTTACGCAATCGCCCATCCAGGGCTTCAGCTTCGCTCACGCGTTCGACGACGCGGCGGCGCCGACCAAACATCTCACGCAGTACTTCGAGATGTTCGGCCACCGCTCGGTCTATCACGACGGCTGGCGCGCCGTATGTCCGTGGCCCGGCACCTCGTTCAGCGAATCGGGCCGCGGGTTCGGCGCGCCGATCGATGCGGCGACCCTCACGAAGCTCGACGCCACCGCCTGGGAACTCTATCACGTCGACGAGGACTTTGCCGAGAACCACGACGTCGCAAGCGAACACCGCGACAAGCTGATCGAGATGATCGCGACCTGGTACGTCGAGGCCGGGAAATACGACGTGCTCCCGGTCGACAGCCGCGGTACGCAGCGGTTCGCCGACGAGCGGCCGACGATCGCGGCGGAACGCGTTCGATACGTTTACTATCCCCACACCCAGGCCGTGCCCAGCAGCCTGGGACCCAGGCTCGTCAACCGGCCGCACAGCATCGAGGCCGACGTCGAAATCCCCGCCGGCGGCGCCGCAGGCGTCCTGCTCAGCGCCGGCGGTTCGGATGCCGGTTTTTCCTTCTACGTCAAAGACCGCAAGCTGCACTACGCCCACAATTACGTCATGTTAGCGGTTTACGGCGTATCGTCGACGGTCGACGTTCCCGACGGTCGGCACGTGCTACGCTACGAATTCGAACCGACCGCCAAGCCGGATCCGGCGCACGGCAAAGGGTCGCCCGGCCGGGCCCAGCTCTACATCGACGGCACGCTCGTGGGACAGTCCGATTTCCCCGTCACCGTTCCGCTCGCGTTCGGGATCTCCGGCGGCTTCCAGGTCGGGAAGAACGGCGGCAGCCCGGTCACGAGCGACTACGAACCGCCGTTCGCGTTTACCGGCAAGATCTACGACGTTACCGTCGACGTGAGCGGCGACTTGATCCAGGATCGCGAAGCCGATGCGAAGATGATCTTAGCGCGACAGTAATCATCCGCTGCCGCGGTCGCGCATTTCCGCGACGTCGCGTTCGAGGAAGAAGTTGAGGAACGTCCGGATGACCGCGATCGCGGCCAGCCGCCCGATGTCGGTCCAGCTCGGGGCCACGCCGGTCTCGACGATGTCGGCCGCCAGTTGCAAGCTCAGGCCGGCGATCAGCCAGCGCGCATACTGCAGGTACGCATCGCGCAGCTCGCGGCCGCCCACCGCCGGGCTGAACAGCGAGCGAAGACATCGCCAGAACATCTCGACGGTACCGATCACGATGACCACGAACGCCATCGCATTGATGATCGCGACCGTGCTCTCGGCGACGAATACCAACCCTTCCTTCATGCACGAATCCTCGGTAGTCCTTTCACGAGATGATGTTGATCGCGCGCGCGGCGGCGATCGCTAACGTTATCAGCGAGATCGTCGCTTCGCACATCATGAGCATGCGCGCGCGCGTCGTCAACGGCGCCGTGTCGGTCGGGCTGAAGGCCGTCGCCGTCGTGTACGAGAGAAATAGCCAATCGAGGAAAACCAGCGGCGCCGCAGGAGCCTTCTCCGAGCGCGGAAACACGAAGTCCCCTTCACCCAGCAAATGGTACAGAACGGCGAAGACGATTACGTTGGACACCCAGATGAGCAGCGCCGTCTCGAACAGGCGGACGCCCTCGATGGTCTCGGAGTGATAGATCACCAGATACGCGATCTTCGTGATCGCGACCGCAACGGTCACCGCGAGCGAACCGGCGGCAGCCATCAGGACCAAGCGCCCCCATCTGCGCGTACCGACGAACGTGCCGAGCAGCGAGAGCACGCAACTCGCACCGAGAATGGTCTCGAGCGCGAGCGCCAAGTACGGGCCACCCATCGTATACCGGTTCGGGAGACCGACGAACAGCAGTAGTCCCGCCAGCAGGACCGCGCTTTCACCCCAGTCGCGCGAGGGCTTGGCCGGCGTCATCTACTCGAGGACGCGAGCGCGAGGGCACAAAGAGAAGGGGCGCCGAGCGCCCCTGGGCAGACGCCGCCGCGCAGCGGCTACGCCACCGTCGCGGCGCGTCCCGCGTACGTGGGGGTGACGAGGTGCCGGTATTGCGGTTCGCGGCCCAGCGTCACGCGGTCGAGGATCTCCTTGAGCCGGCGCGCGATCGGGCCCATCGTGCGATCGCCGACCGGCCGGTGGTCGACCGAGTTGATGTAGGTGATCCCCGCTGCCGTCCCGGTGAGAAACAGCTCGTCGCACACGTAGAGTTCGCTGCGGTCGATCGCGCGCTCGACGACATTCAAGCCCAGTACGTCCTTCGCGAGCATCGTGACCGTGCGGCGCGTGATCCCTTCGAGCACGTTCTGCGAAGCGTCGGGGGTGAACAGTACGCCCTTCTTGACCATGAAGAGGTTCGCGGCGGAGCCCTCGGCGACGTGCCCGTCGTGCGAGAGCATGATCGCTTCGTCGAAGCCGTTCATGTGCGCCTCGCTCTTCGCGAGCGCGGAATTGATGTACGCCCCGGTGACCTTCGCGCGGGCGGGCATCATCGTGTCGTCGATGCGGCGCCACGAGCTGACCCCGGTGCTGAGGCCCGCGTCGGCTTCGTAATACTTGTTGAACGGAACCGCGACGATCGCAAACGCATCGGTCACGCCGTGCAAGCGCACGCCGATGTCCTCGGCCGATTTGTACAGCAGGGGCCGGATATAGACGTTCTCTTCGAAGCGGTTGCGCGCGATCAATTCCACCGTCAGCTCGGCGAGTTCGTCGACCGCGTGCGGCAGCGCCATTAGCAGGATTCGCGCGGACGCCTGCAAGCGCTCGTAGTGCTCGCGCAACTGGAGCAGGTACAGCTCGCGCTCGTCGGCGTTCCAGTACCCGCGAATGCCCTCGAAGCAGCCGGTGCCGTAGTTGAGGCCGTGCGTCAGTAAGCCGACGCGCGTCTCGTCGTATCGTTGGAAGCGCCCTCCGGCGAAGACGGTCGAGTCGTAGATGCTCATCGTGGCGCTCCTTTCGCGACATGCGCCGGGCAGGCATGCTTTCCCCGGATGCCGATGACACGAGCGTGGCGCCCGTGGTCGAGGTCTTCGCTCGCTTCCTGCGGCTGGGTTGTACGTCGTTCGGCGGACCGGTCGCACACCTGGGCTACTTTCGGCGCGAGTTCGTAGAGCGCGCGCGCTGGCTGGACGATGCGGCCTTCGCCGAGATCGTCGCCTTGTGTTCGGTGCTGCCGGGTCCGACCAGCAGCCAGGTCGGGATCGTGCTCGGCGCGCGCCGCGCGGGCCCGCTCGGTGGGGCGCTCGCGTGGGTCGCGTTTACGGCGCCGTCGGCGCTGGTGCTGACCGGCTTCGGGTTGGCGCTGCGCGCGTCGGCCCAAAGCGGTCGCACCGGATTCGCGCACGGAACCGCGTACGCCGGAGCGCTGGAAGGGCTGGGCGCCGCCGCGGCGGCGGTCGTCCTGCTCGCGGTCGTGCAGCTGGCGCGCACCTTGCTGGCCGCGCGCGCCGCGCGCGCGATCGCCGCCGGCGCGCTGTTGCTCGCGCTCGCGGTCGACCGCTACGCGCCCGTTTACCAGTGGGCGCTGCTCGCCGCGGGCGGGCTGTCCGGGGCGGCGCTGCGGCTCGGCGGCTCGAGCCTGCCCGCGCACGCACCGCCGCTCGCGCTCTCGCGGCACGCGGCCCTGGCCGCGGGGTCCGCCTTCGTCCTGATCCTGGTCGGCCTGCCGCTGGTCGCCCCGCGCGGCTCGTACCTCGACCTGTTTGCCACGTTCTTCCGCGCCGGGTCGCTGGTGTTCGGGGGCGGCCACGTCGTGCTGCCGTTCCTCCAGACCCTGATCGGCGGCCGCGTGCCCACGGCCACGTTCTTCGCGGGCTACGGCGCCGCCCAGGCCGTCCCCGGGCCGCTGTTCACCTTCGCCGCGTTTCTGGGCGCCGTCGACCGCGAAACCGGCGGACCGCTCGCGGCGCTCGTGGCGCTGCTCGGCATCTTCGCGCCCTCGTTCTTCCTGATCGCCGCCGTCGTGCCGCTTTGGAGCGCGCTGCGCAGCCTGCCGCACGCCGGCTCGGTACTGGCGGGCTTGAACGCCGCCGTGGTCGGCCTGCTCGCGGCCGTGTTCGTCGACCCGATCGCAACCACGCTGGCGCATCGGCCGCTCGGAATCGCGCTGGCACTGGTCGCCGCCGCACTCTTGGGATTCGCCCGCTGGCCCGCCTGGGCGGTCGTGATCCTGAGCGCCGCACTCGGAGGTGCGGCACGTTCGCTCGGCAGACTTCCCGGCTAAGCGGGGAGCTCGTAGCATCTACGGGGAACGGAGGAGCATGCTCGAGGGATCGCGTGAGTTCGACATCGTCTGGGGAACCGCCACCGCACTGATCTGCTTCACTCTCGGGCTCATGACGCTCTCCAACTGGTCGCGCGCGCGGCACACCGGCGAGGCGTCGATCTTCGGCGGGTCGGCCGACCCGAGCCGGCGCTTGCAGCTGGCGTGGGGCGTCTTCGCGATGATCATGGGCGGCACGAACGTCGGCTGCCGCTACATCGCTCACCGCTACCTGATCGGCGTCCACGAAGCGTTCTTCGCGCTGACGATCGCGGTCGTGGTCGTCTTGCTTCCGGCGCTGGTAGGATACACCCGGCGTTCCTATAGGCGCGCGCGTAAAGCGCGCGCCGCTTAAACCTCCGCTAACGTTCCATCGTTACGATGGGAGCGACGTGAACAAGACGCTCGCCTTCGCTTCCACGCTCGCGCTTTCCACCGGTGCCGCGGGTGCGTTTGCGGCGCTCGCCACGACCGGCGCGGTCGTGCTTCCCACGGAGTGGCGCCTCTCGCCGCCGCCGAGCCGTACCGTCGCCACGAAGACGCTGCCGCAGAGCGCGGTCTCGACCGCCGACCGCAAACATCTGATCGTGCTCGAAGGCGGCGCCGGTTCGCCCGGCATCCGCATCCTCGACGCGCGCACGCTGGCCTTCGAACGCGATATCGACGTCGTGGGCGCGTACGGCGTGCCGTTGCCGGACCGCAGCGGCGACGGATTCTGGGCGAGCACCGGAGCGCAGGACACGCTCGCTCACTACGCGGCTTCGACGGGCGCGCGCGATCGCAGCATCGCACTGCCGCAAGGTTTCTGGGCCGCCGCAATCGCGCGTTCGCCCGACGGCAAGACGCTGGCCGTCAGCGGCGACTTGGCCGGCGCGGTCGCGTTCGTCGACGAAGCGTCGGGCCGCGCGAGCGTTCCCGTCCCGGTCGGCCGCCATCCGGCGGGACTCGCGTTCTCACGTGACGGCGCCACGCTATTCGTCGCGAATTGGGGCGATTCGACGGTCTCGCGCATCGACGTGGGGACGCGCGCGGTGCGCGACGAGATCGCCGTGGGCAAGCATCCCGAAGCCCTGCTGCCGGCCCGCGACGGAAAGCGGCTCTACGTCAGCGAGACCGACGACGACGCGCTGGGCGTCGTCGATATCGCCGCGGGCCGCCGCGTCGACGATCTCAACGTCGCACCGTACGGCGGCCGGTTCTTCGGTGCCTCGCCCTCGGCACTGGCTGAAGAGCGCGACGGAAAGCGCCTGTGGATCGCGTGCGCGGCCGCGAACGCGGTCGTGGCGGTCGACACGAGCAGCTCGAAGGCGCGCGTCGCCGGCGCGCTTGCGACCGGCTGGTATCCGACCGCGGTCGCACTCGATGCGAATGGCGGCGCGCTCGACGTCGTCGATGGGAAGGGCGAGAGCGGCCACGCCAACCCGCAATTCGATCCGTTCCACAACGTGCGCGGCGGTCCGGGCCGCGATGCGTCGGGCTACGATGCCGCGAGCAGCGTCGGGTCCGTGCGCCGCGTGCCGGTTCCGGACGACGCGACGCTCGCGAGGGGCCTCGCGATCGTGCTGGCCAACGTGCCGTCGCCCACGGCCGCACCGCGCGGAACCGTCGTGCGCGGCGGAGGGCCGTTGCGTCACGTGATCTACGTGATAAAGGAGAACCGCACGTACGACCAGGTGCTGGGCGATCTCCCCCAAGCGAACGGCGACCCGAAGCTCGCGCTCTTCGGCGCGAACGTCACGCCCAATCAGCATGCGCTCGCCGAGCGTTTCGGCATCCTCGACGACACGTTCGCGAACGCCAAGGTCAGCGCGGACGGACACAACTGGTCGACGGCCGCGTTCGCCAACGACTACCTCGAGCGCATGTGGCCGCAGAATTACGGCGGCCGCCGCTCGCTCTACGATTTCGAAGACGGCGCGGACGCCTCGGTTCCGCACGCCGGTTACCTGTGGAACGATGCGCTGGAGCACGGCGTGACGTTGCGCAACTACGGCGAATTCACGAGCGAAGCGCCGTCGTCGCGCACGCCCGTGACCTCGCAGATGCGCGGGCTCAAGGACGTGACCGACCCGCGGTACGTCGGCTTCGACCTCGAGGTGAGCGACGAAGCGCGCGAAGCCGAATGGGCGCGCGAATTCGACGCCTACGTCGCAAACGGCAACCTTCCGCAGCTCGAGATCGTGCGACTTCCGAACGACCACACGGCCGGTACGCGGCCGGGCCTGCGCACTCCGGCCGCGTTCGTCGCCGAGAACGATCTCGCGCTCGGCCGCATGATCGACAAAGTCTCGCACTCGCGGTACTGGACCGACACGGCGATCTTCGTCGTCGAAGACGACGCGCAGAACGGACCCGACCACGTCGACGATCAGCGCATGCCCGCGTACGCGATCGCCGCATACAGCGCCGGCGGAATCATACACCGGCACTACTCGACCGCCGGCATCGTGCGCACGATCGAGACGATCTTGAACCTTCCGCCGCTGACCGTCTACGACGCGAGCGCCCAGCCGCTGTACGCCGCCTTCGCGACCGTGCCCGATCTTCGGCCGTACGACGCGTTGCCCGCCCGCGTCGATACCGGCGCGCTCAACGGCGCCACCGCGTACCGCGCCGCGGACAGCGCTCGCGCCGACTTCTCGCGCGAAGACGCGGTTCCGAGCGCCGAACTAAACGATATCGTCTGGCACGCCGTCCGCGGCCGCGACGCTCCGCTGCCGCCGTACGGGGCCTTCAAAACCAACTAACGCTCGCCGCAGGCCGCGCGGTTCCCGAACGCACGTTCGGGCGGGCCGCGATCCGGCCGGCGCGGAAGCAGCGGCCATGCTCGTGGTCGATCGGGTGAGCCGTTCGTTCGGATCGTTCGAAGCCGTTCGGGACGTCAGCTTCACCGCGGCGCGCGGCTCGGTAATCGGCTTGATCGGACCCAACGGCGCCGGCAAGACCACGACGATGCGGATGCTGCTGGGCATCTACGTTCCCGACGGCGGCAGCGTTACGTGGGACGGTACGCGGGTCGGGCTGTCGACCCGCCGCCGTTTCGGATATCTGCCCGAAGAGCGCGGGCTGTACGGCAAGATGAACGTGCGCGACCAGATCGCGTACTTCGCCCGCCTGCACGGGCTCGGCGCCGGGGCGGCGCGCGCGAACGCGGAGACGTGGATGGCGAGGTTGCAGCTCGAAGAGTACGCCGGGCGAGCCTGCAACGAGCTGTCGAAGGGAAACCAGCAGAAGGTGCAACTGGCGAGCGCGGTCGTTCACGACCCCGAGCTGCTGGTGCTCGACGAACCTTTTTCCGGCCTCGATCCCGTCAACGCCGCAGCGATCATGGAGTGCATTCGCGGCCTGGCCGAACGCGGCGCGGCGGTCGTGCTTTCGAGCCACCAGATGTTCCAGATCGAGGAAGCGTGCCGTTCGTTTTGCATCGTCGCCGCGGGACGCGTGCGTGCGCGCGGCTCGCTGCGCGAATTACGGCGCGCCTTTCCGACACGCTCCGTGCGGGTCTCGCCGGACCTCCCGGCGGTTCGCGCGCTCTTTGCCGGGCGCGGCGCAGCCGAACCGCGGGTCGCCGGCGCGGAATTGATCTACGAACTGCCCGCGGCGACCGACTTCGGCGCCTTGCTGCGCGAAGCCGTGGCGGCCGCTCCGCTCGAAACCTTCGAACGCGCGGAGCCGACGCTCGGTCAAATCTACCTGCGCGCGCTCGGCATCTCGAACGGCGCCCCGGCGTGAACGAACTCCGAATCGTGTTCGCGACCGAGCTCGCGCGCAAATTCCGGTCGAGGCTCTTCTGGCTTGCAACCGCGGGCGGAATGCTCGCGATCGCCTTTCTGGTCGAGGCGCCGGTGGTGCTGACCGGGCTCGCGCGCTCGTCGAGCGGCATCGTGCTGGCCGGGCCTCCGGCCGTACGCGACCGGGCGGCCGCGCTGATGGAAGCCCACGGGGATTATCGCATCGTGGCGCGCGTCGACGCGCTGCCCGGGCGCGTGACGGATGCCTACCTCGACGCCCACGGCAACGCCGGCGCCGCCGTCGCGCTTTCGGTGCGCGACGGCCGCCTCCACGTCGACGTGTATCCCAAAGATCTGCCGGCGTTCGACGATGCCGAGTTTCGCAGCCTGGCCCCGCTCGGTATCGAACTCGCGACGGGACTCGCGCCGGCGCGCGTGGAGAACGCGAGCTCGATCGAGCGCACGATCCATCCGCTCGATTCGAGATTCGCGAACGCACGCGCTGCCGTACTCGCCCGCGGCGTGACCTTCGGGCTGATCTTCATTCTCTATCTCTCGATCGTCATGTCGAGCCAGAGCATCATGGCGGCCGTCGCGGAAGAAAAGACCAACCGGATCGCCGAGATCCTCATCGCGACGATCGAACCCGTCAATTTGCTGTATGGCAAGACGTTCGCCGCCGCCCTGGTCGCGCTGGCGCAGATCGCGCTCTGGGTGGGAACGGCCGGCGTGATGCTGCCGGGCGCGGCCGCGGCGCTGACCAGCATCTCGGGCCCGTCGCGCTACGAGCAGCCCGGCGGTTCGAGCGCGATCCTGCACGCCCTGGACCCTGGCCTGCTGCTCGCGTTCGCCGTCTTCTTCGTATTGGGATACTTGCAATACGCGACGATCTACGCCGCCGCGGGTTCGCTCGTCTCGCGCACCGAGGAACTCGGCGCGGTGGCGACGCCGGTCGTCCTGCCCGTGGTGGCCGCCTTTCTCGTCGCGCAGTTCGCGCTCGTGCAACCCGGAGCGCCGGTGGTGGTTGCGTGCAGCTTCATCCCGTTTCTCTCGCCGTTCGTCATCTTCACGCGCATCGCCGTCTCCGCCGTGCCGGCGTGGCAGGTCGCGATCGCGGTCGCGATCGACGCCCTCACGGTCGCGGCCTGCTTCTGGGCTGCCGGCCGGGTGTACCGCGTGGGGATGCTGCTGTACGGACGGCTCCCGTCGCCGCGCCAGATCGTGGCCGCGCTGCGAGCCTAAAAAGGCGCGCGGCAGCTTGACTAGAAAGCGGCGCACTTCGCTGGGATTCTCGGGTAAGAGATAGAGAGCAACTCACTCAGTCGAGGTCGTCGCACCGTCGAGGAGGGGACGTGACTAGAGAAACGGGGAGCTCCGGCAACCGCTGGCTAATCGCAACCGCCGGAGTGGTCGTCATGATCTGTCTTGGAACGGCCTATGCTTGGAGCAATTTCACCGCCCCGGTCATCGCCGGCTTTCACTGGAGCGCGACCGAGGCCAGCCTCGTGTTCGGCCTCGCGATCTTCTTCATCGGAATCGGCGCCGTCGTCGGCGGCCGCTGGCAAGATACGGTCGGGCCCAGAACCGTTACGATGGCCGGCGCCGTGCTCTGGGGGCTCGGGTTATTGCTGGCCGGAGTCGGCCCGCACGGCAGCCTCTGGTGGGATCTCACGTACGGGGTCATCGGCGGCTTCGGGAACGGCATGGCCTACATCACGCCGGTCGCTACGGTCACCAAATGGTTTCCCGATAAGCGCGGGCTCGCGAGCGGCATGGTCGTTATGGGCTTCGGGCTGGGCGCCTTTTTCTACGGTTTCATCCTGAAGGCGATTCCGGCATTCGTCACGGCTTCGAAGCACGCGAGCGCCTACTCCGACGCGCGTTCCGCTGCGATAAAGGCCGGCACGGCCTTCGACCCGGCGGCCTACGCCCTGACGCCGGCCGACCTCTCGTCCATCGCGACGATCTTCGTCGTCAGCGGCATCGCGTTCGCAGTCGTCGGCGGCTTGTGCGCCTCGCTGCTGACCAACCCGCCCGCGGGCTACAGCGTGGCCGGCGCGCCGGCCGCGCGCGTCTCGCACGAGGGTTCGTTCACGCCGGCGCAAGTGCTGCGCACGCCGCAGCTGTACCTCTTGTGGCTGATGCTCTTCGTGAACGTGGTGGCGGGCATTCTGATCGTCTCCAATGCCGTGCCGATCATCCGCGAACTGGTCTCGAAAGGCGTGACCGATCCCGACGCCGTGAAGGCGCTGACGGCCACCGCCATCGGGGCGTACGCGTTCGTCGCGATCTTCAACGGACTCGGCCGCTTCTTTTGGGGCGCCGTTTCCGACCGGCTGGGACGCAACGTCGCGTACGCCTCGATCTACGCCTTGCAGGTCGTCGCGTTCTTGGCCCTGCCGAATCTCCACACGATTCCACTCGTGCTCGTCGCGTTTGCGGTCATCCTCGCGTGCTACGGAGGCGGCTTCGCAGTGATGCCGTCGTTCAACGCCGACTACTTCGGCACCACGTATCTCGGTCAGAACTACGGCTACATCCTGACGGCCTGGGGCGTCGGCGGCCTCGTCGGCCCGTTCATCGCCGGCAAGGTGAAGGACGCGACCGGTTCGTTTTCGGGCGCTCTGGTCCCGATGGCGATCGTCCTGCTCGTCGCGCTCGTGTTGCCGTTCGTCACCAAGAAACCGGCGCCCGCCACCGGCAGCGTCCTCACCTCGACGGCCTAGTGACACTCGCGCGGTGAGCCTCCCGGAACCGGGCGCGGGGAAACGCCGCGGGTGATCGATTGGCGAGCGATCGCCGTCGTCGGCGTGGGCGCCGCGCTCGGCGGAATCTTGCGGCTGCTCGTGACGCAACTCGTCGTCGCGCGCGCCGGCGCCGGCTACGCGCAGTACGCGACGATGTTCATCAACGTCAGCGGTTCGTATCTGATCGGCATCGTGATCGAGCTGGCACAGACGCGCGCCGAATTCTCGCCGCTCTGGCGCTTCTTCATCGCGACCGGCATCCTGGGCGGATACACGACCTTCTCGACCTTCTCGTACGAAGCGCTCACGCTGGCCACCGGCGGCTTCGCGTTGACCGGGGCGTTCTACGCGATCGGCAGCGTCGTCCTGGGCGTGGCCGCGGCGCTGTTCGGGATCGCGACGGCGCGCGCGCTGTAGCGCGGCACCGGGCCGCCGCCGTTAGCGATTGCGCTTGGCGGCGACGAAGGCCCGGACGCCTTCCAGCGGGCGGGCGTTGAGGACCTCGTCGCGGGTGATCCACGCGCGACGGGCCTGGCCGACCGCGTAGTCGACGTCGGCGAGCGCGGCGGCGGCGTGCGCGTCGCTGTCGAGCGCAAACGTGACGCCGAAGGAGCGCGCGCGGCGCGCGAGCCCGCTCGGCAAATCGAGGCGTTCGGGCTTACCGTCGATCTCGAGCGCGGTACCCGTTCGGGCCGCGGCCGCGAAGACCGCATCGTAATCGAACTCGTAGCCCGCGAAGCTCTCCACGTAGCGCCCGGTCGGGTGGCCGATGATCGAAACGTACTTGTTTTCGCAGACGCGGAGAAGGCGCTGCGTCATCGCGTCGCGCGAGACGTTCAGTCCGTCGTGCACGCTGGCGATCACGATGTCGAGTTCGGCGAGGACCGCGTCGTCGTAGTCGAGCGAACCGTCCGCCTTGATGTCGACTTCGGCCGAACACAGCGTGTGGATCCCGTGCCGCGCGCCGAGCTCCCGCACGTCGGCGCGCTGCGCGCGCAACGCGTCCGGCTTCAGACCCATCGCGCCCCGCCCCTTCGAATGGTCCGAGATCGAGTGGTAGGCGTACCCGCGAGCCTTGGCCGCGGCGATCATCTCCTCGAGCGTGTCCGCGCCGTCGCTCCACGTGCAGTGCATGTGGAAGTCGCCGCGCAGGTCGTCCAAAGTCACCGGCTGCGGCAAGGTTCCGGCGGCCGCCGCCTCGATCTCGCCGATGCCCAGGCGCATCTCCGCCGGCACGTATGCGAGCCCGAGCGCGGCGTAGACCTCCTCTTCGGTCCGGCAGGTGCGGTTGGCGCCCGTCGCCACGTCCAGGATACCGTTCTCGCTGACCCGCAGGCCTTTGCGCACCGCGAGCTCGCGCAGCTGGATGTTGTGCTCGCGCGAACCGGTAAAGTGCTGAAGCAAGTTTCCGTAGACGTCCTCGGGCAGCACGCGCAGGTCGATCTGCAGCCCGCCTTGGAGCCAAATCGAAGCCTTGGTCACGCCCTCGGCCAACACCGCCTGTGCCCGGTCCCAGCGCACGAAGCGCGCGATGACGTCGGCGGGCTCGCGCGACGTGCAGACGATGTCGATGTCGCCGACCGTGGCTTCGGCGCGGCGTACGCTCCCGGCGTAGGTCAGGCCGGCTGCGGCACCGCCGGCCTCGAGGTACGCGATCGCCTCGCGCGCCAGCGGCAGCGCCCGCCCGAGCGGGGTGCGCGAGCGGCGCCCTTTGTAGGCCAGGATGCCGCGTTTGATGTTTTCCAGCGACTTCGGCCCCAAGCGCGCCGTGCCGGCCAGCGCCCCGGCTTCGAGGGCGGCTTCGAGGTCGGCCAGCGAGGCGATGCCCTGGTCCCTGAACAGCGCCTGCACCGTCTTCATGCCGATGCCCGGCACGCCCAGCACTTCCATCAGGGTCGGGGGGTAACGCGCAGCCAGCTCCTCGCGGTACGCGATCCGGCCGGTCTCGATCAGCTCGGCCACGCGCGCGGCGATGGTCTTCCCGATGCCGGGCAGCGCTTGCAGTTCGCCCGCGGCGATCAGCTCGGGCGCGGGCGGCGCGTTTTCGAGCGTCTCGGCCGCGCGTTCGTACGCCATGAACTTGTAGAACGGCTCGCCCGCAAACTCCATCAGCGTGCGGATTTCCTTGAGCGTTCGGGCGATCTCGGCGTTCGACGGGGGGCGCGTCGCTCGCTGCGGAGGCTCCACAAAGGACGACGATTCGTCGAATCCGTACGAAGCTCCCATGCTCCGCGTCGAGCGCCTCGATCCCAGCGTCTTCCATCTCCCGGTCGACAAGATGCGCGCCGGATACTACTCCGACACCTACTTCAACCGCGCGCGCGAGATCTTGCTGCGGGACGGATACCATCCGCGCGTGCGCATGCAGGTCTTCCAGCGCAGCCGGGCCGTGCTCTGCGGCATCGACGAAGCGCTGGCGATCCTGCGGCTGTGCAGCGGGACCTACGACGCCGCGGGCGAGTGGCGCGATGCCTGGCGAGAGCTCGAGGTGCGCGCGCTCAGCGACGGCGACGAGATCGCTCCTTTCGAGACGATCATGACGATCGAAGGCGACTACCCGGTGTTCGCGCACCTGGAGACGCTCTATCTGGGCGTGCTTTCGCGCCGTACGCGCATCGCGACCAACGCCCGCGAGATCGTGGAAGCGGCAAATGGTAAAGAAGTGTTATTCTTTCCCGCTCGCTACGATCACCATCAGATGCAGACGGGCGACGGGTACGCGGCCTACATCTCGGGCGCGCTCGGCGTCTCGACCGATGCGAACGCCGAATGGTGGGGTTCGCGCGGCATGGGGACGGTGCCGCACGCGCTGATCGCCGCGTACGGCGGCGATTCGGTACTGGCCACCGAGAAGTTCGCGCAGTACATCGACCCCGGCGTCCACGTGATCTCGCTGGTCGATTTCGATAACGACTGCGCCGCGACGAGCGTGGCCGTCGCGCGCGCGCTCGGCGCGCGCCTGTGGGGCGTCCGGCTCGACACCTCGGGGACGCTCGTCGACAAGAGCGTGATCCCGCAGATGGGCACGTTCGAGCCGACCGGCGTCAACGCTCAACTGGTCCGCAACGTTCGCGAAGCGCTCGATGCGGCCGGGTTCCGGGCGGTCAAGATCGTGGCCAGCGGCGGCTTCGACGCGGGGAAGATCCGCCGGTTCGAGGAGGAGGACGTGCCGGTCGACGCCTACGCGGTCGGCAGCGCGTTCTTCGAGGGGACGGGCCGCTTCGACTTCACCGCGGACATCGTGGCCCTGGAACGCGACGGCGCCTGGGTCGAGTGCCATAAGGTCGGGCGCCCCGAACGGCCCAATCCGCGACTGGCGCGCGTCGCCCCGTGACCGTGCTGCGCGCGCTCGGCGCGCGTTTCGCCCGCGACGGCCGCGAAATCGTCGCCCCGTTCTCGTTGACCCTCGGGGCCGGGGAGACGCTGACCCTCGAGCAGCCGGACGGGACGGCGGCCGCCGTCGCCGCGCGCATGTGCGCTGCGATCGTGAAGCCGACCGACGGTGCGATCTACGTGGGCGATTACGAGACGCGCTTGCAGCCGCCGCAGTGCAAGCGCTTGGTCGGCTTCGTCGATGCGGCGGGGTTCGAGGGCGACGCGTACGCCTTGCGGTGCGAGGTCGCATTCCGGGCCGACGTTTGGGGGCTCGACGCCGCCGCCGCCCAGGCGCGCGGCCGCGCGGTGCTGGCGGCCCTCGGCGACGGCGACTACGCTCGGGGCGTCGCGCTGGCGCTGGTCCCCGAGGTCGCGCTGGTCGTGCTCGACCGGCCCGACGCGCGGCTCGTCCCGCAGGTGCGCGCGCTGGCGCCCGGCGCCGGCATCCTGCGCACCCGTTGACGGGCGGACCCGACGGCCGGGGCGCCCGCTCGAGAATCCGTGCGACGGTCGCGATCGTACGGCGCCACATCGACCGCCGCTATGCGTTCGATTGGGCGATGCAATTCGCGCTGGTCGGCGCGATCTCGTACGTCTTCGGCGGGCTGTTTCGCGACCCGCTCGAGATCTTCGGCATCGTCGGTTTCGCCGCCGCCGCCAGCGTCGTCGACGCGCAGCACCGGAAACTGCTACGACGCTTGACCTTCTTCAGCGCGCCGCTCTACGGCCGCCAGTTGGCGCGCGCGCACGCGATCGCGCCCGCGCTCGCCGCGCTTTCGGTCCCGCTCGCCTATGCGGGCGGCGCGGCCCTGCACGGGCGCGCGCTGGCGTTGCCGCTGGCGGCCGCGCTGGTCCCCGCGGCGGTCGTCGCGGCGCTGGTCGCGCTGTCGTCGGCGTTCCGCGAAGGCTACCGCGCCGCGCTGTACGTCGGGTTGGCCGGCGCCGCGGCACTGACGCTCGGACTGCCGTTCGAGTTCCGCCTCGAGCACGCCGCGGCCGTCAGCGCGGCGCTGGCGGCGGCCGAAGCATTCCTAGCGCTACGCGCCTTCGGCGAAACGCTTGCCCGCTACGACCCGCTTCCGGAATGAGGCCGCGTTAGACCGGCTGCGAGGCCGCCGAGGAGAGTTTTTCCAGCATCGCGCGATTGAACATCACGAGATCGCCGATACCGCGCGTCGTGATCCAGTGCCCGTCCTGAACGGTCGGCTGATCGCGGAACAGCCCGCCGGCATTGCGGATATCGTCGGAGATCGAGGGCGAACCCGTCATCGTGCGGCCGCGCGCGATCTGTGCCGAGATCAGGACGTGAGCCCCGTGGCCGATCGAGAACATCGGCTTCTTCGCAGCGTCGAATTCCTTGACGAAGCGCTGCACCTCGCGGTCGCTGCGCAAGCGGTCGGGCGACCACCCGCCGGGAACCAGCAGCGCGTCGAAATCCTCGGCCGTCACGTCGGCCACCACTTCCTCCGCTTTGGCGGGTTGGCCCTCGTCGAGCCCACGCTTGCTGCGGATGCGCGTCTTGGCCTTGTCGTCGATGCCGACGATCGTCACGAACGCGCCCGCCTCCTCGAGGACGCGCCGCGGCTCGGCCAGTTCCACTTCTTCGAAGCCGTCGCCGACCAGCGCGGCGATGCGCTTACCATCTATCCCTGAATGCATGATGCCGCTCTCGTTCCCGGGGCCGCGGAGCCTTTCCCTTCCGCGGCTCGCGGCGATTAAAGGCTTCCTCCGGTGCTTTGAACGGCCGCGCGCAACAGATAGGTCAGCTCGAGTTCGAGCTTGCCGAGCGCATCTAAGACTTCGTCGCCCATCAGGGCTTTGAGGGTCGGGTTGCGCACCATCATGTCGCGCTCGGGCACGGCATGACGCGGATTGATCTCGCGCATGTAGATCCGCGCGTCCTTGCGAACCTGGCCGGGCGGAAGGAAGTAGAGCGGATCGAGCCCGAGCGCGTAGATTTCGAGCGACAGCAGCGAGGTGCGCTGCAAGAACTCGAACGCGCGCAGCCGCAGCGCTTGCGCGAAACGAGCGAGTTCGGACACGCCGGCCCTCGTCGTGCCGGCGAAGATCGATTCCAGCCGCTCGGGGTCGCCGCCCACGGCGGCCGCGAAGGTTGCGGGGTCCCCGAGGCGCTCGCGGACCAGCGCCCGCAGCGCCGCGCCGAAACGAGGGCCGCCCGCGGTACCGGTCAGTCCGTCCCATGCGACGGCATTCCCTGAGTTCATATTCCTCGCAGCGATAGGAATTGTGGGCGGCCGAAGAGGACCAGCTTCGCTCATGGTGGACAAGACGCCCGCGGCACGCGCGATCGAAGCGCGCAAATCGCGCCACCTCGATATCTGTCTCGACGACGACGTCGCGTCGCATCTCGACGCCGGGTTCTCGAGGGTGCGCCTGCGCCACGAAGCGCTCCCGGAATGCGCCCTGGAAGACATCGACACGTCGACCGAGCTCTTCGGGCACCGGCTGAGCGCTCCGCTGCTGATCTCCTCGATGACCGGCGGCACCGAGCGGGCTCGCTCGATCAACTACAACCTCGCCCTGGCCGCCGAACGCGCCGGCGTCGCGCTCGGCCTCGGCAGCCAGCGGGCCGCGCTCGAAGACCCGGACCTGCTCTCGACGTACCAAGTCCGCAACGGTCGCGCCGCGCGTCGTGCTGTTCGCCAACCTCGGCGCCGTACAGCTCAACTACGGCGTCACGATCGACGATGCGTGCCGGATCGTCGAGAGCATCGCCGCGGACGGCCTGTGCCTGCACCTCAACCCGCTGCAGGAAGCGCTGCAGCCCCAGGGCGACACGAACTTCCGTAACCTGCTGCCGCGCATCGGCGCGCTGTGCCGCGCCCTCGACGTGCCCGTGATCGCCAAGAGCGTCGGCTCGGGGATCTCGGTGCGCACCGCGGCGCGGCTGCTCGACGCCGGCGTCGCCGCGATCGACGTGGCCGGGCGCGGGCGGGACGTCCTGGGCCAGGGTCGAGGGGCGCCGGGCGAGCGATCCGTCGCGCGAAGCCTTGGCGGAGAGCTTCGCCGCGTGGGGCTACCCGACCGCCGAAGCGACCGCCGCGATGCGCGACGCGTTCCCGGCGGCGACGATCTTCGCCAGCGGCGGGATCCGCACGGGCGTCGACGTCGCCAAGGCGATCGCGCTGGGCGCCGACATCGCCGGAGCCGGTTTGCCGTTTCTCGAGCCGGCGACCCGCTCGCCGGAGGCGGTCGGCGAGGCCGTCGACCTGATCCTGGCGGGGCTGCGGATTGCGCTCTTCGCGAGCGGCTGCCGCCGCCTCAGCGATCTGCCGGGCGCGCTCTACGCGCGCGGCTCCGACCAGACGCTGATGGTCGAACCCTCGACCTGAACCTCGAACGCGTCGACGGAGGTAAAGCCGCCGAGCGTCATCCTGCCGTCCCGCACGTCGAAGCACCAGGCATGCCACGGGCACGTCACGATGTTGCCGTCGATCCATCCCTCGGCCAGCGGCCCTCCCTGGTGCGGGCATGCGTTTTCGATCGCGTGAAAGCAGCCGTCGACGTTGAAGACCGCGATCTCCCGGCCGCCCACGATGTAGGCCTTCCCTTGACCGGGCGGGATGTCGGTTACCCTCGCGACGGGAACGAATCTCGGCATAGCAGCCCAGCCGTTCGCCATCACGAAGGCGGTTCTCATGCTCTCCGACTATCGTCACTGGCTCGAGGCCGAACTCAAGCTCCTGGGAAACGCCAGCCACCACGCCTATTCGTTCGGTCAGGCCAATATGGCCAAGCGTGCCCTCGAACGCCTTGACGAAGAGCTGGGAGGGCGTATCCCGGTCCTCTTCGAACGCCCGCAGGCCGCGGCCGTCCTGACCGCGCTCGAAATGCCGGCGGAACGCGACGCGGCGCTCGAACCCGCCCTGGAACGGCTTCGGGACGAGCTTCGAACGGCGCTGGCCGAGGCGGCGCCCTGACGTTCGCCTTGCGCGGGCAGCCTCGGTTTGCTATCATCCGTCGGTCGCCGGCCCGGAGACCGCCGCGAGCGGAGCGCTCTGGAGCCGAAGCGAGACGATCCTTGAACGAGGAGCCTTCCGCGCCATGCCGCTGACCAAAGACCAAAAACAAGAACTGGCCGCCAAGTACGGCCGCAGCGCCGGTGACACCGGGTCCGCCGACGTGCAAGTTGCGGTGCTCACCGCCTCGATCAACCAGCTGACCGAGCACCTGAAGGTCCACAAGAAGGACCACCACAGCCGCCGCGGCTTGCTGATGCAGGTCGGACAGCGCCGGCGCCTGCTCGGCTACCTGCAGAAGAAAGACCTGGAGCGCTACCGGAAGCTGATCGCGGACCTCGGCCTGCGCCGCTGACCGATCCCGAGCTCGCGGAGCTGCGCGCGGCCTGCCCGCGCGCGCTCACGCACCATCTGCGGCGAGCGCCGCGGATCGTGCTCGAGGAGCTCGCCGCCGCAACGCCGCCGGACTTCCTAAGCGACGCGTACGGCTCGGGCGACGCGCTCGCGGCCTTCGAGAACCGCATCGCGGCCGAACTCGGAAAAGAAGCCGCCGTCTTTATGCCGAGCGGCACGATGGCGCAGCAGATCGCCCTGCGCGTCTGGTCGGAACGCACCGGCCGGCGCACGATCGCCTTTCATCCGGCCTGTCACCTCGAGATCCACGAAGCGCGCGCGTATTCGCTGCTGCACGGCTTGCAGGCCTTGACGTGCGGGGCGCCCGGCAGCCTGATGACGCTGCGCGATCTGCAAGCGCTGGCGGACCCGCTGGCGGCGCTGCTGGTCGAACTGCCGCAGCGCGAGATCGGCGGACAACTGCCGGAGTGGGACGACCTGCAGGCGCTCTGCGCGGCGGCGCGCGAACGCGGCGCCAAGCTGCATCTCGACGGCGCGCGCCTCTGGGAGGCGGCGCCGCACTACGGCCGCTCGCACGCGGAGATCGCAGCGCTTTTCGACAGCGCGTACGTGTCGTTCTACAAAGGCTTGGGCGCGATCGCCGGCGCGGCGCTGGCGAGCGATGCCGCGACGATCGCCGAGGCCCGCGCCTGGCAGCACCGTCACGGCGGGCGGCTCGTCGCGATCTATCCGCTGCTGCTTTCCGCGCAGCTCGGCTACGAGCGAAATCTCGCTAAGATGGGCGCCTACCGCACGCGCGCGCGCGAACTCGCCGCCCGCTTGGCGGAACTCGAGGGTCTGGCGATCGTACCCGATCCGCCGCCGACCAATATGTTCCACGTTTTTCTGCGCGGCGAGCGGGCCGCGCTCGAAGCGCGCGCGCACGGCTTCGCGCGCGCCCGCGGCACGTTCGTGTTCGCGCGGCTCGCGCCGACCGTGCAGCCCGACGTGCAGAAGTGGGAATTCGTCGTGGGCGACGCGACGATGGACCTCGCCGTGAACGAGGTCGTGGAGGCCGTGCGCGCCGTCACCCTCTGAGCGCGGCACGGGGCGGGCGGCCGTGCGAGCGCGAAGCGGCCGGCCATGTCGCATCGTTTGCCGCTCGCGCTGCTCGCGCTGTGCGGATCGGTCGCGTTGCAAGGCGCGGCCCCCGCGTTGCTCTTCAGCGACGATTTCCACGGCCGGGTGCTCGACCGCGCCAAATGGACGCCCAGCTACCCGTGGTGCGATCCCAGTGCTCCCTGCCCCACCGGACCGCCCTACGATTGGGAGACCTACGAAGCCGATCGCGTCGTGGTCCGTGACGGTTTGTATCTGTTCGCGACCCACTCCGGCCGCAGCTACCCGTCGGGCATCGTGACCACGGGCGGAACCTGGTCGCCGTACCGCCCCGCCGCCTTCGCGTTCACCTACGGCTACGCGGAGATGCGGGCCGAATTCCCGCCCGGCTTGCACGCCTGGCCCGCCTTCTGGCTGCTGGCGGCCGAACGCGGTTCGCCGGCCGAAATCGACGTCGTCGAAGGCCAAGGCGCGCTCCCGAGGCGGGATTTCATGACGCTTCACTATCCGCTCGCGAACCAGCGGCAGCGGCAGCGACGGTGGGATTCTTCGACGCGCCCGCGAGCTTGCAGCAAACGGCGCACGTCTACGCCGTCGATTGGGAGCCGAACTCGATCACGTGGTATCTCGACGGCATCGCGCGTTTCCGCGACACCGATGCCGCGCATATTCCGCACCAGCCCATGTACGTGCTGGTCGACTTCGCGGTCGGCGGCTGGGTCCGGCCGTGGAACGGCGTGGCGGGCCGCGGCGACGTCTTTCCGGCGGTGATGCACGTCGACTACGTCCGCGTCTGGAATCGCAAGCCCTAGAGGCCACGACGCTCGTTGCGTAGAACCTCGTCCCGTTTATGATAAAAGATGAAGAAAAACGTAGCAACGTCCCAACCCGAAACGGTATCCCTCGAAATCGGCGGACGGACCCTGACAATTGAAACCGGCGAACTGGCCAAGCAAGCCAACGGCAGCGCCTTGGTGCGCTACGGCGATACGAACGTCGTCCTCGCCGCCGTTACCGCTTCCGATAAGCCGCGCGAAGGGATCGATTTCTTCCCGCTAACCTGCGACTTCGAAGAGAAGATGTACGCGGCCGGCAAGATTCCCGGCGGCTACATCAAGCGCGAGGGGCGCCCGTCCGAGCACGGCGTGCTCTCGGCGCGCCAGATCGACCGCCCGATCCGGCCGCTCTTTCCGGAAGGCTTCCGCAACGACGTTCAGATCATCACGACGGTGCTCTCGATCGATCCGGAGCTGGACGCCGACGTGCTCGCGGTGTGCGCCGCCGGCGCGGCGCTGGCCGTTTCCGACATCCCGTTCGAGAAGACGGTCGCCGCGGTGCGCGTCGGGCGCGACGAGGAAAAGAACTACATCTGTAATCCGACGATGCCCCAGTACGAGAGCGGCGGCCTCGACATCGTCGTCGCCGGAACGGCCGACGCGGTGATGATGGTCGAAGGCGGCGGTAACGAGATTTCCGAGGAAGATTTCCTGGGCGCGGTGGCCTTCGCGCACGAAGAGATCAAGAAGATCGTCACCCAGATCGACGCGCTCGCGAAGCGGGCCGGCAAAGCCAAGCGTGAGTTCGCCGCCCCGGCCGGCGACACCGAACTGCGCGCTTGGGTGGAAAAGCACTTCAAGAAAGACGTCGCCAAAGCGATGCGCGTCGTCGAAAAGGGCGAACGCAACGAGGCTTTTGCGAAGCTGACTCGCGCCGAAGCGATCGCCCGCCTGAAGAAGACCGACGACGCGATTCGCGTCAAGCTCGAAGACCCCGGCGACAAGGATTTCGAGAAGATCATCAAGGCGATGGAGGAGGAAGAACTCCGCGTCATGGTCGTCGAGGAGCGGATTCGGCCGGACGGCCGCAAGCCCGACGAGATCCGCGCGATCTGGTCGAAGGTCCGCTACGTGCCGCGCGTGCACGGCAGCGGGCTCTTCCAGCGCGGGCAGACGCAGGTCTTCACCGCCGCCACGCTGGGCTCGATCAGCGACGAGCAGCGCCTCGACGGCATCATGGCGATTCCCAATAAGCGCTACATGCATTACTACAATTTCCCGCCGTACTCGACCGGCGAAACGAAGCCCATGCGCGCGCCGGGACGGCGCGAAATCGGCCACGGCCACCTCGCGGAACGCGCCTTGGTGCCGGTGCTGCCGCCCGTCGAAGACTTCCCGTACACGCTGCGCCTGATCAGCGAGGTGCTCGAATCCAACGGTTCGTCGTCGATGGCCTCGGTATGCGGCTCGACGCTGGCGCTGATGGACGCCGGCGTGCCGATCTCCAAGCACGTGGCGGGCGTCGCGATGGGGCTCGTGCTGCACGGCAAGCACCACGCGATCCTCACGGACATCCAAGGCCTCGAAGACGCGCTCGGCGAGATGGATTTCAAGGTCGCGGGCACGGTCGACGGCATCACCGCGATTCAGATGGATATCAAGGTCGCGGGCATCACGCTCGAGATCATGCGCGAAGCGATGGTCGAGGCCAAGAAGTCGCGCCTCTTCATCATCGACAAACTCAAGGAAACGATCGCGGCACCGCGCGAGGAGCTCTCGCAGTTCGCGCCGCGGATGATCGTGCTGCAGATCAGCCCCGACAAGATCAAGGACGTGATCGGACCCGGCGGCAAGGTCATCAACAAGATCATCGCGGACACCGGCGTCAAGATCGACATCGAGAACGACGGCCGGGTCTTCATCGCGTCGGCCAACGGCGAGAGCGCCGAGAAGGCCAAGAAGATGGTCGACGCGCTGACGAAGGACGTCACGGTCGGCGAAACCTACATGGGCACGGTCACGCGCCTGATGAACTTCGGCGTCTTCGTCGCGGTGCTGCCCGGCAAAGAGGGCCTGGTCCACATCAGCCAACTCGCGCCCGGACGCGTCGAAAAGGTCGAGGACGTCGTCAAGATCGGCGACGAGATCATGGTCAAAGTGGTCGAGATCGACTCGCAAGGCCGGATCAACCTGAGCCGGAAGGCGGTCCTCGGAGGCGGTGCCGACGAGGAGTACGTGCCGCGGCCGCCACGCGGAAACGGCGAGTTCCGCCCGAGCGGCGGCGACCGCGGCGGAGGGCGGCGGCGCCGCGACTGAACCCCGGCTGCTCCCGGCTTGATTCGGGCCGGGCG
>CAWBES010000010.1:0-52569 GCA_963787965.1 uncultured Alphaproteobacteria bacterium
CGGGTGAGTGGGCCCGGGGAGTTTCACCCCGAGCCTCTCGCAGAACCGTACGTGAACCTCTCGATTCATACGGCTCCCGTCATCCAGCCGCTTGCCCAAGGATTCCCCAATGGGCGAAGAGGTCGGCTTGGCGCTCGATGACGCCGTAGACCCACCTCCGAGCGTTCCAGCGACGGCCTTTGAGATGCTTATACTTGCGCATCGCCCACCTCGCGAGCACCGAGTCGAAATGGTGCATGACGAGGTGGAGAACCGACCGGTAGTAGAGCCCATAGTAGTTGATCCAGCCCCGGAGGGCAGGATTCACCTGCCGTGCGAGGTCGCTGAGGGCGAGATCGCTACGAAGGTGGAGGCGCCAGCGCCGCATTTCCTGGCGAATGGATGTGGCAGACTTCGTGCTGATCGCTGGGTTGAAGCCGACGAACATCTTCCCGCCGTAGCCTTTGGCCAGTCTCGGTTGGAATGAGTAACCGAGAAAGTCAAATTTCACGACCGGGTAGGTGCCCCGCCGACGGTCATCCTTGCAGTAGGCAATCTTTGTCTTCTGCGGATGCAACGTCAGGAAACAGGTCGCGAAGCGTTGCTCGATCGCATCCTTGAGGTGCGTGGCTTGCGCTTGCGAACTACAGTGGCAGATCACATCGTCCGCGTAGCGCTCGAACGCGATGGTCGGAAACTCGCGGCCCATCCAAAGATCGAAGGCATAGTGGAGATAGAGATTCGCCAGGATTGGACTGACGACGCCGCCTTGCGGCGTCCCCGCTGTCCGCTCCACAAGACTACCATCCGCCAATTGCGTAGGCGCTGACAGCCATCGCTGGATGTACAGCAGCACCCACGGGCACGTCGTATGCCGCCGAACCGCACGCATCAGAAGCCCGTGATCGAGAGTCTCGAAGAAGGCCTTGATGTCGAGGTCGAGGACCCAGTCGGAGCGCCAGCATCGCTGCCGCGCTACGGCCAGAGCGTCTTTTGCGGATTTCTTCGGCCGGTAACCATAGGAGTCCGCATGGAACTGCGGCTCCAGGATCGGCGTGAGAAAGCGCGTGACCACCATCTGCGCGATGCGATCCGCGACCGTTGGAATACCCAGCGGCCGCGTTCGCCCGTCGCCTTTGGGAATCTCGACGCGACGTACCGGCGGCGGGAAGTAGCTGCCCGATGCCATTCGATTCCAGAGCTTGTAGAGATTCAACGCGAGATTCTCTTCAAACCCAGCAATCGACTGACCATCGATGCCAGCCGCTCCCCGATTGGCCTTAACGCGTTTGTACGCATCCCAAACATCCCGTTTGGAGATGCCGAACGGCTTTGCATGACTCGCAGCGTTCATCCCATTGCTGGTTGACGCTCCGGTCGTGCCGGATAACGCAGCCCCTTCGCTCAAACTCGCTTTCACGAGCCGTCACCGCTACTACGAGCTGCTCCGCCCCTGGTCGAGTAGGCCCGGGTATTGCAACCCGAGCCTCTCACGGAACCGTACGTGAAACTCTCGCTTCATACGGCTCTTGTCGTCCAGCCGTCTGCCGAAACAGCCGGCTTACCCGCTGCAAAGCGTTCTTCCCATTGCTGGTTGACGCTTCGCTACGTGTCGAACGACTTGGCCCCTTCGCTCGAGCCCGCTTTCACGGGCCGTCGTCACTACTACGAGCCAATCCGCCCCGGTGACGCGCATCGGTACGTTTGACGTCGTGAGGTCAGCTCACTTCCGCCTTTTCCCTTGGCATCGCGACGACCGGTTCTCACGTTCCCCACAAAAGCCCAGTGCTCGTTCATGCTGCCTCCATACCGGATGCCGTCTGGCCGGGATATCGGATATCTGCCAGACTTGATTCCCGAGGGCACGGCACGCCTTCGGTTTCGACATCATCTGAGACCGATTTTCGATACGTCATCAGCAGTTCGCTTGCGCTCATCTCCGTGCACCATACCTGACGGATTACCACACCCGCCTTTTGCCTCAACGTTCACGACCAGGACTCTTAATCCAAGCCGCTTGAGGTGGTTTGAAATCAGATCCGATCATCCGACTCCGAAGGGCCAACCTTCATCTTCTGTGGAGCATGGAATCACTCACATAATGAGTTTTCCTTCGTGACACACTGCCGTGCATCGGTACGCTTGGCGTCGTGAGGTCGGCTCACTCCGCGTTCTCCCTTGGCATCACGGCGACAGGTTCCCGTGTTCCGTACGAGAGCCCGATGCACGTTCACGCCGCCTCCATACCGGATGCCGTCTGGCCCGGATGTAGGGTAACTGCCAGACTTATCCCGGGTTCATGACACACCCCCGGTTTCGACATCATCTTGGCCACATTTCGATACGTCATCAGCGGTTCGCTTACGCTCGTCTCCATGCATCACACCTGACGGGTTTCGAACCCCGCCTTTTCCGTCAACGCTCACCACCAAGGCTCTTAACCTCAGCAGCTTGAGGCGGTTTGGTACCGGCCCCTACCGGCCGATCCCCGAGGGAACTGCCCTCATCTCTCGTACAGCGAGGATTCCTACAAAAAGGACTCTCCTTTCACGGCACACTGCCACCAGTGTGGCACACAGAGAACCGGGACACGACGCTCACCACGTGAGAAATGCGCCCCTGGCAGCGACGCACTGCACTATCGTTCCGCACTGCTGCGCCCCACCGATAGCCGGACGGGTCCCCGGGCGGCGTCGCTCGCATCCTACTCGCTACCATGGAATCCTATGCCGCTTTTTCCGGGCTACAGCAGCCGTTGGAAGGTTTGGTACGGAATCGAGTCCGGAAACGCGTACTGGACGAAATCGAACTGCAGGCCGTTGACGAAGCGATCGAGCCCGAACTTCAGTGTGTCGTCCGTGCGGATCTGCTGCACGTAGTTGCGGCCGTCGAATTCGACGTAGCTGACCAACCAGCGGGCGTCTTCGTAGGGCTTGCCGTCGAAGAGCCCCTGCACCGCGAGCGCAACGGTCCGGAACGTCGACGCATCGACCCACACGTCGCGCAGCCGGCAGACGCGCGGGTCGCGCAGGGGCGTCAGCGTCAGGTGGTACGTCTCGACGTCGTGGAGCGTTTCGGGACCCACGAGCGCGATCGAATAATCGCGCGCGACGGCCTCGACGTGCGCGAGTTCGCGTAGCGCCGACGAAGCGGCCGCGACCGAACCGGCGGCGGAGTCCGGGCCGCCGGCCGGCGGCGACGGCGACGCGAGCGAGGACGGCGCGAACCGCGATTCGCCGGAAAGCCGGGCGCGCGTTTCGTGCGCGAGCAAGCCGAAGGACGCGTCGGGCTCGACCATGGGATCGAGGATCGGGAACGCGTCGGCGTCCGCGTTGGTATCGAGCGAGTCCGCGCGCGCCGCACCGCCGTGCAGGCGCAGGTTCAGGTTGATCGGCATGCCCCGCAGGCGCGCCTCCTCCTGCGCGGGCGTCACCACGCGCCGCAGCGCCAGGGTGCGGTCGGTATCGCGATACGACGCCTGCCACCAGTTGTCGTGCACGCGGCCGCGCCACACGTACCGTTCGCGCAGCGCGAAGGTGACGAACGGCACCTCGATGCGCGCGTGCCAGGCGCCCTTGGCGCGCAGGAAGATCTCGTCGGGCTCGAGCGAGTCGGCCCGGGCCTGCGGCGCGGCGCCGAGCGCGACGACGGACGCCCACAGCAAGGCGGGCACCGCTCGGCGGCGCACGCTCACGCGAGTAACGCGGCCGGGCGCTCGAGCACGCGCCCGTCGCGCATGACCGGCGCCCCGCCGACGATCGTCGCAATCGCGCGGCGCGAAAAGATCGTGCCGTCGAACGGCGAGTTCTTGCCGAGGGAATAGAACGCGTACGCGTCCACGCGCCACGGACGCTCCGCAAAGACCGTCACGTCGGCCCGCGCCCCGATCCGCAGCGTACCGCCCGGAATGCCGAGAATGCGCGCCGGGTTCGTCGACAGCAACGCGACGAAACGTTCCAGCGGCAAATCCGGTAACGCGGCCGCATAGGCGCCGACCGCGATCTCGAGGCCCGAGAACCCGACGGGCGCGTCGGCCAAAAGCTGCGCCTTTTCCTCGCGCGTGTGCGGCGCGTGGTCGGTCGCGAACGCATCGATCGTGCCGTCGCGCACCGCGGCGCGCAGCGCCGCGGTGTCGGCCTCGAGCCGCAGCGGCGGGTTGACCTTCGCATCGGCCCGGAAGCCGTCGAAGCGATCGTCCCCAAGCAGCAGGTGGTGCGGCGTCACCTCGCAGGTTACCGCAATTCCTTGCGCGCGCCCGAAGCGTACCAGCGCCGCGCTCGTCGCGGTCGAGAGGTGCGCGATGTGGAACGGCTTGCCCGTGTCGCCCGCGATCAGAATGTCGCGCGCGACGATGAGGTCTTCCGCGAGCCCGGGCGACCCGGGTAGCCCGAGCTCGAAACTGCGCGCGCCTTCGTTCATGACCGCGTCGCCCTTGAGGTCAGTGTCCTCGCAGTGGGAGATGAACGTCCCCGGCACGTCGCGCGCGTAGAGTGCGGCCTGCCGCAGCACGCGCGCGCTCGCCACCGTGCAGCCGTCGTCGCTGAACGCGACCGCGCCGGCGTCCCGCAGCCGCCAGTACGGCGACAGTTCTTTGCCCGCCCGCCCGCGCGTGATCGTCCCGATCGGATACACGCGGGCCAGCCCCGCCGACGTCGCGAGACGCACCACTTCGGCGATCAGCGCGGGCGAATCCAGCGCCGGCTCGGTATTGGGCATGCAGGCCACCGCGCTGAACCCGCCCGCGACGGCCGCCGCGCTGCCGGTCGCGATCGTCTCCTTATGCGTCTGGCCGGGCTCGCGCAGGTGCACGTGCATGTCGATAAAGCCTGGGGCGACGACCGCACCCGTAGCGTCGAGGATCTCGGCGTCACCGGCCTCGAGGTGTTCCCCGAGCGCCGCGACCAGGCCGTCCGCCAGCAGGACGTCGCGCACGGCGTCGAGACCTTGCGACGGATCGACGACGCGGCCTCCGCGGATCAGAAGCGTTCCCACTTACGGCGCGCCGTTTACCAAGAAATCGAGGACGGCCATGCGCACGTAGACGCCGTGCGAGACCTGCTGCGCGTAGCGCCAGCCGGGAAATCCGAACACGTCTTCGGTCAGCTCCACGCCGCGGTTGTAGGGGCCGGGATGCATGACGATCGCGCCCGGAGGGAGCGCCTTCAGGCGGCGCGCGTCGAGGCGGTAGTTGCGCGCGTAATCGTCGAGCGAGGGCAGCACCGCCGACGCGATGCGTTCCTTCTGGATCCGGAGCAGCATCAGCGCGTCGACGTGCGGCAGCACCGCGTCGAGATCGCGCGAGATCCGCACGCCGTCGCCTTCCATCACGTCCGGCAGGAGCGTGTGCGGGCCGACCAGCGTGACCTCCGCGCCCAGCTCGCGCAGCCCGATGATATTCGAACGCGCGACCCGGCTGTGCAGGATGTCGCCGACGAGCGCGACACGCAGCCCGGCCACTTTCCCGAATTCCGATTGCAGCGTTAGGAGGTCGAGCAGCGCTTGGGTCGGATGGGCGTGGCGCCCGTCGCCGGCGTTGACGACGTGGCCCGCGAACGATTCCGCCAGCCGGTAGGGGAAGCCGGACTCCGGGTGGCGCGTCACGATCACGCGCACGCCCATCGCGGCCAGCGTGATCGCGGTATCGGCGATCGTCTCGCCCTTGCCCAGACTCGAGGAGCCCGGCGGCAGCGCCACGACGTCCGCGCCGACGCGCTGTTCCGCGATCGCAAAGGACGTGAACGTGCGCGTACTGGCTTCGAAGAACAAGTTGACGGCGCAGACGTCGCGCAGCAGCGTTCGGGGCGGAGGGTTGTCGTGGAAGCGGCGCGCGTGCTCGAGCAGGTACTGGATCTCGTCGCTGGAGAGATCGTCGAGGTCCAGCAGGCTACGGGCCATCGGCCTCGTTGCGAATGATGACGCGATCGTCTTCGGAGAACGTCTTCGAGAGGTGGACCTCGATGTGCTCGCGCCGGCTGGTCGGAATGACGCGACCCACGTAATCGCCCTGGATCGGCAGCTCGCGCAGGCCGCGATCGACCAGCACCGCCAGCCGGATGACCCGCGGGCGGCCGAGATCCGTGACGGCGTCCAACGCCGAGCGCACGGTCCGCCCGGTGAAGAGCACGTCGTCGACCACGATCACGACCTTGCCCGCGAGATCCTCGTGGATCTCCGATTCCGGCAGGGCTCGCGCCACGTCGTCGTCCCGGTACAGGTTGATGTTGAGAAAGCCGATGCCCGGGCGCACGCCGCTGATCTCCTCGACCTTGCCCGCCAGCCGCCGTGCCAGCTGTTCGCCGCCGCGCCGGATGCCGATCAGCACGATCCCGTCCTGGGCGTCGTCGGGCTCGAGGATCTGGTGAGCGATGCGCGCGACGACGCGGTCGATCTGTTGCGCCGACATCAGCGTGCGCTCGCGCAACGCCTCTAGGGCGCTCCTCATACGCCGGATTCCATCGGAGGCCCATTCGTCCCGAGCCGGACCGACGCCTCGGCCACGCGCGCCCGTTCCGAGGCGTAGCCGGCCAGTTTGGCCCGTTCCTTCGCCACGACCTCGGGAGACGCTTTACTGGTGAACTGTTCGTTGGCCAGCTTCTTCTCGAGACGCGCGATCTCGCCCTCGAGGCGCGCGAGCTCGCGGGCGTAGCGCTGCCGCAGGAACTGCACCGGCGCGTGCGGCGCGCTGGCCAGCAGCGGCTCCCCCGGCGCGTTCGCCAGCGCCGGCGAGTCGACCAGTACCGCGTGCGCGTGCAGCGCGAGCAGGGCCCGCGCGTCGGCGTCGAGCTGGGGCGAGACCTCGATCGTCAAGCGCTCGCGCGGCGGCAACCCGAGCTGCGCGCGCAGGTCGCGGGCGTTGCCGACGACGCCGCGCAAGACCTCGTAGCGCTGCGCTGCGGCCCGGTCGACGGCGATTTCGTCGGGATCGGGCCACATCGCGGTGACGATCGTGCGGCCGTCGTGCGGCAGCGCCTGCCAGATCTCCTCGGTCACGAACGGCGCGATCGGGTGCAGCAGGCGCATCAGGACGTTGTATGCGTACGCGAGGACGCTCGCCCGCGTCGGCGACGGGACCTTGGTGGCCTCGACGTACCAATCGCAATACCGGTACCAGATGAAGTCGAGCAGGATGTCGGCCGCCACGCCGAACTCGTAGGCCTCGAAGGCTTCGGTAACGCGGTCGATCGTCGACCGCAGGCCGGCCAGAATCCAGCGGTCCGCGAGCGACTGGCGCGCGAGCGGCGGCAGCCGGTTTCCGCGCGGCAGCCCTTCCGGCAAGCTGCGAATGTAGCGCAGCGCGTTCCACATCTTGTTATTGAAGTCGCGCGCCTTTTCCACGAAACGCTCGTCGAACCGCAGTTCCTGCGATTCGAGCCGCATCTGGCGAACGATCCCGAAGCGGGTCGCATCCGCGCCGTATTTCGCAACCAGATCCATCGGCTCGATCGAGTTGCCGAGGCTCTTGGACATCTTGCGGCCTTGCTCGTCGAACACCAGCGGCGCGATGAAGACGTCGCTGAAGGGGATGTCGCCCGCGAACTTGATGCCCAGCATCACCATGCGCGCGACCCACAAGAAGATGATCTCGCGGCCCGTGATCATGACCTGGTTCGGGTACCAGTTCTCCAGTTCGAGCGTACGCTCGGGCCAGCCCAAGATCGAGAAGGGCCAGAGTGCGCTCGAGAACCAGGTATCGAGGGTGTCGGGGTCGCGGCGCAGCTCGGTGATCCCGTAGCGTTCGAGCGCGAGCGCGCGCGCTTCGGCTTCGCTCTCGGCCACGACGGCGGTGCCGTCCGGCGTATACCAGACCGGCAGCTGGTGGCCCCACCAGACTTGCCGCGACACGTTCCAATCCTTGATGTTCTCCAGCCACGCCTCGTACGTGTGGCCGAAGCGTTCGGGAACGAAGCGCAGGCGGCCGCTGCGATAGGCTTCGAGCGCGGGCGCCGCCAGGGTTTCCATCTTGCAGAACCACTGCAGGGAGAGCAGCGGTTCGACAACCGCGCCGCTGCGGGAGCTGACCGGAACGACGTGGCGGCGCGGCGTCGTGCCGACCAGCGCGCCCGTGGCTTCCAGATCGGCCACGACCGCACGGCGCGCGTCGAAGCGGTCCAGACCCACGTAGGCCGCGGGCGCTTCGCGCGTCATCTTGCCGTCGAATCCGATCACCCCGATCGCGGGCAGGCCGTGCCGTTCGCCGATCTCGTTATCGAGCGGGTCGTGGGCCGGCGTGACCTTGACGGCACCCGTTCCGAAGTCGCGCTCGACCGCCTCGTCGGCCACGATCGGAATCGGGCGGCCGGCCAGCGGGACCACGACGCGCTTGCCGATCAGCCCGGCGTAGCGCTCGTCTTCGGGGTGCACGGCGACCGCTACGTCGCCCAGCATCGTCTCGGGCCGCGTGGTCGCGACCTCGATCGCGAAGCTGCCGTCCTCGGCGGGATAGCGAATCTGCCACAGGAAGCCGTCCCGCTCTTCGTCTTCGACTTCCGCGTCGGAGAGGGTGGACTGCGAGACGGGGTCCCAGTTCACGAGCCGCGTGCCGCGATAGATCAGCCCCTCGCGGTACAGTTCGACGAACACCTTGACGACCGCGGCCGAGAGTTCGGCATCGAGGGTGAAGCGGTCGCGCTCCCAGTCCGGGCCGAACCCGAGCGCCCGGAACGACTGATAGATCTCCGCACCGTACTGCTCGCGCCACTGCCAGGCGCGCGCGATGAACGCCTCGCGCCCCAGGCCGTTGCGAGTCAGGCCTTCTTTGGCCAGCTCCCGCACCAGCACGGCTTCCGTCGCGATGGCCGCATGGTCCTGACCGGGAATCCACGCCGCGTTGTCGCCCAGCATGCGGTGGTAGCGGGTGAGGATGTCCATGGGCGTCCAGGTGGAGCCGTGCCCGAGGTGGGCCCGCCCCGTGATGTTCGGAGGCGGCATCGAGATGACGAAGGGCGGCCGGGCCGGATCGGGCTCGTCGTGGAAGACGCCCGCCGCGAGCCATTCGGCATAGCGGCGCGCCTCCACGGCGGCCGGTTCGTACGTTTTTGCGAGATCGTCCTTGCGGGTTTCGGTTTGCACGATTGTGCCAACTTACGGTTACGCGCGAGCCGCCCCTACTCCGGACCGCCCGCCGGGCTCAGGAAACGGCCCGCTCCGCCCGCCATGGGTTCACGTAGACGAAGTCGCCGGAGCGGGAAGCGGGAGCGGCCGCAAGCGCTCGCTTCAGACGGCGGCCGAAGCTCGTGCGCGGGTAGCGCGTGACGAACGAGCGCGCCGCCGACAGGTCGGCTTGGTCGCGCGAGACCGTGTACCGCTCGAGCCCCGCCGTGGCCGCCCATTGCGGCAACCCCACGCGCGACCAGACTTCCATCGAGTTCGCGAACTCGAGCGTAGCGGCGTGGAAGCGGCCTTCCGCCTTCGCGATACAGCCGCGGGTGAACGCCTCCTCGGCCGTGCGAAAAGGCGCGTGAACGACGACCCAGGTACGCGGCAGCACCGACATCTTCGCCATGTACCGGCCCAGCAGCGCGCGCGCGGCTTCGGCATTTTCGGGAGCCAGGTAGGCGGCCAGCTTCACGACGCTCATTATTTCTTCGCCTTGCGTCGACGCAAAATCGGCTCGCTCGGCCAAGGACCGGCCGAACGTGATCTCGCGTTCCAACAGCTCCGCGCTGCCGAAGTCCTCGCATTCGAGCGCCCTCACGCAACTGACCAAGCGCCACGGGAGGGAGTGCGCGGTATCGCTCAGGACGCCGCCGCTCAACGTGTCGTCACCGAACAGATGACGGTGTTGCATCAGGCCGTTCTTCACGTAGTCGTACTTGTCGTCGAGACCGTAGTGCCACTGAATGTCGGCGACGCGCGAGACGAGCAGCTGCCGCAAACGAACGTTCGGGGAATGACCGACCAGCACCGCGAGGTTTGCCAGCAGAAAGGCCTCGAGCCAGACGTCCCTGTTGCGGGCCAGGCGCACGCAAAAGAGCGCCTCGACGAGCAGCCGCTCCTCCTTCTTCAGGTCGCCCGCCGCGGCCGCGATCAGGGCGAGCGCGTTCAAGCATCTCGCCCGCAGATGGTTCAGTTCCGGCTGGTACTCCGCCCGCGACTCGGCGTTCGGATGACGGGCGACCAGCTCCAGCGCGGCGGTCAGCAGCGTCTCCGACTCCGGCAATCGCGCCGCGTGGAACTCCACGATCGCTTGAATCCAGAGATGTTCGATCGCCAGGAGCGGATCGTTGCCCCGAGCGACGTACGGCGCCGCCGCGGCCACGACCGCGCGCGCTTTTTCCGTCTCGAGCCGCTGGCACAGAGCCAGCGCCACGGTCGAACTCGAAATCACCGCTTCCGTCGGATCGAACTCGTCCAGCGAGCGCGACTCGAACTCTTTGAGCGCGAGTTCGATCTGGCCCGTGCGCCTCAGGACGCAGAGGCGCAGCGCGACCGCTCCGGGGGCGTCGAGTTTGTGCAGCAGGCCCAGGGCCCGGTAGTGCTCCGCTCGCCAGACGGCATCCGCGGCGTCGGAAAGCGGCGTGCGCGGCGCGCGAACACCCCTCACGATGAAAAATTCCCGGCAGCGTTCACGACGGCGCAGCCTCCAAGCGGCCAACACAAGACTGGTGCGGCTCGAAGATTCGCGACCGCCGGCAGTGACCGAGCCCTATCTTTGCTGCCCGAAAGCTTGCGCCCGTCGCCGCCGAACGCCTGCAGCGCGACCGCCCGAGGGCCCGCGGCGGCGGTCCGGGAAGGCGAAAACGGCGGCGTTCCTGTAACTCTCCTACGTACGAGGAGTGAATGCTCGCAAGCACGGAAAGGTCGGCAGGATGATCAAATCGGCGGCGATCTGTAAACTCGCGCTCTCGGCCGTCTGCGTCGGACTGTTCGCTGCGGCCGCCGTCACGCCCGCGCACGCTACCCTCCGATCCGGCATGGACCAGGTGCGGAAGATGGGAGCTTGGTGCGCGGCGCACGAGACGAACATCGCGGACGACTACACGGCCAATTCAGCTCCGGCCGACGATGCGGCCTGGTCGGACTCCGTCAAGGCCTACAACAAGGACTACAACGCAGAGCAGAATTGCGACGGGCACGACGATTACGTGAACGCGCTGCTCGCGTCGTGGGACGCCCAGATCCTACACCATCAGGGCCAGGACTGGAAGACGAAAATGGACACGGCCAATCAACTGTTGGGGCAGTGCGCCACGCAGTTTTCCGGAACCGACAAAGGCACCAAATGCGCGGCCGATCTTAAAGCAAATACGCAGCTTCAAACGGCCTGGCTCGCTAAATAGCCGGCGGGCCGCATCGCTCCGGTACAGCGCGAACGCGGCGGAACCGACGTTCCGGTGTATCCGAACTCGTCCCCCAGGCCTCAACCACTTCTCGATCTCGACCGCGCGCGGCCGCGCCCACGACCCGCTGGTGCGCGCCGTCGAAAAGCGGCCGTACGACGTCGATCCCGCCATCGATGATGAGTTGGATCGCGATCGCCGCGACGATGATCCCGACGATGCGGCTCAGTGCCTCGATGCCGGATTTGCCCAAGACGCGTTGCAGCTGATTCGAGCCGACCATGGCCAGATACGTGATCGCGAATACGACGACGGCGACGATCGTGATCGCGAGGTAGAGGATCGGGTGGGCGTGCGCGCGGCCGAACAAGGTGACGCTTGCGGTCAGCGCGCCGGGCCCGGTAATGATCGGAATTGCAAGCGGAAAGATCGACGGGTCGCTCGGGTGATCCGATCCTTCCTTTTGCGCCGTGTCGGTGTCCGTTTGCTGGGCGAAGACCATATTGAATCCGACGGCCAGCAACAGGAGGCCGCCGGCGATCTTGAAGGCATCGATCGAGATGCCGAGCGCGCCTAACAGCGCGTCGCCGATGAGCCCAAAACCGATCAAGATCACCCAGCCGGCCAACGTCGCTTTCCTGGCGATCGTGAGCCGGTCGGTTTGCGAGCGCCCTTCCATGAGGGCGGCGTAGGCGCCGGCCGCTTCCAGCGGGTTCACCATGGCCAATAGCGTCACGAAGACGTAGGTGAGGCTCGCGAACTCGGCAGCGTTCAAACCGGTTGTCAGCCGCGCGTCGCCGGCTCGTCGAGGGCGCCGTACCGACCGTTCTCCGAAACGTCGTACGAGCCGGAATTCCCCATATGGCTCTCCTTTTCCAGCGAACGCAGTGCGATTCCGGTCGGCTACCGGTTGGGCTGCAATGTCTTCAGCCGGGGTCGCCTCGGATGGGTTCAATCGATACGCTGGTGCAAACGTACGCCCGCGTGATGCCCAACCGCGAAGGCGCGGCGGCCCCGGCTCGTGGGGACCGGCTACGCGGCCGGCGCGAGTACGCTAGGCAATACGTAGGCGGCTGAAGCCCTTTACAGTGCGAAACGCCGGCCATAGAAAAAGCCCCAATCCCTTACAGGACGAGGCTTTCTGAATGGTCGGGTAGACAGGATTTGAACCTGCGACCCCCAGTCCCCCAGACTGGTGCGCTACCAAGCTGCGCCACTACCCGCCGGTGAGCGAGTTTTCGGGACGCAGCACCTATCCCCCCGCTCGCGGGGAGCGACCGTGCGCGGTTCGCGCGTGTCTCAGCGCTTCTTAGCGCCGGCGCGCTTCTTGGCGCCGGCCACCGCATCGCGCAGGCCTTTGCCCGCGGTGAAGGCCGGCACTTTGCGCGCCGGAATCGTCAGTTTCGCACCCGTCTTCGGGTTGCGCCCCTCGCGCTTCTTGCGGTCGCGGACCACGAAGCTGCCGAACGGGATGAGCTGGACCTTTTCGCCCTTGACCAGGGCGTTGCGGATCTCGTCGAGCAGCAGATCGACGATTTCGCCAACTTGGCGCTTGGAAAGCTCGGTCTCCGCGGCCAAGGCGTCGACTAGTTCGGCTTTTGTCAACGTTTAATCTCCAAATAAAAATGAGTTCGCGCTAATATCTAAAGCTTGTAAACGTGCGTTACGCGGAGCGCCGTAACCGACCGGCGCCCCTCGTATCGGCAGGCTAATTGGCATACGGTCCGGTTGCTCCTGCCCGAACCGGCAAAATCCAGCAGGGACGCGGGTTTCCCGCGCAAACGCGACTCAGGCACGCTGCCGGGCGGCCACCGCCCGCAGGCCGAGCACGTAGGAATCGGGCCCGAATCCGGCTATGGACCCGAGGCACACGGGCGCGATCACGCTCAGCGCCCGAAACGGTTCGCGAGCTTGGGTGTTCGTGAGGTGCACTTCCACGGTGGGGATGTCGACCGCGGCGATCGCGTCCCGAATCGCATATGAGTAGTGGGTGTAGGCCCCGGCGTTGAGCAGGATCGCGTCGTACGTCCCGCGCGCGGCCTGGATCTCGCCGACGATCGCACCCTCGGAGTTGTGCTGCACGCAGCGCACCGCCGCACCGAGGTCGGCGGCTTCGAGCGCGATCCGCAGATCGACGTCGGCCAGGGTCGTGGTTCCGTACGTCTGCGGTTCTCGCGTCCCCAACAAGTTGAGATTTGGTCCGTGAATCACTAGCACGTTCACACCGTCCGCGTTCGTGGAGGAAATGGGGCGGCCCTCGGAAAGTGGCCCACGATGCCGGACCGGATCGTCACCGCAACAGCCGTGGACGGCAGTTTTTCCATCATAGCGGGTATCACGACCGAACTCGCTCGGGAAACGCAACAGCGCCACGATCTCGCCCCGACGGCCAGCGCCGCCCTCGGACGGCTCCTGACCGGCGCTGCGCTGCTCGGCGCGAGCCTCAAAGGCCGTGAGAAGCTGACCCTACAGGTTGCAAGCGATGGCCCGCTGCGCGGCATCGTTGCGGACGTGCAACTCAACTCGTCCTCCGAGATCGGGGCGCGCGGATACGCGCGGCGCCCGCGCGCGGACGTGCCGCTCAACGAACGGGGGAAGTTCGACGTGAGCGCCGCGGTCGGCAAGGGGTACCTCCAAGTAACGCGCTCGTTCGAGGTCGGCCAGCCCTACGTCGGCATCGTCGACCTGCTAAGCGGCGAGATCGCCGACGACCTCGCGAGCTACCTGATGACGTCGGAACAGATTCCCAGCGTCGTCGCGCTGGGCGTGCTCGCAAACCCGAACGGCATCAAGGCCGCGGGCGGCGTGATCGCGCACCTCCTGCCCGACGCGGACGAGGGGACGATCGGCAATCTCGAAGCGCGCGCGCACGAGATGGCGCCCGTGACGACGCAGATCGACTCCGGCGCGAGCGCCGAAGACCTCGTCGCCTCGCTGACGGGCGGCCTCGACGTGCGGTTCACGCGCGCCTACGGCGTCGCGTTCACCTGCACGTGTTCGCGCGAGCGCGTCGAACGCGCACTACTGGGTCTCGGACGCGACGAACTGCGCAAGATCGCGGCGGAGCAGACGCAAACCGAGGCCGTCTGCGAGTTCTGCAAGACCGCCTACGTGCTCTCGCGCGAGGAAGTCGGCGGGTTGATCGATCAGCTCGAAGCCGACGCCTAGACGCCGAGGCGGGGCTTGAATTCCTCCTGGATCAGACCGCCGTGGTTCTCGTACCACCAGCCGCACTCGCAGCGCGCCGCGGGGCCGCCGTCTTGCGGATACGGATGGACGCGGCCGCAGCGGCGGCAGGTGAACGTGTGACCTTCGAGCGGGGGCCGGGCGGTGTACGTGACCGGGGGCGGCGATTTGGCGTGGACGTGCTGACTCATGGGGTTCCTTTGCCGGCGTCAGGGCCGGCGGGTGTCACTCGGGCGAACCGTTTCGTGCCGACCGACAGGACGACCGGGCCGTCTTGCTTCCAGGTCGCGCGCGGGTCGGCGACCGGTTCGCCGTTCAACCGTACTCCATTACCCGCGACCAAGCGTTCCGCCTCGCGTTTGCTCGATGCAAATCGGCACCCGACCAGCGCGTCGGCGATCGTGCGCCAGCCGGCACCCGCGCGGACCTCGGGCAGCTCGCTCGGCAGTTCGCCTCGCTGAACGGTCGCCTCGAATCGCTCGCGGGCGGCCCGCGCCGCGCGCGCTCCGTGGTAGCGAGTGACCACGGCTTCCGCGACCGTCTTCTTGGCCGCCATCGGATGCAGCGTCTGCGCCGTGAGGCCCGCGAGGAGCACGGCGATCTCGGCCGGCGACGCGAACGCGGCCAGCTCCGCGTAACGCAGGACCAGTTCGTCGGGAATGCTCATCAGCTTGCCGAACTGCTCGCTCGCCGGTTCGGTCAAACCGACGTAGTTGCCGCGCGACTTGCCCATGCGCACGATCCCGTCGGTGCCTTCGAGAATCGGCGTCGTCATGCAGATCTGGCGCGGCTGCTTGACCCGGTGCTGATACTCGCGCGCCAGCAGCAGATTGAAGAGCTGGTCCGAGCCGCCCAGTTCGACGTCGGCCTGCATCGCGACGCTGTCGTACGCCTGAGCGATCGGGTACAGGAACTCGTGCAGCGCGATCGGCACCGCGCTCCCGTAGCGATCCGCAAAGTCCTTGCGCGCCAGCATCTGCGCCACGGTCACGTGCGACATCAGACCGATCAGTTCGGCGATCGAGATGCGCGAAAGCCACGCCGAGTTGTACGCGACCTCGATCCGCTCGAGATCGAGGACCTTGCCGGCCTGCTCGCGATAGTCGCGCATGTTCTGCGCGATCTCTTCGTCGGTCAGCGGCGGCCGCGTATCGTTGCGCCCCGTCGGATCGCCGATTTTCGCCGTGAAATCGCCGATCAACAGGATCACGCGGTGGCCGAGTTCGACGAACTCCTGCATCTTGTGCAGCACGACCGCATGCCCCAGATGCAGCAGCGAGCCCGTCGGGTCGATGCCGAACTTGACGGTCAGCCGCCCCTTCGCGGCGATCCGTTCCTCGAGTTCGGCGGCCTTTTCGACGTGTTCGCAGCCTGCCGTGAGCAACAGCATCTGTTCGCGCGGGGTCATGGTTGCCATTGAAACCACTCGCAGTTCTCGGCCGGGCTGCGGCAGTCCCGCGACTGCCGCGTCCTACCCCAGCTCGAACACCGTGACGCCGCCGCCACCTTCGTCGGCATTTCCGTAGCGAACGTCTTTGATGCCGGCGCGCCCCTTGAGCCACTGTTGCAAACCGCGGCCCAGCAGTCCCGTGCCTTTGCCGTGAATGAGGCGCAGCGGCGAGAGACCGGCCAGGGCCGATTCGTCGATCCACTTGTCGACCAGCGGCTCGGCTTCGACGAATCGCTTGCCGCGCACGTCGAGCTCGGCGCGGGCCACGCTGGCCGCCTCGAGGGTCGCCGCGCCCGCTTGCGCCTTGGCGCGCGGACGCTGCGCGGCATCGTTCCCGCGGCGCAGCACGCGCAGGCCCGCTTTCGGCACGACGGTCTTCATCGAGCCGATCGCCACCAGGACGCCGTCGCCGAAATCGTCCACGACGTCGCCGTCGCTCCCCAGCGACTCGACGTGCACGCGGTCGCCGACGGCCGCCGGCGCTTGCCCGGAGCGGACGATCGGGGCGGCGGGCGCGAGCGGCTCGATACCGAGATCGCGGTGGACCTCCTCGAGAACGCGGCCGAGCAGCGACGCCTGGCCCGCGGTGACCTTGACGCGCCCGACCCGGTCCCGATTGCGACGCTCGAGCTCGGCGGTGAACTCGCGCAGCGCGCGGCCGAGGCGCTCGTCGGCCTGCCGCGCGAGCGTTCGGCGCTCGCGTTCGAGCGCGTCGCTTCGTTCGCGAGCCGTCGTTTCCAGCGCGTCCAGCCGCCGCCGCTCGCGCTGCAGCCCGTCGCGCTCCACGGCAGCCTGGGTCCGAAGCTCGGCAAGTTCCGCTAGCGCGCGGTCGTAATCGCGTTCGCTCGTCGACAGCAGCGCTTCGGCACGGGCGACGACGGCGTCGTCCAGTCCCATGCTCCGAGCCAGCGGAAACGCCAGCGACCGGCCGGGCGAACCCAGATCCAGTTCGTAGGTCGGCGCGTAGGTGTGCGGGTCGAAGCGCACGCTAGCGTTGCGCACGCCTTCGGTCGCGTGGGCGAACAGCTTGAGTTCCGTGCTATGCGTGGTCACGATGCCGCGCACGCCGCGGACTAGCAAGTGCTCGAGCAGCGCGACCGCGAGCGCGGCGCCGGAGGCGGGCTCGGTACCGCTGGTGATCTCATCGATCAGTACGAGCGAGCGCGGGCCCGAGGCGTCCACGATCGCGCGCAAGCGCCGCAAGTGCGCGGAGAACGTCGACGCGTTTTCCGAGATCGACTGCTCGTCGCCGATGTCGCAGCCCAGATAGTCGAACGCCCCGATCGTCGTACCCTCGGCGGCCGGCAGCTGCATCCCGCAGTACGTCATGGCGACGAAGAGCCCCACCAGCTTGAGCGAGACCGTCTTGCCGCCCATGTTGGGACCGCTGATCACGATGAAGCGGACCTCGTCGTCGAGCGCGAGCGACTGCGGCACGGCGCGTTCGCCGAGCAGCGGATGCCGGCCCAGGCGCACGTCGATGCGCGGTTCGTCGACCACGACCGGTGCGGTCGCGTCCATCGCCTGTGCGACCCGGACCCGCGCCAGCACGAGATCGATATCGGCGAGGACGTCCAAATTCGTTTCCGCCTGCGCCGCGCGACCGCCGACCAGCGCGGAGAGTTGCGCCAGAATCCGCGCGACCTCGCGCTCCTCCTCGATGCGCAGCGTGCGCAAGCGGTTGTTGACGTCCAGCGCATCGAGGGGTTCGATGAAGAGCGTGTGCCCGCTCGACGACGTGTCGTGGACGACGCCCGGGACCGCACCGGAGAACTCGGCCTTCACGGGGATGACGAAGCGGCCGTCGCGCACGGTGACGATCGCATCTTGGATCGCTTTGGCGTAGCGCGGCGACCGCAAGATCGCGGCGCAGCGGTCGCGCGCTTCGTCGTGCGCGTGCGCGGCGTTGCGCCGGGCGCGCGCGAGCAGCGGCGACGCGCGGTCCAGCACCTCGCCGCGTTCGCCGATCGCACGGTCGATCGCGGCGGCGACTTCCGGTAAGGGCTGTGCGCCGGCGCAGCGCGCGTGCAGGGTCGGTGCGCCGCTCGCGCGGACGCGACGCACCGCCGCGTCCGCCGCCGCGAGCGCGATCCCGATATCGCGCAGCTCTTCCGCCCCGAGCGAACCGCCGCGGGCGGCGCGGGCGACGGCCTCGCCGACCTCCCGCGTGCGCGGCAACGCGAAGGCCGCGTCGCCCGCGATCCGGCGCATCTCGGCCGTCGCGGCCTGCTCGAGCCTCACGGTTGCGATGTCGACGCCCGGCACCAGCTCGCTCGCGCGCAACGCCGCGCGCTCGGTCAGCGTCGCCTTGACGATCAGGCTCCGGACGGCCCCGAAGTCCAGGACCTCCAGACTCCGGTCGTCGGCCAGACGGCTGGCGCTCATCGGCGCTAGCCGGGGACCTGCGAGGCCGGCTGCGCGCCTTCGAGAACTGCGCGCAGACGCTCTTCCGCTAGCTGAGGATTGGCCTTGCCGCGGCTTTGCTTCATCACTTGACCGACCAAGAAGCCCATAACTTTCGTTTTCCCCGCGCGGAAGTCGGCGACGGTCTTCGCGTTCGCGGCCAGGATGTCGCGGACGAGCGCGTCGATCGCGGCCGTGTCGCTCACCTGGCCGAGACCTTCCGCTTCCACGATCGCGCGCGGCGAGCCGCCGTCGTGCCAAATGCGTTCGATCAGACCTTTGGCCGTTTTCGAGTTGATCGTGTTCTGTCTGCCAGAGCGGCAAGTTCGATCAGCGACGTCGTGCGTAACAGCCTGACGCCGCGACGGCCGTCGTCGATGGCGTTCGCGAGGCGCGACAGGTCGCCGAGCAAGAAATTCGCAATCACTTGCGGCTTCCCGGAACGCTCGGCGGCCGATTCGTAGAAGTCCGCCAGCGAGGGGTTGTCGACCAACTGCTGCGCCTGCGCGACCGAGAGGCCGTCGCGCGCGATGAAGCGCTCGAGCCGCGCCTGCGGTAGCACGCCGAGACCTTCGCGCAGCTGCGCGACGTCGCTCGCAGCGAACTCGATCGGCGTCAGGTCGGGATCGGGGAAATAGCGATAATCGTGCGCCTGCTCTTTGCTGCGCATCGAGTGCGTCACGCCGGCAGCTTCGTCCCAGCCGCGCGTTTCCTGAACGATCCGGCCGCCGGCCGCGAGGATGCCGGCCTGCCGCGCGATCTCCGATTCGATCGCGCGCCCGACCGAACGGAACGAGTTCATGTTCTTGATTTCGGTCTTCGTGCCGTATTCGGAGTCGCCGGCGGGCCGCAGCGAGAGGTTGACGTCGCAGCGCAGCGAGCCTTCCTCCATCTTCACGTCGCTCACGCCGAGCGCCACGAAGGTCCGCTTCAGCGCTTCCAGATACGCGACCGCTTCGGCAGCCGTCCGGATGTCGGGCTCGGAAACGCATTCCATCAACGGGACGCCGGCGCGGTTGAAGTCGACCAGCGAATACGTGCTGCCCGCGATGCGGCCGTCGCGCGAGCCGGCGTGCGACGACTTCCCGGTGTCTTCCTCGAGGTGGATGCGCGTCAAGCGGCACGAGCCCGTGGTGCCGTCGTCGAGAATGAAGGGGACGACGCCGCCCAACGTCAGCGGCATATCGTATTGCGAGATCTGATAATCCTTGGGCATATCGGGATAGAAGTAGTTCTTGCGGTCGAACTTCGAGAAAGCGGGAATCTCCGCGCCGAACGCGAGGCCCGCTTTGACGACCAGCTCGACCGCCAGCCGGTTCGGCACCGGCAGCGCTCCGGGTAACCCGAGACACACGGGACAGACGTTCGTGTTCGGCTCGGCCCCGAACACGTTGCGGCAGCCGCAGAACATCTTGGTTTCGGTCTTGAGCTCGACGTGACACTCGATGCCCATCACCGCTTCGTACGGCGTGCCGTTGACGAGGACGCTCATCGGACGCCGGCCGCGCTCGGAAGCGAAGGAACGGCGAAGCGTTCCGCATGCCGCGTGCCGCGTTCGTACGCGTGCGCGATCCCGAGTAACGCGCGCTCCGCGAAGAGCGGGCCGCTCAGCTCGAGACCCAGCGGCAGCGGCGAGCCGGCGCCTTGCGGCGTCACGTAGCCGCACGGAACCGAGAGCGACGGCAAACCGGCCAGGGACATCGGAATCGTATAGTAGTCCATCAAATACATGCTGACGGGATCGGCCTTGGCGTTGAACTCGAAGGCCGGGGTCGCGGCTGCGGGACAAGCGATAACGTCGCAGTCCGCGAAGGCTCGCGCGAAATCGGCGGCGATCAGCGTCCGCGCCTTCTGCGCGCGCACGTAGTAGGCGTCGTAGTAGCCGCTCGAGAGCGCGTACGTCCCGATCAGGATCCGCCGCTTGACCTCGTCGCCGAAACCCGCCGCGCGGGTCGCTTCGTAGGTCGCGCCGACGTCGGCGCCTTCGACCCGCAAGCCGTAGCGCATCCCGTCGAAACGCGCCAAGTTGGACGAGCATTCGGCGGGCGCGATCAGATAATAGGTCGCGATGCCGTACGCCGCGGCCGGCAGCGTCACCTCGACCAGCTCGGCACCGAGCTTTTCGAGGTCCGCGTACGCGCGCTCGTAGACGGCCCGCACGTCGGGTTCGAGTTCGCCGAGGCCGAATTCGCGTACGATGCCGATCCGCACGCCCGCGAGATCCTCGCGCAACGCGGACGACGCGGCTTCGACTGGGAGATCGACGGTCGTCGCGTCCATCGGATCGCGGCCCGCCATCAGTTCGTAGACGAGCGCGGCATCCTCCACGGTCCGGGCGATCGGGCCGATTTGGTCGAGGCTCGACGCGAACGCGATCAGGCCGTAGCGTGAAACGCGACCGTACGTCGGTTTGAAGCCCACGACGCCGCAAAACGCGGCCGGTTCGCGAATCGAGCCGCCGGTATCGCTCCCGAGCGCGACCGTCGCCTCGCCGGCGGCAACCGCCGCAGCGCTGCCGCCCGAACTGCCGCCCGGCACGCGCCGCACGTCCCACGGGTTGACGGTTTTCCGCAGCGCGCTGTTCTCGCAGGAGCTGCCCATGGCAAATTCGTCGAGGTTCGTTTTCCCGAGCGGAATCGCACCGGCGTCGAGCAGGCGCCGCACGGCCGTCGCGGTGTACGGTGCGATCCAGCCGCCGAGAATCTTGGAGGCGCACGTCGTCGGCGTGCCGGTCACGCACATGTTGTCCTTGATGGCGAGCGGGACGCCCGCGAGCGGAAGGCGTTCGCCCGCCTTTACGCGCGCGTCGACGAGCTCCGCATGCTCCCGCGAGAGGGCGGCGGTCGTGGCGAGGTACGCGCCGACGATCCCGTCGCGCTCCGCGATTCGCGCCTGCATCGCCGTCGCCAGCTCGACCGCGGAGACGTCGCGCGCGTTGACGGCGGCCGCCGTCGCGACGGCCGTGCGGTCGAGGCTCACGCATCCTCTCCGATGATGCGCGGCACCCGGAAGTATGCGCCCTCGCGTTTGGGCGCCGAGCCGAGAACCGTTTCGCGGTCGAGCGAGGGGACCGCGACGTCGTCACGCATGACGTTGCGCTGCGGAATCACCGCAGCGGTTGCGGCGACGCCGGCCACGGGCAGCTTCTCCAGTGCGGCCACGTGCTCGAGCAGTGCGCCCAACTGCACGCCGAATCGTTCGACCTCGGCCGGCGTCAGCGCCAGACGGGCCAACTTGGCGACGTACGCCACGTCGATATCGCCCGATGCCAAAAGCTCTTCTCCTTCACTCCGGCTCGCCCACGACGGGAAACGCGAGCGGAGCGACGTCTGCGCGGTGCAACGACGCCATCGCTTCGATGTGGCCCGTCTGTGGGAACATATCGAAGGGTTGGACGGCGCTCAAACGGTACCCCCCGGCGAGCAGCTGGATGAGGTCCCGCGCCAGCGTGGCCGGATTGCACGAGAGGTACCACACGTGCGGCACGCGCGCGCGAACGAGCGCCGCCAGCGTCGCCTCGTCGCTACCCTTGCGGGGCGGATCGAGAAAGACCACGTTGGCTGCGGCCAACGCCTCCGAGCCGATCTTCGAACGCAAAGTGCCGTCGACGCGGCCGTTGAGGAACAGCGTGCTTTCCTGCACGCCGTCGAGCACGGCGTTGGCCTTCGCCTCGCGCACCGCGCTCGGGTTCTCTTCGATCCCCACCACGCGCGCGCCGTGCTTCGCGAAGAAGATCGCGAAGGTTCCGGCGCCGCAGTAGAGATCGATGATGCGCTCCGCGCGACCGACGTGCGAGGCGAGGTACGCGAAGATCTTGCCGACGATCTCGCTGTTCACTTGGAAGAACGATGCCGGCGAGACGCGGAAACGAACGCCGTCGATCTCCTCCTGCATCTCGGGCGACCCGTACACGCTGACGTTGCGGCGGCCCATGACCGCGTTCTCGCTCGGCGGCTCGAAGGAATTGCTGATGCCGATCGTGCCGGGCAGCTTGGCCGCGAGAGCACTCGCATAGGCCGGCAACGTCGTGGATGCGCGATCGGTCGTGATCGACAGAACCGCTTCACCCGAAGAGCTTCCGACGCGGGCGATCACATGGCGAGCGCCGTCGAAGGCCGGTGCGGTGGCCGGGTCCGCGGCGGCTTCCCAGAGGCCTCGGATCGCGCGGTCGAGTTGCGGCATGACGATCGGACATCCGCCGATCGGCACGACGTCGTGCGTACGGGCCGCGTAGAATCCGAACGCGGGCCGCGGCTCCTCGAGCTCGGACGTCCGGGTCCCCGTCACGACCAGCGCCATCTTGTTGCGGTACGCACGCGGGTCGTCCATACCGATGGGCACCCCGACCGGCGGGTTCGCGATGCCGCCGAGGCGCCGCAGGGCGTTCTCGACGATTCCGCGTTTCCAGCGCAGTTGCGCGGGATAGGCTAGGTGCTGGACTTGGCAGCCGCCGCACGTTCCGAAGACGGGGCAGAACGGCTCGGAACGGTCGGGCGAACGGTCGAGCAGCTCGACCAGTTCGGCCACCGCGTACTTGGCCTTCACGCTTTCGATACGCACGCGGGCACGCTCGCCCGAGACCGGCCCCAAGACGTAGACGACCATACCCTCGGCCCGGCCGACCGCCTGGCCGGTCTTGGCGATCATATCGGTACAGTGGATGTCGACGACGTCGCCCGGTGCGAGCACGGGCGCGGCGATGGCCGAGCCGCCGGGGCTACTCAGGCTTTTTTTCATCGAGCTGCTTGAGCAGCCGATTCGCTTCGTCGATCAGTTGTTGGATGCGTTCGGTCGTCGGGTCGATGGGAGGGCGCGTCAAGGTCGCCCGCACGATCGCATAGGCAAGACCGGCAGACACGGCCGCGATGCTCATCAGTAAGAGCGCGCGCCGAAGCGCGAGGTCCCGCTGGGCTTGGGTCTGCCCTTCGCTCACCGGCGGCGGGGCCGTCGTCGTCGAATTGGCGTGGTTGGCGTATGTCTCGAGCCCTGATCCTTCTGCCATGCGCTTCGATTTCGCGACGGCCGTCAGCGAAGCATCCTCATTCTTCCGGCGGGGGCTCGCGCTCGGAGGCCTGCAGCGCCGCGTCGACCTGCGAACGGACGAAGGGACGAGCCAGCGCGCCGTGAGCGCCGGCCTGCCGGGCGGCACGCAGCAGCGCCGTTTCACCGAGCGACGCCACCACGTACAGCCTCGCGCGCGGAACCGCCGAGCGCAGGGACCCGATAAGGGCAACCGCGTCCGGCTCCGTCAAGCGCCCGTCGATCGCGATCGCGTCCGGGTCCGACGCGGCGGCCAACGCCAGGGCGGTGGGCCCGTCAGAGGCCCGACCGACGACTTCGTGTCCGAGCGACGTGACGACGTGCGCCAGCGCGACCCGCAGCGCCTCCGCATCGTCGACGATCAGGATGCGCACCCCGCGTCAGGGGGGCGGCGCGACGATCCGGCGGCGGTACGCGACCACGGCGTCGCGCACGGCCTCGATGCTGTCGGTCACCTCTAAGACGTTACCGGTCGTCAGGGTCACGACCGTGCGGTCGCCGCTGCGCTCGACCGTTTCGAGCAGATCGGCATTCACGAGGATCGGGTGACCGTTCGGCCGGGAGAGCGCGATCACGGCAAGGCGAGCGAACTGCGCTCGGGGCCCAGCGACACGGCTTCGACCGGAACGCCCAAGGCGCGTTCGATGGCCGCAACGTAACGCCGCGCAGCCGGCGGCAGGTCGCCGATCCTGCGAATCCCGCTCAGATCTTCGTTCCAGCCTTCGTACCATTCGAGCTCGAGGGCGAGCGTCGGGTCGCCCGCGGACTCGAAGCCGGCCGGGCGCCCCGCCACGCGATACGCCGTCGCGATCGCGATGCTCTCGAATCCGCTCAGGATGTCGAGCTTGGTGACGACGGCGCTGGAAAGCCCGTTGAGCCGCACGGCATACTTCGCCGCCACTGCATCGAACCAGCCGCACCGGCGCGGCCGGCCGGTCACCGTGCCGAATTCCCCGCCCCGTTCGCGCAGGCGTGCGCCGGACTCGTCGAATAATTCGCTCGGAAACGGGCCCGCGCCGACCCGCGTGCAGTAGGCCTTCGCGACGCCGACGACCTTGCCGATCGCCGTCGGGCCGATGCCGAGCCCCGTACAGGCACCGCCGGCGATCGTGTGCGAACTCGTGACGTACGGATACGTGCCGTACCCCACGTCCAGCAGGGTGCCCTGGGCACCCTCGATGAGGATGCGCTTCCCGCCTTCGAGGGCCTGGTGGATATAGGAGACGCCGTCCACGACGTGGGGTAGGATCCGGGGGGCGCGCGCCAGCGTTTGCGCGATGACGTCCTCTTCGCGTGGAGCCGAGTCCATTTTCGCGAACTGCGCGGCGCGCGAGAGCAGGCTGTAGCGGATCTTGTCGGCGAGCGCTTCGCGCCTGCGTAATTCGCCGAACGTGATGCCCGAGCGCGCGGCGCGATCGGTGTAGGCCGGGCCGATGCCGCGGCCGGTGGTCCCGATGGCGGCGTCGCCGCGTGCTTTCTCGCTCGCCTGGTCGAGCGCCGCGTGATACGGGAAGACGATATGCGCGCGGTCGGAGATCTTGATGCGCGACACGTCCACGCCGATGTTCGCCAGCATGTCGAGTTCGGCCGCGAGACCCTCGAGGCTGACGACCGTGCCGCCTCCGATGAAGAGCTCGGGGCGTTCCTGCAACACGCCGCTCGGCACGATCCGCAGCGCGATCTTGCGGTCGCCGACGACGAGCGTGTGCCCCGCGTTGTCGCCGCCGCCGAAGCGCGCGACGACATCGTAGCCGGCGGCATACAAGTCGACGACCCTGCCCTTGCCCTCGTCTCCCCACTGGATTCCGAGGACGATGTCGGCCTTATACATTTACTCTCCGCGAAACTCGAGATCGCTCGTGTCGCCCATCGGCTGCGCTTCGGTGCCGTTGAACTCGGTCATGACAAACTCGGAGAAGAGCGCATTGGGCCAGCCGAAATCCTTGCGCGAGAACCGGCCCGGATCGCTCGGATCGAACGATTCGTGCAAGAGATGATCGCCCGGATCGCTCGCGAGCAGCTGGGTCAGGACGTCGCGGCGCTCGCTCTCGGACGTGGAGGTCAGCCCTTGCATGATCAGCGCCAGCGGCCACACGTACCCGTCGTTCGTATGCGCGCTTCCGATGCCCCGCGCGACCGAGCCCACGTAGTAGTACGGGTTGTCCTTCGAGAGCAGGAAGCGGCGCGTGTTGCGGTAGACGAAGCTGTCCGGCTTCGTATAGCCGAGATACGGGGCCGACAGCAAACTCGGAATGTTGGCGTCGTCCATCAGCGTCTGATGGCCGAGCCCGTCGACTTCGTAGGCGTAGACGTACCCGTAGTTCGGGGTGAAGACCTCACCGTATTTCTGAATGCCGTCCTGAACCTCCGAACGCAACGTCTTCGCGCGGTTGGATTTGATCAAGTTCCGGTACACGGTGCGCTCGATCTCCTCGAGGTCGCCCAGCGCGACGACCGCCATCATCTCCGACGGAATCAGGTAGTTGTATTTGCACGCGTCGTCCGAGGGCCGGAAGCCCGTCCAGATCATCCCGGTATATGCGACCGGGTTCGGAGCGGAGTTCCCCGCATCGTCGCGCAGTTCGCGGTGCGTGTACTTGGAGTTGTGAGCGTGGTCTTGCTCGCGCTCCATCGTTTCCAGCGCCTTGTCGAAGCCGAGCGACTCGTCGGCCGTGAAGATCGAGGTGTCGCCCGTCGCCTTCCAATAACTCCACGCCAGAATGATCGGATAGGCCAGCGAGTCGAGTTCGAATTTCTGCTCCCAGACGCGGTAGTCGATCGTAAACGCATTCGCGTACGGGTCGACCTGCAAGTACTTTCCTTCACGTGCGATGATTCCGCGCAGCAACGCCGCGACCTGAACGTCGTTCTTGGCGAAGAACAGATACGGCCGGACCTGGGCGCTCGCGTCGCGTAACCACTCCGCGGGGATGTCGCCGGTCTTGATGTAGGCGGTTCCGTCCGCCGCGATCGTGGCTTGATGGCTCGTGTTGAGCAAGGCGGCCCGGTACATCGTCTCGAGGCGTGCGTTCGGGTTGTGGTAGTCCGAAGCGGCCCGTGCGATCGAGCTGAGCTCGACGGCAGGAGCAGCCGAGGAATGAAGGAGCACGGCCGCAGCGAGAAATGCAGCGATGAGAAACCGCATGGCGCGCTGGTTACGGTAGGTCGGCAGGTGAATCCTCGCGCACCCGGCCGCCGCTCGCGGCCAGCGCGCGCAGGTGCCGGTAGATCCCGGCGGTCGGAAAGCCCAGCCGTTCGAGCGCTCGCGCTGCGCTCGGGTAGCTCAAGCCGGGACGCGTCCGGAACAGTTTGTCGACCGCCAGTGCGAGCCGTTCGTCTTCGAGCCGTTCGGCATTCACAACGGAACGTTGCGCGGCGTCGCGGTCGATGCCGCGCCGCACGAGCTCGGCGACGAGCCGTGCGTCGCCCACGGCCTTCGTCCGGCCGTCGACGAACAGCCTTGCGAAGAGTCCGTCATCGACGAAGCCGTCGGTCTTGCACGCCGCGACCGCCGCGCCGATCTCGGCGTCGTCGTAGCCCCGGCGCGCCAATTTCGCCCAGAGTTGCGCTTCGGTCAACCGGCGCTGCGCCAGCAGACGCAGCGCCGCGACGCGCGGCCTCTCCCGTGGGCGCTCGCGGTCCCGGGCTCCCTCAGTCGTCGGCCCGCCCGCCCGATCCGACCGGCGCCGTCGAACTGCCGTTGAGGGATACCGTCCCCTTGAGCGCGTCGCGGATCTTGCCCGCGATCTCTTCGGCGATATCCGAGTGTTCCTCGAGGTAGGCCTTGGCGTTCTCGCGGCCTTGACCGATCCTGGTATCGCCGTAGGTGTACCACGAACCGCTCTTTCCGACGATGTTCCGTTCGAGCGCGACATCGAGCACCGAGCCCATTTTCGAGATTCCGCGACCGTACGTGATGTCGAATTCGGCTTGGCGGAAGGGCGGCGCGACCTTGTTCTTGACGACTTTAACGCGCGTGCGCGAACCGACGACGTCCTGGCCGACCTTTATCTGTTCGAGCTTGCGGACGTCGAGACGAACGGATGCGTAGAATTTCAGCGCGCGGCCGCCCGAGGTCGTCTCGGGACTTCCGAACATGACGCCGACCTTCTCGCGCAGCTGGTTGATGAAGATCATCACGCACTTCGAGCGCGAGATCGCCGCGGTCAGCTTGCGCAGCGCCTGCGACATCAGGCGCGCTTGCAGACCGACGTGGGTATCGCCCATGTCGCCTTCCAGCTCGGCTTTGGTCACGAGAGCCGCCACCGAATCGACGACGACGACGTCGACGGCGTTGGAGCGCACGAGCATCTCGGCGATGTCGAGAGCCTGTTCGCCGGTATCGGGTTGCGAGACCAGCAGATTGTCCAGGTCGACGCCCAGGCCCTTAGCGTACGTCGGATCCAAAGCGTGTTCGACGTCGACGAAGGCGGCCGTGCCTCCCAGCTTCTGCGCTTCCGCAATCACGTGCAACGCGAGCGTCGTCTTGCCGCTGGATTCCGGACCGTAGATTTCGACCACACGCCCGCGCGGCAACCCTCCGACGCCGAGCGCCAGATCCAGCGCGATCGATCCGGTCGGAATCGTTTCGACCGCCATCTTCTCGGCGAAGTCGCCCATCTTCATGATCGAGCCCTTGCCGAACTGCCGCTCGATCTGCGCGAGCGCGTTCCCGAGCGCTACGGCTTTCTCGTCCGCCACGTGTTTTGCTCCCTTACGTCGTCTGTGCAATGGGGAATCGGTGAACCGATCGTAGCGCGGCCGTGTGCCACCAGTATGGCACTCGCGGCGACCGCGACATCTGCGGCTACGCCGCCTGAGTCGGGGTGAAGAGCGCGTCGATGAAGCTCGCGGGATCGAACGGGCGCAACTCGTCGATGCCTTCACCGAGCCCGACGAATTTGATCGGAACGATCAGCGTATCGACGATGGCAACCAGCACGCCGCCCTTCGCCGTCGAATCCAGCTTCGTGACGACGACTCCGCTGAGTTTGGTCGTTTCGTTGAAGAGTTTCGCTTGCGAGATCGCGTTCTGGCCGGTCGTCCCGTCGACGACGAGCAGCGTTTCGTCCGGCGGCGCACCGGTCGCGCGTTCGATGATGCGCCGCATCTTCTTGAGCTCTTCCATCAGGTTGGTCTTGGTCTGCAGCCGCCCGGCCGTATCGACGATCACGACGTCGATCTTGCGTGCCTTCGCCGCCGAAAGGCCGTCGAAGACGACCGACGACGGATCGGATCCCTCGCGCCCGCGGACGAACTCGGCGCCGCTGCGTTCGGCCCAGACCGCGAGCTGCTCCGCCGCAGCGGCGCGGAACGTGTCCGCCGCTACGAACATCACGCGTTTGCCTTGGGACGACAAGTAGCGGCCGAGCTTGCCGATCGTGGTCGTCTTGCCGCTGCCGTTGACGCCGACCACGAGAATGACGGCCGGCGAGCCCGTAAGGACCAGTCCGCTTTCCGGCAGCGTCAGGAAGTTCCGGACGTCGAGCTTGAAGCGCGCGATAGCCTGGTCGCTCCGCCGCCAGCCCTCTTGCCGCGAGACGATTCGCAGCCCGTCGAGGATCTTGTCCACGGTCGGCACGCCGAAGTCGGCCGAGATCAAGATCTCCTCGAGTTCCTCCCAGAACTCGGCGTCGAGGGGACGCTTCTGCTGAGCCAGCGTCTCGACGCCTGCGAGCGATTCGCGCGACCGTCCCAGGGCACTCTTGAGCTTCGACAGCCAACTCATTCGGAGCTTCCCACTTCGAGCGAGGCAATCGAACTCCTGTTCGCATCCCCGCGGCGCCGCCGGCGTGGCGGCGGCCCTCACTCCGGCTGTTGCCGGAAGGTGAGATTGATCCGTTCACCGGCGATCCGGCGGTCCTTGGCGACCCGGTGTTCCCAGTTTCGCTGCGTGTCGCCGCGCATGACGACCAGGTCGCCGTGGTCCAGGTCGACCGACGTCACCTTGCGGCGGTCGCTCTTCGGCCGCACGTCGAAGGCCCGGGTCGCGCCGAGCGTCAGCGAGGCGATGACCGGCTGACGGATCGAGTCGACCTCGCGGTCGCTGTGCCACGCCACGCTGTCGCGTCCGTCGCGGTAGCGGTTGAGCAGGACGAACGCAAACCGCACCGCGGTCAGCGCCTCGAGCCGGCGCCGCACCGAGTCGAGTTCGGGCGTGAACGGCCGCTCCCGGTCGTCACCGAACCAGGCCTGTTCCCGCGGCACGTCGACGAAGCGGTCGTACATCTTGCGGCGCTCCTGGGCCCAGACGGTCGTCGCCCGGATCGCGGCCAGGAGCGCGTCGGCCGCGGCCGGCTCGAGCCAGCCGCGGTACAGCCGCACGTCGCCGGACTCGGTCACGAGCGGCTCGCCGCGCGCGTCGAGCCCGGGTAACGCAGAAAAGAGCGGCGCTTCCCGCGCGCCGCGGATGCGCCGTGCGATCGGCACCGGTGGGCTAACTTCGGATCTCGGCGCCCGGCGGGGGGCTCGCGGGGCGCCGGAGATATTTCTGTTTGATGGTCGGATCGTTGTCGCGAAAGCCGAGATCGCCGCGCAGGACGCGCAGCTTCTGTCGCAAGTGGATGACGGCTTGGGCGTGGATCTGCGACACGCGCGATTCGGAAACGCCCAGGACGACCTTGATATCCTTGAGCGTCTGGCCCTCGAAGTAATAGAGCTTGATGACCGTATTCTCTTGCTTGGAAAGCGACTCGACCGCGGCCAGCAGGGCATCCCGGATCTCGCGTTGCTCGACGTCGGCGCCCAGGTTACCGTCTTCGCCCTTGAGCGTATCGAGTAACGGGATATCGTTACCGCGGTCGTTCGGGAGATGCTCTTCGAGCGAGAGCACCGACGTGCCGCGCACCTTTTGCTGCAAGTGCTCGAGTTCCGAGCGGGTCACGCCCATGCGCTGCGCCACCTCGTCGGGCGTGCCCTGGCGGCCCAGTTCCGCCTCGATGTCGTGCTGCGTCCGCTCGAGCTCGCGAGCCTTCTGGCGCACGGCGCGGGGAACCCAATCGAGCGCCCGCAAGGCGTCGATGATCGCGCCGTGGATGCGCGTGATGGCGTAGGTCTCGAACTTGACGCCGCGCTCGTCGTCGTACTTCTCGATCGCGTCGATCAGGCCGACGACGCCGTCGTTGATCAGGTCGTTGAGTTCGACGTTGGGCGGCAGGTTCACGGAAATCCGGCCCGCGACGTATTTCACTAAATGGATATAGCGATGGATGACCTCTTCGCGAGTGTAACCCACCCCCGCGATGACGTACGGGGAGCCGCCGTCGGAGGTCATGGAAAGTTCACCGTAGGTTTATGCGCCATACCGTATCCGGGGGGTTCGCTACGGCGCCGCGTAAACCCACCGCGGAAATGGCGATAACGGCGGCGGCCCCGGACCCGCCCCTACGCTCTCGCGGACGGCTCGCCGCGGGTTCAAACGCCATACCGTATCCGGGGGTTGGCCGCGGCGTAGAGCAGATCGACCGCGGTATTCACGATAACGAAGACGGTCGCGAAGGCCAGGACGCAACCGTTGATCAAGGGCATGTCCCGGTTCGAGATCGCGTCGAAGGCCAGCCGTCCGACCCCGGGCCACGCGAAGATGTGTTCGGTCAGGACGGCTCCGCCCAGCAGCAGGCCCGTCTGCAGCCCGACGACGGTCAGAATGGGGACCAGCGCGTTGCGCAGCGCGTGGTGCACGACGACGGCCCACGGAGCCAAGCCCTTGGCGCGGGCCGTCCGGATGTAGTCGCTCCGCAGGACCTCGAGCATCCCGCTGCGGGTGATCTTCGCGACGATCGCGAGCGGGATCGTTCCGAGCGTCAGCGCCGGAAGGATGAGGTGCCACAGCGCGTCGAGCGCCGCCCGGCCGTTGCCGGCCAGCAGCGCATCGAGTACGACCAGATGCGTGCGGGCCGGCACGTAATAGCTTAGCGAGATGCGCCCGGATACCGGAAAGAGGTTCAGTCCCCAAAGTTCGGTGGGCAGCACCGCCAGCAGGTAAACCAGCATGAAGCCGAGCCAGAACACCGGGATCGATACGCCCAGTAAGGCCGCGCCGATCGTCAGCGTGTCGAGCGCGCTCGCGCGCCGCAGCGCCGCAAAGATACCCGCCGGCACGCCGACCGCAATTGCGAATAACAGCGCGCCGAGCGTCAACTCGATCGTGGCGGGAAAATAATGGGCGAGCTTCGCAGCGACGGGCTGGAAATCGACGAGCGAACGCCCGAGATCGCCGTGCAGCAGCGCCGCGAAGTACAGGCCCAGCTGCACGTACCACGGCCGGTCGAGGCCGAAGGTGGCCCGCAGCGAAGCGACCTCGGCCGGCGTCGCGTGATCGCCCAAGCGCAATTGGACGGGATCGCCGGGAATGAGGTGGACGAACGCAAAGCTCGCGACCGTGATCGCGGCGAGTACCGCTGCCAAGCGCAGCAGCCGCCGGATCAGAAAGACGATCACGGCCCGGGCCCGTGCGCGGGGACCCTACGCACGCATCGCCCGGATGGAAAACAGCGCGGCCTGCGCGTAGAGATACGCCCATTCCGCAAACGAAAAGTCGTTTCGTTCCCGCTGCAGCATCGCGACGAAGCGCGGCGCACGCGCGAACTGCTCGAAGAGGACGTCGAAGCGGACCGGACGGCGTTCCAAGAAGGTCATCAGCTTGTGACGGTGCCGCAAGCGCCCGTAAAACGTCTCCTTCAGGGTCCGCTCGTAGTACCGGCCGGCCGCCGTGCGGCCGTGCTTGGCCAGCGCCACGGCCTGCGCCGCCAGACGGCCCGAGGTCGCGGCTTCGTGAATGCCTTCGCCCGTCGTCGCGTCGACCAGGCCGGCCGCGGTACCCGCGACCATCACGTTGCCGTGGCTGATCCGCGGCCGCGGCGCCCCTCCGTACAAGAGGTTGCCCTCCTCGCGAATCGTATAGCCGACGCCCGGGAAGAGCCGTTCCGCGACGGTCGGCAGAAACGCATCGAGTTCGGCCCGCAGATCCTTGCCCGAGCATTTGCCGGCGATGCCGAGCCCGATCGAAAGGTGATCGCGTTTGGGAAACATCCAGGCGATGACGTTGCGCCCGCTTTTAGTTAAGTAATAATGCATTTCCAGGGTCTGATAGGCTTGGTCGATCGCCGGACGCTCCAGGTACACGCGATGCTGGTAGCAGGTGATCAGGCCGGCCGACCATTCGTCGTACGCGAGCGGCGAGGGCGGGTCGACGCGCGCGCTCGCTCCCTGCGCCAGCAGGACCGAGCGGGCCCGAACGCGTTCGCGTTCGCCGCGGACGAGATCGGCATATTCCACGATCGTGGCGTCGCCGTCGGGCGTATAGCTGCGGAACAGCGCCGACGTCAGAATTTCAGCGCCCTCGGCACGGGCGAGCGCGGCGATCGTGCCGTCGAGTTCTTCGCGCGTCGTCGTGTGCGCCTGACCGACGGAAAACTCGAACCGCCGGCCGGAGGGGCCGTGCAGCGAGATCGTCTGCGGGTCGCAGTGCACGATCGAGCGAGGCAGATCGAACTGTTCGCAGAAGCCGGGCCGCAGGCCGGCCGCGCAGACCCGCTTGACCCCCACGACGGGATCGCGTTCCAGGACCAGCGTTTCGACGCCGGCGCGGGCCGCCTCGCGGGCGGCCACCCCGCCCGCAGGCCCGCAGCCGACGACCAGCAATTCGACATCTCGCATGTCGGTGGGACGCTTCGCGGTCAGGACGAGTTCTCCGCGTCGGACGACAGGACAGCGGCAGCAGAGATGCCGAACGCGAAAAACACGCTGTGTCCCGCCCTTGCGCCGGGGCCTGTTTTCACGTGCGAGTTCGCGCGTAGTATCAGTGGACCGGGTGGCCGCGGCCCCCGTTAAAGAGGTAGGATTTCAGTTGGATTCTTCGTTAGCCATCGGTCTCGGGCTCGGGGCCGGGGTACTCGCCATCGTCTACGGCGTCTATCTCATTTCCGTCGTGTTGCGCCAGTCGCCCGGCAACGCGCGGATGCAGGAGATCGCCGCGGCGATCCAAGAGGGCGCGATGGCGTTCCTCAAGCGCCAGTACACGACCGTCGGCATCGTGGCGGTCATTCTGTTCGTGCTGATCGGCTTCGCGCCGTCGCCGCTCGGTTGGGAAGCCGCCTGCGGGTTCGCCTTGGGCGCGACGCTGTCGGGCGCGGCGGGCTTCATCGGCATGCTCGTCTCCGTGCGAGCCAACGTCCGGACGGCCGAAGCGGCCAGGGGAGGGCTCGCACCAGCGCTCGCCTTCGCCTTCCGCGGCGGCGCGGTCACGGGGCTGCTCGTGGTCGGCCTCGGGCTGCTGGCCGTCAGCGGCTACTACGCGATCATGCTGCGGATCAACGCGAACTCGCCCAACCAGATCGGCGACTCGATCCAAGCGCTGGTCGGCCTGGCCTTCGGGTGCTCGCTGATCTCGGTCTTCGCCCGTCTCGGCGGCGGCATCTTCACGAAGGCGGCCGACGTCGGCGCCGACCTGGTCGGCAAGGTCGAAGCCGGTATCCCCGAGGACGACCCCCGCAATCCCGCCGTGATCGCGGACAACGTCGGCGACAACGTCGGCGATTGCGCCGGCATGGCAGCCGACCTCTTCGAGACCTACGTGGTCACGACCGTCGCCGCGATGCTGCTGGGGCACCTCGTCTTGGGCACGACCCTCGAGAGCGCGACGACCTTCCCGCTGATCCTGGGCGCGGTCTCCATCGTGGCCTCGATCGTCGGCACGTTCTTCGTGCGCATGAACAAAGACGGCAAGGGCTCGATCATGAACGCGCTCTACGCGGGCCTCTTGGTCGCGGGCGTCGTTTCGGCAATCGGGTTCTATTTCGTCTCGGCATCGGAATTCGCGGGCGGCGCGACGTCGAGCAACGGCACCACGATCACCAGCATCGGCATCTTCGTCTGCGCGCTGGTCGGGCTCGCGGTGACGGGCTTGATCACCTACATTACCGAGATCTATACCGGCACCACCTTCCCGCCGGTCAAGAACATCGCCAAGGCTTCGGTGACGGGCCACGCCACGAACATCATCGCGGGCCTCGCAGTCTCGATGCAGGCGACGGCCCTGCCGGCGCTGACGATCGTCATCGGTATCCTGGTCTCATACGGGTTTGCCGGCCTGTACGGGGTCGGTATCGCGGTCATGGCGATGCTCTCGATGGCCGGAATCATCGTCGCCATCGACTCCTTCGGCCCGATCACCGACAACGCCGGCGGCATCGCCGAGATGGCGGACATGCCGGAATCGGTCCGTGCGGTCACCGACCCGCTGGACGCCGTCGGCAACACCACGAAAGCCGTCACCAAGGGGTACGCGATCGGTTCGGCCGGCCTGGCGGCCGTCGTGCTCTTCGCCTCGTTCCTGCAGGAACTCTCGGACAAGTGCCACGCGACCCCGGGCGCCTACTGCAACACGACGAATCCCGAGGCGTTCACCGGGTTCTTCAGCATCGGCGACCCCTACGTGCTGACGGGGCTGCTCATCGGCGGCCTGTGCCCGTTTCTGTTCGCATCGCTCTCGATGGAGTCGGTCGGGCGCGCGGGCGGCGCCGTCGTCGAAGAAGTGCGGCGGCAGTTCCGGGAAAAGCCGGGCATCATGGCCGGTACCGAAAAGCCGGACTACGGCACGACCGTCGACATCGTCACCCGGGCCGCGCTCAAGGAGATGGTGCTGCCCGCCCTGATTCCGATCGGCGTGCCGATCTTCATCGTCCTCTTGTCCTTCGTGCTGCCCAACTTCGGGGGCGCCAAGATGATGGGCGGCGCGCTCGTCGGCACGATCGTCACGGGGCTCTTCCTGGCGCTCGCGATGACGAGCGGCGGCGGTGCCTGGGACAACGCGAAGAAGTACATCGAAGACGGCAACTACGGCGGTAAGGGGTCGCCCGCGCACGCCGCGGCCGTCACCGGCGACACCGTCGGCGATCCCTACAAAGACACGGCGGGCCCGGCCATCAACCCGATGATCAAGGTGTTCAACATCGTCGCCCTGCTGCTCGTGGGTTTCCTCGTCCACTAAAACTAAAGGCTGCCCGCGCGCACGGCAGGTGCGACGCACCCGCGCGAGCGGGAGCGTCGCACCTGCCGTGATATCGATCGACTCGGCCACCATGGTTCGGTCTTCGAGTTCGCCGAAACGAGTCATCGGCGACGCCGAGCGCTTCGCGGCAGCGAGTGTGCCTAGCGATCGGCCGGCATGGCCACACGCGATCCTTTAAGCAAGCCTAGTGCCCGTTGCGGGCGTGCGTTACGGCCAACCCGGCGGGAGAAGGCTGCGCGAAAATAGCCGCTGCGACGATCTTACGTTCTCGTGCCGCAGCGTCCAGACTCCATCGGCAGCGCTCTCGACCGACGATCCGCTCGAAGCCGCCGCGTGCGTTATTCATCGCGGCAAGAAAGCCGCCCGCTGAAGTGTTACGCCCGCCTTCAGCGACGATGAGGTTCGCCGAGCGGGCACCTGAACGGGAGGAGCTGGCCGGCCTCCCGTCAATTTTGGACCGGCCCTGATTTTCCGGCGCCTTAGACGCGCCGTATCGATGCGCCCAGGAGGTGGCGACATGACCTTTGACTACCCCTCTTTTCCCGTTGCAAAGCGCGCCCTTGCGCTCGTTCTAGCATCCGTCCTTTTTGGATGCTTGACGTCGGTCTCGACGCCGAGCTTTGCACAAACGACGTCAGCGTCGGACGTGCAGAACGCGGCGACGGACGTGTACGTCTACGGATACCCGCTCGTTACCATGGAACTCACGCGACGCTCCTTCACGAACGTCGCGACGGCGTCGCCGACGAATGCCCCGATGGGTCAGTTCGCGAATATGGTGAGCTACCCCGCGGTCGACGATCACCGGGTCACGGCGCCCAATGCCGACACGCTGTATTCGACGGCGTGGCTCGACGTTAGCAAGGAACCCTATGTTTTGAGTATCCCGGACATGCACGGCCGCTACTTTCTCATGCCGATGCTGGACGGGTTCACCAATGTCTTTCAAGTGCCGGGAAAGCGTACGACCGGTACCGGCGCGCAAAAATATCTGATCAGCGGCCCGGGCTGGAACGGAACCGTTCCCGCAGGCCTCACGCACTATAAGTCGCCGACCGGCCTCGTTTGGATCCTGGGCCGCATCTACTGCACCGGCACGCAGGCAGACTATGCCGCCGTCCACGCCCAGCAGGCCCAGTTGTCGCTCGTTCCGCTGAGCGCCTACGGCAAGGCGTACACGCCTCCGGCCGGGACCGTCGATCCGACTTTGAATCAAACGGGCGGCGTGCGCGACCAAGTGGAAGCGCTGACGCCCGCTCAGTACTTCAGCCTGCTCGGCGATCTGCTCAAGACGAATCCGCCGGAGATGCCGCAGGATACGGCGATCGTCGGCGAGATGAAGCAGCTCGGGCTCACGCCGGGGCAAAGCTGGAACGTAAGCACGCTCGCCGATGCGGCTCAGTCGGCCATCACCGCCGCGAAGCCCGCCGCCGTCAATCGCATCAAAGCCTTTGCCACGCAGGGCGGCATCGAGATGGTCAACGGCTGGGGCGTTCTGAAGAAGACGGGCCTCTACGGAAGCGATTACCTGGATCGCGCGTTCGTCACCGCAGTCGGTCTCGGCGCCAATCGCCCACAAGACGCGATCTACCCGTTCACACAGGCGTCCTTCGACGGCTCCAAGACGTACTTCGTGAAGTTCGCGAAGGGCGAGACCCCGCCGGTCAACGGCTTCTGGTCGATCACGATGTACGACCCGGCCTACTTCTTCGTGAAGAATTCACTCAACAAGCAGAGTATCAGTCCCCGCCAGCATTTCGCTGCAGGTCCGGACGGCTCGGTCGTACTCTACTTCTCGAATAAGCAACCTACGGGCGTGCCCGCTTCGAATTGGCTGCCCGCACCGCCGGGCAAGTTCCTGTTGATGATGCGCAACTACTGGCCGAATCCGACGCCGCCGTCGCTGTTGGACGGGAGCTGGAAACCGCCGGCGGTCCAACAGAAGAGCTAGCCGCGACGTCGAAGGCTTCATGGGAAGGCTCGGCCGTTCGGCCGGCCCTTCATCGTTCGAGCAGCAAAGCGCGGAACCGTCGGGTTCCGCACTGCATCGGATGATTCCCGATCGTCGCGGCGGCGTCGCTCACGTCGTGTTCGCTACCAGGGCAAGCGGGCATCTATCGGCGGGCGGATCATCCCGCTCATCCGTCCGGTGACCGAACCGTCCGGCCGGTTGCCGCTGACCGGCCACCCCCAACCCGTCCACAATGTCTCGAATCCGACGCTGGATGGGCGCGAGGGTTCCCTCGTCGGGATCCGGCGAGACTAGCTAAGATTCCCGGCCGCGCTGTTGAGCGTGTTGTTGGCCTTGCGGCCGACGAGTTTGAGCGCCGCCATCTCGACGACGGAAACGAGCGCGACGATCAGAGCGTATTTTGCGTTGCGATCGAGGGTCCTTTGAAGCAGCGTTATTTCACTAGCTGTTAAGTTCTAGCTCATATAGCAAGTTATAACTATCTTGATTCGCTCGGTCGATACAGCGAACCTTTCTCCGCCGTTTGCGTCTGATTTATACCAACGCAGCGAACGCGAGCGCAATGCGCAAAACGGCCCCGGCGGTCTTCCGCCGGGGCCGTTATTCCTAATGGAGGCCGCGTGGTTACTTGATCTCGACGGTCGCGCCGACCTCGGCCAGCTTCGCCTTGATCTGCTCGGCTTCGTCCTTGGGGATCCCGCTCTTGATCGCCTTGGGCGCGCTCTCGACGAACGCCTTCGCTTCGGTGAGACCGAGGCTCGTGAGCTCGCGAACGGCTTTGATCACCTTGATCTTCTCGGCGCCGATCACGGTGAGGACCGCATCGAATTCGGTCTTCTCGGGAGCGGCCTCGGGTGCTGCGGCCGCGCCGCCGCCCGCCGCCGCAACCGCGACCGGTGCCGCCGCGCTGACGCCCCACTTCTCTTCGAGGGTCTTGACGAGCTCGTTGAGCTCGAGAACGGTTAACTTCTCAACTTCTGCGATGATATCGGCAACTGCCATGACGTTGTAACTCCTTTACGATGCGGACTCGGCGAGTTGCTTCTCGCGAGCGGAAAGAACGCGGACGAAGCCGCTGGGATTGGCCGCGAGGACGCCGACGAAGCCGCGCAGCGGGCTCGCGAACAGTCCCAGGACCTTGGCTTGCAATTCGGCCTTTGGCGGGAGCGCGGCCAGCGCCTCGACCTGACGCGCGTCGAGGATATGACCGTCGACGAAGGCCGCTTTGACCGGGATCGCCTTCACGCGGTCGGAAAAGTGCTTGAGCGCTTTAGCGGGCGCGACGGGGTCGGCGGACGCGAAGATCACGCCGGTCGGACCGGCGAGGAACGGGTCGACCGCTTTCGCCAGCTCTTCTCCCGCTGCGCGCGAGAAGAGCGTGTTCTTCACGACCGAGTAGGTCGATCCGTCCTTGCGCAGTTCGGTGCGCAGGGACGTGATCTGTTCGACCGTCAGCCCGGCGTAGTTGGTGAAGAACAGGTATTTCGAGCCGGCCAGCCGCTTGCGCAGCTGCTCGATCGTCTGTTCCTTTTTTGCGGTGGGCATAGAGTCTCTTTCTTGACGCGGCGACCGCTTCTCCGAAAAAGAAACGGCGCTCCAATCGTACGATGAGCGCCAACGTTGCCGCACGGTCGAGGCGTGCTACGTCCTCGAGCCGAAAATCGCCGCCGTGTCGTCATCCTCGGTAGGCGCTCGCGCATTAACCGCCGTGAGGCGGACCTACGGTCATCGGAGCCGTCGTTTATCATAGTCGACCGCTGCCGCCGGCGTCAAGCGGCGGCAGGCGGTCGGCGTGACGTCGCCCGCCCTACGAGGTCGCGGCGGTTGCCTTGACCCGGTTCGGGTCGACCTTGACGCCGGGGCCCATCGTGCTGCTCAGCGTCACGCTTCGCACGTACGTGCCCTTCGCGGCCGACGGCTTGGCCCGCACGATCGCGTCGAACAGCGTCGCGATGTTTTCGGCTAACTGCTGCTGACCGAAGCTGGCCTTGCCGACGATCGTGTGCACGATGCCCGTCTTGTCCAGACGGTATTCGACCTTACCGGCTTTGATGTCGCGAATGGCGTTGCCGATGTTCGGCGTCACCGTGCCCGACTTCGGGTTGGGCATCTTCTGCGCGAGGATGCGGCCGAGGTTCGAACCGACGGCGCCCATCATGTCCGGCGTCGCGACCGCGACGTCGAAGTCGGCAAAGCCGGCCTTCACGCGGTCGATCAGATCCGCTTCGCCGACGACGTCCGCACCGGCAGCCTCGGCTTCGCGCGCCTTATCGCCCTTCGCGAACGCGATCACGCGGACCGTGCGCCCCGTGCCGTGCGGCAGCAGCACCGTGCCGCGCACGTTCTGGTCGCTCTTCTTCGGGTCGACGCCTAGACGGATGTGAATTTCGACCGTCTCGTCGAACTTCGCGGTGGCGTTGCGCTTGACGGTCGCGGTCGCTTCGACGATGTCGTGGAGCTTCGAGCGCTCGAAGGACGCCGCCAGCGCGCGGTACTTCTTACCGTGCTTCTTCACGAGGCCTTCACCTCCACGCCCATCGAACGGGCGGTACCGGCGATGATGCGCATCGCCATAGCGATGTCGACGGCGTTGAGGTCCGGCATCTTCACCTCGGCGATCTCGCGCAGCTGCTTTTCGGTCAGCGTGCCGACCTTCGTTCGATTGGGGACGGCTGAGCCGGATTCGATTCCGAGCGCCCGTTTGATGAGAAAGCTGGCCGGCGGCGTCTTCGTTACGAACGTGAACGTACGATCTTCGTAAATCGTGATCTCGACCGGAATGACCATGCCCGCCTGGGACTGCGTGCGCTCGTTGTACTCCTTGCAGAACGCCATGATGTTCAGCGAGTACGGACCGAGGGCCGGCCCCACCGGCGGCGCCGGCGTCGCCTTACCGGCCTGCAATTGCAAGCCGACCTTGCCGGTAACCCTTTTTGCCACGTTGACTCCTTTGCGAACGCCGCGCAGCGGCGATCTCCCCCAACCGCGATGCGCGCCCGGCCTGGGGTGAGGCCTCGGGCGCAACCGTTGAATAGTAGCACGTCACAGCGGCGGCAGTAAACAGGCAGGCGGCGCTCCCGCGCGCAAGCCTATGCGCGCGACCGGCCTCGCTCTTGCTCAGGCGCTCTCGGCCTCAACGGGATCGGGCGGAGAGTCCGGGCCCCCCTCGCGGGCACCCGGCGGCTTGTGTCCCCAAATCACACAGACAGGAAGGTAATCTCCGTGAACATCGTCCGTCTTTCTCTGGCCGGCGCCGCCTTCGCGCTTTTCGCCGCGAGCGCGGCCGCGCCGGCGCCCGCGGCCGGAAGCGGTCTCGCTTTCGATTCCGTCACCAAGTTCGTACCGTCGAACGAGACGCCGCCTCCACCGGGCAACTTCGCCGCCGATTTCCAGACCGCAGCGAACCCGCCGCCCGCCGACACGCCGAAGATGCCGCTCGGCCTCGGAAAATCGATGGGGCAGATGCAGGCCGCCATGTCGATGTTCAAGACCGGGACGGCGGAGCGCCACTACGATGCGGGCGCGAAGCACCGCGTCGACCACATCGTCCTCAACACGGCCGAAATCACCGACTGTACCGCGCGCACGCTGACGACGCTCGACTTGAAGGCCAAGACCTATACGGTCGTCTCACTCGACCAGCCGAGCACGGGTTCGCCGGGCAAACCGGGCCCGAAGGCGACCGACGACGGCTCGAAGGTCGCGATCGCGCTGACCACGCGTTCGCTCGGGGACAAGACGCTCGAAGGCACCTCCGCCGCCGGCTACAAAGCCAACGTCAAGACGACGGTCACGAAAGCCGACGGCAACTCGCAGACCTTCGATATGGACACGACGGCCTACTATTCGCCGACCGCCCAGCCGGCGGAATATTGCTCCACGTTCGGCCACGGAGCGACGGCAGGCGCGGGCGCGGCCGCCGCGATGGCGCAATACCAGACGGCGATGAACGCGCTGCGGGATTCCAAGGGTAACCCGCGCGTCACCGTCACCTCCAGCGGGCCGCCGCTGCCGGCCGGCAAGCTCGCGCTCTACGAACTGGTGATCATGAACGGCAGCCAGCACGGCGGCAGCTTCGACATCGTGACGGAGCGTGGAAACGTGCGCTCGATCGGGGAGAACGACGCGGTCTTCAGCGTCCCCGCCGGATTCACCAAGACGACGTCCTGATTTCCCGAGGTTCTTCGGCCGGCCGGCGCCGCGCTCGTGGAGCTAGACTTTCTCGATCTGGTAGAACTCTAGCTCCACCGGCGTCTCCCGGCCGAAGATGGAGATCAGCGCTCGGACCTTCTCCTTCTCCGGCTGAATCTCGTCGACGATGCCGGTGAAATCGAAGAACGGGCCGCTCGTCACCTTGACGCGGTCGCCCTTGGCGAAATCGATCTTCAGCTTGGGCGTCTCGATGCCCATCTGCTTGAGGATCGTTTTGACTTCTTTTTCCTGCAGCGGAACCGGTTTCTCGCCCGAGCCCGGCGAGCCGACGAAGCCCGTGACGCCCGAGGTGTTACGCACGACGTACCAGGACTGGTCGTCCATGTCCATCTCGACCAGGACGTACCCCGGAAACACCTTCTTGGGCGTGATCTTGCGCTTGCCGTCCTTGAACTCGACCTCATCCTCCATCGGGACCAGCACGCGGAAGATCTTCTCCGACATGTTCATCGAGTGGATGCGGCGCTCGAGGTTGGCCTTGACCTTGTTTTCGTAGCCCGAGTACGTGTGGATCACGTACCATTTGCGGCGCTCGTCCTTTTTTGAGGCGGCCGGCGAGGCCGGCGCCGCGACGGGCGTTTCCGACGTTGCGTTTTCCAAAAAATCCCCTAGTGGTGCTGCAGCAGCCCGAAGATGAAACCGAACAACTCGTCGGCCAAGTAGGTGTACAGCCCGATCACGACGACCAGGGCGATCGTCAAGATGGTCGCCGCGACCCACTCTTGGCGGCTCGGCCACGTGACCCGCCGCATCTCCGAAATCAGGTCGCGAATCGACTGCTCGGCCTGCTGCTGCCGCGCCGCCCGGTCGCCGCCCGGACCCGCGGGCCGGCGCGCCGGGGTACCCGGCCGAACCGTCGTCCCGCTTCCACCCGTTGGCCTACTCATCGCGACTGTGCTCCCTCTCGTGAGGGGCCACGCCCCCCGTATCTACCGGCGCCGCGGCGGCGGCGCGCTCCTGGATTGAAAACCTTGGCAGGGCGGACAGGACTCGAACCTGCAACCGACGGTTTTGGAGACCGCAACTCTACCAATTGAGCTACCGCCCTAGGTCGTGGTTGGCTTCAGATTTCGCGGCTGGACGGCGTCGCTACGGTCCTCATGTACCCAGAGGGTACACTTCGGACCTAGGCTCCTTGCCAGCCACGAAATCTGAAGCCAATCATGCTGCTCTCAAGAAAAAATCTGTGTGGGGACGGGGGTTCGACCTTGGGGGGGCCGGCTACTTCGTTTCGCGGTGCTTGCGGTGGCAGCGGCAAAAGCGGCAGTACTTCGAGAGTTCGAGCCGTTCGCTGTTGTGCTGCTTGTTCTTCTGCGTGTTGTAGTTCCGGCGCTTGCACTCTTGGCAGGCCAAGACGATCATCACCCGGGTTTCTTTTTTCGCCATTTCGTTCCTAAAGCTCGCGGTCCGACATAAAAAATACGGACGCGCGGTCCGTTGCCATACGTAGTTATACCACGCCCCCGGGTCGCGAAGCAATGCCTCCCAGGGTCTCGAGGGACTCGCCGGGGGGATGGTGCGCCCGAGACGATTCGAACGTCCAACCTGAGGCTTAGGAGTCCCCCGCTCTATCCTATTGAGCTACGGGCGCGCACGGTGCCCTTGATTTGACGGGCTTTCCGGACTCTCCGCCGCCGGCACGTGCGGGAATGCCGGCGGCGTTGCGAGTTCCGAGAAGCTACGTCTTATCGGGGCGGCGGGTAAAGGTCAGGCGGAGGCTCTTCTTGTCCAGCTTACCGACGCTGGTCTTGGGTAGCTCGTCGACGAAAAACACGCCTTCCGGCACCGCGTACTTCGAGACCACGCCGCTTTCGGCTTGGCGCATCACTTGGTCTTTGATGTCCGATTCCTCGACCGAGGCGCCCGCACGCGCCACGACGATGGCCGTGGGCCGTTCGCCCCACTTGGGATCCGGCAGCCCGATGACCGCCACTTCGGCGACCCCCGGATGCTGACCGATGATGCTCTCGAGATCCAGCGAAGAGACCCACTCGCCGCCCGTCTTGATCACGTCTTTGATCCGGTCCGTGATCTGCAGATATCCTTTGGGGGTGAGCACGCCGATGTCTTGGGTGTGAAGGTAACCGCCGGCCCAGAGCGCCTCGGTTGCCTTCTCATCCTTGTAGTAGGTCTCCGTTAGCCATGGTGCGCGGACGACCACTTCGCCGGCCGCAACGCCGTCGTGGGCGACGTCGTGCATTTCGGTATCGACGATGCGCAAATCGACCAGCGGGACGACCTGCCCGGCCTTCATGCGGGTCGTGATCTCCTCTTCTCTTCCCGAGAGCTGGTCGGGGTGAATCCGGGCCACGGTGAGGACCGGACAGGTTTCCGAGAGCCCGTAGCCGGCGAAGATGTCGATGCCGCGGTCGAGCGCCGCCTCGCAGAGCGCGCGCGGTAAGGCCGAACCGCCGATGACCATCCGCAACCCGCTCAGGTCGGTCTGCGCCGACGTCGGCGCGGACAGCATCATCTGCAAGATGGTGGGAACGCAGTGCGAGAAGGTGACCTTCTCATCGCGGATCAGCCGCAGGAGGTTATCGGGTAAGTAGCGCCCCGGATAGACCTGCTTGCAGCCGACCAAGGTCGCCACGTAGGGAACGCCCCAGGCATGAACGTGGAACATCGGCGTGATCGGCAGATACACGTCTTCCTGTTTCAGCGTGAACGTCCCGAGCGTGGCCAGCGTTTGCAGCACGAGCTGCCGGTGCGTGAAGCTGACGCCTTTCGGCAAGCCGGTCGTGCCGGTCGTGTAGAACAGCGTCGCGCGCGTGTTTTCGTCGAAGTCCTCGAACGGGTGCGCGGGGTCGCCGGACGCGATGAAATCCTCGTACTCGCCCACGCCGGGCGGACCCTCGGGGACCGCTCCGGCGTCGCTGATCCAGATCACCTTCTTGACGGTCGTCAAGTCGCCGCGGATCGCCTCGAAGAGCGGCAAGAACTCGACGTTGCAGATCAGCACGGACGCCTCGGCGTGGTTGAGACAATAGACGACCTGCTCGGGCGACAGGCGCACGTTGACGGTCTGCAGGACCGCGCCCAGCATCGGCACCGCGAAATAGCACTCGAGGTAGCGGTGGCTGTCCCAATCCATGACCGCCACGATACCGCCGGGCTCGACGCCGAGCCGCGTGAGGGCGCTGCCGAGCCGGCCCACGCGGTCGCGAAACTCCCCGTAGGTGAAGCGGCGCTCCCCGTAGACGATCTCCTTCGGCGTCTTCTGTGACAGCGGGGTAAGCAACAACTGTTTGATCAGTAACTGGTAGTCGTAGGCCGGCATAGCTGTCTCCGAAACGGTGCAACGAAGCATTCTGTTTGAGGCCCGAGCCGTCGCAAATCTCTCGTCCGCGACGAGCCCTCGCATATGGTCGATAGCTTCATAAGCGTACCCGGGTTCCCTCTATGCCGCGCCCGCCGGAGAGCTCCCGGCACGCGTTCGCCCCCGCCCCGAGAGGGGCACAGAGGAAATCGCGACCGAGCGCAGCGTACTCGGACGGATGAAAACACCGCTATCGCCACTGGACTTCATGCGGCGCGCGCGCCGCCTCTACGCGAACCGCGCGGCGGTGGTCGACGGCGAGCTGCGGCTCACCTACGAGCAGTTCTTCGAGCGCTGCGACCGCTGGGCGGCCGTGCTGCAGGTATTCGGAATCGCCGCCGGCGACCGCGTCGCCTACCTGGCGCCGAACACGCACGCGTTGCTCGAGGCCTTCTACGCGGTCCCGCAGATCGGCGCCGTGCTGGTACCGATCAACTACCGGCTGGTCGCGAACGATTTCGCGTACATCATCAACCACAGCGGCGCGCGCGTCGTCTGCGCGCATTCCGACCAGCTCGAGGCGATCGACAGCATCCGCGACAAAATCCCCGCCGTCGAGACGTTCGTCGCGCTCGAAGGCGAACGCCCGGGCTGGCTCGACTACGAAACGCTGCTGGCGGGCGGCGGCACGCCGGTGCGGCCCGCGCTCTCCGAAGACGGGCTGCTCACGATCAACTACACGAGCGGCACGACGGCCAATCCCAAGGGCGTCATGATCACGCATCGCAACGCGTACGTGAACACGGTCGGCACGTTGATCCACGTGCACATGACGCCGGACGAAAAGTATCTATGGACGCTGCCGATGTTCCATGCCAACGGCTGGACGTTCGTCTGGACGATCACGGCCGTGGGCGGCACGCACGTGTGCCTGCGCAAGGTCGAAGCGCCGCGCATCTTCGCGCTCGTCGCCGAAGAAGGCATAACGCTGCTGTGCGCCGCGCCGACCGTGCTCATCGCCATCGCGAACGCGCCCGAAGCCTTGCGGCGCACCGCGCCGCGCGGCGTGCGCGTACTGACCGCGGGCGCGCCGCCGGCGGCCGCGACGATCGAACGCATCGAACACGACCTGGGTTGGGAAATCACGCAGGTCTACGGGCTGACCGAAACGGCGCCGTTCATCACCATCTGCGAACCGCTCGCCGAACACGCCGGACTGACGCTCGGCGAGCGCGCGACGATCAAAGCACGCCAAGGCGTGGAGCTCGTGACGTCGGGCGAACTGCTCGTCGTCGACGAAGCCGGCGTCGAGGTGCCCCACGACGGCACGACGGTCGGTGAGATCGTCGTGCGCGGCAACGTCGTGATGGAAGGCTATTACAACGATCCCGAAGCGAGCGCCGTCGCGCTACGCGGCGGCTTCTTCCACACCGGCGACGCGGCCGTCGTCCATCCCGACGGGTACGCGGAAATCCGCGACCGCATCAAGGACGTCATCATCAGCGGCGGCGAGAACATCTCGTCGGTCGAGGTCGAAGGCGTCCTGCTGCGTCACCCGGGCGTACGGGAAGTGGCGGTCGTCGGCATGCCGGACGAGCGCTGGGGCGAAGCGCCGCACGCGTTCGTGATCCCGGTCGCGGGCGCGAACGTTTCGGAGGAGGAGCTGCGCCTGTTCGCGCGCGCTGCGATGGCCCACTTCAAAGTGCCCAAAGCCTTCCATATCGTCGACGAACTGCCGAAGACGGCCACCGGGAAGATCCAGAAGTTCGTGCTGCGCGGCCGGCGCTCGTCGATCGCCGCGCAATAGCCTTCAGGTTGGCGCGGGGCCCGGCGCCGGTAGCTGGGCCTGCGCGATCCGCAGCGGGAACGACGCGATCGTGCGATCCATCGAAAGGAAACGGACCTGATACTCGCCCGGCGCGGGCCAGGCGATGCCCGGGAAACCGCAGATCGCGCGTTGCGCCAGCTGATCGGGCCGGAACGCGATGTCCGCGATCGGCTGCGAGACGAGCGGGCTCCCGGCGGGCGGCAAGATCTCGACCCGGCACTTCATCAGGAACCCCGAGACCGACCGGACGAACCCGAAAACCACCCAAAAGCCGGCGGTCGAGGCGGGGAAGTTGACGGCGGTCAGCCCATCGATGACGCTGTGAAAGGTCACGCGACCGGCGGGGTCGGTGCTGATGTTCTCGCAGGCGAAGGCCATCACGACGGAAACGTTCGTGCCGACGCGGATCGACTCGGGTGGCTGTTGCATCGAGGCTCCCTTCGCGCGGCCGGGTGCCGGACACTTTCCCCCCATCGTGCCCGGCCGATAATCGAAGGGTGAGGCACGTCACGCCGCAGGTGGGCCGGCGGTTCCTGGCAGCGCTCGCGCTGGTCGCGCTGGTTGCGCTCGCCGGGCTGCTGGCGTTCGCACCGCCGGCTTTCGGCTTGCAGGGCGCATCGCCCGGCGGCTTGTTGCGCGATTTCAACGCGTTCTACTGTGCGGGCGACAGCCTGGGCCGCGGCGCCGATCCCTACCGCGAAGAGCCGCTCGCTTCGTGCGAGGGGCGGCCCAAGCCGGCACCCTTGCTGCAAGGTACCCGCGGCCTGGCGATGCCGGCGCCGCTCCCGCCGTACGCCCTGGCGCCCTTCGTCCTGCTGGCCCGCCTGCCGTACGCCCTCGCGGCTACCCTATGGACGCTGTTTTTGGCCGGCTGTTTAGCCGCCACGATCGCCGCGCTGCGGCGTCTGACCGGGCTGCCGTCGCTCGTCGTGACGGCCGCACTGATCCTGGGCGACGGCTATGCGGCCATGTGCCTCGGTCAGATCGCGCCGGTGGCGGTCGCCGCGATCGCGCTGGCGGCCCTGCTGCTCGCCGGGGAACGCGACGAACCGGCAGCCGTCGCAGCTTCCTTTTCCATGCTCGAACCCCACGTCGGGTTGCCCGTCTGCCTGGCGCTCTTCGTTTGGTGCCCGCGGGCGCGGCTGCCGCTCGCCGGCGCGGCGCTGGTCTGCGCGGCCCTGTGCGTCGCCGTGGCCGGCCTGCCCACGACCGTCGAATACTTCCACGACGTCGTTCCCGCGCACGCGCTCTCCGAAGTCGCCAACGAAAAGCAGCTAAGCTTGACGTACGCGCTGCACCGGCTGGGCGTCGCGGACGTCCCCGCGCTGCGGGCCGGAGAACTCTGGTACCTCGGCATGCTCCTGCTCGGCACCGGCGCGGCCGGGGCGGCTCTGCGGTGCGGGGCGAGCCGCGCGTACGTCGCCCTGCTTCCGCCCGTCTTCGCACTGACCGGCGGCCCGTTCGTCCACATCGTCCAGCTCGCCGCGGTGCTTCCGGCCGGACTCATGCTCTACGCCGAAAGCAGCGGTGCGGCGCGGCGCACCCTCGGCGTCGCGCTGGTCGCGCTTGCGGTACCGTGGATTCAGTTCGTCAACCTCGGAACGTCCTTCCAGCCGCTGGCCGCGCTCGTCTGCGCGATCCTCGCGTGGAACCTCCTGGGGCGCCGCCCGCTCGTGGCCGGTGCGGCCGCGCTTGCCGCGATCCTGTTTCTCGCCGCGGTCAGCGCGGTGATTCGCACGCAGATCGGTGACGCCGGCCCGGCCCTCCTGGCTCAATACGATCCGCGGGCGCTCGCCGAACGCAGCTGGAGCGTCTACGTGCGTGCGCTTGGCTCGGTCAACGCACCGACGTTCGACGTTACGAAGATTCCGACGCTCGCAGGCTTACTTGCGTTAGCATGCTGCGTGCCCGCACGCTTGCGCTCTGCGAAAACCAACGCGCCGCCGGCCACGATTGCGCCCACCGGAAATGGAGGCGACGGTTCCCGGCGAATCGCGCTCCGTTAGCCCCGCACGAACGAAGGAGCCATTACGTTGAGCCTGACGCAGAGCGCGCCGCTGCCTGCCATGAGCACCACCCCCGCCGGATTCTCCATCGAGCGCGATCTGCCCGATGGTTTCGCGGCGTTCTACCGGCCGCTGCACGAACGTTTCACGCCTCGCCAGCAAGAGCTGGCCGCCAAGCGCAAGCAAGTGCTTGCCGCTTCGCTCGAAGGTCAACGACCGAACTATTCGGCGCCTTCGCCGGCGACGACGGAGGCGTGGTCGATCGAACTGCCCCAGTGGTGCCGCGACCAGCGAAACCAGATGACGGGCCCGGCCGACGAAGCCGAACTCGTCGTAAAGATGCTCAACTCGGGCGCGCCGGGCGTGATGCTCGACCTCGAAGACTCGATGGCCAACGAGTGGGATCACATGTTGCTCGGCATCGCCAACATCATCGCCGCCCTCTACGGCGAGCTTACCTACGAGGACAAGAAACGCGGCGGAACCGTCGCGATCAAGGACTCGCCGACGGTCACCTGGACCCGCGTGCGCGGACTGCACCTGAGCCAAGCCGGCATCTACGCCGAGGGCCCGACCTCGGCCTCGCTTTTCGATCTGGCGCTGCTCGTTTACCAGCTCGATCTGGACCGTCTCAAGCATCCGCTCGCCATCTACATCCCGAAATCGGAGTCCGCCGACGAGGCGCTGTGGTGGCGCGACGTGTTCGCCGCCCTGGCGGAACTCAAGGGAAAGCCGAAAGACTACATCAAGGCGATGGCCCTGTGCGAAGCTCACCCCCTGGCATTTGCGTTGGAAGAGTTCGCGTACAACTTGCGCGACCATCTGCTCGGGCTCAACCTCGGGCGCTGGGATTACATGGCGAGCCTGATCCACTTCAATCTCGACGACCCCAATTGGGTCTTGCCGGACCGCAATACGATTCCGCACGACGTCCCGTTCTTTCAAAATCTGCGCACGCTGATTCCCTCGATCACGCACAAACACGGGATGCTCGCGATCGGCGGAATGACCGCTCTCTACCCCAGCCGCGAAGATCCGGAACTGAACGAGCGTGCCCTTACGGTGCTCGCGCAGGATAAGAAGAACGAGGCGACGTGCTTGATGGACGGCGCGTGGACCGGGCACCCGGACCAGAACGCGATAGCGGTCGCGCAGTTCCCCGAACCCAACCAACTCGCGAGCTTCAAGCCGGGCTTCGAGGCCCATCCCGACTTGCGCCCCTCGGTCAAAGGCGTCGGCAAGACGACGATCGACGGCACCCGGGCCGCGGTGCGCACCGTTATCCGCTATCGCAACGGGTACATCAACGGCAAGGGCGCGAGCCTGCTGGACGGCTACATGGAAGACCTCGCCACCGATCGCATCTACCGGCTGATGATCGCACAGCGCGTGCGGCACGGGATTCACACGCAAGCCGAAGTGACCCGTCTGTTCGACGAAGAGCTACAGAAGTTGATCGATTCGGGCCGCGAAGCCGGCGACGCCTCGACGCTCACGCAAGCACGTCACATCGGCGAGGCGATGATCGTGCAGGGCGCGTTCGATCCCGTCTAACCGGCGGCTTCCAGCGGCAAGTCGACGGACACCGAGCAACCGCCCCCCGCGCGCGTCTGCACGCGCACGGGGCCGGCCAGTTCGCTCACGATGAACAGACCGCGTCCGCCGACTTGCCCGTCATCGGGCAAGCTCGGATTCGGCACGAAACCCGCACCCGTATCGGTAACGGATAAGGTCGGCGTGCCGGCGGCCCAACGCAGCGTCACGCACACGTCCCCGTCCGGTCCGTGCCGCATCGCGTTGGCCACGAGTTCGCCGAACGCCAGAGCCGCGGCCTCGACGTCGGCGCCTCGCTGGGTCGCGACGCGCAAGAGTTCGACGAATTCGGCGCGCGCCGACCGCATCGCCCGGAAGTCTGTCGAGGAGAATCTCCAACTTCCGTCCACACGTCGTTTCTTCCCATTAAGTCATACGAAGAAACCTTACGCTCGGGCGGCCGCAAGAGAAAGCGAGCGTTTCGCCCTCAGTTAACGCACTGCGGCAAAAGTCCGATCGTCGGATCGGAGTAGAAGACGTGCGAGATACCCAAGGAGGAAAACCCGGTGCTGCCGGTACTCTGAAACGCGCTCGCCTGATCGACGGCCGTGAGGCCGCCTTGACCGAAAACCGTCGTGCCGCTCGGGTTCTGCGCGCTCGCGCCGTTCGAGAGGAAGCCTCCGAGGAACTGCAGGCCCGGCGCGTAGATGCCGTTCCCGGAGGAGTAGAATTCGAGGTTCGATACCGACACGATCGGATACCCCAAAGGCGGCGCTTGGTACGCGGCCGGATCGACGACGCCGACGCAGCCGGACCGATACGCTCCCAGCAGCGGAACGAGGTCGGGGATCGGACGCCCGATCGTCGTGCAGCCGGGATAATTTGCGCCGCAGCTGTACTGGACGACCATGTCCTTCTTGAAGGTGGTAATGAGATTTGCGGCCTGCGGCAAGTCCAGGACCGGATCGCGATCGTAGCCGAGGGCGTTGGCGACGTACACGTGCGCCGTGGACACGTTGACGTAAGCGGCCGAACCGCTCAGCAGACCGTAAGCATTAAAATACGCACCGCTCACGTAGCCGACGGCGCCGTCTTGGCCGTTGACCGTCGCCATCATACCCTGTTCGCCGAAGCTCGCAAACGGAAGGATGCTCGCACCGGGCGGTTGCGGTAGTGCGTAGACGAAGTTGGGATTCAACCCCCACGTTTCACCCTGCGCCGTGCAGTGCAAGGGAATGTGCGTTCCGCCGCTGCCGGCAACCGCAGCCGAAAGCCAATTGGTCAAGGAGAACGTCGTTCCGTTGGGGTCGACCCGGTAGACGAGCTTGATGGTCTTCTGAGGGAATCCGGGGTTCGTGGCGCTGATCGGCAGCAGCTGATTGATCTTGGGGATTTGGTTCCAATTCGTGATCTCACCATCGAAGATCCCGCAGACCTGCGCGGCGGTCAGATTCACGGTGCCGAAGGGCGCGTCGCTATTGTTGTACACGATGGCGACCGAACCCGCGACGTACGGAACCTGCACCACTTGGCCCAAATACGGATAGTTGGCGGCCGTTGCCGAGAACTCGGATTGGGCCACGGGCAGGTCCGACGCCGAAAAATCCGCAGTGTCGGTCTGCCCGGCGGCATCGTACGCATTCTGACCGGGAATGAAGAAATGTCCGCGCACGGGACAGGGGTTCGGTTGCGGCGCCGTACCGTCGAGAACCGCCAGGTCGTAGTTCTCCGCGTAATTCTCCGTTTGACAATACGAGAGCGCCCAAGACGTCGCACCGCCGGCATAGACCGGTAATGGAGCGTGATTCACGAAATATCCGAGGATCGAACCTGCAACGGGCGACGTGGCGGGGTTGACGCCGGCGGGCCCGACGCCGACGTACGCCATAGCCGGCGAAGACGTTCCGCCCCCGAGCACGAGCAAACTGTTCGTGTCGACGAGCACGCCGAGCTTATTTCTCTTCCGCACGCGAATGACGTAAGGTCCCTTGCCCTTGCGTTTTACTCGATTCGGGCTCATGCGCGCCGGCGCGTGTCCGACGGGTGAGAAAGCGCTTATGCTCAACTGAGGAGCTGCAACGGGAGCTGCCGAAACTGGTAAGACGCTCGACGATACCGCGACCAGACACGAGGTTGCGATGTATCGGACGGCGCGGGTTCGATCGAACACGGGTACTCCTCTACGCGGGACGCGCGGATTCAAGCCGACCCATCGTTAGCGAGAGTCGATGCGACGACGACTGCGAGCGATCGGGCGCACGGCTAGAATACCGTAACAAGCGCTGGTCTACGCGGTCAACGGCAGGATGGCCGACCGCATCGAAGCGCCGGCCCGAATCTCGGAGCGTTGCCGCGAGCGCAACGACGCAGAGCCCTCGGTGGGGATTGAACCCACGACCTCGTCATTACCAA
>CAWBES010000011.1:0-109338 GCA_963787965.1 uncultured Alphaproteobacteria bacterium
CGAAAGCACGCATTCAACCGTCGTGATACCGCGCCTGCGCACTGGCGCGGATCCTTTCGCGCGACGGGACGCTGTTGCGCTTTTGCGTAAGATACGACGATCGCTGCCGGCGATGGAAGCGACCGGGTCCATCTTCTCATGTGGGATGGGAAGCGGTCCGTTCGTCCTAGGTTCAAACAAGGAGAGAGTGCTGTGCGGAAGATGATCGTCGGCGCCATGGTTTCCATGGACGGCGTCATGCAGGCGCCCGGCGGGCCGACTGAAGATCCGACCAAGGGCTTCACCTTCGGCGGCTGGCTGTTCCCCCATCGCGCTCGAGAGTCTCGCGAGGAGCTCGACGTCGTCTTCAAGGAGCCGTTCGATCTCCTCCTCGGCCGCAAGACATACGAGATTTTCGCCGCATTCTGGCCGTACTACTCCGAAAATCAGTCCCACGGCAGCATCGCGAAACTGTTCAACGAGGTAAACAAGTACGTGGTTTCGCGATCGGGCGAGGTCGATACGAACTGGCAGGGCTCGGTGCTCCTCCGAGACATCGCCGACGTGAAGCGTTTGAAGCAAGAGGACGGCCCTAACCTCGTCACGCAGGGCAGTACCGAACTCGTGCATGCACTGCTCGCCAACGATCTGGTCGACGCGATGAGCATTTTTACGGTGCCGGTCGTTCTGGGCGGCGGCAAGAAGCTGTTCGCAGACGGCTCGGCACCGCGTTCGTTCAAGCTAACCAGGTCGCGCGTGTCGTCCAGCGGCGTCCTTATCGGCCAGTACGCGCGCGGCGGTGAGATCGAGATCGTCGACGGCGCGCCCGATTCACCCAGCAAGCGTGAGATCGCCCGCCAGGAGCGGATGAAGCGCGAAGGCTAGCCCGCATCCAAGAGATGACAGGAACAGTTATCGAAACGAGGCCACGTAGCGAACTCCGCAGGAAACTCAGTCCGGCAGACCTCGCAGATGTTCGCCGTGATGTTACCTAGGCAATCGTGGAGATAGTTCGTGTAAGCCGGTTGGACGATCTCCGAAAGGCCCGCTAGCTATCCAGACGCAAATCGCGCAGCAGCTCGGAACGGCCCAGAGGGGTATGGTTCCGGCTACTCTTTGAAGAACACTAACGCCGCTGGAGAGGTGGAGGCGCCGATGGATAACGTAGCGCGGTGCGGGCAGCGGCCGAGGGGATGAGCGTCGTCGATGCCGCCCGTATTGCGCGACGAAACACGCCGTCGTGACGATCCCCTACGCATCCCGAATTGAACGTTGCCGTGAAGATGCGCGTACACGACATTCTCGCCGGACGCCAGCCGACGGAGCTGCAGCCGGCCCTGGAATGATCTCTCTCGCCCAGGGAGCCGATGGACACTGAGGCGACGCGATCGCTCCTGGCGACGCCCGCGCGTAAGCCGAACAAGCTCGTTTCGGCGGTCGATGCGGTCCGTCTGATCCACGACGGCGATACGGTCGCGGTCGGCGGTTTCGTCGGCAGCGGCGTTCCGGAGGCGGTTGTGGTCGCTTTGAGCGACCGGTTCTCGAACACGGGCCAGCCGCGCAACCTCACGCTGCTCTGCGGGGCCGGACAAGGCGACGGGGGCGAGCGCGGGCTCAATCATCTCGCGCTCGACGGTCTGATCGGGCGCGCGATCGGCAGCCACTGGGGGCGCGCGCCCAAAATCGGTAAGCTCGCGCTGGCGGGTACGATTCGCGCATATACCTTTCCTCTCGGCGTCATGGCCCAATGGTTCCGCGATATCGCGGCCCACAAGCCCGGCACCCTGTCGCGCGTCGGACTGGGAACGTTCGTCGATCCGCGCTTCGGGGGCGGTAAGGTCAACGCTCTCACGACCGAGGATCTCGTCGAATTGATGGTCGTCGGCGGACACGAGTATTTGTTCTACAAGGCGCTACCGATCGACGTCGCCATCCTTCGAGGAACGACCGCCGATACCGGCGGCAACGTCACGATGGAAAAGGAGGCGCTACTGCTCGACGGTCTCGCGATCGCAACGGCCGCTCATAATTCCGGCGGGATCGTGATCGTGCAGGTCGAGCGCCTGGCCGGCGAGGGCACGCTCAATCCCAAGCACGTCGCGATCCCGGGCCTTTTGGTCGACTGCATCGTCGTTGCGGAACCGGACGACCATTGGCAGACCTTCGGCGAACGCTACAATCCATCGTTCAGCGGCGAGATCAAGGTTCCGATGCAGTCGCTTCCGCCGCTGCCGCTGGACGAGCGCAAAGTCATCGCGCGTCGCGCCGCTCTGGAACTGAAACCCAACCTCATCGTCAATCTCGGCATCGGGCTGCCCGAGGGAGTCGCCAGCGTGGCCAACGAGGAAGCGGTGCTCGACTTGCTGACGTTGACGACGGAAGCCGGTTCGATCGGCGGCTTGCCGGCCGGCGGCCTCAGCTTCGGCGCGGCCCTCAACGCTCAGGCCATCATCGACATGCCTGCGACCTTCGACTTCTACGACGGCGGCGGCATCGATGTGGCCTTTCTCGGTCTGGCTCAAGTCGACAGCCAAGGCAATGCCAACGTCAGCCGGTACGCCGACAAACTCTCCGGCCCGGGCGGCTTCATCAACATCAGTCAAGCTGCGAAGCGCCTCGTCCTCGTCGGCACCTTCACCGCGGGCAAACCCGAATTCGCGATCGCAAACGGTAAGCTCGCGATCCGGCGCGAGGGGAGCGTTCCAAAGTTCGTCGGAGAACTCGAGCAGCGCACCTTCAGCGGGACGCATGCGGTCTCGCAAGGGCAGTCCGTCCTTTACGTCACCGAACGTTGCGTGTTCGAGCTCACCGAGGATGGATTGGAGCTCGTAGAAATCGCCCCGGGCGTGGATCTGGAACGAGACATCCTCGCCCATATGGAGTTCCGGCCGCTGGTCAGGCAGCCGCGCCTGATGGATTCCCGGCTGTTCGAGCCGGAGCCGATGAACCTCAAAGAAGAACTCTTGCAAGTTCCCTTGGCCGACCGCTTGAGCTACGACTCGCGCTCGAACGTGTTCTTCGTCAATTTCGAGGGACTTCAGATCACGCGCGCGGAGGAGATAGACGCGATCGGCACCCTCATCGATTCGCTGTTGAACCCGTTGGACCGCAAGGTGAGCGCCGTCGTCACCTACGATAACTGCGTGGTCTCGCTCGAACTGCTCGGACGTTATCTGCAATCACTAAAACGCGTCCAGGAACGCTATTGCACCGACGTGACCCGTTACTCGACCAGCGCCTTCCTGCGCATGAAACAAGGCGTCTCGCTAGCGAAGTAAGACCGTGTATCGATAAAGGTCTGCTGCGGGGCCGAGGCTTGCGACCGGGGACATCGAGAGCGCTTTCGCAATTGCCGGGTAAACGGGACGCGAACTCACGCCAGATGGAGGATCGACGCGACCATCGGATCGCCGGGCTCGTGCTCGTTATGAAAGCCCAGGCGCCGGCAAACGTCGAGCATATGGTGATTTTCGGCGAGGATGTATCCGACGATCTGACCGACTCGTTCCTTTCGACCGATCTCGATGAGCCGGCGCAGCACTTCGGTGCCGAGGCCTTTGCCTTGCACGGAGTCCGAGATGAGCAGCGCAAACTCGGCCTCGTTACGCTTGTGCTCCACGATCAGGCGCCCAAGCCCGACGAGTTCCTGCTCGCCCGTCAGGCCCTTTCGCAACGCCACGAGCGTCATCTCGTGTGCGTAATCGACGTAGCACAGACGCGCGAGGTGTTCGTGCGAGACGCGGTAGGCGAGTCCGACCGCATGCGCGTAACGCAGGTAAACGCTCTCCACCGACAGGTCGGCTTCGAAGGGTCGCATCAGCGGCTCGTCCTCCGGCCGGATCGGCCGGATCGCAACCTCCGTCCCGTCCGGCGCGGCCCATCTCCCCTCGTACTGTGAAGGGTAGGGTCTGATGGCCGTTCGCGGCAGCTCGTCGTCGGCGATCTCCGGCGAATGGAGAAAAACGTGCGCGTCGAGCGCGAGAACGCGCTCGGGGGTTACCAGCAACGGATTGATGTCGATTTGCCCGATGCGCGGCTGGTCGACGACGAGGTTGCTGAAGCGAACGAGCGTTTGCGCGAGCGCGTGAAGATCGATCGGCCGGCGCCCGCGCACGCCCGCCAAAGCCTTGAAAATGCGAGTCTTCTCGATCATGCGGCGGGCCAGCGTTTCGGTCAGCGGCGGAAGCCCGAGCGCCCGGTCGCGAAAGATGTCGACGAGCTGACCGCCGTGACCCAAGAGCAGGACTGGCCCGAATTGGCGATCGATGCTGCTGCCGACGATAAATTCATAACCGTCCTCCGCCTCGATCATCGGCTGGACCGTGACCCCTTCGAAAGCGCCGGCGCCGGCTTTAGCCGCGACCGATGCGGCAATCCGTTCGAAGGCGCTCCGCACTCCTCGCGCATTGCCGATGCGCAAGGTGACGCCGCCCACATCGGACTTGTGCCGGATCGTCGTGGAGTGAACTTTGAGCGCGACGGGGTAGCCGAGCGACTCGGCCGCCGCGACGGCCGCATCCGCGTTCCCCGCGACGACGCAGGGAGGTGTCGGTATCTCATAAGCCGCGAGCAGTTGCTTCGCTTCCGCTTCGGTGAATTGCGTCCGTCCGCGGCCCAGGACGCCGGCGACGAGAGCTCGCGCGACGGCGCGGTTGGGTGCCGATTCGTCGCGTGCGAGAACCGGCGTTTCCAGGACCATCCGCAGATTGTCGTCGTAGCGCCACAGCAAGTTGAAGACTCGAGCGGCGGCGTCGGGATAGGGAAAGGTCGGGACGCCGGCCCGCCTGAGAATTTCCGCCCCGAGGTCTTCGCCATCCCCGCCCATCCAGCTCGCCAGAATCGGCTTGCGCGATAGCTTCTCCAGCGTCGCGACGCGCCGGGCGACGTCGGCCGCAGTTGCAAAGCCTTGTGGCGCGAAAATCACGAGCAGGCCGTCGTTATTCGGATCGCCCGCAACGATCTCGATCGTCTGCGCGTATCGTTCGGGCGTCGCGTCACCGAGCATGTCGACCGGGTTGCCATGGCTCCAACATGCCGGCAGCGCGGCGTCGAGCGCGGTGAGCGCCGGTCCTGTGAGAGACGCTGTTTCGCCGCCGCCCTCGACCAGCGCATCGGTTGCCAGCACTCCCGGCCCGCCGGCATTCGTCACGATCGCGAGCCGCTTCCCCGCGGGCCGGGGTTGCTCGGCGAGCACCTGAGCCATTAGGAACAGTTCCTCGATCGAGTCGACGCGCAAGAGGCCGCTCCGTTCCAGGGCCACGTTGAACACGTCGTCTCTTCCGGTCATGGAGCCCGTGTGCGAGGCCGCCGCCTTCGCCCCGGCGGGCGTCCGTCCGGCCTTTATCAAAATGATCGGCTTGCTGAGCGCAACCTCGCGGGCCGCCGAGAGAAACGCCCGAGGATCGCCGACCGACTCGACGTACAGCACGATGCTGCGGGTGTTCGGATCGTCGCCTAAATGGTAGATGACGTCGCCCCAGCCGATGTCGATCATCGATCCCATCGAGATAAAGGCGGAAAAGCCGAAATTCCGAGCGAGGCTCCAGCTCAGAATTGCGGTGCACAGCCCGGCACTTTGACTGGCGAAGCCGACCGTCCCACGCCGCGCTGGGACACGCGCCAAGCTCGCGTTGAGGCCGGTCACCGGCCGGATGACGCCCAGGGAGTTCGGGCCGAGCACGCGCATCTTCCCGCGCCGCACCCGCTCGAGGATCTCACGCTCGAGCGTCGCACCGGCGGGTCCGACCTCCCGGAAACCGGAGGAGAGGACGATCGCGCCGCTGACGCCTTTCGCAACGCACTGCGAAATCACGTCGGCCACGGTAGGCGACGGGGTCGCGATCACCGCCAGGTCGACGTGTCCGGGGACGGCTTCGACCGTGGCGAACGCGCGCAACCCCAGAACCTGCTCGTGGTGGGGGTTGACCGGGTGCAGCGTGCCGCCGAAATCGCCGCTCATGAGGTTCGCCAGCAACGTCCGACCGAAGCTTCCAGGACGTTCGGTGGCGCCGATGACCGCCACGCTTCGAGGCTTGAAGAACACGTCGATCGGCGTAGCGAGCGAAGCCATGCCGGCCGGCCAATCCTCGAGTGCTGCCCGCTCGGAGACCGCGCTCACGTCATGGTTCGCGAGGCGGCCGGACTATCGGCACGCTGCGGACGCCGTTCACTTGGCCGGTCACCTCGATTGAGTGGTGTTCATCGCGTCCACTCCCTTGCGCGGGTATCAAGCTTCTTTGCGAAGTCGTTTCGGACCGTTGGGAACTGCAAGGCGATTAACCACGCTTCGCACGACGTGTAACGCGCTCGCCCGCCAGAGGACCCGTGCTACCGGTTACAGTGTAACACAGCGGGTCTCGAGACGGGCTCATTTCGTTCACTTCGTCGGGCCTTCGAACGAAATTGCCGTTCGCGGCGTCGGTAAGAGCATGACACCGAACGTGACCGGCGCGCGGGGCGGCGCTTTCGCCGCCGATTCAATGGGGGAAGCCTCGGCGCCCCCGATCGTCGCATGGCAGCCCGGCAGCCGGGCGGCATCTCGAGAGCCGCGGAGCATGAGGAAGAAGCCCCTCTGGCCGGTGATTGCGGGGGCGGCTGCGGTCGCGCTCGGCGCGGCGTTTTTGCGGTCGAATGCGAGCGGCGTCGAGCAGCCGAGCTACCGCGTGGTGGAGAAGCACGGCAACATCGAGGTTCGCGATTACGCCCCGACGATCGTGGCCCAGGTCGAAGTGCCGGGACAACAGTACGAGGCGCTTGGCGAGGGGTTTCGTATCATCGCGAATTATATCTTCGGCAATAACGTTTCCGCGCAGAAGGTTGCGATGACCGCTCCCGTCACCCAGCAGGGAGGTCAAGAGATCGCGATGACCGCGCCGGTGACCCAGCAGGCCGGCGGGCATGCCTGGCAGGTACGGTTCATCATGCCGGCCGGCTATACGCTCGAAACGTTGCCCAAGCCGAACGATCCCGCCGTCGTGCTGAAAGAGATCGGGAGCCAGCGCTTTGCAGTTATCCGCTTTTCCGGCTGGGCCCGCGAAGGCAGTCTGAACCGTCACACCGCAGAACTCAATGCATTCCTCGACGCGAGGAAGTTCAGAATCCTGTCGGAGCCGACGTATGCCTTCTACGATCCGCCTTGGACGCTGCCTTTCCTTCGCCGCAACGAGGTCATGGTGGAGATCGCCGGCGAGCGATACACGCCGGTCGTGAACCGGTAGAGAACGCCGTCGCAAGCACGTTCTGCGTCCGCGCTGAAGCCGGCGCAGACGCTCCGGCGAATCGGTCCGCCGACGCTTCGTCGCTATCGGAGTGGGGATTCAGGTAAGCGACAGACCATCCCGCCTGCTACGCGTCCGTGTAGGTATGTCCGCACGTAGACCGGTGCGTGAAGAGCCAGCCAGAGGGCAACTTCGGTCGTAGTGTTCTTGCGCGTATCGGGCCCAATGGCGTTCGCGTCGTTCGGATTTGTATCTTCATAATCGTCGACCGACCACTCACTGGGGATCGCGTCGTGTGCGAGCAAGACGCCGACGAATTTCTTGGTATCTTCGGTGAACGTATCTTGATTCAAAGCAGACACGAGTACGGTCGTCCGCAGACCGCGTGCGTTTCCCCATCGAATCGCTTGCTCGATAAATCCTTGGTAACCCCGCCCGCTTCCACCCGCCAAGAAAAAATCCGACGGAGTGTCGAGCGCGATCGCTCGGCCGTATAGCGCTTCAAATCGAGAGAGATCGTAGAAAGAACTGTTGAGATCGTAGTACTCTGCGGGAGTGGGCGGGAAGATCGGGTTATCGGGTTCCCATGCGATATTTGGCGCGACGACCGGAGCCATCGATGCGATGCCCACCGATTGGGCGGCTTGCACCCACGCTTCCCACGCTTCGACGTTCTGACGATCGTACGTGATTGCCGATACGGGCTCGTATGGAACGTTGACGTTTGCTTCGTTGGGAGTGAGTCCGCTGTTAACGAACTGATACTGATAGTATCCGGGATAGTTGCCGGCGGGAAGCGTGAAATAGTTGGAACCGACCAATCCCAGCTCGGCCTCGCCCGGTCCGCTGCCCCGGAACACGTTTTCGATCGAGTTGAGAATCGAATAGGGACTTGAGATCGGACTGCCCGTAATCGCAGCCGCTACGGCATTCGCGTGCTCGTAGAGTCGCGCGTGACCGGTTGCGCGTAGTGCTGTAGAATCGCCGGCATCGGCGAGGACGTTAAAGCCGGCGGTGCCGCCGACGGAAACGTACCGGCCCAAGTGCGAGCATCTTGGGGCGGCGGCCGTCGAATACGCCGGCGTCGGCATCGACGATCGCGCGGCACCGGGAACCACGGCGACGATGGCGGCAGCGAGCATCGGGAAGACGAGGTTTGAGGCGACGCGACGTTGCATGGGGGGTCCCCCGCGAGCCGTGGTCTCGGACGTAGCGGCGCTCTGGTCTGGTCGCTGCATCCGACGAGCTTTGCTTCAAGACCTGCGATGGACGAGTCGGCGTCGTCCACCTCCGATCGTGACGTGCGAAGTCCCGCTCGAACGATCGGACTGAGGAAAACCAGCCGCCCGGGGAGATTCGCCGCTAGAACGAGGGTTTTCGGCATCTCGGCACTCCGTGCGTTTTCCGCCGGTCCGTGGGCATCTGTCTTGACGCAGCGTGCGTGGCTGAACGAGGCGGCTCTAAGGTCACCGCACTTCCGATCGCGCGTTGGGCATTAAGTCACGAGTTCCGGTGTCCGGGTTCGAAGGCCCATTGCGCGGCGCGTTCGAAAGGCGCAAAGTTAGGCGCAACTAATTTAAAGAGACTCTTCCTCTAACTCGGTCTCCGGGGGAATAATCTGTGCAGTCGATTCGACGTCCACTTGCCGCCGCTGTTTTCGCATTGGCCGCCGCGGCCATCCTGGCGCTTCCTGCCGCAGCCGAGGTTCCGAAGATCCTGGCTGCAGCGGCGCCTTTGGAAAAAGCCGACTTCCAGGTCTATTTCCCGCCTCGCGACCGAGCCACGCTGCAGGCGTTGATCGAGGCGCAGAACCGGGCGGATTCGCCGTTCTATCACCATTGGCTGACGCCGCAGCAATTCGCGCAGAGCTTCGGCCCGACCGCGGCGACGGTGGCGCAGGTCTCGGCCGAACTGGCGGCGCGCGGCCTGAGGGTCACCGCTCACCAGGGACAGATGCTGCAGGTTGCCGGCACCGCCGCCGCGGTCGAGTCGGCGTTCGGCATCCGGCTCTTCCATGCACGGTTCGCCGACGGCTCCCAACGACTGGTAGCGGACCGGGAGCTCAGGATGCCGCGGGCGATGGCCGCGAGCGGGGCGCTGACGCCGGAGTTCTCCACGGCCGCGTCGCCGCACACGGACTCGCAAATCGTCGGGCCCGTGCCGCTGAATTTCCACAGCTCGACCGGTCCGTATTTTGCCCACGACCTCCGCCAAGCCTACGACTTCCCCTCGGCAACATCCCTCACCGCGCGCGGTGTGAACATCGCGATCCTCATGAGCGGCAACTACAACCCCACCGACCTTGCCATATACTTCAACGAAGACGGCCTGACGGGCAGCCTTCTTCCTTCGGTTGTCTCGATTCCGATTAACGGCGGGCTCGCATTCAGCGCGTCGAACTCCGAAGAGACCGAACTCGACATCGAGCAGTCGGGAGGTGTGTCGCTGGGTGCGAATATCAGACTGTACGATCTCTCCGACTTGAGCTTTTCCACCACCATTTTCGGCCTTCAACACATCGTCAGCGATAATGTCGCCGATATCGTGAACATGTCGTTCGGTGCGAACGAAGCGGCCTTGACGGCTGCCGAAAACAAAGGGATCTCGCAGTTCTATATCCTCGAGCTCTACGATTGGCTGTTCTTTCAAGGCACTGCCCAGGGTATGACGTTCGTGGCAAGCAGCGGCGACCACGGCGCGATCCCGCTCGTCGGCGGGGTGCCGACGCTCAGCGTCGAGGCACCCGCGAGCGACCCGTTCGTCGTCGCCGTCGGCGGCACGAACCTCGTAACCACGCATACGAACGGCACCCAAAACTCGGCCTACGTTTCGGAAAATGCCGGCTTCGACCAGGAATCGAGCGGTGAGGTCTGGGGTTCCGGCGGCGGGGTTAGCATCTACTGGGGCAAACCCAACTATCAGTCCCTCGTGCCGACGCCGTCCAAGGTGTTCCGGACGGTGCCCGACGTTGCGCAGCACATGGGCGGCTGCCCGTCGGACGCGATCACGTGCAACTCACCGGACAGCTCCGACTATGAATTTCTCGGCGGCACGACCCACGAGGTCATCGGCACGAGTGCCGCGGCACCCGATATCGCCGGACTCCTCGCGCTCAAGAAGAAGCTCACGGGGTCGCGGCTCGGGTTAGAGAACCTCGACATCTACACGCGCGCCAAGAACCAAATCGCGCACATCGGCACGCCGTTCCACCACAAGGGGATCCTGGGCAACAACGGCCACTATGCGACGGGCGTGCCCTACGATCTCGTGATCGGAAACGGTAGCGTCGACGGACGCCAGTTGCTCGGAACGAGCCTGCCCGCGGCGGGAGTACCGTTCACCCCGAGCAATCCCTAACGATCTCGGATTCGGTGCCGGCCCTTTCCGAATAATCGTTCAAAGCTAACCGCGTACGCGCCGCCGCGAGGTTCGAGCCTTACGGCGGCGCGGCCGCGCCCTTGGCGACTGCGGTAGCGCGCAAAGTGCCGTTCGTGTCGTACGCCTGGAACGTCCACAGGCCGCCGGCATTGATCTGTGCGACGCCGTTGCCGGCTTGGGCGGCGTTTGCCAGCGGCACCACGATTCGCGCGGGTTCCTTGGGTCCCACGGCGCGATCGATCCACGAGCACTGGCCCGGCAGCAGTCCCTGCGTGGCGGGATGCGCCGCCTTCGCGAACGTCACGATCAAGGTCGCCCCCTGCGCCGAGGCGATGCCGTGACCTCCGCGACAATTCAACGCAAACGTCTTCGGCGTTGCGGTCAGTTGCGTCGGGCTGCTTTTTGTCAGACTCGAATTCGCAAACGGATTGCTCGCGTGCTTGCGTTGCTCGTACGCGAGGTAGGCTTTCGGGCATTGGTGCACGACGCCGCGGTACAGGCCCAGCGCGACGGGATTAGCGTCGGCGAGGTCTTCGTCCATAAGCAACAAGTATTGCAGCGTCCGGCTGTCGGGTTTCTGCTGCCCGGATAGCACCGCGCAGACGTTCCCCACGGCTGCGGCGACGTCGGCCGAAGTCTGCGCGTGCGCCGCATCCGTCTGAAGCAGGCCGAGCGCGAAGGCGAGCGTCGCCGGGCCGAGCGCTCGAGGTCTGCAACGAACCGCGTCGATCACGGCTAGGCCCTTCAGGGCACCGCCGGGGCTTTCCCGCATTCGTGCCGATCGCTGGCGCCACGCCGCACGGAAACGAACGGCCGACTCAGGCTGCGTGGGAAGTCCTCTGGAACGGCTCGCCGTTGAGCCGATGCGCGTGCGCGGAAGGCAGACCGATTTTGGATAAACGAAGCGCGAGTAGTCGACGTAGGGCTTCTCTTGATATTGCGTGCCTGTCTGAAGGTGAACGATAGCCGAGCGAGGAGTACACGCGCTAATCGGAAGCTCCGTTCGCGACGGCACGCCTGCGCTCGAAGGAGGAAGAAATGCTGTCTCGTTTCGCCGGCCGGGTTGCCGCTCTGGGCGTGATTCTCGCTCTCGGCGCCGCTGCGATCTCGGCCGAACCAACGAGGTCCGCCAAGCAAACGGCCATCTACTGCACGCGCAACGGTGCCGGCGGCGTGACGCCCGGCGGCCGCGGTAACGTTGCCGGCGGCACCGACTCGGGGGTCCTGAGCGGCGGGGGGTCGCCGTTTAACGCCGCCGGGAACCAGGCGTGCGACCTCGATTCCGTCATCGCCGGCGGAGCGGGCAACGTCATCTTCAGAAACCGCATCGACAGCGGCGAAGCGGCGGCCGCGTTCATCGGAGCGGGCGGAAACAACGTCGTTGACGCGACGGACGGATTCATCGGAGCGGGGACTTCGAATATCGTGCGTGGCTCGGCAGGCTTCATCGGCAACGGGGCCGACAACACCGCCGCGGGGACGTTCTCGTTCGTCGGTGCGGGCAACAGCAGCCTCGCCGAAGGCACCGGCTCGTTCGTCGGAGCGGGCGAGAATGGGAACGTGTTCGGGGATAACTCGTTCGTTGGAGCCGGCGTCGACAATGCGGTTACGGGACCGTTCGCGTTCGTCGGCAGCGGGGTCGCGAACTCGGTCGGCGCGTTCCCCGGCGGCGTTCCCGATAGGACCGCAGCCCAGTACGGCGCGATCGCCGGCGGGCAAGGAAACCGCGTGTCGCAGAACTGGGGCTTCATCGGGGGCGGTTCGGGTAACGTCGTGTCGGCGCGCTACGGCGTCGTCGCCGGCGGCTCCGAAAACACGGCCCGAGGCCTCGGAGCGGCGGTTCCCGGCGGGCAAAACAACCTCGCTTCGGGCGTCGACAGCTTCTCCGGCGGCACGGGGTCGAATGCGGCCGACGACGGGGCTTTCGTATGGAGCGACGACGCGCCCGGCGCGAAGCCGCTGCGATCGACCGCTCGCAATCAGTTCTTGGTTCGGTCGTCGGGCGGAGTCGCGTTCTACACCGGGGCGGCGCTGGAGGCAGGCGTCACGCTCGCGCCGGGCGGTGGCTCCTGGGCATCGCTGAGCGACAGAGCGTCGAAGACCGGCATCGCACCGCTCGACGGCGAGCGCGTTCTTGCGAAAGTGGCAGTGCTTCCGCTGAGCGAATGGTCGTATCGCTCGGAGGATCCGCACGTACGCCATTTGGGACCGATGGCGCAGGACTTTTTTGCGGCCTTCGGCGTCGGCGAGGATGACCGGCACATCACGGCCATCGATGCGGACGGCGTCGCGCTGGCTGCAATCCAAGGCCTCTGCCGCCTCCAGCACCGGGAAAACGCCGAGCTGCGCAAAGCGCTCGCCACGCGCGACGCCGAGATCGCCGCGCTCGACCGGCGGGTCGACGCCCTCGCGGCTCAGGTCGCGTCTCTGCCGCGAGGGCACTAACGTTCTCGAGCGTTCGAGCGCAGACATCGAACACGCGCCGATCGGCATGGCTTCGACGTCGACGCCGATCGACGTGTTTTTCAAGCCGCGCAGCGTAGCGGTGATCGGCGCGACCGAGCGCCACGGAAGCGGCGGCCGTACCGTGCTCGCCAACATCTTGGCGCGGGACTTCGAGGGAGAGGTGTACGCCGTCAACCCGAAGCGCGAGAGGATTCTCGGGTTGACGGCGTTTCCGACCGTCGAAGCCATCCCGGAACCCGTTGACTTGGCGGTGATCGTGATCCCCGCGCGGGGGGTGCCCGACGCGATCTCCCAATGTGTCGCAAAGGGCGTCAGGGGCGCGGTCGTGCTGTCCTCGGGCTTCCGGGAGACCGGACCCGACGGAGCGGCGCTCGAGCGCGACGTGCTCGCGCGCGCGCGCCGAGGTGCGTTGCGCGTGCTCGGGCCCAACTGCCTGGGCGTCGGCTGTCCGCCGACGGGTTTCGGAGCGAGCTTCGCAAGCGTCGGCCCACGCCCGGGGACGGTCGGCTTCGCCAGCCAGAGCGGCGCGCTGTGCAGTTCGATTCTCGACTGGAGTCTCTCGCAGCAAGTCGGTTTTTCCGCCTTCATCTCGATGGGGTCGATGATCGACGTTAGCTGGAGCGACGTTATCTATTATTTAGGAGACGATCCGCGCACCCGGAGTATCGTTCTCTACATCGAGTCGATCGGCGACGCGCGCCGGTTTCTCTCGGCCGCACGTGAGGTTGCTCTGAGCAAGCCGATCATCGTGATCAAGGCCGAGCGCGTCGGCGTGGCACCCAAGGCGGACGCTTCAAACGTGGGCGCGATGACGGACGGCGGCGACGTGCTCGACGCGGCGTTCGACCGCAGCGGGCTCCTGCGTGTCGACTCGATCGAAGAGCTCTTCTCGATGACCGAAGTCCTCGCAAAGCAACCCCGTCCGGCCGGCAACCGGCTAGCGACCGTGACGAACGCCGGCGGCCCGGGGCTGCTCGCCACGAACGCGCTCGTGGAGGGCGGCGGCAAAACGGCACCGCTTGGAGAGCAGGCATCGGCGGCACTCGACGCGATCCTCCCTCCGTATTGGAACCGCGGCAACCCGGTCGACATTTTCGGCGACGCGACACCCGAACGCTACGCGCAGACGATCGAGATCGTTGCGGTGGATCCCAATAACGACGGTTTGCTCGTGACGTACGCGCGGCAAGGCGCGGCAACCGCCGCCGACATCGCCGAGCGCGTGGCGAAGCTGAGCAAACTGCCGGGAAAGCCGATCCTGGCCGGTTGGATGGGCGGCGACGAAGTGAAAGCCGGGGCGGAGATCCTCCGGCGAGCGGGCATCCCGACCTTCGCGTATCCCGACGCCGCCGCGCGCATCTTCAACCTGATGTGGCGCTACGACGACAACGTCCGGGCGCTCCTGGAGACGCCGAGCCTCGCGCCGGATGAGGCGGTACCCAACCGCGCCGTGGCGCGGGCCCTTATCGCCGGCGTGCTCGCCCAGGGGCGGACGCAACTGACCGAAGCGGAGGCGAAGCAACTGCTCGCCGCTTATGAGATCCCGACCGTCCCGGGCGTGGTCGCGCCGCACGCGGAGGCCGCCGTTGCGGCGGCTGAGTCGCTCGGCTACCCGGTGGCCGTCAAAGTGCACTCTTCGACGATCCGGCACAAAACCGAAGCGGGCGGCGTCGTCCTGCGCGTCGCCGATGCGCCGGGAGTGCGGCGCGCCTTCGAACGGATTGCCGCCGCGGTAGCGGACGGCGCCGGCCTTGCTGCATTCGAGGGCGTTCTGGTCCAGCAGATGGTCGACGTCGAGGACGGCTACGAGCTTATCGTAGGCAGCAGCATCGATCCGCAGTTCGGACCCGTGTTGTTGTTCGGTCACGGCGGCCACCTCGTCGAGCTCTTTCGGGATCGCGCCTTCGCGCTTCCGCCGCTGACCGAAACGCTAGCGCGTCGCACGATCGGCAAGACCCGCGTTGCTCGGGCGTTCGCAGGCCTACGCGGCCGGCCGCCGATCGATGCCGGAGCGCTCGCGCAGTGTCTGGTCCGCTTCAGCAACCTCATCGTCGATCAGCCGCGCATCAAGGAATTCGAGATCAACCCGCTGCTGGCGACGCCGGACCGCATCGTCGCCCTCGATGCGCACGTGATCCTGCATTCGCCCGCGGTCCCCGACGGCGCGCTGCCGCGAACGACGATCCGGCCGTATCCGTCGCAGTATTCCGGAACGTGGACCGCCCGCGACGGGACCGAGCTTGCGATCCGCCCCGTCCGCCCCGAGGACGAGCTCTTGATGCGGCATTTCCATACCGAGCTCTCGGAAAAGAGCACGTACCTCCGTTACGCGGGGCCGCGCCGGCTGGCCGACCTCATTTCGCACGAGAAGCTCGCGCGACTGTGCTACATCGATTACGCGCACGAGATGGCGCTGGTCGCGTTGCGGACCGATGCCGACGGCGAGCAAACGCTGGTCGGAGTCGGACAGCTCGTCATGGCGCACGAACGCAACGAGGCCGAATTTGCCCTGCTCATCTCCGATTCGTTTCACGGCAAGGGGCTCGGCACCGAACTTCTGCGGCGGCTCGTCGCGATCGGCCGCGAGGAGCGGGTCGGCCGGATCGTCGGGCACATTCTCGCCGACAACCGGCCCATGCTCGACGTCAGCCGGCGCCTGGGCTTCCACCACGAGCGCGAGGCCGGCAGCCCCATGCTCGTCTCAAAGCTCGACCTCTAGATCTAGAAGCGTGCCGGGCGCGCGTACGCCGGCGCGAACGGGCCGCGCCGCGTGAACGGCGCGAAAACGCCCTCCTCCTGCGAGAGCCGGTCGGCAACCGCCCATAAGACGGGCGCGTTCAATCCCAAGCCCATATGGCTGGCGCCGACGACTTCGACGTTCTCCGTGCAGGCGTTCGTCCGCAGGAGCGATGCGCGCCAATCGACGACGCCGTCGAGCTTCGAATAAATCGAGGTCGTCGGAACGTCGATGTCGTGACCGATCTTGTCGAACGGGTGAGGCAGCAGCGCTTGCGTCTCGATCTCTTCTTCGGTCAGCCCCTCGCCCGTCAGCCGGTGGTAGAGCGAGCTGATGTTCGTCGCCCGCGGATCGCGTGAAAACGGAGTGCCGAGCGTGATGACGGACCGCACGTGCTCCGGCGCTTCAACGGCCAGCATGCGTGCGTAGACGCCGCCGAGGCTCCAACCGATCAGGCTCACCCGGCGACCCGATTGCTTGTGGAGGCCGGCGAGGCGCGTCCGCAACGTATGGTGCATCCGCTCGACCCCGCCGAAATTCCGGCCGAGATCCCAGCCGTGAGCTTCGTAGTCTAGTCGATCGAGGTATTCGCGCATCGGCGCGGTCGAGACGTCGCTCAGCAAGAAGCCCGGCAGCACCAAGACCGGATGGCCGTCGCCGCGCGGGGCGTTGAGAAGCAGCCTCACGGTCGCAATCGAAAATCCGGCCTCCAAGAGCGCCCGGCTCTCCGCCAGCCACAGCAGCCGGGAGGGCGGTTTGAGGCCCTCGTGCACGTACCGAATCGGAATCCTCGCCGGGTCAAGGAAGGCCGAGGTCGTCATATGAACTTTACTCCTTAAACGCTAGTCGCTTTCACAGACTGCGCGTTCGTCGCAATGCCCACCGCTCGAGCTTGGATGCCGTCGCGCCGCTCATGTAGTCGCTGAAGATCTGGGCCAAGATGCCGGGAAACTCGTCGAACGTGCGACTCCCGGCGTGATAATGAAAGCCCAGCGGAAATAGCGTAAACCGTAAGCGGATGCCGAGTCGGCCGAGGTACTCGAAGAACGGCTCGGGATCGGACGGGGGCATCGGGGACGTCGCGCCGATTTCTCGTATGTAGTAGACGTTCTTGCGGCCGATCCGCACGACGGTGATCAGCCGATGCTTGTAGGCAAGTTCTCGAACCGCTTCGCTGACATGGGATACCTGGAGCCTGGTTTCCGACGCGAGCGCATCCCGGCGAGCGAAGCAACGGCCGAACCCTTTCGACCAATCTGCGTGGAGGCTAAGGGCGAGCAGCACCCGTAATTCGCGGCCGCTGAGGCCGAGTTGAAGCCAACTCGGATCGCATCTCGCGAACCGAGAAAGGGCCGGGGCCGTGCCGTCGCTCTTGCGTCTTGCCAAAATTAGGTCCCGTTTAAGGTACCATAACAGGTCCCGTTTTAGCAACCCGTTTGGTTCGAAGAAACTCCCGTTGCCGCCGTCGACGGCCTCGTGCCCGCCCACCGCGTGCTCGACGCGCTGGCGAACGACGACGGTGCCCTACGATGCGTCCCGGCTGCAAATGGATGCGCCGAGGCAAACCGAGATGCGGCGGCGGTTCGCGGCGATCGCGCGGTAGACCAGTCTTTCGAGCAGCGATAGCACCGGCAGCGACAGCGTCTCGCCCGCAATCGCATGCCAGCCGCCGCGCCGCCGCAGAACCATATTGAAAGCGCCCGCACCGACCGCAACGCGATCGTCGGCAATGACTACCATTGCCGTAGCGAACACGCGCGGGTCGAGCGCTCGGTTCCGCAAGACCTGGGTGATGCTCGCCTCTTGCGCGACGGACTGGTAGCCGACCGGCCGGATTCGCGCTTCGCGTACCAGCTTCGAGTTGGCGAAGCGCGTGCACATGCCACAGTCCGCGTCGAAAATCAGTACCGGACGATCGGATTGCACCCTAGGCCGCGATGCCGATGGTTCCGCCCGCGAGCGGGTGCGACCCGGCTGCGGTGGCCTTTGGACGAACCGCATGCGCGTCAGTGCTCCATCGGCGACGACAGCGTACCGGACGCCGTCGCGGGACGGCGACGAAGGTCCGGCGAGCGACGTGCTGCGGCGATTTTCGATCCGGAGTCGCGTAGCGTAGCGAAGGCGGCGCGATAGTCGTCGTCGGAGAAGAGCATGGCTTCACAGGCGATCATAACGAGCGAGAAGAGCGGTAGAGCCATCGTGTAGGCGATCCCCAGATGGAAGCCGATCGCGCCGATCGCGACGAAATACTTTGCGGGCCGTTGCCAGATGCAGAACGGAAACGCTGCCTGAAGGGCGAGCGTCGCGTACGTTCCGACGGCCACGAGGACCGCGCTCTGATAGACGTGCGCGCCAAGCCAGGTCAGGTCGAACTGATTCGAGCGCAGGATATAGTACAGCGCCGTTCCGTCTTGCCACTTGTGGCCCGTGATCTTGTAGAAGCATGCGCTCGCATAGACGAGGCTCACCTGCCAGAGTATCAGCGCGACGCCGAAGTTGTGCAGCAAGGCGCCGGCGCGCCGGACGAAGCCGGGAGTGCCGGCCGCCGAGGCGGGTGGAACGAACCATTTGCCGGCCGCGAGATAGCTGCCGCAGTCCAGGGTCACCGCGTACATCAGCAAGAGCGTAGCGAGCGTCCAGCCGCTATCGGTCACGTAGCCGTCGCGAGCGATGAGGCACCACGTCAAGACTGCGCACGCGATCGTCGAGAACGGCACCCAGCGTCCGCTAGCGAAGACGCATGCCGCTGCGAAGCCGCCCCAAAAGACGAACTCGAAGTAGGGCAGGGACGGGGAGTAGAGGTAGAGATTGGGTCCGTGCTTCTCGACGAGCTCGCGAGCGTACGACAGCGGGACGAGCCCATCTGGTCCCCAAATGAATCTCCGCCACCCGAGGTTCTGCAGGTAGAAGAGCGCAATCGCGCTTCCGAGGATCGCGCGCAGGACGGCGGCGCCGATTCGCCGGTGCGGGGTCGTCAGCAACTCGAGCGTGCGGTCGGCGAACGAAGCGATCCGCGCGAAATTCCACGCGACGCTCATGACGATGCCTCGACAGCGTCCGTTCCGACCGGAAGCCACGGAAAGAGCAGCGTTTGATTGTGCCGCGTTTGCTCGTCGGCATCGAGACGATGGGTGAAGCGGGGAAACCGGTGCTCGACGATCGCGACCTGGACGCTGCTCGGATCCGTCGTACGTCCGGCGCCTAAGAAGAGCGCGAGGCGGACGAGCCCTTCGAGAACCATCGGCCGCGTTCGCGGATCGACGAACGAACGGACCTGCGCGTGGGTGAAGCCTCCTTTCCCGAGCACGTTGTCGTCGAGTGCGGAAACCGCAAGATCCATCGCGGCGACCTTGAGCGTCGAGTAGCGGGAAAGCGGATACGCGCGCAGGTCGCCCAGCAGCGGGGCGGTCAGATTGACCCACGCGGTCGGCTTGCCGCGCGAGTTCCGCGTGCGAGCGAGGATGCTGATATCGCTCTCGATCGGTGTCGGCGCGAACATGTTCCAGTATTGCTCGAAATAGGGATGCATGTACGAGAGCACGACCGGGCGAAGCAACTCCCCGAGCGGGTTTACGGGCAGCGCGAAAAGGGTCTCGGCGCCCGCGTGAACGACGACTGCGAGAGCGAGCGCGGTCGTCAAGGTCCAGAGCGCGATTCGCTCTCGTGACGTCGCGAAGCATCTGACGAGCATATTGTGTCTCCTCTTAAGACGTAAACGGGGTGCGATGATACGCAGTGCGTGGGGGCGCGATTGCGCCGACGAGGCGTGAGGCGAGTCCGGAGCGCACCTCACGCCCGAGGGCGTCAGCTATCGAGTAACGTCGCCGCTTGGCTCGGCGTCGCGGCGAGGATTCCGCTCGGCGCGACTTTGTCGCTAACGACGAACGTGACTGGTGAGACGATTCGTACGTGCCAGTTCGGCCGCGCTCCGCCGTTAGCGAACGAGGCGTAAGAGACGAGCTTGCTCGCCGTTGCCGTGGGAGGCTGGGCCATGGCCGAGCTGAGGGCGAGGGCAGCAAACGGCACGGTTGCCGAGAGCGAGATCAGCAGTTTGTGTTTCATGTAAGCTCCAATCTTGGATACCGTTTCGAGGTATCGATAACGGTGAGGATGTGTGGAGAACCTTAGAGCTTCGCGTACGTGCGCGATCGAAGTCGAGTCGGTGCGCCGGTGCTTGGCCGGTCGTCGCGGGCGGTTCGCTAGCGCGGTAGTTCCCGCGGCAATTATGCGCCTGCGCGGCGCTCGCGATAATCGACAACTCTACGAATTACCTACACAAGTCGAGCTTGACGGGCGGCGAGGACCGCATCGGCCGCGACACGAAACGTCGAACGTCGTGGATGAGGAAGAGCGGCCCCCCGGCTCTTCGGCCTTCGGGACGCTGCTGCGGCGCCATCGCCTGGCGGTCGGGCTATCCCAGGAGGCCCTTGCCGAACGTGCGGGGATGAGCGCGCAAGGAATCGGCGCTCTCGAACGTGGGAACCGGCGCACACCGCAACGCAAAACGCTCGAGCTCCTGGCAGCGGTGCTTCGCCTCGACCCGGAGCAGCGCCGGACATTTCAGGCGGCTGCGGCGCGGCCAGGGGTCATGCGCCCGGGAGACGGCAGAGCGGCGACGCTCGCGCCCACGGCGACCGGTACGCCGGTTGCTCCGAACAACTTGCCCCATCAGCTGACCTCGTTCATCGGGCGGGAAGAGGTGGTCGCCGAAGTCGCCGCGCGTTTGGAGCGCTCGCCGCTCGTGACGCTCGTCGGATCCGCCGGGGTCGGCAAGACGCGCACCTCGCTGCAGGTCGCCGGGCAGCTGCTCGCGAGCTTCGGCGACGGCGTCTGGTTCATCGAACTGGCCCCGCTCTCGAGCGGCCGGTATCTTCCGACGACCGTCGCGCAGGCGCTGGGCATAACGCCGGCCGGCGAAGGCGACCCGCTCGAACGGATCGTCGGGACCCTCAAACACCAGCGGGCCTTGCTGATCTTCGATAACTGCGAGCACTTGATCGATCCGGTAGCGCGCATGGTCTCGGCGCTCTTGGGCAGCTGTCCGCAGATCCGCGTCTTGGCCTCAGCGCGCCAGAGCCTGGGCATCTCCGGCGAAGCCGTGTATCGAATTCCCTCGCTGCCGGTCCCGGATGCAGCCACGAAACTGACGGCGACCGACGCAGGGCGGTATCCGGCAATTGCACTGTTCTTGCTGCGCGCGGCGGATGCCGATGTTCGCTTTGTGGCGACCGACGAGAACGTGTCGGCAGTTGCGGAAATCTGCCGCCGCCTCGACGGTATTCCGCTGGCCATCGAATTGGCCGCGGCGCGGGTTACGATGCTGAGCCCGCAACAACTGCGCGACCGGCTCAACGAGCGGTTCCAGCTCCTGCGCAGCGGCAGCCGCCATCTGCTCCCGCGTCAGCAGACGCTACGCGCCGCCATCGACTGGAGCTACGACCTTCTCGACGACCGCGAGCGTCAGCTTTTCCGGCGGCTGGCCATCTTCGCCGGCGGTTTCACGCTGGAGGGCGCCGTCGCGGTCGGTTCGGGTGCGGGCGATATCGGCGAGTCGGAAGTCTTCGACGTGCTGGCATCGCTCGTCGACAAATCGCTCGTCCTGGCCGAACCCGCCGGCGATGCGTTGCGCTATCGCATGCTGGAGTCGACGCGAGCCTACGCCCGCGACGAGCTGGCTGCGTCGGGGGAAGAGCACGACAACGCAACGCGCCATCTGCGCTATTTGCGCGACGCCTTCGTCGCGGCGCGGAGCCGCCACGCGCGCACCGGACGCGATGCCGAGATAGAGGATGCATTCATAACCGAACTCGGCGACGTTCGCGCCGCGCTGGATTATGCGCAGGCGAGTTCGCAAGCGATCCTGGGCGGAGAATTGCTGGCGGCTATTCGCGACACGTGGGACTGCCTCGGACTCGAACGCGAAGGGATCGCACGGCTGGAGCACTTCGTCGAGCTTTTGCCGCCTGCGGAGACACGCTTGGCGGCGATGCTTTGGCGATCTCTGGCCAGCCTGACCTTCAACGACGGCCAAGGGAGTAAGGCCCTCGAAGCGGCCGCGGAGGCCGTGCGGCGCGCCCGCGCGAGTGCCGACGCCGAGACGCTCGCATATACGCTGTATCAATACGTTGCCGCCGCCACGCTCTCGTTGAAGTTCGATGAAGCCGAGGCGGCACTGGCCGAGTCCGAAGCGCTTGCGCCGGCGCATAGCCCGAACGCCCGCGTCAGCCTGCTCGAGGCCGGTGCCTTCTTGAGCATGTTCCGCGGCAATCTCGAGCAGGCCGCCGCGGCATACGGAGAGCTACGGCGTCGCCAGCGGTCGCTCGGCAATACCAGGCGGGCCACGAACCACGCGCTCAATCTGGCCGAGATCGAGCACACGCTGGGTCGCACGGAGCGCGCCGCCGCAATCGCCGAAGAGGAGTTGGCGATCGTGCGCACGGGGAACGACCGCGGTACGCGGCTGATGCTGCTCTCAAACCTCGCGGGGTACCTGGTCGCCCTCGATCGCAGGCCGGAGGCGCGGGCAGCGGCCGCCGAGGTTCTCCGCGTCGGGTCGTCGCACGACCCGGGTCACCTTCACGTGACCGTCGCGATCGAAGCGCTGGCCCTCGTATGCGCGCTCGAGGGCGAGCTGCGGTCCGCCGCACAGCTGGCCGGCTACACGCAAGCCGCCGTCAAACGCATCGGTTTCGAGCGCGAATTCACCGAACAAACGACGCGAACGCGCTTGGAAAGAACGCTGCGCGAGAACGTCCGGCCGGACGAGTTGTCCGAGCTGTCGGCGCAGGGAGAGACACTGACCGTCGAAGAGGCCGTCGCCCTCGCGCTGCATTTCCCCTAACTCGGCGGTGCGAGGATGCGACCCTGGTCGTCGGGGTTACTTGTCGACGCGTACCGCGTTCTTAGGAGTTTCGATGGTCGTGCTCGGATCGTCGAACACGTATTTCACGATGAATAGATCGCTGCTGCAGCCGAGCGGACGAAACGTCGCCGGGTCGTACGTGCATGCCAGCGTATCGGACTCTTTTCTGCCGCGTGGGTCCTTCATCACGTACGTACCGACCGTCTTACCGTCGGCCGTTTGATCCGGCCCGACTGAAAGGACCTTGACGTTGAAAATGTCTTCCTCGAAGCCCGTAACGAGGAAGTCGGACCAGGTTTGCACGTCCCAGCCCTGGCCCTTGCGACCGTACACCTCGTGGCCGATGATGATCGTATCGTCGGGACCGCCCGGCGCGCCGACGACGACCTGGTGGAAGCGATTCGGCGCGACCACCGTGAACGTCATCGTGCCGCCGACAGGGGCTAGCGGGTTGGGCTTGATCGTTACCGTCTGTACGAAAGAAGTCGCGCTGCGCAGCGTAGCTCGAATCTTGGTCTGCAGGTCTGCAGGCGTGGAGACGGACGCAGAGGCGGCCTGCGTCGCCGTCGCGAGCGCGGCGAGCACGATAGCAGCGAGACGCGTGATGCAGATCATTACGACACTCCTATAACGAAGCCGGCGAGCGAAACCGACCGCCTTTCAACGGGTTCCTCTAATCGGTTCGACTTCGGCGCCCCAAGGCCGCTTATCCGTCACTTCGAGCAGGTCGCACGAACCTGGCGCCGGCGCCTCCCCCTTTCCCGCCGGCGGCCCAGGATGGGAAGGCGGGGTCCAAGCACGCGATTGCTCGTGATGCCGCGTTAGCGCTTGGCTCGGGCATACGAAAGCCCTCAGGTTCTCCGAGCGCGCTCTACGTCAACGCGACCGGCGGAATCGCTCGCCGTAGATAACGCCGGCGCCGTATCGCGAGTACCGAGCGTCGCACGTGCCGCTACATCAGCCGTCTCCGAGATCGGAAGCCCGGTCTTTCGGTAATGCGGCGCCGGAACGCACCGGGGGACGCTGCGGGCCGGGCGTAGCGGGACTCAAAGGGCCGCGTTGCTAATCTCCGGGGATGGACCGGGTCCCGAGTCTCTCGTTGCAAGCGCCGCGGCGCGGCCGTGAGGCGTTCGTCGATATCGCATACGAACACGTCAAGGCGTTGATCTTCGACGGTCCCCTAAAGCCCGGCCAGCGCATCAACGTGGAACTCGCCATGGAGCAGCTCCACGTGAGCCGGCAGCCGCTGCGCGACGCGATCAACCGCCTGGCACACGAAGGCTTCGTGGTCGTCATCCCGCAAGTCGGGTACTTCGTCGCGACCGTGTCGCCGTCCGAGGCGCGCGATTTCTCCGAAGTGTTCTCTTCGTTCGAGGGCAAGATGGCGGCGTTCGCGGCGCAGCGCAGCGCGGAGCCGGAGCGCCACGAACTGCGGCGGATTTCCGACGCGGTCTCGCGCCTTTGGAGCCGCAAGCAACCGGCGGCGCCCGCTGCGATCGCGCCCCGCTTCCGCGAGCTCGACCGTGAGTTTCACGGCGTGATCCACCGGATGGCGAAGGCGCCGAAGATCGAGCAGGTCGCCGACGCGCTGATGCAACGCTACGACTTCTACATCGCAAGCACGCTCGGCGACATGCTGTACGCGACGCGGCCGGATGCGTCGCACCGCGAGCACGAGCGGGTCGTCAGCGCGATCCTCGCGCGCGACGCGCAAGCGGCGCAGAACTCGATGGAGCTGCACATCCTGCACTCGATCGACCGGGCGCTCGCGACGAGCCGCCGCCGGGGTGACGTCGCGGGCTGACCGCCCGGACAGCCGTTTCGGGCAAGCGCTGAATGCGTTTCGCCCCCTTGTGACCTTTCTAGACGTATACTAGGATATCAGCAACCTGGCTCCGTGGCGCGCGGCTTCGGAGTGAACTTTGTTGCCTAGATGCTGATTGCACCTACAGGAGAACGGCGATGTACACCATCGACATCGATACCGGCGGCACGATGACCGATGCGCTCGTCTCGAACGGGCACGAACTCCGAACCGTTAAGGTCGATACGACCCCGCACGATTACACCGTTTCGTTTCGGGAGTGCATCGCGGAGGGCGCCAAGGCGTTCGGCTTTGAATCGGTGCGCGATTTCCTCGACCGCGTCGACATCATCCGCTGGTCGTCCACCGTCACCTCCAACGTTCTGGGCGAACGCCGCGGCGCGAAGGTCGGCGTGCTCGTCACGCAAGGTCACGCCGAAGACCTGTACGGTCGCGACCGCTCGCCGGTGCTCGACGATATCGTCGCCGCGAAGAACGTGATCGCGCTGCCGCGCGACGCTTCGACGCAGGACGTGCTCGGCGCGATCAAGTCGTTGCTCGAGGAGGGCGTACGCCGGGTGTGCGTGAGCTTGGAAGGCTCGTATCCCGCGCACGACGCCGAACGCGCGGTCAAGAAGATCATCGAGCGCCAGTATCCCGATCACTATCTCGGCGCCGTCCCGGTCCTGCTCGGCAGCGAGATGGCGGCGACGCCGCACGACGCGACGCGCACGCATTATTCGCTGATCAACGCCTACGTGCACAGCCAGCTCGCCGCATCGCTCTTCAAAGCCGAAGACGAACTCAAGCACGACGATCGCTGGCACGGCACGCTGCTGATCGGCCACACCAGCGGCGGCGTCGCGCGCGTCGGGAAGACGAAAGCCGTGGATACGATCGAGTCGGGCCCGGTGTTCGGCACGTTCGGCGGCGCCTATTTCGCGCGGCTGTACGGCATCGATAACGCGGTATGCTTCGACGTCGGGGGGACGACGACCAAAGCGAGCATCGTCAAGAGCGGCAACGTCGTCCAGCACCGCGGCGGCGATCTGATCGAGATCGCGGTCGAAACGTCGTTTCCGATGCTGCGTTCGGCGGTCCTCGGCGGCGGCAGCGTGGCGCGCGTCTCCGCCGACGGCGCGCTCACGCTCGGCCCCGACAGCATGGGCGCGGCGCCGGGCCCCGCGTGCTACGGCCTCGGCGGCGGCGAAGCGACGCTGACCGATGCGCTCCTCGTGCTCGGCCTGCTCGATCCCAACGCGTTCCTCGGCGGCCGCCGCCGTCTCGACGTCGAACGGGCGCGCGCCGCAATCGATAAACGCGTTGCCCAACCGCTCGGGCTCGACGTCACCGCGGCGGCGCTGCGGGTGCGCGACACCGCGGTCACGACGATGGCGGAACTGGTCGGGGCGACCCTGGCCGAAGCGGGCCTCGATCCGCGCCGGACGACGCTGCTGGCGTTCGGGGGAAACGGCCCGCTCTTTGCGGCGCTCGTCGCGCAGTCGCTCGACATTCCGGACGCGATCGTCTTCGGGATCGGGCCGGTGTTCAGCGCGTTCGGATCCGCGATCTCCGACGTCGTACACGTCTACGAACGCGGGCTCCGCGCCGACGTTCGGACCCGCGACGGCGCGCGCGCGTTCGAAGACGCGGTCGGCGCCATGCGCCGCATCGCGGCTCGCGATCTCGACGGCGAAGGCTTCGACGTCGCGAGCGCGACGGTGGCGATCGAAGCGGAGATGACCGACGGCGCGCATCAAGCGCTCACGGCCGTCGTCGACGTCACGCAGCTGCCGCGCGAAGGCTATATCGCGGCGCTGTTGCGCGAATACGATAAGCTCGCCGCGAAGGACGCCGACCGGACGCGCGCGATCGTTCAAGCGGTGCAGCTGAAGACGAGCTATTCGCTCGCGAAGCACGAGTTGCCGAAGCGGCCGGCCGATTCGAACGTCGCGGAGGCCAGCGGCAACCGCGTCATAGCCGTGAACGGCAAGGTGGTCGCGGCGGACGTGTACGATTGGGACGAGTTGCGCGGCGGCGCCACGATCGTCGGACCGGCACTCGCGTCCGGCGCGACGATGACCGCGCTCGTGCTGCCCGGATGGGCGCTGCACACCGACGAGTTCGGCAACGGCCGCCTGCGGGCGACGAAGTAAAGGAGTTCAGATGGCGACCGCTCTCATCCGGTTCACGGAACATCTCGATCTCGACGTCGACGCGGAACTCTGGCGCTGTCGCGGTTGCGCGACGTCGCTGGGCCCGGCGAGCGAGAATTACAAACGCGGCTGCCTCGTCGCGGATCGCGATCCGCGCGATATCCATCCGGCGGGCATCGCGGGCGAGTTCTCGTTCGCACCGGACCCCGTGTGGGTGCGAATTCTGGAGTTCTATTGCCCGGGTTGCGGGCGCCAAGTCGAAACCGAGTACCTGCCGCCGGGCCATCCGATCACGGTCGACATCGAAGTCGACGTGCCGCGGCTCAAGGCGCGACTGGCCGCCGGCACGATCGTCGTTCGCGACGGTAAGCTCACCGCACCCGATACGGAGGCCGCGCATGTCTGATCTGCGAGCGCTCGACTCGGTCGACATCGACGTCGGCGGAACGTTCACCGACGTCGTTCTCAATCTCGACGGAAGCCTCGTCCTCACGAAGGTTCCGACCACGCCGCACGATCTGTCGATCTGCTTCATGAATGCGGTCGAGGAAGTCGCCGATATGACGGGCCTGACGCTGGCAGAATTGCTGCCGCGGCTCGAGATCGTCCGCTATTCGACGACCGTCGCGCTCAACCGGCTCATCCAGCGGCAAGGTCCGCGCGTCGGCCTGATGACGACCGAAGGACACGAAGACGCCATTTTGATCGGCCGCGGCGCGCAGTGGGGCGACGGCAAGCGCCTCGCGGAGCGGCGCAACCTCGCAGCCCAGACGAAACCCAGTCCGCTGATCGAACGTCCGCTCATCGTTGGCATCCGCGAGCGGATCGACTCGATGGGCAACGTCCTGCGCCCGCTCGACGAAGACAACGTCCGCCGTCAGCTCAAGACGCTGATCGACCGCGGCGCGCGCGCGATCGTCGTCTCGCTGCTCTGGTCGTTCATGAACCCCGCCCACGAGGAGCGCGTCAAAGAGATCATCCGCGAGGAATACAAGGAGTATCACATCGGCTATCTGCCGGTCGTGCTCTCGAGCCAGGTCGTCGCGAAGCTCGGCGAATACGAGCGGACGATGACGGCCGTGCTCGACGCGTACCTGCAGCGCGCGATGCAGACCGAGCTCTCGTCCACGTGGGACAAGATGCGCGAGCACGGTTACCGGGGCAGCTTCCTGATGATTCACAATTCCGGCGGCAGCGGCGAGATCTTCAAGACGCCTGCCAGCCGGACGTTCAACGGCGGCCCGGTGGCCGGCCTCATGGGATCGGCCTATTTCGCCTCGAAACTCGGGTACCAAAACGTCATCGCGAGCGATATGGGCGGCACGAGCTTCGACGTCGCGCTCGTCGTCGAATCGAGCGTGCGCAACTACGAGTTCCGCCCGATCGTCGACACGTGGATGGTCGGCGTTACGATGCTGCAGACGATCTCCATCGGTGCGGGCGGCGGGTCGATCGCGTGGCTCGATGCGTCGATGGGCAACGCTCTCCACGTCGGTCCGCGCAGCGCGGGCTCGATGCCGGGGCCGGCGTGCTACGATCTGGGCGGAACCGAACCGACCGTCACCGATGCGGATCTCGTGCTCGGGTACATCAACCCGGACACGTACTACAGCGGCCGCATGCCGCTCGACCGGGCCAAAGCCGAACGCGCGATCAAAGACAAGATCGCGACGCCGCTGGGCATCGAGGTCGTGGAGGCCGCGTCGCTGATCCGCAAGATCGTGGACCATAACATGGCCTCCGCGATCAAACGCGAAGTTCACCTCCGCGGCTACAAACCCGAGGACTTCGTGCTCTTCGCGTTCGGCGGCGCCGGGCCGACGCACGCGGCCGGTTATGCGGACGACGTCCCGAAGGTCGTCGTCTTTCCGTCGGCGCCGGTGTTCTGCGCGATGGGGTCGTCGATCATGGACGTCGTGCACCTCTACGAAGTCTCGCGACGTATGGTTTTCATGGAAGCGATCTCCGAGAAGCTCGTCGTCGACGCCGCCGCCTTCAACGCGACGGTCGAAAGCCTGATCGAAACCGCCAAGCAGGACCTTGCGGCCGAGGGTTTGCCGATCGATCGAGCGACCTTCGGTCTGGAACTCGACATGCTCTACGGCGGCCAGGTGCACGTCAAGCGGATGTCGTCGCCGGTTCTGAAGATCGAAAGCGAAGCCGACGCGCGCGCCGTCTATCAAGCGTTCGAGCAGGAATTCTCCGAGTCGTTCAGCCCGCTGATCGTCAATCGGCCGGGCGGCGTGTATCTCGAGAGCTTCATCATCCGCGTGACCGTGCCGACGACGAAGCCGGTGCTCGGGACCTTTCCGCTCGCGGGCTCCGACGCGTCGCACGCGCGTCAGGGCGAGCGCGATGCGTACTGGCCGCAGCTGGGCGGCTTCCACGCCACGCCGCTCTATGCGTTCGACGCGCTGGAACCCGGAAACGCGCTCGAAGGGCCCGCGATCGTGGAAGCCGATTTGACGACCGTCGTCGTTCCGCCGGGCTCGCGGTTCTCGATCGACGAGCACAAGCTCGGTATCCTCGAGAAGATCCCCGTTTCCAACGGCGCCGTCGCCGGCGACGCGCGCGAGCTCGCAGCCGCACGATGATCGTGACGAAGGAGGACCGCTGATGTCACAAATCCCGACCCTCGAACAGAAGCTCGCGTGGCTCAAGGTCGTGCCGCCGACGCCCGAGGAACTCGCGGAAGTCGCGAAGATCAAGCTCGGGTCGTACGAGATCGGCTTCCAGCGGACGAACGATATCCTCGACGAAGGCATGGAAGTCTTCGTGCGCTCGTGCCGCAGCGCGATGGGCGTGGCCGGCGATTCGCTCGTCGGCATCATGACGAAGGACGGCGATCTGGTCAACGGTTCGTGCGGCACCTACCTGCACGCCGTGATCCCGCCCATCATCATCAAGTTCATCATGCACAACTACGCGCAGAATCCCGGCATCAAAGACGGCGATCTCTGGTTCGCCAACGACGCGCTCTACGGCGGCATCCACAACCCCGACCAGATGGTCGCGATGCCCGTATTCTACCAGGGCGAGCACGTCGCGTGGACGGTGGCGCTGGTGCATACGACCGAGACGGGCGCGACCGAGCCCGGAGGCATGCCGGTATCCGCGTCGGCGCGTTTTCAGGAAGGCATGAACTTCCCGCCGATGAAGATCGGCGAGAATTTCGAGCTGCGCGAAGACATGCTCAATCTCTTCCACGCGTTCGGTATGCGCGCGCCGCAGATGATCACGCTCGACCTCAAAGCTCGCGCGACCACGGCGGACCGCGTACGGCGGCGCTTGCTCGAGGTCTGCGATCGCGAGGGCGTCGGTTACCTCAAGGGCCTGTTCCGCATGATGCTCGATCGCGCCGAACAAGGGGCGGCGACGCGTGTCGCGGGCTGGCCGGACGGAACGTACCGCTGCGTCACCTTCTCCGACGGCGTCGGGCTCTCGCAAGGTCTGATCCGCTCGTGCTACATGACGATGACGAAGAAGGACGACGGCATCCTCATCGACTTCAGCGGTACGGGGCCCGAAACCGCGTCGTCGTACAACGCCCACCCGCAAGCGGCGATCGGGCACGCGGCGAACTTCGTCTACGAATACCTCTTCCACGATCTGCCGATCAGCAACGCGACCTTCTCGAAGATCGATTTTGCGTTCGAGGCGGGTTCCTGCCTCTATCCGGACGTGCGGGCGGCTACGAGCTGCTCGGTCATGATCGCGACGGGCGTGATGAGCGCGATCCACAGCTGCGTCGCGAAGGCGATGTTCTCGACGACCGATTGGCAGCAGGCCGGCGCCTCGAACGGTAACGGCGGCAACGCGATCGTGCTCGCCGGGCTGTCGCAGTGGGGCATGCCGTTCGCGGACATGCTCGCGTACTCGATCAACACCGAGGGTCAAGGCGCGCGTCCCGTGATGGACGGGATGGACGCGTACGGATTCCCGTGGTGCCCGTCGGGCCGCGCCCCGGACACGGAGCTGGTCGAAAACGAGTTCCCGATCTTCGTGCCGCTCTCCAACCACTGGACGGACTCGTGCGGCCACGGGAAGTACCGCGGCGGCGTCGGCACCGTCCAGATGTGGGTCGCGCACCACGTGCCCGCCGTCTACATGATGTCGATCGCGGATAACTCCAAGCTGCAAACGCCGCAACCGCTGTTCGGCGGCTACGGCCCGCCGACGGTGCCCGGCATCAGCGTGCGCAACGGAAACATCATGGAGAAGTTCGCCGCCAACGACGGCGAGCTCACGATGAACATCCCGGACCTGCTCAACCAGAAGGCGTACTCGGGCGATCTCACGACCGAGTTTCAAGGTCGCGGCGTGCGGCCGTACGCGAACGGCGACGTGGTGACGTTCGCGTTCTCGACCGGCGGAACCGGTTACGGGGATCCGCTCGACCGCGATCCCGAGTCGGTCGCCGCGGATCTCGTGCGCGGGCTCGTTTCCGAATGGGCGGCCGAGAATATCTACAGCGTCGTATACGACAAGCAACGCTCGCGCGTCGACGTCGAGGCCACCAAAGCCAAGCGTGCGGCCGCGTACCGAGCGCGCCTGGAACGTGGCCGCCCGTACGACGCCTTCGAGAAGGAGTGGTTGCAACAGAAGCCGCCGGAGGAGATCCTCAGTTTCTACGGATCGTGGCCGGAGGCGAAGGCCCTGCAACCGGTCATGCGGCCCTGACGCCGAAGGCTCGAGCGCGCGCGATCCTGCGGTCCGGCACGAAACGGCCCGCCGTATCGCTATTCGCGCCGTGCGCGCACGCGCTAGCGGCACGTGTCGAATCGTTATCGCCGTACGAATTTGCGACGTCGCCGCAGAAGCTGACCAACGGCGTCACGGCGCTGCGCGAATCGCTCGAGATCGATTCCGTGACCGTGGCGTGTGGGGCCGGCATCGAAGCGGAAGCGCTCGGCGCGACGGCGGACTGGACCTCGGGGGTGCCCGTGATGGGCGGAAGCATCGAGGCGGCGGCGCTGGGCGGCGACGATCTCGAAGAGCGGCTCGCGCGCGGGCAGCGGTTCGCGACCTCGCTCGAAGCCGCGCGCCGCCTTGCGGGCGCGCGCGGCGAGCCGCTCATCGTGGCGGGGTTGACCGGGCCCTTTGCGCTGGTGCGCGAGTTGCGCGCGCTCGGCGCGCCGCTCGCGACGGACGATTCGGAGGCCCTGGCCACCACGGGCCGCATCGTTCTCGAAGAAGCGCGTGCGTTCTTGAAGGCCGGCTGCAACGCGGTCGTGCTGGTCGAGCCGGCGCTCGACGGCGCGCCGGCGGCGTGGAACGATTGCGTTGGTACGGTGGTGAAGCTCGCGCGCTTTTTCGAGGCGCTGCCGCTTCTGGCGTACGGCGCCGCGTCGCCCGTCGCGGTTCCAGCCGGCGCGATCGCGTGCCCGTCCGTACGTGCGGCCGCGCGCGCCGGCGCGGGACCCGTCGGTTCGGCGCTGGTTCCCGACGAACGCGCGTGGGCTGCCGCCGCCGGTACGGTCGCGGCGAGCGACGTGACCGTCACGCTCGGCGACCTCCGGTACGAGGCAGGCGTCGCCGACGTGCGCGACGCCTGCGAGCACGTTCGGGCTGCTTGCGATCCGAGCGGCGCGCCCGCGCGGCGGTTCGAGGCGTGAGCGGCTCGGCGAGAACGATCGACCGCGGTAGCGAACACGAGGTGAGCGACGCCGCCGCGATGATCGGGAATCATCGGATGCAGTGTGGAACCCGACGGTTCCGCGCGTTGCTGCTCGAACGGCGCGAAAGGTTGCGCGGGGTGTGACAGGCGCATGGCATAGTGCGGGTGTATCATGCAGTTGTCGGGCGAAATCGCCGCGACAGTCTCCCGCAAAGGCCGCATGGCTGGAGCGCGGGAGGCGGCCCGAGTCGCGGGCCATGAGTGAGCCGCATGCCGGTGAGGAGCCGGTTCTCGAACAGGGATGTTCGGTGAAGGCACACACGACGAATCGTATTGGAACGAGGAGCTCGAAACGAAGCCGTGGCCGGAGATGGAGCGCTGGCAGGCGGAACGGGTCGCGGGCTTCGTCTCCCAGCTGCGCGCGCGTTCGCCGTTCTATGCCGAGCGTCTCGCGGAAGCCGACGCGGCACGCGTGGCGCGCTCCGCGACGCCGGAGTCGATTGCATCGCTGCCGTTCGTCACGAAGGCCGTCGTACGCGACGCCCAGGCTGCGTCGGTCAACACGTTCCTCGGTAGCGAGTAGGATGCGAGCGACGCCGCCCGGGGACCCGTCCGGCTATCGGTGGGGCGCAGCAGTGCGGAACGATAGTGCAGTGCGTCGCTGCCAGGGGCGTATTTCTCACGTGGTGAGCGTCGTGTCCCGGTTCTCTGTGTGCCACACTGGTGGCACGCGCTGGAGCTATCCTCAGGCAATGGCGCCGGCGAGGAGTCGATTTGCGGGGCAACTGCGATGGCTGCACAAGGTGCGGCTGTTTCCGACCTGCGCTCAAGAGCGAGCCCTGGTCGAGATGCTCAAGACGACGCGCGAACTCTACAACGCGCTCTTGCAGCAGCGCCGCGACGCGTGGACCTCTCGCCGGCACGCATATCCAAACAAGCAGCAATACGCCGAGCTGACGGAGCTGCGAGCGATTGACCCGCGTTTTGCAGCCGTCTACCGGGAGTGCGAGGATGCGGTGCTGCACCGGCTGGACCTGGCCTTTGCCGCCTTCTTCCGGCGGCTCACGCTGCGTGACCACGCTCACGACGAAGCGGCACGTACAAGACGACGACGACGACGACGCAGCTGGTGCACGTCCGCACCGCTCCCGTCAGCCCGATCGCGAGCTCATGAATCGCGTTCCCGCCGATGCTGGGGGTGTACGCCGAGATCTCGCCACGACGTCTCGGTGAGCTCGACGCCGTAGTATTCGGCGGCTTTCTTGATGTTGGCGAATGCCAGCTCCCGGTCGGCGTCGGACACGCCGGTGACCTGATCGAAGCGCGCGACCGCATTGCGGACGTGGCTAGCATCGGTCAACGGCTCCTTGCGTTGCTCCGGGAAGGCGAAAACGCTGTCCGGGAGGTCGCTTTGCGTCGTCAGCCTGCCGTGCTTTTCGTACGGCTCCCAAGTAGCTACCATATGCGTGAGCTCCTTAACAAACAATCGATCGTAGTTGGAGTTCTGGAACCGCGACACTTGCGGTAGCTAAGTCTGGGCCGCGGCGCTGAGGCGGACGTCATGGCAGCTGCGCCGGCATCGCTCGCTGAAGAGTTCTACGATCTCGCCGAACCGGCCTTCGGGTCGGCGTCACCCAGGTAGCGAGCACCAGGTGAGCGACCGCCGCGACGATCCGATGATCGTCGGATGCAGCGCGGAGTCCACCGTTTCGGCATATGTCACACAGCAAGTGTCTCATATGTTTGTCGGGGGATAAGGTGCGATAGCTGCCCGCAAAGTGAGGAGCCGTTGTTCGAATAGGAGGTTCGGCGATGGCGCACACGACGAAGAATCGCGGTAAGGCATCCCCTCTGCCCGTCAGGATCGGCGATCGCGCGACTGGAGGAGTCCGCTCGGGCGCCGATCCACGGGGCGACCGCACGCACCGATTATCTCGCGAGTTGTAGCACGAAATCCGTATCGATCGAGAGGTTCTCCACGCCCGACGACGCGATCGTTTCGCCGCGCCCGAACCGCCGTATAGAATCGTACGCGGCGGTTGCGCCTTTGCCGGCCGGGTTCCGGTAGACGACGACTCGGCTACCCATGAGATCGACGAGCCAGTATTCGGCGATACCGATCCTCGCGTACAAAGCGGCCCGCTTTTCGTCCTTCGGCCGGGAGCTCGAGGAAACTTCGATGACGAGCGCGATCTCGCGGGCCGTCGGCCGTTTGCTGAATTTTCCTTCCACGAGCCACGGGCCGCGCGACACGAATGCGTCCGGACGCGGGCCATCGGCCCAGCCCGGCGCCCGAAACGAGACCTCGCTCCAGGGCGTGTATGCCGACAGGTCGAGTGCTCGCGAGAGATACAAATAAATCCCGGAGCGCGTCCGCGCGTGGCGGTCTCCTTCCGGAGCCAACTCGTAGATCACCCCGTCAACCAGCTCGAAGGCGCGTTCGGGGTGCATCTCGGTGTAGACGACGTAGTCGTCGAAATCGAGACGGATGGGCTTCGCAGTGACGCTCATCGATTCTCAGTCTCCATGGCCAGGCGTCCACCTTCGCCGCCCGGCGGGTTATCACCCCAGGTACCGTCTATCGCGACAAGGCGTCCCTTCGGCAAGGCGAGCCGCCTGTCAGACTTCGCAGGCCCAAGTCGATCGCGTCGCGTTCCTAGCCGCGTCCCAATCGACCCCGAAGTGCCGAGGACGAGCCAGTCGAGAAGACCGCCTAGCGCCGGATCCTCACTTCAGACTGCCACCCTCGAATGTGATTGTCTGTCACTCAGGAGTTTACACGAGCTGCGCGCGGTGATTCCGGCCGGATCGAAGCCGTATGGTATTAACGGACTTTGATAGGAAAGACAATGAGATGGTCGTTACCACTCGATCGGCGTAAGATTCGTAATAGCGCAGTTATTCATGGGAGAACGAAATGAGCGCAATCAAGACCGCAATAGACACGGCACGCAGCGACGCTCGCGAGCTGCAACAGAAGATCGAAGCGGCCGCCCAGAAGAATCAGGCGGCTCTCCGTGCCGACCTCGAGATCGTCTCGACCCAGGCCCGGCAACTCGCGGCGTCGGTGAAGAAGCTCGGCGAAAGCGAGCGCGCCGACGCAAAGGAGCATCTCGACAAGGCGGCGGCGCGACTCGAAGATGCCGCCGCTCGTGCGAAAACCGCCGCGGACGCGACGGAAGCCGAGCTGAAGGAAGCCAATCGAGCGGCGTTCGATCGCGCGCGAGCCGCCGTGACGAATATCAGCCACGCCGTGGCCGCCAAGCGCACGAGTGCCTCGAAAAGCTAGTTCCTGTCGATAAGGAGAACGAGATGGACAATTACGTAGCGATCGTTGTTGACTCGGAGGCGAAGGCGGCCGACGCGCTCCATGCGCTGTGGAAGCTGGACGAGCACGGTGAGATCACCATACACGGTGCCGCGGTCGTTCAGCGCGATGACCTCGGGTACGTTCGAGTGGCCACGAAGCACACAGATCCTGGGGTTCGTACGGCGTTGGGAGTGGGCATCGGGGCTCTGCTCGGCGCGCTCGCCGGCCCGATCGGAGCCGCGGCCGGCGCGAGTATCGCGGTCGGTGCGGCAGCCGGAGTCGGCGCCACAGCCGGCGGGGTGATCGGGCTCACGGCGGATGTCGTGAAATCCGGCGAGCACGAGCAGGCCGTGTACGAAACGAGCTTTGCGTTAGGACGCGGTCAGTCGGCGGTCGTGGCGGAAGTCTCAGAGGACTGGACCACGCCGGTGAATACGGTGGCGGAACGCTTCGGCGGCACGGTGCATCGCCGGCCGAAGGGCGACGTGACCAAGGACTCCGTCTTCGGCCCGGACTACGGCTACTATCTCTACCCGTACGACTACGAGCCGTACTGGGGTCCGTAAGAGTCAGCTACGAGGGCGGGCCTGCGGGCCGCCCTCGCGGCCTCTCGCGCTCGCCGGAATCGATACGCGGTAGGCGTCAGGCCGGTCGCGGTTGCGAAGCTGCGCGCAAAACGGCTCTGGCTCGAGAAGCCGGCGCGCGCGGCCACCGCGGCGATCGTATCGTCGGTGGTTTCGAGCAGGCGTTTCGCTCGCTCGACCCGGCGCAGCAGGATGAAGCGGTACGGCGAAACGCCGTATTCCGCTTTGAATGCGTGGGAAAAATGGGAAACGCTAAGACCGGCGAGCGACGCCAGCTCGGATAAGCCGACCTCGCGGTGCAGAGAGTCCTCGATGAAGTCGAGCACGACCTTGAAGCGCGCCGAAGCCACGCTCGGAGCGGAGCGAGGCGGCAGCGGACGCGCGCCGTAGGCCCGGACCAGTTCGACGGCGAGAATCGACGCGAGTGCTTCGGCATACGCGACGGGAACGCCGGCGGGAGCCTCGCAGACCGACACCAGGCGTTCGACGATGCCCGTCGCGATCGGAATTCGCCCGGCTTGCGAAAACGGCGTAAAGCCGGACGTGTCCAGCTCCCCGCCGAACGTTCGCACGAACAGGCGGTCGTCCAACTCGCAGACGATCGCGCGATACGTGCCGCCGCTACCTCTGCTCGTACCGGCGTAGCGCTGTCCTCTGGGAAACAGCCGAGCGTAGGATCCCGATCCCGAGAACAGGTTGCGCCGCGTGCTCCACGACTCCGTCAACGTATGCTTGCGGTCGTCGGGATCGAGCAGGCAAAAAAAGTAATGCCGCGGTGGCACGACCTCCATCCTGACACGGTACGGGCCAGCAAACGAGAAGGTAATAACGGAACACTTCAGCCCGTCGACCGCAAACGCACCTGCGGGCGTCAGGTGCGCCTCGGGCCCGAGCTCGAGCCTCATGCCCGCGGGCGCGCCGTCGTAACTGCGGAGGATCCCGCGAGCGCTCTGGAACGGCAGTGTTGCTTCGGCCTCGGCCGCAGCGTTCATTTTCGATTACCTCTCGTGTCGACAGCCGCGTGAACGCGCTGGAGGAAAACTTCAGTATCGAACGGTTTTTCCAAGAACTCAACGGCGCCGGCTCGCATCGCCTGTCGGCGAATTCCCTTATCTCCATGTGCCGTGATGAAGATGATCGGTATCCGGCAATCGTTCTCCGCCAACCGGGCTTGAAGTTCGAGCCCGCTCATGCCGGGCAGTTTGATATCCGCGACCAGGCAGGCCGTCTCGCGCTGTCGTCCGGAACGCAAGAACTCCTCCGCGGAGGCGAACGAGCGAGCCCTCAAGCCGACCGATTTCAGCACGCTATGGATCGCATCGCGGACTGACTCGTCATCGTCTACGATCGAAACCAACCGCTCGCGCCCGGCATCCATCACGCAAATAACGATAGCATCGGGAAGAGCGGGCCGCAATTATGCGCGTAGCGGGGGGATATTATACTTTAGTATAGGATGGCTACTACGGTGTCCCGCTCGAGATCTTCACCCGCTCGGCCATCAAGACGAGGTCGGCCAGGGACGTGGCCGCCATCTTCCGCATGACGTTGCCGCGATGGACCTTCACCGTAATCTCGCTGACGCCGAGCTCGGAGGCAATCTCCTTGTTGTGAAGGCCGGCCACCACGAGCGCCATCACGTCGCGCTCGCGGCGCGTCAGGGAATCGAAGCGAGCCCGCAGGCGGCCGATGGATTTTTCCTTCTCGCGCCTCACGCGATCTTGCTCGAGGCCCGACTGGATTGCATCGAGCAGATCCTGATCGCGAAACGGCTTGGTCAGAAACTCGATGGCGCCCCCTTTGATCGCCTCGACGGACATCGGAATGTCGCCGTGGCCGGTGATGAAGACGATCGGCACGAGAACGCCGGCGCTCGAAAGCTCGCGCTGGAGTTCCAAGCCGCTCTTGCCGGGCAACCGGACGTCGAGCACCAAACAGGTAGGGCCGTCGGGCCGCTCCGCTGTTAGGAACTCGGGAACGGAGCCGTGTAAGGCGGCCCGCACGTTCACCGATCGCAGCAGGTTTCCCAACGCCTCCCTGACGCCGGGGTCGTCGTCGATCACGATCACCGTGCCCGGCGTTTCAGGCATGGCGTGCGACCGCGATCACGACGGCTCGGCTCGGTACGGCGGCAGGGCGAAGTGAAACGTCGCGCCGGCGCCGGCGTTGTTGCAGCCCCATAGTCGCCCCCCGTGGGCTTCGACGATGGAACGGCAGATCGCCAGGCCCATGCCCATACCGCTCGATTTCGTCGTGAAGAAAGCCTCGAACAGCCGCTCCGCGTCACCTGCGGCGATCCCGGTACCGGAGTCCTCCACGGCGATCAGCACGTTGCGTGCGTCATCCCGATACGAGCGGATCGCCAGCTCGCGCGGCCGATCGGTGACCGTTTGCATCGCTTCGATGCCGTTGATCGCCAGATTGACGATCACTTGCTGCAGCTGGACCCGATCGGCGTCGACCGGCGGCAGCGCGGGCGCGAGCTCTACGCGCAGCGCCACGCGCTGGCTGAGCGCTTCGTGCCGCACGAGCGCCACGGCCTCGTTAACGACCTCGTTGAGATAGAGCGCCGTCCTTTCGGTATCGCCCTTGTGCAACAGCGCTCGGACGCGCCTGGTCACTTCGCCCGCCCGATGGCCGTTCGCGATGATCCTCTCGACGGCGCCGCGTGCTTCGCCCAAGTCAGGAACGCTGCGGTCGAGCCAGCGCCGGCACGCTTCGGCGTTGCTGACGATGGCCGTGAGCGGCTGGTTCACTTCATGGGCGAGTGAAGCTGCCAGCTCACCCAAAGCCGTCACCCGAGTGACGTGCGCGAGCGCTGCGTGCGCTTTGCGCAGTTCCTCCTCGGCTCGTTTGGCTGCGGTGACGTCCACGAGGGCCCCGATGACCTCCACCTGGTCCGCTTCGTTTCTTACGGCACGAGCGACGACGTGGACGTGTTTTACGGATCCATCCGGCATCAGCAAGCGGTGCTCGATGTCGAAGCCTCTCGCTTCGCGCGCCGCGAGGTCGGTCGCCTCTTGCGCGAGATGAAGATCTTCGGGGTGGATGCGCTCGAAGGCCATCTCGAGGGTGGCAGAAACCGACGGATCGTATCCGAGGATTCTGAAGGCCTCCTCCGAGCAGACGAGTTGCCGCGTGGAGGCGTTCCAAGCCCAGCTGCCGCTATGGCTCAGTCGCTGTCCTTCGGCCAGGAACGTTTGGCTGTGCCTGAGCTCCTCTTCGGCCCGTGTGCGCTCGGCGTTTTCCCGCTGCAGATCGGAAAAGAGGATGGCATTCTTCAGCGAGATAGCGGCTTGCGAGCCCAGCAGCTCCAATACCGCGATGCGATCGGATGTGAAGGCGCGGGGCGTCAGGAAATTCTCGAGGTACAGCGCACCGACGAGCTTCGTCCGCTTGACGAGGGGGAGGCAGAGGACGGACCGGGGGCGCCGCTCCCGCACGTACGCATCGGCCGAGAAACCCGTCGACGCCGCGGCGTCGTCCAGGATCACGCTCTGCCGCGTGCGCATCGCGTACCGGAGCACGGATTCGGGCAGCTCGGCCGGCGTGACGGCCGCCGTCCTTCGCAGCGTCACTGCAACCGTGCCGCGGCTCGTCGTCGCTTCCGCGGCGATCCGCGGCTCGTCGCCGGGGAAAAGGACGAGCAAGCCCCGCTCGGCCCCCGCATGTTCGAGCACGATCTTCATGAGCGTCTCGATCAGCCTGTCGAGCTCGATCTCTTCCGACACCGCGTGCGAGGCCTTGACGACGGCCGCGAGTTCGAGCCGCTCGACGGACGCGCCGATGCTATCCATCAGCCCTTCTTCGACGAACGCGGTGACACTCGCGCACCGGTGAGGATCTGCCCATGCCGGAGTAGCTCGCCATGCAAGCCAGCTTCCCGCGATCGCCTCGGGCGCCTGCGGGTTTTGAAAGGGAGCCAAGGGCGGCCGCCGTCCGGGGCCTCGAGCAGCGGCGTCGGGCGGTCCTCGTACCGGAAGCGCGCGATCGGCCGCTTCGCCGAGGTCGCATCGAGTTCGGCCCCGAGCGCGTAGTCCGAGAGCTCCATCGCCGTGTGGCGAACCGGCAGCAGAATTCGGCAGCGACGCGACAGGATCGGACTAGCCGCGACGTGCGAAGCCGGTAGTATTGAGTGTGGAAGCGCCGGTCGTCCCGAACGCAGCCGGACGATCGGCATTACAATAACCGCTATCAGCGAAGGGGAATACAACATGAGAGCAGTGACAATGAGAGAAATGGCGGCAGACTTTTCGGACGCAATCGATCAAACCCATAAGATGTGGGGCTGGTACCTAGCGCTCGGGATCGCGATGATCGCACTCGGCGTGTATGCCCTGATCTACGGAACGGCAGCCACGCTCGCGTCGATCGTCGTACTCGGGGCCGTCTGCCTCACCGCCGGCATCGTGAAGCTTCTCACGGGTTTTCAGGCGCGGGGCGCCGGGCACGTCTTCCTGGTCCTTCTCTTCGGAGCCCTCGATATCATCGTCGGTTGGATGCTGATGCAGCACGCCGTGGCGGGCGCCCTCGTGGTGACGCTGTTGCTGGCGACTCTCTTCATCTTCGAGGGAATCTACGGTTTTATCGCCGCGCTGTGGCTCCAATTTCCGCAGTACGGCTGGGTAGCGTTCAGCGGAGTCGTCTCGGTCGTGCTCGGCATTCTGCTCTGGGCGGCGTGGCCCATTTCCGCAGCCTGGTTCATCGGCTTCGCGGTCGGCGTCAATCTCATCTTTGCCGGCGTCACGTGGTCGGGGCTCGCCCTTCAACTGAAGTCCGCATAGATAGGAGGAAGTCAATCCATGCAAACGTGTCTCATCGACTGCGAACCGAGGGAGTCCGTCGGTTCGTTCCTCCGCAACCACCGCAGGGAACTGCCGGCTCACTCCGCTTCGATAGGGGCGCTCCCCAGGCACCGGGACCGCGTCGGTCACGCGATCACGCAGGAGGAAATGGCAGAAGCGATCGGCGTGTCGCGCGTGTGGTACGCGATGATCGAGTCCGGGGCGGCACAGGCCTCACCGAGATTACTCCATCGTATCGCCGTCACGCTCGGGTTTGGTCCCGACGAGAGCAGCGCATTCTACAATCTCGTCGTTCGGCAATTCATCGATTCTCAGACGCCTGTAGCGTCGTAACCCCGGCCGCTCCGCAAGGCAGGCCTCGATGAATCCGCGCCCGGATTCTCGAGGCCTTTGCCTACGTGCGATTCGTCTTTTCGGGGCTGGTGCGCCGAAAGTACCAGTCGAAGAGCGGTTCGAACGTCCCGCGCATGCTCGGACTTCACAACCGGTGCGGTATACGAACCGATGACGAACGTGCCGCGGCCGTCCGCCAGATCGACCGGGCAGTGAGTTCGGCCGTCGAATACCGCGGGACGGTGCGCTGCTGCCGTTGAACGATGCGGCGAAAACACTGCCGCTCTTTTCGTAGCCGTTAGCGGCGCTCGTAGAGTTCGACGCCGTCGAGACGGCGTAGCAGGCGGTAGCGGTTGCTCGTCAGGAGTTGGTCGGCTTGCGGCAAGGTACCGTTCTTGCAGTCGGCCGACTCGCACGTTCTATCGAGGAGAATGTACTGAGCAGTCGCCAGGCCGAGCGTGGCACCCGGGTACATTCCGAGGTGCGCGAAGACGTTCAGGCTCGTCCCGACGGATGCGTCCGGCGGCAACTGCGCTACGATCTCATCCAGCGCCCGCTCGTGCGGGCCCGGGTAGCGGAAGGGGCGGTGATACATCGACGACGGATTCGCGTAGACGTCGGTCCACAGCGTCAGAAGCGCGCAGGCCCCGACCGCTACCCGCGCCGCGGTCAGGTTGCGCGCCGCGATCGTGGCCACACCCAGCACGTACGCAAGCAGCACGTAGGGCAGCCACGTCGCGAGGTAGTGGGTCGAAAGGTTGATCACGACCGCTTCATGCGAGAGCATGACCTCGGCCAAACCGGGAAGGGCCAGCAGTATAGCCGGTGAGAGCAAGCAAATCCCGCCCAGCGGAAAGAGCGCCCACCAGACGTACCAGGCGCGCAGCGGCGAATCGATCGGCGCGTAACCCAGCGGGCTCTCGGGCGTGCTGTTCCAGTTGTAGAAGTGGAACGACCAGTACGCGATACCGTGAGCGACGGCCGACCGCAAGAAGGCGAAGTAGGTGCCGACGAGTCCGATCGACGCGACGAATAGCGCAAGCGCGAACCTGGCTAACGCTGCATCCCGGCGCCGGTACGCGTGGACGGCAAGCCCGGCCGCGAGCACCGCCAGAACCAGCAACTCGTCTTCCTTGATGCCGAGGGCGCAGGCGGCGAAGAGGCACGCCGGAACCCATCGTCGCGCATCGAGCGCCCAGAGCAGCCACGCGGTTGCCGCCGGTGCCAGGAGCAGTTCCGAAAAATCGCCGGATGCCAGCGCGACCAGCGGCGGGTACGCGAGCACCACGCAGGCGGTTGCCGCGGCTAGCCCGGCGGGCATGCGCTTGCGTGCGATGAGGAAGAGCGGCGGCCCGATAAGCGCGAGCGCGAGCGTCTGAACGACGACGAGCGCGAGCGTCGAGCGCGTTAGCCAAACGAGCGGCGCGATGAGAAAGAGGATCGGCGAGAAGTGCGCGACGAGGTGGTTGAAGCCGCCTTCGACGGAGCTGTGAAAGCCGCTACCGGCGGACGCGATGACTTGCATGAATATACCGTCGTCGACGCCGGACCGAAACGCATTGTAGCGGACGGCGCCGACATAACAGAACGTGACCGTAAATAAAGCCGTGGCAAGCCAGACGGCGAGCAGCCAGCAACCGCTGCCCGCCGGTTTATCGAGAGTTTTCGATTCGTAGGAGAACGGTGCGCACCTCACGACGCTCCCGGCTTCGGGTTCCCTTACCGGGTCGTATCTCGTTCGCTACCGGTCCGAGCGTCTCCGGTCCGCACGCGATCGGCGGGACGCTGGTGTCCCGCTCCAGAAATTCGTCACATAATTCGGGGCGGCTTTTCGCCCGTCTCGTCGTCGCTCGTCGCTCAAATGGCTCGCCATTCCACGCTCCTCGCTCCTCGATACGAACGAAAATCCACTCCCGACTTATGCAACGAACTCCTGGAACGGGACACTAGCTCGAAGAGAGCGTTGCGAGGGCGCCGTCCTCTCGCTTCGGGCCGGTCCCCGGCGTGTCGCGGGCGACGCAGTGGATGACGCGGTCGTAGGCGTCCTTGATCAAATCGGTGATCGGAATGATGGTGCCCGTGATGCGCTGTTCTTCCAGAAGCCCGAGATCGACGTCGGCGACGATCATCTGTTCTTGGTTGACGATGCCTTCGTTGGCGATCCCGTCGCGTGCAAAACAATAATCCAACGGCGTGAGAATCGCCGCCTGGCCGTAGTTCGTGTTCATGTAGGGTACGGCCGGCAGGTTGCCGACGGTGGAGGTCACGGCGACGTAGACTTGGTTCTCGATCGCACGGGCCTGGGCGCAATAGCGGACGCGGTGAAATCCGTGCCGGCCGTCGGTACACGAGGGAACGAAGATGATCTGAGCGCCGGCTTTGGCCAAGCAGCGCGCCGCTTCGGGGAATTCCACGTCGTAGCACACGAGGATCGCGACCTTGCCGTGGTCGGTGTGGTACAGGTAGAAGCCGTGGCCCCGGCTGAGCTGATACGGCCCCTTTTCGATCGGCGTCAGATGGACTTTCTTCTGCCGAAACACCAAACCGCCGGGCGTGAAGAGGTGAGCGGCGTTGAAGACCTCACCCGCCTGTATGACCGGATGCGTTCCCGCGACGATGTACATTCCGGTTTGCGTTGCCAGCCTCGTAAAGAGCTCTTCGTATTGCGGCGCGAGTTCCGCTAAACGGCGGACGGCCCGTGCCGGCGCCGGATCGCGCAGATAGCTCAGCAGCTGCATCGTGAAGAACTCGGGAAACAGAACGAAGTCGCTCTGGTAGCGCCGGGCGCTGCGGACGAAGAACTCCGCTTGGGTTGCGAAGTCCTCGAAGGCGTTTATGGGGCGCAGGAGATACTGGATCGCCGCGATCCTCACGCGGCCGCGGCGCGGATCCCCAGCCGCCGATGCGTCGCCCAGTTCGTGGCTGGTCGCGTGCTGTTCGATCGTCTGGAAACTCACCCCGGCTATATAGGCGGGGTTGAGCCACTCCAAGAGCGTCGCGAAGCCCTGCGAGTCGTCATCGTCGACGTACCCCGGAACGACGTCGAGGACGACGAACCCGTTGGCGAGCTGAAAGCTCAGCGTAGGATCCGTTCGCTTCCCCATGACCACTTCGGCGACGTATTCGCGCGGCGTCAGCTGTCCCGCAACCTGCGCGTAGCCCGGTATTCGTCCACCGGTCAGCATCCGCTTGAGGCCGCGCTCCTTCACGATTCTCTTGCGCGCCTCGTAGAAGAGCGAGCCGACGCCCTGGCGGCGGGCCGCCGGATCGACGGCCATATCCGCGCCGTACAGCGTTTTGCCGAGCGGATTATGGTTGCCGAACGTCCCGTGACTGGTGATATCGGACCAATTAGCCGACTGAGCGTAGTCGTCCCAGTCGACGATCAGCGTGCTGGATGAAGCCACGACGCGGCCGGCCTCATCCACCGCGACGTGCTGGCCCTCGGGAAAGACGGCGATTTGGTTCGCGAGCTTTTCCGCGGTCGTCGCGGTCGGCATCCCTGCAAACGCGCGTCGCCTCACGTTCACGACCGCCGGGACGTCCTCCAGGGTCATCTGCCGCACGCAGATGCTTGTAGGCTTCTCTCGCGATTGCGAGCCCGGGACCATAGTCGTGCCTCCAATCCGAAGAGCACTCGGACGCGGAGCTGGTTCGAACCTCAGTATATTCCAAGATCGACGGAGCGGCCAGGAGCGCCGAAGATCGGGAGATCCGCGCGCCGCCGTGTCACAGTCGCACGCTTAACTAGGTTACAAACCCGAGAAGGCGCCCGTTCGTACGCCGCTCCGGCTCGAGGCCGGTCATATGGCCTTTATCAGGAGCACGATCGCCGCAAAGATGGCGAAAAGGACGATCGCAGCCGTAGCGAGCACGAGCGGCCGAGATCCCGGCGCGCTCAGCGAGCCCGTCAGCGCTAACGCCTTCATTTGGCTATGGTGTACGGCGATGGCGAGCAGGAGTAAGAATACGCCCAACGCGATCGCGCTCATGGCGACGTAGGGGACGATGCTCTCCCAAAGAAACGTCTGCTGACTTTGCAACGATGGGTGGTTCAACGCTTTGACGATGCGGTCGAAGCCGAAGCCGAACGCGATGAGCGTCAGGCAGCTTTGAATCCAACTCGTCAGCGTTCGCTCCGCCGCTTCGCGACTGCGTTCCTTCGCGAGTTCGTTCGCGGCGTTCACGACGTCACCTTAAAGAGGATGCCTAAGAAGGCAACGATGCCGATGCAGACGATGCCGATCGCCACCGTGAGTGCGAGCGAACGGCGCGGCCGATACGTGTAGGCCTCCGGCCGCTGAACGTAGCTGAGTTCCTTGGAGTGCTCGACTGCCGCTACGACCATCGCGTACGTGCCCAAAGCGGTAAACGCCAATCCCAGGACGGCCGAGAGCCGGATGGTATCGATGTGCGGCTGCGAACGCTGGATAGCCCTGACGATGCTGTCGATACCGAAGCCGAAGCTTATCATCGATAGAGACGTGCGAATCCAGGCCATCAGCGTACGCTCGGCGGCAGCCCGATTTCGCTCTTTGGCTAATTCGGCTTGCACGTTCACCGGTGCGGGCTGGGGCGCGGAGGCGCCGGAGCGCCGGGGCCGCCGCCGTTATCCGCCAAGCGGCGGTACCGGCCGCGGCCGGCGCAATCTATCGTACGTCAAGCGGAGGGGCAGTTTCGTTCGGCCGGCGCGCATCACCTCCACGAGCGGCGTTATCGCCGTTCGGAATCCATAAGAGAGAACGGCATCGAGCGCGCAGAAGAACGCCCGAATCGCGACGCGGTCGCACGATACGAGGATGACACGATGAATGGTGCGCAAGCCTTACTGAAGGCGTTGGTCGAGAGCGGGCTGGATACGTGTTTCGCCAACCCCGGTACGTCCGAGATGCAGCTCGTCTACGAAATTGGGCGCGGAACGGACGTGCGAGCGGTGCTTTGCCTGCAAGAGAACACGGTCACCGGGGCGGCCGACGGGTACGCGCGGATGGCGGGGAAGCCCGCCTTCACGCTGCTGCACGTCGGTACCGGGTTCGCCAACGGCATCGCGATGCTCCACAACGCGGGGCGGGCCAATACGATGATGGTCAACATCGTGGGCGCGAACGCGACCTACCATCAGCCGAATTATCCCGAGCACGAGCTGATCGGCGGGAGGATCGTCGATCTGGCGCGCGTCGTCTCGCACTGGGCGCACGAAGCGCACACGGCCGGCGACCTGGGCGTGCTCGGCGTGGAGGCGGCGCGCTACTCGCGCATCGGTGCCGGAAAGATCTGCACGGTGATCGCGCCCACCGATTGCCACTGGGATCCGGCGGCCGCCCCGCCGCTGCCGGCCGAAGCGATCTCGACGCCGAAAGCGGCGCCCGAAACGATCGCGGACGCCGCCGCGCTGTTGACCAACGGCAAGAAGACGGCCATCGTCCTGGGGAGCCGTGCGCTGCATGCCGGCGAGCTGGAACTGGCCGGACGCATCGCGGCGGCGACCGGGGCCGACCTCCTCGGGGAGACCTTTCCGTCGCGGCTCGCGCGCGGAGAAGGGCGCGTTCCGGTTACGCTGATTCCGTACATCGCCGAGATGGCGCTCGCGTTCCTCGCGCGGTACGAACAGATGATTCTCGTGGGCGCGTTACTCCCGGTCGTCACGTTCGCCTATAAGGACAAGCCCGTCATCAAGGTCCCAAAGGGCTGCGCCGTGTCGACCCTGGCGACCGTCGATCACGACATCCCGGCGGCACTCGGCGATCTTGCGAAAGCGCTCGGCGCGCCGGAGGCTCCGGCTGCGCTGCGGGCGCGAGCGGCGTCTTCTGCGCCTTCCGGCGCCCTGACCGCCGACGCGATCGGGCAGAGCCTCTGCGCGTTATTGCCGGAGAATGCGATTCTCGTAGACGAATCGATCACTTCGGGAGCGCCGATCTACGCTCGGACCGAAGGTGCGCGGGCCCACGACTATCTGTTCGGGTCGTGCGGCGGTGCGATCGGCGGGGGCCTGCCGGTGGCGTTAGGGGCGGCTGTGGCCTGTCCTGCCCGCAAAGTCGTCGCCCTCGAAGGCGACGGCAGCGGAATGTACACGAACCAGGCGCTATGGTCGATGGCAAGGGAGCAGGCCGACGTCACCGTCGTCGTGCTGAAGAACGACAATTACGCAATCCTCGAAGTCGAACTGGCCCGCGTTCGCGCGGGCGATACCAACGAAAAAATGCAATCGATGATGTCGCTCGCCCGGCCGGTCCTGGACTGGGTCCGGATCGCCGAGGGGCAGGGCGTCCCGGCCCGCCGCGCAACGACGGCGGAGGAGTTCCACGAGCAGTTCCGCGCGGCGCTGGAGACCAAAGGACCGCGCCTGATCGAGGCGCAGGTCGCGCAGGACATACAGCCGATGATCGACCTCGTCCGTCGATCCCTTAGCCTCCCTCAGACTTGAGCCGGATCGACCGGGGGGGAGTTCTGCAAGACCAAGAAGGTCGATCGATGCCTATGCTGGACGTCAACGGGACCGCTCTGTACTACGAAGTCACGGGGCACGGTCCACCGGTTCTGTTCCTACATGGCCTGGGCTCGTGTTTGCAGGATTGGGAACTCCAGGTCGAAGCGTTTTCCGGGGATTATCAGGTCATCACGTTCGACCTTCGCGGCCACGGGAAGTCCGCAAAGCCGCCGGGCCCGTACAGCATGGAAATGTTGGCCTCGGACGCCGCGGGCTTGCTGCGAGCCTTGGGCATCGAGTCGGCGCACGTGGTCGGCCTGTCCCTCGGCGGCGGGGTCGCCTTTCAAATGGCGGTCAGCTACCCCTCCATGGTGAAATCGCTGGTCGTCGTCAACAGCACTCCGGACGCCGCGGTCCGCACGTCCCGAGAAAGGCTGATGGTGTTGACCCGGTTCGCGATGATCCGGTGGCTCGGCTTCCGCCGATTCGGCCGAGTCCTGGCCGATAAGCTCTTACCCGGTCCGGAACTGGCCGGCGTCCGCGCCACCTTCATCGAACGGTACGCGCGAAACGACCGCGGCGGATATCTGGCGGCCATGCGCGCCTTCATCGGTTGGAGCGTGCTCTCACAAGTCGAGAACATCACCTGTCCGACCTTGATCGTCACGGCGGATAACGACTACTTTCCGGTCGCCGCGAAAGAGGCGTACGTCGCGAAGATCCCCGGCGCGAAGCTCGTGGTCGTCCCGGATTCGAGGCACGCTTTGCCGGCCGAGAAGCCGCGTAGCTTCAACGCCGTCTTGAAAACCTTCCTCGACGCACAGTCCGGCCGCGCCCCGTCATCGCGCTAGTCGGGGGTCTCCTGGTAGCGCGATGACGCGAGCAAGCGGCCGACGGCTCGGCGGCTACTCTTGAGGGTTAATCCTTTTCGTACTTAAAGCTGATACGCAGCTTGGTGCGAAACGACTCGATCCCGCCTTTCTCGTCGAGCGCGATATCTTGCTCGACGACTTCGGCGACGCGAAGATTGCGCAGCGTCCCTGCCGCCGCGGCCAACGCCTCCTTGGCCGCATCTTCCCAGCCGTTCGGACTCGTGCCGATGATCTCAGTGACGCGATAGACGCTCATCGTATTCTCCTCTAATAAGGGGACCGCTGAACTACGGGCTCTGTTTTAACCGAACCTGCCGGTACGGCAAGGGCGTTTGCACGACCCCCCGGAATCCCGCAGGCATGGCGAGCATCGACATCATCTTCATCCTCGACGCATCGGGCTCGATGCATCATCTCATCGGCGATACCGTGGGCGGCGTCAACAACTTTATCGAGAATCAGCGCCGGGAGCCGGGAGACGCGTACGTGACGCTCGCGACGTTCGACACGGAGTTCAAGGAGCGCTTTGCGGCGCGGCCGATCCGCGAGCTCGCGCCGCTGACGGCCGAGGATTACTACGGCGGTCACGGCGGCCGGACCGCGCTACTCGATGCCGTCGGAAAAGAGATCGCGAAGTACGAGTCGCTGCCGGTCAAGGCCGATAAGACGATGTTCGTGATCGACACGGACGGCCTGGAGAACTCGTCGGTCGAGTGGACGACCGAGTCGGTGAAGGCCCTGATCGATCGGCACCAGGCCGAGGGCTGGGCGTTCGTGTTCCTGGGTGCCAACGATTCGCAGTGGCAGGGGCGCACGATCGGCACGCGCTCGGTCGGCGCGTACGTCGCGTCGCCGGCGGGCACGCGCGCGAAGTACGCGAACTTGAGCGCGAACACGAGCGCCGTGCGCACGAGCGAGGAGAGCGCGTTCGCGACGGCGGCGAGTCAGTCGTGGGATACGGGCGAGGGGGAAAAGTGAGGGCTACCTTCCGACCGGGACGATCGGGCTCGGCAGCGTGGTCTCGAGCGGCAATTCGGTGAACGTTCCGCCGCTCGCCGCCAACGCTTTGCGCACGTCGAGCCCGCGCAGCGTCTGGTCGGTGAACGAACGGAAATAGAACTGCCCGTTCTTGAGGTCTTCCGCGGAGGTCCAGAGCGTGTACTCGTCGACCGTTTGGCCCTGTACCGTCTGGCGCACGGAGCCGACCGGGATGTCGAAGTTGTTGAGGATGTGGAAGACCTGCTGGACGGCATCGGCCGCCGTAGCGGGCTGCACGGCGCTCAGCTCGAACGCCGTCGCGCGAACGAAGCGCGAAGGCGGCGAGAAGTCGCCCGGTATGCCGTAGAAACCGGAGCCTTGGCCGAAGCTGTCGAGCGTCAGGCCGCCGACGCTGCGGGGCCCTTGCGTGACCGGCGACAGACCGATGTAGTTCGAGAGATTCGTGATATGCCAATCGAAGGTGGGGGCGTTGGTCAGGACGCCGACCGGGTCGTCGTAGATGCGCAAGGAGCCGCCGATGGGTTCGACGACGACCGCGGCGCCGGTCTTATCGACGATGCGGAAATGCACGGGGGGCGCCATGCCCATCTGCGGGACGACCGTCGGAGCGAGGACGACGCGATCGTAGGCCGCCTTGAATTCGGCTACGCTCGCAAAGTTCCCGAGAATCCAGGAGCTGTACTCGTATCCGGCCATCGCTCTCGAGGAATTCGCCGGCGTGACGTTCGCGTATCCGGCGTACCCGGGCCAGAAAAACTCGCCCACGTACAAGCCTTGGTCGTTGACGCCGTCGACGACCATTTCCAAGTCGAATGCGTTGGCTCCCACGATTCCGTACTTCGTGGTGTAGGCGATGCCTTTCGCGTTGTTGGGCAGCGTGCCGGTCACGGCCGTACCGGCCGGAATCACGGCGATCTTCGACTTGAGATCGAGCCCGAATTCGAGCGTACGCGCGACCACCACGGTCCCGTCCTTCGCCGTCAGCCGGATGCCGGTGCACGCCGTAGCGGTCGTTCCGGCCGCTAGCGCGAGAACGAGCGAAAGCGAAACGAAGCCCGCGAGAACGCTAGGCCGCATGCGAGGCGAAGATGGCATTGAGGTTCCCCATAATCCGCGAAGCGCGTCGCGCAAATAGCCACCGCGGCGGTATGCCGGGTCGCCGTTTTTAGTGTAATGCGCCCGGAACTCGTGAGACATCGGTGAAGTGGGGGATTCGCGGTCGGCGAAGAGGGCGGTAGGACATGGCGGCGAGCGGCCGGGTGCCCGGCTTGGCAAGCGTCGCCGCTCGAGGGTAGAGTAAGGCAACGGCAGGCGGCCGGGTTCAGTTGAGGGGGCGGCTTGATGTACGAGTCATTCGGGGCGAACGTCGACCTAGATGCGGGAAGCGTCACCTTCCGGGTCTTCTTTCCCGACAACGCGCTCGACCCGAGCCAGTACCAACGCGGCGGCCTGCCGCACATCGCTACATTGCAGGTGGCCGGCGATTTTCAACATCAGCTCGGCGGGCTGGACTGGGACGTCGCCTCCGCCCCGGTGTTGGAAAAGGCGCAGTATCAGGGCAAAGGATGGCTCTATTCCTTCAGTACGGTGCCGCTGGACGACGGATTCTATCAGTATAAGTACTTCGTCACGTTCGAAGACGGCACGACCCGCTGGGTGTCCGATCCGTGCACGAAATACGGCGGCAGCGACGCGAACGATAATGCCGCCTTCGTCGTCGGCGGACCGCGACTGGGCGTCGCAAAGCCGCTCGGCCGGCCGCTGCCGCCGAAAGATCTCGTGCTGTACGAGTTGATGATCGACGACTTCACCGCCGAGTTCCGCGGCGCTCGTGCTCCCATCGACGCGATTCGGGACAAACTCGATTACCTGCAGAACCTCGGCGTCACCGGAATCGAGTTCATGCCGTGGACCGCCTGGCCCGGCGGCGAATTCAGTTGGGGCTACAACCCGTTTCAGTTCTTCTCCGTTGCGTATCGCTACACTCACGATGCGCAGGAGCCGACGAACAAGCTGTGGCGCCTCAGAAGGCTGATCGACGAGTTGCATCGGCGCAACGTCGCGGTCGTGCTCGACGGCGTGTTCGAGGACGTCAACGCGGGCTCCGGGCCCGATCAGGGATTCCCCTATCTCTGGTTTTATCAGACCCCGAGCGATTCGCCGTACGTCGGCGGCCAAGGCGCCTACTTTGCGAACTTCGACTACGGCAACAGCTGCACCGAAGAGTTCATCCGCGACGTCTGCCTGTATTGGCTCGACACGTGGAAGGTCGACGGCATCCGCTTCGACTACGCTCTGGGCTATCTCCGCCACGACGATCCGTCCTATGGGGTCGTCAAGCTGATCGGGGATCTGGCTGCCCAGACTACGGCCGCCGGTCGCCGCAATATGCCCTTCATGATCGAGGACCTCGCGGATAACCGGTACGACGCCATCGACGACACGAATCAGAGCGAGGCGACCGGGTGCTGGTTCGATCCGTTCATGCTCCAGACGTTCGACTATGCCGCCGGCGGCCGGCTGGACGATCAGCTCTTGCGCGTCCTCAACAGCAACTTGGATTTCGCCGCCGGCAAGTCGCCCGTGATCTACGTCGAGAATCACGATCACTCGACGCTGGTCCACAACGCGGGCGGTCGCGGGCGCTGGTACAAGGCGCAAGCTCCCGCGATCTCGCTGCTGACGTCGCCGGGCATCGTCCTGATTCATAACGGCCAAGAATTCGGCGAGGATTATTTCGTGCCGGAAAGCGGCTCGGATCGCGTCTCACCCCGGCCGCTGCACTGGGCGGCATATGCGGGGGACGCCATCGGGCAATCGCTGTACGGCCTGTACCGGAAGCTGATCGGGTTGCGCGCGGCGCACCCGTCTTTGCGTTCGCCGAACTTCTTCCCGGCCGCGAACCAGCAGGGCTACGGCGTGTTCGCCGACATCGGCGTCGTGATTTACCATCGCTACGGTCCCGCAGACGACGGGTCGCTGGAACGGTTCATCATCGTCCTGAACTACTCGGATAGCGACACCGTCGTCGACGTCCCATTTTCGACGAACGGAATCTGGCAGGAACTGCTCGACGGCGGACTGCTGAACGTGGAAAACTTCCTGCAGCCCAACGTTCAGGTAAGCTCCAACTGGGGCCGGATCTACTTCAACAAGACATAGCAGCGCAGTTCGGACTGCGCTGAGAATCGAGCGACTACGCCGTCGCCGCACTATAGCGATGCGCGAACGTTGCGTTCGGGACGCCTTCGTCGTGATTTCGGCTGAAGCACCGCTATCCTCGTATGTTCCTATCCACCAGGGCTTAACATCCGCCGGCCGCTATCTCGACGACTTCACGTTCTTGAGCCCGAGTGACATCCGCCGGACGTACGGTCCAGCTAACAACGTCGCCGAAGGCAGAGCTTGATTGAGGGTTTGTCGGCACGCGCTGCGGTTCAGCCGGTGCGGGAACAAGCGCCTCACCGCAGTGGATCTCTCCGGGCGGGGTACACGGTTCAGATCTTCGACCCTGGAGAAGATTCTCTGCGACCGTAAAGCCGGCTAGGTCGTCAACGCTTCGGTTTCTTCGGTTTAGGAGATCAGCCGAGAAAGTCCACGTACGACGAAGGCAATGACCAAAACAGCCAAGAGGAACGGGAGCAGGTGCACGAGCACGCCGACGGCGACGATGCCGATCGCCAGGACGGCGACACCTCCCAAGACGCGCGGGACGAGCCAGCCGATGGCTGACGATAACGGGTCGACGGGGGCCGTCGCAGTGGATCGCTGAAAGCCTGACCCCCCGGAGGCCTCGGGACCAGCATCGTGTGGCCATCCCGCGTTGGCCGGTCCGGAGCGAACGCCGATGTCGCGGTCGTAGGCATTGCGTTGCGCCGGGTCGCTTAGGATTTTGTATGCGTGGTTCAGCATTGCAGTGATCTGCTGAGCATTCGGCGCGGCGTTGACGTCTGGGTGGTACTGACGTATTGCCGCGCGGTAGGCATCTTGAATCACCGAGTGCGACGCGTCCGGGCGTACACCAAGAAGGTCGTAGTACGTGAAGGTGTTATCCACCGGCTGCCCGATCGGTGAGCCCATCGCGGCCGAGTTCGGCAAGCTGCCGGTCGACGGTGGCAAATGCCGCGGCGACGCGCTCGCACAGGCGTCCGGTGCGCCGCATGAGCGTCATGTACGCATCAATCGCGGCGACCGCGATTTCGCGACGCGCACTCGACACCTCAGCTGCAGCCTGGCGGTCGATGCGCGCTTGCAGCCCTTGCAGTGCCTCGCAGCGCTCGCGGTAGCGCGTGCGCGCACGGCCGAGATCGGACGCACAGCGTGACCACTCGGCCGGCGATAGCTCGCCCATTGCTGCCTCGATCGCCGCATCAAGAGCCCCGATCCGGTGGGTCCAGTCGGATTCGGACATTGCCGCTGCGATCCGTCGCGCGGCCGACCGTCGCCGCGACCCGCCGATCGACGCAATCACGGCCTCAGCGCACCGCGTGAGCTCCTGCAAACTCGCCACTTCGGTCTCCGCGACGGCGTCGGCCCATTCGCGTCGCAGATCCGCGATGTTCCTTTCTCGGACCGCTCGAACGTCTACGATACAGGCCGCCACTTCATCACGCGCCACCTCGACGAGGATTCCAGCGCTTTGCTCGGCGGCCGTTCGCGTGGTCTCGAAGTCTTCGAGGACGACATCGAGCTGTTCCGAGCGGCGCCGGGTCACAAGATGCTGCAACCCGAACGCGCCTGCGATTGCCGCCGCCGGTAACGCGACGGCCGCGAACGAGTACGCGCCGAGCGCCACGATGCCGAAGGACGCAGCCTTGACCCCAAGCGCTATGCCTAAACTGCGCGCACCCACGTCGACCGCTCCCGCCCGCGCCGCGGTTGATGCATCCAGGCGCCCTTGTTGGACGTGTTCCCAGCGACGGAGCAGCGTCGTAAGCGTTGTCAGTATCGGAAGTTGGGGAACGCCGGCGTGCGCGAGCGCGCCGGTACCCGTGAGGCTCGCTTGTGTCGCGTTTGCGATCCGCTCGGGCTCAAGGCCCGGCACGCCGCGTGCGTCGATGCCCTCCGCGCGAAGCTCCGCTGCCGCGCCGGGGTCGGTAAAAAACCCGCGATACTGCGGGTACCTTTCAAGGGCCTCGTGCACGAGCACCGCCGCGTGTGTGCCCTCTTTGACCTGAAATGCCTCCCCGTCGATCTTGATGTCCCAGCCGGGGACGGTCGTAGCATGTGGAAACACGACGTCGTGACCCGGCGTCACGCTATTGTCGACGATTTGCTCGGCTACGAAACCGTGCAGAGCGTTCAAGTAGCCGGGACTATCTCCGGCAAAGGCGCCCGCGTGCGTCGTCAGGGCGCCGCCCAGTTGAGAGAGGCTGTGCGCGTCGAGTCCACGCCAGCGCGCGAGTGCGGCGATGACGTCGGGGTCGATCCGCTCGGCGGCTTGGCCAACGGGCTCCGCAGAGACCGCGGCGTCGCCGGCCGCGGCCCAACGGGCGCGCGGCGGTTCGCCTCTCACAGGGCGGCGAGCGCACCGTCGATGACGCTCGCCTCGAAACCCTTCGCCAGCAGGCGCTCCCGGACGTCGGCCTTGGTGAGGCCGGTCTCGAGCAGCATTGCTGCCATCGCGTGAAGCGTCTGCTGCTGGCGCCGCCCGATGGGCGTCTTCGGATTGGCAAGGTCAGGTATACCCGGTTTGCTTTTGCCCTGCCGTCGTGCATCGGCAAAGGCCTGTTTCACGTACCGGTACGTTTCCGCACGCGAGCCACCAACCCACTCGCCGCTATTCTCGTGGTACAACGCCACCGTATAGCCGACGCGCCAGGCCATCTGGTGCCCGATTCGTGCATCGAGGGCGCTAGCGACGAAGCCGCCAAGAAGCGGGATTGCAGCGAGGATCGCACCGAAGCCGATATCCTGGATAATGTCCATCGCGATCTCTTGCAAGAACGCGGTGCCGATATCCACGATTGCCAACTGGAGGCCGGCCTCGATCGCCCCGCCGCTCACGATTCCGGCAGTAGCGTGTCCTGGCCGGCGTTGGTAAATCGCGGCGATCTCCCGGCTCATCGGCTGATAGACGGCGGGCGCCTGAGCGACGATCGCAGCCGCCATGGCTGCCACGCCGGCGCCCGGAACCGGGATAAAGCCGGCCAGGTTGATGCCAACGTTCAGGACGGCGGCCCCGGTCGCGTAGGATTCGATCAAACGCTCGACCTCGAGGCGCTTGTCGGTGATACCTTGGAGCGGAACGACGGCTCGGTCCGTCAAGATCGCAAGGCTGCTGCTCATCGCGTTGGTTTTCCCTTCGAATGGAGGCTACCGTCTAGCCACGGTGACCGTTGCGCGTGTCCGTCTCCTTGCCGCGGATGCGGCTCGTTAGCGATTACCTAAGCGCAGTCCGACCTTCGTACGCGCCGAACGTGCAAAGGCCATTGGCTGCTTAGGCTCGCCTGCATATCCCCGCGCACGTTTTGAACGCGGCCCCCTACGTTCGACGGCACGCTCATCCACCCCCGCAGCTCCAGCCTCCCAACAGGAAGACACGTAAGAAGGCACGGACTTGCTATCGCTTAGCAGGGTTCCCGGAAACGTGGCTGACTTCGGGCGACCGTTCAGCCGAACCCCTGCGCGGCGTGTTACGGCCGGCGCGGCGGCGCCGCTCGAAAGATCGAGGTCGGCGGGCACTCCATCGACCTCGGGCGCGTCGAGCCGGCGACCGGCTCGCGGTGGACAACGGTGACGCCGGTCGTCCTCGATCGCTTCCCCAAGCTCCGCGGGCCTGGCGGTTCGGTCCCGGTCGACGCGCCCGAGGATCAGATCGCGCGCGCCCTCGAACGGCGCGGCTTCCCCGCGGCGCAGGTCGAGGTGTGGGACCACCGCCGCACGATCGCGCACCGCCTCGGCGGGCAAACCCGCCTCGACGCGTTCCGGCGCGCGCGCATCGGTGAACGACGTGGGTCGCGCAGTCGGCGGCCGATCCCCCCGGTTGTGGGCGCGACGATCGGATTCGATCGCTCGGTCGAGGGTCCGATCGTTCTGGGCCGGCTCGCCCACTTCGGGCTAGGTCGATTTGAAGCCGCCGAGGGTTGCGACGAACGGATGAGGCGAACGGAAATGGCAGATGAACCATATGCTTTGGATGACGCTTCGCTACCCACTGGCCGCTGAGAGAGGAACGGCCACATGCTCCGCGATCGAAAGCAAGCGTTCATCGGCGGTGACGAGTTTGAGCGAGTCTGCCTCGGCTAAGGCGACGTACGAGGCATCGTAGGCCGTGAGGCCCCGCGCAGTCCATTCGGCGACGCCGACGAGCGGTGGTTCGTGAATTTCGAAGCCGAGATCGCCGAGCGCGTACACGAGCTCTACGAGCTCCGGCTCCTGCCAGTGCCACCTCCGGCCTGCGACATTCACAATTTCGAGAAAGAGCAGGGGTGGGGCATGCACGAGTAGCTTTCCCGCCCGCAATTTGGCTCGAAACGAGCGCGCCGCTTCGACGTGCGCTTCGCCGGCCGAGCGAAACCATTTGATGACGATCGACGCATCGAGTACCACGGCGTTCACCGCGCATCACGCTCGGCGCGAATCTCGGCTGTCGCGTCGCTGGGAGGCGCCTTTTCGAACAGACGATCGAGGCGAGCCAAAGCGCCCTTGAGCGAGGCGGCCGTCCTCCCGGACACTGCCAGGAGGTCCTGCTCGGCCAGCCGTGAGAGGTACGCGCTACGCGACAGCCGTCTCGCCTTCGCTGCGCGGTCGAGGCGGCGCAGAAGCTGATCGTCGATCGAAATCAAGACTTTCGCCACAAGGCGAGTATATCTGATATATCCCGGCAGTCAAGCGACAGCCGCTTCGTGGCCCTTCGCGTCCGGCGTTCGATTTGGCGCGCATCGCCTCGGCAGAGCTACGGAGATAGAGTAGGGACGGAAAACACGATTCACAAAGCCGGTTGAGATCCGTGTGCGCGAAATCGTCGCCTTTAAAGAGCAGAGGCTCGCCGGTCGATTTTCCCGACGCGTAGGCGAAGCAGTCCCCGAAGTTCAGATTGGCTCGGTGTCCGCTGTCCTTGCCGAAGTCGCGATACGCTTCGCGGGCGAGACGCACGTGCGTCTCGTTGGCCGGCTCGATGATGAGATCGGCCTCGCGCACCAGATCGTCGAAGCGGCGCTGGCGATCGGATCCCGACTGCTATCGATGACGACGGCCACCTCGACGAAGTTCAGGGTCTAGATGCGGCGGACGCGCGCCGCGGCGATCGCCTTGGCGTAGGCGGCGGGGTCGCTTTCGGAGCGGAGGATCGCGATGAGCGCCGAGGTGTCGAGGATCAACGCGGCAGTCCGCGCTCGTCGTACAGCAGCTCGCCGTGGTCCGCCGAGCAAGGCGCCGACGAGCCTCACGATCGAGGGGTCGTTGGGGAAGATGCCGACGACATCGGTACGCCGCTTGATCTCGGCGTTGAGGCGCTCGAGTGGGTTGGTCGTAGCGACCTGAGTACGGTGAGCCTTTGGAAAATCCAAGTAGGCCAGCACGTCGAACTTCGCGCCGGCGAGAGCGTTACGCATGAAGTGGACGCGGCAACGTTGCCATGTGGCATTGAGAACCTTGGCGATGGCGGCTTTGAGGCACAGGCGCTGCACGACGTGGGTCAGGAGCTCGCGGACGTCGTCGTCGTTGGCCCCCTTCTCAACGAGCTCGGCGAGTGCAGTAACTAGGCTTGGCCATTGTGGTTCCCTTTCGTGAAAGTTGCCCTGCAAAAACAACCTTCGCCGAGAGCCACGATGGCCGCTCCCTATCCTACGGGACCGGCCCGTTCATACACCACGGGGCGGGACACGATCAAGCTGGGGGGCGCGGGCCCGGTAGGCGGCGTCTACACGATCAACGCCACCCGATCCGCGACGGTATCGTCGCGGCCTCAACGTCGCGGCTTCACGTCAATGCGTCGCGCGCCGGAACGTCGGTTGCGGCGGCGGTCCGACGACGGTGCCGCGGCGGCGCGCGATCTCGCGGCACATGCTCGCTTCGCCGGTCGCCATCGCCCAGCGGTGGTTGGCCGCGAACAGCGGTCGCAGCACGAACGAACCGTAACGGAGCAGCGGCTTGTCGGCGGTGACGTTCCAATCGTACGTCGTGTGGACGCCGTCTTCGCCTTGCCGGTGCGTCCAGATTCCGCGGCCCGTGAGGTCGCCCGACGCGGAGATCGTCGAACCGTACGGGTACTCGACGCTTTCGACGCTCAGGCGCCAGCGCAGCGTGTACGGTAGCCAGCCTTTGGTGAACAGGTCGAGGACCTGACCGATTCCATGTTCGCCTCCGCGCTCGATCACCTTGACGTCGAGATACACGGCCGGCCACCACGCCGTCAGCGTTTCGGACGCTTGCAAGACGTCCGAAACCTCTTCGCAACGCGCGTTCGGAATGAACCAGTTCGTGAGAAATCGGTACTCCGGAGATCGCATAACAGACCACCCGGTCGAGCTCGGAAAATACGATAGAACCGGTCCGCTCGCAAGCGTGCGGATTGCACGGAGTATACCACCGATATCTTCAGGCGCAAATGACCCGCCTGCCCGCGCTTGGCCCCTTCCCGCGCGTCGAACCCCGGCCGGGCCGGGGCGCCCGGGGGCGAAAGAAGTGACGCGTACGGGCGCGAAACGGGGCGCATGACATCGCCGCCGACGGTTCCTGTCCTCGCGACCTTCGCAGACGGCTTCCGTTTCGATTCGCCGGACGTGGCTTGGGCCCGCGAAACGAACTGGTACGCGCAAACGCCGCTCGCGCACCTCGGCGAGTTTACCTATAGCGCGTATTCCGTGCTGCGTTACGAGCAGGCGGCGGCGCTGATGGCGGACGACCGCCTCTCGCAATTCAGCGGCTATCTCACGTACTTCCGCTTCTTCTGGGGCGGACCGGTCGCGCACTGGTGGCGGGGTCTGATGCTCAACCGGAACGGCCTCAGCCACGCGCGCCTGCGCCGGCTGACGCAGGCGGCGATCGAGCCGGCCGACGTCGAGCGCTTGCGCCCCGTCATGCGGCGCATCGCGAACGGCCTGATCGACGCGTTCGGCGCCGGCGGCTCCTGCGACTTCGTCGAAGCGTTCGCGCTCCCGTACCCGTTGGGCGTCTGGAACGAATGGCTCGGCATTCCCGCAGCCCAGCGTCCGGCGTTCGCGCGCAGCATCGCGACCCTCGGCCAGATGTTCTTGCCACAGCCGGGGGCGCACGCCGCGATCGCCAAAGCGTTCGCGACGGCCTCGAAGATCGCCGCCGAGACGATCGCCGCGCGGCGCCGCGAACCCGGCGACGACTTGATCTCCCGGCTGATCGCGGTCGATCTCGACGGCGACCGGCTCGACGATGACGAGCTGTGTACGACCGTCGTCGGGCTACCGTTCGCCGACAGTTCGCGCTATCAGCTTCCGCTAGGATTCGCAGCCTTCGTCGATCACCCGCTGCAATTCGCACTGCTGGCCGAGCGCCCGGAACTCGCGCCCGCCGCCGTCGAGGAGGTGCTGCGCTGGGCGCCGGCCATCGCGGCGGTGTCGCGGATCGCCTGGCGCGACGTCGACTACGAGGACCTCCACCTTGGGTGGGGCACGCTGCTCACGATCGCCGTCGCCGCCGCCAACCGCGATCCCGACGTGTTCGGCGACGCGCCGTTCGACATCGCGGCCCCGCGCCCGAAACCACCGCTAACGCTCGGGCACGGGCCGCATGCCTGCCTCGGCGCTCGAGTCGCCCGGGCCGAACTCGAGGAGGCGTTCGCCGTGCTGGCCGCGCGACTGCGCGACCCGCGGCCCAACGGCGCGCCGCGGTGGCTGACGAGCCTAGACCTCATCAGTGCGCGGTCCCTGCCCGTTCGCTTCGAGAGGAGCGCTTCGTAACCGCGCCGGCGCGGACCGTGCTGCCGAGCGGCACGGTCACGTTCCTGTTCACCGATATCGAAGGCAGCACGTCGCGTTGGGATCGTGCGCCGAGTCCGATGATCGACGCCTTGCAGCGGCACGACGAGATCCTGCGGCGCGCCGTCGAAGCGTTCGGCGGTCGCGTGTTCAAGACCGTGGGCGACGCGTTTTGCGCGGTCTTCGCGCGCGCGGAGGATGCCGTCGCCGCCGCGGTGCGCGCGCAGCACGATCTCGCCGGCGCCGATTTCTCGAGCGTCGGCGGGCTGCGCGTGCGCATGGCGCTCCACACCGGAAGCTGTGACGAGCGCGACGGCGATTTCTTCGGACCGCCGCTCAATCGCGTCGCGCGGCTGGTCACGATCGGTCACGGCGGCCAGATCCTGCTTTCCGCCGTGACCTTCGAGCTCGTACGCGGCGCGCTGCCGCCGGGCGCGACGGCGTGCGACCTCGGGTCGCACCGGCTCAAGGATCTCGAACGCGCCGAACGCGTGTATCAACTTTCCGTTCCCGGCCTGGCGGCGGACTTTCCGGCGCTGCGTTCGGAAGCGAGCCGGAACGATAATCTACCCCAATCGCCGGCGTCCTTCGTGGGCCGCGCCGAGGACGGCGTCGTGGTGAACCGGCTCGCGCGGGACGCCCGGCTGGTGACGCTGTGCGGTATCGGCGGGGTCGGCAAGACCCGGCTCGCGATCGAAGCCGCCCGCGGGCTGCGCGACTGGTTCGCCGACGGGACCTGGCTCGTCGAACTGGCTCCGGTTGCCGAACCCGCATTCGTCTCCGCGCGCGTCGGGGCCGTCTTCGGAATGCGCGAGCAGCTCGGCACGTCGGCGAGCGACGCGTGGATCACGGAGCTGCACGATAAAGAGGCGTTGCTCGTGCTCGACAACTGCGAGCACGTGCTCGACGCGGCGGCCGCGGTCGTGACCAAATTACTGCACGCCTGCCCGCGGTTGCACGTGCTCGCCACGAGCCGCGAACCGCTGCGCGTGCCCGGCGAACGGCTCGTCCGGCTCGCGCCGCTCGCGGTACCTCCGGAATCGCCGGAGCTGCCCTCGCTCGACGAACTGCGGCTGTCGCCCGCCGTGCAGTTGTTTCTCGAACGCGCGCAGCGCTCGCCGGGCTTCGACGAACAGGGTCTCGGCGAGGAACGCGCGCGCGGCGCACTCGTGACCATCTGCCGCCGGCTCGACGGGATTCCGCTCGCGCTCGAACTCGCCGCGGCCCGGGCCCGAACGCTCGGCCTGCCCGCGCTCGCGCGACGGCTGGACGACCGCTTCCGTCTGCTCGCCGGCGGCGACCGTACGGCGTTGCCGCGGCAGCAGACGCTGCGCGCCGCGCTCGACTGGAGTTACGAGCTGCTGGGCGCGACCGAACGGCGCGTGTTGCGGCAGTTATCGATGTTTTCCGGTACGTTCACGCTGGAAGCCGTGCAGGAACTCTGCGCGGATGACGAGCTCGGCGCGTGGGACGTCGTCGACCTGTTGGCCTCCCTCGTCGACAAATCGCTCGTGACGGCCGACCTCCAGAGCGACGTGCCGCGCTACGGCATGCTCGAGACGACGCGCGAGTACGCGCGCGAACGGTTGGTCCAAAGCGGCGAGCGGGCGGCGGTCGCGCGCCGTCACCTGGAATACTTTCAGCGGCGCTTCGAGCGCTCGCTACGCCGGCCCGACCCGGAAACCGACGCACCGGCGCAACTCGAGGCCGATCTCGACAACGCGCGCGGCGCGCTCGAGTGGGCGTTCGGCGAAGGCGGCGAACCGGTGCTCGGCGCGGCCTTCGTGCGCACGCTGAACTTTACGTTCGAGGCGCTGTCGCTGTACCACGAAGGCCTCGGGTGGCTGCAACGCGCGATGGCGGTGCTGCCGGAGGATGCGGACGCAGGGCTGGAAACCGCACTCCTGATCGCGATTGCGAAGTTTCAGTCCTATATCGGTTCGCCCCGCGGTTCGCTCGATGCGGCCGAGCGCGCGGAGGAGCTATGCCGCCGGTCCGGCGGCAAACCGGTACACCTCGCCTCCGCGCTCGGTTTCGTCGCCTTCGCACGCTACTATTTGGACCGGCGCGCGGAAGGGCTGCACGTTGCCGAGGAGGCGCTCGCGCTCGCCCGCACGCAGCGCGACCCGGCTCTGCTCGGATGGATACTCTGCGTCGCCGCGGTCTGTACCGATCCCGCCGAAGCAGACCGGCGGCGCGTACTGTTGCACGAAGCGCTCGAGTGCTGCCGGAAGCTACCGGAGCGCTACCGGCAAGAAATGGTCTACCAGTTCCTGAGCGAAGTCGAATTTCAAGCGGGCGACTACGCGCTCTCCCGCCGTTACGCGCACCAGGGTGCGGCGGACGCCAGGGGGCACGGGCCCTCGGAAGGTTTGGCCATGTGGTGCCTTACCGGCGCCGCGGCGGCGTCCTTCGCGCTCGGCGACATCGACGGCGCGTACCACGACGCGCGCGACGCGCTTTCGTACGGCAGCCGCCGCGGCAGCGGGCGTTTCATCGGTGCGGCGCTGCAACTGCTCGCGGGCGTCGCGGCCGTACGCGGCGAGAACCGCATCGCCGCCCGTTTGCTGGGCGCGTCGGGCGCGCAGTTCGCGGCGTTGGCGCGCTTGCGCATGCCGCAAGAACGCTTCATCTTCGAGCGCACCCGCGAGCTGCTGCTCGCGAGCCTGGGCGAGGGCGAACTCGAGCGCCTGCTCGAGGAGGGGCGCGCGCTCGCGCCCGAGCAGGCCGTCACCGAGGCGATGCGCCTCTAGACGCTCGTGCTGTTGGGAACGTTCTCCGGCAAAAAGTACGGATAGGCGAGCAGACCCGGCGTGCGCCGGCGCTCCCGGTTGCGCGCCGCGATCGTCGAACGCACGTCTCCATGCAGCCGCTCGAACGCCGCGGTCACGAGCTGTTGCGACGCGTCGGCGCTGCACAGGTCGTAGTTGAGCAGCTGGTCGTAGCGCCAGCCTGCGAGCGTATAGCTCGTCTCCACCTGCAGTGCGGTCTTCTCGCGCGGCGCGAGCGTCGCCAGCACGTCGGCCTCGTCGACCGGCCCCTCGGCGATGGGAGCGCGATAGGTCGCGGCCGTCATGTTCGGGACGAACGCGCCGAAGTCGACTTGCGGATAATTGACGGCGGCGTGCTGCGGGCCCGCGGTCCACACGATGCGCCGCAGGACGACGGCAAGGTGCTCGCGGCCGCCGATGAGGTCGGGAAAACCCGGCACGCGGCCGCGGCCTTCGTCGAGCAGCCCGGCCAGCTCTTGCGCCCAGCCCTGCAGCTCGTAATCGGCTCGGACCTCGGCGTCGCTTGCGTAATAGAGGCCGATGTAATCCGATAGATAGTCGCCGAGCACGTTCCAGAGCAGGTGCCCGTCGTCGCGGTACGGGTAGTACGGCAGCGCGGCCGTGTCGTCGACGCCGCGCGCCGCCAAACCGCCCGCGAAGTCCAGATCGGCGAACGTCCAGCGCGCGTACGCGCGCCGGATCAATTCGAGCGAACCCGCCAGTGCGCCCTGAAGTATTTGCTCGATCATGCCGTCGGAGCCGAGCAACAGCCGCACGCCGAGTTCGTTGATCACCAGCAGCGCGCCGAAGTGGTGCGCGAGCAGCCGGTGAATCGGATGGCACGCCGCCAGCCGGCGTGCCGTCGCGAGGCAGAACGCCTCTTGGATCAGATGCGTGAAGGCCAAATGGTTCAGCAGTTGCGCGACGTTGTAGTCGGCGCTCTGCACGAAGATCTTCGCCATTTCCCAACGCCGGCCGGCATCGGTCGGGCGGTACAACGTTTGCGGGTCGAGCGCGATGGCCACGGGTTCGAGTCCGGCGAAGTCCACCGGGCGTACGAACAGCGCGATCGGCGCGACCAGGTCGCGGTGCCGCTGCCACTGGGCCGGAGCCGTCTTGCCGGCGCGGATGTCGCCGAGCAGGCCGTAGTCGGCGACGTAGAGCCGCTTCGCGGCGATCGCATTCGCAAGCGTCGCGTCGCCGCCCAGCGGGCCGGTCAGCAGCGCATCGTCGAATGCGGCGCGGCGCGCGATGTCCGGCCACGCCACGCCGGTCGCGCCGTCGGCCGTGACCAGCGCGAGCGTCAGCGGGTTCAGGCCCGCAACGCGCTGGGCGCCGAACAGCCGGTCGTCCCGCCAGTCGTCGACGGTCGCCGGCTGCGGCACCGTCGTGAAGACTTTCGAATAAGATGCGAGATCCCACGTCGTGCCAGCGAGCCGCCGCGCGGATGCGGCGCCGTTTACGCTGACCTCGTTGTGGTTCCAGAGCCAGCCGGCCAGCCACGACAGGTTCGAAGGGATGTCGGCGTAGGCGACGCGGCCCGCCACGAGCGGCATCGGCACCGGAGCGTTCGTCGCGTAGTCGAAGATCGCGCGAGCGGCCAGCAATTCGAGCTCGCGCGCGGCGCGCTCGAGCAATGAGTCCTGCTGCGGCAGCGACGGCGGCGGCAGCGAGGAGCTTTCCGTCACGCTAATGGTGCGAAGACCAGCGGTCGATCGTACATCGAGTGCAATTGTAAGTTAGGCGCGGCAACAAAGCAAGCAGCGGCCGGCGCGCTCGCGGAAACCAACATACTGGTGGTTCCGGAACGGCCGGCCGCTGCGCCGTCACCGCGCGTGCGAGCGTTAGTGTCCCGTGAGTTTCGAGAAGAGTCCCTTGACCGCGTCGGCAGCGTGCTCCGCGGTCTCCTTGGCGGCGGCCGCCGCGTTCGCAGCCTTGTCCGCCAGCGATCCCGAGGCCCATACCGGGGCGCTCGCTTCGCCGACGACGAGCGTTCCCTCATCGGTTAGCTGTGCGCTCTGTGCTGCATGTCCGGACGAATTGGACGCCCACAGCGGGCGCACGCCGTCGCTCGCGTACACGACGATGTTTCCGTCGCCCTGGAAGACGGCTTTCGCGCCCGGGTTCCCCACCGTATTCGAAGCCCACACCGGGGTCCGCGTTCCGGCTACCGAGTAGATGACGAGGTTGCCGTCGTCTTGCATCACGAGTTGGAACTGCCGGTTATTCGATGTGATGGTGTCGTTCGGGTTAAGCCACTGACCCGTCGGCCAGATCGTCGCGCTGTCCATTACGTCCTCCAGCTCTCCGTCGCACCGCTCTGGTACGATCGTCACGGTCTCTACTGTGCCCCGTACCGAGCGAGCCTGTCAAGTTCGAACGTCACGGTCTTTGCATACCGATGCGGTTCACACCTAGCGTTCGGCCTCGGCCGTTCCGTCGCGCCTGGAAGGGAGCCGGGCGAGTGCGGCGCCAAACGACCTTGGCCTGCGCCGCGCGTCGTAGAGTGCCGCGTCCGCCACGATCGGAGAGCCGCTTACCTTGTATTCCGCATTGCTTTTCGCCGCGCTCTCGACCAGTTCTCCGAGCGGGTCCTCGGGCGGCGCGGCGGCTCGCGGCGTCACGCTGTATTCGCTTCCGGCGCGCGACGCCGAGAGCGACCCGCAGGGCATCACCGTGGGCCCGGACGGGGCGCTCTGGTTTACCGAGTACGGGGCCAACGCCGTCGGCCGCATCACGACGGCGGGGACGATCGTCGAGTACGCGCTTCCGGCGAACGAGTTCTGCGGGGCGGAAGCGATCGCCGCCGGCTCCGACGGAGCGCTCTGGTTTACGGAGTACGTCGCCGGGCAGATCGGCCGGATCGCGACCAGCGGGGCGATATCCGAATACCGGTTGCCGAGCGGGCGCAGCCCATACGGGATCGCCGCCGGTTCCGACGGAGCGCTCTGGTTTACGGAGTATGAAGGTTACGGCATCGGCCGGATCACGACCGGCGGTACGGTGACCGAGTACGCGCTTCCGAGCGGAAGCAATTCGTTCGGCATCGCCGCCGGCCCGGATGGAGCGCTCTGGTTCACGGAGCGCGAGAGCAAGATCGGGCGGATCACCACGCGCGGCGAGATCACCGAATTCGCGGTTCCGAGCGGCGGCGATTCGTACGGCATCGCGGCGGGTCCGGACGGGGCGCTCTGGTTCACCGAGTACGGCGACAGCAAGATCGGCCGGATCGCGACCGGCGGTACCGTTACCGAGTTTACGGCTCCGAACGATATGGAGACCGAGGGCATTGCGGCCGGTCCGGACGGAGCGCTGTGGTTTACGGGGTACGGGGGCGGCGACCTGGGACGCATCACCACGGCCGGAATGGTTTCCGTCTATCCGATTCCGAGCGGAGCGCTGCAAGCGGATCCGTTCGGAATCGCCGCCGGCCCCGACGGAGCCCTGTGGTTCACCGCGTACAGCGGCAGCAAGATCGGCCGTGCCGCCTACCCGGTACGGCCTAACTCGTCGCCTTTACCCGCTTTCCGTTGATGTGCCCGATCGGCGGTTTGCCGGCCCATCCCCACGGGCCGCTGAAGGTGCTTCCGTCGGGCGTGAAGTTCGCGGTGAACCAGCCGGTGCCGCGCTGATCCGAAAAGCGCCCCTCGAGCCGGGTCGGAGTCGCCATCTTTCCGGTGATGGTGCCTTCGCCTTCGTAGGTTCCCGTAACGGCGGTACCCTTTTGCACGAACGTCACGGTCACGCCGAGAATCTTGCCGACGACCTCGTATTTGCCGCTAACGTCCAGCGGCGCCGCCGTCTGCGCGAGCGAGGGACCGGATCCCAACAGCGACGCCGATCCGACGATTCCCCAAAACGCAAGAAACATGAAGATAGACCGCATGTGGACGCTCCCTCTCAGCGAGATCTCCCGGATGGCCGAGCTATTTGACGACGGTCCGTCTTTCCATCCCGGCCTACACGCCCGAGAGATACGCGACGTAGAGGATCGCGAAAGCGCAATCCGCGATCGCAATGACGGTCATCGCCGCCGTTCGTTTCAGCGGCCCGAAAAATATCAGGGCGACGATGGCGAACTTCTCGATCGCGGCGGCCCACAAGATGGGGAAGCGGGTCTCCGGGTAGTAGGCGCTGTGCACGAGCGCGAGGCCGACGACCAAGAGCAGCACCCCCCAGTGCCGCACGAAGAAGAGGAGCGCACCGTCGGCGCCCCGGACGGCGAACGCCACGCGCAGCAGCTGCTTGGGAAAGAGCAGCGCCATCGCGCCGGCGGCCGCCGTGACGGCCCCCGACACGACGAGGATCCACTCGATATAGTCCTGTAGCATCTCCCCTCGCAGCGTTCGCGCGCCGAGGCTATTGCCCGGCGTGCGAGGCGATCGCCTTTTCGACTTGCGCCTTCACCTCTTCCAAGTTGAACGACGCGCCCTTCTGCATCGGCGGAAATTCGACGAAGCTCTGGGCGGCGCGGAAGACGACTTCCTTGACGAGGACGAATCGCCAGAACTGGTCGACGAACCAGTTGTAGAATGCGAGCGACCCGCCCAGACCCGTGCGCTCGAACGGATCGAGCCGGAGATTGACGATGATCGGCCAGTCCACCTTGACGGTGCCGCCGAGCCACCCGCCGGGCTGGTCGATGAAGCGGTACTTGTAGTCGTTGAAGCGCACCGCGCCGAGCGTGCCTTCGGCGAAATAGAAGATCTCGTGGCGAGCGGACGGCCCTTTCCCGGTGATGAGGTTCGTCTGATCGTACCCGTCGAGGTGGACCTTGTAGGTCGTGTCGCCGAGCTGCTTACCGGCTTTGAGTTCCGCGACGATGTTGGGATTGCCCGCGGCGGCGACGAAGGTCGGGAACCAATCGAGGCTCGACACGATGCCGTTCTCGACCGTGCCGGCCGGGATCTTGCCGGGCCAGCGCGCGATGCACGGCACCCGGAAACCGCCTTCGAGAACGGTTCCTTTCCCGCCGGCGAAGGGCGTCTGGCCGCCGTCCGGCCAGGTGAAGTTTTCCGTTCCGTTATCGGTGGAAAACACGACGAGCGTGTTGTCGTCCAGGCCGTCGTCCTTGAGTTTCTGCAGGACGCTGCCGACGATGTCGTCGAGTTGCGCCATCCCGGCTTCGTGGATGGACCAGCCGTTCTCCGCCGTGCGCAGGTTGTTGTACTTCTCGGAGAGATGCGTCTTGACGTGCATGCGCGTCGGGTTGAGCCAGAGGAAGAACGGCTTGCCCTTCGCTTTGGCGCCTTCGACGAACGTTAGCGCGTGCGCGAGGATCTCGTCGTCGACGGTTTCCATCCGCTCGGGATAGAGCGTTCCCGCGTCCTCGATGCGCTGCTTGCCGACCTTTCCCCAGCGCGGGTCGACGGTCGGGTCGTCCGTGTCGGTGGCCCAGGCGTGCAGCATGTTGCGCGGGCCGATCTTGTCGATGAGGGCCGGCGGGTAGTTCCGATGCGACGGGTCCTCCATCGCGTCGAGGTGATACAGGTACCCGAAGAACTCATCGAAGCCGTGAAGCGTCGGCAGGTACTCGTTGAGGTCGCCGAGATGGTTCTTGCCGAACTGGCCGGTAGCGTATCCCAAGGACCGCAACGCGGTCGCAATCGTCGGCGCCTGCGCCGGCATGCCGACCTTCGCGCCCGCCTGGCCGACGGTGGTCAAACCGGTTCTGATCGGCAGTTCGCCGGTGATGAACGCGGCCCGGCCGGCGGTGCAACTCGCTTCGGCGTAGTAGTCGGTGAACCGTATTCCCTCGGCCGCCAAACGGTCCAGATGCGGCGTGCGGCCGGCCATCATGCCTTGATGATAGGCCCCGATGTTGAACCATCCGATATCGTCCCCCATGATGAAGACGATGTTCGGTTGCGCTGATGCTGCCACGGTAGATTCTCCTCATCGCAACGAGCAAGGGTTCGGAGTAGGAGTAAATACTAGCTCCCTGTGCCCAGATGCGCTATCCGTGGAATGCAACCGGTACCCGGCAGCCCGCGCGGGTGCGAGCGCCATATAGGTGACGAACGCCGGCCGCGGACGCTAGTCCGGCTGCCGGGAAACGTACGCCGCGCCCAGCCAGACGAAGACCGCGAGGTTTGCCAGCGCGCACGTGCGCACGAGCCACGGGGCGAACTCGTTGACGTGGACGGCGGTCACGTGTGCGTCGACCAGGTACATATACGTTAACGCGTATTCCAGGCTCAGGATCGTCGTGAGCGACAGGACCGCCGCGGCGACGGCGTAGGGACGGCGGAAGAGCGTCACGCCCGCGAACGCGGTAGCGTAAATCTCGTAGCGTTCGTGCATCTCGGGCATGAACAGGAAGAACGCGAGAAACATGAGGACGGCCGCCTCGAGCAGCGCCACGGGCGAGCGCCGCCGGGCGTAGACCCAGCAGATCGCGGCCGCGACGGCCAGAAAGAGCGCCTGGGCCCAGTGCTTCATGATGAGCGGTCCCCAGTGCGTCCGGTCGGATGCGAAGAAATCCCCGAAGAGCGCCCAGACGTTGAACGCGTTGAGCGAGTTGACTTCGTACAGCGACGAGCCTTGGTGCAATTTAGCGGCGAGCAGCTGCGTCGGTGCGAGCGGCGTCGGGTGCGGAAAGAACGCAAACGCCAGTGCTTCGGTCAGGACCAGCGCGAGGCCGAGACCCGCAGCCGCTCCCAAGAGGCGCCGGTTTCGCTCCACCGCGTTCGGTGCCGCGAACGCGTAGATCAGGAACAGCGGCGCCAGCAGCAGCACCGGCGGTTTGACCAGCACCGCCAACGCGAGGACGGGCCACGCCAGTAGCGCGCGTCCGGAAAACAACAGCAGGACGGCCGCTAACGCAAGCACCGTGGGCACGGAATCGAGCTGTCCCCAGTATGCGGATATGTACACGATCGCGGGGTTGAACGCGAAGAACGCCGCCGCCGCTAACGCGAGCGAGTACGATGCGAAACGGCGCACCAGGGCGAAGGCAACGAGCACTCCGGCCAGATCGAAGAGGATCGCGGGCAGCTTGACGAGCGTTCGCATCAGCGCGACGTCGTGACCCGCGTGGGGCAGTAAGCGGTACGCGCGAGCGGTCAGCTCGAGGATCGCGGCATAGGCGGGCGGGTAATTGATCGATGGGTCGCGCTGGTAGAGCTGATCCGGCGGATACTGGAGCGCCGACTCTAACCAGCGCAGGAAGATGTTCGTGTCGTCGGTGTAGCCGGCGGCGCCGAGATAGGGCATCCTCACCAGGAGCGCGGCCAGGACGACGAGCCCGAGCGACAGGATGCGCCACGCCTGCGGCAGCGCGTCGAGCGATCGCACGAACGCGCTGCCGCGGCTCTGTAAGCTCCAACCGCTCCCCGACATCACGTGCGCGCTCCTATCGCGCGCGCCGGAACCGGGAACACCGGCTCGATGTTCAGATCGCTGGCGCAGTTCTTCCTGACGTTGATACACTCGTAGGCGATGCCGGGGTGCCGTGCGGCGAACGCGTCGAGCGTTCCGCGCAGCGCGGGCGACGGGCCGAGCGCGTAGAGCGTCGTGAAGCGGCGCCCTTGCAGCGCCGCTTCGTCCAGCGCGGGCAGGGCCGCGTTGCGGCACTCGTAGCAGCGCGGCCGCAAGACCGTCCCGACGTTCGGATCGAGATAATTCGAGAGCACCAGCGGGTAGAGCAGATAGCCGTCTCCGACCAGCAGCGGCTGCGCGGAGCGGTTCACCTGCCGGGCGACGTCGATCGAGTTGTCTTCCTGCGTGCTCCACCACGTTTCGGCCTGCGAACTCACCGCGCACGAGAGCGTTCCGGCGGCCAACAGCCCGCAGAGCAGCGCGTATCCCCACGCGGCACGCGCCGCGCGGGCCGGCGGCTCGAACATCGCGGCGAGCCAGCCGACGACGCAATAGTCGAGTGCGATGAAGGCGGGCATCAAGTAACGCTGCTCGCGCACGCGCTGCCCGCGGTCGATGAGGTCGGGTATCAGCAGCGGCAGCGTCGTCGCGAGCAGCATCAGCACGACGAAGAGCCGAACCCGCGGCGGTTGGCGGCGGACCACGTCGACGATCGCGATCGCAACGAGCAGCAGCGCGGCCGCCGTGGCGGCGGCGGCGGTCCGCGACGACGTGACCCAATTCAGGTCGAGAAAATTGAGACGGAGCGCTCCGAGAAACGCGCGGACGACCTCGATCCGCGTGATCGACGTATGGAACGTCGTCGCGAGCGAGTCGGTCACCGCGTGCAAGTCGCGGAAGAGAAAGACGAGCCACGGTACGAACGCCGCGCATCCGGCCGCAAACGCCAGCGCGCAGCGCAGCAGCTTCTTGCGGTCGCGCCACTGCGTCGCCACGGCATAGAGCGCCAGGCCGCCGAGCGGGAGGGCCGTGAGCGGGAAGACGTAGAGCGCGAAGGCCGCCAGGCACGCGAACAGCGTCCACGTGCCCGGCGTGTCGAGCCGCAGGGCGCGCAGCAGCGCGGCTTGCAACGCGAGCAACGCCGCCGTCCAAAGCGCGTACTCGCGGGCTTGCTGAGAATACAGCACGACCACCGGCGACAGAGCGAATAACGCCACCGCCGTCCAGGCGGCCCGCCGGGAACGGAAGAGTTCGATTCCCAACCAAAACGCGCAAGGAAGCGCGAGCAGCGAGAGCCACGCCGACAGGCTGCGCGTGGCCGCGATCGAGTTGCCGAAGACGCCGACCCAAACATGTGCGATCTCGTAATAGACCGGCGCGTGGTGCGGTTCTTCGACGGCCAGCACCCGGGCGGGAGCGAGCGGATCGGCGGCCCCGCCGGACGGCGTGGGATGCAGGACCGCCCGCAAGGCGCCCGCATCGGTCAGCGTGTTCGCGCGTGCGACGAGTTCCGCTTCGGTGTCGCCGAACATTCGAAGGGACGAGTATACCTCGTCCCCCCAGTACACTTTGCGGTCCAGATGATAGAAGCGAAAGCCGATACCGAGCGCCAGCGAGACGAGCGCGATCGCCAGCAGTGCTGCGGGAACGTCACGCGATTCCGTCTCGGCGCTGCGAACGGCGGTTTTCGTTTGCATCTGGTTCTAGCCGTTCCGTCGTCGCTGCGGAGATATGGACATACGTGCGCGTGCCGTACGTTACGCATCGACACTCAGGGTCCTTCGTACCGGGCACGTCGCACGTAATCCTCTTGCTCGCGCGTCTCGACGGCGTGGGACCCCCGGGCCGCTCGAACCTCGGCGATCGCGGCGTCGGGCTCCGCACCGAAAGCAACTAAGAGCCGCGCCGCGAGCATTCCGGTCCGCCCGAGGCCCGCCCGGCAGTGGATCAGCACGCGGCCGCCGCGGCGCAGGACGTCGCACACGCGCGGTCCGACGGCGCGCCAGGTGCGCTCGAACTCGGCGCCCGGCACGCCGCCGTCGCGGATCGGCGCGAAGACCCACGGCAGTCCCGCCTCCGCCACCGCGCGCCGGAAGTCGGGGACGCCGAGCGGCGCGTACTCGCGGTCCTCGAGGAGCGCGATGACGATGTCGGGCTTCCAGGCGCGGACGGCTTCGAGATCCGCGCCGAGGTTCCGATCCCAGGCGCCCCCCTCCAGGGAGGTGCCCTTGCGGCCGGGACAGAGCGTCATGCCGATCGTGCCCGCGGTGCCCGGCGGCGTGACGGTCGCGATCCGCAGGGGATGGGTGGCGCTGGTTTTCCTGCTAGCCGGCATGCGCGGTGTCCTCGCGGAGCGCTGCCAGCCGGTCCGCGGCGAGCGTACACGCGTCGCGCGCCTCCGCCGACAACCCCGAAATCCAGCGTTGCGGGAACTGCGTGCGTCCGGCCCGCGCGCCGGCCAGGGCGCCGGCGACGCACCCGATCGTGTCCGTGTCGCCGCCCGATGCGGCGGCTGCCGCGATCGCGCGTTCGGGATCGTTCCCGTACAGGAGCGAGATGGCGTGCGCGGCCGCCACCGTCGCCCAGCCGCTCATGGCCGCGTTGCGGAGGTGCACCGGCAGGCGGTCGCCGCGGACGACGAGGTCGCGGTGCGCGCGGTGCCAGGCCGCCGCGAACGTCGGATCCTCGATCCCCTTCGGAAGCTCCGTGGAGGGCGGTGCGCCCGCGATCGCGTCGTGCACCAGAACGGCGACGGCCTGGGCCGCCGCGATCGCGGCCGGATGGCCGTGCGTGACCTTCGCCGCGATCGCCGCGACGCGCAGCACCTCGTCGCGGTCGGCCAGGCAGCCGACGGGGTGCGCGCGCATCGCGGCGCCGTTGCCGCCGTCCTGGGGGTGGCCGTTCGCCTCGGGCGCGGCGCCGGCCTGAAGGCGCCGCAGCGCCTGCGTGGTCGCCCCGCCGGGGCCGCCCTCCCAGAACATCGCCGCGAAGCGGCCGCGGCCGCGCTCGAGATCGGCGAGAAAGCGGCTTGCGAACAGCTCGGCGGTGAGCGGCCGGCCGCAGGTCAGCGCGAAGGCCACCGAGAGCGCCATCGCGGTATCGTCGGTCGGGAGGCCGCGGGACCGTCCGGACAGCAGCGAGCCGCGCAGCGCCGGCTCGAATTCCAGCACCAGTGCCGATCCGAGATGCCGTTCGATCGTATCGTAGGGGAGCATCTCGAAGGCCGAGCCGAGCGCGTCGCCGATTGCGGCGCCGAACATCGTTCCGGCGATCCGGTCGGCCGTGCGGGGAGCGAGTGCGGCGGTCATGCGTTCGCCGACCCTTGGTCCGCCGTCGCGTCGCGTGCGAACGCTTCGGACAGGGCTTCGAGGCGGGCGTCGCCGCGCGCCACGTGCAGCACCGCGAGATAGTCCTGCTCGGCGACCGAGTGCACGTAGCCGATCAGGTTCCGGACGTCGTCCGGTTCGAGGCGCTCGAGACGGACCTCGCCCTCGAGGATCGCGTAGTCCTGGGGCGTTACCGAGTACTTGAGCAGCGACATGGCGCCGTTCGCGCGCGCCATCCACAGCAGCAGCTCGGCGCGCAGGCCGGGCTCGGTCGGCAGCGAGCACACGAAGGTGTGGATGTGGAACCAGGAAGGGTTGGCGCTCGCGAACAGCTGCCAGTCGCGGTAGCGGCCGCTGAAGCTCATCTGGCGGCCGCCGGAGGGCGCACGCTCGTGCGCGACGCCGGCTTCGGAAAGGAGGGTTCGGAGTTTTTTGCGCGCTTGCGCGGGCTCGTTATCGGGTTCGCTCATGCCGATATCGTAATCCGTAACGATGGCGACGTCAGGACGTTCACCCGGTGACCCGGTTCAGAATCCGACCCTCGTCCGCGGCCCGAGGTCGCTCGGGCGCGTCGAGCGGCTCAGCGCGGCGATCCGGGTCCTGGAACTCGAGCGCAAGATCCGTAAGAGCGACCTGCTCGAACTCGCGGGCGTCGGCTCGCAGAGCTCGTTCAAGCGCATCAAGGCCGAACTCGAGCGGGCCGGCCTGCCGATAACCTATAACCGCGCCGACGGTTACTATCACGTCCCGCCCGAAGCGTCGTTCGCTCGCTACGGCATCGACACGCGGACGCGCGCGCAGCTCGCCCAGGTCCGCGCCAGCGTGGCGGGGATCGGCGGCGTCGCGCAAGAGGCGCTCGAAGACGTCCTCGAAGTGCTCGAAGCGCGCATCGCTCTCGACGATCCGGGCGACGTCCCGGTCGTCACGTCGCGCTATCCGCAGCCGAGCGGCGGGGCCGAGTTCTACGCGTCGCTCGACCGCGCGCTTTCGGCCGTCCGCGAGCACCGCTGGCTGTCTTTCGACTACGAACGCACGGCGGGCGGCGAACGCAGTGCGCGCACGATCGCACCGTATGCGGTCCACGCGCACGACGGGCGTTACTACGTGTGGGGAACGCTCGAAGGCGACACCGCGCCGTTTCCCGCGCCGCGGCTGTTCGCGCTCGACCGCGCGAGCAACGTCGCGATCGAAGACGACACGTTCGAGGTCGACACGTCGCTCGATCTGAGCGACGCGCTGCGTCATTCGTTCGGCACGATGGTGTCCGCGGATCCGCCGCAGGACATCGTCGTTCGCATCGCGCCGGAGGCGGCCGCGTTCGTCGCGTGCCGCCGGTGGCCCGCCGAGCGCGCCGTGGCGGGCGAGCGGGACGGCGGGTTGCGGCTGACCTTCGAGGTGAGCAAGCCCGACGAACTGATCGCGTGGGTACTGAGTTTCGGCGGCGCCGCGACGATCGTCTCACCGCCCGGCGCGCGCGCCGAACTGCGGCGCCGCGCGGAACGGATCGTCGAACGCTCAGGCGACGCTCGAGACCTGTGAGAACGAGGAGTACGCCGAGGCGGCGAGCGCGCGGCCGATGAAGTTGCCTTGCGCGTAATCGCAACCCAACGCCCGCAAGAGGCGGAGTTGCGCTTGCGTCTCGATGCCTTCGGCAACGACGTCGAGCCCGAGGCTCTTCGCCACCGAGACGATCGCGCGGATGATGGCGGCACCGCTGTCGAACGTCTCGGGCGCGTTCAGCTCGGCGACGAAGCTGTGGTCGATCTTGAGCGACTTCACGGGCAAACGCCGCAGGTAGTTGAACGAGGAATAGCCGGTTCCGAAATGGTCGATCGCGATGCGGACGCCGCGGTCGGCCAGTTCGCGCAGCGCGTCGATGGCCGGCGTCGCGTCGCCCGCCATGAAGTCTTCGGTGATCTCGAGATCGAGCGCTTCGGCCGGCAGCTGGTAGCGTCCGAGCATCGTGCGAACGCTCTCGACGAAGCCGGCGTCGCGCAGCTGACGCGGCGAAACGTTGACGGCCACACGCAGGTTCGGCGTGCCGGTTCGCCGCCAGCGGCTCACGTGCCGGCACGAGAGATCCAGCATCGTTTCACCCAGGCGAACGATCGACTCGGTGTCCTTGACCGCATCGATGAATGCGGCCGGCCCGAGCAGGCCGCTGACGGGGTGGTTCCAACGAGCGAGGGCTTCGACGGCCACGACCCGGCCGTCCGCGAGGTCGACGACCGGCTGGAAGTGCGCGACGATCTCGTGTCTGGCCAGCGCCTCGGCGACGTTCTTGGCTCGTCGCGAGGGATCGCCGGGGAGGCCGGCCGGTGCGTCGTCGTACGCTTGCCACGCGCCGCCGCTATGCTCCTTGACGCGGTACATGGCGGCGTCCGCCTTGCTGAGGAGCGTTTCGCTCGTGACGCCGTCGCTGGGGTAGAGGCTGATTCCGATGCTGAGCGTCACGCGAAGGTCGTGTCCTTCGAGGCCCGGCATCGGCTGCGAGATCTCCTCGAGCAAGCGTTGCGCGGCGGCCTCGGCCGCGGCCGGATCGGCGAGAGCCGGCATGATGACGACGAACTCATCGCCCCCGAGCCGGCCGACGATGTCGCCGTCCCGCATCGTACGCGACATCCGCGTCGCGACTTCGCGCAGCACCCGGTCTCCGCCGGCGTGTCCGAGCCGGTCGTTGAACCGTTTGAAACGGTCGATGTCCACGAACAGCACGCCGACGAGCCGGTTGCCCAGATCGGCGTCGCTCAGCGAGCGGCTGAGCAGTTCGTCCAGAAGGCGCCGGTTCGGCAGCTTCGTCAATGGATCGTAGTGTGCCAGCAGGCGGACTTCGTCGCGGGCGGCTTGCCAGGTCAACAGCTGTTCGCGCAGCGTCGCGGCCTTCTCGATATCGCTCGCCGTCCAGCGCGTGCTTTCGCCCTGAGTGATCTCCTCCCAAGCTGCAAACGACGCGCGCGGCGAAAGCCGGACGCTGCCCGCACCGGCGGATGCCGGTTTGTGGGGATCGCCGGCCCACTGAACGCTCGCGCGCTGCTCGCGCCGCAGCATGACCAGGCAGCGGTCGTCCTCGCGCGAGAGCCCGACGTACAGCGCCCCGCTGGCCTCTTGCGCGAAGCGTTTTGCCTCCGGGTCTAACGTGGAAAGCGACGAGGCGTGCGCGATGCCGTCCGTCGCGGTCTGCTGCAGACGCGCGATCGCGGGCAGCAGCTCGTGCGCGGAAAGCGACGTCCCGTACGTCGAGATGCCCTCCGGCCCCCGCACGAAGAGCGCGTGCGCGTCGAAGATCTGGAGCAGGTCCGCCCAGCTGCGCCGCAGCGTCTCCCACAGCGATTTCGTCGCTTCGAGCTCGGCGACGAACCGAACGATGCGCTTGCTCGCATTCAAGCGTTGCGCGAGCGCCGCGTGATCGAGGCGCGCGGTCACTTTGAGCGCGAGCATCTGCGCGAAGAAGTTGCAGGTCGAGCGAACCGCGTGGGTCACGCGCCGCGGCGAGGCGTGATGGCACGCGACCAGCCCCCAAAGCCTACCGTGGACGACGATCGACATCGTCAGCGTCGCGCGAACGCCGATGTTGCGCAGGTACTCGACGTGCACGGGCGAGACGCTGCGCAGTTCGGAACGCGAGAGATCGAGAGGAGCGTGCAGGCGCGGGTTTTCGGCGGGCACGATCGCCACCGGCGCGTATTCGGCGTCGGGAATCAGGCGCAGCGTATTGAGCAGGTAGAGCTCGCGGGCTTGAGCGGGAATGTCGCTTGCGGGAAAGTGCAAGCCCAAGTACGCGACCCGGAAGCGGTCCCCGACGTCTTCGGCGATCACCTCGCCGTGCCAGTCCTCGTCGAAGCGATAGACCAAGACGCGATCGAAGCCGCTGATCGCGCGCACTTCCTTAGCGACGATGCTGACCAGATCGCTGACGCTCGAGGCTCTCTCCATGCGTGCGAGCGGTGCTTGCAAGCTGAGCGATACGTCGAGGAAGTCGAGCGATTCCGCGCCGCTTAGGGGCTGTAGCTCGAGGATCAGCGAGCCTCTGTAGCGGCTCGTGACGCACTCCATCGCCTCGCGGTGCGGACCGGCGACGATCGTGCTGACCCCGGCTTCGAACGGCTGCGCGCCGAGCGAGGCGCTCAGTTCCCGGAATTGGGCCTCGCCGAGAAAGCACGCCGGGGATTCGCCGATGAGGTCGCGAGGCAGAACGCCGAGCAACCACCCTGAGTTTTCGGAGACCTGCTCGATGACCAGCGTCGTCGGGTCCAGCGCCAGCAAGACGCCGTGCGGCTGGATCGAGCCGGGAATGTGAATCGGTTCATCGGCGCACGACCTCACATCGAGCGACGTGTCGATGCCCTGAGTCGTCATGTCTGCAACCAGCCTCCGAGTGCGAGGACGGCGATCTCGTGCGGAGCGGGCAAGCCTCGAACGATCGGCTCGCACAATCACTCGCGAACCCACCTCTCATTGTAGCATATGGACTGCGGTGTGAACAGCGGATGGTACGTCTGTCGAGTAGATGCGTTTTGTCACCCGGCCGGGACCACCGTGCGGCTTGGGAGAAACGGCGACCGGCAACCCGAATCCGGCTGCGCCGGGCGGGGTCGCAGGGTAGTCTGGCGCGTGCGGTACGTGAACCCGGAATCGCGTCCGCTCTCCATCACTACGGTACTGAACTTGTGGTCGTCGGCTGCTTCCGGCCGTTTGCTACCGGCGTACGTTTTCTCACGAACGGCTAACGTCCGGGTTATGAAGGCGGCGCTGCGGCAACGCCGGCACGAGTTGCGAGTTGCGGTTTCGTACCGGTAGGTCGAACTCGCAGCTAATCAATTTCACGTTATATGGACGTTAAGGAACCCGGCGGATTCATTAACATTCGCGTGCCGGCGCGAAGGAGCAGGTTTCCGAGAATGCGAGTGGGAAAGCGCCGTACATGCGCCGTCGGCTGAGCCGCGTCGTCTTTGCGTTGACCGTTCTGTGTACCGCTTTGCTCGCGCACGTCGCGATCGATCTCGCCGGGGACGTGCTGCTCGAGCGCGATGCGTACGACAACGTCGCGCACCATTCGCGCGAATCCATCTTTATCGCAGCGTGTCTGCTCGCCGCCGTTATCCTGTGGCGGACGTTCCTCACGGCGCGAGCGGAAATCGCCGGATCGTGCGGTTCGCTTCGTGCGGCGCTCGGTGGAGCGGTTCCGGCCTCGTGCGTGCGCTTCGTCGCCACCGTCGCGGCCGCCGCGCTGCCGGCTCTGCTCGCGATGGCGGCGCTCGATTCTGCACTCGACGCGCGCCCGCTCGGCGACGCCGGAGAGTTGCTGGGCGGGTCCGTGCTGCTGGGCGTCGCTTCCGTTCTTGCGAGTTCGCTTACGTGCGGCACGCTGGTATGGAAAGCGGTCCGCGCGCTCGCGCGGCTCGACCGCGCCATCTTGCGGCTCGTTACGATCCTGGCGCGGCGCGCACGCTATCTGCACGGCGCAGCACGGGTTCGCCTGGAGTTTCGCCCCCGCGCGCGCGCTGCCGCGGTCCGGTGCGTGCGTTGCGTCGGCTGGCGCGCGCCGCCGTTCCCAGCCTGATCTCCTCGACCTCTTCGTCTCACAGAAGTCTTTGAGTTCCGAGCCGCCCGGTGCGAGCTCGAAGGAGTGTCATGCTGTCTCAACCGATGCGTTCGCGCTCCGCGTCCGCCCTCTTCCTGTGCGCCGCGTTGCTCTGCGCGCGCGCCGCCTCGTTCGGCGCCGAGCCCGCGGCCGATACCCCGGCGAGCGCGGGCACGCCCGCGCCGACCGATTCCGTGCGGCACGTGGCGAACGTGACCGGGCGCGTGCTCGACGCGCAAACGGGCCTCGCTCTGGCAGGCGCGACGGTCACGATTCCGCTGCTCCGGCGCTCGGCGCAAACCGACCGCGACGGCCGCTTCGCGTTTAGCGACGTTCCGATCGGGTCGTACACGCTGCGCGTCGAGCATGCCGGTTACGACACCACCCTCTCCGACGAGGTGCTCCTGAGGGCTGGAACCGAGGCGGTCGTGACGCTCGCACTGCAAGCGACCGGATCGAGCTCGCACCTCCGCGAGATCGCGCGTACATCCGTGCGGGCGAGCCAGTCGCTCCAGCGATCCTCGATCGTCTACCGCGAGCTCTCGACCGAGCAGCTCGCGGAAGCGGGCACGTATCGGGCCGGCGACGCGTTGCGCCAGCTGCCCGCAGTCAACAACGGTATCGTGGGCGACACCGCGGCGCTGGGCGACGACCTGCAACTGGACATTCGCGGGATCGGAACGCTCGAGACGACCGCGACCCTCGACGGGCACCCCATCGCGTACGGCGTGCCGGGCGGCTTCAACTACCAGCTTTCGCCGATCGTCGGCATGCGCGCCGTCGACGTCGTCTACGGTTCGGGCAGCAACAGCTTGGGAACGAGCGCAATCGGCGGTATCGTCAACTTCAGCACGATCGACCCGACGCCCGAGAACAGGCTGGTCTTCGCCCAAGGCTGGGGCACGTTCGACAAGGCGGCGACGACGGGGCTCGCGACCGGCACGGTGGGCCGGCTCGGATATGCGGCCGCCGCCGGCGTGTCGTACCTCGACGGACCGATCAATAACACCTATCTCTACCAGCCGGGAGCGGCATTCGACCAATCCGCGACCGATCCGGCGGTACGCGATCTGGCGATCTACCAGGACGATTCGGCCGCCGTGTCGCGGACGGCCGTGCTGAAGCTGCGCTACGATCTCAGCTCCGCGACCTCGCTCACGTCGACCAACGTGGCCAGTTCGTACTGGAACAACAAGACCGGAAACGGCGACGGCGACTACGCGAACTACGCTCCGCAGCTCGCGTTCGGCGAGCAACTCTTGGCGACGTACGACGCGAACCTGCCCAAGGTGAATCCGTGCCCGAGCGGCACGTTTCAGGCGACCAATGCGAACGGCCAACCCAACGGTACGGGACCCAACGGCAAGCCCGACGGCGGTATCCTCTGCCAAACCCCGCAGCAGTGGGCGGCCTTCAACGCGGGTTGGCAGGGTGCGGGGCCGGCCTGGCAATCGTTCAATTTCAACGACTACGATCTCGCCCTCGACAGCCGCCGCTCGGGCGGCGACTTCAAGGTCGACTTGTTCACGAACCGTTACTTCAATACGATCGACCGCGAGTACGCACTGCCGTTCGAGACCACGCCGGGCACGAGCCCGGGCGGCTTCATCTACAACCTCAACGTAGCGGAAGCCGGGGCGACCGTCACCGACCTATTTTCTGCCTCGCGCAACGACCTCACCGCCGGCCTCGGGTACCTCAACACCGCCTACAACATCAAGTTCGGTACGCTGCAAGGCTCGAGCGTCGGCGCCCCGATCGTACAGGATTCTCAAGCCTTCATCCACGACGCGTATCGCGCGATCCCCGAACAGCTGACCGCCTATCTCGACCTCGCCCAGATCTACGGCACGCAAACGAACACCTGGGCGACGGACCCGCGGGCCGCGCTCGTTTACACGCCGGACAGTCGCGACGTCGTGCGCGTTGCCGCCGGCGCGACCACGACGCAACCCTCCGGCGACGAGCTGGATCAGCCGTTCGTTCCGCAGCTGCCCGGCGGCGCGGGCGGCGGCCCGCCGATCACCTGCGACGGCCTCAACAGCATCGGGAGCGCCCCGTCGTCCGTCCTCAAGCCCGAGCGCGGCGTCGACGAGGACGTGGCTTTCGGCCACCGCTTCTTTGCCGACACGCAGGCTCAACTCGTTCTGTACAATCTCGACGTCTACGGCAAACTCTACCAGACGATCGCACCCTTGAGCGAAACCGGGACCGGCTTCATCAGCCCCCAGTACCTGCAGCAAGCCTTTGCTGCCGTCGCCGCCAAGTGCGGCGCGGCGGCCACGCCGGCACTGCTCGGCGTCAACGGCACGCTCAACGTGGGACAGCTGCGCTCGCAGGGCTTCATGTTCAACGGGCGCGTCAGGGTGCTGCCGAAGACCTACTTCGACTTCGATTGGACGCTGGACTCGACGACGCTGCAATCCGCGCCGGTCGCGTTCTTTCAATCCAACCTCACCGACGTGCAAGGTAGCCAGTTGCCCCGCCTGCCGCTCCACACGCTGGTGTTTGCGGTGGATCAGACGGTCAACAACGTCGACCTGCGTTACACGCTTCACGCCGTCTCCGTCAACAACACGAAATCGCTCCCGGCCTACAACTTCAGCGAGCTGCGCGTCGCGGCGCCGCTCGGGCCGGGCCGGCTCTCGGCCGGGGTCACGAATCTCTTCAACCAGTACGCCTTCATCCAGGGGTACCGGTACGAGGGCGTGCCGTTGCCGCTCAACAGCTACGCGACGGCGGCGAACTACTCGCAGTACACCGGCGCGAACGCGACCGAACTGTTCGGTTTGCCGTATCGAGCGATCTTCTTCAACTATATCTGGGAGGCACGCTGATGAAACGCTTTGCCGCACTGTGCGCCGTGCTGGCCGTAGCCGGAGTAGCCGGACCGGCCGGCGCCGCGGAGACGTTGGTCTGGAATCCGGATCTCGTTCACTCGCGAGCCGAATTCACCGTCTCGCACCTGGTGGTCTCAAAGGTGTGGGGACACGTTCCGATCGCTTCGATGTCGATCGTGACGCCGGCCGGCAGCGTGATCCCGTCGAAGATCGAGGCGACGCTGAACGTCGCGCACGAAGATACCGATAACCAGGAACGCGATACCGCCCTGCGGTCGGCGACCTACTTCGACATCGCGCGCTATCCGACGATCGCATTCCGCTCGACGAAGATCGTCGCTAAAGGCCCCGACGACTTCGACGTCACGGGCGACTTGACGATCAAGAACGTCACCAAAGCGGTGGAGTTCCCAGCGCACGTGGAAGGCCGCGTTCCGGACGAAGGGGGCGGGACGCGCGTCGGCTACACCGCAACGCTTCACATCGACCGGCGCGACTACGGTATGAGCGACGGCAGCCTCTCGGCCGTCGGCGTGCTCGTCGTCGGCTACGACGTGACGATCGGGCTGACCGCCGAGGCGTCGACGGCGGACCCGAGCCTGCGCGCCGGCCGTTAGCTCCTTACTTCGAGGTGAACGACCCCTGGAAGGACGGCGTGCAGTTCGAGTTGCCGTCGTTGAGGTAGACCGACATCTGCGTGGCGGCGGGCAGGACGTAGCCGGGCGGGACGGCGCTCTCTTCGTAGACGGCGTTCGGGAACGGATGAACGTTCGGCGTCGGCAGCGGCGACGGTGCGGGCTGGACGACGTTCAGATACACGCCGACCGACGAGCCGGCGGGGACGACGATGGCTTGATACAGCCCGCCCAGACCGTTCGTCGAGGCGAAGATGACGCCCGGGAAGTTGTCCGGGATACCGGTGGCGTTGGGGGCCGGATACGCGAGCGCCACCTGGCCGCTCGGCGCCCCGCACGGGCCGCCCGGGTTGTAGACCGTGTTGCTGGAATTGCACGCCGAGAAGCCGACCGCGACGGCGGCGGCGACGACGATACCGGCGATACCGTGACGTTGCATCATGCGCGCTGATTCACCGCCCGCGGTCGCCGTCCCCCGCTTCGAGCTTAGCGGCGCACGGCATCGTGGTTGTAGGAGGCACCGTCGTCTGCGGTCATCTTGTGCTCGAGCGGGTGCTTGTCGAAGTACTCCAGCGTCCTGCGAACGTCGTCCAGCAGCATGTCCGCCATTTGGCGGCTGAAACCGTGCCGGACCAGGACCCGCATCACGACGACGTTTTCGATGTTGGGCACCATCGTATAGGCTGCGACCTGCCAGCCGCGCGAGCGCAGGCGGTCGGAGAAATCGAAAAGCGAATATCCGACGTCGGCGCCTTCGCGCAGCGTCCAGGACACGGCCGGGATGCCGTTACGGCTGTCGCCGTCGAAGAACAGATCGAACGGACCGGCCGCCGCGATCTGCTTGGCGAGGTACTGCGCCGTATCGTAACAGGCCTGGTGCACGAGCCGGTAGCCTTCTTTGCCGAGGCGCAGCATCAAATAATACTGGCACACGATCTGGCCGCCGGGGCGCGAGAAATTCAGGGCAAACGTCGGCATGTCGCCGCCGAGATAATTGACCCGGAAGACGAGTTCTTCCGGCAGGTCGTGCTTCTCGCGCCACAGGATCCAGCCGACGCCGAGCGGCGCCAGGCCGTACTTGTGCCCCGAGGCGTTGATCGACTTCACGCGCGGGATGCGGAAATCCCAAACGAGGTCGGGCTCGACGAACGGCGCGATGAATCCGCCCGACGCGCCGTCGACGTGGATCGGCACGTCGAGCCCGGTATCGCGCTCGAGCGCGTCCAGCGCCGCCGCAATCTCCGCGACCGGTTCGTACTGGCAGGTGAACGTGACCCCGAACGTCGGCACGACGCCGATCGTGTTCTCGTCGACGTGGCGAACCACTTCGTCCGGGGTGAGCCCGAGCCGGCCGCGTTCCAGCGGCACTTCGCGCAACTCGACGTCGAAATAGCGTGCGAACTTGTGCCAGCACACCTGGACGGGCCCGGTGACGAGATTCGGACGGTCGAAGGGCCGGCCGGCGCGCCGTTGCCGTTCGCGCCATTTCCACTTGAGCGCGAGGCCGCCCAGCATGGCAGCCTCGCTCGAGCCCGTGGTCGAACAGCCGATCGTGGTCGCCGCGTGCGGCGAATGCCACAGATCGGCGAGCATGTGGACGCACGAGTCTTCGATATCCGCCGTGGCGGGGTACTCGTCCTTATCGATCATGTTCTTATCGATGCTCAGATCCATCAGCTTATGGATCTCATCGTCGAACCACGTCTGGCAAAACGTCGCGAGGTTCTGGCGCGCGTTTCCGTCGAGCATCAACTGATCTTGGACGATGTGGTACGCGATGTCCGGGCGCACGCCGTCGGTCGGCATGCGGCCCTTCGGAAGCGACGTGTGCATGGCGCGCGTCGCATACGTGTCCGAGTCCTCGCTATCCCCGCGATATTTCTTTTGGTGGATCGGCATCGGCACACTCCTCTACGTCGGCGCCGTTAGCCGTTCGTACGCGCGCGTCCTATCTAGAGCCGCGAGCAGACTTCCTTGAACTCCTGCCGGCTGCTCGCGTTCTCGACGTCGACCGCGAAACTCTTGCTCTGGAAATCGGTGATCGGAACCTCGACGAGCGTCTGCGCCGGCATCCCCATGATCGCCGGCCGGATGGGCGCGACCACGCCGTTCGCGTGGACGCAGTCGCTGCCGGACTTGAGGCTAAAGCGATACGGCTCTTTGCCGTTGCCGAAGACGTAGACCGTCACCAGCGTCTTCGGCCCCTCCTCGTGGAGCGTGACCTTGCCGGTCATGCCCTCACCTTCCAGTTCGCGCAGCGGTACCGTGTAGTCGCCGTTGGGCAGCTTGATCAGCCGCACCGGCGGCGTGGGCCTGGGACTCGGCGATTGGGCCAGCGCGACCGAGCTCATCAGCATGAAGGCGGCAAGACGCAGCGCAATGTTCATGGTCGTACGTTCGTGCCGACCGGCCCTCGTGCCCTCGGAGCCCGCCGGATTATTAGGCCGGCGCGCGAGGCAGCGTGACCCAGCGCCGCTCGCGGTGCGCGAGTACGATCGCGTCCACGATCTCCTGGCTCTTCGCGCCGTCGTAGAACGTGCACTCGGCCGGACTGCCGTCCAAAATCTCGTCGACGAAGAGGCGCACGAGATTGTGATAGTAGAGCTCGGGCCAGGGCGTGTGCAGGTCGGTGCCGGGCGGGTAGGCGTGGACCGGAAGCGTCACCTGGTCGAACTCGACGTCGTTCGCGCTCGCGAAGGCCAGCGTCTCCGCGATGCCCCGCTCCTCGACCAGTCGCGCGACGGCCGCGCCCTTCGAGCCGTACACTCGGAATTCGACGCCGGGGTAGTTCCCGACCGCGACGTACGAGGTTTGAAAGAGACCGTGCGCGCCGGATTCGAATTCGACCAGCGCGACAGTGCCGTCTTCGATCGCGAGCGGCCGGCGGCCGGATTCGCCGCGCACCGCGCGTTCGGGGATGAAGTTGTGCATCGAAGCCGTGACCGCCGAGATGTCGCCCGCGCACCAGCGCATGAGGTCGATCAGGTGCGCCCCGTAGCCCACGACCGAGGACGGCATCAGCCGGTCGCGCGCGGTCCCGGACGCGACGTAGCGAAACGGAGAATCCGGATCGAGGAACTCGGAATTCTGCTCGAAGCCGTGGACGTGGAAGATCTCGCCCAGCGACCCGTCGGCGACCCACTCCTGCACCTGGCGGATGGCCGGGGAATAGCGGAACGTGAAGCCGAGCTTGGTGCGCAAGCCGCGTTCGGCGGCAAGCCGCGCGGCGGCGAAGGCGTCGGCGGCGCGCTCGGCCAGCGGCTTTTCGCAGAGCACGTGCTTACCGGCTTGCAATGCGGCGGTGCTGAGCGCCAAGTGGGTGTCGGAGGGCGTGCAGACGTCGACCATCTCGACGTCCGAATCGGCCAGCAATTCGCGGTAATCCGTATAGACGCGCGGAACCTCGAACCTTCGGGCCAGCCTGCGCGCGCGGTCGGCTTCGACGTCGCAGATCGCGACGACGTTCGCGCGCGGGCAGCCTGCATAGCCCGGCAGGTGCGCTGCTTCGGCCCACCGATGCGCGCCGATCACGCCGATTCCCAAGCGCTTCATAGCCGCGCCTTTCCGATCTCCTCCGAGGCCGGGTTTGAGGCGCCGCGCTAACCCACCTTCACCATCGAGCGCCACGGGCTTCGGTCGTCGAGCCACGCCTCGAAGCGGTCGAGCGGCATCGGGCGCGCGTAGAGGTAGCCTTGCCCGTACGAACATCCGGCTTTCTCCAACAGCGACGCCTGTTCGCGCGTTTCGACGCCCTCGGCAACGGTCTTGAAGCCGAAGCAATCGGCGATCGAGAGAACGGCTTCGACGATCGCGACGTCCTGGCGGTTCGCCGGCAATCCCGCGACGAACGAGCGGTCGATCTTGACCACGTCGATCGGCAGGCTGCGCAAGTGGGCGAGCGACGAATACCCCGTCCCGAAATCGTCGAGGGCCACCGCGAACCCCGCGTCGTGCAGCAGCGCGATCGCACGGGCCGTTTCCGCGACGTCGCGCATGGCGCTGGTCTCGGTGATTTCGACGCCGACGCCTTCGACGGGCGCAGCCAGGGCGTTGACGCGCGGGGAAAGGACCCCGACGTCGAGTTCGGTCGCGGACAGGTTGAACCAAACGCACAAGTCGGGATCGCGGCGGCGCAGGCGCTTGGCGGCCGCAAGCGTCTCGCGCATCACCCATTCCCCCAGCGCCGGTGCCAAGCCGTGCCGTTCGGCGAAGGGGATGAACTCCGCCGGCGGTACGAGCCCGCGCTCGGGGTCTTGCCAGCGGATCAGCGCTTCGGCTCCGGTCGTGCGTCCGCTCTTCAAGTCGACGTGCGGCTGATAGTGGAGGACGAACTCGTTGCAGGCAAGCGCGCGAACGATCGCGGCCCGCAGGCGATGCACGGCACCTTGCTCGTGGCTCACGCTCGCGTCGAAGAACGCCCAGCGCGCCCGCCCCGCCGCTTTCGCTTCGTACGTCGCCGCGTCGGCACGGGAGAGCAGTTCCTCGAAGTCGTCGGTGTCGCCGGGTGCGAGCGCGACGCCGATGCTGGTCGTGAGCGCGACCGAGTGCCCGCGAACCTCGAACGGCTCCTCGAACGCGCCGGCAAAGCGCTCGACGCGTAGTTCGACGCCGGCCTTTCCCTCCGCGCCGGTCGTCAAGATGCCGAACGCGTCGCCGTCCAGGCGCGCCACGACGTCGCCCGGTTGCGCTCGCGCGAGCAGCCGCGCCGAGATCTGCTGGAGGAGGTCGTCGCCGACATGCTGGCCGAGCGTCTGGTTGAGCGTGCGAAAGCGGTCGACGTCGGCCACGATCAGAGCGCAGGGGAGTCCGCTCGCAAGCGCCGCCACGCCGCGTATCCGCAGCGCCGTGCGGTTGTAGGTCCGCGTGAGCTGATCGTGCTCGCTGTCGAACAGCAAGCGTTCGGATTGAGCGCGCTCGTGCATACGGCTCTCGCAGAGCGAGGCCAGCGTTTCCAGGTAGGCGTCGTCGTACGCATCGAACTCGTCTTCGGCGAGCGGCTGCTCCGAAGCGAACGAGATGCAATAATCGTAGGACCCGTGCCGGAACGGCGTTCCGATGATCGCGCGCCAGGGAACGCTGCGGGCGCGCGGCCGGTCGAAGCGGGCGTCCTGGCGGATGTCGTTCCATGAGGCCGTCTTTTGCTCGGCGAGAATGCGACCCAGAATGCTGTCCTCGAGCGGATAACGCGCACCGGCCCCGATGCCGTGTTTGCCGGCCAACGGCTCGCACGCGATGTCGACGACCATCTCGGCACCCTCGCGATGCGCCACCATTCCGGCGAACCGGGCGGACTCGCGTAAGTGCCGGGCGCCGTCCTCGATCAGTTCGGTCATGAACCGGTCGCGGTCGATCGTCGCGACGCTCAAGCGCCGAAGTTGTTGCAACTGCGACGCTTGCCGTTTCGCCCGGCGCGATTCGCCTTCGAACCGCCGCCGCAGCGTGCCGTCGTCGTCGCGGCGGTCGACGAGGTCGGAGGCGGTCGCGCTCAGCACGAAGGCGCTCCCCAAGACGTAGAGCAAGCTGCCGGCAAACCAGCTGACGGCGTATCGTTCGCCGGTAAAGCAATCGGTGCCGGCTCCCAGCGCGAACGCGACCATCGCCGGCAATAGGGCGCGATCGACTCGGCCGGGTTCTCGCAGCCGCCCGAGCGCAACCGCTGCCGCCAGGCTGAAGAGCAAGAGAGCCGGGGCGACGCCGGTCGAACGGAAGCCGCTGACGTCGCTTCCGCGCACCAGAGCCGGAAGGTGCGGCGAGGCCGACAGGACGGCGCCGATAACGAGCGCCGCTAGCGCGATCCCGGCCGCCGCCCCCGCGGCGAGCGCGCGGACGGCGTTACGCGGTTGCTCGCCGGACCGGCCCTGCTCGCGCGTCCGCAGCACGACGTAGCCGAGCGCTCCGGCCGCGAAGAGCACGTGCCACGCGACGTAGAGCCACGCGGTTTCCAACACCGCCATGGCCGTGCCGACGAGGCCGCAACCGAGAAAGACCGTGGCCAAGAACAGTTCGGACGCGCGCCACGAGGTCCGGTAGCGCGCCGCGAGACTCGCGCTCGTGAATATTTGGGCGACCGCCGCCGCGAGCACCAGGCCCGCGAAGAGCGCGACCGCCGCGACGTCGTGCAGCGGCGTGCGTGAAAACGGTATCGCTGCAACGGTCAGCGCGCACAGCCCCAGCACGGCCAGCCAGCGCCGCCCGAACGCAGATTCGGCGCCGAGCCGTCGGTATGTCGTGGCGGCATGCGAAGGTATCAAAGCACCCGGCGGCTGTTCACAACCCATACAGGTACGCCCGATCGCGCTTCTTATTGGATTGAAAATCGGAGGAAGTAGTCAAACGGTTGGGACTCACATCGTAGTCGACCCGGGGACGCCTGTCCAATACCGAGCCGAACACCGGAGCGTTCTTTTGGGTATCGATGCGAGCGACGCCGCGAAGAGCCGCCTCTGTCGGGCTACATAGTGACGTATCGTACAGTTGTCCAGTTGTCGAGCGACACGACAACCGGCTGTGGTAGCACGACTACGGTGCATTCCCGTCTTCCCGCTCAGCCGCGGATGCGGTGCTCGCCTGCGTATACGTTGAAGCGCGAGCCGCGCACGAAGCCGGCCAGCGTGATTCCGAAGCGGCGCGCGAGGTCGACGGCCAGGCTGCTCGGCGCGGAAACCGAGGCGATGACGGGGACGCCGGCCGCCAGGCACTTCTGTACGAGCTCGAAGCTGGCGCGGCCGCTCACGAGCACGATGCAGCGAGCGAGCGGCAGCTTCGAGCCGAGGAACGCCCAGCCGGTCAATTTGTCGAGCGCGTTGTGGCGGCCGACGTCTTCGCGGACCGCGAGCAGCGTTCCACGTTCGTCGAACAGCGCCGCGGCGTGCAGGCCACCCGTCTTCTCGAACACGTTCTGTGCCGCGCGCAGCCGCTCGGGCAACGCGACGAGGGTGGCCGGGTCGACGGCAAAGCCGTCGTCTTCCAGGCGAGCGAAGCCGCGAACTTCGAGCTGATCGAGGTTCGCTTTGCCGCACACGCCGCAGGCGCTGGTGGTCGTGAAGTGACGCTCGAGCCGCTCGAACGCCGGCAGGCGGCGCAGCGCCAGATCGACGTTGACGATGTTGTACTGCTGGCTCGGATCGACGTCGCGATCGACGCAAAACGAAATGCCGAGCACCGCCTCGGGCGACGCGAGCACGCCCTCGTTGTGCAGGAAGCCCGCGGCCAGCTCGAAGTCGTGGCCGGGCGTGCGCATCGTGACGGCGACCGTGCGGCGCTCGCCGCCGGCACGCAGCCGGATCTCGAGCGGTTCCTCCGTTGCGACACGATCGAAGCGTTTGCTCGCGGCGCCGCCGTCGAACGTGGCGATCCGGTATTCGACGCTCGCGCCGGGCCGGGCCGCCGCCGGATCGTTCATTCGGGCTGGCGCGACGCTGCGCGCGGGTCGTCGGCCGAATCCTTGCCCGCTTCGATCAGCGTTTCGCGAAAGACGTACCCACCGGCCAGCGTCAGCGCCGAAGCCAGCATCGTTTTTGCGCGTGAATGCCACGGCAACAGACCCAATAGCGTCGGGACCAGGATCCCGCCGTACTGCGTGAACGTCCGCAGCTTGCGGCCGCGCGCCCCTTCGAACATCGGCTTTCCGGCCTCGCCCGCGTAACGGCGGAAGTGCTCGAGGCCCACGAGTTCGGCGAGCGACGCGACCACCTCGAGCCGTTCGAGCTTCTTGGTCGTTTCGGGAAACTCGCCTTCGAACGCGAGCAGGGCCGCGTGGGTCGCGCAGGCGCTCGCGACGCCGGAGCACACCGAGAGCATCGGAATGTGGCCCTTGCCCTTCGCCCACACGGGGATCGCCGTCGCGCTGATCAGGACGCCGGTATATCCGGCGATGAACGAACCGAAGACGGCGAGCACCGGATCGAGCAGCGGCTTCGGAACGAGCGCGCCGGCCCAGGCGGGCAGGATTCCGTCCTGGGAAAGCTGGCCGGCCGCCGCGACGGCCGCGAGATTTCCGTACGCGAAGAGTCCCCACACGCCGAGCGACATCGGAGACGTGATCTTCAGGATGCGCAACATGTTGAGAAAGCGCTCGGGGCGGCCGAGGTGCGAAACCAGGAGCGTCGGGCACGCGAGCGCGAGCGTCAAGGCGAGATAGCGGCCGTTGCGCGCCAGCACCCGTCCGCCTTCGTCGCGCTCGTCGGCCAGCACGACCAGGCTCGACGAGCCGCCCATGATCCCGCCCAGAAACAGGTACGCGATCACGTTCGGGCCCCAGTGCGGCCGCTTGAGCAGCGGGCGTTCGTAATACGTGTCGCCGGCGGAGTTCACGTTTGCTTCAGGGCCTGAATATCAGGAAGCCGATATAGGCGAGCGCGGCCGCGGCGAGCGCGCCGCTGACGTAGCCGGCCGGTTGGTGCGTCGACGGCAAGACCGGGCGCTCCGGCAGGTTGTACGTTTCCGGCCGGTCGGTCAACAGGAAGAACGCGTTGAGCGCGCCGACCGACGTGTCGGGGCCGGCGCCGTACAGATAGGCGGAAACGCCGCGCCCGGCCAGCGTTTCGACGCGTTCGCGGGCTCGCGCCGTAAGCTGGGCGACGTCGCCGAAGACGATCGATTCGGTCGGGCACGCCTTCGCGCAGGCCGGCTCGAACCCAACCTTCTGGCGGTCGTAGCAGAGCGTGCACTTGCCGGCGATCCCGCCGCTCGACTGCATGGCGTCGTCGGACGAGCGGCCGTCGGAAACGAAGCCGCGGCCGGCGGAGTAGTCCGCGTGCGCGATCACGTCCACGACCCCGAACGGGCACGACGGCACGCAGTACCCGCAGCCGTTGCAGACGTCGGGCTGGATGTACACGCCGCCGAACTCGGTGCGGACGATCGCGCCGGTCGGACAGGCTTCGAGGCAACCCGCGTTCGTGCAGTGCTTGCACACGTCGCTCATCATGAGCCAGCGGCTTGCGCTCGGCGGCGCGCCCGGCGGCGCCGGCCGTTCGACGAACGCGACGTGCCGCCAGGTCGTGCCGTCGAGCGCCATCGTGTTGTCGTACGAATTTCCGGTGAACTCGTACCCGTCGGCGGGCAGCTGGTTCCACTGCTTGCAGGCCACCTCGCAGGCTTTGCAGCCGATGCACAGCGTGGTGTCGGTGAAGAAGCCGTTAGCCACCGTCGGCTCCGCGCGCTCGCGATTCACCGTACTCGGTGCGCTGCGCGGCCGGGACGTCGCGGTCGACGGCGCCGGTCGTATAGCCGGCGCGGCGGCCGGTACGGACGTTGCACGTTATCGTCTTGGCCTCGTGAATGGAGACGTTGGGGTCCATCGCGAGCGGGATCAGCTGGCCCACGACGTCGCCCGTCGCCAGCCCGACGGTGCCGAAATTGTACGGGACGCCGACCTGATGCACCCGCCGCCGGCCCACGCCTTTTCCGATCCATATCGGCCGCATCCGCTCGCTGACCAGCGCCCGGACTTCGATCTCGCCGACCTTGGTGGCGATCGTCATCCAGCCGCCGTTGCGGATGCCCTTGAGACCGGCCAGCTCGGGATCGATCTCCGCGAAGGCCGCCGGCTGCAGTTCCGCCAGCCACGGGACGTAGCGCGTCATGATGCCCGACTGCTCGGTGATGCGATAACTCGTCAGCACGTACGGGAACTCATCCGATTGCGGCGCGTTGTAGCGGTTGTCGTCACGGTCCCACTCGCGCAAGGCCGGGTTGTTTTGCTGCCGGTAGAGCGCGTTGCGCGCGACGGATTCGAGCGGCTCGTAGTGGACCGGCAAGGGGCCGTCCTTCAGGGTCGCGGTGACGAAGAGCTGGGCGCGCCCGTCGAGCTGCATGATGAACGGGTCGCTGCCCGAGTGCGCGTCGACGCCGGCCGCGCCCGGCTTGGCGGGTTCGTGCGGCGACTTGGCGGCCGGGAAGTCCGGGACGTCCGGGCCCTCCCACCTGCGCGCGCGCTCGTTCCAGAACATGTATTTCTTGCGTTCGCTCCACGGGTTGCCGGCCGGATCGGCGGACGCGCGGTTGTAGAGCATGCGGCGGTTGGCGGGCCAGGCGAATCCCCAGCCGAGCGACGTCGTCTGGTCGCCTTGGCGGTTGCGCGCCGCGTTCGTCGTCTTGTCCGGATAGACGCCCGAATAGATCCAGCATCCGCAGGCCGTCGAACCGTCGGCTTGCAGCTCCGCGAACCCCGTCACCTGGCGCGACCGATCGCGCGTCTTGCCGGGCTCGACCGCGTAGCCGTTGATCTCTTGCAGCACCTTGCGCGCCGACGGTTCGCCCAGTTCGCGCTCGTGCGGATCGTCGCTCGTGTAGTCCCAGGTCAGGTCGAGGATCGGCCGGTCCTTGGGGTCGGTGGAACCGCGGTACAGCTCCTTGAGCCGCAGTCCGAGCTGGTGGAAGACGAAGAGGTCGCTGCGCGCCGCGCCGGCCGGCGCCACCGCCCGGTCGTGCCATTGCAGCAGCCGGTTGGTGTTGACCATCGTGCCCTCTTTTTCGAGGATGGTCGCGGTCGGAATGAAGAACGTTTCGGTGCCGATCGTCGCCGGGTCGGCGCCCTCGCGTTTCCAGAACGACGCCGTTTCGGTTTCGTACGCGTCCATCACGACCAGCCACTTCAGGCGTTCGAGCGCGGCGCGCGCCAGTTCGGCGTTGAGGCCGGACGACGCCGGGTTCTGCCCGATCGCGAAGTAGCCCTCGACGTTCCCGTCCTTCATCGAGATCTGCGTCGGCAGCGTGGAATGATCGCCCGCGATCTGCGGCAGGTACTCGAAGCAGAAATCGTTCTCCGCCGTCGCCGCGTCGCCGTAATACGCCTTGAGCAGCGACACGATGTATTTCGGCGCGTTCGACCACCATCCGGTGGGCTTGGTCTGCGCCTTCAGATACTCGCCGAGGGTCTGTTCCTCGCGCAGCGCCGAGGGCATCGGGAGGTAGCCCGGCAAGAGGTCGTAGAGCGTCGGGATGTCGGTGGCGCCTTGGATGTTGGCGTGACCGCGCAGAGCCATGATCCCGCCTCCGGGCCGCCCCATGTTACCGAGCAGCATCTGGAGGATCGAAGCGGTCCGGATGTACTGGACGCCGACCGTGTGCTGCGTCCAGCCGACCGCGTACGCGAACGCCGTCGTGCGTTCGCGTCCGCTGTTGGCGGCCAGCAGGTTTGCGACGCGTTCGAATCGATCGGGCGGTATTCCGCAGACCTCCTCGACCGTTTCCGGCGTGTAGCGCGCGAAGTGCCGGCGCAACAGGTTGATCACGCAGCGCGGATGCTGCAACGTCTCGTCGCGTTTGGGAATCTCGACCGTCCCGTTGCCGTCGAAACGCGGAACCGCTTCCATCTCGAATTGCCACGACGACGTGTCGTACGTTCCGGGCGCGGCGCCCTCGTTCCAGCCGGAAAAGAGGCCGTCGAGGTCCTCGGTGTCGCGAAAATCCTCCCGCACCAGGTAGGACGCGTTCGTGTACGCGAGCACGTACTCTTTGAAATACCGCTCGTTGCGCAGCATCCAGGAGATCAGCGCGCCGAGGAACGCGACGTCGGTACCGCTGCGCAGCGGGACGTAGACGTCGGCCAGCGCGGAGGTCCGCGTGTAGCGCGGGTCGACGTGAACGATCGTGGCTCCGCGCTCCTTCGCCATCATGACGAAGCGGAACGCCACGGGATGGCATTCCGCGAAATTCGAACCCTCGATCAGAATGCAATCGCTGTTCTGAAGATCCTGGACGAACGTGGTCGCGCCGCCGCGGCCGAACGAGGTGCCGAGACCCGGCACCGTCGAGCTATGTCAAATGCGGGCCTGGTTTTCGACGGAGACGACGCCGCACGATTTCATCAGCTTCTGAAGTAAATAATTCTCTTCGACGCCGAAGGTCGCGCCGCCGAGCGACGCGATTCCGAGCGTGTGGTTGACGCGCTTGCCGTTCCGGGTCCGCACGAACGTCCGCTCGCGGCTGTCCTTGAAGCGGGCGGCGATCCGGTCGAGCGCCCAGTCCAGGGGCTTGTCTTCCCACGTCGCCGAGTACGGGGCGCGGTATTTCACCGTCGTCCAGCGCGCCTGGTTGACCGTGAGGCCGAAGATCGCGGAACCCTTGGGGCAGAGGTGGCCGCCGGAGACGGGACTGTCGGGATTCCCCTCGACGTCGAGCAGCTTCCCGCCCTCGCCGACGTACGCGAGCGTGCTGCAGCCGACGGCGCAATACGGGCAGACGCTGACCACCGCTTTGGCGCCCTGCACGCGCCCCCGCAGGTTCCTCGTCCGCTCCGATTCGACGTTCGGCAGGACCCCGACGCGTTCTCCCAGCCGTAGCGCGCCGGCCGCGCCGCGCAGGAGACCGGTCAGATCCAGGGTGCGCTTTACGGCCACGGCGGGAACCTCCTCGGTCGACGACTTGTCCCTTAGACGACGGCCCGAAACCGCCCCTGTAGGGACCCGGGCCGCGGGTCCCGCCCGGCGCCTCGTAGGGCTGCGGGGCTTCGAGGGCGTACCGAGGAGAACTCGCCGTTCGCTGGTACCCGGTCGCAGCTCCCTTTTGAAAGGTCGTATCAGATGCCGCTCAAGAATCGTCTGGCCGCCGAATTCGTCGGTACGTTCTGGCTCGTGCTCGGCGGGTGCGGAAGCGCCGTCCTGGCCGCAGCGTTCCCCAAGCTCGGAATCGGCTTCGCCGGGGTCGCGCTCGCCTTCGGGTTGACGGTCCTGACGGGGGCGTTTGCCTTCGGCCCGATCTCGGGTGGACATTTCAACCCCGCCGTCACGGTCGGGCTCTACGCGGCCCGGCGGTTCGCGGGACGCGACGTGCTGCCGTACGTGCTCGTGCAGGTCATCGGCGCGATCGTGGCGGCCGGCGTGCTGTATGCGATCGCGAGCGGCCAGCCGCAGTTCTCGCTGGCGGGCGGCTTCGCCAGCAACGGCTACGGCGACCACTCGCCGGGCGGTTACTCGCTGTTCTCGTCGCTGGTGTGCGAGATCGTGATGACCTTCATGTTCCTGTTCGTGATCCTCGGCGCCACCAGCAAGCGCGCGCCCGCGGGCTTCGCGCCGATTGCGATCGGGCTCGCCCTGACGCTGATCCATCTGATCAGCATTCCGGTCACGAACACCTCGGTCAATCCGGCACGAAGCACGGGCCCCGCGTTATTTGCCGGCGGCTGGGCCCTGGCGCAGCTGTGGCTCTTCTGGGTCGCACCACTCGTCGGTGGAGCGCTCGCGGGCCTCGTCTTCCCGCTCGTCGCGGGCGAGCGCGACGACGTGGTGGCCGACGCGAAGGCGGTCCCGCAAGTCGCGTGATCCCTTAGTTCGTTTTCCCGAAGGTCCGCGCGAACCGGGCGCGGGCGGCCTTGCGCTCCAGGTCCATCGCACGAACCTTGGTATCGTCGAAGACGGGACGCACGACGGCCGTCCGCGCGTCGGGCAGCCGCCGCGCGAGCGGCATATCGAGCGGGCGCGCGACGATGCGATAGCTGAACGGCAACGTCGAGCGGCCGCCGCGCGCTTCCCGCACGACGAACGAGCCCGCGGTCTTGGCGGTCACGTACAGGCCGTTGTTGTCGCCCTCCGGGGATAAGAACACGGCATACGGGGCGCGCGGGTCGACGGTCGACGCAAAGGCCGGGTCCAAGCGGACCGCGGCGTAGCCGTTCTCCAGCGTGCCGAAGCCGACGTCTTCGATCGTCGGCGAACTGGTCCGCGCGCCGTACGCGACGTAGCGCGCGCCGCCGGCGCCCCGCGTGACCGCGAGCGGCGACGACGAGCCGGTGATCGAACCCGAAGCGATGACCGTTCCGTCGCTGCCGATCGAGAAGATGTCGTTCGCGGGGCCGCTGCCGCCGTAGTTGTTGCGCACGATCACGACCGGGACGCTGGAGCTCTCGTTGGCACCCTGCACGAGGAGGGCGGGCACGCTGTTCAGCGTCGCATTATCGGCTTCCAGCGCGACGTTCGCGCCGGAGTAGACGTTGAGCCCTTCACCCGCGGACGAAAACGTCGTCGTGCCGGTCCCGTAGAGCGAACTTCCGAACAGGCCCGACGAGTTGGCCGAAGAGGAATCATCGTAGCCGAAGACGCCTTCTTCGTTGGCGGCGAAGTTCGTTCCGAGGACGCCGGCGGTCGAGCCGTACGGGCTCGCGCCGGCGAGCACCCCGACCACGCCGGCCAGGCCCGCTTTCGAGATGCCGACCACGCCGGCGTTCTCGTTGACGTGCTGGCTGTCCACCGCGGGGGCGCTCGCGTCGTTACCGAAGATCCCGGCGCGACCGGCGTACGTTTGCGAGTCGAACGGGAAGATCTTGGCGTACTGCACGTTATTGGGCGCCGAGGTCTGCCCGAGGACGCCGATACCTCCCGACGACTCGCCGACGACCGCGTTGTAGACGGCGGCGCCGAAAATCGCGGCATACCTGCTGGCGGACCTGCCGTAGACGCCGTAGCCGGTCGTGGACAAGCCGAAGACCCCGGAGCCGATGGTCGTTCCGGCCGCGTTGTAGATGCCGGCCAGGCCCGCATGCGTGTTGGCGAAGACGCTGGGGCCGACTTGGCCGATCAGGCCGCCGCCCGCGGCGTTGGTGTTCAGGAACGCAAAGGCTTCGCCGGGGTAGTTTGCCGTCTGGGTGACGGTGTTCGGTTGCGGCTTGGCGACGATATCCGCGCGGGCGGGGCCGGCCGCGAGCAACGCCGCACCCAACGCGGCGCCGGCAAACGTTGCGCGAGCGGGGAACGCGAAAAATCGAGGTTCCATGGCGTGGCCTCCAAGTTGGAGATTTATGAGAACGAGCAGGGAGGGCGAGCGTTCTACGCCGTCCGCCCCGGTCCCCGGGCAGGCTACGCCGGCAGCAGCTCCCGCAGCGGCGTCTGGGGCCGCGCGCCCACGTGGCTGATGATCGAAGCCGCCGCCAGGCTGCCGAGGCGGCCGCACTCTTCGAGCGGCGCCCCGCCCGTCAGGCCGAACAGAAATCCCGCGGCGTAGAGGTCGCCGGCGCCGGTCGTGTCGACGACCTGCGCGACGGGCGCCGCGGCGATTTCGATCACCCGGTCCTTCGTGACGATGACCGAGCCCTTGACGTCGCGCGTGACGGCGGCGACGTCGGTCATTTGGCGCAGGCGGGCGATCGAAGCGTCGAAATCCGGGCTCTCGAAGAGTGCCGCGATTTCCGCCGCGTTCGCAAAGAGTACGTCGACGTGGTGGTCGACCAGCGCCAGGAACTCCCCCCGGTGCCGGTTCACGCAAAACGAATCGGAGAGCGAGAGCCCGACCTTCGCCCCGGCGGCGTGGGCGATGGCGGCGGCCGCGTGAAAGGCTTCTTGCGCGGGCGGGCGGTCGTAGAGGTAGCCCTCGAGATACGTCACGCGGGCGGCCCGGATCAAACTCGGGTCGATGTCCTGGGGCCCGAGGTCCGCGCAGGCGCCGAGATACGTATTCATCGTGCGCTGCGCGTCGGGGGTCACGACGATCAGACAGCGCGCGGTGGCCGGCCCTTCGGTCGCCGGGGGCGTCGAGAACGCGGCACCGACGGCCGTGATGTCGTGCCGGAACTCCTTGCCGAGCGCGTCGTCGCGGACCCGGCCGATGAAGCCCGTCCGGCCGCCGAACGACGCGATGCCCGCGATCGTGTTGGCTGCCGAGCCGCCCGAGGTGATGACCGCGGAGCCCATTTCGTCGTACAGCGCTTCGGCCTTGGCCTCGTCGATCAGCTGCATGGTCCCCTTGACCATCCCGTGCTTTTCCAAGAAGTCGTCGTGGGCTGAAGCGATGACGTCGACGATGGCGTTGCCGATGCCGACGACGTCGAGTTGATCGGTCACGTAGTCTCTTTCTGGGAGGATCGCACGGCGAGAGTTTAGCGGGCGGTTGCCGGGCGCCTTGCGAGCCGCCCGACCCACCAGTAGAGGCCGAGGGCGGCGGCCGCGAAGGCGGCGGTTCCCAGGACCGTGGCCGCGGTGGCGAACGAGTCTCCGACGAGCGACAGCGGCGATTCCTTGCCGCTGGCCACGATGATGCCGGCCAGCAGGACGCCGAACAGGCTCTCCCCGACGATCAGGCCCGAAGCCATCAGGACGGCGAGCCGCTTCGCCGTTTCGCCCTGCGGGATGCCGTCCGCCCAGCGGTTGTAGGCCCAGCCGAGCAGCGCTCCGATCACGACGGGCGCGGTGGTCGCGGCCGGCAGATAGATGCCGATGCCGACCGCCAGCGGCGGCAGCCGCAGGAGCTTCCGCGCGCCGAGCAGCTCGTCGATCGCGATGATCGCGAGGCCGGCGAGGACGCCGATGCCGATCAAGCCCCAGTCGAGGCGGCCCTGGATCACGCCTTTCGCGAGCGCCGAGATCAGGGTCGCCTGCGGGGCCGGGAGCGGGTGCTTGGCGATGGCCGACGCGAGGTTGGGCGAACCGGCGAAGCCGTAGGCGCGGTTGAGGAGATCCAAGATCGGCGGAATGACGAGCGCTCCCATGATCACGCCCACGATCAGGGCCACCTGCTGGCGCCACGGCGTCGCGTCGACGAGCTGGCCGGTCTTGAGATCCTGGAGGTTGTCGTTGGCGATCGTCGCGACGCAGAGCACGACGGCCGTCACGAAGAGCGCGTAGGCGACGAGCGTCGAACCGACCGCCGGGCTCGCGTTATGGGCGATCGCGACGAGCAGCAGCGACGCTCCGATGACGGTCAAGATCGCGAGCCCGGAGACCGGGCTGTTCGAGGAGCCGATCAGGCCCGCCATGTAGCCGCAAGCGGTCGCGACGAGGAACCCGGCGATCACGATGTAGACGATCGCGCCCGCGATCAGCGGCACGCTGAGCCCCGCGAGCGCACCGCCCGCGAGAAATGCGGCCAGCAAGCCCGCCAGCGGCACCAGGCACGCGACGCTGACGAGCGCGACCAGCCCGATCGGAATGTCGCGTTCGGTCCGGGGCATGGAGTCGCGGCCGCTCTTGGCGGAACGCCGGGAGGCGGCGATCGCGGAGAGCACGCCGTTCGCGACCGGCGATGCCAGTTTCCCGAGCGTCCAGATCGCGGAGATGCCGATCGCGCCCGCGCCGATGAAGCGTACCTTGTGCGCCCAGATCGCGGTTGCGACGTCCATCGCCGGACCGCTCGCCGGGTTGAGCGCGGTCAGGATCGGCGTGGCGATGCCCCACGACAGAAACAAGCCGGCCAGCATCGCGATGCCCACCGACAATCCCACGAGGTGGCCGACGCCCAGCAGCGCGAGCGAGAGCCCGACGCCGAGGCCCGTCGCCGACGGACCGACGCGAAAGAAGACGTCCACTTCGTCGGCAAACGCCCGGGTGGCCACGATCGCCGCGAACGCGGCCGAGGCCAGCGTGCCGCCGCCGACGGCCAGCAGGCCGGCGCGGTTCTCGGCCGCCGCCTCGCGCGATTCGGCTCCCACCCGCAGCACTTCCGCGGCCGCCACGCCTTCGGGATACGGCAGGTCGGATTCGGTCACGAGCGCGCGCCGCAGGGGCACGGTATACATGACGCCGAGGACGCCGCCGATCGCGCACACGCCGAAGGACTGCCAGAACGGAAAGCCCGTCCACCAGCCGACCATCACGAGCCCCGGCAGCACGAAGATGATCGAGGAGAGCGTGCCGGCCGCCGAGGCCACCGTCTGCACGATGTTGTTTTCGTAGATGCTGCCGGTCTTGAAGGCCCGCAGCACCGCCATCGAAATGACCGCGGCCGGAATCGAGGAGGCGAAGGTCAGGCCGACCTTGAGCCCGAGGTACACGTTGGCCGCCGTGAAGACCAGCGTGATCGCCGCGCCGAGGATCAAGCCCCGCAACGTCAGTTCGGTTCGGGGGTCGCTCACCGGCACGTCCGTCCGCATCGACGGGCTCGTTTGCGTGGCCCGGGCGCGAGCGCCTTCTAGTGCGCTTCGTGCAGCTCGACGGAGACCACCGCGTCGCTCGGCGGGAAAGAGGTAGACGAACGGGGCTTCGGGTTTCGGCAGCTTCGTATGCCCGTCCGCCACACACTCCAGGAGCGCCGCGACGTAGGCGGCTTCCTCGCGGGTGGGATACGGAACGACCTCCGTTTCACCGGACGCGAGTCGGACGCAAACCAGGAAAGCGCAGGCGGGATCGGCGGCCATCTTCCTCTGCATCGGAAGATCGGACGACCTCCGCTAGGGCGTTGCCCGAAGGACTGCCCTCCGGTGCGCGACCGGGACCTTGGTGGCGGGGGCCTTTTCGCGCCCGCATGCCGAGCCGGAGCGGCGAGCCTGCCGGCCCGGCCCGAGCCCACGCGTTAGCGCTATTAATAAACGGAAGTACTAGTCAAAAGCGCGGCGTATTTGGTTTACTTACGGAACGCTTCGGCTTTCCAGGTGAACGATGCTCGATCTGCGCGACCTCGAACGCTTCCTCGCGATCGTCCGCTATCGGAACTTCGGCCGGGCTGCGGTGGCCTTGGGCATGTCCCAGCCGCCGCTGAGCCGGCAGATCGCGAATTTGGAAAAAGCACTGGGCGTCACACTTTTTTCGCGCGAGCGCCGTCAAATCGAGCTGACGCCCGCGGGCGAAGTCTTCGCGCGTGAAGCCCGCGCGCTGCTGGCGCAGGCGCGGGCTTCCGAACTGATAACCCGCGACGCGGCGCGCGGTGCCGGCGGCCGGCTGCGGCTCGGCTGCCCGAGCAGCGACCGCTACCGCTTGATCCCTCGCGCGATCCGCGCGTTTCTGCGGTTGCATCCGGAGGCGGCCGTGACGCTTGACGAACCTTCGCCGTCGCAACAGCTCGACGCCCTGCAAGCCGGAACGCTCGACGTCGTGCTCGTTCGCGGGCCGCACCGGGTCGATGGTTTGCAGGCGTACTATCTGCGCGGCGATCCGCTGGTCGCCGTGCTGCCGGAGGGCCACGAGCTGGCCGGCAAAGCGCGCGTGCGCGTCGAGGATTTCGAGGGGCTGCCGACCGTCGAAATCGGCCGCCGGGCCGGGGGCGGGTACAACGAACTGGTTCGGGGGCTGTACGCCCGAGCCGGCCTCGTGCCGCGCGTCGTCCACGAGGTCGATACGCTCGAGACGCTGCTGTCGTGCGTGGCCGCGGGCATCGGCGCCGGCATCGTTCACGACGCTTCGCGGGATCTGCAGATCGAGGGTGCCGTCTACCGGCCGCTATCGCCGGACGGTCCGCAGGTTACGCTGGCCGCCGTCCGGCGGTTCGCGGAATCGAGCCCGCTGGTGCCGGTTTTTCTCGAGTGCTTGCGCGGCGCCGCCGCCGGCTGACGGGCGCCTGTTAGCCGGTTTCGCGCGCCGCCGTACGGCGGCGCCGTTCGACGTCGGCGGCAAGCTGCGCCAGCACCGCGACCGAATCGTCCCAACCCAGACACGCGTCGGTTACGCTTTGGCCATATGCGAGCGGAGTTCCGGAAACGGGGTTTTGGCGCCCGGCGACCAGGTGCGACTCGATCATCATGCCGACGATGCGCGCGTCGCCGGCGGCGAGTTGCGCGCCGACGTCCGCCGCGACGCCGACCTGCCGGCTCGGGTCCTTTTGGCTGTTGCCGTGGCTGGCATCGATCATGAAACGCGCCGCCAGGCCCGCGCGGCGCATCTCTTCGGCGACCGCGGCGACGCTCGGCGCGTCGAAGTTCGGCCGTTTTCCGCCGCGCAGGATCAGATGGCAGTCTTCGTTTCCGGTCGTCGCCACGACGGCCGAACGTCCGCTCTTGGTGACCGAGAGAAAGTGATGCGCTTGACTGGCCGCTTTGATCGCATCGATCGCGATGCGAATGCTGCCGTCGGTGCCGTTCTTGAACCCGACCGGACACGACAGTCCGGAGGCTAGTTCGCGGTGTACCTGGGACTCGGTGGTGCGCGCGCCGATCGCACCCCAGGAGATCAGATCGGCGACGTATTGCGGCGTGATCGTATCGAGGAATTCGCTGCCGGCCGGCAATCCGAGCGCGTTGATTTCGAGCAGCAGCTTGCGTGCGGTCCGCAACCCTTCGTGAATGCGGAAGCTGCCGTCCATGTGCGGGTCGTTGATGAGTCCCTTCCAGCCGACCGTCGTGCGCGGCTTCTCGAAATAGACGCGCATCACGATCTCGAGCGAGCGCGCGTGGCGTTCGCGCTCGGCTTTGAGCCGGCGCGCGTATTCGAGCGCCGAGACGGGGTCGTGAATCGAGCAGGGACCGATCACGACGATCAGCCGGTCGTCCGTCCCGTGCAGCACCCGGTGCAGCGCGCGCCGCGTCGAGTAGACGAGTTCGGCCACTTCCGGCGGGTACGGGAATTCGCCGATCAGTTCGGCCGGCGTGGCGAGCTCTTCCAGCGCGCGAATGCGTACGTCGTCGACGCTCGGGCGCACGCCCTGCGCCTCTAACGGGCCGTTTACATGGCTCACAGAAACTGCTCAGGAGCCTTCGGTAGGATGATCACATGAAACGCATCGCACTTCTTACCCTAGCCTTCCTGCTTGCACCGGTCGCCGGATTCGCGCAGGACGCCCCACCTCCCGGCCCTCCCCCCGCCGCTACGTCAGGGGGTCCCAACCCGCAACGCTTCGCCGAGATGCGCCAAGACCGCGCCCAGTTCGAGCAACTCCACGCTCAGGCGCGCTCGCAGATGCTCGCGGCGTTGACGCCCGCCCACCGCGCGCTGCTGGCGAACGTCGTCGGCCAGCTCGCGATCGCGCCGAATCCCGACCCGCGCGCGGCGGCCCAGCAGCTGGACGCGGTCCTGTCCCCCGGCGAAAAGCAGTCGGTGCTCACCATCGCATCCCAGCTGCACGCCCAGACGCGGGCGCTGATGCAGGCCGCCCGGGCCCGCATGGAAGCCTCGCTGACCCCCGACCAGCGCGCCCAGCTGGACGCCAAGGCGCCGCAGCACGAGAACGGTCCGGAAGGGTTCCGTCATCAGCCCGACGCCGGCCGCGCGCTCCTGCACGCGGTGCTGCACGTCGGCGGCCACGATGGCCCGCGACCGCCGATGTAGGATCTCGGGCGTAACGGCGTACGGGTCTGGCAGCGGCCAAGTCCGTACGCCGTGCGTCTATGGCACCGACGACGACCTCGTCCCCGTGTGGCCGCACGGCAAGAGCCCCAACACCATCCGGGCCTACGGCGGGGACATCGCGGCCTTCCGCGCCTTCGCCGGCAAGGGGCCGCGCGCGACGTACAAGAGCTCGCTGCGAGCGCCATGGCGGACCCGAATGATCTCCACCTCGTTTTCGCGCTGGACACCATAAAAGACGAGGTAGTCAGCGGTTGCGATAATGTCGTCGACGTGTCGGTCGGCTGCTGCAAGGGACTCGGTTGCGATCGTAAGCCAAATCTCGTCGAGGTCATGGTGCGCGGTTGGCGTCCACTTGACACTCACTCAGAGGCGGCGGCTGTGGCTGGCGAGTCGCTCGCGTCCGCGGGCCTTGACGGAGGCAGCGTCGACCGTCAGAAGATCGCCACGATCGGCTTCCGCGAGCCCGATGGCAATCTCATTGCGCAGCGCTTCGAGGCGCGCCGCATCCTCGGCCTTGCGTCGTTGGTAGAGCCGGATCGCGTCGCGGACGACCTCTGAGGTGGTCGCATAAGCGCCCGACGCAACCTCAGCTTCAAGGAACGCGCGCATTTCGACCGTGAGCGAGATATTCACGAGCCGATCATAGCAAAAACGAGCAAATAGCCAAGGGCCAGAAATTTTCGCCTCGCGTTCACGCGAACGCCGTTCGTGGCACGTCTCGATCGCCTCATGAGGGCTCATGCGAGCGCTTCATGTCGCCGCCATGAAACGGCCCGAACAAATGAGCCGACAGCGTCCCTATCAAGAGGAACCCCGCGCCGGAGGCGGCGGCATCCGTCGTGTCGCGAAGATCGAACGTCCCGGCGCGCAGCACGAGCATGTAGCCGACGGCGATGTTTAACCCACCCCAGCCGACGTTGACGAGCGCGGAAGAGAGTCCCTTACCGGACGGGTGCGCGAACGGGGGTTTCAGTCCGTTATCTGCGCGGATATGCAGTGCTACTATCGCAGCGGCGCGATCGTCGCGCGTGTGGCCGCCTTAGGCGGAACGCCGTCACCCGCCGGACGCGTCACTCCGGCGTTCGGATATGCCCTAGCGGCCCGACATTGCGTTATGCGTCGGCGATTCCGTAGGAACTCTTAGCAAAGAATTGATGCTGGATCTGTCGTAAGAACAAGGACGCCAAAACGTCCTGGTTCAGCGGTGGAGCAAAACATGGAATTCAAAGGTGCAACCCTTTTGTACACACTGGCCGGCCTGATGATCACGTTTGCGGGGTTCTCATCGCTCTTGTTGTCCCTCCGGCCGGCCGCTGGAGCGAGGTTGTCACTGTTAGACAGATACCTTGCAAAAACGGTCATGACGTACATTTTCGTATTGACGGCGGGAGCGCTGCTGCCGGCGCTATTTGCGCTCTTCGACGTTCAGGAAAAATGGATTTGGCGAGTCTCTGGCGTGCTTTTCGCACTACCGATGCTGTCTCTTCAGGTCACCTATCCGCGCCGGCGCCGCAAGGCGGTCGGCGAAGGACCCCCGCCCGCAATATTTGCGGTCTTCGTCGTACTCGGCTCCATCGTTACACTGGCGATGCTTGGCTGCATTCTAGCAGGTCTCCAATACAGCGCCGCAGTCTACATTACGGCGTTGACGATCGACTTCTTTACGGTCATTTTCGGCTTCATGATCGCGCTCGACGTCATCATGCAACAACCAATGGAAGTGCCGGACCGGCCTGCGCCGCATGAGCTCCGAGTCCACGAATGCGAAGCCCCCGATCGGTAATCCGTCCCGCCATGTCTCACGTCGGCATGTGAACCGGGCGCAGCCAAAGGGCTCCGGCCGCCTCAGAGGACGCGGTCTTTGAGTCTTCGCGGCCACGAGTTTCCTGGATGCGCGGCTACCACAAGCCCTTTCCAACTCCGTCTGCGAGCCGGTTCTTGCCGGCGGCGGCATCCGCTCGCAACAGCGCCAGCAGATCCGGATCTCGCAGCCACGTGAGCTGCTCGTCGTCAAGCCCCTCCTCCTTCGCTCGCGCCTTCCACGTCGGGGTAGGCTAGTTTTCCGTGCAAAAACTCACGGTAGGCGGCCCCAGTAATGACAAGGGTTTGCGCGCCAGAGGCCCAGGAAGTCCCTTTACCTGTACGGGTTTTCTGTTGCCACTTCCGCGCGTCGGCGCGCCGCGCGGCCACGTGGCTGCTAGCGCGCACTGGCAGCCCTCTTTGACGACTGGAGCGAGGGCAAGAGCTGCGAGCCCGCCAGACCCGCTTGCTGGTTTCCATGCTCATCATGTCGGAGGAGGCCAGATCATCGCGGCCCCACATGGCGGCGATGGGATGACGGCGCATGAACTGAAGGACTGCGGCGCAGGCCTCGCCGGGCGACGCATCGGTTGCCCAGTGCATGGCTTGCCGGATGCTCGAGGCCGAAAGTTTCGGGATCATTCGCGCGCACTCGGCTGCTGAGAGCGCCGTGCCGTGGGCGAGGATGCCGGCATAGACCATCAACAGCTCGTTGGTTGAGCGCGGCTCGCGGCCGAGCATGATCCAGCTGAATCGCACTTGGGCATCGACAGCGAGAATCAGTTCGGGCAGTTGCGCCTCGCCGACCCGGTGATCGCAGCGATAGTATTAACCTGCGCGCTGAGGATGCCGCTCCGCGTGCGCGACTCGCGCGAAGCACGCACGCCTTGCGGCGCTCGAACGAAAAGTAGACGCCCTCGTCGCAAGGTAATATGGCGGGGTTGTGCTGTCGATCAGCTCGCAAGCCCGCGCATCGCCAGCCGAACTGTCGCGGCTGCACGCAGCTCCGCGGCTCGGGTCCATCCCGGTCGGCCGCCTGCGCGCGGCGCACGTCCTGCACGCGGACGTGCTCTCCTCATTCGCCATTCGCAGGTTGGTCGCGCGCTGTGCCCACAACCGCGGCACGGCGCGCTAAGCCTGAAAGCTGCCATATTGACGCTACGCCAGAAGCGGAGTAGAATCAGTGGTGTCGGACGACGACTTCGACAGCTTCGAATGGGACGAGGCGAAGAGTGAACGCAACCGTCGGGAACGAGGATTCGATTTCGATTTCGCGTTCGCTGCTCGCGTTTTCGAGGGCGGCTATCTCGCAGATGAAGATCGGCGCAAGGACTACGGCGAGCCGCGATAGATAGCCGTCGGCGAGGTCGACGGTTTCGGGCTGACGGTGGTTTGGACGATGCGAGGGAGTAATCGTCGCATCATAGCCTCCTGGCCATCATCGAATCAAGAGAGGAAGAAGTATCGTGCCCACCGTTCGCAAGAGTAAGGCAGCCTTGGGCAAAGGCAGCGTGGATCCCGAGCGACTGCGCTCGGTCACGCAAGCCGAAATCGAGGCGTGGCGACAAGAGGAAGGGCATGGCGACTATGAGCCTAGCGATGCGTCGCACTTCGTCCCCGCTGTCGACGTGCGCCGCGTTCGGGAAGCTCTGGGGCTAACGCAAGAGGAGTTCGCGCGCAAGTATCGGCTGTCTCTGCGCACCATTCAGGAGTGGGAGCAGGGCCGAAAGGACCCATCAGAGCCGGCCCGTGTGCTGCTCTATGCGATCGCTCGTAGCCCGAAGGCGCTCGAACGCGCGGTGCACGCAAAGGCGCGAGCGAACTGAAAACGGGACTGGGCGGCCACTTCGACGGAAACTCTGCTGACATAACTGCGGATGTCGCCGCGCCGCCAATAAGCGCGCGATCGCGCGCGGATATGCAGTGCTACGACAGGGGAGACTCGAACTCCTGACCCGTTACATGCGAATGAATCCAGCGCGAAATCGGTGCCGACGAAAGAGCCGAGTCGATCGTGGAAGAAGCCGTAGCGACGGGCTTTTTCGGGCGCTCGCGGTTTCCGCTGACCTCCGCGTTCTTCCGAGTCTCTTCGAGAGAATATGGTCGTTAAATCCGCCGGCTGTCCGAGCGCGCGCGGGACTACGGCGTCGGCATTGGGGGTGGCTTGCGTCCTATACTCCATTGGAGTATAATCCACGGGTGCAGGGGCCCGAGTTCGACGGTTTCACCTGGGACGCCGAAAAGAGCGAGCGCTGCTACCAAGACCGTGGGTTCGACTTCGATTATGCAGTCCAAGTCTTCACGGGCGACTTCATCGAGTGGGAGGACCGTCGGCGCGACTATGGCGAGCAGCGGTTCGTTACGGTCGGCCAAGTCGATGACAAGGTTCTCGTCATCGTGTGGACTCCGCGAAACAACCTAAGACGTATCCTCTCGGCACGCCCGGCTTCGAGATCAGAGAGGGATAGATTCAATGCCACCCGTGAAGCGCACCGGCAAGGAAACCCGTAAGAGCCGCGGGCGAGTCGATACAGAGAAGTTCGCTTCGCTAACCGAGGCCGACGTCGAGCGGTTCGCACTCGAGGACGATAGCGACACGAGCGAGCTGGGCGAGCCTCGTTACGTGCCGCCCCGCACCGATGTTCGCGCATTGCGCGAGCGGCTCGGCGTTTCACAGGCCGAGTTTGCGCGGCGCTATTTGCTTTCCGTGCGTACGGTTCAGCAGTGGGAGCAGGAGGCCCGTGAACCGTCGGAACCAGCGCGTGTGCTCTTATTTGCAATCGCGCGCGATCCCCATACCGTCGAGCGTGTACTGCGCTCGCGGTAGCGCTGTCCCAAAACCGTCGATTTCCGACGACCGCTGGCGATGTCGCTGGAGTCCATACCGCCGTCGTTCGGCGCTCGCCGCTGCGGCGAGCTCGCACGAGCCCGAAGCTCGCCAGCGGCGCACGCCAGGCCGACTGACGCAGGATGCGGTCGACGCGCGGTCCGGAGTAGGCATCCGGCGACTCGCCGGGAACGCGGTCGCAGGGCGCTACGACATAATGCAGCGTGCCCGTCCCCTCGCGCCAGGCTTTCGCCAGCGGAGAATGGGTTCTAAATGGGGATTCTCTCAGCAGGATCGTCCTGCAGACCCCGGCGCTTATAGATCATGAAATGACGACTCGGTGATCTAGCCAGTGCGACGGCCCGCGCACGGCGCTGCCGGCGCGGCACCGCCGAGCCAGACGCCCGGTCCAGATGGACATCCAGGTCGTAGAAGAGCCGCGGCGCCTGGGCGGGCTGCATAAGCACCTACTCCCAGGCCAACGGCTACCGCTGAGCGCCACGCCGAGCTGCCCTGGCGGACCCGCGCTGGACGCCGCAGCGGCGCGTAAGCAGTTCTGGATTGCGCCGTCGATTGACTATTGACCGCGGCGTGACGCGGCACTTTGAATTCGAGGATGATGTCGGAAGGCTGAGCACCCGTTTTGGAACGCGATCACTCGAACCATTCTGAACCTCGCAAGACGTCCCCGCGGAGGTTGCCATCGCGCGAAAGACGCCACTCGACCAGCGGCGGAGGGCGGAACCCTCTTAGTTAGCCAATTCACGAGCAAGCCGCTTGAGCGTATCACGACGCTCATCGGGGTCCCGCGGGAGGAGCAATCCGACGAAGTCGTGGTCGACGGCTTCGGCCATCTCTTCGACCCGCCCAATC
>CAWBES010000012.1:0-56422 GCA_963787965.1 uncultured Alphaproteobacteria bacterium
GCTAGTACTCTTTCGGCAGCTACCCGCCCGGCTCTACATCGCGAACCCGCGATGCCGCGGGAGTTATTTGAAGACGCGCCGCCTGAGAGCCGCTCCCTGCGCTCGCACCGCGGCATTCCAGGTTGCGCCTCCGCCGACGTCGCACAACTGACTGAAAGTCGCTTCAAGCGGGGGGGAGTGCGGGCAGCCCGCTCGTTCTATCCGCTCAGTTCGGTCGCGAGTGCGGAAATCGACGGCGCGAACGCGTACGCGGCGCCGGAGTTGATCGCGAAGCGGTTCGGCGACGCGCACGTCCGCTGGATGCTCTCGTAGAGTGCGATCGAGGTTTGGTAACTCACGAACATCAGCCCGCGGTCGGCCGTCGTCTTGCCTTCGCGGCGTTCGAGATCGGACACTTCCGGGCCGTAGGCGATCCCGCGCCGGACCAATCGCGATGCTCGCCAGACCGCAGCGTCCATGCCGCGCGGCGCGGCGCGGCCCTTCGCCGCCGCCGCGTACTCCGGGACCAGTTGTTCGATCCGCCGGTACACGAGATAGGAACCGTTCTTCATCCATGCGACCGGCGCCGCATCGCGCGGGGCATCCGGGTCGCTGAATACCAGCCCCGGCCGCTCGACCGTGCAAACGCCCGTTCCGGCCACGACACCGAAGTGATCGTCGTCGCGCTCGGCGCCCGGCCGAACGGCGGCGCTTTCGCGATAGCACACGCGAGCGCAGATCCCCAGCAGGTTGTGGAGCAGTTTCCACTCGGCGTCGACGGCTTTGGGCGAACTACCGGCGATCAGGATGACGGCGTCGACCGGGGCGCCGTAGATCTGCGGCAGCCAATTGATGGCGGGCTCGGCATCGCCGACGAGCCCCGCACGCGCGCTCGCGCCGGCGAGAAAGGCCTCGTCGGCCGGCAGGCGCATGCCCAGCTTCGCGCATCCGACGGCCGTGAACGCGATGTTGAGGCCGACGAACTGCAACCCTTGCGTGCGGGATCCGAACCGCTCGCTCCACTGGCGGGCCGTCCGCGCCGTGGTTGCCCGGTGGACGACCGACCGTTGAAGCACCGACTTGAAAGCCCGCGCATCGACGATCTCAAGCAGGACGAATGCCTGAACGGTCTTCGGCAAACCGACGACGATATCGCCTTGTATATCGTCCCAAACGGAAGCCGCCGTCGGCATAGGGCTGAAAAGCATGGCCATGTGTGCGTAGCTTACGCCCCGCGGCGTCCTCGCGGCGTCCTCGAAGCGTCCCTGTTCGGAAAAGGTGCGGCGCGGAGCGCTCTGAAAACCAAACAGCCAGACTCGAACTTCGACAATGGAGCCATGAACGAACCCGGCCGGCGCATCTATTTGCTTGGCGAGCCGCGCGTATGCACGAGCGATTCGGCCCTTAGCGTGCGCGAGCGGGTCATCGCCTTGCTCGGCTACGTCGTTCTTCACCGCGGCCAGACGCTGCACCGCGACGTCGTTGCGTTCGCGCTATGGCCCGACCACGACGAGGGTCAAGCGCGCGCCAACCTGCGTCGTCACGTCTACCTCATCAACAACAGCTTTACGGCCCCGGGCGGGGAGCCCCCGCTCGCGGCGACTCCCCGCACGATCGGTTGGAATCCGAACGCCGACATCTGGGTCGACGTGATCGCATTCGAGGCGTTGGCCGAACGCCCCGAGACGGCACGCGAGGCGATCGAACTCTACGGCGGCGACTTTTTGCTCCGCCAAGACTACGAGTGGGCGAACGAGGCCCGCGAGCGGCTGCGGGCACGGGCGATCGGGCTCCTGGACGACCTCGCGGACCGCGCCCGCGAACGCGGCGATTACGTCGCGGCAATCGAGTACTGCCGGCGCCTGAGGCAGATCGACGCCTGGCGCGAGGACACCGTGCGCAAAGTCATCGTCCTGCGTCAGCTCTCCGGCGACCGTGCGGGTGCCGCGCAGGAGCTTCGGACGTTCGCCAAAGCGCTCTACGACGAGGTCGGTGCCGAACCGATGGCCGAGACGCTCGCGCTTCTCGAAGCCGACCCGCCCGCCGTCCGGCACCGGGCTCCGCGGCACAACGTGCCCACCCCGCTTACGAAGTTCCTCGGACGGGACCGCGAGCTGAACGAACTCGCGGCGCTGGCGAGCACGAACCGGCTCGTCACGCTGGTGGGTTTCGGCGGGATCGGCAAGACACGGCTTGTCCTGGAATTTGCGAAACGGGAAGTCATGGCCGGGACGAGCGGCGTTTGGTACGTCCCGCTCTCACTGGTCGCCGACCCGGCGCTGGTGCCGTCCGCGATCATGCAAGCGCTGTCGCTGCGCGAGGAGCCCGGCAAGTGCCCGCGCGAGACGCTCGCCGACTACTTGCACGACCGTTCGGATCTGATCGTCCTCGACGCTTGCGAGAATTTGCAAGCGGCGACTGCTTCGCTCTGCAGCGAGTTGCTGACGTCGTGCCCGAACCTGCGGATCGTGGCGACCAGTCGCGTGCTCCTGGGATGCCAGGGCGAATCGACCTTCCGGATCAACCCATTCGCGGAAGTCGACGGCGTCTCGCTCTTCTGCGAACGCGCCGCGGCAGTCTTACCTTCTTTTCAACGGACGCCGGTCAACGCGCCGTTGATCTCACATATCGTGCGGCGCCTCGACGGAATCCCGCTCGCCATCGAGCTGGCCGCGGCGCGTACGAACGTCATGTCCTTGCAGTCGCTCTCGCGCCGCCTCGACGACCGTTTCGAGATCCTCTCGCGCGAACGCAGCGCCGTCATCCCGGGCCATCAGACCCTGCAAGCCGCCATCGAATGGACCTACGGGCTCCTGTCCGAGCGAGAACGCCGGCTCTTCGCACGGTTGTCGATCTTCGCGGGCACCTGGACGCTCGAAACCGCCGAGGACGTCTGCGCGGACAACGGTCGTGGAACGCGACGACGTCGTCGACACGCTCTCGAGCCTGCTCGACAAGTCGCTCTTACAGGTCGACTACCAGCCGGAAGAGACGCGCTTCTTCTACCTGGACACCGTGCGCGCGTTCGCCGCCCGGAAACTCGAGGAGTTCGGCGACGCGCGAGACGTCCGCGAGAAGCACCTGGCGTGGTGCATCGACTTCGCCGAACGCATGGAACCCCTGCTGCAAGGCGCCGAGCAGCGCGACGCATCCACCGCGATCGGGCGCGAAATCGATAACATACGGTCGGCTCTCGAGACCGCGTTGGCGCCGGGCGGCCCGGCCGGCTCGGCCCTGCGTCTCGCGGGGGCGATGTTCCGTTACTGGTTCCTGTTCGATACCTTCGCCGAAGGACAGGCTGCGTTGCGTGCGGCCTTGCGGGCCGGCGGCGACGACGAGCCGCGGCTGCGCGCGAAAGCCTCGATCGCGCTCGCATACCTGCTCCTGCAACGTCGCGAGATCGAGGCGGCCGCCGAACTGACGTTCGACGTCCTCGAGCACATGCGCACCGAGGCGGACGACCGCACGATCGACCTCGCGCTCAACGTGGCGGCGGTCAGCTCGATCTTCGGTAAGACCGGGTTCGACGCTGCGGTCTTCATCGAGGAGATGCAGGCCCGGGCCGAGCATTTCCGCGACCCGTGGACGGCCGGCCTCGCGTCGTACGCGCTATCGTTCGCGGCGATGCGCGACGGCGACGCCGCGCGTGCGGCCGAGCTTCTCGAGCAATCCCTGCAAGTCGTGCGCGCCTTCGAGGACCCGTACGACAACTGCGCGGTCAGCATGCAGCTCGGCTATTCGAAGCTGCAGCTCGGCGACGTCTCGAAAGCCGCGCTCTTGTTCATCGAGAGTTCGACGTGGTGCGAAGACCTCAATAACCTCATCCTGCTCGGCCAGTGCATGGAAGGTCTCGCCTTCGTCGCGTCCTCGCTCGATGCCGGCGAAACCGCGGCGCTGCTCTTCGGCGCGGCGGACGCGTTGCGCGCGAAGAGCCAGGCCCCGCGCTGGGCGCACTGGCAGATCTCCCGCGAACGGCATTGGAACGCGGCCAGGGAGGCACTCGGCGCCGACCTCTTCGAGAGGTCGTGGTCTCGCGGATACGAACTGGCGCTCGAAGACCTCTACGCTCCGATCCGCCGGTTCGCATCCGAGTTGCGGGCGTCGCCCGTCAGTACGGCGGCCCCAATCCCATGTAATTAGCGAGGGCGTTGTCGTGTGCGTCCGCGACCGTCTCGGGCGCCGCCTTTAGAGCCCCGAGCCGCGCCTTCGCCTCCTTCAAGACCTCCAAGGCATCGGCCGAGGTCAGCGCCGTTCCCAGCTGGCCGTTGATCGTCTTAGCGATCGCCTCGTGCCCGTCGTCCTGCGCGGACGCCGCCTTTACCGCATCTCGGAACGACGTATCGGTCAATAAGTGGCCGATGAAGGCCTGAACGTTCTGGGAACTCCCGGGATCCGCCACGTATACCTCCTAGTAATCGAGGACGCGGTTATTTCAAACCTCGAAGCGGGAAATCCCTCGTTTTCTTGAAAGACAGCTAAGCGATGGGAGCCGCCCGGCGCGAGGTCGTATTCGTGGTCATGCCGTTTGCGAAACGGCAATCGCCGGCGCTCGGAGTCAGCCTGCTGAAGAGCGCGCTCGCGCGGCGGGGCGTCGCCGCGCGCGTCGAGTATCCGCTCCGGGAGTTCGCGCGTACGGTCGGCGGCGAGTTCTACGACGCGGTGTCGCTGGGCAAACCCCGCACGACGGCGATGCTCGGCGAGTGGATCTTCTCACACGCGCTTCGCGCGAGTTCCGAAGAGGACGTTGCCCGCTATGTCGAGGTTCATCTCGAGGAATGCTCCGCCGCGTTCGTCGAGAGCGTCCTCGAAGCGCGCGAAGGCGTTGCGGCGTTCCTCGACGAGACGCTCGACCGTATTCTCGCGCGCGAACCCTTGCTGGTCGGCTTCTCCAGCACGTTCCAGCAGCACGTCGCATCGCTCGCGCTGGCGCGGCGCCTGAAGGACCGCGCGCCGGCGGTTCCGATCGTTTTCGGCGGGGGAAATTGCGAGGGGGAGATGGGGCGCGAGACGGCGCGCAGCTTCCCGTTCGTCGATGCGGTCGTCTCCGGCGAAGCCGACGGTCTCATCGTGGGGCTCGTGGAGGACGTGCTGGCGGGCCTGCCGCCGGCCCGGCTCTACGGCTTCGAACCGCAGCCGCCGGCGAACCTCGACGCGCTGCCGCTCCCCGACTTTAGCGATTATTTTGAATCGCTCGGCGCCCCGCCCGACGATGCGGTACGCTTGCAGTTCGAGACGTCGCGCGGATGCTGGTGGGGCGAGAAGCACCACTGTACCTTCTGCGGCCTCAACGGCGGCGCCATGGCGTTCCGGCGCAAATCGCCCGCCCGCGCGGTCGCCGAGATCGAGCAGCTCGCCCGGACCTACGGAGTCCGCAAGCTCTCCGCCGCGGATAACATCCTCGATATGAGCTACTGCGAGACGGTCATGCCCGAACTGGCCCGCCGGGACCTCGGCCTCGAACTCTTCTACGAAGTGAAGGCGAACCTCAGCCGCGAGCGGCTCGAAGCGCTGCGCGGCGCCGGGGTCGTCCGTCTGCAACCCGGAATCGAAAGCCTTAGCTCCGAGGTGCTCCGGCTGATGCACAAAGGCGTGACCGGACTGCAGAACGTGCGGCTGCTCAAGTGGTGCCGGGCGCTCGGGATCCAACCCGTCTGGAACGTGCTGTACGGATTTCCGGGCGAGCCGCCTCACGAATACGCGCGGCTGGCGGAACTGGTGCCGCTGCTGACCCATCTGGCACCGCCCGAGTACGTGGGCCGCATGCGCCTCGACCGCTTCAGCCCCTACTTCGAGGACCCGGAAGCGTACGGAATCGACCGCATCGAACCGTTCCCCGAGTACCGCGAAATCTACGGCCTGCCCGCGGCCGCGCTCCGCAACCTCGCATACTATTTCACCTTCGAGCACGGCGGCCAGGCCGGCGGAGACCTCGACTTCGCCTACGCGCGACCTTTTCAGGATGCGGTCGCCGAATGGAAAGCGGTCCACGAACGTTCCGATCTCATCTCGATCGACGACGGAACGTGCACGCTCGTCTGCGACTACCGGCCTGCGGCGCTCGCCGCGGTGACGGTCCTGCACGGGCCCGAACGCGCGGTGCTGCTCGCGTGCGACGACATCCGGTCGGCCGCGCAGATCCGCGACGTGCTCGCTTGCGCCGGCGACGATATCGGAAAGGAAGAGGTGGCCGCTATACTCCTCCGCCTGATGGAACGCCGCATCCTGATCGCAGAAGGCGATGTGTATCTGAGCCTCGTCGCCGAGTTGCGCTACGCGCGACCGGCGATGCTGGGGCACCTCACCTCCGCGCAAGCTGCGTTTTCCTCTCCACGATGAGCTGCGCGGGCTCCGCCCCGTCGCCCGTTTCGAACACCTCCGGCGCCGGCGACCCGAGCCCGGTGCAGGCATCCCAGCCTCGAGTGGCCCGAAAGCCGCCGTTGTCGCCCGAGACGATGTCACGGAACGCCGCGCGCTTGGAATACAGCAGCGGGTTTACGAAGCCGAGCTGCCGCCCGCCGGCCGCGTTCGCGCGCGCGATCAGCGCGGCCCACAGCGGCGCGACGCCGCCGGTCCCGCCGGCGACGGTGTCCGTGCCGCCGGCACACAGCAAATAGCCCGATTCCGGCGCGGCGCCCGCCGAAACGTCGGGCACGCCGCGCCGTTCGAGGAGCCGCGCGACGCCGCTCGCGAGGGTCAGCTGCAGACCGCTCTGCCAGTGCGGCAGCTCGAAGAAAGCGCTCTCGCCGCCGCCCGACGCGCCGCCCGCCGGTCCATCTCCCCAGGCCACCTCGCCGCTCAGCCGGCCGCCGGCGCTCTCGATCGCCGTGCCGCCGCACGCCAGCGCGTACGGGCTCGAGGCCGGGAAGTCGACGTGTTCGTGGCCGTCGCCGACCGCTTCCGTGGAACCGCGATCGCCCGACGCCGCGCAGACGGTTACGCCCATCATCGCCGCCGCCTGCAGCGCTTCGTCCAGCGCGATCTTCGCCTGCCGGGTCCAGGCCGACTCCGGGGCGCCCCAGCCGATCGAAACGACGCTCGGCAGGTTGATTTCGTCGTGGACGGCGGTCGTGACCGCGTCGACGAAGCCGGCGGCGGTATTGGGTGCGAAATACACGACGATCCGGGCGCCCGGCGCAACGGCGCCGATGACCTCGATATCGAGCGCGACCCCACCGTCGAGCCCGCCCCGCTTCCCCGCGGGTTGGTTCTTGCCGTGATCGACCGACACGACCGTGACCCGCGGCGTAGCGAGGCCGAGCCCCGCAAAGTAGGCGCGCAGGTCGGCCGGGCGAAACCCGCCGCCGAGTTCGACGATGCCGATCGTCTGGCCGTCGGCGACGGCGGGCGGGAAACCGTACAGCGCCGCGATTTCTACCGGCGTGTGGGACGAGGCCTCAAAGCCGTGGGCCGGCGGCTCCCACAGCCGCACGTGCGGCTGCGCCTGCGGACGGTTGTCGAGCCCAAGGACGGCCGTCACGATGCCGTGCAATTCGCGCGGCAGATGCACGGCGCCGACCCGGCCGCGAAACGTGCCGCCGGCGCTTTCGTAATTCTGCAGCACGACGCCGAACGCGTTTTCGGCCTTCTCGATGGTTCCCGAGAGGACCATCGTGCGGCGGCCGGGCGCGTATTGCACGACGGCAAAGCCCCCGCGTTCCGCAAAGGCGGCGACGGCTTCGGCATCGGCCTCTTGGCTACCGTAGGCGGCCGCAAAATCGGCCCGCGAGAGGTCGGCGCGCGGGAAGTTATGGCGGTGAAGCTTACCGGCGGCGACGGCCAAGGCGGTAGCCGAACGGCGGCGCAGCAGGAGGGTCACCTCCAGGCGTTCGCCCGGATCGGCTCGCCCGACGGGCTTCGATCCGGGCATCGGGCGGCGTTCGCTGCCGGCTAGGGGTCTGGTCACGATCGGGCCTCCGAAACGCGTACTGCTGCCTCTCGACCCGAGCATACGCACGCCGCGTCCTCGGCCCGTCCCGAAACCGTCCCGGCTCCTGCCGACTCGACCGTGATTCTCACCTGCCTTTCACCTCGGACAGGCACCGCCCGCTCGCCGCCCGCGTTGAAGAGAATGATGATGGAAAAGCACGCGGCGAACCTCAAAAAGGCCCTTTGGGGCGTAGCCCTGGTCCCGGCGCTTGCGGTCTGTGCTGCGGCCGCCCCGGCCGCGGCCCAGACCCAGCCGCTCCCGAGTTATGCCACGGCCGGCGACGCAACGATTCAAGGAGTCGTGCGCTCGATCGACGGCCGCTACAACATTACCGTCCGCGACGTCAACGGCTACATCGACCGGGTCGCGCTGCACGACGGCACGATCATCAACCCGACCGGCCTGACGCTGGCCCCGGGCCAAACCGTTACCATTCTCGGTCGTCCTAACGGCAGCACGTTCGATGCGAACGAGATCGACACGCCGTACGTGGCCTACGGCTACGGGTACCCGGCCTATCCCTACCCGTACGCCCCCTACGGGTTCTACCCGCACGTGGCGCTGGGCTTTGGGTTTTACGGGGGCGGCTTCGCCTTCCACGGCCGCTATTAAGGCGTGACGCCGTCACACTCGCGATAGCGCTCGAGTGTGCGCGACCGGCCGGGTTGTTTCGATAACGGGCTGCGTGGGCAAGAGAAGTATCATGGGATTAAAAGACGAGCTCAAGAAGACCATCGACAACGTAAGCGACGCCGTGAACGAGGCCAAGCATCATGGAAACGCTGAGGTGGAGCGCGCGAAACGCGCGGCCGAAGGCGACACGATGACGGCGACCGAGAAAGCCGGCTCCTTCCTCAAAGAGGGGAAAGAGAAGGTCCTCGAGGGTGTAGACCGCGCCAAGCGGGACGTTCGCGAGAACGTCTGAGCCGCGTCACGCGGCCGCGACCGAGTCGAATGGGAACGGTTAGAGAAGGGGACGGCGGGCGCCGTCCCCTTCTTCGTTAGCGGGCGAGAGCGCGTTCAAGAGGCGAACGTTCCCGCCGCGGCGACGATCAAGTCGCGCTCGTCGAAATAGCGCCGAATCGCCGCCAGCACGTCGTCGGGGGAGACGGCTTCCAAACGCTCGCGATAGGTATCGATCGAGTCGTCGCCGAGTTCGTAGTACGAAACGCGCTCGAGTTCGGACGCGATGCCGGCGTTGGTCGCCAAGCGGACGCTGTGCTGGCCCGCCATCGAATTACGCTGCGCCGTCAGTTCGCGGTCGTCGGGGCCGCGTTCGCCGTAGTCGCGCAACACGTCGCGCGCCGACGCGATCGCCCGTTCGACGTTGGCCGGGTTGACGCTGACGGTGATCCGCCAAGGGCCCGGCGTCCGTGAGGGCGACAGAAACGCGCTGGTCACGCCGTAGGTCAGACCTTCGCGGTCGCGCAGGCGCAGGCCCAGACGCGAGCTGAGCGTCGATTGGCCGAGGATGCCGTTCGCGATCTGCGCGGCCAGGTAATCGTCGTCCGTTTGCAGGAGCGCCGTCGCGCGCCCGATATCGATGTCGACGCTCGCCTTGCGCTCGAGCGGCACGTCGCCGCGCGCCGCGCGCGCGGGACGCGCGCGCACGACCGGTCTCGGACGCGCTCCGGCGGCGAACGGCACGGAACCCAGCGTCGCCGTCAACAGCTTTGCAAACGCACCTTCGTCGATCGAACCCGCGCCCGATACGAACGCAGGCGCTCGCAGCAGCGTGCGCTCGTGAAAGTCACGCAGGTCGGCCACGGTCAGCGCTTCGACGGAGGCCAGCAACTCGTCGACGCTCGGCACCTCGTTCGGGTCGCCGGCTTCGTAGGCCAGTTGCATGAACCGTTGGGTAGCGCGCCAGCCCGTCGAGGACTTCGCCAGTCGCAACGAACCGGCGACCTCGCTCTTCACGAGCGCGAACTCTTTCTCGTCGAACGCCGGCTCGCGCAACTCTTCGGCGATCGTCTCGAGAAGTTCCGGTAAATCACCGGCCACGCAGGCCGAACTGAAGCGCAGCGCGAGCGGGTTGTAGCCTTGCGAGCGGTCGTCGTCCACGTAATACGCTCGGCGCATACCGCGGCCTTCGAGCGCTTCCTCGATCGTGTGGCGGCCGCGGCGGCGCGTGCCGCGCGAAAGCATCTCCGCCAAAACGCCGGCCAGCGTCGGGCGCTGCGGTGCCAGCGCCGGACCCGCCTCGAGGATGCCGCGCACGTAGACGGTCGGGTTCTCGACGTTCGCAACGTAGCGCCAGCGCACGCCGTTCGAGAGCGCATCGCCCGCGATTCGCGCGGCGAAACGGGCCTCGCGCCCGGCGCGCGGCGCCGGCAGCGGCGCCGCTTCGATGCGGTCCTCACGCTCCGTACGCCCGCCGACCGGATCGAACGGCACGGCATCGACGGTCTTCGGCGTTTCGGCCAGCAAGAGCCCGACGGTCCGGTTGTCCTCGTGCAAGTAGGCGCGCACGACCTCGCGAACGCGCTCGGGCGTCACCGCGCGGATGCGCTCGGGGTAATCCTCGTCGAACCGCCAACTGCCGACCGCTTCCAGTTCCCCGAGGCGCTGCGCGAGCGCGAGCGTGCCGTCGCGAGCGAACGCACGCTGCACGACGATCTGCGTTTGCGCGCGCTCGACTTCGGCGGCGCTGGGCACCTCGCGTGCGAGTTCTTGCAGAACCGCCGCGAGCGCGTCCCGTACCTTGTGCGCTGAGACGCCCGGCGTCACGTTGACCATCGCCTGGAATAAGCCGGGGTCGCGCGAGCCCCAGTTCCATGCCGAGGCATGGAGGGCGAGGCCCGTGTCGACGAGCGCGCGCGAGAGGCGGCTGGTCCGGCCGTGGCCCAAGATACGGGACAGCACCTCGAGCGCGTAGTCATCGTTGGCGTCGGCGTCCGCGCGCTCCGCGATCCGGTGGGCAAGGTCTGCGCTAGAGAGGACGCGCGTCTGCCCGTACGCGGCCGGCGTGTGGAACGCGAACGCGACCAGCGCCGTGTCGCCGGGACGCTTGATCGTGAGGACCCGTTCGCCCGCCTGCGGCGGCTCGTCCGTGTAGACCTCCGGCACCGGCCGCGGCGCACGCGGCAGCGCACCGAAGGCGCGCTCGATCGCGTCGCGCGTGCGCGCGGCCTCGAAGTCGCCCACGACGAAGACGGTCGCGTTGCCGGGATGGTAGTACGTGTCGTAGAGTTCTCGCAGCCGTTCGGTCGCGACGCCCTCCACGTCGGCCCGCCAGCCGATCGTCGGGTGGTGGTAGGGATGCTCGCGGAACGCCGTAGCCACCAATGCGGCGTTGAGCACGCGGATCGGATTGTTGTCGTTGCGCTCGAGCTCGTTACGCACGACCGTCATCTCCGAGCGCCGGTCGGCGTCGTCGATCAGCGCGTTGCGCATCCGGTCGGCTTCGAGCTCGATCGCGAACTCCAGATATCCGGTCGGTACGGTCTCGAAGTAATTGGTCCGGTCGATCCAGGTCGTCGCGTTCTTGTTCGCACCGATCTCGTTCATCATGTCGGCGAACGCGCGCCCTTTGCGCCGGTTGTTCTCGTGCGTGCCCTTGAAGAGCATATGCTCCAGCAAGTGGGACGAGCCCGTATAGCCGACCGCTTCGTTTCGCGACCCGATCCGGTAGACGGCCAGGAACGTCGCCACCGGCGCGGCCCCCTGCGGGACGAAGACGACCTTGAGGCCGTTGTCGAGAAAAAATTCGCATCCGCCTGCGACCGCCGTATCGAGCATATCGCTTGATTTCCAACGCCTCGCGATATTCCCGCCGGGTGCGGCGCGGCTGCGGGGCCTCGCGAAGGCGCCCGGCCGCCCCGGCGCAAACGTGGAGTTCCCGTGCACGACCGTCATCGTGGTGCCAAGCACCCTCATCGCTTCGATCCCGCGCGCGCGGCGCGGCTGAACGACCCGTCGCGTTTCGAGTACCTTCCGCCCGCGGCGCTGCTCGCGCTGCTCGACCTCGACGAAACGGCCACGCTGGTCGATTTCGGGGCGGGTACCGGCACCTACGCGATCGAGATCGCGCGCGTGCGCCCCGCCGCGCGCATCTTCGCCCTGGACGAGAGCGATGCGATGCTCGCGCTCCTCCGGCAACGGCTGGCCGAAAGCGGCGTGCCGAACGTGACCGCGATCGACCCCTCGGAGCTCGGTCCGCTGCGCGGCCGGGTCGAGCGCGTGCTGGCGCTCAACGTGTTCCACGAGCTGGGCGACGCCCCGCTCGCGGAGTTGCGCGGCCTCTTGGCGCCGGGCGGGAAAGCGCTCGTCGTGGACTGGAACGCCGACGTCGAGCGCCCGCACGGGCCGCCGCGCGAATACGCGTACGGAGTCGAGGAGGCGCGGCAGCGGCTGCGTGAAAGCGGCTTCGCCGAATCCGCTGCGGCTGCGTTTGCGTACCATTACGCGTTCGTCGTCGTTCCCGGTTAGATCGGGCCCGGTTTTCCCGCGTGCGCATCCTACTGAGCGAAGGCTCCAGCCTGTCGGCGCGCGAGACGATCACCGCGCTTGGCCTGGGCGGATTTCGCGTCGAGATCGCTTCGAGCGACCCGATGTGCCTCGGGCGCTTCTCGCGTTTCGTCACTCGGGTCCATGCCGTTCCACGATCCGGCACCGATCCCGGCGGTTATCTCGCAGCCGTGCTCGACATCGTCGCTCGGCGCTCGATCGACGTGCTGCTGCCGGTCCACGAACAGGCCTATCTCTTGGCCGCCGCCCGGCACCGCCTCCCCGGCGGGCTCGGCGTCGCATTAGCCGACTTCGCAGCGTTCGAGCAGGTTCAGAGCAAGGCCGCGTTGGCGACGCTCCTGGCGTCGCTCGGCGTACCGGCGCCCGAGACGGCCATCGTCCGCTCCGCGCAGAATTTCGCAGCGCGGCGCGCCTATCCGTTCTTCGCAAAAACGGCGTTCGGCACGGCGAGCGCCGGCGTCTGGCGCGTCGACGACGATGACGCCCGCGACCGCCTTTCGCTCGAGCTGCAACGCCGGCGCGCGTTTGACGAAGGCATCGTCGTCCAAAGCGCAGCGAACGGTCCGCTCGAACGCACGCAGGCGGTGTTCGACCGCGGCCGGCTCGTGGCCACCCACATCTACCGCCAAATCGCCGCCGGCCCGGGCGGAGGCGACGTGCTCAAAGCGAGTCGGCGGCGGCCGCATGCGCGCGCCTACGTGGAGAAGATCGGTGCAGCGCTCGGCTGGCACGGTGCCCTTTCGTTCGACTACATCGTCGACGATGCAACGGGCGAACCGTCGTTCATCGACGCAAATCCGCGGCTCGTCGAGCCGATGAACGCGTGGCTGAGCGGCGTCGACCTCGCCGGCGCGCTGCTGCGCGTTTCCCTCGGAGAAGCACCGGCCGCGCAGCCCGACGGACGCGACGGCGTCCTGACGCGGCTGGGGCTCATGGCGCTGATGGATGCAGCGGCCCGAAGCGGGCGCCGCCGCGACGTTCTGCGCGAATTGAGTTTGCTCGTCCGCCGCGCGGGCCGATATCGCGGCTCGTCGGAGGAACTCGTTCCCGTACAAACCGACCCGCCGTGCATCGTGCCGCTCGGCGTCGTTCTCGCGAAGCTGCTCGCGTCGCCCGCTGCGGGCTCGCGCATGGCGCGCGCGACGATCGAGGCCTACAGCATGACCCCGGTCGCGATCGAACGGCTGCGGTCCGAGGTTACGGCCGGTCGACGCTCTCCCTGATGAACCGTCGTTGAAGCGATCGTGACCTTCCTTGCCGCGGCGGCACGGAGCGAGGTGTTCGGCGGCGAACGTCGGTCGTGTTGCGTGCAGCGAAAGCGGCCAGCGCTTGGCATAGCGGCGATCGGCGAGGGCTTCACTTGACGTTTCCAAAGCCGTCGTTACCATAATCGGCAAGAAGGGCAGCCGCCAGCAGAGCGGCTCGCGTTCCTTTTTCGAAACACGCTCCAGCAGCTCTCAGATCATCGGCAAATCGAGGCCGTGCTCGCGCGCGCAATCGAGCGCTTCGTCGTAACCCGCGTCCGCGTGCCGCATGACCCCGGTGGCCGGATCGTTGTGCAGCACGCGTGCGATGCGCTTGGCCGCGGCGGGCGTTCCGTCGCACACCACGACCATACCGGCGTGCTGCGAATAACCCATACCCACGCCGCCGCCGTGGTGGAGAGAAACCCACGTCGCACCGCTTGCGGTATTGAGCAGGGCGTTGAGCAACGGCCAGTCGCTGACCGCATCGCTGCCGTCACGCATCGCCTCGGTTTCGCGGTTGGGGCTGGCCACGGAACCGGAATCGAGGTGGTCGCGCCCGATGACGACCGGTGCCGACAGTTCGCCGCTCGCGACCATTTCGTTGAAGGCCAGCCCCACCTGGGCACGCCGGCCGAGCCCGATCCAGCAGATGCGCGCGGGCAGGCCTTGGTAGGCGATCCGTTCCTTGGCCATGTCGAGCCAGCGGTGCAGATGCGCGTCGTCAGGGATCAGTTCTTTGACCTTCGCGTCGGTTTTGGCGATGTCGGCCGGGTCGCCGGACAGCGCCGCCCATCGGAACGGGCCGATGCCGCGGCAGAAGAGCGGGCGGACGTACGCCGGCACGAAGCCCGGGAAAGCGAAAGCGTCCTCGACGCCTTCGTCCTTCGCCATCTGGCGGATGTTGTTGCCGTAATCGACCGTCGGAACGCCCATTCGGTAAAAGGCCAGCATCGCGCGAACCTCGGCGGCGATCGATTCCTTCGCAGCCTTCACGACGCCGGCCGGATCGCTCGCGCGCCGCTCTTCCGCCTCACGAAGGCTCCAGCCGCGCGGCAGATACCCCGTCAACGGGTCGTGCGCGCTCGTTTGATCGGTGACGATGTCGGGCCGGACGCCGCGCCGCACGAGTTCGGGAAAGACCTCCGCCGCGTTTCCCAGCAACCCGACCGAAAGCGGCTCGTTTCGTTCGCAGGACCCGCGAACGAGCGCCAGCGCTTCGTCGAGCGTCTTCGCCGCCACGTCGAGGTAACGCGTTTCGAGGCGGCGTTCGATCCGCCGCGGGTCGCACTCGACGGCCAGCACCGAAGCGCCGGCCAGCGTGCCCGCCAGCGGCTGCGCGCCGCCCATGCCGCCGAGGCCCGCGGTGAGGATCCACTTCCCCGCTAAGCTGCCGCCGTAATGGCGGCGCCCCATCTCGACGAACGTCTCGTAGGTTCCCTGCACGATGCCTTGCGAGCCGATGTATATCCACGAACCGGCCGTCATCTGGCCGAACATCATGAGGCCTTTGCGGTCGAGTTCGTCGAAGTGTTCCCAGGTCGCCCAGTGCGGCACGAGGTTGGAATTGGCGATCAGCACCCGCGGCGCGTCGGCGTGCGTCGTAAAGACGCCGACCGGCTTGCCCGATTGGATCAGCAACGTTTCGTCGGCTTCGAGCCGCCGCAAAACCTCGACGATCTTATCGTAACTGGCCCAGTCGCGTGCGGCTTTCCCTTTGCCGCCGTACACGACCAGATCGCCCGGGCGCTCGGCGACGTCGGGATCGAGGTTGTTCATCAGCATTCGCAGCGGCGCTTCGGTCAGCCAGCTCTTGGCCGAAAGCGCCGTACCGCGCGGTGCGCGGATCGTGCGTGCGGCGAACGTCGTCATCGCGAATCTCCCTTCGTGCGGCCCCGGCGTACGATCGTGCGCACCGGGTTGGTTCCGATACCGTACGCGATCTCGCGCGGATGCTCGACGTCCCAAAGGACGAAGTCCGCCGTGTGCCCGGGCCGCAGCATCCCGACGCGCTGGTCGAGCCCGAGCGCGCGCGCCGCGTTGCGCGTGGCACCGGCCAGCGCTTCTTCCGGCGTCAGCCCGTACTGCGTGCAAGCGAGGTTGAGCGCGAGCGGCATCGATACCAGCGGCGACGTGCCCGGATTGCAGTCGGTCGAGATCGCGATCGGGACGTTGAAACGGCGCAGTTCCGCGATCGGCGGCCGTTTCATTTCGCGCAAGAAGTACGCGGCTCCGGGCAACAGGACGGCGACCGTCCCGCTGTTCGCGAGCTCGAGCATCGCCCCGGGCGCGGCGTGTTCGAGATGGTCGGCCGACAGCGCGCCGTGCCGCGCGGCCAGCGCCGCGCCGCCGCCGTCGCTGAGCTGATCGGCGTGGAGCTTCACCGCAAAACCGAGCGCGCGCGCGGCTTCGAAATAGCGGTCGACCTGCTCGCGCGAAAACGCGATCGTCTCGCAATACGCGTCGACCGCGTCGGCCAACCCTTCGGACGCGACGGCCGGCAGCATTTCTCCGATCACGAAATCGACGTACTCGTCGGCGCCGGCAAAGCCCGGCGGCACCGCGTGCAATCCGAGATACGTGGCCCGCACGTCGACGTCGCAGCGTTCGCCCAGCGCGCGCGCGACGCGCAACATCGTCAGTTCCGTCTCGCGGTCGAGCCCGTAGCCGGACTTGATCTCCACCGTCGTCACGCCGCACTGCGCGAGCGCGCGCAAGCGCGGCTCGGACGCGGCTTCCAACTCCGCGAACCCGGCATCGCGGGTGGCGCGCACGGTCGATAGGATGCCGCCGCCGGCACGAGCAATGTCGGCATAGTGTGCACCGGCCAGCCGCAACTCGAAATCCCGCGCGCGGTTGCCCGCGTAGACGAGATGCGTGTGGCAATCGACGAAGCCCGGCGTGATGACGCCGCCGTCGACGCCTTCGACCGTCTGTGCGGAGGCTAATAGCTCGGGCGGCAACTCGTCGACGGACCCGAGCCAGACGATCGTCGCGTCTTGGCCGACCACGAGCGCGCCGTCGTTGATGAGGCCGTACGGCAGCCGGCGCCGCGGGTCCATCGTGGCCAGACGAGCGCCGAGGAACACGGCGTGAACGCCTATTTCGCTCCTCATGCACTCCTTCCAGACGGTTGGGCGGAGAACGTTCGGTTCGTCGTCGATGCCTCCGGAGACCTTACGGCGGTGGCGCGCAATTCGCCGCCCGGCAACGCGATGCCGCTCGACGGATTCGTCCTTGCAGGCATGCCGAACGCACATTCGCATGCGTTTCAACGCGCCCTCGCCGGGCGCACCGAATCGGCGAGCCGGAGCGGCGACTCGTTTTGGACCTGGCGCGACGCGATGTACGCGGCAATCGAGCGAATCGAACCGGCCGCTTTCGAGTCGCTCGCAACGCGAGCGTACGCCGCCATGCTGGAAGCCGGCTACACGAGCGTCTGCGAGTTTCACTACCTGCACCGCGCGCCCGGCGGGGCCGCATACGCCCGCGCCACGGAGCTTTCCGATCGCATCGTGGCGGCGGCGCGCGCGACCGGGATCGGCCTCACGCTCCTGCCGGTGCTCTACCGCTACGCCGGTTTCGGCGCGGTCCCGCCGGGCGCGCATCAGGCGCGCTTCGTGCTTTCGTTCGACGAATACGCGGAACTCTGGAACGCCCTGCGCGACGCCTACGCGGGCGATCCGCAGATCGCGCTGGGGGCCGCGCCGCACTCGCTGCGCGCGGTCGGGCTCGACGATCTGCGCGCGCTCGAGCGGCTCGCGAGCGGCAGCGGAGCGAACGTACCGATCCACGTGCACGTCAGCGAGCAGGAACGCGAAGTGGCGGCGTGCAGCGCCGCGTACGGAACGACGCCGATCGCGCTGCTCGCGCACAACGTCGCGCTCGACGGGCGCTGGTGCCTGGTCCACGCCACCCATGCCACCGACGACGAGCTCGCGGCGGTCAGCGCGGCGCGCGCGGTGACGGCGCTGTGCCCGACCACCGAAGCGAATCTGGGCGACGGCATCTTTCCCACCGCGCGGTTCGTCGCGCGCGGCGGCCGCATCGCGATCGGCAGCGACAGCAACGTCTCGATCGACGTCGCCGAAGAACTGCGCTGGCTCGAGTACGCGCAACGCCTAACGCTGCGCGAACGCAACGTGCTGCACGGCCCGTCGACGCCCTCGGTGGGCCGCTTCCTGTACGACGCGGCGCTGCGCGGCGGCGCACAGGCGGCGGGCCGCCGCATCGGTGCGCTCGGCCCCGGCTATCGCGGAGATCTTGTCGCCCTCGAACTTCCCGGCGACGCGGCGGTGGCAGGCGACGGCCTGCTCGACGGCGCGATCTTCCGCAGCGGCGCGTGGCGCGTGCGCGACGTGGTAGCAGGCGGACGGCTCGTCGTCCGCGAGGGACGCCATATCGGGCGCGACGCATAGTGCAGAAGCGCCAGGCCAGGAGAAACCAGCCATAGCGACGATCGATCTCGACGGACGGCACCTGTCGCTCGAAGCCATCGAGGCGATCGCTTCGAGGGGCGCCGCCGTGGCGGTCACGCCCGAGGCGCGCGAACGGGTCGCGGCCGCGCGCGCCTGCGTCGAGCGGCAGTTCCGCAGCGGCGCGATCATCTACGGCGTCACGACGGGTTTCGGGCGCATGGCCAACGTCGTGATCGATCGCGCGGACGTCGAGGTGCTGCAACAGAACCTGGTGCGCAGCCACGCGGCGGGAACGGGCGAACCGCTCTGCGCGGCGTTCGTGCGCGCGGCGGGTGTCCTGCGCGTCAGCACGCTCGCAGCCGGCCACTCCGGCATCCGTTTGGAAACGCTCGACCTGCTGATCGAGATCCTCAACCGCGGCGTCACGCCCGTGGTGCCGAGTCAAGGCTCCGTCGGCGCGAGCGGCGACCTCGCGCCGCTGGCGCACATGACGCTGACCCTGATCGGCGAAGGCGACGCGTTCTACGAAGGCCGGCGCCTTCAAAGCGCCGAGGCACTGGCGCGAGCGGGGCTCGCCCCGATCCGGCTGGGCGCGAAAGAAGGCCTGTCGCTGATCAACGGCACCGAAGTGATGACCGGGATCGCGGCGCTGTCGCTGCTGCGCGCCGAACGCCTGCTGGACACGGCCGACGTGATCGCGGCCCTCTCGATCGAAGCGTTTCTCGCGACCGACAACGTCTTCGACCGGCGTATCAACGCGCTGCGCCCGCATCCGGGCCAGGCGCGCGTTGCGGAACGGCTGTGCGCGCTGGTTGCCGGTTCGGAGGTGATGCAGTCGCACCGGGACTGCGGCCGCGTGCAGGACCCGTATTCGTTCCGCTGCATTCCGGTCGTGCACGGAGCCGCTCGCGACGCGGCCGGTCACGTCCGCCGGGTCCTCGAGATCGAGGCCGTTTCGGTGACCGATAACCCGCTGATTTTCCCGGACGAAGACGAGTTCCTGACCGGCGGCAACTTCCACGGCCAACCCGTCGGCGTCGTCTGCGATTTCTTGAAGGCCGTGATGGTCGAAGTCGCATCGATCAGCGAGCGGCGGTCTTATCTCCTCCTCAACGGCGAGGAGCGCGGGTTACCGCTCTTTCTATCGCGCAAGCCGGGACTCGAATCCGGGCTGATGATCGCGCAGTACTGCGCGGCGGCGCTGGTCAGCGAGAGCAAGGCGCTGGCGATGCCGTCGTCGGTCGACTCGATTCCGACCTCGGCCGGTCAGGAAGACCACGTTTCCATGGGCACGATCGCGGCGCGCACGCTCGATCGAATCCTCGATAACGTCGAAGGGGCGCTCGCCTGCGAGTTGCTGTGCGCGCTCGCCGCGACCGACTTCCACCGCCCGCTGCGCAGCGGTGCCGGCACGCAAGCGGCGTACGACGCCGCGCGCGAGCGCATCGCACCGCTGCTTGCCGACCGCGTGCAAGCCGGCGACATCGAACTCGCGCGCGAACTGATTCGCACCCACGCGCTCGCCGCCGCGGCCGAGCGCGGCGCGTTGACGCCCTCCACCTCGTCCGGATAGGAGAATTCGATGCTCATCGTCACCGGCAGCGTCACGGCACGCCAAGAAACGTTCGACCGGCTGTTAGCGTCCTCGCTCGAACACGTGCGCCGCTCGCGCGCGGAGCCGGGCTGCATCAGCCACGGCGTGCACGTCGACTGCGAGAACCCGTTGCGGCTCGTGTTCCTCGAGCGCTGGAGCGATCGGGCCGCGCTGGCCGCGCACTTTAAGGTGCCGGAATCGGGGGCGTTCGTTCGTTCGCTTCGCGAACTCGCGACGGCGAGCGAGGGTCCCACGGTCTACGATGCGACCGAAACCCTGGCGTAGCCGTTCGTGAACGCGATCCTGTCCGCAGCGGTTCCGGCCTTCCTCGCCTCGCTCGTCGAGTTCGTCGAGGCGCTGACGATCGTGCTGGCGGTCGGCGCGACGCGCGGCTGGCGCTCCGCTTGGACCGGCGCGCTCTCGGGCGCCGCACTGCTCGCAGCGGCCGTCGTGGCGTTCGGTCCGCTGCTGCGGCTCGTGCCGCTGGACACGCTCCAGCTGGTCGTCGGCATCCTGCTGCTCTTTTTCGGGATGCGCTGGCTGCGCAAGGCGATCTTGCGTTACGCGGGCGCGATCCCGCTGCACGATGAGGCGAAGATCTACGCGCGCGAAGAGGCGGAGCTTCGCGGCAGCGAAAACGCCCGCGCCGCCCGACGCGGCGCGGGCACGGACTGGCCGGCGGTCGCGACGGCGTTCAACGCGGTCGTGCTCGAGGGCTTGGAAGTCGTCTTCATCGTGATCGCGGTCGGCGCGGCCGCGGGCGCGCTCGTCCCCGCAGCGGCCGGCGCCGCGCTGGCGGGCGTGGTCGTCGTGGGCGCCGGCGTCAGCCTGCGCCGGCCGCTCGCGCGGATCCCGGAGAACACCCTAAAATTCGCCGTCGGCGTTCTGCTCTCGGCGTTCGGAACGTACTGGACGGGCGAGGGAATGAACGTCGCCTGGCCGGGTCGCGACCTCGCGTTGCTCGGGCTTGCGGCCGGATTCCTCGCCGCTTCGGGAATCGCGTTCGCGCTCGCGCGCCGCGCGGCGCGCGCGCCTGCCCTCGCGAGCGGCGCGTGAACGCGCTGCGGAAGACGGCGGCCGAACTCTGGGGCCTCTTCGTCGAGGACCGTACCTTCGCGCTCGCGACGGCGGTCTGGCTCGCCGTTTGCGGCGCGCTGGCGTACGGCCACGCCGGCTCCCCGCAAACGCGGGCGATTGCCCTCTTCTCGGGTTTAGCGGTTATTCTGATCGCAAGCACGGCGCGCGGCGCTCGCGCGCCTTGACCGCATCGCAATTCTCGTCATATATACTCCTCATGCCTCTCCATATCACAGATCCCGAGGCTGACCGGCTAGCCCGGGAGCTGGCCGCTTCCACCGGTCAGAGCATATCCGACGCCGTGATCGCCGCCTTGCGAGAGCGGCTCGACCGAATCCGTCAGCCGGGATTCGAACAGCGGCTCGCGTGCGCTCTCGAGATCGCTCACGCAGCGGCGAGTCTGATAGATACCCGCCGGCCCGAAGCCGACGACCTCTACGACGAGCACGGCATGCCCGCCTGATCCCATGCTCGTCGACACTCCCGCGATTTACGTGGGGGCGGCCTCCCGCAGCTTAGCGAGGACCCGTTCGCCGAAAGCGGCGGTGCCGAGCACCGTTTGACCGTCGCGGGTCAGGTCGCGCGTGCGAGCGCCGCTCGCGACCGTCGCGGCCACCGCCTCTTCGATGCGCGCGGCGGCGGCTTCGTCGCCCAGACTGTACCGGCAGAGCAAGGCCGCCGAGAGAATCGCGGCGATCGGGTTCGCGATATCCCGGCCCGCGATATCGGGCGCGCTGCCGCTTATCGGTTCGTACAATCCGAAACGGCCGCTCGCGTGCTCGCGCGTGCCGAGGGTTGCGCTCGGCAGGTTGCCGAGCGAACCCGTCAGCATGCCGGCCTGATCGCTCAAGATGTCGCCGAAGGTGTTCTCGGTCAGGATGACGTCGAAGCGCTTGGGATCGCGCACCAGCTGCATCGCGGCGTTATCGACCAGCAGATGCTCGAGCTCCACGTCGGCAAATTCGGCGTCGTGCAATGCGACGACGACGCGCCGCCACAGGCGGCCGCTTTCGAGCACGTTCTGCTTATCGACCGAGGTCACGCGGCCGCGCCGTTTGCGCGCCAGCTCGAAGGCCACGCGGGCGACGCGTTCGATTTCCGGCGCGCGGTAGACCAGCGTGTCGACCGCGGTCTCGACGCCGGCGATCGTCCGCGTGTACTTCGGTTCCCCGAAATAGAGGCCCGACGTCGTTTCGCGCACGACGACCAGGTCCAAGCCGCGCACGAACTCGGGCTTGAGGCTCGAGGCGTCTTCCAGCCCCGGGATCGTCTTGACCGGCCGCAGGTTCGCGAACAGGTCGAAGCGCTTGCGCAGCTGTAGGATCGCGAACTCCGGGCGTTGCCCGGCCGGCGCCGCGTCGTAGCGGGGGTCGCCGACCGCGCCGAACAAGATCGCGGCGCTGCGCGCGCACAGCTCGTGGGTCGCTTGAGGGTAGGCCGTGCCGTGGCTGTCGAGCGCCGCCGCTCCGACGTCGCCGCGCACGAATTCGAGGTCGGGCCGCACCTGCGCGAGGACGTTCTGCGCGACGGCCGTGACTTCGACGCCGATGCCGTCGCCCGGCAGGACCGCGATCGTGAGGGGCACGGTCATCCGAACGTGAAGGGTGCGCGCGGCGCTTCGAGATGAACGGTGATGCCGAGCGCGGCGCCTGCCGCGCTGAAGCTCTCCAGCAACCGCGACAGTTTGGCGACGTCTTCCTCGCACAAAAGCAGGGCCGCGGACCACAGCGCGCCACGGCGCCCGCTCGTGTTCACGCGGCGTGCCGCGCTCGCTAGCGCGGTGCAGGCCGACCAAACGCGCTGCGCGTGTTCGAGCGTTTCGGGCGGCGCCTTGAAGGCGGGAACGCGCGCCGCCCGCGTCGCTTGCTGCGATACCCGCAAGACGTAGGGCTCCCCGCCGGGCGGTGCGTGCGGGCCGGCATAGAGGTGAACGACGCACTCGCGCTTGCTTCCTACCCGAGTCAAGGCGCGCATCCATTTTGCGTACCGGTCGCGAGCGTACGCCTCGAGCTCGGAGGAGTGCGAGAACGCCGTCAGCAGCGGCAACGGCACGACGGAAGCGGACGGGCGCAGACGCTCGACGCCGCTTTCGAGCAGCCGCGCTTCGGCGGCCAGCCACTTCGGATCGGAGCGTTTGCGCTCGATTTCGTCCGGTGCGTAGGCCTCCTGGTCCACGAACGCAAGCAGCAGCGCGAGCCGCCCGAAACGCATCGCCTGGAGGCGTCGGCCGCCGACCGCAAACCGGCGGCCGGCAAACTCCGGCGCGCACACGGCCAGCAACAGGACCGCTCGTCCCACCGGGTAGACGCGCGGTGCCCCCGCCGGCTCGTTACTCACGGGGCTCAGACGTCGGCGTGCACGGCAGACGTGCCGTTCGTAGCGACCCCTTCGCGCGCCGGCGCCGGGGATTCGGCAAACGGAACGTTGACTTGCGTCCTCTCGAGCAGGGAGAGGTGCGTCATCAGCAAGCTGCGCAGTTCGCTCTTGGCCTTCTCGGCCGTTTCGAGCGCGCGCTGGTACTCGCGCCGCGCCTCGCTCGTACGGTCGCCGAAGGTGGCGATCTCCTTATCGACCAGAACCCGGGCTTCTTGACGGATCAGGTCCGCTTCCTTGTGCGCGCTGGCCTTGACTTCGTCGGCGGTGCGCTGCGCCAGCAGCAGCGTGTTCTGCAGCGAATCTTCCATCGCTTTGAAGTGGCTGATGCGTTCGCGCAGGTCGCCGATTTCGGCCTCGAGGGCGGCGCGCTGCTGCGCTTCGTCTTCGAGCGTCTCGATGATCTCGTCGAGAAACTGATCGACTTCCGAGGGATCGTAGCCGTTGAGCTTCTTCTTGAACTGCTTGTGCTGGATATCGACGATCGTGATCTTCGCCATGGCTCAGCCTCGATTCATCATGAAGTCGAACGTCGGATCGGCGGCAAACGCCTCGCGAATTCCTTCCGAGTTCACCTGCGTGCCGGGCGGCACGACCAGATACATTGCATCCGCGAGCTTCTGGATCTTGCCGTCGAGCGTGTAGGCGACGCCGCTGGTGAAATCGACGACGCGCTGCAAGAGCCCGCGGTCGACGCCCTGGAGGTTGACGATCGCGACCTTCCGCGCGCGCAACGCGTCGGCGATGACGGTGACGTCGGCGAAGCTCCGCGGCGCGAACAGGCTGACCTCGGCGCCGCCGTTGCGTTTTTCGCGCGCGGAGAAGGCGACGACGTTGCGCTTGGGTGCCGTTACGGCCTCGTCTTCGAAGGCTTCCTCGGCGTCGTACTCGTCCTCGTGGAGCGAGAAAAACGAACCGATCTTGTGCAGGACGCTCACTTTGCCTCCCCGCTGCTCCTGGCTGCTTTCGTCATTCATTGCTCACCCCGTTCCCCGAAGATCGCGGTGCCGATGCGAAGCATCGTCGAACCGCAGCGTACCGCTTCATCCCAATCGCCCGACATCCCCATGGAGAGCGTGCCGCCGCCGACCGCTTCGAGCGCGCCGGCCGCACGTTGAAAAGCGCGTATCAAGACCGCGCGATCGTCCGTCACCGGACCGATGGCCATCACGCCGTCGATCGTCAGCCCCTCGTCTTCGCGCAGGCGCGCGGCCAGCGCGGGTGCGTCGGCGGGATCGATACCGAAGCGTTCCGACGGCGAGATATTGATTTGGACGAGCGCGTGCACCGGTTTCCCGAGCGCCCGCGCGGCTTTGGCGATCGCGAGCCCGGCCTCGAGCCGGTCGATCGACTGCACGAGGTCGAACGTCTCGACGATCGCTTTGGCCTTGTTGGTCTGCACGTGCCCGATGAAATGCTTGCGCACCGGGGGCAAGCCCGCGTACTTCACGCGCGCTTCCTGAACGTAGTTTTCGCCGATGTCGGTAAGACCGGCATCGATCGCCTCGAGGACCGCTTCGCGCGGGTGCTGCTTGGTGACGCCCACGAGCGCGACGGAGGCGGGAACCCGGCCGCACCGTAGTGCGACGGCGGCGATGCGCTCGCGCATCATGGCGACACGACCCGCGAGCGAATTCGGAGCGCCGACCGGCCCGACTCCGACTTCCAGCTTCATGGGAGACGAGTCTTCCGTTCTTTCGGGCCGCTTTCCTATAAAGCCGTCCGTCCGGCCGGCGCGATTTCGGTGTGGCGGTTGTTGCGGGCCGACGCCACGACGAGTGCGATGCCGATCGCGATCATCGGCAACGCGAGCAACTGGCCGCCGGTGAACGGTCCCACGGCTAGGTCCGTTTGGCGCCAGATCTCGGCAAGCGAGCGCGTGATCCCGTAACACGTAAACCACGTCCACGCGACCACGCCGTCCGGCGGCCGGCGGCGGTAGACCAGCAGCACGATCGGCAACACCGCGATGTCGAGCAGCGATTCGAATATCTGCGAGGGATAGCGATAACCGTCCGCGCTCGGGAACTTGATGCACCACGGGTGGTCCGGAACGCAGACGTTGCCGACCAGCTCGTCGTTGATGAAATTGACGATTCGCGTCAGCGCGATTCCGACCGGCAGCATGACGACGGCCTCGTCCGCCAGCACGCTAAAGGTCAGCCCGGGGTGCTTGCGGACGAACAGCACGATGGCGACGATCACCCCGATCAAGCCGCCGAAAAAGCCCATTCCGCCGTTCCAGACCGCGATCAGGTTGAGCAGGCTGCGCGGCATGTCGCCGAAGTAGAGTGCCGCGTCGTGCTTGGTCACGATGTCGGCGAGGACGAAGAACGTCCGGCCCCCGACCAGCACGCCCACCAGCGCGTACACGAGGAAATCCTGGACCCCGTCGACGGTCAGGCCGAGCCGGCGCCGCCCCTCCGGGCGCGCCATCCACGCCCCGACGGCCAGGAACCCGGCCAGGTAAGACAACCCGTACCAGTGGATCGCCAGCGGCCCCAGCCGCAGCGCGACCGGATCGATGTTCGGATACGTAAACCAGTGCTGCAAGGGCACTTAGACCCGAAAAACCTTGTAACCACGGGCTTCTTGCCGTTGGCCCCCGTCCCTCGGGTCAGCCTTGGCACCCGTGTGGCACCCAAATCTCACGAAGCCGCCTCGTTCGGGGTGCCGGACGCCGGTCCTCGCAGGATACGGTCGAACGAATCAGCAGCACGCCGGTCCGCCACCGAACCGGAGTGGCAGTAACGGGCCAAGGTGAACGCCACGCTGCTGTGGCCCAAGCGGTCGCGGTCGCGTGAAAATGCCGCAAGTCGTGTTTCGGATGCCGAGCGACCGCGCGAAGGCGCGGTACATATCGGTGAAGCTCGACGGCCGCCAAATCTCGCCGTCCGGCGCGGCGCACGCGAGGTCGGCTTCCCGGTCGTATCCAGCTCCGCAGGACATGGCCCATGACCGCGGGCCGGGCCTGCGGGACGAGCGCCTTTCTGAGTTCGGGCGTCGGGGGACGCGGGCCCGTCAGAACAGGTCACTGACGGGCCCGCCCTTTCCCGGCGAGCCCATTGACTGCCCGTGACTGCCTCTTACTCAGCGTAATCCAAATCGTCTTCGATGGCGTCGTCTTCATCTTCAAGCGGACCAGCGTGTTCCTCGACGAGCCTCTTAGGGACGCGCCGCCACCGATCAACGGTGCTGGTCTTGATCACCCCTATTAGATGATTAGATGCCCATCTTCGCCTTCGCCAAGGTCCCACAAGTAGAGTCGCTTTCGGTACGCGACTTCGACCAGCTGCCTGAAGCGGGAGTCGAACAGCTTTCGAAACCCATAAACGGATCTTAGGTCGCTCCATGAGATAAGGTAACGCTGGCCTTCCTTCCCACCAAATCTCTCGGCGTAAATGTTCTTTAGCTCGTCAACGACTTCGTCTTCATCCCTTGCCACTATGATCCCCCAAACATGCGATATGGCGTATGTTATACGCTATATCGTTTCAGAAGCGCAATAGCGGTAGCACATGCTCTTCGTCAGACGGGGCGCCGCTTGGCCATGCCGCATTCCTCACGGCCTCGATCTTAGCAAGCCGTCGTTCGCGAACGTCAGCCGGTGTGGGGTTCTTCAATCCAGCCGGAATTCCGGAATGAGAACCGCGACATAGGCCTCAGCTGCGAACGGATTGCGATTCCCGTAGCGAGGTGCACGTCCGGAACTGCCGATTGTATCGCGCAACCGTCGGACAAGCTCACGTCGAATATCGCGAGACCAGCTGCCTGTCGCTTGTCACGAACCAGTCGCCCGTGGCTGGGCTCAAGCGAGCCGGAGGCCGCGTGCCCATGCCGGCACGGGAGAGTGGATCCGCGTGCCGGATTCATCGTGTTCGGCAAAGACCGTGAAACTCACGTCCTCGCTATTGTCAATAAGCACAAAGCCATCGACCAGAGCGAGAGCGATCGGAAGGTGCGCAAGGCTGCGCGTGTAGCGGCGACGCACGTCGACTTCGGCGACGTCGTGTCCACCCGCGGCGACGCGCTCCGCGATCCGCTGAAGATTAATCTCTACGTTGTCGGTTCCAAGGTAGATGAGGTCGACCCCGAAGCCCCGCGAACGAGCCAAACGTATCAGGCGCAATGCGCCCCGGCCAGCCAGCGTCGTTTCGATGCCGAATGTTTCGCCGGCGTCCATACGGTCGCGCGCAACGTGAACAGCCGTTCGGCCAGCACTCAGTCGGGTTGTCACGTTCCGCCGCGCCAGGACATCAGGATCGATGATTGAGGCGCCGTGCTCGCGCAGATAGGCGGTGTAGGTGCTCTTGCCGGCGCCGTTGGCGCCGGCGACCACCGTCAGCCGCGACGGGGACGTGGTGGGCTCGAGGCCTGTTTCGCGCGCTGCTGAACGACGAGACGTCGCGCTTCGCGCACGCACTCCTGGACCAGCGTGATCCACCGGGTATCTGGCTTCATCTTCCGAGAGTATAGCATGTGACTCGACCCGCCGGGGCCTGGAGTAGCCGCCAGCCGATCTGCTCCAGCTTGGCGAGCGCGGTCGCCGTCAACGTGAGTTCGCCTTCGAACTGCGCCTGGCGGAGCCTCCGCAAAAGCAGCCCCACGCTCACGCGGAGTGCACCGGCCGCCTTGGCGATGTTCCGCATCTGCCGACTAGGGCCCGAGAGCGATCCCCGCCATCGCTCGGCCTAACGCCTCGCGGGCTTCGAGCAGTTCGATCCGTTCGGAGAGTTCGACGATCGTGGCGGCCTGGACGCGCACGCGGCGGCGCAGATCGGACTCGTTTTCTGTGGATTCGGCGGTCGAGTCGGCGTGGATCATATTCCCCTGGCCGCAGGGCCCCGTCGTCGGGATCCGCTCCGGCCACTTTCGCGAGCAAGGTACCAGGAGTGAGCAGGGAACACCAGGACCTGGATCACCGACCCGTATACCCGAAAACGCCGGGGCCGAACCCAACCGGGCCTATGCGGGGGGAGCGTCTAAAAGGGGGGCGTGCCCCAACTCAATATCGCGACGGCGTTCCTGGCGGGCCTCGTCTCGTTCATCTCGCCGTGCGTGCTGCCGCTGGTGCCGAGCTATCTCTCCTTCCTCACCGGTACGAGCCTCGAGGACCTCAAGTCCGAATCCGGCGTGCGGGCGCGCGCCCGGGTGTTCGCTCACGCGCTGGCCTTCATCGCCGGCTTCACCGTGATCTTCATGGGCATCGGGCTCTCGGCCAGCGCGGTCGGCGGGATCTTCGTGAACAACAAGCGCGCCATCGAGATCGCCGGAGGCTTGGTCATCATCGTGCTCGGCCTCCACATGATGGGCGTGCTGAAGATTCCGCTGCTGATGATGGACAAGCGCGTCCACCTCACGCCGCGCAAGCAATCGCTCTGGGTTTCGTTCCTGGTCGGGCTCGGGTTCGCGGCCGGCTGGTCGCCCTGCATCGGGCCGATCCTCTCCGGTATCATCCTGCTGGCGGCCGAGCAGAAGACCGTCGGAGAGGCGACGTTCCTGCTCTTCGTCTACTCGATGGGGCTCGCCATCCCGTTCCTGATCACGGCGGCCGCGATCACGCAATCGCTGAACGCGCTCAACCGCATCAAGCGCTTCCTGCCCGCCATCGAGGCGACATCGGGGGCGATTCTCGTCGCCACCGGAATCATCGTCGCGACCGACCAATTCACGCGCGTCGCGGGCTTCTTCTACCAGTACGTCAAACCACCGAGCCTCTAAGCATGCGCCTCAAGACGCCGAACCTCGCCTCCACGATCGCGCTCGGTGCAACCGCGGCGATCGTGCTCGCGCTCGACCAGCTGACGAAACACTACGTCGCGACCACCTTCGAACCGGGCGAGAGCCGGATCGCCATTCCGCATATCCTGTACTGGACGTTCGTGCAGAACGTGCACGGCGCGTTCGGCCTCTTCGGGTCGCAGGCGTGGCTGCTCGTCGGCATGGCGGTGGCCGTGCTCGCGATCTTCTGGTTCGCGTTCCGCGACGCCGCGGCGCACTCGATCCTCGTGCGGATCGCCTTCGGAGCGATCGTCGGCGGCGCGATCGGCAACATCGTCGACCGCTTCCATTACGGCTTCGTCGTCGACTTCATCGACTTGCGCTGGTGGCCGGTGTTCAACGTGGCGGATTCGTGCATCACGATCGGCGTGAGCCTGCTGCTGCTCTCGTCCCTCGGGCGCGAACGCTCGGCGACTCCGCACGTGGAAGTACAGCGATAAGCGCCGCGCCGACGGCGGTCCATACCGTAACGGAACCCGAGGCGGGCGCGCGCTGCGACGTCGCGATCGCGCGCCTTTCCGGCGCGTCGCGAGGCCAGGTCGCGCAAGCGATACGGGCGGGGGCGGTGCGCCTCAACGGAACGGTGCCGAAGCAAGCCACGCCCGTCGCGACGGGCGACGTGCTCGAGTACGCGATCCCCGAACGCCCGGCCCTCGATGCCAAGCCCGAAGCCATCGACCTCGACATCGTCTACGAGGACGCCGCGCTGCTCGTGGTGGACAAAGCGGCCGGGATGGTAACGCATCCGGCGCACGGCGCGCGGGACGGCACGCTCGTCAACGCGCTGCTCGCGCACGTGGGGGCGCTGCCGGGAGACCCGCTGCGGCCCGGGCTCGTACACCGCTTGGACCGCGACACCTCGGGCTTGCTCGTGGTCGCAAAGACGGAGAGCACCCTGCGGTCGCTGGGGAAAGCGATGATGCGCCACGCGATCGCACGTACGTATCTGGGCCTCGTGGTGGGCGTGCCGCTGCATCCCAAAGGCACGATCGAAGGCAACCTCGGACGCGACCCCAACAACCGCATGAAATACGCGCTGGTCGCGGACGGCAAGCCCGCCGTCACGCACTACGAACTGCGCGAGAAGCTGGCGGGCGCAAGCGAACTCGTCTTCACGCTCGAGACCGGCCGGACGCACCAGATTCGCGTCCACATGGCCGGCTTGGGCTATCCGATCGTCAACGATCCCGTGTACGGCAAGCTCGACCCGCGCGTCGACCTGCCGGGGCAAGCGCTGCACGCGTGGCGGCTGGCGTTCGCGCATCCCGTTTCGGGCGAGCCGCTCGCGTTCGAGGCGCCGCCGCCGCACGATTACGTCGCCGCCCGCGACGCGCTGAGGTCCTGAGCATCTTCGTATTACGCGCCGCCGACGGCACCGCCCGACGCGGCACCCTGACCCTCGCGCACGGCGAGGTCGAGACCCCGGCCTTCATGCCCGTCGGAACCGCGGCGACCGTCAAAGGCCTGACGCCGGACGACTTGCGCGCGTTCGATACGCGCATCATTCTCGCCAACACGTATCATCTGTGGCTGCGGCCGGGGCGCGAGACGCTCGAGGCGCTGGGCGGCCTGCACGCGTTCATGAGCTGGGACCGCAACATCCTCACCGATAGCGGCGGTTTCCAGGTGTTCTCGCTCGAGTCGCGGCGCGTGCTCTCCGAGAGCGGCGTGCGGTTCCGCTCGCACCTCGACGGCAGCGAACACGAGTTCACGCCCGAGAACGTCGTCGCGTTTCAGGAAGCGCTGGGCGTCGACGTCGCGATGGCGCTGGACGTGTGCGTGAAGCTGCCCGCGCCGCGCGCGGAGATCGACCAAGCCGTGCGGCTCACGACGCGCTGGGCCGAGCGTTGCGCGGGGGCTCGCCGGCGGCCGGCGACGCAGCTCTTCGGCATCGTGCAAGGCGGCCTCGACGAACGCGCGCGCGAGCGAAGCGCCGCGGGCCTGTTGCGGCTCGACCTGCCCGGCTACGCGATCGGCGGCCTCTCGGTCGGCGAGACGCGGGCCGACATGGATCGCGTGACGCGCTTTACCGCCGCGCTCTTGCCCGTCGAGAAACCGCGCTACCTGATGGGCGTGGGCACGATTCGCGATTTGATCGCGGCCGTCGACGCGGGCGTGGACGTGTTCGACTGCGTCTACCCGACGCGCTGCGGGCGCAACGGCCGCGCCCTGACGCGCGGCGGCGATCTGGCGATTCGCAACGCCGCATTCGCGCGCGATGCGCGTCCGCTCGACGAGAGCTGCCGCTGCGCGGTGTGCGCGACGTACTCGCGCGCGTACCTCTCTCATCTCTTCCGGTCGGACGAGATGCTCGGACCGCGGCTGCTGTCATACCACAACCTGGCCGTCTTAGCGCAGCTGATGTCGGAAGCTCGGGAAGCGATAAGCGCCGGTACCTGGAATGCGTTTCGCGATACGGCGTTAGCCGGCCTCGCACCGGCACAAGACCGGCCGATTCGGACGTGAAGAACATGTCTTCGGATGCCATCGGCACGGCGCCTCTCCACTACTGCCAGTATTTCTCGACGTGGATTTGCCCGAGTTCGCCGTGCTTGCACTCCGTGAAGCCTTCACGCGCAAGGATTGCGAGCATGTCCTCGATCATGCGAGGGCTCCCGCACAAGAAGACGCGTGTCGTCTCCGGAACCGGTCGTGAGCCGATGATCCGCTCGAGGACTCCGGCCTGCCAGATATCTTGGACGTGGCCCGTGGCGCCCGTCCAGGGAACGGGCTGTGCGGGGCGGCTGACGATCGGCACGTACGTGAAGTTGCCGCGCAGGTGCTGCATCGCCGTCGAACAGGCCGGGCGAAAGCGCGCCTTCGGGCACCAGATGGACGTAGAACTCCATAAACTCGCGGACCGCCGGCGATGAGAAACGATCGGCAAGTGACCGGGCTCGAAGTACCGCCGCTGCCAGGCGGGCAGCGCGGTATAGCAAGCGGTGATCCGTCCGGCCCGCGCGGAGTCCGGTCAGCGCGCGCGAACCGACGGTTGAACAGGAAGCCAATACAAGCAATGGCTAGGCCGGGGCGGGCGGGGCGCGCCCCGGCGCGCTAGGGGTCGCAGCGCGGCCTCCGAAATGCGAGGCACGAACGTGCGCCGGCGCGGCGTTCCGTTATCTGCAGAAATGGGGAGAGTCATGAACGTTGTTTCGAGAGTTCTCGTGATAGCGGCCGTCGCCGCGATGGCGCAGCCCGCCTTTGCCGTGAGCACGGTGCCCGCCTCGGCGAACCAGCAAGTGTCCAACGGAGAACTGTTGCGGTTCACCTATAACCGGTTCTTTCCGATCGAATGCGGCGACGCTTCGCAAGCCGCCGCCGACCTGCGCTCGAAACCGAAGTCCGATGCCGCGACGATGCATAACATGATGCACGTGTACTACGGATGTGCGAACTCGGTCTTCGGCAAGAAGCATCCGTCGGTCTATAACAACGCGATGTTCGGATTCGCCGCCGCGGCGCTGCTTGCCGCGCGCCACGAGGGGCCGCCGCTACAGCTCAAGGACGCAAATTACGCGCGCGAGGTGAGCAACAATCTCGTCAACTTCACGTGGCAGGCGGGCGCGGGGATGTACGGGAGCGTACAGATCGGGAACGGCGAGACCCCCTCCATGCTGCGGACCAACGCGGGGCGCATCCACACCGATGCCAAGGCCTTGATCGCGGCGTTGAACGCGCAGCCGGCCGCTCCGGCACAGGCGGCACCCGCGCCTGCCGCTCCCGCCCCGGCCGCTTCTCCCGCCCCTTCTCCGGCCGCGACCTAAAGATCACACCGTAAGAGCCAGCGCGACCGCGCGCTCCTTGTCGAGCGCGCGGCCCGCGCTTTCGAGTTCGTCGAACATGGCGGTCTGCGGACCGGCGCGCAGCGCGGCCCGGACCTTGTCGTAGAGAAACTGCTCGGTGTATTCCCGGGTGACTTCGAGTTCGGCCAGCCGCGCGTCGACGTACCCGAGCAACGTCGCGGCGAGCCGCCGGTCCTCGGCTTCCGGCCGCGCGTCGGCGGGCGGGCGAAGTGCGGCCACGCCGGCCAGATGCTGCAGCGCAAAGGCGACGTCGATCTCGATCTGCGCGTCGTGGCGGAGGCGAAGCGCTTCGCGCGCGTAGGCGCGCGCGTCGTCGTACTTCGCCGCCTCGAGGCTGAAGGCGGCGAGATTGCACAAAAGCCAGGCGATCACGTTCGCGTCGGGGCGCCGGGCGCGCGCGGCTGCGAGGCCTTTCCGTCCGGCGATCAGCGCGGCCTCGGCGTCGCCGCAGCGGAATTCGGCTTCGGCCAACGTTCCGGCGGTCACCGCGGCGTTGTGCTCGTCCCGGCTCTCCTTGAAGCTCGTCAACGCTTGGGCGAAGAGGGCGCGGGCGCCGGCCACGTCGTTCTTGAGCGCGCGCGCCGCGGCCAGGTCGCGCAGGACGCCGCCCACCCGTTTGAAGCCGAGCCCGCGCAGGCTAACGAGGGACTGTTGGAGCAGAGCTTCGCCTTCCTCCACCTGGCCGCGGTACACGAGCGAGCGCCCCGCCCAACGCCGGGCGTTCGCGACGCCGCGCGCGTCGTCGAGCTCTTCGAATAAGACCAGCGCCCGCTGCGCCGCCGAAAGGGCGGCGCCGAACTGGCTCATCGTCGACGCCAGCGTGGCTTCGGCCAGCGCCAGGCGCGCGACGACGTGCGGCGGAGTCTCGGGCGTGACCGCGCCGAGGGCGATCGTCACCCAGCGGCGCGCCTCGGCAGCCGCGAACGCGACCAGCACGCGCCGCAACGTAGCGGCCAGCCGTTGTCCGATCAGCGTGTCGCCCGAATCTCCGAACGACCAGGCGAGCGCCGCGCGGACGTTCTCGACTTCGCTCGCGGTATGCTCGAGCCAGCTCTCGGACGCAACGACCTCGTAATCGCGTTCGAGGCTTTCGGCGAGTTCGGCGTAGGCGACGGCGTGGCGGCCGGCGAGTGCGGCGGCTTCGCCGGCTTGGGTAGATTTCTCGCGGCCGTACTGGCGGATCGATTCGAGCAAGCGGTAGCGCGTGTCCGCCTCCGAAGACTCCGCCAGCACGAGCGATTTATCGATCAGCGACGAGAGCACATCGAGAACGTCGAACTCCGTCGTCTCCTCGCTCGCGCAGACCGCGATCGTCGCATTCAGCGAAAAACTCCCGGCAAAGATCGAGAGATCGCGGAACAGGCGCCGTTCTTGCTCGGAGAGCAGGTCGTAGCTCCAATCGATGAGGGCCCGCATCGTTTGCTGCCGCGGCAGGGCGGTTCGATCGCCTCCCGTGAGGATCCGGAAACGCTCGTCGAGCTGCTTTGCGAGCTGGCTCGGCGTCAGGATTTTCATGCGCGCGGCCGCCAGCTCGATCGCGAGCGGAATCCCGTCGAGCCGGCGGCAGATCTCCGCGACGACCGGGGCGTTGTCGGCCGTCAAGCGAAAGGCGTGGCCGGCGGCTCGCGCGCGGTCGTCGAAGAGCGCGATCGCGCCGTAGGTTAACGCGTCCTCGGCGGCGAGTTCGCCGCCGCGCACCGGCACCGACAGTACCGGCATGCGGTAGACCACTTCGCCCGCGATCTTCAGCGGCTCGCGGCTCGTCGCGACGATCTTGATCTTCGGGCACCCGGCCAAAATCGCGGCCGCCGTTTTCGCCGCCTGGCCGATAACGTGTTCGCAGTTGTCGAGCAGCAGCAGCGCGTGCTTGCGTTCGAGATGCGCCGTCAGCGTGTCGAGCATGGGCCGGTTCGGCAGTTCGTTCACGCCGAATACGGTGGCGATCTCGTTGGCGACGAGCGCGGAATCGCTCAAGGGCGCGAGATCGACGAACCACACCCCGTCGCCGAACCGTTCCAGGAAGCCGGCCCCGATCTGCTGGGCGCAGCGCGTCTTGCCCAAACCGCCCGCGCCGAACAGCGTGACCAGCCGCGACTCCTCCACCAAGCGCTCGATGTCGGCCAGGTCGTTCTCCCGCCCGACGAAACTCGAGAGCTGCTGGGGCAGGTTCGTCTCGAATCCCGCGATCGACCGCAGCTTGGGAAAGTCGGCCTGGAGACCGCTTCGGTTCAGTTGGAAGACGCGCTCGCGCGCGGAGAGGTCCTTGAGCCGGTGGTCGCCGAGATCCAGCAGTTCGACGCCGGGCGGAAGGTGGCCGGCCAGCATGTCGGCCGCGGTCCCGGACAGTAGGACTTGGCCGCCGTGTCCGATGGCCAGCAGCCGAGCCACTCTATTGAGCGCGGGCCCGAAGTAGTCGCCGTCGCGTTCGTCGGACGTTCCGACGTGCACGGCCATGCGCACCCGAACGCCGTCGACCTCGGAAAAATCGGTTTCGGCCAGGACCCGCTGGGCTTCGAGTGCGGCCCGGACGGCATCGTCGACCCGCCTGAAGACTGCGCAGAATGCATCCCCGATCGTCTTGAAGACGTGGCCGCCTTCCGCTTCGATGACCGTCCGCATCAGCGCGTCGTGGCGCCGCAGCGCCTCCTGCATGGCGGCCGGGTTGCGGTCCCAGCGGACCGTGCTGCCCTCGATATCCGTGAACATGAAGGCGACCGTCCCCGACGGGAGCGCCACGGCATCTACCGTCCCCCGGGAGGACCTGCCGGCGGTATTCATACCGGCTGCTCTTTCAGCGCCGCGACGCTCAGTCCGGCTTGGACCGAAAGCCCCAGACATATATGAAGGCGGCCGACGGAGCCCCCGCAAAACCGTTAGGGCTTACCTGACAGGTAGCTGGAGGTTTTTATGTCTTCTGCACGCTTACGTGCGCTTCTCTGTACGGCCATAGCCGCGCTGGCGCTTTCGGCGTGTAGCGGCGGGAGCGGGACGCAACCGCAGCCCGCCATGCCGGGCGCTTTGTCGCAGAACGCGGCTTCCGACGCCGGCGCGGCCGCCGGCGCCGGCGTACCGGCAGCGGGCGAGCGAACGGTCGGCGCCGCGCTCGAGGCGACCTCCAGCACCTACGCGATCCCCCTGGCGCGCGGGTACAGCGCGAAGCTCTCGCTGCACGCGACCGGCGTCCCGGCGGGCACCCAGCTGCTCTTAGGCGTCCGCCAGCCCGTCGCATTCGACGGCCGCCTGGGCCGTGCCGCCGGTTCGCGCAACGAGGCCTCCAGGCACAAACCTGCGTGCCCCGCGACGGTGACGATCCCGCTGTACAACCCCTTCCGCTTCGCGATCACGCTGCACGTCGACGGCTTCACGATCGGCCTGCCGTGCAGCGTCAACGGAACGCTTTTCGGCGTGAGCTTCTACCAGGTGCAACCCGTTCCGGCGACGGTGTCGGCGCTCAAGGTCGGCGACGTCACCGCGTCCGGGAACTCGATAACGTTCACCTCCGACGTTACGAGCATCACCTTACCGCCGCACACGGAGACCGCGCTGAGTATCGTCCCCGAGAGCTCGACGAGCGAGGTCGGCCTCCCGATCGTACCGGGCGCAAATACCTTGCTCACCTCGAACGCGCCGTCGCTCCCGTCCAGCCTCGCCGTGAACTATTCGAATTCCGGAGGCGGCGGCTCGCTATTCTCTTCGGCTTGCCTTCCGGCGTACGACGGCGGCAAGCTCGATCCGGCGTTAGCCGGAGTCGTGATCCTCGGGACGCCGTCCTATTACTGCCAGCTCGGAACGGTCGACTCGGCAACCGTGCTCTTCGGGAGTCCCTCGGTCACATTCACCATCGGAGCACCCCTGCCCGACCGCAGTTTCATCAGCCTCGACGGACCGGGTTCGGAGTATCTATGCGCCCCGAGCGGAACCACGACGTGCACCACGCCGGCCTTCACCGTGCCGACGATTCAAAACGTCATCGCCGGCAACGTCGCCGACCTGCAAGTGTGCCTCCCCGCGACCGAGGGGACCAATTGCAACGGCAACGCCAATCCGGGTACGCCCGCGCCGGCGGCAACGACGGTGCCGCCCAACTCGGCGGTGGACATCCTCGTCGCCGACGACGCGACCTACGTCAGCGTGCCGGGGACGTGTACCGCTCCGGCGATTTGCGGTGGTTTTTCGCTCGACACGTCCGCCGGTTCGTGCGTGATCAACAACGGTCCCGACGAGAACGGCGACGTTCCGGGGGCGCCCCCGCCGTACAAAGACCCGGGCGGCCCTCAGGAAAACCCGCCGGTCACTAGCGGAACCTCGACCCACGCGGTGTTCCCGGCCGTCGGTCCGTACGCCGAATTCGATCTCATCAGCGGCGCGTCGGGTACGACGTGCACGGTCACCGTCACGGAAACCGACGGGCCGTTGCTCCGTTCGACGACCTACAGCATCCCCGTCAACTAAGACTACGTCAGGGGACGCAGCCGTTGACGGCCCGGCCCGTGGTCAGGTTCGTATTTGCGGCGCAAACCCAGAGCGTCGGCTTGTTGACGGGATAGAAGTTCCCGTAGGCGTTGGACTTGTCGAAGTAGTTATTCTCGGCAAACCCCTGGCTCTGTTTCGGCAGCCCGTCGAGATGCACGATATAGCTCGTCGCCGGCGGGTTCGTCAGCGGAGCCGGTGCGAGCGTGGTATTGTACGCGAACAGGGCGTTTCTGATCGTCGCCTTCGAGAATCCGTAGAACTGAAACTGCTCCCCGCCCGCGGGCTCGAGAGGCTGTACCGTCGTGTTGTACTCGACGAGCATGTTGTAGTACGCGGCGTTGCCGAGTTGTAGGTAGTTTACGTGCGGGCTGCAGGTGATCCGGTAGCGGCACCACGTCGCCGCGGCGGCGCCGCCGTTTTCGAGCAGGTTGAACTGATAGTGCAGCGTCGACGTCCCCGACGTCTGATTCATCTCCAAAAAATGCTGGACGGTGTTCTTCATCCAGTCGTATTTGATGACCGGGTTTCTCCCGTAGACGGCGATCAGCGCGCTCTCGTTAGGCTCGTTGGGAGACGCGAACTTCAGACCCGTATCGCCGTCCAGCGTGGACTCGAGCAACGTGAAGTTGTCTGCGTACGCTTGAATCAGGTAATACGTGTTGTTCGCGCCCATCACGAAGTTCGACCTCGCGATCGTGCTGTTCGCGGCGCCGGGCGCGACGATCACGTAATAGCCGCCGCGCACCGAGAAATCGATACCGCTGATCGTCGTGTTCGGATCGTTGATGCGCACGACGTTATTGATGCCCTTGGCGGGATCGCCGTCGACGACCGAAATGCCGGTGCGGTTCCGGAGGGTGTCGGGATCGGCCAGGACGATACCGGTCGGCACCCCGACGCGGTAGTCCACGCCCGCCACCTTCCACGGCGGCCGGACGCCCTTGTACGGCGCAAACAGGGTGGGGTGCTGCGGCTTCTCCGCCACGTTGCCGCCCAGCGCGAGCAGGCCCGTCATCAGGAAGAGACGTTCGTACATGAAGGACCCGGCTTCGAGCAGGCGCGGCGCTACGCTTTCAGCGAGCGAACGGTGTACGCCCGGTCACGTTCGGCCGCCTGCGGGGACCGAGGTTCGCCCGCTGAACGATTCCGCGATGGAAGCGAACGCGAGGCCCGTCTTCACAGCCGCCGTCGTTCAGGCGGGGTCGATCCTCTTCGATACCGCCGCGAGCTTGACCAAACTCGCGGATCTGACTTCGGATGCCGCCGGGCAGGGCGCGGAACTGGTCGTCTTTCCCGAGGCGTTCGTCGGCGGTTACCCCAAGGGTCTCGACTTCGGCGCGCGTCTGGGCATCCGGACCGATGCCGGTCGCGACGAGTTCCGCCGCTATTTCGAGCATGCGATCGAAGCGCACGGCCGGGACGCCGCCACGATTGCCGAAGCGGCGCGAACCAACGGCGTCCATCTCGTAACGGGCGTCGTCGAACGCGCCGGTGCGACGCTGTACTGCACCGTCCTGATGTACGGGCCCGACGGCTCTCTCCTGGGAAAGCACCGCAAGCTGATGCCGACGGCGCTGGAGCGGCTCGTCTGGGGCTTCGGCGACGGGTCGACGCTGCCGGTCGCCGAGACGTCGCTCGGTCGTATCGGCGCGGTGATCTGCTGGGAGAACTACATGCCCTTGCTGCGCACCGCGATGTACGCGAAGGGAATAGAGCTCTACTGCGCTCCGACCGTCGACGATCGCGATTCCTGGCTTCCGTCGATGCAGATGATCGCGCTAGAGGGCCGCTGCTTCGTCCTCTCCGCGTGCCAATACATGACCTCGGCCGCCTTTCCGCACGACCACGCCGCCTACGCGGCGGGCACGCGGGAGCAGGTGCTGATTCGCGGCGGCTCGTGCGTCGTCGACCCGCTCGGCCGCGTGCTGGTGAACCCGTCGTTCGCGGGCGAGCGCATCGCGCTTGCGGAGATCGACACGCGCGACATCGTGCGGGGAAAATACGACCTCGACGTGGTCGGCCACTACGCGCGCCCCGACGTCTTTCAGCTGCGCGTCAACGAGACGCCGTTGCAGCCCGTGTATCTGGACGGCCCTCACTGAGTGAGGCGCAAACGCTCGATCCGGTTCGGTATCGGGAGATCGAGCGAAAACGGCTGCGCGCCGCCGGCAAGCCCGAAGAGCGGCTTGGGACCGGTCTCGCTCGTCAGGACGATCACCGACGTGATCACGCTCGTGCTGGAGATCGATCCGAGGGCCGGAGGCACTTCTTCGCTATACGTTACGACCACGTACTTGCTGATCGCACACACAAGGCCTTGCCCCGCCGCATCGTACTCATCCTCGGTCGACGTGGTGTACGTAGCCTCGAGGGGATCGACCTGAGACGACGTCCCGTGAAGATCGAACGCGCTGATCCGCTTGCCGCACGCCGCCGGAGTCGTCACGACGCCTTTATTGGTCACCTGAGTGTTGAGGAGAGGATTCTGCGGCAGATCGTGCGCCGGCGGATACCAATCGGGCACGTCGACCGTGTTCGGCGGCGTCGGCTTGCCCGGCAAGGGGTTGCCGCCCGCTCTCGTCACGGGAATCACGAATCCGCCTTTCCCCGCGACGGGCAGACCGACGGTGAGGGAGGAGTTATTGAATCCCGTAAGTGCCGAGGCTTTCTTCGCGCTCCCGTTCGACGCCAGGACGCCCGTACCGGCTTCCTTGAAGGCGGCGCCAAGGGTCGTGTTGTCGTCGTAGTTGTACGAGCCGTCTAAGAAATCGGTACGCGTATCATTTCGCTTGGATCGAGCCGACCGTGATTGCGACGGTCGTCCTCGTGGCGGCGGGAGACCAATGGAGGCCGGCCGCTTCGGGAAATTCGTTTTCGATCGACTCCCACCGCATACGTCAGTCGTCGTCGTCGTGGTCGCCCCTCCGCCGCTCGATTTCGACGTCGAGCCATAGATGCGTTGTTGATTCGTGCCCCCGGCGGCTACGAAGCCGACGTAGGTGTCGAGCGGAAAGGTCGGTCTGGACGCAAAGACGTACGCAAGCTTGATCAGGTTCTTGCGACCTGCGAACGTCGCGTTGCCGGACGCGGTAACCGTGTAGGTATCGTTCAGCGTCTTGGTGACCGGCTTTTGCCCTGGTCCGTCGTCGTCGTCGTCGTCGTGCTCTTGTAATGGAACACGTCGCCCGCCAGCACCGGCGGGTTCGAATCCGGGCGCAAGATCACGGTCGCGGCGGCCGGATGCGGGCCGGCCGCCGCGAGCGCCAAAGCGATCGCGCCCGCACCGGCGGAAGCGCTGAGGTAACGGCGAGACGGCATGAACGTGAACCTCCGATGTCTGTCGCAGCCACTTCATACTATATCGGCACCCGAGCCGCGGTGCAAGGCGGACGGTCCTAACCGAACACGGGCCCTTAGGCGCGTTTCCGTCTCCTAATGCTCTGGGCGCGCCGAAGGAAAGAGGCACCTCGCGGCCGGCGTACCGAATTGCGACGGACCGGAAAGGTCGGAGGCTGCGAGCCGCCGATGCAAGACGAAACCGCGAGTAAGACCGCGCTTGCCACCGCGTACGTGCGCGCTGCCCATCAACTCTTGGACGACGAGCCGCGGCTGCTGGACGATGCGGCCGCCGTGCCGTTACTGGGCGAACGAGCCGCCGAAACCATATACGGCGCGATCGCGCGTCACCAAAGCCCCGCGGGCAAGGCCTTGCGCACGCACGTCGTGTTGCGCTCGCGCTTCACCGAGGACCGGTTACGACGAGCCGTCGCAAGAGGCGTTACGCGGTACGTGCTGATCGGCGCCGGATTCGACACATTCGCCCTGCGCCGGCCCGCGTGGGCAAAAACGCTGCGCATCGTCGAGGTCGACCATCCGGCCACGCAGTCGGCCAAGCGCGAACGCATCGCCAAGGCCGGCTTTTCCGAACCCGAACGTCTCATCTTCGCCCCCGCCGACTTCGAGCGCGACGACCTGGGGGAGGTCCTCGTGCGCGGCGGCGCCTTGCCGGGCGAACCGGCGTTCTTTTCCTGGCTCGGCGTCACGATGTACCTGGAAGACGCGGCGATCGACGCAACGCTCCGGGCGATTGCGGCCTTCGCGCCCGGAAGCGAGGTGGCGCTCACGTTCCGGCAGCCGCTCGCGAGCGAAACCGCCGCGACGCTGGCGGCCACGGTTTCCGGCCACGGCGAGCCGTTCGTCAGCTTCTTCACGCCCGACGAGATCGAAGCGAAACTGCGGCTCTGCGGATTTCGCGACGTCGACTTTCTGACGCCGGAAAAGGCTGAAGCCCTCTACTTCACCCCGCTGCGAACCGACCTGCCGGTTCCCAAAAAGACCAGCATCCTCTGCGCGTCGGTGTCGATCCCCGTATAGTCCGGTCCGCTTAGGAAAGCTCTCGTAGTGCCGCCGCGCTACGTTTCCGGCGTCGAGGAATCGGTTCCGATCCAACGAAACGCCTCCGTTTTCCGGCTCGACTCGAAGGTTCGGTACGATGTACGTTCGTTCTCACGCGCGCCGCTCGCTCGCGGCGCGTGCCATAGCTGCAAGCGCCGTCCTGGCACTGTCGCTCGCAGGCGCTTCCGGCCGGGCCGGTGCGGACGCCGTCAAGAAACCGGTCGCGTCGCAGAACGACCTGCCGCGCTTCACCTATCCGGTCGCGGGCACGGCGCTTGCGATCGTAAACGGCGACGCCGCGACGTTCGCGGCATTCGCAAAGCCCGTCCGCGCCGACGTCGAAGAGACCCTCCGAACCTACGACATCCAGGATCACGCCGCGCTCCGCGCGCTCCTGGGCGAGGAACTGGATTTTCAGGTCCTGGCCGGCGGCGAAGACGCCGCAGCCTTGCAGACCCTCACGCATATTCGCGATCTGGACGACAAACCGGATGCCAAGCTCACGACCCGGCTGCCGACGGAGGCTCTGCTGAAGGCGCGCCTCGCGACCAACGCGTCGAGCGGCCCGGCGTTCGACGCCGCCTTCGACAAGCAGTATCGAGCGGAACTGGCGGCGCTTCCGTGGGCCGTCGTTGCGAATCGCATCAAAGAAGACAAGAGCAGACAGGAGATCGTCAGCGCCTCGCTGCTCGACGGACTCGTTCAAGCCAATATCGAGCCGGCGCTCGCGAAAACGCACACTTTGAGCAACGACCTCGCGGCGCAACTCGTGGCGCTCCGGTTCGCGAAGGTCGTGGGCTTGAGTCTCAAGCCGCTGGTGCTGCCGGCGCTCACGACGTACGTCGCGGCGAACGAGGTCAAGAAACCCGACATCTGGGCCGCGCGGGACATCATCTTTCCCGAGGGCGCGAAGCTGACGCCGGTCCGTATCGGCATCTGGGATTCGGGCACCGATCCGTCGGTCTACGGACAGTATCTCGTCGTCGATCCGAACCCGGGGCCGAACAACCCGCACGGCCTCGCGTTCGACCTTCACGGGTTCCGCAACGGGTCGGACCTCTATCCGCTGACCCCCGAACAGCAACAGCAGTACCTGACGTTTCGCACGTACTTGAAGGGCTTCTCGGATCTCCAGGCCTCGATCGACAGCCCGGACGCGAGCGCGCTCAAGGCCCACCTCTCGTCGCTCGCGCCCAAGGACGTTCCGGCGTTCCTAGAGTCGCTGCAACTCTTCGGAAACTACTCGCACGGCTCGCACGTCACCGGGATCGCCGTTAAGGGAAATCCCGCCGCGCACGTCGTGATCGCGCGAATCACGTTCGATTACAAGAACGTGCCGACGCCGCCGAACGAACCCGACGAGCAACGATCCATCGAGAGCTACCGGCTCGTGGTCGACTACTTCAAACGGCACGACGTGCGGGTCGTCAACATGAGCTGGGGCGGGACGCCGAACGACATCGAGGACGCGCTCGAAAAGAACGGCATCGGCAAAGACGCCGCCGACCGCAAAGCGATCGCGCGCCATTATTTCGACGAGGACAGCGCGGGCTTGCGCGCGGCGATCGCGAGCGCGCCCGGCATTCTGTTCGTGTGCGCGGCCGGCAACTCGGATAGCGACGCGAACTTCGGCGACTTCTCGCCGGCCTCGTTCGGCCTTCCGAATATGCTCGCGGTGGGGGCCGTCGATCAAGCGGGCGACGCCGCGCCGTTCACGAGCTACGGCCGCACGGTGCTGGTCGACGCCGACGGTTACCAAGTGCCGAGCACGATTCCGGGCGGCTACGTCGTGCCGTTCTCGGGAACGTCGATGGCCTCTCCGAACGTCGCGAACCTCGCCGCGAAACTGATCGCGGTCGATCCGAAGCTGACGCCGGCCGAAACGATCGAACTCATTCGCGCGGGTGCGACCACCAGCGCCGACGGCCGCCTGCACCTGATCGATCCCGCACGTTCGCTGCAGCTTCTCCGGCAGCGCGAAGGGACGTCCTAGCCGCTACGGCGCGCGGACCGCGAAGCGGTCGCGGAGGTAGTAGTAGAGCCTTCGTTGTGCGCGCCCTCACGTCGCGTCGTGCGACGTGAGCGGGGTCCTCGCCCGCGTTAGCATGCGCTCGTGAGCTGCAACTCAGCTCGTCGACAGATCTCCAAAGCCGCCGCTACGTCCGCATGGCAGGTCCACCCGCACGCAACACACCGGAAGCTCCTTCTCCTGCGACTCTTCGCCGAAACGTGCCGGCATTGCCGGCACGTCTGCGACGAATATCGTGCATCGACGTCGATCGCACGGCGACCGGCCCATTCTGCCTTCTCGCCGATCAGACGCCGAAGAATGCCAAAGCCGGCATCGAGCAAAGCCCGATTGAGACCGGCCTTCGCGGCCACGTTGCGCCCGGGATGCGCGAGCGTCCCCTTCGCGCTGCGGGTCATCCCCGCGACGCGCAGGTCCTCCAGCCCGATGACGTCCGCCCGGCGGATCAGACGCAGCGCCGCCTTGTGTGCGCGATCCAACCGCGCGTTGGACTCGCGCTCCTTCGCCCGCGCCAAGCGCCCAACTGCGGCAACGCGCGTCGGATCGTGCCCGTTGAGGCAGCGGCCGCGAGCATCCTTCTCCGTCGCGGCAGCGACGGCGCGCTGATGGCCCGCCACGATCCGGCGCAGCCGCTCCTCGGCCTTGCCGTTGGCCAGCAACTCACCGTCGCTGGTCGCCGCCAGAATGCGAACCCCGCGGTCCACCCCGATCACGTGACCCGTCAGCGGCAGCGGCTGCGGGTCGCGCTCGCACTCGAACACCGCGTGCCAACGACCGTTCTTCTCCACCACGAAGGCGCGACCGAACGCGGGCACCACGCGGCCTTTGCGCAGCTTCACCGTCCCGACGCCGGGAATCCGCACCCGCGTCTGATTCCCCGTTGAACTTCAACGCCCGGTCCCCGTGCGGGAACTCCAGTTGCCGCCAGCGGCTCGCAGGCTTGAAGCGCGGAAAACCCGGCGTCTCCCCGCGCTTGAGCCGCCGGAAGAACGCAGCGTAGGCCAGATCGAGCCGATGCAGCACCGCATCCACGCATTCCCGGTACACCGCCGCGAACCGGGCATCGTCCGCTCGCAGCGCCGTAATCTCCGCGTATTGTTGCTTGCCGCTCACCGCGGTGCGCCGTGCGGTCCACGCATTCCGGCGCTCGTCGAGCAGCGCGTTGTACGCCTGGCGCGTGACGTCCAACATGAAGCGCAGCCGCTGGGATTGCGCAAGCGTTGGGTAGAGCCGGACGCGGTGCATCCATCGCATGCGAACATGGTCGCAGCTCGGTGTGACGGCGTTGTGGCACACCGGCGAGGACGGAGCGCACATCGTGGACGAAACGCCCCGAGCAGAGAACGCGCTCCGCTCCTCTCCGCACTTCTGCGCCCCGCCGATAGCCGGACGGGGTCCCCGGGCGGCGTCGCTCGCATCCTACTCGCTACCACGGAATCCCGACGACGGCCAGCAAGCAAAACCCGGCCACCATGATCGCGAGCACCGGCCACAGTGCCCACACGGCCGCGAATTCGGGTGGCTGCTGCGAGCTTTGCCGATGCTGGATGCCGGGGGAACGACGCTGAGGCGGCTGGGCGTCCGCGGAAATCCGCGAGCGCGCGCCGCGGCACCTGCCGGCGACCGATCGCCGAGCTGAAAACCAGAGGGCGCGAGCGGCCGGGCGTGAAGAGATGAGCCTTATGTCAAGTTCGCTGACCCGCCGTAATGCGGTGCTCGCCGTTGCGGGCGCCACCGCCCTGCCCTTTCTTCGGCCGCTCGCCGCGCAGGCGCAGAGCGTGACGCCTCAAGCCGCGCGCGCGCTCGGCAAAGACGCATACGTCTACGGCTTCCCGCTGGTGGACCTGTATCGCATCGAATGGGGCTACTTCGCCGACACGGGCGGTCCGGCGTTTAAGACGCCGGTCAACACGCTGTTCAACACGGCCAGGGTCTACACGCCCGCCGACACGACGATCCAAACGCCCAATTCGGATACGCCGTATTCCTTCGCCTTACTCGACCTCAGGGCCGAGCCGTGGATCGTGACGCTCCCCAAGATCGAGGCCGGGCGCTACTACTCGGTGCAGTTCGTCGACCAGTATACGTATAATTCGTTCTATCTCGGGACCCGCACGACCGGAAACGGCGGCGGCGACTTCCTGATCGCCGGGCCGGGTTGGAACGGTACGGCGCCCGCTAAGGTGAAGGAAGTCTTTCGAGCGGACACCGATCTGATGGTGGCGCTTTTCCGCACGCAGCTCTTCGGCGCGTCGGATCTCGATAACGTCGAAAAGGTCCAAGCCGGATACAAGATCGCGCCGCTTTCGGCGTACGCAGGCACGCCGGCGCCGGCCGCAGCGCCCCCGATACGCTGGGTTCCGCCGCTGTCGCCCGAGCAAGAACGCACGTCGCTCGACTTCTTCAACATCCTGGCGTGGGTCTTACAGTATTGCCCGGTGTTTCCGGACGAGGTCGCGCTGCGGCAGCGGCTCGCCGGCATCGGTGTGGTTCCGGGAAAACCGTTCGACCCGGGTACGCTCCCGCCGGCGACGCGCGACGCGCTCGCGGCCGGCATGGCCGACGGCCAAAAAGAAATCGACGCGAAGCGCGCGGCGATCCTCTCGGCTTCTGGACTCTTCGGCTCGCGCAAAGAGCTGGGGACGGATTACCTCGACCGCGCCGTCGGAGCGCAGTACGGAATCCTCGGCAACACGGCGGCAGAGGCCATTTATTTGGGATACACAAAGGGCGAAGACGGACAACCGCTCTCGGGCGCGCATACGTATACGGTCCGCTTCGCACCGGCCGAGCTTCCTCCGGTCAACGCGTTCTGGTCCCTAACGATGTACGGTTTGCCGAAGCAGCTGCTGGTCGCCAATCCGATCGACCGGTACCTGGTCAATTCGCCGATGCTGCCGGGCATGAAGAAAGACCCCGACGGCGGGTACACGATCTACGTCCAAACCGCGTCGCCGGGGAGGGACAAAGAGTCGAACTGGCTACCGGCGCCGGCGGGTCCGTTCTTCATCATCGTGCGCGCGTACTATCCGAAGCAATCCCTGCTGGACGGAACCTGGAAGCTGCCGCCCATACAGCAAACTTCCTAAAGCCGATCGTTCGCGACCCGGACCCAAACGTCGATTTTTCGGAACGGCCTGTTAGCGCGCGCGCAGACCGTCCGTGAGCGCGTCCATCATCACGTCGGCGAGATGCGTGAAATCGGCGTCGCCGAACGGCGACTCGGGGCATGACATCTTGAGCGCGACCAGCCCGTGCAGGCCGGCCCAGAGCACGCGCGCGCCGTCTTTGGGATCGACGGGCTTGAAGATCTTGGCTTCGACCAGTTCTGCGACGGTCGACTCGATCGCGACGAACGCCCGCACGCCGAGCGTGTCCGGTTCGCCGGCCACCGCTTTCGCGCCCATCACGTGGCGCGTCAGCTCGTCGTCCTCCAAGAAGATCAACCGGTACTGCACGGGACGTTCTTCAGCGAACCGCACGTAGGCATGACCGAGCGCCGAGAGGCGCGCGTACGGATCTTCGACGGCGAGGGCCGGCTGGAAGTACGTCAGCAGCTCGGCGAAGCCCTCGATGACCAGCTGCACCGCGATCTCTTCGCGGTTCTGGAAGTAGAGGTAGATCGTCGCCGGCGCGTACTCGATCGCCTCGGCGATCTTGCGCATCGAAAGACCGCAGAGCCCTTCGCGCACGACGATCGACCGCGCCGCGTCGAGGATTTGCTCGCGCAGCTCGGCCTTCTGGCGCTCTTTTCTCTCCACGATGCCCATTTGAGGAATTATACTGAACGGTGTTCAGAAAGTCAAGGGAGTCAACTGAACGCAGGCATTTCGGTAAACTATATTGACATACTGAACGATGTTCATTAGAATACAAGTCATCACTCCGCTTCGCCGCTCCGAAGCGCCTCGCCAAGCAAAGGACATCGCACCATGCTCGCACTTCGCCCGCTCGCCGTCGCCGCCGCACTCGCGGCCTCCGCGTTCGCGCCGCTCGCGGCCTCCGCCGTCCAAACCGCCCCGCCCGTCACCGTGACCTCGTGCAACGCCGACACGCAAGCGCCCGTCACGTCGCTCGCGTTCGCTCCGATCGAATTCGGCAACGTGTACCTCAGCTTCACGAACGCCTCCGCCATCCCGGCGAAAAACGTCGAGTTGCTCGTCGGCTACAGCGGCACCGAGCAGCGCCTCGACGCTGACGGAACCTTCGCGCCGGGCACGCGGATCGACCGCTCGATCTCAACCGTGCCGTTCACCAACGCGAGCGGCGTGACGTGCCGCGTCGCCAAGGTCACTTTCAGCGACGGCAGCACCTGGAACGCCGAAGCCCAGGCGCCGCAAACCACCGCCCAGCTCTAACCCGAAAGCACGCCGCACGGACGACGCCCCGGCACCCGCCGGGGCGTTCTTTTTTCGGAAGATCAGGCTGCGGGAGCGGACGCCGCGGCACCCGCGTTGCCGCGGTAGAAGCGGATCGTCGCATCGAGGCCCTGCTCGAACGTCGTCGCATCGCCCCAGAAGCGCGCGCTGAACTTCGTCGCGTCGACGAGGTACGGACGGTCCCACTGAAAGCGCATCTCTTTGGTTTCGCGCACTTCCTTGACGAAGAGCCCGACGATCGGGGCGATTGCGTTCGGAATCGTGCTGATGCGCACCGGAACGCCGATACGCGCGGCAGCTGCGGTCAAAACGGCGCGCAGCGTGCGGGTCGGGGCGTTCGGCACGTGCCACGCCTGGCCGTACGCATCGTCGGGCGCATCGACGAGCGTCGCGAGCGCGCGCGCGAAATCCGGGACGTAGGTGAAATCGTGCGGTTCGCCCGGCGGGTACGGCACGAGCGCCGGCTTTCCGGCCAGCAGACGGGCGACGCCGAACGCGGAGATCACCGACATCGGGCTGTCCGGCCCGTAGAAATCCGCGGCCCGCACTGCGACGCCGCGAACGCGTCCCGCGTCGTGAGCCGCAAGCCAAAGCCGGGTGACGGCCGCGCGCACGGCCGGCTTACGGCCGTAGTCCGTGAGCGGCAAGTCCTCGACGAGCGGGCGCGTTTGCGGCCCGTACATGTATAGGTTGTCGGCGAAGACGAAGCGCGCGCCCGACGCGGCGCAGCCCTCGAGCAGGTTACCGATCGCGGTGGGCCACGCGCGCTCCCACAATGCGGAATCGTAGGGGAAGCCGATGCAGCAAACCACCGCGTCGACGCCGGCGCATGCCGCTAGGACGTCCTCGCGCTGCAAGACGTCGGCCGCGTGGAACGAGCACCCGGCCGGCAGCGCGAGCGGCGCGTGCCGCTGCACGACCCGCACCGCGTCGCCCCGCGCCGCCAGCAACGTCGCGAGTTCGCGGCCGACCGCGCCGTATCCGAAAATGGCGATGTTCATCAGGATCCCTCCAACCAAGTCGATGCCGACGACTGTACTAAACGCCGTTCACCATGTCAATAGCGTTCACCAAGATGTATCGCCGCGCGAATCCGGGTCGAGCCGCCGGAGGCTCCCGGCAGCGTTGCGCGCCGGCCCGGCTCGTAGCTACCAGGCCGGACGGAACGACGAGCGGAATTCCGGACTGAGGAGAACCGAGCATGGCCGTACAGTTCCGCCCTCAGACCACGCCGACCGACGACGAACTCGAGTATCTGAACGCACGCAACGCGCCGCTTCGATTCAAACGGACCCTCGATGGAGAACTACTCGTAAGCCCGCCAACCGGCTTCTCCACGGGGTTGCAGAATGCGGAACTCGTCGGACAATTGCGCGATTGGAATCGCGACCACGGTCACGGGAAGGTTCTGGAGTCGTCGACGGGTGTCTCGATCGGGCTCAACGGTGCACCGGACGCGGGGTGGCTGAGCGGGAATCGGTTTCGAAAAATCCCGACGCAAGAGCGAGCGACGTTTCTGAAAGTCGCTCCCGAACTCGTCTTCGAACTTCGCTCCCCCAGCGACACCGCGCCCGCACTCGCAAAGCGTGCCGCCGAATGGGTAGCAGCAGGCGTCTCCATCGCGATCGTCCTCGACCCCGTCGAGCGAGCTGCATTCATCCACGAGAAACCCGGCACCGGCATCTCATCGACGTCCGGTATCCTTCGTCTCGAGAAAGCGCTGTTGCCCGGCGCGACCGGGGACCTCGTCCTCGATCTCGCGGCGATCTTCGACGCGGATCTCTGATCTCGCAATCGTCATGCCGGCCACCAGTCGCGGATGGCCGATGCGATCTCGTCCGGCGCGTCTTCCCAGATATAGTGGCCCGCGCCGCGCAGTATGACGGTGCGGTGGTTCGGAAGCGCGGCCTCGAAGCGCTCGCGTTCTTTCGGGCGGAAGGCGAAATCCGCGTCGCCCCAGAGGATCAACGCCGGCTTCGATGTGAGAGCGGCCAGCGACGCTTCGCACTCGGCGAGAAAGGCACGCGAGCGCACGATGCTGCGCGGAAACACGTAGCTCGGCATGCGCCGGTCCGGCGTGGGAAGCGGCTTCCGGTAGGCATTCATGACGTCCGCGCTCACCGCGTTGCGCTTGATCCCGGCCGGGATCAGGACGTTCACGAAGGCGTTATAACGCCGGATCGCGAGTTTGCCGACGGGGCCGCCCATCAGGCGCGAGAACGCTTCGAAGTGAACGTCGCCGTTGACGGGCCAGCAGAACGTGTTGCCGATCACGAGCCGCTCGACCCGGTCCGGATTGCGGCCGGCCACGTGAAGTCCGATCGGGCCGCCCCAATCCTGCACGACCGGCGTGAACGACGGCAACGCGAGGCGATCGACGAATGCGGCCAGCACCTTCGCGTGCTCCTCGGGCAGAAAGCCGTAACCCGCCGGCGCGACGGAGAGCCCGAATCCCGGGAGATCGGGAGCGATGCAGCGGAACCGGTCCCGCAGCAGCACGATCAGCCGGCGAAACAGGAAACTCCAGGTCGGGTTTCCGTGAACCATCAGTAAGACCGGACCGGTGCCTTCGTCCACGTAGTGCAGCCGGGCGCCCGCGACGTCGGCGAAGTTGCTCTCGAACGGGAAGCTTCCGGGAACGAGCCCGAGCGTTCGCTCCGCTTGGGACAGCTCCGGTACCGAGGTCGTCATGCGGCTTCCCTCAGAGATCTTTCGCGCCGTCGAGGACGCTGAGTTCGAGGCGGTAGCCGTTGAGCTCGCGGAACCAGATGCCGACGTTGCGCGAGCCGGGGCCCTCGGGACCGATCTCGTCGCCGGGATCCTCCACCTTAACGCCGTTGGCCTTCAGATAGACCAGCGCGGCGCGCAGCGTCGCGACGTCGGGCAGGTGGAACGAGATATGTTCGAGCGCCGACGGTCCGGGCGTGCCGCGGAAGAGCGCGATCGTCACGGCGTCGTTACCGACCGCCACGCCGTCCTCGAAATCGAACTCTTTGCGCAGGCCGAGATTCTCGACGTACCAGGCGGCGCTGGCCTTCGGATCCTTGACCGCGATCGAGATGTGGCCTACGGTGCCCAGCGTGAACGGTGCTTTCATGTCGTTGCCTTCGGGAAATCGAGGTCGTACGCGACGGTGAGGGGGGCGTGGTCGGAAAAGCGTTCTTCGCGGTAGATGGACGCCGAGCGCACGAACGACGCCAGTTCCGGAGTCACGAGCTGGTAGTCGATCCGCCAGCCGAGGTTCCGCTCGAAGGCGCCCGGCCAGTTCGACCACCAGGTATACCGTTTTGCCTCCGTATCGACTTCGCGAAACGCGTCGATCCAGCCGATCTGCTCGACGACCGTGTCCATCCAGGCCCGCTCGTGCGGCAGAAAGCCCGTTACGGACGCGTTGCGGGCGGGATCGAAGGTGTCGACGGCCTTGTGTGCGATGTTGAAGTCGCCGCAGAGGATATAGCGCCGGCCGTCGTGCCGCAGCTCCGCCAAGAACGCCAGGAAGCGTTCCAGGAAACCATCCTTGACGGCTTGCCGCACCGGGCCGGAAGTCCCGGACGGTACGTAGAGCGACGCGATCGAAAGATCGCCCCAATCGAAGCGCAGGAAGCGGCCCTCGGGATCGATATCGGGCATCCCGAACCCGCGCCGGATCGCTTCCGGCTCGCGTTTCGCGTAGATGGCGACGCCGCTATAGCCCTTCTTCTCCGCGTCGACGAACGCGTAATGGTAGGCGTCGAGGTCCAGCGCTTCCGGGGGAAGCTGGTGCTCCTGCGCCTTCGTTTCCTGGATGCACAACACGTCCGGCGACTCGCGGCGCAGCCACGTGAAGAAGCCCTTGCGGGCCGCGGCCCGGATGCCGTTGGCGTTAAAGCTGGTAACTCGGAGCATTCGTATTCGTCGTGAGCGCGGTCACGCAGCGCACCGCTGCGCGCAAGCTACCACGCTCGACCGTATTCCGCCCTCCGCCGCACGGCCTGTCCTCGCCGGCGCGAACCTCGCATAGCGTTTGATAATGCGGCCATTCGGAAAGCCTATAAAGCCACCTCGGAATGCCGTCATTTTGAATGCGTTTTGAGTAACATCCGGTGTGTGTCCGATCACTTGACAGCACCGGTGTCTTTAGTCCCGAGAACGCTGTGATCAAGGCCAAACGGCGCTACAGCGGCAGCCGCCGGCCAAGCTACTCTGAACGCGGGATCCACACACACGTACACGCTGCGGTAGTTCTCTTCTACTATCTCGCGCTAATTGCGCGTCGTCTCGAAAGGTGAATACTTTGGAAACTGTTGTCGCTTTCGCTGTCCAACCGCACCTCGCTGCGGGTATCTGGGGTGGGCTTGCTGACGCCGGTATCTGGGGCGGACTTGCGGACATCTGGGGTGGACTCGCGGGCGGCGTGTCGCACGTCGTTCACGGATTGGCTTCGATCTGGGGTGGACTCGCGGGCTAACTCCCCGAGTCCGGGGCCCCGGGGCCCCGTGGATCGCGTTTCCTTACCGTTAAGAAATCTAGTCTTAAGAAACGAAGTCCGGCTCTTGCCTATGGCTGTTTTTTCTGTTACCCTCGCTCCGAGACATGGCAAGGGCACAGTCAGTTACGCGCTTAAGACCGCGTACGCGCTCGTTTTCTCAAGCGACCGAGGCTTATAGCAGCGGCTTCTTCGACGTATGCCTGTCATCGTTGGATCCGGAGCATTCTGCAGCTTCGGCCGCCCTGGCTGCGCGAGCCCTGCTACGTCTCGGCCGCGCGAGTGAAGCCCTCGAGCTGATCGAGTTCCTCCTTTCGGGGAAGACAAGTTTTAGCCACGTCGAGATGGGCGAGCTGCTCACCCACCTCGCATCGGCCCGTGCACGGCTGGGACAGGCGACGTCAGGTATCGACCTGGCGTTCGCCGATGCGCGCGTATACGTGTACGCGGCCGCTTCTGCCGCGCTGGAAGCAGAATTCCTGAGCCACGTGGCGCGCGCACATTTGATGGCCGGCGCCGTCGATCTCGCTGAAGAGCACGCTCGAAACGTACTCGAGGTTAAAAGTTACCTCTTAGAACCCTCGTATTCCGTACCGCTAGAGCACAGTCGCGCGCGTGCTTATGATATCTTGGCGTTTATCGCCGCACGCCGCGAACGGTACGACGAACAAAAGCGCTGTACTCGCGCCGCGCTCGAAGAATGCGACCGAACGCCGGTGCGAGACACCGTCTTCGAAGCAAACCTCCTCTCCAATCTCGCGATATTCGCACTCGATTTTGGCGACGACGGTTACGTGCGCGAACGATTGGATCGCCTGCCGGAAAGTGACGTCATCACCGCTCAACGGTACGAGGTCCTCCGCGCCCTTGGCTGGGCCAACGCGCTGCGCGGCAATAACCTCGGAGCCTTCCGCGACCTCCGCGACGCCGGGGAAGTCGCACCGACCCTACCCCGGAGAATACGCGCGACGCTCGACCGGGCATACTTCGCGCGCCAGCTGAACCAAGAAATCAGCGCTCGGGAAGAACTCGACTTCGCCGAGCGACTTAGCACGCGCGTCGATTGGAAGGACGTCGCGACCGACGAAGGTGAACTGATCGCGCTTCTTCAGTTAGGCCAACAGATTGCGCCGGTGGCTCCGTTACGGGCCCGGCGGCTTTTCGAACGCTACAAATCGCTGAAGCCGAAGCTGCCGCCCGATCTGCTGGCGACCTGCGACCGGCGCGCTCGGGCTGAAGAACTCGTCGCGGACGCGACCATCTCGCACGCGGAGGGCAACGCCGACCGCGCCACCGCGCTGTTCCTCGAAGCATTCGAGATCTGGGATACCCTCGGGTACGGCGTGCGCGCCGCGCTGGTCGCCCGGGAACTCGCGACGCTCGGCACCGGAACGCGTTTTGCAGAATACGTCGCGCGGGAGGCCGCGCTGCGGCCGCGCTCGTGGTTCGCGGCTAGCCTCCGCTAGCGTCCGCCGCTCAGACTAATTCGGCCAGACACCCCGCCAGAGCTTCGCGAGCCGCGCGGGCGCGTGCGGCCAGCCGCGCAAAGTCACGCACGTCGATGGCCTGAGCGGCGTCGCAGAGGGCCTCGGCGGGGTTGGGATGCACCTCGACGATCGCCCCGTCGAGCCCAGCGGCGGCGGCCGCGAGCGTCAGGGGCTCGATCAGGCTGCGGCGGCCCCCGGAATGCGAGGGGTCGAGAATCACGGGCAGGTGCGTCAGCTCCTTGAGCCGCAGCGCGCCGCCGATGTCGCAGACGTTGCGGGTGTGGCGGTCGAAGCCGCGGATGCCGCGCTCGCACAGGACCACGCGCGTGTTTCCCTCGAGCAGCACGTACTCGGCGGCGCACAAGAGTTCGTCGAGGGTCGCGCTCGGGCCGCGCTTGAGCAGGATCGGCAGGCCGGTCCGCGCCGCCGCCCGCAGCAGCGACACGTTCTGCATGTTGCGCGCGCCGATTTGCAGCATGTCCGCGAAGGCCGCCACCAGGCTCACGTGGGACTCCGCCAGCGCTTCCACCACCACCGGCAGGCCCGCGGCCGCGCCCGCGCCGGCGATCAGCGGTAAGCCCGCTTCGCCCAGCCCCTGGAAGTCGTACGGCGAGGTCCGCGGCTTGAACGCGCCGCCCCGCAGCATGTGGCCGCCCGCGGCCCGCACGCCCGCGGCCGCGGTTCGGATCTGGCCGACGCTCTCGATCGCGCAAGGGCCGCCGATCAGGGTGAACCCCCCAGCGCCGAACGACGCGCTGCCGGCCCGGACGATGGAGGTGTCGCCGGAAGCACGCTCGGCGAGGCGGTATGAAGCGGACATGGTTCCTCGGGAATCAAAAAAGCCACCCCGGTGAGGGTGGCTCGTGCGAACGAAGAACGTTCGGGCGCGCGCTTACCTCACCGGCACGGATCGTGCGGCAAAAAACCAATACCAGTAAGCGAAAGCGACGAACGACATCTGCGCCCTACCGTAACACCCGTGCCGCGAGCTGTCAAATGACCGCCCGGATCGGCACGCTCCTCCTCGTGCTGGCCGCGGCGCTGCTGGCGACCGGATGCGAGGATCCGCGCGTGGAGTACGCGCAGTCGCTGGGAACCTCCCCGCCCGTCGCACCGCCTCCACAGGCCCCGCGCGACGACTGGGTCACCTTCGCGCACGACGCGCGCCGTAGCGGCTTTCAGCCCCAGCTCTCCAGCCTCGACCCGACGACGGTACAGAGCCTCGCGCTGCGCTGGATCTATCGCATGGGCGAACCGGTCAAAGCCAGCCCGCTCGTCGTGCCGGGGCACGTCTACGTTGCGGGTCAGCACGGCACGGTGCGCGAGCTCGACTCGCGCACGGGACGCGCGCTCTGGACGACGCACCTCGGCGGCGATATCGAGATGACCCCTGCCGTCGCCGACGGCCGGCTTTTCGTCGGGGTCCGCAGCCGGCCGGGCACCTTCGCCGCGCTCGATGCCGCGACCGGAGCCGTGAAGTGGCGCGTTTCCTTTCCCGGCGGGATCCGCGGCGAACCCGTCGTCTCGCGCGGCGTCGTCTACGAGGGCGAGACCGGAGGCGACCCGCCGCACTGCGGGCACGGCGGCGTCCACGCCCTCGAAGAGACCACCGGACACCTCCTGTGGTCGTGGTACGTCGCGCCGCGCGCGAACGAAGGCGGGAGCGTCTGGTCGCCGCTCGGCTTCGACGGGACGCACCTGGTCTTCGGGACGGGCAACGCCTGCGTTCCCGGCGTCAAGACCGCCGACGCCGTCGTGGCGCTCGATCTGCACGGCAAGATGGTCTGGTCGTACGAGGCCGAGCCCTCGAACAGCGACAACGACTTCGGCGGCGGGACGCTGCTATTGCACGGTCAGGCGCTGGCGACCAGCAAGGACGGCTCGCTCTACGAAGTCGACGCGACGACCGGGGCGCTCGACTGGATCGCGCCGATGGGCGGCGCGGCCGGGTACGGCGGTATCGGCACGCCCACCACCGACGGCGCGACGATCGTGGCCAGCGCGGGCTTCCTTCACGATCCTACCACGAGCGGCGGACCACCCGGCGGCGCGGTGATGGGCTTCGACACGGCCGGCCGCAAGAAGTGGCAAGTGACCACCCTGCAACCCGTCCCCGGCGCCGCCGCCATCTCGGACGGTTTGGCCTTCATCGCACTCGACCGCCGCTTCGTCGCGCTCGACGTCTCGGACGGCGCGGTCCTGTGGTCGTATTCGCCGGGTTCGGCAGCCTACGCGTCGCCCGCGGTCGTCCCGAGCGGCGTCTACTTCGCCGACGACTTGGGCGACGTGTTCGCCTTCGCGAAGCCGGCCATCTGACGCTCAGGGGCTCTCGTCGGCAAAGGCCTCCAGAGCCCGCAGCGACGGAACGAAATAGTACGCTCCGGTCAGCGGCGTCGAGTAGTTGGTCAGCGCGTCGCGTAGGCCGTCCTCGGTGCCCGCCATGCGTCTCAGCATCCGGTCCAGGCGCTGCCGATCGGCGCTGAAGCCGACGAAGACCGTCCCGAATTCCGCCACGCTGCCGTACTTCG
>CAWBES010000013.1:0-208640 GCA_963787965.1 uncultured Alphaproteobacteria bacterium
AGTCGCCCGCCGGGCTCGGGGCTGCGGGTGCTCCGCGGCCGGCCGGCCGCGCCGTTCGAGAAGAACGTTTTCGCGGTAGAATGATCCGTGCGGACTATCGTTACGCGCACATTTGCGGACTCGTCGATGAAGGGCCGCAACGGCCGCTTCGGGACACCGCGAGATAAGGACTCATCCCATGGCGAAGATCGTTACTGCCGAGCAAGCGGCAACTCTCATTCCCGAGGGTGCAACCCTTGGAGCCGCCGGCATGCAGGTGATATGGGCGGAGGAGGTCGGTATCGCGATCGAAGAGCGTTTCCTCGCGACCGGCCAGCCGAAGGATATCACGCTCGTGCACGGCGCCGGGATCGGCAATTGGATCGATAAGGGAACCGCTCACCTCGGGCACGAGGGGCTGGTTGCGAAATGGATCGGCGCGCACACCGGTGCCGCGCCCGCAATGGCGCATCTGATCGAGCAGAACAAGTGCGAGGCCTACTGCATCCCGCAAGGAGTCGTGGTGCAACTCTTCCGCGAGATTGCCGCGAAGCGCCCCGGCCTGACCACGAAGGTGGGGCTCGGGACGTTCATCGATCCGCGCCTCGAGGGCGGCAAGCTCAACGCCGTCACGACGAAAGACTACGTGAAACTGGTTGAAGTCGAAGGCCAGGAATATCTCTTTTACCGTTCGTTTCCGATCGACGTCGCGCTGATTCGCGGGACGACCGCGGACCAGGACGGCAACCTCACGATGGACGAGGAAGCGCTCCTGTTCGAGAGCCTGCCGCTCGCGCAAGCGACGAAGAACAGCGGCGGCATCGTCATCGCGCAAGTCAAGTACCTCGCCGAGCGGGGGACGCTGCATCCGAAGCACGTCAGGGTCCCGGGCGGTCTGGTCGACTACGTCGTGGTCGCGGCCCGGCCGGAGCAGACGCACATGCAGACCGCCGCCGAGTTCTATAACCCGGCCTTCTCGGGCGACATCCGGATGCCGCTCGAGAATATCGAGCGGCTCCCGATGAACGAGCGGATCGTGGTCGCCCGGCGCGCGGCGATGGAACTGCGCCCGCACGTCTTCGTGAACTGCGGAGTCGGCATGCCCGACGGTCTGGGCAGCGTCGCGGCCGAAGAGCAGGTGACGCACCTGATCACGCTCACGACCGAGACCGGGGCGATCGGCGGGGCGCCGGGTGTCGACACGAAGCACGGGCGCGCCAACTTCAACTTCGGCGTTGCGTATAACACCGACGCCCTGATCGAACACCAGGTCATGTTCGACTTCTACGACGGCGGCGGTCTCGACGTGGCCTTCTTGGGTCTCGCGCAGACGGACAAGCAGGGGAACGTCAACGTCAGCCGCTTTTCCGGACGTGCGATGGGCGTCGGCGGCTTCGTCAACATCTCGCAGGGTGCGAAGAAAGTGGTGTACTGCGGGACGTTCACGGCCGGAAAGCTCGTGGTCGAGATCGCCGACGGTACGCTGAAGATCGTGCAGGAGGGCACGGTCAAGAAATTCCTCGATAAGGTCGAGGAGATCACGTTCAGCGGCCCCCATGCCGCGAAGTCCGGCCAGCAGGTGCTTTACGTGACGGAGCGCGCGGTGTTCGAGCTTCGCAACGGGCGGATGACGCTGATCGAGATCGCGCCGGGAATCGACGTCGAGCGCGACGTGGTCGCGCACATGGACTTCCGGCCGGAGATCTCGAGCGATCTGCGCACGATGCCGCCCGAGATCTTCGAGCGGCATTGGGGCAAGTTGCGCGAGATCATCGAAGCCAACGGCGCCGTTCGGACTCGGGAGCCGGCGCTCGTCTAGAGCCTGTCGCCGCGCGCAGGAGAACGCGGAGCCGCCGCGGGCAAACGTTCTTCTGCGCCGGCGCCGCGGCGCTGCGCTGGCATTTGCGTGCGGGACGTGTACAATGCCCGGTGTGAAAGCAATCGACAGCCCACTGGAGGCGACGGCGCCGCGCGTGGCGCTCATCGCCCACGATACGTGCAAGGCCGATATGACCGAATGGGCGATATTCAACCGGGAAACGCTCGATCGCTGCGATCTTTACGCCACCGGTACGACCGGCGAGCGCATCGAGCGAGCGACGGGTTTGCCCGTGGAGCGCCTGCTCTCGGGTCCGGTGGGCGGCGACGCGCAAGTCGGCGCGATGGTCGCCGAGAGGCGCATCGATTACGTGATCTTCTTTTGGGATCCGCTCACGGCCCAGCCGCACGACGTCGACGTCAAAGCGTTGCTGCGGCTCGCGGTCGTCTACAACGTGCCGACCGCGTGCAATCGCGCGACCGCCGACTTTCTCATCTCGTCACCGCTCTTCTTCGAGGTCGAACACCGCGGACAGCGCCGCGGGATGGCGGAATTGGTATCCGTTCCCTAGCGCTTCCGAGCGCGATGAGGGAGGGAAGCCGCAAGACCTCGTACAGGAACCGAACGCTACCGGGCGAGGAGGCCGATGATCCCCGAGAGCCGAGGAACCTTGATGCGGATTTATCTGGACGAAAGCGACCGCTGGCGCGGAACGGCGCTCTTCGATGCGATCGTGAAGACGCTCCTCGATAGCGGCATCGACGGCGCGACCGTTTTCAAAGGCGTCGAAGGGTACGGCGGACGCAAGCTGATCCACTCGTCGCGAGTCGTCGACGGCTTGCAATCGCTGCCGGTGGTCATCGAAGTCCTCGACGACGAGGAACGCATACGCCGCGCGATCCCGCTCGTCGAGCCGATGATCGCGGGCGGCGTCATCACGCTCGAAAAGGTACAGATCATGCACTATCGGGCGGGAGAGGAAGCGGACGAACCGGCTGCCGCCGCGAGCGATGCCGATGCGGCGAACGCGGAACCTTAGCGCTTTTTCGCAGGAGCGAAGACCGCGAACTCGACGCGTTCGAGCGTGACCAAGCCTTCCGAAATCATGCTACGCAGTTGCGGTACGACCGCCACGATCTTTTCAGGCTCGTCGACGACTTCGATGAGGACCGGAAGGTTCGGGAATCCGAAGACGCTCGAGACGTGCACCTGCTTGTGGGAGCCGAATCCTTCGATGCCCATGAAGACCGTTGCCCCCGCGATACCGGCACGCTTGAGAGCGCCCACGATGGCCGTATAGAGCGGTTGACCGTGCCAGCGATCGTGCTGGTCCACGAAGATTCGTAGGAGCTTCCCCTCGTGAAAATCCGCCATTCCGATCCCACGCCTCTCTGACCGGCCGGTGCCGGCGTGCGACTTTGCCGCGCAGCGCCCGCCATCATTTTTCGCAGGTGCGCGTTCCCGCCGGCATCGGCCGGCCGCCGTCGTGCGGACCACTTTCACGATGCGGCGGATGGACGCGCATCCCTCGTCAGCGACAACGCGCCTTGATATACTCGAAGGGGACAACGTGGATCGTTGTCGGGGGCCTGGTATGGACGGATTCACGCCTGCGAAGCTGCTCCGCGTCTTCGTCGACGATAACGACCGGCTCGGGGTGCAGCCCCTTCGCGTAGCGATCGTCGAGCTGCTGATGAAGCACGGGCTGGCGGGCGCCACCGTATTTCGCGGCGTCGAGGGCTTCGGGTGCCACGAGGTGATCCGTCGGGCAAAGGGCTTCGCCTGGCTGCCGAACCTGCCGATTCTCATCGAAGTCATCGACCGCGAGGAAAAAGTCGTCGCCGTCCTGCCCGACTTGCAAGCGATGATCCCCGACGGCTTGATCGTGCTCGAGTCGGTGGAAATCAAGCAGCTCAAGGGAGCGGTAGCTTCCAAGCGAAACTGAGGGACTCGGTTCTTCGGCCGATATCGGTCTGACTGACGCGCCGGCTTTTCGACGACGGCTCGCGGCACGCCGAAGAAATAGCTAAGAAGACGATGACGTGACGCATCGTCTCCACCAAATCGGGCGCCGGTTCATCGAGCCAAAGGTACCTGCCGCCGCATGCCGGTGAGCGCGCTCGCGAACGCGACGGTCGGGAGCGTGCCGGCAGCCACGAGGAAGGCCGGCACCCGGCGAGACGGCGTCGACGCGAGGAACATCAGACCGCTTCCGAGAACGGCGCGGCACGGCGATGGAGCTCGCCTTAACTGCCGATTCCGGCTGATGGCTCCTGTGTCAACAACGCGAGGCGGACGTGACATGGGCGCGGCCAACGGAATGTCTGAGTTTGTCGAGGTGCTCGTTACGCGCGCAGGAGCCCGCCGATGAGCGCGCTCGCCGGGAATACGTGGATGGTCGCCGCGGTTTGGATGCTGCTGGCGGCGATCAGCGCGATTCTAGCCGTGCGTGTGAAGGTCGCCGCGGCGCTGGTCGAGATCGTCATCGGCATCCTCGCCGGGAGCTTCATCGATCTGCGCACGAACGACTGGGTCGACTTCGTGGCCGGGTTCGGGAGCATCTTGCTGACGTTCCTGGCCGGCGCCGAGATCGACCCGGTCGTGCTGCGCAAGCAGCTCGTTCCGTCCGCGACGCTCGGGTTCGTCTCGTTCCTCGCGCCTTGCGTGGGCGCGTGGGCCTACGCCCTCTACGTCGGTCACTGGACTCCCGACGGCGCGAAGATCGCGGGGATCGCGATGTCGACGACGTCGGTGGCCGTCGTGTATGCCGTACTCGTGGAGTCCGGACTCTCGAAACGGGAGTTCGGCCAACTGATCCTGGCCGCGTGCTTCTTCACCGATCTCGGTACGGTCGTTGCGCTCGGCCTGCTGTTCGCGAACTACAACGTGTGGCTGGCCGCGCTCGTGCTGCTGATCCTCGCGAGCATGGCGGTCGTTCCCAAGATCTTGCCGCCGATGCTCGAGAGCATGCAGCGCTACGTCAGCGAGCCCGCGCTGCGCGTGCTGTTCGCGATCGTCTTCGTGCTCGCGGCGGTGGCGACGTACGCGCGCAGCGAAGGCGTGCTGCCGGCGTACTTTCTCGGGCTCGCGTGCGCGGGCGTGATGATGACGTACCCGGACGTGAAGCGCCGGCTGCAGACGATGACGATGACGATTCTCGCGCCCTTCTATTTTCTCAAGGCGGGCACGTTCGTCTCCCTGCGCGACGCGTGGAGCGGCGCGGGGATCATCGGCGCGCTCTTCTGCGTCAAGGTCTTCGCCAAGATCGGCGGCGTGTGGCCGGTCGCGCGGCTCCTCCGCTACGAAATCCGAGATGCGAGCTACCTGACGCTCCTGATGGCAACCGGACTCACGTTCGGGACGATCTCGAGCCTGTACGGCTTGACGCATCATTACATCGACCGCGCGCAGTACACGGCGCTCGTTACGGTCGTCATTCTGACGGCGGTCGTGCCGACGCTCGTCGCGCAAGCGATGTTCAAGCCGGCCGAGGAGCCGCCCGAGCTCGAGGCTGAAGTCCCGTAACCGCCGCTTGCGGCCGGTTCGCTACCAAAGACCGGGCCTCACCCGCGCGGCCGATGGTACGATTCATCCATGGCAAGCGACGCGCCGCAATCCCCAGCCTCCGAAACCATCTCGCCCATCACCGCAGCGTTCTTCTGGCCGCTCGCCGTGGGCGAAAGCGAGTGGAATCTCTACGCGCGGAATCTGAAGTTCTTCGGTGAGGCCGCCAAGCTCGATTACGGGTTGCAGCCCGAGCTCGCCACCGCAAACGAGGTTCGGCTCGACCTGCGCACGATGACCTTACGCGATTACTCGCTAACGGCGGCGACGGGCGTCCCCACGATCGTCGACGCACCGTATGCGGGGCACTCGTCGATGATAGCGGATTTTGCGCCCGGCCAGAGCTTGATGCAAACGCTGCGCGCGAACGGTATGGGCCGGCTCTTCCTCACCGACTGGAAACCGGCGACGCCGGACATGAAGGACTTCGACTGCGACACGTATATCGCCGAGCTGAACGTCTGTGTCGACGATCTGGGCGGGCGGGTGAACCTGGTCGGCCTGTGCCAGGGCGGCTGGATGTCGGCCATGTACGCAGCGCGCTTTCCGGACAAGGTCGAGCGCATCGTGCTCGCCGGCGCGCCGATCGATACCGACGCCGGCGACGGCGCGGTCAAGCGGATGGCCCACGAGCTACCGGTCTCGTACTACGAGCAACTGGTCGCGGCCGACGGGGGCCTGGTCTCCGGGCGCATGATGCTCTTGGGCTGGAAGAATCTCGATCCGGAGAAGCAGTACGTCGAGAAGTACGTCGACCTTTACAAGAACCTCGACGACCCCGCGTATCTCGAGCGCCAGGAACGCTTCTCGAGCTGGTACGAGAATCCGGTCGATCTGCCGGGCCGCTGGTACCTACAGGTCATCGTGCAGCTGTTCAAAGAGAACCGCTTGGCCAAGGGCGAGTTCGTCGCCCTGGGAAAGCGTCTCCGGCTCGCGGATGTCCGGTGTCCCGCCTACTTGCTCGCCGGCGCGGAGGACGCCATCACGCCGGCCGTGCAAGTCTTCAATGCCGAACAGTACCTCGGTACGCCCAAGGACCTCATCGTCAAGGAGACCGCGCCGGGCGGGCACATCGGCTTGTTCATGGGCTCGAACTCGCTTGCGGCGTATTGGCCGAAGATCGCGGCCTGGCTCGTCGCGTCCGGCGCCCCGGAGCCGGAGGGCTCGGGCCGGGCCTGAGGATTCGACCGCTCGCCGAACCGCTGGGCTGCGGCCCTGCAGGCTTCGGGCGCGGCCGCGTCATACGCACTCCCCCGAGCCGGCGGCGGCTTCACAAGGCGGCCCGGGTTTTTGTCGAAAGCAGCGCGGTCCGGGGTGCCGCGCCGCGTCGCGGTACGGTTCCGGAGCGCCGGGCACGGCGCGCAAACGTGCCGCGCCATTTGGACGGAGTATTGGTTGGAGAAAAAACGGGTCGTCATCACGGGAATGGGCGCGGTCACGCCGCTCGGTAACACGCGCGAGGAGTTCTGGGCCGCCCTCGTCGCAGGCAAGAGCGGCGTAGCGACCGTGACCGCGTTCGACGCGAAGGCGGCGGGCCTCAAATCGCAGATCGCGGCGGAAGTGAAGAATTTCAACCCCGACGACCGGATCGGGCGGCGCGACGCGCGCCGGATGGACCGCTTCGCGCAGTTCGCGTTCGTGGCGGCGCGCGAGGCGATCGAAGATGCGGCGTTTCCCGACGACAAAGAGCTGCGCGACGAGACCGGCGTCGTGGTCGCCAGCGGCATCGGCGGCATCATCACGATTCAGGATACCGTCACCAAGGCGCGCGCGGCCGGCACGGCGGGACGCATCACGCCTTTCTTCGTCCCCATGCTGATGGGGAATTCCGCGTCCGCGCAGATCTCGATGCGCTACGGGTTCCGGGGGCCGATGTTCGCGGTGTCCAGCGCCTGCGCGAGCTCGAACGACGCGCTCGGCGTCGCGTACGATATGATCGTCCACGGGAAGGCGCGCGCGATCGTCTCGGGCGGCGCCGAAGCGACCGTGACCGACGTCGCCATGGGCGGTTTCGATTCGATGAAAGCGCTCTCGACCCGCAACTCGGAGCCCGAGCGGGCCAGCCGCCCCTTCGACAGGGAGCGCGACGGCTTCGTGCTGGCCGAGGGCGGCGCCATTTTCGTCCTCGAGGAGCTGGAACTGGCCAAATCGCGCGGCGCTCGCATCTATGCGGAGCTCCTGGGCTACGGCGAGTCGGGCGACGCCTACGACCTGGTCGCGGTCGATCCGGCCGGCGGCGGCGTGGAACTCGCGCTCAAGCGCGCGTTCGCGTGCGCCGGCATCGCTCCCAGCGACGTCGACTACGTCAACGCGCACGCGACCTCGACGCCGATCGGCGACCCGGCCGAGTCGCAGGCCCTCGGGCGCATCGTCGGTGCCGGCGGTCACACATTCGCGGTCAGCTCGACCAAGAGCATGCACGGGCACGCGCTGGGCGCGGCCGGCGCGCTCGAAGGCGTCGCGACGGTGCTCGCCATCCGCAATTCGATCATCCCGCCGACGATCAACTACGAGTACCCCGATCCCGAGTGCACGCTCGACTACGTGCCCAACATCGCGCGCAAGGCCGACGTGAAGATCGCGCTGTCGAGTTCGTTCGGTTTCGGCGGCCATAACAGCGTCGTGGTCTTCGGAAAATATACGGCCTGAATCGATGCTGGTCTTCGGTGCGCGCCGTGGCCGGTGAATCCCGGCGCCGGCGCCTGCGCGCGCTCCTGAACCTAGCGGGCGCCGCGGGCGCGAACTCGCGCGCGTTCGAGGCGGCTTTCGTGCACGAGAGCGCGGTCAAAGAACGGCTGGCCGAACGCTCGAACGAGCGGCTGGAGTTCTTGGGCGATGCGATCCTTGGCTTCACGGTCGCCCGCTCGTTGTACGAGCGGTACCCCGATGCCGACGAGGGCGAACTCGCGCTGCGAAAATCGGCACTGGTCGCCGACACGGCGCTGGCCGACACCGCCGAGCGGCTGGGCTTCGAGCCGTTGCTCGTGCTGGGCGCCGGGATGGCGAAGCTTCCGCCCGCGCGCCGCCGTTCGGCGCTGTCCGACGCCTTCGAGGCGTTCTTGGCCGTGCTCTTCGAGCAGTGCGGCCCAGGCACGGTCGCGGCGTTCGTTTTGCACGAACACGTCGCCGTGCACGAGCGGCTCGGCGCTGCCCTGGACGATCCGAAGACCGTGCTGCAGGAATGGACGCAGCGCCGGTTCGGGGTCGTTCCGCAGTACAGCGAGCGCTTCGAGGGGCCCGATCACGAGCGCACCTTCTTCGCCGAGGTGACGGTGGCCGGCGACGTACGTGCCGAAGGGACCGGTCCCTCGAAGAAGCTCGCGCAACGCGCTGCGGCCGCGCGCGTGCTCGAAGTGCTGGGCGAGCGCTTCGACGACGTCGCGCCGCGCCCGCTCTCGTCTGCGCCGGCCGCGAAACGGGCGCGGCCGTGAAACTCAAGTCGCTGCGCCTCTTCGGTTTCAAGACGTTTGCCGAACAGACCGTGCTGACGTTCGAGCCCGGCATCACCGCGCTCGTCGGTCCCAACGGTTCGGGCAAGTCCAACCTGGTCGATGCGATCCGCTGGGTGCTGGGCGAGCAGAGCGCGAAGTCGCTGCGATCGTCGAAGACGGAGGACGTGATCTTCGCGGGCAACGAGCGGCGCAAACCGCTCGGCATGGCCGAAGTTGCGCTGACCTTCGATAACGCGGATCGCGCGCTCAAACTGGACGCCAGCGAAGTTCAAATAACGCGCCGCGCCTATCGCGCGGGCGAGAGCGAGTTCTTCCTCAACCGCCAAAGCGTCCGGCTGCGCGACGTGATCGAGCTGCTGATGGGCACGGGCCTGGGCCCCGGCTCGTACGCGATCGTCTCGCAGGGCCAGATCGACGCGATCCTGGCGGCCAAACCCGCCGACCGCCGCGCGCTCTTCGAGGAGACGGCCGGCATCAACAAATTCCTGGCCCGCAAGAACGAGTCGCTGCGCCGCCTGGACCAAACCGAACAGAACGGCATCCGCGTCAACGACCTGATCCAGGAAATCGTCGGGCGGATTCCGGAGCTCGAGACGCAAGCGCGGCGCGCGCGCCGCTTTCGCAAGGCCTTCGCGCGGCTTCGCGACCTCGAGATCCTGTCGTACCTGCGGGCCGGCGCCCTGCGGCGCTCCGAACGCCAAGCGCTGCAGGCCGAACTCGAAGGTCTGGAGTTCGCGCGCGTGGCCGCCGCCGCCAAAGCGGCGAGCCTGGATGCCGAGCTCGCGTCGCTGCGCACGGATCTGTACGCGCGCGAGCGGGGCCTCGAGACGCTGCGCGTCGACGCGACGCAAGCGCGCGCGGAGCTGGCCGAGCTCGAAGCGCAGCTGGCGGCCGCCGGCGCGCGGCGCGAAGCCCTGGAGGCGCAATCGTCGCAGATTACCGGCGACCGCGAGCGGGCCGAAACCGAGCAGCGCGATTTACGGCTGGCCGTCGAGGCCCTCGAGGGCGAGATCGCACCGAAATCCGCCGAGCTCGAACGCGAGCGTGGCCGCGAGCGGCAAGCGCAGGAAGCGCTCGCGACGGCGCGCGCCGCGCTCGACCGCATCTTCGCGGCGCTGCGCGAAGTCGAGGCGGTGGCCGCGGCGGAGGCCGCGAGCGAAGCGGAGCGCCGCGCGCAGCTGGCTGCGACCCAAGCCGACTACGAGCGGCTCGAACGCGAAGCGTTCGCCCTACGCGAAGACGCGGGAAAACGCAGCGCGCGCCTGGCGTCGCAAGCGCACGAGGCGACGGCGGCAGAGGCCGAACTGGCCGCGCTCGACGAGCGCGCCGCCGCCGCGCGGGAGGCCGCCTCGGCGGCGGACGAACGAGTCAAAGCCGCCGCGCAGGCCCTGGCCGACGCGCAACACGCCTACCGGGCGGCGACGAGCGACCTCGCGAGCACGGAAGCGCGGCTGCACACGATCGAGGAACTCGAGGCGAACCTCGAAGGGCACATTCCGGGCACGCGCGCGATCCTCGAAGCCGACGCGCGCGGCGAGTTCAGCGGCATCCACGGCGTCGTCTCCAATCTGATTCGCGTCGACGAGCAGTTCGCGCGGGCGCTGGATATCGCGTTCGGCGCTTCGCTATCGAATATCGTGACCGAGACCGCCGAGGACGCCGAACGCGGGATCGCGTTCTTGCGCTCGCGCGAAGCGGGCCGCGCGACCTTTCTGCCGCTCGATACGCTGGGCGCGCGCACCGGCCGCAACGCGAACGAGGTGCCGCGCGAGCGCGGCGTGATCGGCTACGCCCACACGCTCGTGGAACCCGCGGACCCGCGCTACGCGGGGATCGTCGCGTTTCTCGTCGGGCGTATTCTGATCGTGGAATCGCTCGAGGTCGGCGTTCGGCTCGTGCGCGGCCTCGGGTTCCGGGATGCGATCGTGACGCTCGACGGCGACGAGATCCGCGGCGGCGGGGCGATGACCGGCGGCCGTTACAAGCGCGAACGCTCGATACTGTCGCGGCGCGCGCAGGCTCGCACGCTCTCCGAGGCGCTGCCGCAGTTGCGCGCGCGCTTGGAAGACGCGCAGGCCGCGGCCACGGCGGCCGGCGAGGAAAGCGCGGTTGCGACGCGCGAGCGCGACGAGGCGCACCGGATCGAAGGCGAGCTCGCGGTCAAGCTGCGCGACGCGTACGCGCTGGTCGAGACGTTGACCGTCGAGCGCCGCCGGTTGGAAGGCGAGGTCGCGGCGATGCTCGCAAGCGCGGCCGAACGCGATCGCGAAACGGCGGTCGCACGCGAGCGGCTCGCGCTGCTGGACCGCGCCTCGACCGGCGCCTCGACCGCGGCCGCAGACCGGGAGCGGCTCGAAGCGTCGCTGGCCGAAGCGCGCGAAACGATCGCGCGCGCGCAGGATGCCGAGCGCGCGGTCGCCGCCGAGATCGCCGCCGCGCGCGAAGCGGTGGCGACCTTGAGCGCGCGGCGCGACGGCGCGACCGCGCGCCTGGGACTGCTCGACGCCGACCGCGAACGTGCCGCCCGCGCGCGCGCCGCGATGAACGAGGAACTCGAGGCGCTCGCGGCGCGCATCGAGAGCGCCGAGTCGACCCTGGCACGGCTGCGCGAACGTGCGGCCGCCCTCGAGGCGCGCGATGCGCGGGCGCGGCGCGAACGCGATGCGGCTTTGCTGCGCGCGCAGCAGCTCGACGCCGACGTGCGGCTCGCGCAAGCCGCCGAGCGCGAGGCGGCGGCGTCCGGGGAAGGCGGGCGCATGCGCCTCGCCGAGATCGACGCGGAACTGGGCATGCTCGCGGCGCAGTTCGCCCAGAACCCGGCGACCGCCGAAGAGTGCGCGGACGTCGAAGCGCGCTACGCGGCCGAGCGGGGCGATGTGGCGAGCGAAGTCGCACGCCTGCGCGACGAAATCGCGCGTCTGCAAAACGTCAACCTCAACGCCGAAGCCGAAATCGCGGAGCTGGCCGAGCGCGAGCGCTTTCTCAAAGAACAGCTCGACGACCTGGCGCGCGCGCGGGAGACGCTGCTGGCGTCGATCCGCGAGATCGAAGAGTCGTCGCAAGCGCAGTTCAACGAGACCTTCGCGCTCGTCAAGAGCGCGTTCGAAGACGTTTACGCGCGGCTCTTTCCGGGCGGTCAAGCCAAGATGTGGCAGACCGAACCCGAGAAGCTCTCGGAGACCGGCATCGAGATCTCCGTGCAGCCGCCGGGCAAGAAGATGATGTCGCTCGCGGCCCTCTCGGGCGGCGAGCGCGCGATGGCGGCGTCGGCGCTGATCTTCGCGCTGATCCGGGTGAAGCCGTCGCCGTTTTACTTGCTCGACGAAGTCGATGCGGCGCTCGACGACGCCAACGTCGAACGCTTCGCGGGGCTGGTGCGCGAGGTCGGGAGCGAAGCGCAGCTATTGCTCGTCACGCACAACAAGAAAACGATGGAACTCGCCGAACGCATGTACGGCGTGACGATGGCCGAGCCGGGCATCTCGAATGTGATCGCGGCCGACCTGACGCCGGCCGAACCCGAACCCGAACTCGTCGCGGAGCCTGCCCTTGCCGTTTGAATCCGGGCGCGAAGCCGCGCTCTTCTCCGTCTACGACCGCACGGGGGTCGTCGAGCTCGCCCGCCGTCTCGCCGCGCGAGGCACGCCGATCTTCGCGACCGGGGGTACGCGCGCGCACTTGGTCGAGCACGGCATCGAGGCGCGCGACGTCGGCGAGCTCACCGGATTCCCGTCGCTCTTCGACGGCCGCGTCAAGACGCTGCACCCGCGGGTGTTCGGCGCGATCCTGGCCGACCGCCGCAACCCCGCGCACCTCGCGGAGGCGCAGAAGCACGGCGTCCCGACGATCTCGACGGTCGTCGTCAACCTCTACCCCTTCGAGACCACGGTCGCGCGCGAGGGCGCGACGCTCGAAGAAGCGGTCGAGCAGATCGATATCGGCGGGGTCGCGCTGATTCGCGCCGCCGCGAAGAACTTCGAGTACGTGACGGTGCTGGTCGATCCCGACCAGTACGACGCGATCGGCATCGGCGACGAGCCGACGGACCTTGCGACGCGGCGGCTGCTCGCGACGCGCGCCTTCGAGCGCACCGCGGAATACGACTCGTCGATCGCGCGTTATCTCGAAGCCGGCTTGCTCGCGCACGAGTTGCCGGGTTCGCTCGCGCTGACGTTGCCGCTGGCGACGCCGCTGCGCTACGGCGAGAACCCCCAATCCCGCGCGGCCTTCTACCTCTCGCGCACGGAGCATCTGCCCGAGCAGCTCGGCGGCAAGGCCCTCTCGTACAACAACCTGCTCGATCTCGACGCGACGTTGCGCCTGCTCGTGCGCGAGGTTCCGGGTGCGGCCGAGGGCGTGGTGCGCGCGGCCATCGTCAAGCACACGGTCCCGTGCGGCGTGGCGGAACGCGCGAACGCGAGCGAGGCCGTCGCTGCGGCGCTGGCGGCCGATCCCGTTTCCGCCTTCGGCGGCATCATCGCGCTCGACGGCCGGGTCGACCTCGCGACCGCCGAAGCGTTAGCTGAATTTTTCCTCGAAATCGTCGCGGCGCCCGCGTTCGACGACGACGCGTTCGCGCGCCTGCAGCGCAAGAAGAACCTGCGCATCATTCGGTACGATCCGCGCCTACCGGACCGGCTCGCGCGCGAACTGCGCGTGCGCAGCGCGCTCGGCGGCGTACTGGCCGAAGACGACGATCCGGCCGCAACGCCCGAGCGCTGGCAGGTCGTCTCGCGCAAGCAGCCGACGGAGGCGGAGTGGCGCGATCTGCGTTTCGCTTGGGACGTCGTGCGCCACGTGAAGTCCAACGGCGTCGTCGTCGTGCGCGACGGCATCACGCGCGGGATTTGCGCGGGTCAGACCAATCGCGTGAGCGCGGTCCGCATCGCCGGCTCGCGCGCCGAAGCGTTCGCACGCGGTGCGGCGTGCGCGAGCGACGGCTTCTTTCCGTTCGCGGACGGTCTCGAAGCGGCCGCGGAGACCGGCTGTACCGCCGTGATCGCGCCGTCGGGGTCCATTCGCGACGAGCACGTCGTCGCCGCGGCCGACCGGCTGGGGATCGCGCTGGTCTTCTCGACTCACCGCTATTTCTTGCATTGACGCGCGCGGTCGCCGCGCGGGCGCGTTCGTCCCTTTAGCGGACGCCCCAGTATGCGGCTTCGGCGCGCTCGAAGTCGCGGACGGGGTCGGCCGGCTGGTCGTCGAGGTCTGCCACGTTGCCGAGGCGCGCGCGTACCGAGCGCCACGCCAGCAACACTTTTCCGACGTAGCTACGCGTTTCTCCGTACGGCGGGACGCCGCCGTAGCTCTTGACCGCGTAAGGGCCGGCGTTGTAACCTGCGATCGCTTCGCGCAGCGGTTCGCGCGCTTCGCTGAAGAGCGCCAGTAAGCGGTGCAGGTACATCGCGGTTCCGCGCAGGTTCGCGCTCGGAGAGCGCGGGTTGACGCCCAGGTCGTGCGCCGTGTCGGGTTCGAGCTGTCCCAGTCCTTCCGCGCCGCGATCGGAAACGGCGCCGGCGTCCCAGTGCGATTCGACCGTGACGACGGCCATCATCAATGTCGGATCGACGTGCATCCGGCGCGCACTGGTAAGTAGCGCCGACGCATACGCGAGGCTCTTGCTTTCGGGGAGCCTCGGGTTGATCGTTCGCATCACCGAGGCGTAACTGTCTCGAGCGGTTACGTTGCGTTCGACCGCGAGACACGGCATCGCGGACGAGAGGACGAACGCCGACGCAAGCATCGCTCTGAACGTTCGGGCGGCGCAGTGCATGGCGCGGTTGTTCGCAACCGCGCGACGTCACCCTTTCAGCGCTTGACCAACGCGTATTAACGCCGTCCGGGCACCGGCTCGCCGACTTCGTGCTGCAACAAATCTTCACGTGCCGGCAACGCGCGCACGCGCTCTTGCTGAAGACCGGTCGAGCGAACGTATAGCGGGTACGAGCGCGCAGCTGATACCGACGTGTCCACGCTCGCACCGTGCGTTGCGAGCGGTTCCGCGACCGGCGTGTACTCGAGCGATCCCGCGTGTGCCCATTGCGTACTGCGTACGACGCGATCGCTCGCAGCAGAGACGGGCGTGCTCTCGCGTTCGACCGGTATCGCGTACGGCCCGTGCGGCGCGCTTCCGTCGATGACCTGCACGGCGTGCGCCGGATACGGATACGATAAGCGCACGGCGTTCTCGACGGCGCGCCGTTCGTTTTGAAATGAAGCGCCCGTCGACGGAACGATCGGCAGGACGCCGGTCACGGGCGCCACGCGCGCCAGTTGCGGCGCCGTCGCCGCTCGCACGCGCTCGAAGTTTCCGGCGCGAAAATCGGTACGGCTGATGGTGGACGTTGCGCTCGGTGCGAGCGCGTTGCGGTAGCGCTTCGAGATATCGGTACGGTACTCGTCGATCGTAACGCTGTCGACGACCGCCGCGCCGTGGGAGCGATAGGCGGCTCCCCACCACGGATGAAGCGGTTCGTTCGGCGCGAGCGGCAACCAGCCGATGTCGCTGCCCGGGAGTTCGCCGAAGGAAAGAAACGTGACGAGGCCCGGCTGGTAGACGATCCCGGTGCGTGCGCCGGGCGCCCAGCACCAGCCGCGTCCGCTCGCGTAAAACCAGCGGCCGTAGTGGTACGGCGCCCAGCCCCAGCGTTCGCTGCCGATCCAGGTCCAGCCGTAGTACGGGGCCCACAGCCAGCGACCGTAACGGTACGGCGCCCAGCCGGCGGGCTGATCCGTCGGAACCCAGACGTCGCCGTAACTCGCCACGTCGGTCCAGGTGCCGTATTGGTCCAGCGCGTCCGCGCCCAGCATGCCGTCGCCGGCATACGCGGCACCCGGCGAGCCCGCGTCGCCGTCGTCGAATTGCGTGTCGCGGCTGTCGGACCAGCGGTCGAAATCGTCGTCCTCCTCCGCCGCCACCGCAGTGAAGTGCGCCGCCGCACCTTGGCCGGCGACCAGAACCGTCGAACCCGGTAGGGCGATTTCCGCGTCGTCCGGGGCGATCGCGTCGGCCAGACCGGAGCGCGCCGTCACCTCGGTGCTGCCGTCGTTCCCCACCGTGACGCGGTAGCGCCCGCCTTCGGCGGGAACGACCGCCACCGCCGGCGTGTCGATTTCGGGCCGCGCCCCGGGAGCGTCCGGGAGGCTGAGCTCCACCGTTCCCCGAGCGAGCTGCACGCAGGCGCGGCGGCCGTCGAGGCGCGTGAAGCGAATCTGCGTGTCCGGCGCGACGCGCACCAGCGCACCGTACGAAAGCTCGATTTCCGCGCGGGCGCCGTCGCCTGTGCCCAGCTGGTCCCCGGCGGCGACGGGCGCGTTGAGCGAGGCGGCGAAGGTCTCGCCGGAATCGGCGCGGCGGACGTCCACGTTTCCGGTAAGGTCGCTGATGCGCGCAACTCCGGGAGCGGCCGAGCCGCCGTCGTCCGCACGCGCCGGCGCGCCGGCGAGCAGCAGGCAGAGCGCCGCCGTCGCGGCCGGCACGGCTGGGAAGAACCGGGTTGCTTCGAGTTTCATTCGGCGCGCGGCGTCCTCCGTCCGGAGACTACGAGTATACGCGCGGAGCGGGAAAACGGCACGCGTCGGGCGCAAGCACCGGCCATGCCGCGCTACTTGCATACCTCGATTTTCGTGAGCGACATGGCCGCCTCGATCGAGTTCTACACGCAGCGGCTGGGGCTGAAGCTGCTCGACGGGCCGCTGCACTATCCGGGAAACGCCGATATGGCCTTCGTGGGTGCCGACTGGAACTCGTACATCGAGCTGGTGTACGACCTCGAAGACCACCCGCCGTACCGGCTCGGGAACCGCTACGAGCACCTCGCCGTCGAGGTCGACGGCGACCTTCCCGCCGTGATCGCGAACCTCGAAGCGGCCGGAGTCAAGATTCTCACTCGCCCGAAGAAAGCTCCGGGCGGGTCGCGCTGGATCGCGTTCGTCGAAGACCCGAACGGAATTCCCGTCGAACTGCTCGAGCCGCGCGCGGACCGCTAAGCGAAACGCCGGCAAAGCGGCACGGTGAACGACCGCATGCCGTCTTCGCTCGGCTTTCGAACGGGTGGTTGCTTCGATTCCGCCGCCGCTGCGTTTGCCGCGACGCGGCGCTTAACCCTGCTCGCTGCGAACCGATTGTCTTTATAGACGACGCTCGCCGTTGTCGCACGCCGAGCGTCGCTATCGATCTCCCAACGCACGAGTGCCGGCGCATCACGTCCTCGTCGGCCACCAATCATCCACAGTAATGAAAAGACAGGAAAGCAATGAAACGCAGCATCATCGCGCTGGCCGCAGCAGCGCTCGCCGTCGGCGCACTTTCCGTCGCGCCGCGCAACGCCGAGGCCACGCTGCCGAATACCGGGAAGATCCACCTCAACGTCAATTACCCGCTCTATTTCAGCATCACCGGCACGACGAACGTCAATTATCCGGACTGGAACGGCCGGCCGGACGCCAGCCAGAGCTTCATCGTCGGGGTCACCTCGAACGGCAACGGCGACCAGCCGTACGACTTCACGTTCACCTCGCCCAACGCTTCGGGAAACGCCTTCCACCTCACCAACCAGAGCGACGAGGGCGTGGGCTTCGTCTACAGCTTCAAACAAGCAAGCGACTCGTCAATGTACGTTCCCGGTGTTGCCGGACCTAGCCAAACCAGACTCGGCAGGAGCAGGTTTATCGTATACCTGGGCCGGGCGCCTGAAGCCGGCGACTACACCGACACGCTCACCGTGACCGTGAACCCCACGATACGCAACTGACCCGTGGTCCGGCCGGCGCGCCTACGCTCGCGCCCGGCCGCCCGCAGCTCCTAATAACCGAGCAAAATGCTCACAGAACGCGTAACAGCAGTTAAGCGTCATTATTCCTGGTTCGCCGCACGAGGCGCCCGGCGAGAAAGAGCGGGAGAACATGATACGCGAGATCGCCGCAGCCGAGCGGGGGACGAACGCGTGACGGCTTCGACGCGCACGTGCCTGCGGCACGCGGTGCCCTTTGCCGCCGCGGTCGCGCTGGTGCTGGGCAGCGCGAGCGGTGCGAGGGCCGAAGGCTTTGAGTTCTTTCCCCTGGTCGTCGATCTGACGGCCGCCGAGCACGTGGGTTCGATCACGCTGCGAAATCCCGGCGACGTCCCGCTCCGGCTCGAAGCTCAGGCCTACCGCTGGACGCAGCGAGCCGACGGACGCCCTGCACTCGATCCCAGCAACGACTTGATCGTCTTTCCGCAGCTGCTCACGGTCCCGCCCCACGATCAGCGCAACATTCGGGTGGCGACGACCGACCCACCGGCCGCGCTCGAGTCGACGTTCAAGGTCTCGATCACGGAGATCGGCAGCTTCTCGGCCCCCGCCACGCGCGGCGCGGGTATCGCGCTGCAGTTACGGACGGACGTACCGGTGTTCGTCGCTCCGGCGGTCGAGCGCCGGGCCGGCGCGATCGCCGCTGCCGGCGTTCGGGACCGGACGGTCAGTTTCGCCGTCGTCAACTCCGGCACGCTTCACTTCGTCGCCAAGGACGTCCGCGTGACCGGCTTCGGTGCGGACGCCCGCCCGCTCTTTTCGACGCAACTCGAGAGCGGCGAAGTGCTGGCCGGCGCGAAGCGGGAGTACCGCCTCGACGTGTCGCGTCAGCAGTGCGGCGCGCTGCGCGCGGTGTCGATGACGCTCGAAGCGGGCGATCAGCAGCTCACCCACATGCTCGAGGTTCCAGCCGGCTCTTGCGGTGTGTAGGTGGGACGCGGCGGGCGCCGTGCTGGCGTTGCTCGCGACGCTGTGTCCGCTCGAGAGCGCGGCCGCGCCCGCTCAGCCCGCCGTGACGTCCTCGCCCGGCAGCGCCGAGCTGCAAACGACTGCGGCGCAAACGACCCTGGCGCAGGCCGGCGACCAGCGGGCCGCGCTGTCGCTCGTGGTCGACGGCGTGCCGAAGGCGGAAAACGTCATCGCGTACTTGCGGCCGAACGACGTCCTGGTCGAGGAAAAGGATCTGATCGCCGCCGCGGTGCCGCTTCCGGGTGCGACTATCGTGGAGATCAAGGGACGCCGCTTCGTTTCGCTGGCTTCGCTTGCGCCGCACGTCACCTATCGGATCGACGTCGACGCGCTGAGCTTGAACCTGCAAGTCGACCCGGCGCTTTTGGGGCACACGACCGTCGTCGTCGGCGAACCGATCGAGAACGAGCGCCCGGCCCGCGCCGACCCGAGCGGTTTCTTGACGTATTCGCTTTCCAGCGGCGCGAGCAACGGTTCGAGCGCGAGCGGTTACGCTCAAGCGGGTGCCGGCAGCGCCGCGGCCGGGCTCTTCACCGCCAGCGCCTCGTACGCGCAAGGCGGGGCCCACCGCGGGCTGATCGCCTACCAGCGGGAGTCAGAGCCGAACCTCAGCCGCTTGACCGCCGGTGACGAGTACGCCACGACCGGCAACCTCGGCGCCAACGTGGTCGTCGGCGGTCTGGGCGCAACCCGGCAATTCGATTTTCAGCCGGATTATGCGTATTTTCCGACGCCGGGAATGAGCGGCACCGCGCTCAGCCCGACGACCGCCGACCTGTACGCCAACGGCACGCTCGTGCGTTCGGTGCAGTTGGCCCCCGGCGTCTTCAACTTATCGGGAATTCCGGTGGCGCCCGGCGCCGGGGTCACGCAAGTCGTTCTGCGCGACGCCTACGGCAACACGCAAACGTACAACGGCGCGTACTACCAATCGCGCCAGCTCCTGCGCACGGGAGTGACCGACTACAACTACCATGTGGGTTTCGTGCGCGCCGATCCCTTCGGCGACGACGACGCCTACGGACCCTTTGCCGCGCTCGGCGAGTACCGCATCGGTTTCTCGGATGCGGTAACCGTGGGCGCCCGGTTCGAGGCTACGGCCGGCACGTGGAGCGGCGGCCCGCAGTTGGACTTCGGGTTGCCGATCGGACACGTCTCGCTCGATCTCGCGGCCAGTAACGCCTTCGGCGCCGCCGGGAACGCGCTGGGCGCCGAGTACGACTATCTCGGCAGGCGGTTCGGAATCACTCTCGCGGCCCAAACGCAGAGCGCGAACTATGCGACGGCAAGTCTGGAGCCGAACGCGCCGCGCCAGCTCTCGAGCGTGCGCGAGACGTTCGGGCTGCCGGTCGGACGCGGTGCGACCTTCAACGTGTCCAATACGACGAGCACGTACACCGGTCAACCGGCGGGCGGCCAGTTGCTCGCCGACCTGACGGTGCAGCCGCGGCGGCGCGCGTACTTCGTCACGTTCAGCGCGGAGCGCGATACGGGCGGCTCGATCTTCGGCATCGGCAACACGCTTTCATCGGCGCACTGGGCGTACGGGGCTCAAGTGACGTTTCTGACCAGCTCGAGCACGGATCTCACGGTCGGGACCGGAACCGGCGTCGGGAGCGCGACGACCGTCGACTTCACGAAATCGACGCCGACCGGCCCGGGCTTCGCTTACCAGGTCAGAGGTTCGGCGGGGGCCGCCGCGTCGGCGACCGCCCAGGTCGCGTACCAAACGCAATACGGCGATATCCAAGCGCTCAGCAACACCGGTGCGGGGCCGGAGTCGTCGTCGTTGACGCTGGCCGGGGCCCTGGTCGGCTTCCGGCAAGGCCTGTTCTTCACGCGGCCGGTGTCCGGCGCGTACGCGCTCGTCGACGTTCCGGAATTCGCCCGGTTGCCGGTCTTTTTCAACAACCAGTACGCGGGCCGCACCGACCGGCGCGATGCGATGATCGTGCCCAACCTCACACCCTACTACAACAACGACGTGAGCATCGATCAGCTGCGCGACCGGCTCGACCTCAGCGAAGATTCGTCCTCCGCCGAAGTGCGGCCGAAGACCCTCTCCGGCGTCGTCACCGAGTTCACGATTCGGCACTTCCACGCGTACGCCGGACACATCGTCGTCCACCGCGCCGGGCGCTCGATCGTTCCGGTGCTCGGGAGGATCGTGTTCAGCCGCGCGGGCACCGACTACGCGTCCGACCTGGGCGGCGAAGGCCAGTTCTACGTCGAGAACCTCGCAGCCGGGCACTTCGCAGCGACCGTCACGACCGCCGACGGCCTCACCTGCGCCTTCGGGATCGATCTGCCGAGCGATGCAAGCCCGGTCACCTCCGTGGGGACGCTGGTCTGCGAGGCGGCAACGTGAGCGGCCGGCGCGCGTTCCGTTCGTCCGCGGCCGTTATCGCGTTGGCCGCCCTCCCGGCAATCGCACTCGGGAGTCCGGTGTGCGGGATCTCGAACGCGACCTCGCTCGCGTTCGGGACGATTTCCGATCCGGACGGCCCGCAGGACGCTCGCGCGAGCTTCGTCGTCACCTGCACGCGCACGCAGACGACGACGATTTCGCTGGTCTATTCGCATCGCTTGAACGGCGGCGCGGGAGGCCGCGAGCTGACCTACGACCTGTACTCGTCCGCGAACCATGCGGCCGTCTGGGGCAGCGGCGGCGACGGAGCGCCGATCGAGCAGACCTTTGCCGCCGGGCGCCCGACCACGGTCTACGTGTACGCCCGTATACCGCCGCACCAACAGGCCGTCGCCGGACGGTTCGACGACAGCATCGAAATCGTGACGATGCCGTGACGGACGCTACGAACGAACCGCGCGGCGGACGCCGGCGAGACGAAACGACGCGCATCTGTTATGCTGGAGGATGCCCTCTACACCGGCGGCGCCGGTTCGGGCACCCAAGCAAACGGAAGCCATACCTTCCTGTATTTTCGATAATGCTAATGTCTTCATTCGTCAACATTCGTCAACGAACGCTCGCTGCTGCGAGAGAGATCAAGGCATGAAACGTAAGATCATCGACGCACCGGCCGGTCCGGCGCGTCGCATACTGACCGTGCTCTGCGGAGCCGCATTCGTGGCGGCGTCCGCCGGCGCGATTCAAGCGGGCGAACTGCCCGATAGGACCGTCGTCGCGGCGGCTTCGACGCGGCTGGTGCTTCCGCCGTCGCGAGCGAAGGCGCTGCAGCAGTTCTCCTATTCGCTCGCGCTGACCGCGGCGGAGTGGGGCGCGCCGCTCGTCACGATGTACAACCTGCGCCACAACGACGTCTTCGGCCCGTCGCCGAAAGCGCTTCCAAACGGCATCTGGCGCATGTCGAACATCTCGACCCCGGAACTCTCTCGAGAGGCCGGCTACGTCACGCCGAACGTCAACACGATCTACGGCTTCGGGTTCCTGGATCTCGGCCCGCAGCCCGTCGTGCTGACGCTGCCGGACTCCAGAGGGCTGTACTACATGGTCGAGGTCTGCGATATGTGGACCAACGCGTTCGCGTATCCCGCCGGGGCGGCCCGCGGGTATAAGGGCGGAACCTTCGCCATCGTCGGTCCTGGCTGGACCGGAACGCTGCCGCCGAACGTCCAGCGCATCGACTCGCCGACGCGCTGGGTCCTCATCCAGCCGCGCGTCCACCTCGCGAGACAAGCGGATCTCGCGGCTTCGCGAGCGGTCCTCGACGGCATCACCACGCGCGGATTGGCCGAATTCCTCGGTCAGCCGGCACCGGCCGCACCGAAGTACGATTATCTCGCGCCCGTCTACAAGACCGCGACGCAGCCCGTCAGCGCGCTGAACTACCAAGACCCGCTGCAGTTCTGGGATATCCTGTCGCGGGCGATGAACGAGAACCCGCCGCCGAAGGAACAGATCGCGGCGTTACTGCCGCTGTTCGCGCCGCTCGGGCTCGAACTCGGAAAGACGTGGGACCGCTCGCGCGTACAACCCGATATGCTCGCTTCGATGAAGCAGGCGGCCGGCGACATCGGCGAACTGCTGGGTACCGTACCGATCGGCGAATTCGCGGGCGGCTGGTTCGTACCGCCGCCGACCATCGGTAATTTCGGCACCGACTACTTCACGCGAGCGGTCGTCGCGCGCGACGGCCTGACCGCCAATACGCCGAACGAAGCCGTGTACTTCGACTCGACCACGGACGAAACCGGAACGCTCCTGAGCGGTGCCGACCGCTACGCGGTGACGTTCCACCAGTTACCGCCGTTCAACGCCCCGGGCTTTTGGTCCGTGACGATGTATGACGGAACGAATAACTACACCGTTCCCAACGCGCTCAACCGGTACTCGTTGGGTAGCGACGACGCGCTCAAGACCGCCGCCGACGGCTCGACGACCCTGTATATCCAGCACGCGAGTCCGGGAACGGCGCTCGAATCGAACTGGCTTCCGGCGCCGGCCGGGCCGTTCTACATGATCCTGCGCTCGTACGCGCCGGGGCCCGCGATCGTCCAGACGCTCTCGAAGCCTGGGACGTACGCCCTGCCGCCCATCCGGCTCGTGAAATAACCCGCAGACCGAGAGCGACGCGACGTTCGGGATCTGCGCTGGCCATCGGTAATGTTGCAAGGAGTCCGGAGGGTCGCCGGCCTGCAAACGTCGGACGAACGCGACGTACGGATCGTCGCGCGCGCCGCGCGTAGAACCGCGGCTAGCGTTTCCAGTACGAGTTCGGAACGGCGACGGCACCTGAGGTGCGGTCGTGCGGTACCCACGGCCGCGCCGCATAGCCGATGCAATCCGGCACCGTTCCGACGGCGCCATCGATCGGGTGGAAGACGGCGTTGCAGTTCGGCGCGTTGAGGACTTGCGGTGACACCAGACACGACGGCGCGCCTGCAAAGATCGCGATGCCCTCGTCTTCGGAAGGATCGACGAGGCTGAAACGCAGCCGCGGCGGTGGGACGTAAGGGGTTATCGTCGCCATCGCCGCGCGCTGCGCGCGGCTCAGACCTGGAACGCCCCGTTTACCGAGATCGGCGACGCGGAACACGAGCCCGCGTCCGGCGTCCCGCGACCCGGGAGCAAAACAGTTCCAACCTAGACCGTGCAGATATCCGGCGGCCGGCGGGTACCCGCCTTTCGAAGCCGCCGTATCGGCCCCCGACGCAGCGAACGTGGAGCCGCCGAGCGAAAACCCCAACAGCAAAATCGCGACCGGAGCGCGCGTTCTTCTGAAAGTTACCGAAGTCGCCTTTACTAACGTTGACGTAGTATCCAAACGGCGTCCTTTCGTAGCTGAGCCCGGGATACGGCGGGATGGGGGATTGCCTTTAGCTTGGGTCAGTTAGAATACTACGTTCGATCCGGCTCGTGAAGTAACCTCACCGCCGCGCGCCGTGCCCGTCTCGTTAGCGGTAGAGAAAGGGGTCGGCAGGGCGCGGCGTGCGGCGCCACGCCGACGTTTGCAGGACGAGCGCGCCGCCCGCACCGCGCGCGACGACGCCGTCGACCGTGACCCATTCGCCCTGCGCCACGGCCAGCCGCCGGTCGAGCGCGATCGCAACCGGTGAGGCGTCGATGCGGCAGCAGGCGATGGCGAAGCGTTCGACCAGCGTCACGTTTCCGGCCCGCAGCGCCGTGCCGGCGAAGCTCAGGCGCGCGCCGGGGAACGCGCCGGGAAGCCCGGCGGCGTCGGTCCGGTAGGCCGGCTGCGGCGAGCCGGCCAGCAGCGCCCCGGCCATGAGGGCCGGCGCCAGCGCCGCGCCCCGCTTCAAGGCGGTCGTTCGTTTCCGGCAGCCCAGGGCCGCCATGACGGCGGCGGCTGCCACCGCGGGGACGAGGTGCGGACTGACCAGGCCTGAGGGCCCGCGCCACGCAAGCGCGGCCAGGGCCGCCGCCAGCAACACGCTCGCGAAGCGCGTCTCCCGGGCCGCGGCGCGCGGCGCGGGAGGCAGCTCGAGGCCGAGCAGACCGGCGCTTGCAAGCAGCCCGGCGGCCGCGGCCGGGAGCGGACCGGCCAGCGCCGCCGCGCTCGCCACGCCGGCCGTCGCGCACGGCACCACCGCACCGAGGGCGACGCCCGCCGCGAACGCCAGCGCCGAACCGGCCGCGCCGGAGGCGTGCAACGTCGCTGCGCCCGCGCCCAAGGCTCCGGCCGCGACGGACGCGACGGCGGCCGTGACCGCGAGCGCGGCCAGCTCCGCGAACGCGTCGGGAGCGTGCTCGTCGGCGCCTTCGTGACAGCGCCCGGGGCCGCGCGCCCGGCGCGTCAGGATCAGCGCCAAAGCCGCCCCGACCCTTCCGAGCGCGACCGCGGGGCCGAAGGCGAGCCAGCAGAGCGCGGCGGCCGGCAGCGAGAGGGCGCCCGGGAGCCGCCCCCGGCAGCCGCAACCCGCGAGTACGGCAAAGGCGCCCAGCGCGCGCAGCCGCGGTGAGCCCAGCAGCTCCGCCAGCAGGACGAACGGAGCGGCCTCGAAGAGGCTTCCGGCCGCCGCGGCCAGCGCGGCGTGCAACGCCGGCGGGGGCAGCGCGGCGCAGAACGCGGCGGCGGCGATCGGTTTCCAGGGCAGTCGAGGCATTTCGGTCGCCCGCGGACGAATAAGGACGAGATGAACAAGATCGCCGCCCCGCGTGGAACGGCAGACGTCTATCCCCCCGAAAGCGCCCTCTGGCAAGCGCTGGAAGCGCGCATCCGCGCGATCGCGCACCGCTACGGCTACGGCGAAATTCGCACCCCGACGTTCGAATCGACCGAACTGTTCGTGCGCGGCGTCGGCGAGACGACCGACATCGTCGAAAAAGAGATGTATACGTTCGCCGACAAGGGCAAGCGCAGCATGACGCTGCGGCCCGAGTGGACGGCGCCCGTCGTGCGCGCGGTGCTCGAGCACAACCTGCTGGCGCAGGGTCCGCAGCGCCTCTATTACCTGGGCCCGATCTATCGCTACGAACGCCCCCAAGCCGGGCGTTACCGGCAGGCCCATCAGTTCGGCGTCGAGTGCTTCGGCTTTGCCGGCCCCGAAGCCGACGTCGAGACGATCGCGCTGGCCGACGAGGTCGTGCGCGCGCACGGGCCGGCCGTGTCCCTCTCCATCAACTCGATCGGCGACGAGGCGTGCCGGCCGCGCTATCGCGAAGCGCTGTTCGCCCACTTCGCGCCGCACCGCGACGCGCTCTCGCCCGACTCACAGCGCCGGCTCGAGCGCAACCCGCTGCGCATCCTCGATAGTAAGGCACCTGAAGATCGCGCCCTCGTCGCAAGCGCGCCGGCCATGCTCGAGGTGCTGTGCGAACCCTGCGCCCGGCATTTCGCGCGGGTCTGCGCGCTGCTCGACGCCGTCGGAGTGCCGTACGACGTCGATCCGCGCATCGTGCGCGGGCTCGACTACTACACGCGCACCGTCTTCGAGTTCGTCTCGCGCGACCTGGGCGCGCAAGCGACGGTGTGCGCCGGCGGCCGCTACGACGGGCTGGTCGCCTCGCTCGGCGGTCCGCCCACGCCGGGCGTCGGCTTCGCGCTCGGGTTGGAGCGCTTCTTGATGCTGCTCGCGATGCGCCGCAGCGAGGACGGCGGGGCGCGTTCGGGCATCGCGGTCGTGGCCCTCGGCGAGGCCGCGCGAACGCGCGTCGTGCCGCTGGTGGCCGCGCTGCGCCGGCAGAGCGGGGAACTGGCGGTCACGATCGACTACGGCGACGCCAAGATCGCGGCGCAGTTCAGGAAGGCGGACCGGGCGAACGCGCGCGCGGCCGTGATCGTCGGCGACGACGAAGTCGCGGCCGGTACGCTGGTCGTGCGCGATCTGGCGACGCGCGTGCAGGACACGCTGGCGGCCGCAGGCGACGAAGCCGCGACCGCCGCGCACGTGTTGCGCTGGTACCGTTCCCTGCCGGCCGCCCCGCAGGAGGCGGCGTGACCGGCGAGCGCGAGGCGCTGGACGCGATGCTGTCCGTGCTTCGCGACTACGATCTCGATGCGCTGATCGTACGCGTCGGCGGCTCGACCTACGAGCTGGTCGCGCGTACGGAGGCGGCCGGCGTCGCGGCGCCCGCCGCGCCGGCCGTTGCGGCCGAGCCGGCGTTCGCACCGGCCGAGGCCGCGCCCGTCGCGGCCGCGAACGCGAAAAAGGTCACCTCGCCGATCATCGGCGTCTTCTACCGGGCGCCGTCGCCGGGTGCGGAACCGTTCGTCGAAGTCGGCGACCGCGTCGAAGTCGGCCAGGTGCTGTGCATCCTCGAAGCGATGAAATTGATGAACGAGATAACGAGCGACTACGCCGGCGTCGTGCGCCGCATTCTGCCCGAGAACGGCGCGCTCGTGTCGCTCGGCGAGGAGATGTTTTGGATCGAACCGTAGCCCGCAAGGGATTTCGCGCGCTCCTCGACGAGCGGCGCGGCTTGCTGGACGCCGACCGCTACGAGGCCGTGACCGATCGCATCGCGCGCACGCTGGTGGCCGCGTTCAGTGCCGGGCGCAAGGTACTGTGGTGCGGGAACGGCGGGAGCGCGGCCGACGCGCAGCATCTCGCAGCCGAATTCTCCGGCCGCTTTCTGCGCGAACGCCGCGGCCTGCCCTCCGAAGCGCTGTCGGTCAACTCGTCGGCCGTCACCGCGATCGCGAACGACTACGGGTACGAGCGCGTCTTCGCGCGCCAAGTCGAGGCCTTCGCCCAGCCGGGCGACGTCGTGATCGGTATTTCGACCAGCGGCAATTCGCCCAACGTCATACTCGCGCTCGAGGAGGCGAAGCGGATCGGTGCCACGACGATCGCGTTCAGCGGCAACGGGGGCGGGCGGCTGGCGGACGTCGCGGACATCGCGCTGATCGGTCCCGACGGCTACTCGGCGCTGGTTCAGGAAGTGCACATAACGCTCGGTCATATCGTGTGCGACCTGGTCGAGCAGGCGCTCTTCCCCGACGCATGAAACCGGCCGCATTTCTCGATCGCGACGGAACGCTGATGGAAGATTCGGGCTTTATCGGCGACCCGCGCCGCGTGCGCGTGCTCGACGGCGTCGCCGAAGCCCTGGTGGAACTCGCCGCCGCGGGTTACGAGCGCATCGTGATCACCAACCAGTCCGGCGTCGCGCGCGGAATGTTCGGCGAAGCCGACGTCGCCAACGTCAACCGCGCGCTGCGGGAGGAACTGGCCGCGCGCGGCGCGAGCCTCGACGCGTTCTATTTTTGCGCGCACCTCGACGGCTGCGACTGCCGCAAACCCGCTCCCGGCATGGTCCGCCGCGCGGTCGCGGAGCGAGCGCTGGATCTGCCGCGCAGCGTGGTCTTCGGCGATCGCGGCAGCGACATCGCCCTGGCCGCGAGCGTCGGGGTTCCCGGCATCCTGGTCAACGAACTGCCCGGCTACGACGGGCCGCCGCCGCTCTACCGCGCGCGTTCGTTGCGCGAGGGCGTCCGCTTCTTCCTCGAGCACGTGCATGCGTAACGCCTTGGCGGAACCGCACGCGCGCGAACTCTTCGCACGGATGCGCGACAAGCGCGTCCTGGTGGTCGGCGACGTCATGGTCGACGAGTGGGTGTGGGGCAGCGTGTCGCGGATTTCGCCCGAAGCGCCGGTTCCGGTCGTGCGGGTTACCGACCATTCGTTCACGCTCGGCGGCGCGGGCAACGTGGCCAGCAACCTGCGCGCGATCGGCGCGCGCGTCGCGTTCGCGGCCACGGTCGGCGACGACGCCGAGGGCCGCCGCGTACGGGCGCTGCTCGACGCGATCGACGTGGACGCGAGCGCGCTGGTCACGCTCGGCGACCGACCGACGACGCGCAAGACGCGCATCGTGGCGCACAACCAGCAGGTCGTGCGGGCCGATTGGGAGTCCGCGGCCGTGCTCGACGCCGCCGACCGGGCGCGGCTCTGCGCGCTCGTGCGCGAACGCGCGGCCGATTACGACGCCGTCGTCCTCTCCGATTATGCGAAGGGACTGTTCTCGCGCGAGTTGGTCGAAGCGGCGTCGGCCGCGCGGGTCGTCACCGCCGATCCGAAGCCGGCCAACATCGGTCTCTTCCGAGGCGTGACCTGCGTCGCACCCAACGCGGCCGAGACCGCCGAGGCCACCGGCATCGCGATCAAGGATGAAGCCTCGCTCGAACGCGCGGGCAGCTCGCTGCTGGAACGGCTCGGGTGCCGCTACGTCGTGGTCACGCTCGGCGAGCGCGGCATGGCGCTCTTCGGCGCCGACGGCGAACGGATGATCATTCCCTCGGTGGCGCGCACGGTGTTCGACGTCAGCGGCGCGGGCGACACGGTCATCGCGGTCCTGACGCTGGCGCTCGCCGCGAGCGCCCCGATCAAGCTCGCCGTCGAGCTGGCGAATTTTGCGGCGGGAGCGGTCGTCGGCAAGCTGGGCACCGCCACGGCGTCGCCGGACGAGATTCTCAGCCTCGTAGGCGCCGATGCTTGAGTTCGCGGCGCCCGTGCTCGAAACCGAAGCGGCCGTGCGCTGGCGTGAAGATCTGCGCGCGCGCGGCCGGCGCGTCGTGTTCACGAACGGCGTTTTCGACATCCTGCACGCGGGCCACGTCGCGTATCTCGCGTGGGCGCGCGCGCAGGGCGCCGCGCTGCTGGTCGGCATGAATTCCGATGCGTCGGTGCGCGCGCTCAAGGGCCCCGAACGGCCGCTGGTGCCGTTCGCCGACCGCGCGGCCGTGGTCGCCGGCTTGCGGAGCGTCGATGCGGTCGTCGGGTTCGCGGAGCGCACTCCCGAGGAGCTGCTGGACCGGATCCGCCCCGACGTGCACGTAAAGAGCGCGCAGTACCGCATCGAAGATCTGCCCGAGCGCGTCGTCGTGCTGGCGCACGGCGGCGAAATACGGCTCGCGCCGCACGCCGCGGGCAAGAGCACGACGGATATCGTCGCCGAGATCCGGCGCCGGTACGGTCCGTAGCGAGCTTTCGGCCATACGCATCGCGATTACCAGTAACGGGCCGGGCGAATTCTCCGGCTGGGTGCGCCCGCTCGTGGCGGCCCTCTTGCGGCTGGCCCCGGACGCCGACCTGACGCTCTTTTTCGTGCCCGACGATTACGCGACGGGACGCGAGCCCGACGTCGCACAACGGCTGTTTCCGAGCGTGCGCGTCGTCTCGGCCAAGGAGTACGTGCGCTTCGCGCTCGGCCGCGGCGGGGCGGGAGCGCCGCGCGGCGCGGACGTCGTGCAGTATCTGGGCGGCGACTTGCTGCACGCGGCGCGCGTTCGCGCCCGTCTCGGCGGCACGGCGCGGTCGTACAAGTTCGCGGGCAAGCGCGAGGCGCGTACGTTCGAGCTCGCGTACGCGATCGACGCCCGCAACGCGGACGCGATCGCGAAGGCCGGCTATCCGCGCGAGCGGATCGAGACGGTGGGGAATCTGGCGATCGACGGCGCGCTCGCCGAAGCGGCCGGCGCGTTCGCCCCGACCGAGCAGCTAACCGAGATCGCTTCGGACGGCGTGCTGTTCATGCCCGGCACGCGGCGCAACGAAATCGCCAATATGGTGCCCTTTTTCCTGCAGACCGCGCTGCACGTGCGCGCGCTGCGGCCGGACGTGCCCGTCGCCTTCGCGCTCTCGCCGTTCACGACGCGCGACGAACTCGAGCGCGCGCTGGCGACCGGCGGACACCGCAACGTCTGGGGTGCGCGCGGTCATCTCGTCGCGTCGCACGGGGGCATCGGCTTGCAGGCGGAGGCGGGCGGCGAACCGTTCCAGGTCGTGCGCGACGCGATGCGCTACGCGCCCCGGGCGCGGCTGGTCGTCACCTTGCCGGGTACGAAGTGCATCGAACTGGCGGCGCTCGGCGTACCCGCGATCGTGTGCGTGCCCACCAACGCTCCGGAGGCGGTCGTGATCAACGGTCCGCTGCAATACATCGATCGCATTCCGGTCGCCGGCGCGTTCGTCAAACGCGCCGCCGTGCTCGCGGTCGACCGGCGCTTCACGTTAACCGCGCAACCGAACATCGACACGGGCGAGGCGCTGATGCCCGAGTTGCGCGGCACCCTGATGCCGGGCGAAGTCGCCCGCCGGGTGACTGCGTACGCGGACGACGCACCGGCGCTGGCGGCCGCAGCGCAGCGCCTGCGCACCCTGTACGCCGCGCACGCCGGTGCGGCGGAACGCATGGCGCGTTCGCTGCTCGAAGCCCACGCGCCGTGAGGTTCTCGGTCGTCATCGCCACCAGAGACCGTGCTCGCTTCCTCGAGCGCACGCTGGCATCGCTCGCTCGGCAAACCGGCGCTCCCGAATTCGAGGTCGTCGTCGCCGACAACGGCTCGAGCGACGATACGGCGGCCGTCGTCGCACGAGTCCGGGAGGGCGGCGCCGTCGCGGTCGAGCGGGTGTTCGTACCGCGTCCCAACCGCGGCGCGGCGCGAAACGCGGGCGTCGCCGCCGCGCGCGGAACCGTCGTGGCGTTCGTCGACGACGACGTGTGGCTGCCGCCCGGCTTCCTCGCCGCCCACGCCGAAGCGCACGCGCGCGAACCGTTCCCGCACGTCGTATCGGGACCGATCGTCAACGTGCCGTCGTACGAGGCCAAGCCGAAACCGACCGTCTTGAACTACTCGGGCGCGTTCTTCTGCACGTGCAACGCGTCGGTGCCGCGCTCGTCGCTGCTCGCGGTCGGCGGCTTCGACGAGGCCTTCGACTTGTACGGCTGGGAGGACACGGAACTCGGGTTGCGCCTGCGGCGCTTCGACGTTCGCCATACCTTCGCGTGGCGCGCGTATCTCTGGCACGTCAAGCCGCCGCGCACCGAGACGCTGGACGTGGTGCTGAACAAGACCGTCGAGCGCGCCACGATGGCGGCCCGCCTGCTGCGTAAGGACTCGAGCCTGCGGACCAAGCTCGCAACCGGCGCCTACGGTCCGAACCTCGTGCGCTCGGCGCTGCTCGCCCCGCGCTGGTCGCTGCCCGCCTATCGAACCATGGCGACCGATCCGCGCGTGCCCGGCGCCGTGCGCGCCCTGGCGCGCGCCCAACTGCTCGACGGCTCCTATCGGGCGGCGCTGCTGCGCGCGCTCGGAGAGGGCTCGGGTTGAACGTCCTGCTCGTGCGCGCCGACGGCCTCGGCGACGCGCTCGTCTGCGCGCCGCTCGTGGCGGCCCTGCGCGCCGCCGGGCACGCCGTCGGCGCCGTGCTCGGCACCGCCAACCGCGAGGCCTTCGCGCCCGGCGTCCTCTCGCGCGTACACGTCCTCGAGCGCATCCCGTGGCCGCGCCACGGTTCCACGCCGCAGAGCCGCCGGGTCGCGCTCGCGAGCGCGCGCGCCGCGGGGTACGACATCGCCTTGATCGCATCGGAGGAGCTCGAAGCGTACGAATTCGCGCGCGCGGCGGGCATCCCCGAACGGGTCGGGTTCATCAACGGCTGGGAAAAGCCGCTGAAGTCGCTGCGCGTCGCGCCCTTGCTCACGCGCGCGCTCGTGCGCCCGGCATCGGCGGCGCGCGAGCGCTACCACGAGGTCGTCACCCTCTTCGGGCTGGGCAAAGGGCTGTACCGCGAAGCGGTGCCGACGCTCGACCTCGCGCGCTTGCGCCCGCTGGTGCTCGAAGAACCCGCCGTCCCGCACGGCCGCGTCGCGCTGCAGGCGTCGCGCAAGCTCGCGGGCGCCGGTCTGACCGCCGCCGCGCTGGCCGCTGCGGCTCGCGAACTGGCGGCGTGCGGCTGGCGCCCGCTCGTGTTGGGCGACGATGCGGAATTTGCCACGGAAGTCGCCGCGGCGAGCGGCTCCGAGGTTGCGGCCGGGCTCGGCGTGCGGGCTTGGAAAGCACTGATCGCCGGCGCGCGGGCCCTCGTGACGCCCGACTCGGGCGCCGCGCACGTCGCCGGGATGCTGGGAATCCCATGCGTCGACTGTTTCGCGCCGGGCGACGAACGGGCGATGGCGCGCTGGTCGCCGTGGGCCGCGCCATTTCGCACGCTTCCGCTCGACCCCGTGCGAACGCCCGCCCAGACCGGCGTGCGGATCGCGCTCGAAGTCGCGTCGCTTGCGAGCGAGCCGGCGGCGTGAGCGCCATCGTGATCTGCACGGGCGGCGGCATCGGCGACGTCCTGCTCGCGACTCCGGTCATGCGCGCCCTGCGCGAGCGGTTCGGCGAGATCACGGCGTTGACCACGGTGGCGCACCGGGACGTCCTGCTGCACGATCCGGACCTCGCCGAGGTGTGGACGGACGAGGCGCCGTTCGTGGAAGCGAGCGCGCGCATCGCCGCGCAGGGCTTCGATGCGGCGGTCGTCACCTGGGCGTCGCTGCGCTCGGCGGCGTTGCCGTACGTCGCGCGCATTCCGCTACGGGCCGGTCAAGCGCGGCGCATCTATTCGCGTCTGTTCACGCATCAGGTCAAGGTCAGGAGCGAATTCGGGGACCGCACGACCCACTGGACGCAGATCTTGCTCGATTTCGCGCGGGCTCTCGGTTGCGACGTTGCGGACGCGACCCCGGTCTTCACCGTTCCGGATGCGGCGCGCGAATCGGTGGCGGAAAAGCTGCGCGCGGCCGGCGTCGCGGGCCCGTACCTGGTCCTGCACCCGACGCGCGGCATCGCGGCGGCGCGCGACCGCTGGCCGGTCGGACGCCTGTCCGAACTCGCCGGGGCGCTCGCGGCGCAGTTCGGCGCGACGGTGGTCGTGACGGGTTCCGAGGCGGACCGGGCGATCGCCGATCGGATCGCCGCCGCCGGAGCCGCGGTATCGGTTGCGGGACGCACGTCGCTGGCCGAATTCGGCGCCTTGGCGGAGGGTGCGCTCGGGGTCGTGGCGATGGATTCGGGTCCGATGCACCTGGCCGCCGCCGTCGGGGCGCCAACGGTCGGGATCTTCGCGCTGCAGTCGGACGAGCCCGACCGCTGGGCGCCGCTGGGACCCCGGGTGGAGGTCGTGCGGGCGACCTACCCGTGTCCGCCGCAGCACCGCAAAGAAACGTGCCCGGATTTCGCCTGCATCGAGGCGCTCGATATCCCGCGCGTGCTGGCGGCGTTGAGCGGGCTGCTCGGACGAAGGGCCGAATCGAGCTGACTGTGCTTGCGACGATCCAACTGTGCACCTATAACCGCGCGCACCTGCTCGGCAGAGTGCTCGATGCCTGCTTCGAGCAGACGGTGCCCTCGGATAGCTACGAGGTCGTCCTGGTCGACGACGGCTCGCGCGACGGTACCGCGCCCGTGATCGAGGCGGCGCGCGGCCGCGCGAACTGCGCGTTCACGGTCGTTTCCCAAGCCAACGCGGGGCTCGCGCGCGCCCGCAACGCCGGCATCGCCCGGGCGCGCGGGGAGCGGATCATCTTCATCGACGACGACGTGCTGCCGGTGCCCGCGTTCGTGGCCGAACACCTGCGCTCGCACCGCGCCCATCCCGCGGCGATCGTACGCGGGGCCGTGATCAACACGGAGAGCTTCGAGCGGTTGCCGGCCCCGAATTGGACGCTCGCGAACTACTCGGCGAACTACTTCTGGACCACGAACGTCTCGCTGCCGCTCGCGACCCTGCACGCCGTAGGCCCGTTCACCGAAGCCTTCCGCGAGTACGGTTGGGAAGATATCGAGCTCGGCCTGCGGCTGCGCTCGGCGGGCGTCAAAGGGGTCTTCAACCGCTACGCGCTGGCCTTCCACTACAAGCCCCGGCCGGCGGCCCTCGGCGTCGACGGGATGCTCCGGCAAGCGCGCGCTCAGGCCCGGACGGCCGTGCAACTGCGCGCGCTGCACCCGACGTGGCGCGTCGTCCTCGCCACCGGCGACGATCCGCTGCAACGGACTTTCCATCGCGGCTTGCGCGCGCTCGGCGCGCTGCGGCTGCTCGAACGCGCGGTCGGCGACCGTCGCACCGACCGTCCGCTCGGCGCGCGCGAACTCGCCGCCGCGCGGGCGCTGGCGCGCGAGACGTATTTCGCCGAACTGGACGAAGCGCGCCGCGCGGGTGCGCGCGCGCTCGCGTGAACGTGCTGCTCACGCGACTCGATCGCGTCGGCGACCTGATCCTTTCGACGCCGGCGATCGCGTCGGTGCGGCGTTCCTGGCCCGACGCCCGCATCACGCTCGCCTGCAGCTCGTACAATGCGGTCGTGGTCGAACGCAACCCGGACATCGACGGCGTGCTCGTCGTGCCGCCGGGGCGCTCGCCGGCCGCCTTCGGGAGGCGCTTCCGCCGTGCGTGCGACCTGGCGATCGCGCTGGCGCCGTGCGTGCCGGATTTTCGGCTGGTCGGCGCCTCCCGAGCGCCGGTCCGCGTCGGTTACACGTACGTCCGCCGCTATCTGGTGCGCTTGACCGCGGCGCGGTATCTGACGCGCCTGGCGATTTCGGAGGCGGACCCGGGCCTCTCCGAGCGGGACCCGGGCCGCGTCGTTCGCCACGAAGTCGACCAGGTGCTCGATCTCGTGCGCCTGGCCGGTGGGACGCAGATCGTTTCAGACCTTCTGATCCCGATCGAGGAGATCGACCGGAGGGCCGTCGCGCACGTGCCGGCGGGCGGCATCGCCTTTCACCTCGGCGCGCGCTGGTTCCGCGACGGCGGCTCGCTTGCCAATACGCTCGAGCTGCTGCGGCAGCTGCGGCGCTACGGCTTGCCGCTCGTCGTGACCTACGGTGTCGACGCGCTCGAGCAGGCTACCGCCGTGCGGGCCGCGGCCGTCGCCGAGGCGGTCGTGGGCAGCCTGTCGTTCTACCAGTGGGCCGCGGTGTTCGAGAAGAGCCGCTTGGTCGTCACCGTCGACACCGGAGCGACCCACGTTGCGAGCGCGACGCGCAGGCCCACCGTCGTCGTCTTCGAACACCGGTACTTCAACTTGAGTTCGCAAGAGTGGGCGCCGTACCGGGTGCCGTCGGTGTGCCTGCGCAAACCGGCGAGCGACGATGCGATCGAGTTGGCCTCGCTGCGTGCCGCGGTGCTCGCCGCGGTCGGCGAACTCCTGGACGCGAAGGGGACCCTCGCCAAACAAGCATGATCCATCCAGAGATTTCCGTCGTTATCCCGACGTACAACCGGCTCGACACGTTGCGCCACGTCATCCCGTCGCTGTTGCGTCAGGATCTGCGGGCCGAACGCTACGAGATCGTCGTCGCGGACTCGAACTCGAGCGACGGCACGGCCGAGTACCTGGCCGGGGTGACGGCGGAGTATCCGCGCGTGCGGCACGTGCCCGGTCCGTACACGGGCCGCGCGATGGCCCGCAACGCCGGCATCGAGGCGGCGCGCGGCGAGATCGTCATGTTCACCGACGCCGACATCATCGCGTCGAGCGATCTGCTCTCGCAACACGTGCGCCGTCACCGGGAACGCTCCGCCATCGCGGTCGTGGGCATGGAGCTGCAAGTCGCGTCGCTGGAAGAGTACGAGCGGCTGGCGAGCCGGCCGAGCGAGCGCCGCCCGCTGCACCCGAACTCGCGCAAGAAGCTCTCGTGGCTCTACTTCCTGACCGGCAACGCCTCGGTGCGCCGCACCGATCTCGACCGCGTGGGACGTTTCGACGAGAACTTCACCGGCTACGGCCACGAGGATCTCGAACTCGGGTACCGGCTGCAGCAGGCCGGGCTGACGATCGTCTACGAGCCCCTCGCCGTCGACTTTCACTGGCATCCGGTGCCCTACGCGGAACAGAAGGAGAAGATGGCCCTGGCCGGCCGCTCGACGGTTCGCTTCTATCGCAAACATCCGTCCTTCGTCGTGCAGGCCCGGCTCGGCATGACGCCGCTCTCGCGGGTCGTGCACGCCGCGGTCAAACGCCGGCCCAAGCTGCTGGCGTCGCTCGAGCGGGCCGGCGCGGCCAAGCCCGGACTCGCGCGCAACATCGTCTATCAGTACCACTATCTCAGCGGCGTCGAAGACGCCTTGGAACGCGAGCGTACGTAAAATGGCTGTCCCGGCGCGGTTTTCTTGCGGTGCGATCGGCAGCGCGCAGGCCGGCACGGAGGTCGAGCTGCGCGGCTGGGTCAATCGCCGGCGCGACCACGGCGGCTTGATCTTCATCGACGTGCGCGACCGCGACGGGATCTCGCAGGTCGTCTTCGACCCGGCGGCCGTCGCCGCGTTCGAGTCGGCGCAGAGCTTGCGCAACGAAGACGTCATCGCGGTGCGCGGTGCGGTGCGTGCGCGCCCGGCCGGCACCGAGAACCCGAAGATCGCGACCGGGGCGGTCGAAGTGGCTGCCGAGCGTCTCGAGGTTCTGGCGCGCTCGCAGACGCCGCCGTTCCCGGTCAACGCCGATGCGGACGTCGACGAATCGCTACGGCTGAAGTACCGTTACCTCGATTTGCGCCGGCCCCGCTTGCAGCGCAATCTGACCGTCCGTCACCGGATCGTGAAAGCGATGCGCGACTTCTTCGACGCGCGGGACTTTCTCGAGATCGAGACGCCGTGTTTGATCAAGTCGACGCCCGAAGGCGCGCGCGATTACTTGGTCCCGAGCCGTCTGACCCCCGGCACCTTCTACGCGCTGCCGCAATCGCCGCAGTTGCTCAAACAGATCCTGATGATCGGCGGCATCGGGCGTTACATGCAGATCGCGCGCTGCTTCCGCGACGAGGATTCGCGCGCGGACCGGCAACCGGAATTCACTCAGCTCGACGTCGAGATGTCGTTCGTGGACGAAGCCGACGTGATGGCCGTGATGGAAGACTGCATCGCGTACGTGTGGAACGCCGCGCTCGGCATCGAAATTCCGCGGCCGCTGCCGCGTCTGAGCCACGCGGACGCCCTCAAACGGTACGGCAGCGATAAGCCCGACCTGCGATTCGGGCTCGAACTCGCGGACGTCGACGCAGCGTTCGCGGGTACCGCCATCAAGTTCTTGCAAGAGCACGTGGCCAACGGCGCGAGCCGCATCGTCGCGGTACGCTACCCCGGCGGTGCCGCGCTTTCGCGCCGCGATTTCGACGCGTTGACCGAGGCCGCGAAAACGTTCGGTGCCGGCGGCCTGATTTGGGTCTCGTTCGCAACCGACGGCTGGAAGTCGTCGATCGCCAAGCTGCTCGACGACCAGACCGTGGCGGCGCTGCGCGCGCTCTCGCACGCCGAGCACGGCGATGCGATCCTACTCGTGGCCGGAACCAAGGCGCTCGCGAGCGACGTGGCCGGCAAGCTGCGGCTGCACGTCGCGGACCTGCTGGGCTTGCGCGACCCGGCCGCCTTCGCGTTCTGCTGGGTCGTCGGCTTTCCGCTCTTCGAGCGCGACGCCGACACGGGCGGCATCACGCCGACGCACCATCCGTTCACCGCGCCGGCGCCGGGGCAGGAGTCGATGCTCGAGAGCGACCCGTTCGCCATTCGCGCGCAGCACTACGATCTCGTGCTCAACGGTTTCGAGCTGGGCAGCGGCTCGATCCGCATCCACGACCCGGCGTTCCAGCACAAGATCTTCGAGATCTTCGGGCTGTCGGAAGAGGAGATCGAGGAGCGCTTCGGCTTCTTCATGGAAGCCTTGCGTTACGGTGCGCCGCCGCACGGCGGCATGGCGTGGGGCATCGACCGGCTCGCGATGCTGGCCTGCGGCGAGACGTCCATTCGCGACGTTATCGCTTTTCCGAAGAACCAGATGGCGCGCGACCTGATGATGGACGCGCCTTCGAGCGTCCCCGACAAGCTGCTGCGCGACCTCGGCCTCGCCCGCAAGACGACGCTTCAACCGGCGAAGCCACCGCCGAGCGGACCGTAGTCGCCGCGAGCCTTCAGGGTTCGCTACGCCGGCCTCCAAGGGCCGGGCCATTCGACCGCGCGCGCGGCGTCGTACAACTGAAAGATCCCCACGCCGTCGAGCAGCGGCGACACCGCGTTCTCCGGAAGGGCGCGCTTCGCGCGAGATTCGTTCGTCGTGACCAGCTTATCGACGAAGGCGCGCGCGGGGAGCGAGTCGGACTTCGCCAGATTGCAGCGGTCGCAGGCCATAACTAAGTCCCACAGCGGGTCTGCCAGCAGAAAGCTCCACGGCAGCACGTGATCGACGTGCACGCGCACGAGTTCGCCGAACGGTCGGGCGCAATAGAAGCAGCAGGGCGCGTCGATGCTCGAGAGCAGACGGACGAAGCGGGTGAGCGAACGCCGTTGGGCGCCGTCGCGCCGGACCTTTTCGATGATGTACGGCGCGAGCGTATTGACTCTCTCGAGATAGCCGGCCCACCAGTGGTTGGCCACGGTCTCGAGCGCCATCGCATTCGAAACGATGAAGGCGAGCGAGGCGTCGGACAGTTCGACGAACTCGCTGTCGTCGGCCCACGTAAAGAGCGCCGGCATGTGCGCGGGTTTGCTTCTGTGAAAGCGGCGCAGCACGTCGATCTTGAGAACCCGAACCATGCGGCGTACGAGTTCCGCCCGGGCTTCGGGAGGGAGGTCGCCGAGCCTGCGTACGCCGTGCGCCTCGGCCGCGCGGCGAATCGCTCTGAGGACTTCGGGTTCCTTACTGACGACGGCGGCTTGGCGCAGATGGAAGACGACGGTCTGGTTCCAGTAGAGCGATACGAACTGCTCGCCGATATCGGCCAGCGGTATGCGCGTCCGGCGATCGCGCGCGGCGATTCGCGCGATCGACTTGAGCAGCGCCGGCTTATACGTCGTAGACCAGGAGGCGTCCCGGGCGAGCACGATGATGTCGCGCAGGTCGAACATCACCGTACCGCGCCCGGGCGCGAGCCGTTTCGGCTAGATGTGCACTCCGAGACCGACGAACGGCGACGTGACGCTGCCGTCCGACGGGGCGTTCGATTTCGCGCTGTAGTGCTGGCCCTCGTAGCCGAAGTCGACGTAGAGCGGCGTGTTCCCGATGTCGTAGGTTCCACCGACTTCGTACTTGAGCGCTGCGTACTGCAGCGTCGCGGTCGAGCCGGAGTATGGTCCGAGATAGATCGAGTTCGGATACGTGTAGTTTCCGCTGATCGTCGGGTAGTACCAGAAGTTCGCGTAAACGGAGAAGGTCTTGTCGAGATCGGGCAGCTTCTCGATACCGAAGCCGACGCCGGACAGGTTCGGATAGCCGAGATACTTCTCTTGTTTGAAGAAGCCGCCGACGCCGATGTAGACGCGCGGGTTGAGGACCTTCAGCCCGAAGCGCACGTCGACGTTGCTCTCGTTCGCGGTGAACGAGGGGACGTAGGCCTGCCCGAGGCCGTTGTAGTTCTGGATGGTCTGGTAGCCGACCGTCGTGACGCAGCCGGGATCCGGCGCCGGGCAGACGCCGTACTGATAGACGGGGTCGTTACCGATGACCGTCGAGCAACCCGGCGTGCCGGCCCGGCAACCCGAGTAGCCGAGGTTCGACGGGTGGTTGTATTTCAGGTTCTGGTAGTTGCCTTCCAGGAACCAGCGCTCTCCGATGAACGGAAACTCGACCGCGCCCTTGACCGTGTACGAGCCGATGCCGTGTTGTCCGGGCGACAGTTCGTTGTAGACGACAGGATTGAGGGCGTAGTCGCCGGCCAGGAACTTCTCGTAGGCTTGGGTGGGTACCGGGCTCGGCGTCGGGGTCGGTGCCGGAGTCGGCGCGACGGTCGGCGCCGGCGTCGGTGCCTCGGTGGGAGCCGGAGTCGGCGCCGGCGGCGGGTTGTAGCGCACGACCACCAAGTGTCTGTCGGCGACCCACAGGACGTACGCACCCATCCCTTCGGAGATGACGCGCAGCGGCACGACGACGGCGCCCTTATAGATCTCGGGCGGAACGTCGAGCGGACGCTCTTCGCCGTTGATCGAGACGACCGGTTTGCCGACCGTGACTTTCACGTCGGCGCCGGGCTTCGAGACGTCGACGCTCTTGGTCGCCGGGTCGTAACTGACCGTCGCTCCCGTTTGCTCGAACAGCGAGCGCAAGGGCACGAGGATCGTGCCGTCCTTGACCAGGGCCGCCAGTACGCGGCCGGCCTTGAGCCGGTCGGGCGTCGAGTAGACGTGGTGGTCGTTGAAAAGGATGGGCACCTCGCCCGAGGGAGGCGTCCCGAAGTCCGCTGCCGGTGAGGCCGCGGCCTGGGCCAGCGCCGCGCCGGCGGACCCCAGAATCGCGGCAGAGGCAAAGGCGGATATCAACCATAGCCGCACGGATGAGAGACGATTCACTGTGAATCTCCTTCGGCGTCGGATACCATACGAGTTCGACCACCCCCGGTGGTTTGACTAAGCGACCTTGCATCGGGACGGTTCTCGAACCTTTCGCTCGGAGGCCTTATTGGGCCGGAAGTGTAGGCGGAAGCCCGGTATAGGCCGTTGCCGCCCGCCCGGCTATTCCGAACAGCCCCGGAGCAGCGCGCGGGCCCGGGTGAAGATCGCGTCGAGCATCGGTTCGGTGAGGACGCCGGTATTCGTATTCTGGCGGCTCGGGTGGTAGGACGCGAGCAGGATCGCGGCTTCCCGGCCCGGCCGTTCGAAGCGGGTTTCGGCCCCGTGTCCGAAGGCGGCACGCGCGGCGGCCGCGTAGCCGGCGGCGACCAGCGCCGCCGCCGCCGCGCGCGTGCCGATCGCGCCGAGACCGACGACGACCCGCAACGCCGCCAGCGCCTCGACTTCCGCCAGCAGATACGGAAAGCAGCGCTCGAGCTCGGCCGGCGAGGGCTTGTTGCCGGGCGGCGCGCAGCGGACGGCCGCAGTGATCATCGCGTCGTGCAGCCTGAGCCCGTCGCTGCGGTCGCGCTGTTCCGACTGGTTCGCGAAGCCCGCGCGAAAGAGGGCGCGGTAGAGCCAGACGCCGGACGCGTCGCCGGTGAACATGCGTCCCGTCCGGTTGGAACCGTGGGCGCCCGGCGCGAGCCCGACCAGCAGCACGCGGGCGGCCGGGTCGCCGAACGCGGGAACGGGCTTTCCCCAATAGGCTTCGTCGCGGTACGCCTTGCGCTTCACCCGGGCTACTTCCGCGCAGTACGCGCGAAGCTCGGGGCACCGTTCGCACGCGACGACGCGGCGTTCGATCCGTTCGATTCCGTTCGGCGCGGGCATCATGCCAGCCCCGGAAACCGCAGGCGCTCGAGGGCGGCGTACGCGACCACGCCCGCGGCGGTCGAAACGTTCAAGCTTCGCACGGCACTCCCGCGCATCGGTATGCGAAGCGTGCGCGTGGGATGGGCCGCGAGCAAGGCCGCCGGTAAACCTGCGGTTTCCTTGCCGAAGACCAGCGCGTCGCCGAATGCGAAATCCGCTTCCGCGTACGCGCGCGGCGCGCGCGTGGAGAACAGCCACATCGGGCGATGCCACGTCGCGAGGAATTCGGCTAGCGACGGGTGCAGCGTCAGCGCGACCGCATCCCAATAGTCCAGTCCGGCGCGCTTGAGTTCGCGATCGCCGATCGAAAAGCCGAGCGGCTCGACCAGGTGCAGCGCGCAACCCGTTGCGGCGCAGAGACGCGCGACGTTGCCGGTGTTGGGCGGGATCTGCGGCTCGACCAGCACGACGTGCAACGGCGCGTCGGCCGGCGCGTCGCTGCTTACCCGCTCCGCGGGCTGCGCCGGCGTTGCGAACCTACGCCTTCGGCGGGTGGTAGCGCAGAACTTTGGAGAGGTCCTTGCCGCGGATGATGCCCGCGCTGTGATAGGTCAGGCCCCACGCGTCGATCGACGAGAGGTCCGGAAAGATGCACGCGTCGAGGACTTCGTCGACCGATCCCTTGAGCACCCAGCCGCCGCCGGCCGCATTGATTCCGCCGAAAAGATCCGTTCCCCCGAGTTGCGAGCAGTAGCAGGATGCGGGGTTGCCGTTGCAGCCGGGGTTTAACTTCACCTTCGAGTAATACGCCAGCGCTGCCAGCGTCGGCAAGGGCGAAAACAGCGTCGACGTGAGCACGTAGATGCGCGACCTCTTGTCGCTGCTCTGGAAACGGCAGAACGCCGCGCGCCCGTCCAGCAGCAGCGGGTTCGGGTTATTGGTTCCGAAGAAGGCCGCTCGAACTTCGACCACGCCGCCCGAACTGACGCAATACTGCGCGGCCGTCGTCGCGGTCGCGTCGTCGGAGGCGCGCGCCGCGGGAGCCCCGAGCGTTGCCGCAAACAACAGGCCGGCCGCAACCGCGACGGAAAGGAAACGCGGAACGTAGGTTCTTTTCATGGCCGACGCGTTGCCGACCGGCCCGTAACGTTCCTTTCGCGGGACGCTAGGCATTGGCCAGGCGCAGGAGCGTGCCGGCCAGCGGTGCCGGAACGGCCGTGAACGCGACGCCCCCGTGATCGAGCCAGGCGCGCTCGAACGCTCCGCGCGGATAGACGGCGGCGACGTCCGGATGCGCCGGGTCGTTGACCAGCGCGTCGCCGTTCTCGTCGATCCCGCGCAGGACCACGAGATGGCCGTCGCTCGCGGGCAGGGGCGCCCCCGGCAACGTGGCGGCGGTCCACGCGATCGAGAGCGCGAGCGGGATGTCGTCGGCCAGAAACGCGTGCGCGTGCGCGAGATCGCGCAGATGAAGGACGGCGGCTCGGAACCCGAGCGACCCCGCGAACGCGGCGTTCAGCGTCCAGTTTCCCGTGCCGCCGTAACGCGCGTCGTAGACTTCGCGGGCGACGTCCGCCACGCCGACCGGGTGGGAGCGGTACGCCAGCAGCATGGCGAGCGAGGCGGGCGCGCACCAGCCGCGTTCCAGCGGCTGGGCGGAATGGTACTGCGAGAACGGGGGCACGTCGAGCGCGACGGCCGGGAGCGCCACGATGGACGACGGCGCGCCGTAGTCCGGCGTGCTGACGAACAGCGCATCGAGCGGTCCCCGCGACCGCACGCTCAGCGTCACGATGTCGACCGTGGCGCGCACGACGTCGGTATCGATGCGGACGAATGTGTCCGCCCCCGCGAGCGACGCGCGCCTTTCAGGAGAAAACGCCACGTAGGGCAGCCAGGCCGACGTGCGGCCGTCGTGGGCGTTCGCGCGGACCTCGAGGGCCCCGCCCGGCGCGCGTGTATTCCACGACACGATCGCTTCGCGCGTCGGACCGAGGCGAACGAGGACTTCTTCCCCGGCCTCGGGTTCGCACACCAACGTCAACATCTTCTCAGAGCTTCCATTCCCACGAATTCCAGTTGTCGGTGATGTACTCGGCGGGACGGTATCCCTGCAACTCGTCGTCGTACGCGGCCACCGCGGTTTCCCAGTACAAGAACACAGCCGGCACGAGTTCGTGGATCCGCGTTTCCTCCCGTTGGTACAGTGCTTTCCGTTTCGCGCGGTCGAAGGTGCGAAGCGCTGCGTCCGACAGTTCCGTGATCTCGGCGTCGCGCAAGAAGCTCGTATTCGCACCGCGCGGCGGAATGAAGTCGGCGCTCCAGTTGCCTTGGTTGTCGGGGTCGGGGGCGTTGGTGTCGATCGACCATTCGAGATCGTACCGGCCGGTGTAGAGCGGACCGTTCTGCGCGAACAGCAAGCTGGCCGGATAGTTCTTGATCGTCAGCTCGATGCCCGCCGCGCTCAGCGCCTGCTGCATCTGCACTTCGGCCTGTTCGTTACCGGGTTTGTTGGTGGCGGAGATCGTGAAGCGCAGCGCCGTCGCGCCGTTCGTGCGCACGCCGCCGGGACCGGCCTTGTAGCCCGCGGCGTCGAGCAGGCGGCGCGCGTCCGCCTCGTCGTGCGGATAGAACGGCACGTCGGGCGCCGCCCAGGAATCGGGCGGGATGTCGCTGCGAGCGCGCAGATTGAGTCCGTGGTAGACCGTCGCGTTCATCCGGTCCCAGTCGATGGCTTCCGCGATCGCGCGCCGCACCCGGACGTCGCGCAGGCCCGGGCGGCTCGTGTTGATCGCTAGCCGTCGCCAATTCGCCGAGAGGTGCTTGACGATCCGCAAGCCCGCCACCCCTTCGAGCCGCTCGACGAAAGCGTCGCCTACGTTCGGCAGCAGGTCGATCTCGTGCGTGCGCAGCTGCGCGGCCAGCGTATCGGGGCTCGGCACGATCTTCCACGTTAGCGATGTCAGCTTGGGAGGGCCGCGCCAGTAGCGGGGATTCGGGGCGAACTCGAGCGACGACCCGCGATTCCACGCCGTCAGCAGCCAGGGGCCGCTGGAGATGGGGTGCGCGTTGAAGGCCGCGGCGTTGAGGTCCGGCAGCTTGCCCAGCAGATGCTCGGGAAGCGGCGGGTACGCGCTTCCGCCGCCGCCGCCGAAGATGCCCAGGACGTCGGCGTTGGGGCGCTTGAGGCGGATGACGGCGGTCGCGTCGTCCGGAACGTCGATGGCCGCGATGTCGTCCCAGCCGAAACGGGTCTTGGTATCGTTGCGGTCGCTCGTGACCGCGCGCCACGTGAAACGCAGGTCGCGCGGCGTTAGCGGTTCTCCATCCGACCAGGTCACGCCGCGCCGCCAGTGCAGCACGATCGTTTTGGAGTCCCTGGAGATCCCGCCGTTCGCGTACGTGGGCACGACCGTCGCGAGTTCGGGCACGAACTCGCCGTGAGGGTCGTAGCGGAAGACGGGCGCGAAGATCAGAGCGTCGATCTGGTCGGTCGCGTCCGTGTGCGCGAACATCGGGTTGAGATTATCGGGTTCGTCGGGACTGCCGATTCGCAGGCGGCCGGGCTGCGTCCACGGGTGGCGGCCGGTGCCGGAGCCGTCGTCGACGCGCGTGCAGGCGCCGAGCGCGAGAACCGCGATCGCGAGCAGCGCGACGAGCTTCACGCGCGCGGGGCCGTTTTGGCGGCGAAGGCGGGGGCCATCGCGGCGTAGAGCGCCGACGGTCCGTTGCGGACGACGTCGTCACACGGCAGGCCCGTGGCGTGCCGCGCGCCGGCCAGCGCGCGCCGGGCGTCCGCGTCGCCGAGCCCGTGCGTGTTCAGGGCGATGCCCGCGACGCGCGCGGGCTTCACGGTCGCGCAGAGCGTTTCGTAGACCTCGACCAAGCGCGGCAGCGACAGCAGCGGCGTGCCGTAGTCCTCGATGTGGGTGCGCGTCGCCAGGTGCGCGAGGACCAGTGCGTCGGGCGACGTTCCGTACAGCAGCCCGAGCGTGACGGCGGCGAACGCCGGGTTATTGATGCCGCCCTGGCCTTCGACGAACAGCAGTTCCGCATCCGCGTTCTCCAGGACCAGCGCTTCGGCGGCGCCGCTCGTGAAGTCGCAGATCGTACGGTCGATCGGAATCCCTGCGCCGGCGATCGCGATTCCCGTTTGTCCGGTCGCGACGAAACGCGCGTCGACGCCCGCGGCGCGGGCGGCCGCGCTGAGCTCCAAGGCGGCGGTCATCTTCCCGACGGCGCAATCGCTGCCGACCGTCAGCACGACGCGTGCCCCGACGCGGGCACCGGCGCCGCTGAAGATGCGCGGCGGCGGCGGCGTGCGGAGGTCCCGAATGCGCGCGCCGCTGCGCGCCGCGGCGGCCGCGAACTCGGCATCGTCGCCGAGAAAATCGTGCAGCCCGCTGACGATCTCGAGGCCGGCGCCGATGGCTCGCAGGATCGCAGCGCGCCAGTCCGGCGGCAGCGCGCCGCCGGCGGGCGCCACGCCGATCAGCAGCGCCGTCGGCCCGAACGCCAGCGCTTCGTCCACGCTCGCGACGACCGGTGCGTCGCACGCCAGGTACGGCACGACGTCGCGAACGCGCTTGCCGGCCTGCGACGCGTCGATAACGGCGACGGTCGCATCGGCCGAGTACGCGATCGTGCCGTGAGCGGTCTTCGCGCCGCGCGTTGCGAAAAGTCCGGGCGCGAGGATCGCGTAGCGGCGCACGTCAGCCGCCGCGTTCGACGACGCCGAGCCCGGGGCCGCGCGGCAGAACCAGCTTTCCGCCGTCGTAGGTGACGCCGGCGAAGGGATCGCGCGCCGTCAGGAACGGACCGTCGAGGTCGGCCCAGTCCGCGAGCGGCGAGAGGTGCGCGGCCGCCGTCGCCAGGATCGCGCTCTCCACCATGCAGCCCAGCATGACCCGCAGCCCGAGCGCGCGGGCCGTGTGGATCGCCGCCAGCGCCGCGCGAATGCCCCCGCACTTGACGAGCTTGACGTTGACGCCGTCGACGCAGCCGGCCAGCGCGGGCAGATCGCGCGCGTCGCGGACGTCTTCGTCGGCCACGAGCGGCACGCGCGAGCGCTCGCGGATCCAGCGCAGCCGTTCCGGCGTCCCGGCCGGAATCGGCTGCTCGCAGAACTCGACGCCGGCGCGCGCGAGCGTCTCGAGCTTGGCCACGGCTTCTTCGGGCGTCCACCCTTCGTTTGCGTCGACGCGCAGCGTGCCGGTATAGCGCGCGCGCATCGCTTCGAGCACGTCGACGTCGCCGGGAAAGCCGAGTTTGACCTTGACGATCGGGTGCTCGCGGATGTCGTCCAGCTTCGCGAGCATCGCGCTCGGGGTGTCGATGCCGACCGTGAAGGACGTCACCGGCGTACGCTCGGGATCGAGGCCCAAGAGGCGCCACAGCGGCCGCTCCAGATCCTTGCCGATCGCATCGTGCAGCGCGAGGTCGAGCGCGCAGCGGGCGGCGGGCGGGATACCGTCGAGCAGCGCTTCGAGGGCGTACGGATCGTTGCCGGCGAGCGGATGCGCGGACAGGGACGCCAGCACCGACTCGACGCTTTCGCCGTAGCGCGGCGACGGAGCGCTTTCGCCCAAGGCCTCGATATCGTGCCAGCGCAGCCGCACGAGCGCGGAACGAGCGGTGGTCTCCGAGCTGCGCGCGATCGTGAACGTATGGACGAGCGGGAGCTCGAGCTCGGAGAGCGCCAAGTGCACGCTCGCGACTTCCGCGAGCGTGCCGCACCTCCTCGCGCCGGCGTCTAACGGCGGATGCACCACGCCGTCTCGATCGTCTGGTTCCGCCGCGACCTGCGGCTCGCCGATCACGTCGCGCTCGAACGGGCCGCACGCGCGAGCGAGCGCGTCGTCTGCGCGTTCGTGCTGGATCCGCAGCTGTTGCGCGGTCCGCGCCTGGGCGCGCCGATCGTGTCGTTCTTCTTCGACGCGCTGGCGGAACTGCGCGAGCGGCTGCGACGGCGCGGCAGCGACCTCGCGCTCCTGGAAGGCGACCCGCTCGCGGAGCTCGGCGAACTGATCCGGCGGGTCGGCGCGTCGGCGCTGTACTTCAATGCGGATTACGAGGCTCGCGCGCTCGCGCGCGACGCGCGCGTGACGAGCGGTCTGCGCGCCGCCGGTATCGCGGTCGAGTCGTTCGTCGATCACGTGTTCTTCGGCGCGCAGGAAGTTCTGAAGGCGGACGGCGCGCCGTACACGCTCTACGCGCCCTACCGGCGGCGCTGGCTGGAACGCTGCGAGGCCGATCCGCGACCGCCCGTAGCTTCCGCGGCCGCGAGCGCCGGCAAGCTCGCGGCGCGGCAGGGGATCGGCGACACGCGCGCGGTACCCGATCCCTCCGAGTACGGGTACGCGCGTTCGGCGCGCTACCCGCAGGGCGGCGAAGCGCGCGCGCGCGCGCTACTCGAACGCTTCATCACCGAACGAATCGCCGCGTATGCGGACGAACGCAACGTTCCCGCGGCGTGCGGAACGTCCGGACTCTCGCCGCACTTGCGCGCCGGCACGATCGGCATTCGCACCTGCATCGCCGCAGCGCGCGAGGCGCGCCGCGCCGCGCGCGGTTCGCGCGCGACCGGCATCGACGCGTGGATCGGCGAGCTGATCTGGCGAGATTTCTATCAACAGATACTCGCTCACTATCCGCACGTCGAGCGCGAGCCGTTCCTCGAGGCTGCGAAAGCGCTAACGTATCGCGATAGCGAGGCGGACTTCACGGCGTGGTGCGAAGGTCGCACCGGCTACCCCATCGTCGACGCCGCGATGCGGCGGCTCAACGAAAGCGGCTGGATGCACAACCGCCTGCGCATGATCGTCGCGTCGTTTCTCACCAAGCATCTGCTGCTCGATTACCGCTGGGGCGAGCGGTACTTCGAGCGGCATCTGGCGGACGCCGACACCGCCGCGAACAACGGCGGCTGGCAGTGGTCGTCCTCGACCGGCACGGACGCGGCGCCGTACTTCCGCATCTTCAATCCCACGCTGCAGAGCAAGAAATTCGATCCCGGCGGCCGTTTCATTCGCGAGGCGTTGCCGCAACTCGCGGCGTTGCCCGACGCGGCGGTGCACGAACCGTGGACGCTCTCGCCGCTCGAGGCGCGAGCGGCCGGTTTTCGGCTGGGGCGCGATTATCCCGAACCGATCGTCGATCACGCCGAGGCGCGGGCGCGCGCGTTCGCCGCATACGCGCCGGTTCTCGGCAACCGCGCGCACGCACGGAAAGAGAATCGTGTCAAGTCTTGACCGCGGTGGGATAATGACTCAAGGCGACTGCGCTCGCACGCGTACTTTCCTAGGTGTAGGACCAACGTAAAAACCACGGGAGCATCAGCTCCGGATACGACAGCACGCCGGCTTCGCCGGCACCCTGGCGCCCGGGCCGCACCCACCTGTCTAGGCAGGTTTCTACCCAGGCATGCAGACGGCAAGGGCGGTCGCCTTTTATGAAACGTTCAGCTCGTAGACGCGCTCGTTAGGAGCGCGTTAGCGCGTAGTGAGGCAAAGCGCCGCAACGCGTGATGGTATGCCTCACGCGGTTCGGGCGCGCTATGCGTTTCGAGCACGACGAAACCACGAAAGCGCGCGAGCGAACCGACGACGCTCGCCGCCTCGGCGTCCAGGTTCGTAGCGAACGTCGTCGCGTCGCCGATCACGTGCGCGGCGATCACGCTCTTGGCCAGCACGCCGGTCGCGGCATCCGTCGCGCCGAAGGCCGCGCCGTCGAACGCGAAACGCAGCCACGCGCTGTCGACGTCTTTGGCGAGGCGCTTGAGGTCGGACGAGTCCGCGCACAGCGTTCCGGGTGCGTTACGCGCTGCGAGCGTCACGTTGGCGCGCTTGGCCGCGCGCGAGCGCTCCTTGACCGCGTCGGCAAAGGTACCCCAGGCCTCCGGGTCGGGCTCGGCCGGCGGTGCGGTCCCCATCAGCAGCGGAGCCCCGAGGGCGACCGCGGAGTCTCGAGCCCCCAGCTCGCCGGCTCGGCCGAACGCATCCGCCGCCGCCAGCGCCGCCACGGTCAGCCCGAGGTCGGCCGCCAGCTTCTTCAGCTGCGCGAGGTACTCGGCGTCGGTGCGCGGGAACTGCGCGAGATCGAACACGACGCCGTCGACCTCGAGCTCGTTCGCGCACAGATCGAGCCATTCGAGCTGCGTCAGCTCGCCGTTCGCGATCGGGCCTGCGAACGTGGCACTCGAGCAGGCGACTTTCATGACCGCTCGTCGTTCGAGTTCCCCGCCCCCGGCCCCGCTGCGGCCCCGGCCGGCTTCCCGACTTCCGTCGCAACGGTGAGCGTGGCGGGCGCGTCGTATCTGTAGCGATAAGCCACCCCGCGACCGATGGTACCGCCCGTGCAACTTCTCGAACCGGCCCTGCTCGCCGATAGCGACCCCGAACTCTATGCCGCCGTCCTGGGCGAAGAACGCCGCCAGCGCGAGAACCTCGAGCTGATCGCGTCGGAGAACTACGCGAGCCGGGCCGTGCGCGAAGCGTCGGCGTCCGTGCTGACCAACAAGTATGCCGAGGGGTACCCGGGCAAGCGGTACTACGGCGGCTGCGAGTTCGTCGACGTCGCGGAGCGGCTCGCGATCGACCGCGCCAAAGCGATCTTCGGCGCGCCGCACGCGAACGTGCAGCCGCACGCCGGCGCGCAGGCCAACATGGCCGTCTTCATGGCCGTGTTGCAGCCCGGCGATACGGTGCTCGGCATGAAGATCGATCACGGCGGCCACTTGACGCACGGCACCAAGGTCAGCTTCAGCGGTAAGCTCTACGACGCGGTCGGGTACGGCGTGCGCCGGGATACGGAGCTGATCGACTACGACGAAGTTCGCGCGCTGGCGCGCGAGCGCAGGCCCAAGCTGATCATCGCGGGCGCCAGCGCGTATCCGCGCACGATGGACTACGCGCCCTTCGCCGAGATCGCGCGCGAAGTCGGTGCCGCGCTGCTGGTGGACATGGCGCACATCGCGGGCCTGGTCGCGGTGGGGCTGCACCCTTCGCCGGTTCCGCTCGCCGATTTCGTGACCACGACCACGCACAAGACGCTGCGTGGCCCGCGCGGCGGCCTGATCCTCTCGAGCGCCCAGTACGCGGCCGCCGTCGACAAGAGCCTTTTCCCCGGCATTCAGGGCGGCCCGATGATGCACACGATCGCGGCCAAAGCCGTCGCCTTGGGCGAAGCGCAGAGACCCGAGTTCGCCGCCTACCAGCAGCGCGTGCTCGACAACGCGCGCGCGATGGGTGAGGAACTCCAGCGCGCCGGCGCGCGCCTGGTCGCCGGCGGTACCGACACCCACCTCCTGCTGGTGGATCTCGGGCCCAAGGCGCTGACGGGCAAGGCGGTAGAAGCCTATCTCGACGAGATCAAGATCACGGTCAACAAGAACGGCATCCCGTTCGATCCCCAAAAGCCCGCGGTCACCAGCGGCATCCGGATCGGCTCGCCCGCGATCACGACCCGCGGCATGGGCGTCGCGGAAGCGCGCGAGATCGGCAAGATCATCGGTGAAGCGCTCGATGACGTCGGCCCCCGCGCCAAGATGGAGAAACTGCGCGCCCGGGTGGCCGAGCTGACCTCCCGCTACGACGTGCCGTAGGCTCGCGCCCTAAAGTCCAGTCCCGCACGGAGGCTGTCTTCTAGGCATACTGTCTCGAATGCAGTATGCTTGAAAGACAGTATGTTTCGAATGCAGCCTCGGTTCATTGGGCGAAGGGACGAGTTGGCCGCCCTTTCAAGGGCGTGTGATTCCGACGCGGCACAGCTCGTGCTGCTTGCGGGGCGGCGCCGAATCGGGAAGAGCTACCTCCTGCAGCAGTTCGTGCGTGGGCGGCGGGCGATCTTCTACCAGGCAACGCGCCAGGCGCAGGCCCAGGAGCTGACCGCCTTCGCTCGTGAGGCGGACGCCGCCCTCGGCGGGTTGCCGCCCGGCTACGCGTTTCCCGACTGGGAGGTGGCGCTCGAGTATCTCGCCGGCCACGCGGGCACCGAGAAACTCGTCGTCATCTTGGACGAATTCCCGTATCTCTGCGAATCGACGCCGGGATTGCCGTCGATCGTCCAGCGCTGGTGGGACAGACGCGGCCGCACCTCACGCGTGATGCTCGTGCTCTGCGGATCCGCGCAAGCGTTCATGGCCGAACTGGACGCCGGATCTGCGCCGCTTCACCAGCGCTTCACGGTGAGAATGTCGCTTGGGCCGTTGCCGTACCGCGAGGCGGCCGCGTTCTTCCCGACGCTCTGCGCAGCGGATCTCGTGCGCGTTTACGGCATCCTCGGCGGGACGCCTCTGTACCTCGAGCAATGGAATCCCGAGGACAGCCTCCGCGAAAACCTCCTAACGCTATTCGGCGACCCGGGAAGCGCGCTGGTCGACTCAGCGCAGTTGGTCCTCCACACCGATCTCGGCGATGCGACTGCCGCCTATCGGGCTCTCGGCGCTATTGCCGGCGGCTCGACGCGCCGGAACGATATCCTGCAGAAGGCCAGCATCACGAACGAGCGGGTGCTGCAACGGCTCGACGACCTTCGCCTCATCGAAAAAAAAGTCCCGATCACTGAGGGTCCCGCTTCGCGGCGCGTCCTGTACTCGGTGAGGGATCCATACTTTCGCTTCTGGTTCCGGTTTATCGACGGCAACCGCGCCGCCATCGATCGCGGACTCGGCGAAAAGCTGATCGACGAGGTCGTCGAGCCGAGGCTGGACGCCCATCTGGGTCCCATCTTCGAGGAACTTGCGCGAGAATTCACGCTTGGGCTGATCGCCAAAGGGGAGTTAGACGGGTTGGACGCCGGCTCTTGGTGGTCGACGGACGGCGGCCACGAAGTCGACATCGTGACCGTGCTGCAAAAGCGTGTAACGGCTGTCGGTACCGTCAAATGGCGTAGTGCCCCGCTCGGGCGCGAGGTCTACAGGAACCTGGCCGACCACGCCCGCGCCCTGGGAGTCGATGAGACGATTCCGTGGCTCATGATCGGCCGTGGCGGCGTCGAGCCGTCATTGTTGAAAGCCGAGCCGCACGTGCGCGGGTATTCGGTCGAGGATCTCTATCGTTAGCTATTGCTGCCGCAGTGGTGGCGCTTGAAGGTCAGGCCTTGGGAACCGTATGCGTTCGTAGGGTCTTGGGCGAGTTTGAGCGTGCAGCCGGAGAGTTTGAAGAAGAGGGTGACGTTTTCGCCGCGTTCGTGCTCCTTCTGCTCGCCGTTCAGCTGCGCGGACTTCGACAGGTGGACGAGCGCGAAGCCGCCCGCGTCTTGCCAGGTTCCGTATTCGCGCAGCGGCAGCACGGGCGTGCCCGCGGCGGTTTTCGTGTAGCCGGGAAACTCCGTGGTCAGCGTGACCTTGTCGTTCTCGTACAGCCGCAGCTCGAGCTGCTGCAGGCTGTCGGCGCCCTGCCGCGTCAGGAAGTACGAGCCGATAAGCGCCTCTTTGCCCGCGCCGAACGGTGCCTGCGCGGTCAGTGCCGTCGGTACGAGGGCGGCGGTCAGGGCGAGCAACATGCGGTGTCGGATTGCCATCGTCGTCTCCCGTGCGGTGCGGCGTCTTATCCTATGCTGCCGATACCGGCGCTCACCTTCGCGCCGGCCCGCGGTGCGGACATGGGAAGCGTGCCGTGTATGCCGTTCGCCAGGGCCGACGCCGCGGGAGCGGCCCCGAGTGCGTACGCGAGCAAAAGGGAGCTCGCGACGAGCGCCCGCCGCCGGCGCGACGGCGGTGTGGGATGGTCCGCCGGCAGGACGGCGAGCCGCGCGCGAACGCCAGCAGCGCTTCGGCATGATCGCACGGTCCCGCCTCGCGAGCGGCGTGCGCGTCGGCCGCGAACTCGCGCGCTCGGCGATAGGGCGCGACCAGGTCGCCGGCCGGTAACGGGACGATGTCCGAGATGAAACTGACGGCGGCCGCGATGAATTGGTTGCCGCGGCGCGATCGTCGTGAAGAGCGCCGCGGGCAACACCGCGGCGGCGGCCGCGAGCGGTGCGCACGGCGAGCCACGCCGCGGGCGGAATCACGACCAGCGCGCAGGCGGACGTCGACAGCGCCGGTGCCGAAAAGCACGCCACGGAGCGTGGTCACGCAGCGTCCTGCTGCGCGCCCCGGGCTCGTCCCGGTGCTCTCGTAGGCGCGTCGTTCGCACTCGCGTTCGCTACCCCGGCGTGCAATCCAAGCTGCCGGGCGGCTCTGCCTCGTGCGCCGCAAATCTCCCGCCGGCACGTCCTCCATGGGAGACTTCGGTTAGAAGTTCCCCCGACGGGGCGGGCGCTATCGCTTCGGCGAATAACAGGGCTTCGGTGCGCAGTGACGAGCGAGTTCGACCGGTAAGCGGTCCGGCGCGGCCGGGCTGGGACGAATACTTCATGGAGGTGGCTCGCACGGTCGCGACCCGCGCGACCTGTCCGCGCGCCAGCGTGGGCGCGGTGCTCGTGCGGGAGAACCGCATCCTCACGACCGGCTACAACGGCGCGCCGCGGCACGTGCCGCACTGCTCGGAGGTGGGCTGCGAGATGGTCGGCGGCCACTGCGTCCGCTCGACTCACGCGGAGGCCAACGCCGTCGTCCAGGGCGCGCTGCACGGCGTGGGCCTGGAAGGCGCCACCGCGTACTGCACGCACCAGCCGTGCGTGCACTGCGCGAAGCTCCTGATCAGCGCCGGCGTCGCCCGGATCGTGTACGGCGATGCCTATCCCGACCCGTTCGCGCAGCGGCTGCTGGCCGAGGCCGGCGTCGTGCTGGTCAGTTTCGCGACCCTCGAACGGGCGGTGCCGGGAGGCCGCCCGTGAACCTGCAGGGCCTCTTCCTGCTCTCGCTCGCGACCGCGTTCCTGACGTCGCTCGCGGCGACCCCGCAGGTGCGCCGGCTGGCGCTGCGCGTCGGCGTGCTCGACGCGGTCGGCGACCGGCGCATGCACACCGAACCCAAGCCGCGCATCGGCGGCATCGCGGTCTACCTGGGCATCGCCTTCGCGCTGTTCGTCTCGATCGGGTTCGCGCTGCACACGACCCTGTTCCACAGCGCCAACGACACTCAGGATTTCTTCGGCCTGCTCTTCGGGGGCACGCTGATCATGCTGGTCGGCGTCTGGGACGACGTCATGGGCATGCGGCCGCGCAACAAGTTCCTCGCGCAGATCATCGTGGCCGTGATCTCGATGATCTACGGGTTCCACATCCCCGGCTTCCAGCTCCCGGGCCAGCAGTACGTCAACCTGCCGCCGTGGGTCGACTATCCGCTGACGCTGGTCTGGTACCTGGGCATGATGAACGCGATCAACTTCCTCGACGGTCTGGACGGTTTGCTCGCCGGGGTCACGGCCATTTCCGGCCTGTTCCTGTTCGCGATCGCGTCCGCCCACGGCCACGTCGGCGCGGCGCTGGTCCTGTGCGCGCTGGTGGGCGGCGCGCTCGGCTTCCTCCCGTACAACTTCAATCCGGCCAAGATCTTCTTGGGCGATACGGGCTCGCTCTTGATCGGGTACGTGTTCGCGACCGTCTCGCTGCTGATCACCGCCAAGATCGCGGTAACGGTCAGTTTGCTCGTGCCCTTGGTCGCGCTGGCCCTACCCGTCGTCGACACGGCCGCCGCCATCTTCCGCCGCTTCCGGGCCGGGAAGGCCATCACGGAGGCCGACCGCGGCCACTTCCATCACGTGCTGGTCTTCCGGTTCGGCCTCAACGTGAAGCAGGCGGTCCTGCTGATCTACTTCGTGTGCTTCGTCCTGGGGGCCGTCGCCTACGTGCTGTCCGGGAGCGCGCCGGGCCGGCTCCACCCCGGGCTGATCTAGAGTCCCGATGAACGCTCCGCTACGCGTCATGAGCGTGTTCGGCACGCGCCCGGACACGATCAAGATGGCCCCGGTCGTACGGGCGCTGGCCGGCTCGCGGCCCGTGGTCGAACCGATCGTTTGCGTGTCGGCCCAGCACCGCGAGATGCTCGACGACCTGCTCGCGCTCTTCGAGATCGTGCCCGACTACGATCTCGACGTGATGCGGCACGACCAGACGATCACCGAGATCACGACTCGCGTGCTCGCCGGCATGGAACCCGTGCTGCGCGACGCGCGGCCCGACGTCGTCCTGGTTCACGGCGACACCTCGACCAGCACGGCGGCCGCTCTGGCGGCCTTTTACGCGAAGGTGCCGGTCGGCCACGTCGAGGCGGGGCTGCGCACCTCCACGATATGGGAGCCCTTTCCGGAGGAGATGAACCGGCGCTTGACCGGCCGCCTGGCTTCCTACCACTTCGCGCCGACCGCCCGGGCACGGGCGAACCTCGAACGCGAGAACGTGTCGCCGCAGGACATCGTCGTCACCGGCAATACCGTAATCGACGCTTTCCTCGCGGTGGCGGCGCAGGCCGGACCGGCCGTGGAGCCGGCCTGGGAGGGGCTGGACCCGGCCCGTCCATGGATCTTCGTCACCGCCCACCGCCGCGAGAACCACGACAAGATGCGCGAGATCTGCGAAGCGCTGGCCGAGGTCGCGGCCTTTCCGCAGCGCCCCCAGATCCTGTGGCCCGTCCACCCGTCGCCCCGGGTCGCGCCGGTCGCGCACGAGGTGCTCGACGGCGTGCCCGGCGTCAAGCTGGTCGCTCCGCTTTCCTACGACGCGACCGTCCGTTCGATCAAGCGTTCGACCCTGGTCCTGACCGACAGCGGCGGCCTCCAAGAAGAGGCGCCGTGCCTCGGCAAGCCGGTACTGGTCATGCGCGACGAGACCGAGCGCCCCGAGGGCATCGAGGCCGGTACCCTGGAACTCGTCGGCCCGCACCGCGCGGCGATCGTGGCTGCGACCCGGCACCTCCTGGAGGACGAGGTCGCCTACGCGCGGATGTCGCGGGCGAACAACCCATACGGCGACGGCCGGGCGGCGGAACGGATCGTGACCTGGCTGCTGGCCCGTTTGCGGGGGGGTACCTACCCGGCCGCCTTCGTCGCCGGCTCCCTCCGCTAGGGTCCGGCGGGCTCCTCGACCGCCCGGCGCAGCGTCGCAGGCAGGGTTCGCGCCGGAGGTTCCCCAATTGGGAAGCCGCCGTGTCAGAGGCCGATTTGCGTGCTTATCATGACCGCAAGCGTCCGATGGCGGTTTGGTCCTTAGCGTTTGCCGTCCTTGCGGGGCTTGCCATCTGGGGGAAGTCTCCCATCGCGGCGGCCGCCCTGGTGTCGGGCACCGGATGCGGTCTCGCAAATGCGTTTCTCACGATGCGTGGAAACGAACGGCTTATCGACCACCGAAGCGTCTGGGCGTTCGTCTTAAGCAGTACCCTGCGCATAGGTGTCTTCGGTATAGTTCCGGTGGAGTTTGCGCAGCATGGCCCCTGGTGGTCCATGGCGACTTACTTCGTCGGGTTCTTTACGCCACTGGCGCTTTACGCGGCTATTGTTGCCCGCGCCGTTCGGACGGGATGACGTGAAAGAGGGAATCGGCACACATAGCCTGTGGACGCTGCCCGTGCTCGGCACGGTGCACAGCGACACCGTCTATACGACCTGGCTCGCCATGGCCGTCGCGTTGCTGCTCCTGGCTTGGGTCGGCCGCAGCTACCGTTCGCCGCGGGCCGGCAAGACCCAGACCGTCTTCGAAGGCATTATCGACTACATCGCGGACATGGTGTACGGCTCGCTCGGCAGGAGCGGCGAACCCTTCGTCCCGTTCTTCGTCTCGCTGTTCATCTTCATTTTCTTGCTCAACCAGTTCGGCGTCTTCCCGTTCAAACAGCTGGGCCTGCCCTTCGGCGGAGCGCCGACGGCCGACCTCAACACGACGGTCGCCTACGCGTTGATCGTGTTCTTCCTCATTCAGATCACGGCGGTCCGCAAGCGCGGGCTGGGCGCCTACGCGCATATCTTCAAGCCCTGGTTCCTGACGCCGATCAACCTGCTCGAGGAACTCGTCCGCCCGGTCACCCTGGCGGCGCGCCTGTTCTTCAACATCTTCGTCGGCGAACTGCTCTTTATTATTATCGCCTCGATCGTGACCGCGAAGGTGATGATCGGGTCGTTCAACCTGTCGCTTGCGGTCAGCATCCTCCCGTTTTTCATTCAATTCTTCAATTTCTTCGTGGGCACGGTCCAGGCGTTCGTGTTCACGCTGCTCGGCATCGTCTACTTGTCCTTGGCGACGGCCGAGGATCACTGAGAAAGGTACCCATTGTGACTTCTGAGAGCTTAGTTGCCGCCGCGACCATCCTCGCGTTCGGGTTGATCGTGCTCGGCGTTGCGCTCGGATCGGCGATCGGCGACGGCGTCGTCGCCTCGAAGGCGGTCGAGGCGATCGCGCGCCAACCGGAAGCGCGGCCAAACATCTTTACGTTCCTGTTCCTGGGCGTCGGCGTCTTGGAAGCGTTCCCGATCATCGCGCTCGGGCTCGCGTTCTATCTGCTGCTCGTCGTCGCGAACGTTCCGGGTCTCCTGACGCACCTCTCGAAGTAGCCCTGGCCGATGTTTCTTTCGCTCGACGGGACGTTCTGGTTCCAGCTGTTTAACTTCGCGGTGTTCTACGCGATCCTCAACGTCGTGTTCTTGCGTCCCGTCGGCAACGCGATCAAGGAGCGGCGAGCCCACATCGACGGCGTACACAGCGATTGCGACCGGTACGAGCACCAGTTTTCGAGCCTGACGTCCAAAGCCGACCAAAAGCGCGCCGCGGCGCGGCGCGAAGCCGACGAGACGATCGCGCGGGCGCGCGCCGAAGCGGACCGGGAGGCCGAGACGATCGCGCAAGAGCAAGGCGCGGCCGCGGAGGCGCTGGCGCTGGAAGCGCGCGAGATCGTCGAGGCCGAAATCGCAACGGCCAAGACCCGCGAGAGCGAACTCTCGCAGGCCCTGGCGCGGACCCTGCTCGAGCGCGCCGTGGGAAACGCGTCGTGAACGACTCCTTTTACGAACACGTCGCGGTCTGGAGCCAAGTCGTCGCGTCGGCGCTCTTCATCGTCGCGCTCGTGTACGGCTGGATCCGCTTCCTCAGCCCCGCCGTCGCCAAGTCGGCGGAACGCAAGAATGCCGAGCTGCTCGAGGCCGAACAGCGCCGGGACGCCGCCAAGGAGCGGGTCGAGGTCGCGCAGCGCGATCTCGAGCGCGCCGCCGAAGACGTCCGCGCGATTACGGCGCGCGCCAACCGCGACGCCAACGAGTTGCGCGCGCGCATCATTTCCGAAGCCCATGCGGAGGGCAAGCGCACCGTGAGGAACGCCGAGGGAGAACTCGAGCGCTCGCGCGCGGCGGCTCGCGAACAGTTTCGGGCCGACTTGCTGGAGCGCGCGATGGCGATCGCCCGCGACGCCGCGAGCCGCCTCGACGACGAAACCAACCGCCGCCTGGTCGCCGAAGCGGTCGCGGGCGCGGAGCGCGGGGCCGGCAACTGATGGTCAACGAAACGGTGGCGCGCCGCTACGCGGTCGCGATCTTCAACCTCGCGAGCGGCGGCGGCACGACCGAAGCGGTCGGCCGGGACCTCAAAGCCGCCGTGGACGCAATCTACAGCAACGACGACGTGCGCCGCTTCTACCTGTCGCCCGTCTTCCAGCGGTCCAAGAAAGAAGAGCTGCTGGCCGGCGCGTTTGCCGGCCGACTTTCCACGATCGCGCTGCACTCGCTGCTGCTGCTCGTCCGCAAGCGCCGCGAGGCCTTGCTTCCCGCGATTTCGCAGGAATTCGATAAGCTGGCGCAAGCGGCGGCCGGGAAGGAGCCGCTCGAGATCGTCAGCGCTCGCGAACTCGGCCCGAACGAGCTCGACGACATCGTGGCGCGGCTGTCCCGCGTCTACGGCAAGTCGTTCGACGTCACGCAACGAATCGATGCGAGGCTGCTCGGCGGCGTCCGCATCACGATGGGCGACCGCCGTATCGACGGCTCGCTTGCCGGGCGCCTCGACGACATCTCGCGCCAGCTCTTCGCCCGCAATTGACACGAACCCGAAGAAAGTACCACTATGATCAACGCTGACGAAATCGCCGGAATCCTGCAAGCGCAGATCGCGAACTTCTCGACCGAAGTCCACGAAGACCAGGTCGGCACCGTCATCGAAGTCGGCTCGAGCATCGCGCGCGTCTACGGTCTGGAAGCCGTCCAGCAGTCCGAGCTCGTCGAGTTTCCGAGCGGCCTGCAAGGGATCGCGCTCAACCTCGAAGAGGACAACGTCGGCGTCATCATCCTCGGACCCGATACCGACATCAAGGAAGGCATGCAGGTGCGGCGGACGGGCCGTATCGCGTCGGTGCCCGTCGGCGCGTCGCTGCTGGGCCGCGTGGTCGACCCGCTGGGGAACGCGGTCGACGGCAAGGGCACGATCGAGGCCAAGAAGTACCGGACGATCGAGAACGTCGCGCCGACCGTCATCGAGCGCCAGCCGGTCAAACAGCCGCTGCAGACCGGCATCCGCGCGATCGACGCGCTGATTCCGATCGGCAAGGGCCAGCGCGAGCTGATCATCGGCGACCGCCAGGTCGGCAAGACCGCGATCGCGATCGACACGATCATCAACCAGCGGGGCAAGGACGTCTTCTGCATCTACGTCGCGATCGGGCAGAAGAACTCGACGATCTCCTCCGTCGCTTCGCGCTTGGAGCAAGAGGGCGCGATGGAGTACACGACGATCGTCACGACCTCGCCTGCCGACTCGCCGGCCCTCAAGTACATCGCCCCGTACGCGGGCTGCGCGATGGCCGAGGAGCTGATGTACGAAGGCAAAGACGTCCTCATCATCTACGACGACCTGACCAAACACGCGATCGCGTACCGCGAAGTGTCGCTGCTGCTGCGCCGTCCGCCGGGCCGCGAAGCGTATCCGGGCGACATCTTCTTCCTGCACTCGCGGCTCTTGGAACGCGCCGCGAAGCTCTCGGACGAGAAGGGTGCCGGCTCGCTGACCGCGCTGCCGGTCATCGAGACCCAGGCGGGCGACGTGTCCGCCTACATCCCCACCAACCTGATCTCGATCACGGACGGCCAGATCTACCTGACGACGCCGCTGTTCTTCCAAGGCGTTCGCCCGGCGGTCGACGTCGGCATCTCGGTTTCGCGCGTCGGCTCCGCCGCGCAGACCAAGGCGATGAAATCCGTCGCCGGCCAGCTGAAGCTCGATCTCGCGCAGTACCGCGAGCTGGCCGCCTTCGCGAAGCTCTCGTCGGACCTCGACAAGAACACGCAAGCGACCCTCACGCGCGGCGAGAAGATCACGGAGATCCTCAAGCAGCCGCAGTACGAGCCGCAGAACGTCGAGGACCAAGTCGTGCTGCTCTACGCCGCCACCAAAGGCTACCTGACGAACATCGAGACGATTCGGCTCCAGGAATGGGCGCACAGTTTCGTGGCCTTCCTGCACGAGCAGAAACCCGGCATCGTCGCCTCGATCGCCGATACGAAAGCGCTCTCCGACGACAACGCGAAAGCGCTCGGAGCCGCGATCGAGGAATTCAACACGTCGTTCTGATGGTGATGTATGCCTAGCGTTCGCGATCTTCGAGATCGCATCAAGTCGCTGAAGAACACCCAGCAGATCACCAAAGCCATGAAGCAAGTGGCTGCGGCGAAGATCCGCCGTGCGGAGCTCGTCCAGAAGCAGGCTCGCCCGTACGCGGAAGCGCTGGGGCGGATGTTGCGCGACCTGACCGACGCGGTCGGCGCGGTCGACCACCCGTTCATGAAGCCGGGGCACGAGGGCGCGCCCAAGGGCATCGTTCTGATGACTGCCGACAAGGGTCTCGCGGGCGCGTTCAACTCGAACGTGATCCGCGAAGCGGAACGGTACGCACGCGACGCGGGTTCGGTCGTGTGGTATGCGGTCGGCAACAAGGCGCGCAACGCGACCAAACGCATGCACGCCGAAACGGCGCTGTCGGAAGCGCTGTCCGCGGGCGACAAGCTCGCCGTCGCCAAGCACGTCTCCGAACGCGTCAGCGAGGACTTCACGAGCGGGAAGATCTCAGAGGTCGTGCTGATCTCATCGAAGCTCGTGTCCGTGATGGTGCAGCGGCCGGAGGTTCGCTCGCTGATACCGATCGTGGCCGAGAAACGCGAAGCGGCCGGCCAAGGGCCGCGGGGCGCGGTCGAGTTCGCGCCGTCGCCGGAGTTCGTGCTGACGCGGCTGCTGCCGAAGTACCTGGAATTCACGCTCTTTTCCGCGATGCTCGAAACCGACGCCGCCTTCTATTCGGCCCAATTGATCGCCATGAGCAACGCCACCGACAACGCGGGCAAGCTCCTCGACGAGCTGACGCTCGCGATGAATAAGGCCCGCCAAGCGGCCATCACGAAAGAAATGCTCGAGATCGTCGGCGGCGCCGAAGCGCAAGCCGGTTAACCGTAGAAAGCGAAACTGCTCATATGTCCACCGCCATCGCCGCCACCGGAAAAGTCATTCAAGTTCTCGGTAACGTCGTCGACGTCAAGTTCTCTCCCGATACGCTGCCCTCGATCAACTTCGCGCTGAAGGTCAACGTCGGCGGCGGGACGGCGGGCGCGAACGGTCAGCCGAACTCCGTGGCCTCGGCCGGCGCCGAACTGGGCGGCACCGCAACGCAGTCCCGCGAACTGGTCCTGGAGGTCCAGGACGAACTCGGCAACGACACGGTCCGCTGCCTCGCGATGGGCTCGACCGACGGTCTGGTGCGCGGCCAGACGGTCGTCAACACGGGTTCGCCGATCACGGTCCCGGTCGGCGAAGGCACGCTCGGGCGCATCTTCAACGTCCTGGGCAAGGCGATCGACTCGAGCGACGAGGTGCACGCCGCCGCCTACTGGCCGATTCACCGCGACGCGCCGAATTTCGCGGCGCAGGATCCGACCCCCAAGATCTTCGAGACGGGCATCAAGGTCGTCGACCTGATGGCGCCCTACACGCGCGGCGGCAAGGTCGGCCTCTTCGGCGGTGCCGGCGTCGGCAAGACCGTCCTGATCCAAGAGCTGATCCGCAACATCGCGCAGGTCCACAAGGGCTTCTCGGTGTTCACCGGCGTCGGCGAACGCACGCGCGAAGGCAACGACCTCTGGCTCGAGATGAAAGAGTCGGGCGTGATCGCGCAGACGACGCTGGTTTTCGGCCAGATGGACGAACCGCCGGGCGTGCGCTTCCGGATCGCGCAGACCGGCGTGACGATGGCCGAGTACTTCCGCGACGAGAAGGGCGCGGACGTGCTCCTGTTCATCGACAACATCTTCCGTTACATGCAGGCCGGCTCGGAAGTCTCCGCGCTGATGGGCCGCATGCCGTCGGCCGTCGGCTATCAGCCGACGCTGTTCACCGAGATGGGGTTGCTCGAAGAGCGCATCACCTCGACCCAAAAGGGTTCGATCACCTCGGTTCAGGCGGTCTACGTGCCCGCCGACGACTACACGGACCCGGCCGTTGCGACGACCTTCGGCCACCTCGACGCGACGACCGCGCTCTCGCGCCAGATCTCCGAGCTCGGCATCTACCCCGCCGTCGATCCGCTCGCGTCGTCGTCGCGCATCCTCGACCCGCAGATCATCGGCGAGGAGCACTACCGCGTGGCGCGCGGCGTGCAAGAGACGCTTCAGCGCTACAAGGACTTGCAGGACATCATCGCCATCCTGGGAGTCGAAGAGCTGTCGGAAGACGATAAGGTGATCGTGGGCCGCGCGCGCCGGATGCAGCGCCTGTTCTCGCAGCCGTTCTTCGTGGCCGAACAGTTCACGGGCCGCCCCGGCAAGTACGTGAAGCTCGAAGACACGATCGCCGCGTTCAAGGAAGTGCTCGACGGCAAACTGGACTCGCTGCCGGAATCGGCCTTCTACATGGCGGGCGGCATCGACGAAGTGAAGGCCAACGCCGAGAAGCTCGCAGCCACCGCATAATGGCCAACACGATCCCGTTCCGGCTGGTCACCCCGGTCGCGGTCGCGTTCGACGGCGAGGCGGAACTCGTCATCGCGGTCGGGACGGAAGGCGAAGAAGGCATCTTGCCCTCCCACGCGCCGTTCTTGACGGCGCTGCGGCCGGGCATCCTGCGCGCCAACGTGGTCGTCGACGGTGAGAGCAAGCGGCTCGAATTCGCGACCAGCGACGGCTTCCTGCAAGCGTTGCCCGACCGCGTGACCGTCATCGTCGACGCCGCGCTGACGCGCGACCAGATCGACCGCGACGCGGCTCACGCGGACCTCGAAGCCGCGACGGAGCGGCGCGCGCAATTCGCGCCGCAGACCCCGGACTACGAGCGCGAACAGGCCGCCGTCGATTTCGCCAACGCGAGGTTAGTCCTCACGGGTTAGGTTAGAGGCGAAAGTCCCACTGGGCCGGCGGGGTCGATCTTTCACGAGCGGGAACGGTTTGGAGATACCTGTCACTCCGTCACCCGTGCCACTCCAATCATCGGATCGGAGGGATCGTGCCTCAGTTCGGTCGCAGTCCTTTGGTTCTCAGCGCAGCTGCGCTGTGCGTCGGTCTGTTCGCGGTTGCATTCCCGGCCGCGAGTTCCGCTGCCGGCGTGCCCGGAAGAGCGGCCGTGCGCATCGCAGCCGCTCCGCCTTCGAGCGCGACGTTGCCGGCAGCGTCGGGCTCCGACACGATCGATCAGTGTCTCGCGCCGCCGGCGCTGGGCTGCGGCACGCAACTGCAGAAGATCCTCTTCACGGTCACGGTCCCGAGCGCGCCCACCGGCATCACGGTTACGTACTTCGACAGCAATCTCCCGAAGGGGGTCACGGCCTCGTTCGCTCCCAATCCCGTGAAAACGTATCCGTACAAATCGGTCGAGACGCTCAAGATCGCGGGCGACGCTCGCATCACCGATCAGGATACGGAAACGGTCGGTGCCGACTGCGGACCTACGTTCGTCTGCTTGGAAGCCCAAGCGCAGTTCGAGGTGATGTGCAGCTTGTCCGCGCACCACTGCCCGCAGTTGCAGCTGACCGACGCCAATCAGAAGTCCGGCGTCGTTAGCGGCAATCCGCCGAACCCGCCGCCGAAGACCACGAGCGTCGTCGGATACCAGGCCGACGTAACCGTCAAATATCAGAAGGGCACGGGCCAACCCGGTACGAGCTACTCCGAGCCGACGGGCCTGCTCTGGAAAGTGCCGGGCAACCCGATCGCCGGCTACGCGCACGACGGCAAGCCGCCCCAGCCGTTCGACGCGTCCTCGCTGACGTCGAATGAAGTGAAATGGTACTACTACACGGGCGGGGAGCAGAAGCCCAGCGTGACTGGGACGCTGACGCGCACCGACAACCAGGAGATCGCGGTTCCGGAAGCGCTGGCCGACTACGACGTGAAAGTTCCGGCCAACCAAGGCTTTACGCAGACGACGGGCGCCTTTCTCGGCGGCGGCGGTAAAGGCACCACGTATTGGACGCTCGGTTTCAGGGGGTTGAGCCCCTCGAGTAAGGGCATCACGTTCCGCTTCATCGATACCGACGTTCCGGGCTTTCCGGGCGACGTTTTCGGTACCCAACTCATCGATTACGCGTACAACGTGAACGGAAAGCTGCAACCGTTGACCGGTGGTGCGTTCTGGCTCGACAACAACCAGTTTTATCCGGAACTGGGCGGCAGCGGACCCAACGACTATCAGTCGGCCGACTCGCCCAACGTCGAGCTCGATCCCGGCTGTACGAACGAAGGCCTGATCGGGTCCTTCAAGATGTACTTCATGTTCAAACCGAACGTGCACGGCATCTGGGTCACGCTCGCGAAGGTCGACTGGTTTTTCCAAGCGGGCGCGCATCACACCAAGAATACCCCGCAGACCTGGTGTCTCAACGGTAACGGATCGTGTCCGCCGACCGTCCCCGCGGCGTGGTCCGCCGACCCGGCGGTCAACCCGTCCACCGAGTTTCCGTTGTGGGCGGCCGTCTTCAAGAACCCCACCTCGTTCTCGCCGTGCACCAAGGCCGCCTTGGGCGCCGCGACCTTTTCGCGAGCGCGCTGACGGCTATTCGAATCGTCGAGGCGCGGCTACCAGAAGCGACCGGAGACGTAGTGCTAGACCTTTCGGCAATCTTCGACACCGAGCTCTGAGGTGCGACGCGGCCGCCCGTCGGCCGCGCGGGGGTCGGAACGGCGCGGATTGCGAAGTTTCCGATCGAATCATGAACGTGCTCGATCGACTCGAAACGACTTTGCGCGTCCAAGGGGGCATTGGACTCGAGGGATCCGTCGAAACGCACGGCGCGAAGAACGCGGCGCTGCCGATCATGGCCGCCGCTTTGCTCGCGAAGACCCCGGTCACGCTGCACCGCGTCCCGCGCATCACCGACGTCTCGGTCATGTGGCAGTTGCTCGAGGCGCTCGGGGCGCGCTTGCGGTCCGAAGGCAAGGGCACGGTCACGATCGATGCGAGCGACATCGTCACCCACCGCGCGCCCTACACGCTCGTGCGCAAACTCGCCGCCTCGTTCGATCTGGTCGGGCCGCTGCTGGGCCGTTTCGGGCGGGCGGAAGTGCCGCTGCCGGGCGGTTGCCTGCTTGGTACCCGGGCCACGGACATGCACGAGCAGGCCTTTCGGGCGCTGGGTGCCGAGGTCTCCAACCAGCACGGCTACCTGATCGCCCAGGCCGCCAAGAGCCGGCTCGTCGGCGGCCACGTCCACTTCCGCCAGCCGAGCGTCGGTGCGACCAAGAACGGGATGCTGGCGGCGGTCCTAGCCGAGGGCACGACGACGTTGCGCAACGTCGCGATGGAGCCCGAGGTCGTCGACCTCGCCGACTTCCTCGTCGCGATGGGCGCGAAGATCCAGGGGCAGGGGAGCGACACCATCGTCATCGAGGGCGTCCGCGAGCTGCACGGGGTCGAATACGAGGTCATTCCGGATCGCATCGTGACGGGTACGCTGCTGCTGGCGGGTTGCGCGACGCGGGGCGACGTGACCGTGCAGCGCTGCGCGCCCGCCCACCTGGCGATCCTGATCTCGAAGGTCGAGGAGTGCGGCGCCAAAGTGACGACCGGCGTGGATTGGATTCGCGTGGTCGCCGATCGCATCACCGGCGGCACCGACGTCCTGACCGCTCCGCACCCGGGCTTCCCGACCGACTTGCAGCCCCCGATGCTGAGCTTCCTGTGCACGGCGCCCGGTACGAGCGTCATCGAGGAGACGATCTTCAACGCCCGTTTCTCCTACGTCAACGAACTTTCGCGCATGGGAGCGGACGTGCGCGTCGCCATGGACAACAATACGGCCTTGATCAAGGGCGGCACGCCGCTCTCGGGAGCGCCGGTCGAGGCGCCGGACATCCGCGCCGGTGCGGCCTTGGTCGTCGCGGGGCTGGCGGCGAACGGCGAGACGGACATCATCGGGCTGGAATATATCGATCGCGGCTACGAGCGGCTGGAGGAAATGCTCTCGAGCCTGGGCGGCCAGGTGCAGCGCGCGAGCGGGATCGAGCCGGTGCAGGAACCGCTCGGTACCTACGAGACGACCGCCTATCCGAAGGTAGTCTAGGCCGCGCGCGCAATCTTCAACGGTCGGTCGCAGAATACGGCTCGACCGTGAAACAGCATGGGGATTAATGGACATCGGGATCGACCTCGGCACGGCGAACGTGCTCGTGTACGTCAAGGGCAAGGGCATCGTTTTGCGCGAGCCGTCCGTCGTCGCCAAAGACGTTCGGACCAATAAAATCCTGGCCGTCGGCGAGGAGGCGCGGCAGATGCTGGGGCGCACGCCCAGCAACATCCAGGCGATTCGCCCGCTGCGCGACGGCGTGATAGCGGATTTCGAGGTCACCGAAGCGATGCTCAACTACTTTATAAAAAAGGTGACCCGCAACCGCTCCTTCCTCGACGCGATGTTCCGTCCCAAGCCGACGGTGATCATCTGCGTGCCGGCCGAGATCACGAGCGTCGAAGAGCGGGCGGTGCGCGACGCCGCCAAGCTCGCCGGCGCGCGCAGCGTCGAGATCATCGAGGAGCCGATGGCCGCTGCGATCGGCGCCGGCTTGCCGATCGACGGCCCGAGCGGCAACATGGTGGTGGACATCGGAGGCGGCACGACCGACGTCGCCGTGATTTCGCTCGGCGGCATCGTCGTCTCGCAGTCCCTCCGGGTCGCGGGCAACAAGCTCGACGAAGCGATCATCCGCCATATCCGGCGCGTGTACAATTTGATGATCGGCGAGCGTACCTCGGAGGAGATCAAGATCCGGATCGGCAGCGCGTACCGCTTGGAGCAGGAGCTGGTCATGGAGATCCGCGGCCGCGACCTGATCAACGGCCTGCCGAAGACCGTCAAGATCACGAGCGAAGAGGTCCGCGAAGCGCTTTCCGAGCCGTTGCAGTCCATCGTCGAAGCCGTCAAGGCCGTGCTGGAGAAGACGCCGCCGGAACTGGCCGCCGACATCATCGACCGCGGCATCATCCTGACCGGCGGCGGCGCGTTGCTGCGCGGCCTCGACACGCTGCTGGGGGAGGTGACCGGCATCCCGGTCATCATCGCCGACGATCCGCTCAGCTGCGTGGCGATCGGTACCGGGCTGCGCGTTCGCATCTGATGCCGCGCCGTTCCGCGCGCCGGTAAGCGAGCTCGCGGCGTGCGCGTGGTGGACGCGAAAGGGAATAGCGCTCACGTGGTGGCGGAGCGGGTGGCGCGCGTCGTGCAACGCGGCGGCACGGTCATCTTTCCGACCGACACGGTCTACGGCATCGGCTGCGATCCGGTCAGCGCGACCGCGGTAGCGCGCGTGTTTTCGGTCAAGAACCGGCCGGCCGACCGCCCACTCTCGTTGCACCTCGCCTCGGTGGAAGAGATGCTGGAATACGCCCCGGACAACGAGTTCGCGCGCGCGCTGGCCGCCGCGTTCATGCCGGGGCCGCTGACGACGATCGTGCGGCGGCCGGCGTACGTCGACGCGGCCGTGACGGGGGGGCGCGGACGGTCGGGCTCCGGGTGCCCAAACACGCGCTCTGCCGCCTGATACTGGACCGGTGCGGACCGCTGGCCGCGACCAGCGCGAATATTAGCGGCTCGCCCGCCTATACGGGCGACGGGTTCGCGACCTCGTTGCCGGAGGCCGATCTGTTCGTCGACGACGGGCCGACGCCGCTGGGAGCCGAATCAACGATCGTCGACGTTTCGGGACAAGTACCGCGTCTCGTACGCGAGGGGGCAATCAGCGCAGTCATGCTCGAGCACGTTTTGGGCCGAATCGAGCGGCCGGCAAACCCGTCACGAGGCCCGGCGCGGTGAGCGCGCGTCGCCTGCTCACGAGCGTGCTGCTGGCGCTGGCCATGGGCGGCTACTCCTCCGCCGCGCCGGAGGAGCCGGCCGGCGGAACCAGCATCACGCACCTGGCGGGCTTCGACCACATCCAGACCGACAAGTTCGACTACAACTTGAATACCGGGGATTTCTCCATTCCCGGCCACTTCACGGCCACGCGCCAAGGCACGGACGTCACCGCCGACCGCGCCAACGGTAACGCCAAGCAGAAGATCATGCACGCCTCCGGCCACGTGATCGTGCACCAGAACGGCGCGGCGGGCGGGCACGAAAGCGTGCTCACGCAGCAGCCCTCGACCTTGACCTGCGACAAACTCGAGGTCGACGGCACGCGCAAACTCTACACGGCCACGGGCAACATGCACTATTCGCAGGAAGGCGGCCGCGAAGCGAGTTCGGACAACGCGGTCCTCGACGACGCCAACCATCACTTGCACATGGAAGGGCACGTGCACGTGCGCAACGGCGAGCAAACGGTCGAAGCCGACGTCCTCGATTACGACACGCTCTCGGGCCAGCTCGAGGGCAACGGCAACGTCACGATCACCTCGCCGGTCGAGACGCCGCAGCCGGGGGCCGCGGGGACGCCCAAGCCCACGAAGAAGAGAAAAATCTTGTAATGGCACGTCCGCCGGCTCCGAGCCTCGGGCTGTTCGCGGGCCCTGTCGGCAGCGCGGCCGCGGGCGGTGCGACGGGGCCGCTTGCGGCGCGGATGCGGCCGCGAACGCTGGCGGAGTACGTCGGACAGGCGCATATCGTGGGCGAGGGCCGGGCGCTGCGCCGCGCGATCGAGAACGACGCGGTCCCGTCGATGATCTTCTGGGGGCCGCCCGGCACGGGCAAGACGACGCTGGCCGAGATCATCGCGAAGGCGACCAACTCGAATTTCGTGGCGCTCTCGGCGGTCAGCGCGGGGGTGGCGGACCTGCGCGCGGTCGTCGCGGACGCGCGGCGCGCGCGCGCCGTCGGAACGCGGACCGTCCTGTTCGTCGACGAGATCCACCGCTTCAACAAGGCGCAACAGGACGCGGTCCTGCCCTATGTGGAGGACGGGACCATCACGCTGATCGGCGCCACGACGGAGAACCCGTCGTTCGAGGTGAACTCGGCGCTGCTGTCGCGCTCCCGCGTGTTCGTGCTGCACGCGCTGGCCGACGAGGACGTCGCGACCCTCGTGCGCCGCGCGCTACAGGATAGCGAGCGCGGCCTCGGCGAGCGGCACGTGGTGCTGGCCCCGGACGCGCTCGACGCGCTCGTGGGCATGGCGAACGGCGATGCGCGCATCGCCCTCGGGACGCTCGAGTTCGCGGCGGGCGCCGCCCCCGTCGACGCGAACGGCGAGCGCCACGTCGACCGCGCCTTGATCGCCGACGCGCTGCAGCGCCGCCTCGTCGCGTACGACAAGAAGGGCGACAACCACTACGACGTCATTTCGGCGTTCATCAAGTCCGTGCGCGGAAGCGACCCCGACGCCGCCGTGTACTGGCTCGCGCGCATGCTCGACGCCGGCGAAGACGTCCTGTTCATCGCACGCCGCCTCGTCATCTTGGCCTCGGAAGACGTGGGCCTCGCCGACTCGCGCGCCCTGTCCGTCGCGATGGCGGCCCAACAGGCGGTCCACTTCATCGGTATGCCCGAAGGCTTCTATCCGCTCGCGCACGCGACGCTGTACCTGGCGACGGCCCCGAAATCCAACAGCGTCGGGCGGGCCTACAAGGCGGCGCTCGCGGACGTGGAGCAGACGCGCAACGATCCCGTGCCGCTCAACCTGCGCAACGCGCCGACCGGTCTGATGCGCGAGCTCGGATACGGGAGCGGCTACCGCTACGCGCACGACGACTATGCGTTCGCGGGCGCCGGCGGTGACTTGCCGCCCCCCGAGCGCCTCGAACGCTATCTTCCCGAAAACCTCGGCGAACGAGCGTACTTCGATCCCGGGGCGCAGGGCGAGGAAGCAAGACTGCGTGCTTGGATCGACGAGCGGCGGCGCGGGCCTATCGAACTCTGATGGAGGGGCGGATCTATCTCGACCACGCGGCGACGACGCCGGTGCGCGAGGAAGTGCTGGCGGCAATGCTGCCATACTTTTCCGAGGTGGGCTTCAACCCGAGTTCGCTGCACGCGGAAGGCCGCGCGGCGCGGGCGGCGCTCGACGCGGCGCGAGCGTCGGTGGCCGGCCTCTTGGGCGCCAAACCGCGCGAGATCGTCTTCACGGGCGGCGGGTCGGAAGCGGACAACCTCGCGATCCTGGGTTCGGCCCGCGCCCGGCGCGCGGCGGGTGCTCACGTGGTCACCGCGGCGACGGAGCACCACGCCGTCCTGCACGCGATGGACGTGCTGCGCGACGAAGGGTTCGAGGTGACGGTGCTGCCGGTCGACGGTGCGGGCCGGATCGCCCCGGACGCCTTCGCGGCCGCCCTGCGCCCGGACACGGTCCTGGCCTCGATCATGCTGGCGAACAACGAGCTCGGAACGATCCAGCCGGTCGCGGAACTGGCGCGGCTGGCCCGCGCGCGCGGGGTGGTCTTCCACACCGATGCGGTCCAGGCACCGGGGCGGCTACCGCTGGACGTCGAGCTGCTCGGTGTCGACGTGCTCGCCCTCTCGGCCCATAAATTCTACGGCCCCAAAGGCGTCGGCGCGCTCTACGTGCGCGGCGGTACCGCCCTGATGCCGCTGGTCGTGGGTGGAGGCCAGGAAGCCGGCCTGCGGGCCGGCACCGAAAACGTGGCCGGCATCGCGGGTTTCGCGCGGGCACTGGAACTCGCGGTCGGCGAGCAAGCGGCTGAAACGGCCCGTGTCCGGGGACTGCGCGACCGTTTCGAGGCGGCGTTGCTCGCCGCCGTGCCGGGCGTACGCGTGAACGCCGCGGACGCGCCGCGCCTCCCGCACGTCGCCAGCATCGCCTTCGAAGGTATCGAGGCACCGGCGTTGCTGGTGAGACTGGATCTCGAGGGGGTCGCCGTTTCGGCCGGCAGCGCGTGCGCCGCCGGCTCGACCGAACCAAGCCACGTCGTCGCGGCGCTGGGGGCGCCGGCTTGGGTCCAACTCGGGACGATCCGCTTCTCTTTCGGCAAGCTGACGAGCGAGAAGGACGTCGAACGTCTGATGAGGATGCTTCCGCTCGTCGTCGGGGAGCTTCGTGTCGTCGACGAGGAATTGGGTACACAAAACTGCGGCCCGCCGGGTCGTTTGGAGGTACGTTCTTGACTTCATCGATCGAGCCGTGGTCGATCGGCGTCGGTATCATGTCGGTCCTGATCGGGCTCGGAGTTTTTATCGTGTGCGTGCGCGCGGGCGGTCTGCTGGGCCGGATCGACAAGACGCTCGATGAGGTCGACCGGCAGATACCGCTGCTGTCCGCGCCCATCGCAACGACGCTGACCCACGTCGGCGGTATCGCGGATACGGCCGACGCGACGATCGCCCGGCTCGGCGTCGCAGTCGGGCAACTGGAGACCGTGGCGGCCGGTGCGACTCGAACGGCCAACACGATCGGCGCCGTGGTCTCGAGCGTGGCGGCCGGAATTCGAACCCCGAAGAGCGACAATTCGGCCGGCGGACCGATTACCTAGAGATGGGGCGCGAAAGCGGAGGTTTTGTGACCGGCCTGCTGACGGGAGCTCTGGTCGGCGCATCGCTCGCCATGGTGCTGGCGCCGGCGTCCGGCGAGGACATGCGCGAGGTGCTCCGTGCCAAAGCGCGCGGCGCCGCGAGCCGGGCCCAGGACGCGCCGGATCCCCCGAACCCCTGACGCTACATGGGTGGCCAGGCCACCGATCCCACATAGAGAGTAGGAGAAGATTGGACATCAAAGTGCACGTCCGTGAGTCGGAGGACGACGCCTACGTCGTAGAGCTGGGCGGAGAGATCGACGTCTATACGTCGCCCAAGGTCAAGGACGCGATCACCGAGCTGATCGATCAGGGCCACTACAACCTCGTGATCAATTTGGAAAAAGTTCGCTACATCGATTCGACCGGGCTCGGCGTGTTGATCGGCGGCCTCAAGCGCGTTCGCGAGCACGGCGGCACGGTCAACCTCGTCTGTACGAACCCGCAGATCAAGAAGATCTTCGACATCACCGGTCTCGTGAAGATTTTCGGTATCTTCGATGACGAAGCGGGCGCCAAGAAGGGCCTGGCGTGAACGCGACCGAGCCCAGTACCGAACATCTCGGTACGGTCGAGCTGCGGATTCCCAGCAAGCCCGAATGGGTGGCCGTGGCACGTCTGGCGGTCGCCGCGATCGCGAACCGGTTGCCGTTCTCCGTCGAGGAGATCGAAGACCTCAAGCTCGCGATCGCGGAAGCGTGCACGATCTGCATCCAGCACGGCGCCGGGATTCAGACGATCGATATCACGTGTACGGCTTCGATGTCGTCGCTGCGCGTCGACGTGCGCGACGACCGCTACCGGGCGCCTCGGGAGAACGCTCCCAAACGGCCTTCGATCATGGCGGTCGAAGGCGAGGGGTTGGGTATCTTCTTGATCCAAGCCTTGATGGACAACCTCGAGTACAACGTCGATCCGCAACTCGGCACCGAGCTGGTCATGACCAAACGCGTCGGCGCGTAGCGCTATGCAGTCGACCCACCACGGCGGTGACGACGAGCGTTGGGACCGCGCGCGTACGCGCGAGGCATTCGCACGGCTCGCGGCCGCTCGCGACACGAATGCCGTCCTAGCGGAACGGCTCCGCGACGAACTCGTCGTCGCGCACCTCAACCTCGTGCGCTACCTGGCCGTCAAGTTCGCCAACCGCGGGGAAGCGCTGGACGATCTGATCCAAGTCGGCACCGTCGGCCTGATCAAAGCGATCGACCGTTTCGATCTCGAGCGCGGCGTGGAGTTCACGACCTATGCGACGCCGACGATCGTCGGCGAGATCAAGCGCTATTTTCGCGATAAAGGCTGGGCGCTCAAGGTCCCACGCCGCCTCCAAGAACTGAACCTGAGCGTCAACCGCGCGATCGAGAAGCTGACCGTCAATCTCGGCCACTCGCCGACCGTCAAGGATCTGGCCCACCACCTCAACGCCACAGAGGAAGAGATCATCGAGGCACAGGAGCTGGGCCAGGCCTACAACCTGCTTTCGCTCGACACCGAAGTGACGGGCGAGGGCGACAAGAACTCGCAGACGCTGGCCCACTACATCGGAAAGACGGACCCGTCGCTCGCGAACCTCGAGGACCGGGCGAACCTCGAGCGCGCGTTCGAGGTCCTCTCGCGCCGGGAGCGCATCATCCTGTTCCTGCGCTTTTACGAGTCCATCTCACAGACCGAGATCGCCAAGCGCCTCAACGTCTCGCAGATGCACGTCTCGCGCCTGCAGCAGAAGGCGCTCGAGAAACTCCGCGACGTCTTGCTGGAACGCTAAAAGCGCTTTGGCTTGATTGGCCATGTCCGGGCTGGGCGACCGGCACGGGGGTCCTCCGGGGACGGCCCCGATTTGCCCGTCCGGGGCAAATCGGGGCCTTGAGGCGCGCCTGGCGCCGGCGCCGTCCGGGCGCCGGCTTGGCGCGGCGCACCCCGGAGGACCCCCGTGCCGATCGCCCAGCCCTTGGAATGACCGGGGCCTGCGGGGTCAGGCGGGGCTTCGCCCCTGTGCCCCCGCAGAGTGAGGCTTGCTGGACGCCTTGACGGGGGGCGGCGGGGGGGTATACTGGGAAGCGTGTCTGTGCAAACCGTTGGTCTCGTTCTTCATGGCGTGGCGCTGGTCGCGGGTTTGGTGATCTTCTGGGGCGCGTTCGTCGAACAGAACCGCTCCAACCGGGAATTCTCCGCCGCTCGCCGGCGATAGGCGTTCTCCGGCATGGGCCGGAAACCGCAACGGTCATGAGCTTCTCGAGTCAGGAATTACGGCGCTCGTTCGTCGATTTTTTCGTTTCTAAAGGGCATCTGCACGCCGCGTCCGCGTCGCTGATTCCCGACCAGATGTCGACGACGCTGTTCACGATCGCGGGGATGGAACAGTTCGTACCGGCGTTTCTCGGCGACGTTCCGCCGCCGGCCGCGCGCGCGGTCACGGTACAGCGCTGCCTGCGGGTTGCGGGCGCGAAATCCGATATCGAGAACGTCGGGCGCAGCGGACGTCACGGCACCTTCCTCGAGATGCTGGGCAACTTCAGCTTCGGCGACTACTACAAGCGCGAAGCGATCGTGTGGGCGTGGGAGTATCTGACCCGCGTGCTGGGCCTCGACGCCGGCAAGCTGTACGTCACCGTACATACCGGCGACGACGAAGCGCAGCGGCTCTGGGAAACGGAGGTGGGGCTCGATCCGGCGCGCATCACCCGCTTCGACGAAGAGAATTTCTGGACGATGGGACCGACCGGTCCGTGCGGTCCCTCGAGCGAGATCTTCTACGACACCGGGCGCGAGCACGCAAGTTCGCCCGCCGACACGGGACCCAATCTCGGAAACCGCTTCGTCGAGCTCTGGAACCTCGTGTTCCAGCAGTACAATCGCGCGGCCGGCGGTACGCTGACCGAACTGCGGACCAAGAACATCGATACCGGTGCGGGCTTCGAGCGGCTGCTGGCGGTCGCCAACGGCAAAGCCTCGATGTACGAAACCGACATCTTCACCGATCTGATCGCCGCGCAGCCCAACGTCGGTCATTCGACGCTGAGCATGAGCGAGCGAATCGTGCGCCGGCGCATCGTCGCCGACCACGCGCGCGCCGTCACGTTCTTGATCGCCGACGGCGTCTACCCGTCGAACACCGACCGCGGGTACGTCCTGCGCTTCCTCGTGCGGCGCGCGATCCGTAACGGGAAGCTGCTCGGCTATCCGGCCGGCTTCATGACGGCGCTCGCTCCGGCGGTCGTGCGGTCGCTCGAGTCCGGTTATCCCGAGCTTCCGCCGGCGCTGCCGCGCATCGAAGCGGCCATCGGAGCGGAAGAGATCGCCTTCAACAAGACGCTCGAACGCGGCAGCGCGATGCTCGAAGGACTCCTGGAGGGCGCGAAGCGGAGCGGGACGCCGCTCGAGGGACACGATCTTTTCGTGCTGCACGACACGTACGGGTTTCCCTTCGAGCTGACGCGCGAGATCGCGGGTGAAGCGGGCGTCGGCATCGACCTCGGCGGCTTCGAGGCGGAGATGGAAGAGCAGCGCGAACGGGCGCGCGCCGACGCGCAAAAGAGGCGCGCGGTCGTCAGCGTGGCCGAACTGCCGGCCGTCGTCTCCGAGTTCACCGGCTACGAGGGACTCGAAAGCGACGGCGCGGTCGTGTCGATCCTGCGCGACGGCGCCGCGGTCGAGAGCGTGACCGACGGCGACGAAGCGCAGCTGGTGCTCGACCGGACGCCGTTCTACGCGGAGAAGGGCGGTCAGATCGGCGACCGCGGCGTCATCGAACTGATCGGGTCCGACGGTTCGATCGCGACCTTCCTCGTGCTCGACACGCAGTTTGCCGGTGAAGCGATCGCCCATCGCGGCATCATGCGCGGCGGCGCCATCGCGGTCGGCGACACCGTGCACGGCGCGGTCGATCCGGGCTGGCGCGAGGAGATTCGGCGTCACCACACGAGCGCGCATCTGCTGCAGCGGGCGCTCAAAGACGTGCTGGGCGACGAGGTCACGCAAGCCGGTTCGTGGGTCGGGATCGATCGCATGCGCTTCGATTTTCGGTCGCCCGGCGGCGCGCTGACGACCGAGCAGCGGCGCGACGTGGTCGCGCGCGTCAACGCGATGATTCGCGCCGACCACCATCGGGAAACCAAGGTGATGACGCCCGCGCAAGCCGCCGCTTCCGGCGCGATTTCGATGGCCGGCGAAAAGTACGGCGAGCGCGTGCGGGTCGTGCACTTCGGCCCGTCGGTCGAGTTCTGCGGCGGCACGCACGCGCTGACCACGGGCGAACTCGGGCTCTTTCTGGTCTTGAGCGAATCCTCGATCGGCAGCGGCATCCGGCGGATCGAAGCCGTCGTGTCGAAGGCTGCCGAGAGTTACGCGCTCGATCAGCAGGAACTGATCGGCGAGCTGGCCGAGTCGCTGTCGGCCAAGCCGGCCGAGCTCGGAGAACGTATCGAGCGCCTGCAGCGCGACGTGCGCGACGCGCAAAAGTCGCTGGCCGAGTTGAAGGCGCGCCTGGCCGCGGCCGATGCCGCCGTCTACGTCGCCGCGGCCGAGGAGATCGGCGGCAAACGCGTCGTGGCCGCGACGGTGCGCGAAGCGGATGCGCAAGCACTGAAGCATCTGAGCGCCGCAATCCGCCAGAAGCTCGGCAGCGGCGTGATCGCGCTGGCCGGCGTCGACGGCGGTTCGGTAGCGTTACTCGTGTCCGCGAGCGCCGACCTCACGGCGCAGGGCGTGCACGCCGGGAATCTGCTCAAGACGATGGCTCCGCACGTGGGCGGCCGCGGCGGCGGCCAAGCCGCTCAAGCGCAGGGCGGCGGGAACGATCCGGCCGGCGCCGGCGCGGCACTGGCCGCGATTCGCGCAGCTCTGCGGTGATCCGGCGGCGGTCGGCCGCGCTCGGCGCGTTGGCGCTTTCGGCCGCGGTCGCCGTGGCGGCGGGCGGCGTGCGCGCAGCGCCGCGTCCGCCGGCCGCCGCGCAAGCGCCGGCCGCGCTCGCGCCCGCGACCGTGCTCGCGCGCTACGCCGAAGCGCTGGAGTCGCTGCGCGAACCGCCGGCCCTCTCGTTCGAGTATTCGGTCGAGCAGCTGGGCTTACGCGACATCGAACAGACGCACCGCGTGTACCGCAGCGGCTTGAACGAACGCGACGAAACGCTGATCGTCGACAGCTACGCGCTGCGCCAGCCGGCCGTACGCATTCTGGCGAACCGTACGAACCGCTACGACATCGCGGTGGTGGCGCCCAAAGCCGCGGAGTACGCCTTCACGTTCGCGGGCGCGCGCCGCGACGCAGGCGGTTACACCTACGCGTTTCGCACGGTGCCGCGCGGTTCGCCCTCGTTTGCGGTGAGCGAAATCGATATCGACGGCCGCAGCTTCCTGCCTTCGCTCGTCCGGTTCAAGATCGACGGCGGCGGCGCCCGCGGCAGCGGCGAACTCGCGTACGGTCCGGCCGATCTCTATTGGGTCGTGCGCTCGGCAACCGTGAGCGCACACCTCGCGAACGGCGCGACCGCCCGCGAGCGCATCGAATGGTCGGCGTACCGTTTCCCGCCGTCGCTGCCGGCGTCGACGTTCGAGGCGCCGCGCGCAACCGCAACGCCGGCACCGTTGCTTCCCGAAGGCGCCCCCTAAGCGGTACGCTACAGCGCTTGCGAGGTGACGTCCGCGCGCAGATCGCGCAGATGCTCGGCGCAGAACGGCTCGACCAGCCGCAGGTTGCGGCCGTCGTTCTCGATGAGCGCGAAGGCGGCGTTTTCGACGGGCGTCGTCCAGAAATCGTCGAGGCTCAGGCCCTGGAGATCGACCAGCGCGCAACGCACGATGGCGTCGTGCGTCACGACGAGCGTGTCGTCGGTGCGCGCGGCGAGGTCGGCGGCGGCGGCGCGCCAGCGCCACAGGACGTCGGTTAGCGATTCTCCGTTTTCGAACGCAACGTGAGCCGGGTCTTCGCGCCAAGCGCGATAGCGTATCGGGTCGTTTTGCGCGAGCTCGTCGCGGTAGCGCCCGTCCCACGTCCCGTGGGCGATCTCGATCAGCCGCTCGTCGATTTCGACCGGCAAGCCCAGGCGCTGCGCGCTGAAGCCTGCCGTGGCCGTGCAGCGCAGCAGCGGCGACGACAGGATTCGCGTGGGCACGCGCTGGCCGCGCTCCACGCGCTGCGCGAAGTACTCCGCGAGCGCGAACCCTTGTCGCACGCCGAGCCCGGACAGCGCCGATTCCATCCGGCCTTGGTAGCGGCCGCCCAGATTCCAGGTCGTCTCGCCGTGCCGCGCCAGCCAGATCACGGTCGCGGCTGCGGTTCAGACGTCGAGTGCACGAACGCTCTTGATACCCCCGATCGCGCGGATGCGCTCGAGCGTGTCGGGCTCGACGCGGCGGTCGGTCGAGAGAATCATCAGCGCGTCGCCGCCGGCGTCCTCGCGCGAGACCTGCATCGTCGAGATGTTGACCGACGCCTCGCCCAGGACCGTGCCGACCTTACCGATCATGCCGGGGACGTCGTGATGCCGGGTGACCAGCATCGCGCCGCTCGGCACGGCGTCGATCTCGAAGCCGTTGATCGCGACGATGCGCAGGCCGCCGAAGGCGGAAGTGCCCGCGATCGAGGTGGTGCCGCCGGAGACGTGAAGGGTCGAGGCGTAGGCGCCGTGACGTTCGCTGCCGCGGACGTCGACGTGCACGCCGAGTTCCTCGGCGATGGCGCGGGCGTTGACGATCGACACCCGGCGGTCCGTGGTCATCTGCAGCAGGCCCGCCAAGAACGCGGTCACGACCGGTTCGGGACCGAGCGGGCCGATCGCGCCCTCCATGACCATCGTGAAGCTGCCGTGCGCGGTCGCATCGGGCGATTGGTCGGCGCCGGCATCGTGCGCCAGCTGCGGGTAGAGTTTGCCGATGCGGTGCGCGAGGTCGACGAACGGCCGGAGCAATTCGGCATCGGGACCGTCGGCGATCGGTGCGTTGACTGCGGCCGCGGGCGGGCCGCCCAGCAGGACGCCGGCCACGTCCTGGGCCAGCTCGATCGCGATGCGCTCGAGCGCCTCGAAGGTCGAGCCGCCCAGGTGCGGCGTCGCGATGACCTTCGGATGGCGGTGCAGGCGGGCACCCGTGCCGCCCGGCGGCGGCGGCTCCTCCGCGACGACGTCGATCGCGGCGCCCGCGATCCGGCCGGCGTCGAGGGCCTCGAGCAGCGCCGCCTCGTCGATCACGCCCCCGCGCGCGCAGTTGATCAGCAACGCGTGCGGCTGCATCAAGCGCAGTTTCGCGGCGTCGATCAGGCCGACGGTCTGGCGCGTGAGCGGTACGTGCAACGTGACGAACTCGGCGCGGGCCAAGAGCTCGTCGAGCGGCAGCAGTTCGACTCCGAAGCTCTCGGCGCGGGCGCGCGAGATGAACGGGTCGGTGGCGATCGGCTTCATGCCGAACGCGGCCGCGCGCACGGCGACGGCGCCGCCGATCCGGCCGAGCCCGACGATGCCGAGCGTCTTGCCCGCCAGCTCGCGGCCGATGAAGGGCTTGCGCTCCCAGCGCCCGGCCCGGATCGAGGCGACGGCGTCGGCGGTGAAGCGCGCCAGCGACAGCATCAGCGCGAAGGTCTGTTCGGTCGCGGCCAGCGTGTTCGCGCCGGGCGTGTTGAGCACGACGATGCCGGCGTCGGTTGCGGCCGCCACGTCGATCGCATCGACGCCGACGCCGGCCCGAGCGACGACCGTGAGGTTGGGGCCGCAGGCCAACAACGCGCGATCGACCTTCGTTTCCGAGCGCACGATCAGCCCGTCGGCCGATGCAAGCGCGGCGCGCAGCGCCTCGGGAGGCTGGCCGACGACGGAGACGACGTCGATGCCCGCATCGCGCAAGACATCGAGACCCGTTTCGGAGAACGGTTCGGCGACCACCACGCGGGTGCCGGACAGGCGGGGTGCGTTCATTGCGCTAAAACGCGCCCGGGATGCGGCGTCGCAAGGTGATCGGCTCTCTTTCAATGCTGGCAGGTCGCGAGGGGTCGCTCGCATTTTACACCCCGGGCGGCGCGTCCGGCGTCGTCTTTTGGGTCAGGTGAGCGGCGCCGGCCGCCGCGACGGCCTCGTCGCGGTCGCGCTGGGCGCGTTCGCGCTCGCGCTGTACACCTACTCGCTGCCGCCCTCCTTCGCGTTTTGGGACACGGGCGAACTGCAGACGGTGTGCGCGATCCTGGGTATCGCCCATCCGCCGGCCTGTCCCGCGTTCGTGCTGCTGGGCTGGCTGTTCGTGCATGCGGTGCCGTTGGGCGAACCGGCCTGGCACGTGAACTTCATGTGCTCGGTCGCGGTCGCGACGTCGGCCGGCCTGCTCTACGCCGTGTCGCGGCGGCTCGGCGTCCCGCCGCTCACCGGCGCCGTCTGCACCCTCGGTTTCGCGCTGGCGTTGGTGCCGTGGAAAGACGCGACGCGCGCGGAAGTCCAGGACGTCGCCCTGCTCTTCCGCGTCCTCGCGCTGTTCTTTGCGATGCGGTGGCTGTTCGCGGGCCGGCGCCGTGATCTGTTTCTGACGGCGCTCGCGCTCGGGCTGGCCGGCGCCACGCACGGCGTCGCGCTCCTGCTCGTGCCGGCCGTAGCCGTGCTCGTGACCGGCAGGGCCCGCTGGCGCGAGCCTGCTTCACTGGCGCTCTTCGCGGCCGGCATCGTGCTCGGGCTGCTGCCGTACGCGTATTTGCCGCTGCGCAGCGCCTACGTCGCCGCGCACGGCCTCGACCCGACGGTGGCCCTCGGCCTGCCGCGCGGCCTGCCCTTCTGGGACTACGACCACCCCGCGACGTGGCCGAACTTCCTGCGCGTCCTGCGCGCTTCGGATTTCGACACGCACAGCGGGTTCGCGGGCTTCGTCGACGTGGCGCGCTACCCGGACTACGCGGCCGCGCTCGTGACGCGCGTATCGGCCGCGTTCGGCTACGCCGGCGTGCTGCTGGCGGCCGTCGGCGCGTTCGTGCTGGTGGCGTCGCACCGGCGCGCGGGCATCGCGATCGTCCTCGCGGCGCTGCTGCCCGTGCCGTTCACCGAAACGTATGCGGAGCTGCAGGATCCCGACCGTTACTACTTGCTCGCGCTGTGGTGTGCCGCGGTCGCGATCGGCGCAGGCTTCGAACGGGTCGTCGACCTCTTTCGCTTCGACGCGCGCAGCCTCGGCCGCTTCGGTTTCACCGCGGCGCTGGTCGCGTCGTTCGTCGCGGCGTCGCCGGAGCGCGGAACGGTCCTCGATCAGCGCCACGACGACTGGGCGCCTTCGTACGTGGAAGAAGTCAAGTCGGTCACGCCCGACAATGCGATCGTGCTGGCGGACTGGGCGTACTCGACGCCGCTGGCGTATGCGGCGTACGTGCAGCATTCGTTCGGAAACCGCACGGTCGTGACGTCGGGACCTCAACAGTACGTCGCGTACGTGCCCGGCTGGCTCGCGCACCGGCCCGTCTACGACATCGCGTTCGATTCGTCGTTGCGCATTCCGGGCTTGAAGGTCGTCCCGGTGAAGAGCAACAGCTATTATGCCTACCGCCTCGAGAAGTGACGCCGGCGCCGCGGCGCTGCGCTTCGGCACCGACGGATGGTTCCTGAACACGGCGCCCGGTCGCGCGCTGTTGGCGGGCGCCGTGGCGGCGGCGCTGACGGCCTTGCCCTCGCGGGTCGCGCCCACGCACTATAACAACTACGTCCTGTTCGCGGACGCGCTGCTGCACCACCGGCTTTGGATCGATTGGCCCGGTCCGGCGATCGACGCGGTGCTCTGGAACGGCCGGCGCTACATCGTCAACGATCCGGTGCCGGGCTTGCTGCTGGTGCCCTACGTCGCGCTGGCCGGGCTGCGCGCGAATCAGACCTTGCTCTCCGTGCTGCTGGCGGGCGTGGCCGTGGCCGCGGCCTGGCAGGTTGCGGAGAACCTGGGGCTCGAGCGCCGGCGCACGCTCGTCCTCTGCACGTTCTTTTGGGGCGGGACGGACCTGTGGTGGGGCTCGGCGCTCGGCGACGTTTGGTTTACCGCGCAGACCGGCGCCGTCGCGTTCGTGACGCTGGCGCTCGCGCAGCTGGCCGGCCGTCACCCGCGCGGCTGGGCGGTCGGACTCGCCTATGCGTTGGCGGTCGGTTCGCGCTTCACGCTCGTGATGGCGCTGCCCGTCCTCGCATACGGGCTCTACCGCGGCGGCTTCGGCGACGCCCCCGAACGTCGTGGCGGCCTGCGCCGCGTCGTCGCGTTCGCGGCGGTCGTCGCGGCGTTCGGCGCGCTCTGGGTGTGGTACAACCGGGCCCGCTGGGGCGTCTGGTACGATAGCGGGCACACGATCTTCTTTCACCAAGATTCGGTAGCGGGCGCGCCGGCCGGCTCGCCCTTCAGCTGGCACAACATACCGATGCAACTGCAGTCGTTTTTCCTCGAACCGCCCACGCTCTACGACCGGGCGCCGTTCGTGATCCCCAGCATCAAGGGAACGGCGCTGATCTACACGAGCCCGCCGCTCCTGCTCGCCTGCTTCGCGCGGCGGCCGCTCTTCACGGTGCGCGCGATGTGGCTGGCGACGCTGCTCGTCGCCGTACCGTCGCTGCTCTACTACGTCAACGGCGCGGCCCAGTACGGCATGCGCCACGCGCTGGATTTCGAGCCGTTCCTCTTCGTCCTGATGGTCTTGGCCGCGCGGATCGAACTGCCGCGCTGGACGGTGTACGCGACCTTGTATTCGATCGCGATGAGCGCCCTCGGTATCTGGTACTGGCTCGCCGTCGTCCGCCCGGAGACCCTCGGGTGACGAGGCGTTACGGTTTCGAGCTGGCCGGGGTCGCGGTGGTCGCCAGCGCGGTGCTGCTGGCCGTTTCGCGCCTTGACTCGAGCATCTACAACAATTACGTGCGCCTGGCCGACGCGTTCTTGCACGGCCACGTGTGGATCCAGTGGCCGGGCGCGTACATCGACGCGCTCGAGTGGCGCGGGGCGCACTACGTGATCGAGGGTCCGGTCCCGGCGGTCATGCTGATGCCCCTCGTGGCGCTCTTCGGCCGCGCCGCCAACCAAACGGCGTTCGCCTGCGTCGTCGCCGGGCTGTCCGTCGCGGTCGCGTGGCACATCGCGCGCCGGCTCGGCGCGGGTCCCGCCATGGCGGCGCTGCTGGCCGCGTTCTTCGCGCTCGGCACCGACCTCACGTGGTGCGCGATCTACGGCGCGGTGTGGTTCGTCGCGCACGTCGGGGCGGTGTTCTTCGCGTTACTGGCGGTTGCGGAATTGCTCGGCAAACGGCGGGCCTGGGTCGTGACGGCGTTACTGGTGCTGGCCGCCGGCTCGCGCTTCACCATGATCCTGGCGCTCCTGCCGTGCGCCGCGTACGCACTCGCGCGAGCGCCCGCGAAGCGGCGCGTGCCGGCGGCGGCGGCGGCGCTAGCCGTGCTCGCGGTGGCCGCGGGCGTCGACGTCGCGTACAACGTCGCACGCTGGGGCGTGCCGAACGACATCGGGTACGTGGCCTGGTACCACCAGGACCAGATCGGCGAACCGACCGGCTCGCCGTTCCGGCTTGCGTACTTCGGCTACGAACTCGAAGCGTTCTTTCTGGCCCTGCCGTCGTTCGTGAACCATTACCCATGGTTCGTCCCGCGCGTCGACGCGGTCGCGCTCGAGGTGACGAGCCCGGCGCTCGTGCTCGCGTTTTTCGCGCGCGGCGGCGAACGCGGGTTCGTCCCGGCGATGTGGGCGGCGGCCGTTCTCACCGCCGCACCGTCGTTTCTCTACTATGCCAACGGCGGCGCGCAATTCGGCATGCGCCACGCGCTGGACTTCGAGCCGTTTCTCTTTCCGCTGATCGTGCTGGCCGCCGCGCGCGTGCCGCGGCCCCTCACGGTCGCGCTGCTCGGCTTTTCGATGGCCGCCGGCATCTGGGGCATCTGGTACTGGCGCACGTTCTACGACTTCTACCTCGTGCACGTCTTGCCGCCGCAGTATCGCTGAGCGTTCCGCCCCCCGCTTTGGGGTCGCGATGTTGCAGCTCCAGCGGGTATACTCGGTCGTACCGTGAGCCTGAAGAAGGACGACGTTCCGCTGTCCGCCTACGCGAAGAAACGCGACTTCGCGAAGACGCCCGAGCCTTCGGGCGACCCGGCGAAGGCCAAGCCCGGCCGCGGCAAACGGCAGCGCTTCGTCGTTCAGATGCACCGCGCGAGCCGCCTGCACTACGATTTCCGCCTCGAAGCGGACGGCGTGTTGAAGTCCTGGGCGGTGCCGAAGGGACCGTCGCTCGACCCGGGCGAGAAGCGGCTCGCGATGATGGTCGAGGATCACCCGCTCGAGTACCGGGACTTCGAGGGCGTCATCCCGGCCGGCAACTACGGCGCCGGCGAAGTGATCGTGTGGGACCGCGGCACGTACCGGCTGCTCGAAGGCACCGACACGAGCGAACAGATCGCGAAGGGGTCGCTCAAGTTCGAGTTGTCCGGCAAGAAGCTCCACGGCGGCTTCGCGCTCGTGCACATCAAGGGGCGCGGCGGCGAAGAGAACGCGTGGCTGCTGATCAAGGAACGCGACGGCGCGGCCGACCCGGCGTGGCACATCGAGGACCACGCGGAGTCGGTGAAGTCCGGCAAGACGCTGGCCGACGTCGCGCGCGACCCGCGGGCCCCGCACTGGGCGTCGTCCAAGCCCGCGGCCGCACCCGCGCGCGCCGCCCCGAAGGGCAAGCTCGAAGCGATGCCGGCCGTCACGTCGCCGATGCTCGCGACCCCGGTCGAGGCGCCCTTCGACGACCCGGACTGGCTGTTCGAGCTGAAGTGGGACGGATACCGGGCGCTCGCGCAGATCGACCGCGACGGCGCGGTCGCGATCGTCTCGCGCAACGGCAACGACTACACGGCCAAATTGCCCGAACTCGCGGACCTCGCCGAGGCGTTCTCGGAGCGGCCGCTGCTGGTCGACGGCGAGATCGTCGTGCTCGACGCCGCCGGGCGCCCCTCGTTCGCCGCGCTACAGGAGCGGCTGGACCGGTTCGGCCGCACCCAGCCGCCGAAGCGGCCGGTCACGTTCGTCGCGTTCGATCTCTTGTACGGCAACGGCCGCGACCTGCGCGGCGAGCCGCTGGAGACGCGCAAGGCCGTGCTCGAGTCGCTGCTGACCGGCCGCGGCCCGGTCATGTTCAGCAAGCACGTGATCGGCGACGGAAAGAAGCTCTTCGAGCTGGCCGAAGCGCGCGGGCTCGAGGGCATCGTCGGCAAGCGCCGCGCCTCCACCTACCAGACCCGCCGCTCGCGCGACTGGGTGAAAGTCAAAACCCAGGCGCGTCAAGAATTCGCCGTCGGCGGCTGGACCGAAGCGCGCGGCAGCCGCAAATACTTTGGCGCTTTACTGATCGGCGTGTACGAGAAGGGCGATTTCGTCTACGCCGGTTCGGTCGGCACGGGCTTCGATGCCAAGAAGCTCGCGACCGTCGCCGCCAAGCTGCAGCCGCTCGAACGCGCGACGCCGCCTTTCGTGCGGCCGCCCAAGACCGACACCAAGGCGCATTGGGTGACGCCGTCGCTGGTCGCCGAGGTCGCGTTCACGGAGTGGACGCGCGACGGGTTATTGCGCCACCCCGTCTTCGTGGCGCTGCGCGCCGACAAGGACGCGCGCGAGATCGTGCGCGAGCGTCCGGCCGCGCGCGGCGTGGCGTAGCGGCCCGATGGCGAAGACGAGCGAGACGCTCGAACTCGGCGGCCGCACGCTGTCGCTGACCAACCGCGACAAAGTGCTGTGGCCCGGCGACGGATACACGAAGGGCGACCTGGTCGCGTACTATCGCACGATGGCGCCGTACATCCTACCGCACCTGATCGACCGTCCGCTGACGCTGCAGCGCTACCCCGACGGCATCGACGGCGAGTCGTTCTTCGAAAAGCACGCGCCGCGCTTCTTGCCGGCCTGGGTGCCGACGGTGACCGTGAAGAGCGATTCGGGCAAGCGCGAATCGATCCGCTTCATCCTGTGCAACGACGAAGCCACCTTGGCGTACGTCGCGAACCTGGCCGCGATCGTCCTGCACGTGTGGACGTCGCGGGCCGGCTCGCTCGACACCCCGGACTTCCTGTTCTTCGATCTGGACCCGGGCGAGGGCTGTACGCCGGCGACGCTCGCGAAGGTGGCCCTGGGGCTGCGCGACATCCTGGCCGAAATCGGCCTGGTCCCCGTGGTCAAGTCCTCGGGCGGCTCGGGCCTGCACGTGGCGATCCCGCTGGTCCCGGCCTACACGTACGACGTCTGCAAGGGTTTCGGCGAGCTCGTGGCGCGGACGCTGAACGGGCGCCTGCGGGAGCTGACGACCCTCGAGCGCATGCCCGCGAAGCGGCCCGCCGGGACGGTCTACCTGGACTACGTCCAGGTCGGGAGGGGCAAGACGATGGTCGCCCCCTTCAGCGTCCGGGCTCGCGCCGGGGCCCCGGTATCGATGCCGCTCGATTGGAGCGACGTCCGGACGATGTCCCGCAAACGGACCCGCGACACCGAGGCAGAGTTCGCCCGCTACACGCTGAAGAATGCACCGGCGCTCGTAGCAGAGCGCAGCGACCTCTGGGCGGGTTCGCACTGGCAGGAACAACGACTCGAGCCCGCGCTGGAAAAGGCGCGGCGGGCATGGGGATGAGGAGCTTCACGCAATGGCGCATGCGATCTGGTCCGGAGCGATAAACTTCGGTCTCGTCACGATCCCGGTCAAGCTGCAGACGGCGATCCGGACGAACGACCTCCGTTTCAACTTCCTGCACCGCACGGACGGCGGCCGGATCCAGAACGTCCGGCGCTGCTCGCTCGACGGTGAGGACGTGGCGTACTCCGACATCGTGCGCGGCTACGAGTACGAGAAGGGCCGCTACGTGATCCTCAGCGACGAGGATTTCGAGCGCGTCAACCCCGAGGCCACGCAGTCGGTGGACATCGTCCAGTTCGTCGATTTGGACGAGATCAACCCGATGTTCTTCGACAAGCCCTATTACTTGGAACCCGAGAAGCGCGGGCGGCACGCCTACGCGCTGCTGCGCGAGGCGCTCAAGGAATCGGGTAAGGTCGGCATCGCGAAGGTCGTGATCCGCTCGCGCGAGCATCTGGCGGCCCTCAAGCCCAACGGGGACGCGCTGGTGCTCGAGCTGATGCACTTCGCGGACGAGATCGTCGAGCAGTCGACCCTCGAGTTTCCCGCCAGCGAAACGCCGCCCGAGAACGAGATGAAAGTCGCGCGGCTGCTGATCGATACGATGACGGAAGCCTTCGATGCGGACAAGTTCCGCGACACGTACCGCGAGCAGGTCTTAGCCATGATCGAGGCGCGCGCGGCGGGCCAGGAGGTGCCGAAGGCGTCGACCCAGGCGCCGCGTCAGGACAACGTCGTCAACCTGATGGACGTGCTCCAGAAGAGCCTCGAAGAGTCGAAGAAGCAGCGCGGCGCGGCGGCCGCCGAGGCGGAGCCCAAGCCGAAGAAGACGGTGCGCCGCAAGAAGTCCGCCGCCTGAGCGGTCCTCGCGGCGCCGCGTTCAGCGGATGTCGTAGGTCACCGATACGCGCGCGGAGACCGAGATCGGACCGCCGTTGCCGAGCTCGGTGGGCGGCTGCGGGGCGGGTGCGGCCATCATATTGCCCTTGAGCGCGACGCCCGCATACGGTCCGGGCGCGATCCCGGTGGCCGATACGTTGCGAAAACGCACGAGGGTGAAGGCTCCGGCCGCGGCGACGGCCGCCGCGTTGCGCTTCGCGTCGTCGATCGCGGCGGCGAGCGCCTCGCGATACGCCGCCCTGCGGTCCTTGAGCTCGAAGGAGACGTCGCCCACCGCGGTGACGCCTGCGGCCGTCGCCGCGTCGACGACCTTGCCGACGTTCTCGATCGGCGCGACGGCGACGGCTACCGATCGGGACGTGACGTAGCCGTAGCGCGGCTGCGCTTGTTCGGGTGCGGTGCCCTTGGGCGGACGCGGGACGAAATTGACGTAGAAGTAGCTGGTCGTCAGCGCGTCGCCGGCGATGCCGAGCGGCGCCAGCTTGGCTTTGAGCGCGTTATAGATATCGGAGTTCTTGCCCGCCGAGCGCCCCGCATCGTCGTCGTTGGTAACGATCTGGACGTTGACGCGGGCGATGTCCGGCAGGCGCTGGACGAGGCCTTCGCCCGAGACGCTCAGCGTCGCGGGCGCGGGACCGGGCGGGCCGGGGATTTGGGCCGAGACCGCTACGGGCGCGAGCACGAGCGCGACGGCGGGAATGATCTGCGCGAACTTCATGGCCGAAGAACGCGCGCCGAAGCCGATCAGTTCAGGCGCACGTACTCGTAATCCGGCGACTGCTTGTTGATGCCGCGGTCCGGGTGCGCGATCCAGCCGGCGACCTTCCCGGGCTCGCGGACCGGCTGCATCAGGCTGCGCACGAACGCGCGGTCAGCGTCGGAGGGGAGCCAGCGGTCGCGGTTCTGCTCGAACTCGGCCCGCGAGACCGGCACCCCGGCGGGGTCGGTCGGCACGTCGCCCCAGACCCCGATCCCGCGCCGGAAGCGCGTGCTGGGCAGCGTCAGCCGCACGTCGAAGCCGGCCGTTTCGATCGCGCGGTTCCAGCGCACCATGCCGCGCTCGCAGTCCTTGACGTACGAGGCGCGAACGACTTCGTTCATCGCGTTGCGCAGCGGCACGCGTTCGATCGCCACCCCGCCGCGGCCGTCGGGGACCGCGATCTCGTAGACGCTTTCGAGGGCCAGATGGTCCTCGTACTTGGCCTCGTCGGGCCGGCCCTTGATGCCGGTCGCAAAGTACGAGGCCGCGTTGGACGACGATTCGGCGCCGAACAGATCGAGCGAGGAGCTGAACCAGAAGTTCAGGTAGCGCTGCAACGTTCCCAAGTCGATCGCGCCCGCGCGCCGCACGGTTTCCGGATCGTCGGAGTTGACGTCCTTCATCACCTCGAGCGTGCGCCGCACGACGCGCCCGATGCCCGTTTCGCCGACGGCCATGTGGTGCGCTTCCTCGGTCAGCATGAACTGACAGGTGCGCGCCAGCGGATCGAAGCTGGACTCCGCCAGCGACTTTAGCTGGTATTTTCCGTCACGATCGGTGAAGTACGTGAACATGAAGAAGCTGAGCCAGTCCGTGACCGGCTCGTTGAACGTGCCGAGGATGCGCGGGTTGTCGACGCTCCCCGAGTGCCGCGCGAGCAGCTGCTCGGCCTCTTCGCGCCCGTCGCGCCCGAAGTAGGCGTGCAGGAGATACACCATCGCCCACAGGTGGCGCCCCTCCTCGACGTTGACTTGGAAGAGGTTGCGCAGGTCGAACAGCGAGGGCGCGGTGTGCCCGAGCAGCCGCTGCTGCTCGACCGAGGCGGGTTCGGTGTCGCCCTGCGTCACGATCAGGCGGCGCAGCGTCGAGCGGTATTCGCCCGGCACCTGCTGCCACACGTCCTTACCGTAATCGTCGCCGAAGCCCACGCGCCGGTTCGGGTCGGGCTCGGAGAGGAAGATGCCCCAGCGGTACTCGGGCATGCGCACGTGCCCGAACGTCGCCCAGCCCTTCGGGTCGACCGAGGTCGCGGTGCGCAGGTACACGTCGGAGGCCTGGAAGTCGCTCGGGCCCATCTCCTGCCACCACTGCAGGAAGGCCGGCTGCCAGTGCTCGAGCGCGCGCTGCAGCGTCTTATTCGAATCGAGGCTGACGTTGTTCGGAATGCGGCTCTGATAGTCGATGCCCACGGCTCTGCTTACACCCTTTCCCAGTCGAAGTGCGGCTTCGAGCCGCTGCCGAAAATCTTGAGCGCCCCGCGTTCGCCGGTCGCGTTCGGACGGTAGAAGACCCAGTTTTGCCAGGCCGACAGACGTCCGAAGATCTTGGTTTCGAGCGATTCCGCGCCGCCGAACCGGAGGTTGGCCTCGAGCGCCGTCAGCGCGTCGGGCGAGAGGTTGGCCCGCTCCTCGAACGCCACCCGGATCTCGTCGTCCCAGTCGAGGTCGTCGGGAGCGAAGGTGACGAGGCCCAGCTGCAGCGCGCTCTCGGCATCGTACCGCGTGCCCGCCGCGGCCTGCAGTTCGGCGACGCGTTCGGGCGCGCCGAGAAAGCGCGTTGCCAGGCGCGACGAGCCGCCGGGCATCGGCAACGGGCCGAAGTTGAACGCGTCCAGCGCGATCCACGGCGCGCCCTCGCGGTCCGGCGTCGAAAGCATGTAACTCCGGTCGCACGCGAGCGCGATCTCGAAGAACAGGCCCGCGAAGGCCGAGCCTTCGCCGAGGATCGCGTAGGTGCTGCGCGCGGTGACGTCCAGGCGCCCGAGCGTCCGGCGCCACAGGCCGAGCGTCTCGCGCACCAGCCAATGCTCGGCGTTGCGGCGCATCGTTTCGCCCGCCGCGAGCACGGCGGCGGGGTCGCCCTCGGACCGGACCGCGACCAGCCCCAGTTCGAGTTCGTTGGTGCGCAGCATCAAAATCGCGTCGTCGAGTTCGCGCGCGAACGCGAGCGGCCACCAGGCGTCGCCGAGCGCGGCGATGTCCTCGGCGCTCGAGGGTTGCGGACCTTGCGGCGCGCGCAGCGTCAGCGTCACCCGGCGTCCCTCGCGCTCGAACGTGACGTCGACGTGGCGGTAATGGTAGCCGGCCTTGTCGATCGAGCGTTCCAAAGGCCGCAGCGCGATGCCGCGTGCATCCGCGGGGCGCGGGGACTCGGCGGCCAGCGCCGCCGCGCGCTCGGCGACGAGCCGTGCGAACTGCGCGGGCGGTGCGATGCGGTCGACCAGGCCCCAGGCTTTGGCGCGCACGGCGCGCACGCCGTCGGCGGTCGTGCAGAAGACGTCGGCCAGATCGCGCCGGACCTTACGCTTATCGACGACCCGCGTGACCCCGCCCGTACCGGGAAGCACGCCCAGCAGCGGCACTTCCGGCAAGCTGACGTTGGTCGAGCGATCGTCGACCATCAGGATCTCGTCGCAGGCCAGCGCGATCTCGTAGCCGCCGCCCGCGGTCGTGCCGTTGAGCGCCGCCAGGAACCGCAAGCCGTCGTAGCGGCTCGAGTCTTCCATGCCGTTGCGCGTCTCGTTGGTGAACTTGCAGAAGTTGACTTTCCAGGGGTGCGACGACGTTCCGAGCATGTAGATGTTCGCGCCCGCGCAGAACATGCGGTCCTTGCCGCTCGTCACGACGACCGCCGCCACCGCCGGGTGCTCGAAGCGGATCCGCTCGAGCGCGTCGTGGAACTCGATGTCGACGCCCAGATCGTAGGAGTTCAGCTTCAGCTTGTAGCCGGGCCGCAGGCCCGCATCCTCGTCGACGTCGAGGGTCAGCGTCGCGATGCGCCCGTCCACGGCCAGTTTCCAGTGCCGGTACCGGTCGGGCGAGGTGTCGAACGTGACCAGGTTGGGGTCAGCCACCGCTACGCTCATCAGGTATGCATAATACTTCATGTCGGCGTGCCTGACAAGCAGTATTATGCATATAGTTCGCTCAGGTTTCCGCCGGGCCGGTGCCGGGGAGGGCGTTTGCCAGGGCTTCCAGCGCTTCGCCGACCGTTCGGCCGGCGGTGTCGACTTGGGCGTCGGCCCTGCCGTACAGCGCTGCGCGGCCGGCCAGGATGCGCTCGAGGTCGGCCATCGCTTCGCGGTTGTCGGCCATCGGCCGGGTGTCGCCTTGGGCGACCACACGCTGCATGTGTTCGGCCGGGCGCGCCCGGATCCAGACCGTGAAGCAGGCGGTCAGCAGCTCGGCGAACGTGCCCGGCTCGGCCACGATGCTTCCGCCGGTCGCCAGCACGAAGCGCGGGTACGAATCCAGCACCCGGTCGAGGCCGAGCCGCTCCAAACGCCGGAAGCCGGCTTGTCCGTAGAGGTCGAAGATCTCGCTGAGCGAGAGGCCGCTCGACTTCTCGATCTCGCGGTCCAATTCGACGAACGGCACCGCCAGGCGTTCGGCCAGCAGGCGGCCCAGGGTCGATTTCCCCGCGCCGCGCAAGCCGACCAGCGCGATCCGCTGCCGCCGCGCGGCCGCATCGACGCCGCCGAAGCGCGCCAGCAACATCCGCCGCGCTTCGCCGAGGTCCGCGGCCTCGAGACGGCTCAGCAGCTCGACGGCGTGGGTCAAGTCGAGCGGCGGCTCGGGTCCGTCGCGAACGAGTGCGTCGAGCGGGACGTCGAGCGCGCGCGCCAGTTCGCGCAAGAGCAGGATGGAAATGTTGCCTTGCCCGGATTCCAGCTGCGCGAGGTACCGCTCCGAAACGCCCGAGTCGCGCGCGAGGATCCTGCGCGTCATGCCGCGCCGCGCGCGTTCTTCTTTCACGCGGTCGCCCAGGCGCTGCAGGAAGCCGATACCGGCTACATCTTTCGGCTGATCGTGCGAAGCGTCGCGCATGGTGGCCCTCGTATATGCATTATTCCGCTTGTGAGCCCGGAAGTACTGCACTATACTTCCGCCATGCCGGAGCGTGGAGTCGGCGCGCACGTCGTCGTGGCCGGAAAGCGGCTCGAAACGTTCCGTCTTGCGGGCACGAGCGCGGACGCGCCCACGATCGTCATGCTGCACGAGGGGCTGGGCAGCGTCGCGCTCTGGAAGGACTTCCCGCAGCGGCTGCGAGATCGCACGGGCTGCGCGGTGCTCGCGTACTCGCGCTACGGATACGGGCGTTCGGATCCGCTCGCGGAGAAACGCCCGCTCGACTACATGCACCGCGAGGGCGAAACCGTGTTGCCGGCGCTGTTGCGCGCGGCGGGAATCGAGCGCCCGATCCTGTTCGGGCACAGCGACGGTGCGTCGATCGCCTTGATCTACGCGGGCGCCGCGCCGCACGCGGTGCGCGCGCTGATCCTCGAAGCGCCGCATCTCTTCGTCGAAGACATCTCGGTCCACAGCATCGCCCAAGCGAAGGTCGCGTACGAAACGACCGACTTCGGCGCGCGCTTGGGCCGCTATCACGACGACGCCGAATCGGCCTTTCGCGGCTGGAACGACGCGTGGCTGGATCCGGACTTTCGGGATTGGAACATCGAGCCGTCGCTGGCGCACATCCGCGCTCCGGTGCTCGCGCTCCAAGGCGAGGACGACGAGTACGGAACGCGCGCCCAGCTCGACGCGCTGGCCGCGCGCCTGCCGTGGGCCCACACGCTGTTGCTCCCCGGCTGCGGCCACTCGCCGCACCGCGACCGGCCCGCCGAGACGCTCGACGCGATCGCGAACTTTCTCGCGGAGCTCGCGCCGGAGTAGCGTCTCCCGGCGCGGATGAGAAGGTCCTTTTTCATCCGGCCTTCGCGGGATGTTCGCCCGCCTGGTCCATGCTTGAAGGGCAATCCCCTCACATACGTTTCATTTCGCAGGATGATATGGGACAGACGAGTCTGGATCCGGTCGATTGTGCGCGCGCCATCGTCCAACGGCGGCTGGCACGCGAGTTTTGCGAGCTGGCGGTCAGGCAGCGGGTCCGGCCGGCCGTCGGTACAGAACCGTTAGGCGAACGCTCAAGAGCTCGTAAACCCAAGCGCTCCCGGCGCGTGGCCGCGTCGATCTTCTTGGTCGTGTCGTCCGTCGCACTGCTCGTTTGGGCCGTGCTCGCGGTCATCGCACCGGCTTGACGTTGCCGTGCAGGATCCTAGCTCCGGGGAACGATCGCTTTCCGGCGCTGTGCGGCGATGCCGAGCGCCAGCGCAATGAAACAAAAGAAGGCCGAGATCGCACCGGTCCAGGGCGGCCCGTAGGTGGCCAGTACGGCCGTCGAGATCGCCGGCATCGCAACTCCCGAAAACGACTCGAGCGACGAACCGACCCCTAGGATCGTACCGCGCGAGCCTTCCGGCGACGCGTCGGTCAGCAGCGCCGCGAGCGTCGCGCCCGAGACCGACAGCGCGAACGCGAAGAGGATCTGGATCGCGAACATCTCCGGCACGTTGTGCACGAACGGAACGCTGAGAAAGAACAGACACGCGCTCGCGAAGCCGATGTTCGAGGCCGCGCGCACGCCGATGCGCCCGGTCAAGCGGCCCACGACCGCGAGCTGAAACACGACGCTGCTGGCGCCGAACACCGCGAAGAAATAACTGCTCTGTGAAGGCCCGAAACCCAGTAAGACTTTAAGGACCAGCGCGAAGACGGCGAACCAGGCGTAGAGGCCCAGCGAGTACGCGAGCTTCTGCACCAGCACCGCGGAAACGCGCGGGTCGGCGAGGTACCGGACGATATCGCCGAAGGTCGCGTTGGCGCTCTTCTCCGCATTCGCCGCGACGTTCTCGGGAAGAAAGATCATCGTCGCCAGCAGCGTGGCGACTTGCAGCGCCGCGGCCAGCAAGAACGGTACGCGGTAGCCGAAGCGGTCGAGCAGCAGGCCGCCCGAGAGGGGTCCCAGGACGAACCCGAGGCTGAAGGCCGCGCCCACGTACGCGAATGCTTGCGAGCGTTGCCCGGGCTCGACGCGGTCCGCCACGTACGCTTGCGTCACGCTGATGTTGCCGCCCGACACGCCCTCGACGATCCGCGCCGCGAACACCCATGGCAGCGACGGCGCAAACGCCAGCATCAGCCAGCCGACGGTCGCGCCGGCCTGCGAAACGATCAAGACCGTCTTGCGGCCGATGCGGTCGCTGATGTTGCCCCACAGCGGTCCGCCCACGAACTGGCAAAGCGCGAACGTCGCGAACAGCAACCCGACCATCACGTACGACGCGCCGAAGTGCTGCACGTAGTACGGCAAGATCGGTATCAGGATGCTGAAGCCCAGGATATCGATGAAGGTGATGCCCAGGATCGGGAAGAGGGTGAGAAGCACCCCTCATTCGATCGCGGCGGATGCGACGCGGCCGGGCGGCGCGGCACGCGCGCACGTGGCCGGGGTCGAGCGTTCGGTCATGCGTCAGGGTTGCTGGAGGACGCAGGACCTCCCCTCTTTAGGGTTAGGAAGCGAGCGCGGGGCCTGCGAGCTTCGGATAGGATCCGTACTCGAGTTCTTCGACGATCGACGGGTCGTGGGGTGCCCAGCCGAGATCGGTGCGCGCGAGTTCCGCCGAGATCACTTGATCGAGCGCCAGGCACTGCCCGAAACTGCCCATCAACTCCTCGGGTGCGTGCGTCGTCTTCCCGAGGGCTCCCGCGCCGCGGCTGGCCGCGCGGGCGATTTCACCTTGCGTGAAGCGGCCGTCGTCGACCGCGTTGTACGGCCGGCCGGGGCGCCCGCGCTCGACGGCCAGGGCCACCAGTTCGCCGAGATCTCGGACACCGATCGTCGCCCAGCGGTTGACGCCGTCGCCCACGATCGTCGCCGCCCCGCGCTCGCGGGCGGATTGCACGAACATGGCCGGGATGCCGTGGCCGCGGCCGAAGACGATACCGGGCCGCACGACGAGCGCCCGCACGCCCAGTTGCGTCATGTCGAGCGCGGCCTTTTCGATCTCGAGGCGGCGCATGACCAGGGGCGGCGGCTTGGGCCGCGATCGTTCGGTTGCCGGCTCGTCGCCCGTTTCGCCGTAGACCCACGCGGAGCTGAGGTACACGAACGTCTTTTCGGTCCCCGCCAGCGCCTTGCGGATGGCGCGCAGCGCGCGCGAGTCGACCCCGGCCGGATCCGCGTCGGTCACCGCAACCGCGTAGACCACGGCATCGGCCTGTTTGACCGGCGCTTCGAGCGATTGCGGTTGCGACGCATCGGCGCGGACGACCGTCGTGCCGCGGGCTTCGAGTTTGGCGCGCGCGGCCTCGCTGCGCGCGATGCCGGACGTGACGTGACCCCGGGAGCTGAGCGCCTCGTCGATCGCCGTTCCTACGTAGCCCGTTGCACCGATGATCAGAGCATTCATGTTCTCCCCAATGTTCGGGAGCTTGCATGCTCGAGCCGAGTGATCGATGCCCCAGTGAACGGCCTCCGCCATGTATCGCAGCGCACAGTTTCGCGCGAAGCCTTGCGATCGGTGGGCCGCCGGAAACGGCAGGATGGAGGCGGGCCCGGTCCGGCGAATGTTCGGCGGTCGTGCCCTGGTGGCGGAATTGGTAGACGCGCTGGTTTCAGGTACCAGTCCTCGCAAGGGGGTGGGGGTTCGAGTCCCTTCCTGGGCATGTCGTACGACGGACCGTAATCCGGCGGACCGTCATCTGACGAGGGCTGTGCTGCGCTCCAAAGCGAACAGCCGCCCCATCATGCACCGCTCGCTCGTGCTTTCCGGTTGTGTGCTGGCCGCACTCGCGGTGTCGGCCTGTTCGGGCGGCGGCGGTTCGGCGAGCGGTCCGTCCTGCGCGCCGGGGACGCTGGAGTCGCCGGCCCCGCAATTGCTCTATCCGATTCCGGGTTCGACCGGCGTGCCGAGTACCGTAGGCGTGCTGCTGTACGCGAACCCCTCGAACCAGGCCGGCTTCATCACGCTCGGTTCGGGCGGGTCGGTGCCGATCGTGACCGCCTCGCCGACGAGCTTGCCGTCGCCGTTGCCGAGCCCGATCGCGACCCCCAGCGTTGCCGGCGCTCGGATCGAGGCGGCGTCCTTCGGCCCGCTTGCCTCCGGAGCGCCGGTGGGCGTCTACCTCAACGTCAGTTCCGCGGCGGGCTGCCCCACGACCGCGCTCGCCTTCGGGAGTTTTCAAACGCAGTAGCGGCGCGCATCCGGGCAGGCCGGGGCGGGGGGATGCCTTAAAATGGACGTCATCGTGCAAACCGCTGCTAGTACGTTGCTGGTCGTGAACCTTCCGGAGATGGGTGAGTCCGTCACCGAAGGCTCGATCGTGGAATGGCGGGTCAAGGCCGGCCAGTGGATCGAGGCCGGCGCCACGCTGGTCGAGGTGACGACCGATAAAGTCGACGTCGAGGTTCCCGCGCCCGCGTCGGGCGTCGTCGTGACCTTGGCGGCGGAAGAAGGCGCGACCGTCAACGTCGGCGCGCCGCTCGCCGAGATCGACACGGCCGCATCGAAACCGGACGGCAGCGCGGCGGAAACGAGTCCGCCGGCCGCACGCGACGAGGTCAAGGCCGCCGCGCCCGCCGTCGAGCCGCCGGTGCCGGCCACCGCCAACGGTGCGAAAACGGGCGGCTTCGCGTCCCGCCGCGCGCGGCGCCTGGCCGAACGCGAGCACCTCGACCTGCGTACGATCGCCGGCACCGGGCCGGCCGGCATGATCCTGCACGAAGACGTGCTCAAGGCGGCGGCGCAGTGGTCCGAACACTCGGCCAACGGCAACGGCCGCTCTTCCGCGCCGACGCTGCCGGCCGTCGCCGCGCCGCTGGTTCCTCTTCCGCCGCTTCCCAGCGAAGCGAAGCTGACGCCGCTCAAAGGCCCGGCGGGCGCCCTGGTGGGCGCGATGGAGCAGAGCCTGACCATTCCGACGGCCACGAGCTTTCGAACGGTCGGCGTCGGGACGCTCGAAGTCCGGCGCGCGGAACTCAATGCGGCGCTCAGAGCCGCCGGCCGCGCCGAGAAGGTCTCGTTCACGCACGTCATCGCGTTCGCGTTGGTCCGCGCCGCGCGCGAGAATCCGGCGATCGTGGCGACGTTCCGCCGCGAGAACGGCACGCCGGCGCGCGTCGAAGCCGGCGTCAACCTGGGCATCGCGGTCGACACCCAGCGCAAGGACGGCTCGCGCTTCCTGGTCGTGCCGGTCGTCAAGAAGGCCGACGCGCTCGACTTCGCCGGTTTCCGCGCCGCCTACGAAGAGCTGATCGTGAAGGCGCGCGAGGGCAAGCTCGGCGCCGACGATCTGAGCGGCGCCACGTTCACGCTGACGAACCCCGGCGGGATCGGTACCGTCGCCTCGGTCCCGCGGCTGACCGCGGGCCAAGGGGCGATCGTCGCGGCCGGCGCGATCGGGTATCCGCCCGGTTTCGCGAACGCGAACGAGAGCGCGCTCAAGCTGCTCGGCGTCGAAAAGGTGATGACGCTGACGAGCACCTACGACCATCGCGTCATCCAGGGCGCGCAGTCCGGCGAGTTCCTGCGGCGCGTCGACGAATTGCTGACCGGCAAAGACGGCTTTTACGAAAGCATTTTCGCGAGCGCCGGCGTCGCCCCGCCGCGCTGGACGCACGCCCCAGTCACGGTGCTCGCGACCAGCGCCGCACCGGCTCGCGTGCCGCAGACGGCGTCTTCACCGGCCGGCGCCGTCATGGACCTTCCGGTCACGCCGCCGCGCGAGTTCGAGGCGTATTCGCAGGAGATGCTGCGGGCGGTCGCCGCCGGGATGGCGATTCTCGCATCGTACCGGCGCCACGGCCACCTGGCGGCCACCCTCGATCCGCTCGGCACCCAGCCGCAGGGCGATCCCGCGCTCGACTGGCACACGTACGCGCTCACGCCGTCGGTTATGTCCGCGGTACCGGCCTCGATCCTGGGAACCAAAGTCAAGGGAGATACGCTCGCCGACGTCGTCAACGAACTGCGCACGACGTACAGCTCGACGCTCGCCTACGAAGTCGAGCACATCGCGAACATCGAGCAGCGCGAGTGGCTGCGCGACTACATCGAGTCGGGCAAGCACTTCGTGAATCTGGCACCCGACCGCGCGCGCCGGATGCTCGGGCGCTTGACCAAAGTCGAGACGTTCGAGCGGTACTTGCGCAAGACGTACATCGGCGCCAAGACGTTCTCGATCGAAGGCCTCGACGCGATGGTCCCGATGCTCGAGGAGATCATCACGCTCTTCGACGAGGACAACATCCGCACGGCCGTGCTGGGCATGGCGCACCGGGGCCGCCTGGCCACGATCGCGCACGTCGTCAACCGGCCCTACGAAGAGATCTTAGCGGAATTCGACGCGGCCAACCTGCGCGGCGAAGGGGTCAGCGACGACGTAACCGGCGACGTCAAGTACCACCACGGGGCGGAGGGCGAATACAAGCTGCCGGGAGGCCGCACCGTCGCGGTCTTGCTCGCCAACAATCCGAGCCACCTGGAAGCGGTCGACGGCGTCGTCGAGGGCCGGACGCGGGCGCTGCAGACCGAGCACGGTACGCCGACCGCGAGGCTGGACGTCGGGCGCGCCGCGCCGATCCTGATCCACGGCGACGCCGCCTTCTCCGCGCAAGGCGTCGTTGCTGAAGTCCTGAACCTTCAAGCCCTGGACGGCTACGCGACCGGCGGGACGCTGCACATCATCTCGAACAATCAGATCGGGTTTACGACCGATCCGCGCGACGCGCGGTCGACCCGCTACGCATCCGACCTCGCCAAGGGTTTCGACGTGCCGATCGTGCACGTCAACGCGGACGACGTCGACGCGTGCATCGCGGCCGTCCACCTGGCGGTCGACTTCCGGCGCCGGTTCGGCCACGACGTCATCATCGACCTGATCGGCTACCGGCGCTTCGGTCACAACGAAACCGACGAGCCCGCGTACACGCAGCCCGACATGTACGAGCGCATCAAGTCGCACCCCACCGTACGCGAACTGTACGCGCAAAAGCTGATCGCGCAAGGGTTCGTGACGGCGGAAGAGGTCAACGCGATGCTGGCCGACGCCAGCGCCCGCCTGGCCGTCGCCCACGAGAACGTGCGAAGCGGCGTCTGGAAGGGTCCGCCCGTGCGCTGCGTGCTCAGCGGCGAGCACGGCCATCGCGAGCCGGCGACCAAGATCGAGCGCGAGCGCGCGTTGGCATGGAACGACGAACTGGTCGCGGTGCCGGCCGGGTTCACGATCCATCCGAAACTGGCGCGGCAGCTCGAACGCCGCAAAGCGGTCTTTGAAACCGAAGGTGAATTCGATTGGGGTCTCGCCGAAGAGCTGGCGTTCGCGTCGCTCCTGGCCGAAGGCCGGCCGATCCGCCTGACGGGGCAGGACACCCAGCGCGGGACGTTCTCGCACCGCCACCTCGTTTTCCACGACGCCAAGACCAACGCGACCTACGCGCCGATCCAGCACCTCTCCGACGCGCGCGCCAGCTTCGAGGTCTACAATAGCCCGCTCTCCGAGTACGCTTGCCTCGGCTTCGAGTACGGCTACAGCGTCGAGTTGCCCAATGCGTTGGTGTTATGGGAGGCGCAGTTCGGCGACTTCAACAACGGCGCGCAGATCATCATCGACCAGTTCGTCGCGGCCGGCCACGCGAAGTGGGGCGAATCGTCGCGCCTGGTGCTGCTGCTGCCGCACGGCTACGAAGGCGCGGGACCCGAGCATTCGAGCGCGCGCATCGAGCGTTTTCTCCAGCTCTCCGCCGAAGGGAACGTGCAAGTCGCGAACTGCTCCACGGCCGCGCAGTACTTCCATCTCTTGCGCTTGCAAGCGCTGCAGGCGCGCGCGCTGCCGCTCGTGATCTTCACGCCCAAGAGCCTGCTGCGCATGCATGCCGCCGCGGGCCGGCTCGACGAGCTCGTCGGCGGCGCCTTCCAGACCGTGATCGACGACGCCCGGTTCGCCGAGAACCGCGATGCGGTCGAGCGGGTGCTGCTCTGCTCCGGCAAGATCTACTACGACCTGATCGCGCACGCGGATTTCGCGAAGATGACCCGCACGGCGATCGTGCGCATCGAGTTGCTGTCGCCGCTGCCGATCGCGGAGATCCTGGACATTCTCGGTTCCTATCCCAACCTGCGGGACGTAACGTGGGTGCAGGAGGAACCGAAGAACATGGGCGCGCGCGCGCACGTCCGCCGGCGCCTGGTGGAGCGTTTGCCCAACGGCATTCCCGACATGGGCTACATCGGCCGTCCGTACCGCGCGAGCCCCTCGGAGGGTTACGGAGGCGCGCACGCGGTCGAGCAAGAGCGCATCGTGCGCGAAGCGCTGTCGGAGTGGTAGCCGGGCTCAGCCGCCGTGTGCGGCGCGCAGCTTGCGCTTGAAGAGTTTACCGGAATCCTCGCGCGGCAGGTCGTCGACGAACTCGAAGTGCTTCGGTATCTTGAAGCGAGCCAGCCGTGCTTCCAAGTGCGCGCGGATCCCGTCGAGGTCGAGCGCGGCCGCGCCGCCGGCGGGCTGGATGCAGGCGTAGAGAGACTCGCCGAACTCTTCGTCCGGAATTCCGAAAACGGCGCAATCCACGATGCCGGGGTAGACGATCAGCGCGGCTTCGATCTCGGCCGGATAGATGTTGACGCCGCCCGAGATCACCATATCGCGCTTGCGGTCGGATAAGAACACATAACCGTCTTCATCGATGCGGCCGACGTCGCCGCAGGTGACGAGCCCGTCCAGGCCGATCTCGGCGCGGCTTTCGGGCCGCCCGCGGTACGTGAAGTCCGGCACGGCGTCGGAGCCTACGAAGATCTCGCCGAGTTCGCCCTGAGGCACGGGCCGCCGCCGCTCGTCGACGACGGCGATCGTCACCCCCGGCAGCGGCCGGCCCACGCTGCCGGGCTTGCGAAGCGCCTCGTCGGGCGCGATGTGCGTCGCGACGCCGAATTCGGTCGAACCGTAGTATTCGTAGATGACGGGCCCCCACCACGCCAGCATCGCCGCCTTGACGGCGGCCGGGCACGGCGAGCCGCCGTGCACGACGAAGCGCAGCGACGAGAGGTCGTAGCGCGCGCGGGTTTCCGCCGGCAGGCGCAGCAAGCGCACGAACATCGTCGGCACGATGTGCATGTGCGTGATGCGGTGCGCTTCGATCAGGGCCAGCAGCTCCTCGGCCTCGAAGCGCGGCTCGAGTACGACGTCCAGGCCCGTCCGCACGGCCGACATCCCGTAGTTGTTCGGTGCCGAATGATACATCGGACCGTTCATCAGGACGACCGCGGGCCGGTCGGCACTCATGCCCCACCAGACTGAGCGCATGGCGTCGAGTCGCGCGAGCTGCTCGAGCGTCGGCGCGGCGCGCTGAACGCCCTTTGGGTTGCCCGTCGTCCCCGACGTGTAGATCGTCGACAGCCGTGGCGGCCGCGGCGGATCGGGAAGCGGGTCGTGGCCGGCGATCGCTTCTTCCCACGACCGTCCCCGGCCGCCGGCTTGCGGGTCGTCGTCCGGCAAGGCGTACGCGCTGCGGATTTCAGGCGGCGCCGGAACCAGGAACACCGCGACCTCGGGCGGGACGCCCGCGGCCACCCGCTGGTAGAGGTCGGCGTGCGCGACCAGCGCCTTGGCGCCGCTGTCGCGCAGGATGTAGGACGCTTCGGCCGCGGTGAAGTGCCAGTTGATGGGCGTCGCGTAGGCGCCGAGCCGGCCCGCGGCCAGGGTCGCCTCGAAGAACGGGAAATCGTTGCGCAACAGGAGCGCGACCGCGTCGTCCTCGCCGAGCCCGGCGGCGCGCAGGGCGCTCGCCGCGCGGGCGGCGCGGCCGTTGAGGTCGTCCAGCGATATCCAGCGCGGGCCGGAGCGTATTCCTCGTTCGATCACTGGGCTTCGCACTATGCCGCGCCGGCCGCCTCGTTCCTTCTTCGCAGGTAGTAGGTCGAGCGGCAGAGTTTCTTAACATAGGGCGGGTAATGCCCCGCGTCCGGTCGTTCGATGCTAGAATCAAGGGTACACGGCGTTCTCATCTCGCGAACGCGCCTTGGTTTACGGAGGCGTCACACACACGTGCAAACGATAAGCATTCCCCGGCTCGGGGCCTTTCTCAGCGACGAACGCGGTCAGGGTCTGGTCGAGTACGCCCTGGTCATCGCCCTCGTGTCCATCGTCGCCATCGTTGCACTGCGACTGCTCGGGAAGAAAGCCAATAACACGCTCAACAGTGCGGCCGGTAACCTGTCCTAGCGGCCGATACGGTCTAGAACGGGTCTCGCCCCTAGAACCAGCGCGGAACGGCGTCGCTGTACGCCCGGTAGGCGTCGCCGAACTTGCGCGCCAGATACCGCTCTTCCGGGTCGACGACCGCGTGGTCAAGCAGCGCCATCGCCACCGGCAGCAGAACCAGCGCGGGAAGTGACTGCGCGCACAGCGCGATACCGGCGTACGCCGACGCCATCCCGACGTAGATCGGGTTGCGGCTGAACCGGAAGACGCCGTCCGTCACCAGGGCCGTCGTCGCGTTATAGGGGTTGACGTTGGAGCCGCGCCCTTTGAGCGTGCCGATCGCGGCGCCGCACAGCGCGCCGCCCGCGGCGATCGACGCGAGTCCGAGGGCGCGCGCCAGCCTTCCGCCTCCGTCGGTGGTGACGCTTCCGAGCGCGAGGCCGGATGCCAGCGCGGCGCCGAAGATCAGCGGCGGCGGCGCGGCCACGGCCGCCGCATCGCGTCCCGGCCGGTCGAGGGCCGTCGCCCCGCTCGTATACGAATCCATCGGGCCGCGCTTCTAGGTTCCGGGGGGCTCGCCCCGCGAGCGGCGGGGTTCGGGGGACCGGGCGAGCGACGAGAGCGCCGCGGGCGGTGGGAACGGATACCTCGAGTAACCGGGATCGGTCCCGTCCGAACCAAACTGACCGTCCGCCAGGATCCGCTTTTTTGCCGAGAGCTCGACGACGACCGCACGCAGGGCCACGATGCGCCGGGTCGCCCGCTCGCGGTCGATCGGCAGGTAGTCGCGCTCGGGCCGGTACTTCTCGAGTGCGTCGTATTGCTGCGCCTCGATATCGGGATCGAGTAGCGTCGTTTCGGCGCGGCAGCGGGCGACGACGCTGCGGTATTCCATGCTCGTGTGCTGCGCGCGCGGCGCCTTGAGCAGGCTCACCGCCTGGTCGACTTCGACCGTTACGTGCGGGTCGGCTTCCACGAGGCCTGCCAGCCGCCCGAAGCGCGAGAAGTGGATCAGGAAGGCGTCGCCGGCGAAACGGTACGACTGGGCGACCACGTACGGCCAATCGCCGTCGCGCACCGCGAGGCGGCAGACGGCTTGGTCGAGCAAGAAGGCCTCGACGGCCGGCCAGTCGTTCCAAGCCAGGTCGGGGCGGCGCAGCGCGTTCTTGAAGAACGCGGGAGCCGTCACGTCTTCACCCCTCCGGCGCGACGGCGGCCAGCATGAACGCAAAATTGAAGGCTACCTCGCGCAGGTAGTCGTAGCGGCCGGACGCGCCTCCGTGGCCGCCGCCGAAATCCGTCAGCAGCAAGAGCGGCCGCTCGAGCTTCCCCACCGCCCGCAGCTTGGCGACCAGCTTCGCGCCCTCCCAGTACGGGACTTGGCTGTCGTTGAGCGAGACCCTGACCAGCGTTGCCGGATACGCCCGCGCGGTCACGTTGTCGTACGGCGAGTAGCGCGCGATGTAGTCGTAATCGGACTCGACGTTGGGATTTCCCCATTCGAGGTACTCCCCCGTCGTGAGCGGCAGCGAATCGTCGAGCATCGTGTTGAGTACGTCGACGAACGGCACTTGCGACACGACCGCGGCGAACAGGTCGGGCCGCAGGTTGGAGACCGCGCTCACGAGCAGGCCGCCCGCGCTGCCGCCTTGGATGGCCAGCCGCTCCGGCGCGGTGTACCCGCGCGCGATCAGCTGTTCGGCACAATCGATAAAATCGGTAAATGTATTGAGTTTTTGGCCGAGGTGGCCCGACGTGCGCCAGGTCTCGCCGAGTTCGCCGCCGCCGCGAACGTGTGCGATCGCAAACACGACGCCGCGGTCGAGCAGCACGAGGCGCGCCGGTGAGAACGCGGGGTCCATCGAGATCCCGTACGAGCCGTACCCGTACAGGAGCAGCGGCCGCGATCCGTCGCGCGCGAGGCCGTTCCGGTACACGAGCGAGATCGGCAGGGCCGTGCCGTCGCGCGCCGTCGCGTGCACGAGTTCGGTCGCGTAGAGCGCCGGATCGTAGCCCGGGACTTCGGTCGCCTTGAGCAGCGTTTGTGCGCCGCTCTCCAGATCGATCTCGTAGACCGCGTTCGGCGTCACGAGCGACGAGTATGAAAAGCGGTAGACGTTCGTATGGAACTCGGGGTTCGCTTGCGGGTAGACCGTGTGTACGGTCTCGGGTAAGGGTACGGGCTGGAGCCCGCCGCTTGCGAGGTCGAGGATTTCCAAGTTCGAGAAACCGCCGCTGCGGACGCGCAGCACCCCGCGCTTCTCGAAGACGTCGAGGCCGCCGACGTACACCCCCTCGCGCGCGGGGACGATCTCGGTCCAGTTGGCTTCGCTCGGATCCGCTTCGGGAGCGGCCACGACCCGGAAGTCCTCGGCGCCGCGGTTGGTGACGATGTAGAACGAGTCGCCGTAATGTTCCACGCTGTAACGGTGCCCTTCGCTGCGGGCGACGATCGGCGCCGGCGCGTCGTCCGGCCGTGAGGCGCGCACGTAACGCCATTCCGCGGTCGCACGGCTGAAGGACGCGACGAAGACGAACGCGCGGTCGTTCGAGCGGGTGGCGCCGACGTCGTAGAGCGGATCGGTCTCTTCGTAGAGGAGCGTTGCCTCGGGCGAACCGAGGCGCCTGCGCCAAAAGCGGTCGTGGCGTTTGGTCACTTCGTCTTCGGTCGTGTAGAACAGCGTGCGGTTGTCGCTCGCCCACACGACGTCGTCGACGCGCGGCACGGACTCGCCGAGATCGGCGCCGGTCCGCAGATCCTTCACGTAGAGCGTGTACTGCCGGTACCCGGTCGTGTCCAGCGAGTAGGCGAGGTAGTTTCCGTCGTCGCTGACCTGGTAGGCGCCCAGGCCCAGAAACGCGTGTCCCATCGCCAGTTCGTTCAGATCGAGCGTGACCTGCTCGGGCGCCTCCGGAATGTCGCGCTTGCGGGCGTAGATCGGGTACTGCTTGCCCTCTTCGGTGCGAACGTAATACCGGAAGTCGCCCAGCCGGTACGGTACGCTCAAGTCGGTCTGTTTGATGTGCGAGAGCATCTCGTCGTACAGGCGCCGCCGCAGGTCTTCGGTCGGTTTCATCACCGCGTGCGCGTAGGCGTTCTCGGCTTCGAGGTAGCGCGTTACCTCGGGGTCGCTCTTATCCCGCAGCCAGAAGTAATCGTCGACGCGCTCGCGGCCGTGGACGACGGTGTGGTGAGGCCGCACGGGCGCGACCGGCGGCGGTGCGGCGGCAAGATCGAACGGGCGCGGGAAAGCGGTCGGGTCCGAGATAGGAGAAGGCATGTGGCGCTTGTCGTTAGCGTGCCGGGTGCTCCGGCCCTCGTGGTTAGCCGCTTGCCGGTGTGAGCTCGAACGCCCGTCTCGACAGTCCGCGCGCGCCGTCTCGGCGGCCGCCCGCTCGCTCGACCGCCGCGGCGATCATCGCGCTCGCAACGGCCGGCTCGCGCCAGCGTGCCTGAGCGTCCGGCGGCAGCGTATCGATCGGATCGAAGTAGAGGAAGTGCCGGCCGGGTTTGACGCTGGGCGCCGAGTAGACGGCGATGCCGTTCTCCCGGTCGTAGTAGTCGAAGCTGTGCACGTCGCGCTTGCCGCCGCCGCCCGGCGCGTCGCAGATGAACAGCGGCGTATTGAAGCCCGCCGTCGAACCGCGCACGAACTTCTCGATGTCGATCGAGGTCTGGACCGACGTGCGCAGATCCTCCACGCCCTTCACCAGGTCGTGCATGTAGACGTAGTAGGGATGGACGTTCAGCCAGCTCAGCCGCTTGACGAGCAACTGCATCGTCGCCGCGTCGTCGTTGACGCCGCGAATGAGGACGCTCTGGTTGCGCACGACGATCCCACGGTCGAACAGCAGGTTCATCGCCTTTTCGGTAATCCAGCTCATCTCGTTCGGCGAGTTGAAGTGCGTGTGGATCACGACTTCCTTGCGCAGCTTTCGCCCGTGGGCGACCACGTCGCTCAGAGCGTCGAGCCACGCAACGTCGCTGAGGATTTTCATCGGCATCACGGCCGGCCCTTTGGTCGCGAAACGCAGCCGGCGGACGTGCGGGATCGCGAGCAACGCCTCGCCGATCGCACTGAGGTTCTTGGCCGCGAGCTGGTACGTGTCGCCGCCGGAGATCACGATATCCTCGAGTTCCGGCCGCGACGCGATGTAGGCGAACGCGTCCTGCCACTGCTTGGGCGTCTTCGCCAACGACACTTTCTCGACGACGTTCGTGTCGCCGCCGATCGCGTACGAGCGCGTGCAGAAGCGGCAGTACACGGGGCACACGTTGAGCGGCAGGAAGAGCGCCTTATCGACGTAGCGATGGGTCAGGCCCGGTACCGGCGAGTCTTCGAGTTCGTGCAGCGAATCGAGCGTCAGCTGCGGATGATCGGGCCGCAGTTTCGAGGCGACGGGGATGAACTGGGTGCGAATCGGATCCGCGTACGGCTTGGACCAGTCGATCGACGCGATCATGTACGGCGACACGCGCACCGCCATCGGCGCGCGCCGGAAGCCTTCGCGCACGTCGTCGTAGAACGGCGGCTCGACCAGGTCCTTGACGGTCTCGAGCAGCTCTTCGGGCGATTTGATCGAGTTTTGGCCCTGCCAGATGTGATCGAGGAACGTCGCCTCCGAAACCTCGCGGTACTTCGGAATCGTACGCCAAAACTCGCCTTGCCGCAGGTTGCGGTGCTCGAAGGCCTCCCGGCCGGCCGGCGGCTTGCGGCGCGGCGCCGCGATCGCGATCGCTTCCATAGCAGCCCTCAGACCTGGCGTGCCGCGGGCGGAGTTGCGCCGTAACGGGCGACGAAGTGGCGCATGAGCGGCGGATGGTCGCGCAGCGTCTGCAGGGCGATGGCCGCATGGCCCTTCGCGTAGCCGTTGCCGACGATCATCGTCACGTCTTTCCCCACGCCTTCCGCACCGAGCGCCGCCGCGGTGAACGACGTGCTCATCGAGAAGAAGTAAACGGTCCCACGCTCTTTGGTCAGCAGGATCGACGCCAGCTCGGTGCCGGGCACGTTGACGCAGTTGACCGTCACGTCGGCGAGTTCGGGGAGCGCGCCGGGAATCGCCGCGACGACGTCGAGCGCGCTGCGCGCGTCGACCTCGACGAACGCGTCGACGTACCCGTGCTCGAGGAGCACCCGGGCGCCGCCGCTCGAGCGGTCGGGCCCGAAGCCGACCACGCGTCCCGCCGGACCGACGCAGACGCGCGCTTGCGCGCACGCCAGCATCCCCGATTTTCCGTCCGCGCCGAGGATGGCGATCGTTTGCCCCGGCTGCGCGATGCGCCGGACCTGGGCCGGCGCGCCGGCGACGTCGAGGACCGCCAGTGCGACGTCGTCGGGGAGATCGTCCGGCAGTTTCGCGTAGATGCCGGTCTCGAAGAGGATCGCGCTGCCGCGAACCCAGAGGCGGCCGGTCGCGAGGTCGATCCGCTCGATCGCATCGATGGCGAGCGGGGTCAGCGTCAGCGACACGAGCGACGCGATCCGGTCGCCCGGGCGCAAGGCGATCCGCGGCGCGAGCGCCGCCCCGATCTCGCGGACGCGGCCCACGAACATGCCGCCGCTGCCGGTGACCGGATTGTGGTGCTTGCCGCGTTCGCGCACGAGCGCGGCCACGTGCGCGACGATCGCCACGCGGTCGCCGTCGTTCGCTTCTACGATCTGCCTGAACGAGGCCGAGTCGATGTTGAGCGCCTCGACGTCGCACAGGATCTCGTTCTCGTGCGCGACCGGCGTAGCGTCGAGCTTCCAAGCCGCTTGGGGCAGCACGCCGGCCGGCTCGAGGACCCGGTGGCTGCCCAGGGCGCAGCTCTTCTTCGTCTTCGTGCGCGGCGTCAACGGACGTCCCCGACCGCGTGCAGCGGCGGACGTTCCGGCCGGGCGACCAGCTCCGCGAGCGGCACGCCGCCCCGCTCGAACGGCGTCGAGAGCACGATCGTGGTCTTGGTCCGCGCGATCCCGGGCACGGTCTTGAGGCGCGAGAGGAACGCGTCGAGGTGGGCGGTGGAACGCGTCACCACCTTCAGGACGAAGGACTCGTCGCCCGCCACGCTGTGAATCTCCGCGACCTCGGGCAGAGCCGCGACGGTCTCATAGAAGCGTTCGTAGCTGACGTCGGCGGTGGTGAAGGCGCTGACGAATGCGATCAGTTCCAGTCCCAGGCGCTTGGCATCGAGCCGGGCGCCGTAGCCGCGCACGTAGCCGCGCGCCTCGAGCCGTTTGACGCGTTCGTGGACGGCCGGCGGCTTCAGCCCGACCAAGGCCGCCAAATCGGCAAAGGTCGAGCGCCCGTTGCTCTGCAAGGCCGTCAACAGCTGCAAGTCCAGCTCGTCGAGTTCCGGATGATCGAACATTTGCTCCATCGCACAAACAGCCGCCGAACGTTCGGCGATTCCACACTATAATACGCGAAACGTTCGGACTTCGCCACCCCCGGCGTAACGTTGTGCGGTCGAGCGGTCCGCCCCGGCGAGGCGGCGGCGGGCGGCTGGGCGGAACGCGGCCGCGCAATCCGAACCTGCGCACTGTTCGCGCTTTCCGTGCTTTCGTGGAGGTCCGATTTGCGCTCGGCCGGATCGATTCGCTTTCTCGCGTGCCTCGGAGCGTTGGCCGCGGCCGCCCTGTTCGGCGCGCCGCAAGCGGCGTCGCCCCAGTCCGCGACCGCGCTCCCGGCGTCGCCGGCTCCGATCGCGTCGCCGGCTCCGATCGCGTCGCCGGCTCCGATCGCGTCGCCGGCTCCGATCGCGTCGCCGGCTCCGATCGCGTCGCCGGCTCCGATCGCGTCGCCGGCTCCGATCGCGGTCGGGCGGCCTGGGTTCGACCTCGCGAACCTGGACCGCAGCTGCCCGCCCTGCACCGATTTTTACCGGTTTGCAACGGGCGGCTGGGAGCGGACGCACCCGATCCCTCCCGAGTACTCCGACTACAGCCCGTGGACCCAGCTCTACGAAGCGAACCTCACGCTGCTGCACGGGCTGCTGGATGCCGCTGCGGCCGACACGGATGCCCCCGACGGCAGCAATCGCCTGCGGCTGGGCAACTTCTACGGGACGTGCATCGACGAAGCGGCCGTCGAGGCGGCGGGCACCGACCCGCTCTACCCGGAGATGGACCGGCTGCGGGCGGTCGACGACCTGCCGTCGCTCGTGAGAGAAATGGCGCACCTCGAGCAGGGCGCCGCGCCCGGTTCGCCGTTCGATTTCGCGTCGGCGCCCGACCCGAAAGACTCGTCGCGTACGATCGGCGACCTCGGCCAAGACGGCTTGTCGCTGCCCGAACGCGATTACTACGTCAATCCATCGCCGGCGTCGCAGGCGCTGCGCGAGCGCTTCACCGAGCACGTCGCGCGCACGCTGCACCTGCTGGGCGACGCGCCGGCCGCAGCCACGTCCGAAGCCGCGACCGTGCTGTCGGTGGAGACCGCGCTCGCGAAGGCCTCGTTGACCAACGTGGAAGTGCGCGACGTCAAGAAGACGACCAACCACTACACGGTCGCGTCACTTGCGACGCTCGGCGGCACCATCGACTGGCCCGCCTTCCTGGGAGCGGCCGGGGCGCCGCAGTCGGGCGACGTCAACGTCGACGAACCGAGCTTCGTCACGGCCGTAAACGGCTTGCTGACGAGTCTGCCGCTGGCCGATTGGAAGACCTACCTGCGCTGGCGGGTCGTCAACACCGCTTCGCCCAGGCTGCCCAAGCGTTTCGTCGACGAACGCTTCGCGTTCACGAAATTGCTCACCGGCGCCCAAGAGCTGCCGCCACGCTGGAAGCGCTGCGTCGAGGCCACGAGCGACGCGCTGGACCAGGCCCTCGGCCAGCTCTACGTGCAACGGGTCTTCTCGCCTGCCGCCAAGGCGCGCGCCCTGAAGATGGTCCGGAACATCAAGTCCGCGTTGCGCGCCGACCTCGCGACGCTGTCGTGGATGTCGCCGCCGACGCGCGCGGCCGCGCTGCGCAAGCTCGACGCGATGCGCGAGAAGATCGGTTATCCCGACCGCTGGCGCGATTACTCGGCGCTGAACCCGCTGCGCGATTCGTACTTGGCGAATTACTACCGCGCGCAGAAGTTCGCATGGGGCTACGACATGGCGAAGATCGGGAAACCGACCGATCGCAGCGAGTGGGGCTTCCCGCCGCAGACGATCGACGCGGAGTACGAACCGGCGACCAACGACATCACCTTCCCGGCCGCGATCCTGCAGCCGCCCTTCTACGACGTCGCCAACGACGATGCGCTCAACTACGGGGCGATCGGCGCGGTGATCGGCCACGAGATGACGCACGGCTTCGACGACCAGGGTCGGCTCTACGATGCGCTCGGCAACCAGCGCAATTGGTGGACGCCCGGCGACGTCGCGCGCTTCAACGCGCGCGCGCGCTGCATCGCCAAGACCTACGATCTGCTGCCGGTTCCCGGTAACCCCGGGCTCGACCAGAACGGCGAGCTGGTCCTCGGCGAGGCGATCGCGGATCTCGGCGGAACGACGATCTCGTTCAAAGCGTTCGAGCGCGCGCAGGCCGGCAAGCCCGGCCGCAAGATCGCGGGCTTCACGCCGGAGCAGCGCTTCTTCTTGGCCTACGCGAACGTGTGGGCGCAGAACATCCGGCCCCAGGCGGCCCGGCTGCAAGCGAAGACCGACGTGCACGCGCTGGGTCGCAACCGCGTGATCGGCACGCTGCTCAACATGCCGCAATTCGGGAAGGTCTGGAGTTGCCCGGCGGGCTCGAAAGCGGTCCATCCGGCCGGCCGGGTCTGCTCGATCTGGTGAAGCGCGCGCGAGTCGGCGGGAGGCTGCCGGCCCTCGCCGCATTCGTGCTCGGCCTGACGGCATGCGGACACGCCGGTTCGGCGCTTCGCGGCGCGACCGTCCGCTTCGACGTGGCGGCCGATCCGGCCGGCCTCAACCCGCTCTTCGCACACGCGGACGCGGGCAACGTCGAACAGCAACTGGCGCATCTGGCATTCGAGCCGTTCTTCGACCTCGACGCGCACGGGCGGCCGGTGCCCGAACTCATCACGAGCGTGCCGACGGTCGGAAACGGCGGCGTCTCACGCGACGGGCGCACGATTCTGTACCACCTGCGCCCCGGCGTCCGCTGGAGCGACGGGACGGCGCTCACGTCGGCCGACGTGCTCTACACGTTGAAGGCGATCCTCGACCCGAACGATCCGGTCGCCTCGCACGAAGGCTACGACCTGATCGACCGCGCGGAGGCGCCCGGCCCCTACGCGGTGCGCTTCCACCTGCGCCGCGCCTGGGCGCCCGCGGTCGCGACCTTCTTCACCTACGGCACGAGCCCGCAGTACGTGCTGCCGGCGCACGTTCTCGCCGCGCAGGGGCCGCTCGCACGCGCGGCCTTCAACGCGGCGCCGACGGTCGGCGACGGGCCCTTCACCTTCGTGTCGTGGACGCGCGGCGAACGCATCATCTACGCCGCCAACCCGCGCTACTGGCGCGGCCTCCCGGCAGTGGCGCGCATCGACGTGCGGGTCGTGCCCGATCCGCAGACGAACCTGACGCTGCTGCAAGCGGGCGAGCTCGATTTCAACCTGGTCGCGCCGAGCCAGGAAGCCGCCTTGATACGCAGCGGCGCCGCGCTGCGCTACGCGTACGCGCCGACCGCGCTGATCGCCGGCGTCGCGCTCAACGTGAGCCGGCCGCCGCTGGACGACGTGCGGGTCCGCCGGGCGCTCGCGGCGGCCATCGACCGGCAGGGCATCTCGGATAAGATCGCGCTGGGCCGCTACCCGGTCGCGCAGAGCGACCGGCCGCGCTTCTCGTGGGCCTACGATCCCGCGGTCGCGGAGCCGCCCTACGACCCGGCCGCCGCCGACCGCGCCCTCGATGCGGCCGGCTGGCCGCGCGCCTCGGGCGGCCAACGCCGCCGCGCCGGCCGGCCGCTGGCCTTCACCTACGTGCAGTTCCCCGAGACCACCACCGGCGTGCGGGCGGCGGCCTTCATCCAGCGCCAGCTCTTCGAGCGCGGGATCGACGTGACGATCAAGTCGATCTCGAACGCGCAGCTCTTCCTGCCCGCGGCGGAAGGTGGAACGCTCGCCGCCGGCCGCTTCGATCTGGCGTACGTGCCGTGGGCGATGGGCGCCGATCCCGACGACCGCTTCCTGGTCGGCTGCACGGCGGGCACGAAAAACTACATGCGTTTCTGCGACCCCGAGGTTGACCGCCTCGAAGAACAAGCGGCTTCCGATCCCGACCGGGCGAAGCGGAAGGCAGCCTACGCCGCGATCGACCGCCGCGTCGCGCGCGAGGTGCCGATCGTCTACCTCTTCAACCCCGACTACATCTACGCGTACTCGCCCCGGCTGCAGGGCTTCGCACCCAACGCTTTCGTGCCGACCTGGAACGCCTATGCTTGGAGGCTGAAATGATTGCCGAACGTCCGACGCTTCCCGACCTCGACTTCGCCGCCGTCTTCGAGGAGCAGCGACGCCGCTACCGCGCCGCCCCGAACCCGTCGCTCGAATCGCGCAAGGCGAATCTCGATAAGCTCGAGCGCGCCGTCCGGGCACGCCGCCAAGCCATCCGCGACGCGCTCTACGCGGATTTTCGCAAACCGCCCGAGGAGACGGAATTCACCGAATATATCGTCACGCTCGCGGAGTTGAAATTCGCTCGCGACAAGCTCGCGAAGTGGATGCGGCCCGAACGGGTGGAGACGCCGCTGTCGCTGTTCGGCTCCAAAGCCGAGGTGCGCTTCGAGCCCAAGGGCGTCGTGCTGATCGTCGCGCCCTGGAATTACCCGTTCCAGCTGACGATCGCGCCGCTGATCGCCGCGCTGGCCGCGGGCAACCGCTGTATCGTGCGCCCCTCCGAGAAGGCGCCGGCGACTCGCGAGGTCATCGAGGCCATCATCCGCGACGCCTTCGATCCGCACGAGGTCGCGGCCGTCGGAGGCGAGGTCGAGACGGCGCAGGCGCTCTTGAAGCTGCCGTTCGATCATATCTTCTTCACGGGCAGCACGCAGATCGGCAAGCTCGTGATGCACGCGGCGGCGGAGCACCTCTCGAGCGTGACGCTGGAGCTTGGCGGGAAGAGTCCGGCCATCGTCGACCTCGATGCCGACGTCCCGCACGCCGCGGCGCGCATCACCTGGGCCAAGTATCTCAACGGCGGGCAAACCTGCGTGGCGCCCGACTACGTCCTGGTTCACGAGTCGCTCGAGCGGGCGTTCCTCGACGCCGCCGCGGCCGATATCGCGAAGATGTACGGTCCGACCGCCGAAGCGCGCGAGCGAACGCCGGACTTCTGCCGGATGATCGACGACCGGCACTTCGCGCGGATCGAAGGGCTGCTCGACGCGACCGTGCGCGGCGGTGCGACGGTCGAAGTGGGCGGCCAAACCGACGCGTCGCAACGGTACGTCGCGCCGACCGTGCTCTCGCACGTGGGATTCGATGCGCCGATCATGAGCGAAGAGATCTTCGGGCCCGTGCTGCCGGTGATCTCGTACCGTTCGCTCGACGACGCGCTCGCGCAGATCAACGCGCGCCCGAAGCCGCTGGCGCTCTACGCCTTCAGCCGCAACGGCGAGACGGTCGAGCGGATCCTCGACGGAACCTCGGCGGGCGGTACCCTCGTCAACGACGCGATCCTGCATCTCGCCAATCCGTACTTGCCGTTCGGCGGCGTGGGGGAAAGCGGGGTCGGCAGCTATCACGGATACTTCGGCTTCAAAGCGTTCTCGCACGAACGCGCCGTCATGCGACAGTCGCGGCGGTCGCTCGCGCCGCTGCTCGCGCCGCCGTACACGAAGCTGACGCGGCGGATGATGGCGGTTCTGGAACGGCTCGCGTAGGACGGTCGGTGAAACGCCGCCGCTTCGGATCGACCCCGTTCGACGTCCCCACGATCGGGCAAGGCACGTGGCCCGTGCCCGATCGCGACGCGCTGCGGCGCGGCATCGAGCTCGGCATGACGCACGTCGACACCGCCGAGATGTACGGCGACGGGCGCTCCGAGGAAATCGTCGGCGAAGCGATCGCGCCGTTCCCGCGCGGGTCGCTGTTCCTGGTCTCCAAGGTGCTGCCGACCAACGCGACGCGCCGCGGCGTTGCCCGCGCCTGCGAGCGCTCGCTGCGGCGGCTGAAGACCGACTACCTCGACTGCTACCTCTTGCATTGGCGCGGCGACGTACCGCTCGACGAGACCCTCGAAGCGCTCGAGCTGCTCGTCGACGAGGGCAAGATCCGCTCGTTCGGCGTCAGCAATCTGGACCCGTGGGATCTGCGCGAAGCCGCGGCCGCCGCCAAGCGCCATCCGATCGCCTGCAACCAAGTCCTCTACAACTTGGGCGAACGCACCCCCGAGCGCCACGAGCTGCCGTGGGCGCACGGGTACGGCAGTGCGTTCGTCGCGTACACGCCGCTGGCGCGGCCCGCGAACGTCCGCGGCGAAGCCCTGCTCGGCGAGATCGCGGCCCGCCACGCGGTCGCGAAGGAGACGGTCGCGCTGGCCTTCCTGACGCGCGACCCGCGGTCGTTCGCCATTCCGAAAGCCAACACGCTCGCCCACGTGGAAGCCAACGCCGCCGCGGGAGATTTGGAACTCGACGCGAGCGAGATCGCCGCGATCGACGCCGCCTACCCCGCTCGCGAACGGATCGGCGCCTTACCGATGAATTGACGCCGGCGGGCTACAGTTGCTTCACCGCTCCCACGAGCTTGTCGATCGAGGCTTTGGCGTCGCCGAAGAGCATCGAGGTGTTCGGTAGCTCGTAGAGCGGGTTGTCGATGCCGGCGAATCCGGGCTTCATCGAGCGCTTGAGCACGACGACCTGGTTGGCTTTGTCGACGTCGAGGATCGGCATGCCGTAGATCGGGCTCGACGGCGAGTTGCGCGCGTCGGGGTTGGTCACGTCGTTGGCGCCGATGATCAGGGCGACGTCGGTACGCGGGAACTCCGGGTTGATGTCGTCCATGTCGAACAGCGCGGGATACGGAACGTTGGCTTCGGCCAGCAGGACGTTCATGTGGCCGGGCATGCGCCCCGCGACCGGGTGGATCGCGTACTTGACCTCGACGCCCTTCTTTTCAAGCTGGTCGGCCAGCTCGCGCACGCTGTGCTGCGCCTGCGCGACCGCCATGCCGTAGCCCGGCACCACGATGACCTGGCGCGCGTAGGCCAGCATCGTCGCCACGTCGTCGACCGACGATTCGCGCACCACGCCGCTGCCCGCGTGCGCGGCGGGACCGCCCGCTGCGGTCTTCACCGAGCCGAAGGCGCCGAAGAGCACGTTGGTGACCGAGCGGTTCATCGCTTTGCCCATCATGAGCGTCAGCAAGGTACCGGAGGCGCCGACGAGGGCACCCGAGATGATCAGCACGTTGTTGCCCAGCGCGAAACCGGTCAGCGCCGCGGCCAAGCCGGTGAACGAGTTGAGCAAGGAGATGATGACCGGCATGTCCGCGCCGCCGATCGGCAGGACAAACAGCACGCCGAGGACCGCTGCGGAGGCCAGCGCGGTGAAGAACGCAGGTATCGGGTCGATGTTCAGTGCCACGAGCACGAGACCGGCGACAGAGATCAGCGCCAGGATCGCGTTGACGATCTGCTGGCCGGGGTACACGATCGGCCGGCCCGTCATCACCTCCTGCAGCTTGAGGAACGCGATGATCGAGCCCGTGAAGCTGATCGCACCGATGATCGCCGTCAGCACGCTCGTGATGCTGAGGTCGAGCGGTACGGGGCCGAGATCCGGATTGAGCTTGAGGAATTCGGCCGAGGCCACCATCGCGGCCGCGCCGCCGCCCGCGCCGTTGAAGATCGCGACCATCTGCGGCATCGCGGTCATCTTGACGGCGCGCGCCGCGTAGATGCCGACCGCGGCGCCCGCACCCAGGCCGATCAGCGCGATCCACCACCCGGCGGACCAGTCGAGGTTGAAACCGGTCGCGACCAGTGCGATCGCCATGCCTGCGATCGAGATGCTGTTGCCCAAGCGCGCGGTCTTGGGCGTGTTCATGTAGCGCAGGCCCATGATGAAACAGACGCCGGTCAGGAGGTAGGCGAAGTCGATGGCAAGTTGGCTCGAGGAGCCCACGGTTGCTTCCGGCATTACTTCTGCGCTCCGTCGGCGGCGGCTTTCGCCTGGGCGGGCGTCTGACGCGGCTTGAACATCGCGAGCATCCGCTGCGTCACGACGTAGCCGCCGAAGACGTTGAGCGACGCGAGAAAGACCACGAGCACGGAGAGCACGGGTCCGAGCCGCGGCTCGGCCGTGACCGCGATCAGCAGTGCGCCGACCAGCACGATCCCGTGGATCGCGTTGGTGGCCGACATCAGCGGCGTGTGTAACGTCGCGGGTACTTTCGAGATCACTTCGAGCCCGACGAAAACGGCGAGGACGAAGACCGTCAGTTCGTTGAGGAGGTGGAATGCGTTCACGCGTTGCTCCCGGCCAGCGCCGATTTGGTGGGTTCGTGGACGATCTCGCCGTCTTTGACGAGGGTCGTGCCCCTGATGATTTCATCCGACATGTCGAGGTTGAGAGTCCCGTCTTTGGCGATCAGCTGCAGCAGCGTGAACACGTTGCGCGAGTACAGCACGCTCGCATCGAACGGCATCGTGGACGGAATGTTGGTCGTGCCGACGATCGTGACGCCGAGCTTCACGACGGTCTTGCCGGTCTCGGTCAACGCGCAATTGCCGCCCGTCTCGGCCGCCAGGTCGACGATGACCGAGCCCGGCTTCATGCCGCGCACGGCGTCTTCGGTGATCAGCAGCGGCGCCCGGCGCCCGGGTACGGCTGCCGTCGTGATGATGATGTCCATGCCGTGCATGTACTCGGCCAGGAGCGATTGCTGCTTGGCTTCCTGCTCCGGCGTCAGCGCTTTGGCATACCCGCCCGCACCCGCGGCGTCGACGCCGAGGTCGAGTTCGAGGAAGGTCGCGCCGAGCGACTGGACTTGCTCCTTGACGACCGCGCGCGTATCGAAGCCCGAGACGACCGCGCCGAGCCGGCGCGCGGTCGCGATGGCCTGCAGACCCGCGACGCCCGCGCCGAGGACGAAGACTTTGGCCGGCCGGATCGTGCCGGCGGCCGTCGTCAGCATCGGCAGGAAGCGCGGCGACTCGCAAGCCGCGATCAACACGGCCTTGTAGCCGGCGATGTTCGCTTGCGACGACAGCGCGTCCATGCTCTGCGCGCGCGTGGTGCGCGGGATCGCGTCCATGCTGAGCGCGGTGATCTTGCTCTTCGCGTACTGCTCGACCGAGGCCGGATCGCCGAGCGGCGCCAGGAACGCGAGCAGCGTCTGCCCGGGGCGCATCAGCGCCAGCTCGTCGCTCGTAGGACGTGCGACCTTTGCGATGAAGTCTGCCTTGCTGTAGACTTCGGCGGCGTCCGCGGCCAGCGTTGCGCCGGCCGCTTCGTAGGCATCGTCGGTGAAGGCTGCGGCGGCCCCGGCGCCTCGTTGCACGAGCACCGAACTGCCGGCTTTGGCCAAACGTACGATCGTCTCGGGTACGAGCGCAACGCGCCGTTCGCCCGGAACGACCTCCGTCGGGACGCCGATAAGCATGGTTTCTCCTCAGGGTAGCGCGCCGTGTATGAAAAGAGCGGCGCCGGAATAGCGACGAGCGCGTTCGTACCGAAACAGCATCGGAATCGCGAGCGCGCCGGGGGAGTTTCTACCGCTTCATGGGGCCATGGTCCTAGCGACCGGCGCGAACGATTGCGGCTAGCGCGAGGAGTCCGATAGCTCCTCCTCCATGAACGAGCAGGTTCGGAGCCGCGGAGCGCCCGCGGGCGCCGAGCACGAGCGCGAAATCCGCGGCGCCGACGAGCGCCGAGAGCGCCAGCGTCGCGGCCAAGGGAGCCGGCGTCCGGCCGCTCGCGAACGATGCGATCAGCAAGCCGAGAACGGCATCCCGCGCCCCGAGCGCGCGCAGGTAGGCGATCTGATCGGGAGCGTCCACCGGCAGGCCGTAGTTACGCGCCAGCGCCCGCGGCGCGACGAGCGACCCGGCGCCGAGCCCGAGAAAGGCGAGCGCCGCGCAGGCCGAGAGCCGGACACCGGTCACGGTAAGGTTCCGGTGCTTAGTTTCTTGAAGAGTCGCTCGGCGTGGAAAGCGTTAGCGAGATCCTGATCGTCATCGTGGGCGGGGACGCGCTCGCGTTGCGAGTTTGTCAGGAACTGATGGAACATTCCGGTCATCGGGTAGCTTTGCTGTGGAAACCCGAGGAAGGCCTGTGCCCCAGCGTCGAGCGGCTGGGTGCCCGCTTCGTGCCGATCGCGTCCGACGAACGCGACGCCCTGCTGGGCGCGAACGTCCTCGACGCGTCGGTGCTGATCGCGCTGACCGAAGACGACCAACTCAACCTCCGATTCGCGCTAACGGCCCGCGATCTCAACGCGGATATCCGCGTGGTCATGTGCCTGTTCAACCGGACGCTGGGCCGCAAGATCGAGCAGAACCTCGAGAACTGTTCGGTCATTTCCCTTTCGTCCGTTTCGGCGGCCACCTACGCGAGCGCCGCCGTGGACCCGGCCTGTTACTACGGCGTGCAGTTCCCGGATATCGACGGTCCGCTCGTCGGGTTCGCCGGCAAGACGGCGCTCGACGCCGGCGCCGCCGGCCGGAGCGCCGCCGAGGCGGAAACCGCGCTCGACGCGCGGGTCCTCGCCTGCAACGGCCGCTCGGAATTTCCGCGCGACGTGCCGCTGCGGCCCGACGACGTCCTGACCCTGTTCGCGCCGGTGCGGCTCGCGCCGGAGCAGGCGGCGGCCGCGCGCGCGCGGCGCGTCCGCCGGACTCCGTGGTGGCCGAGCCCCAGCCGCGTTCTGCGAAGCTTCGATCCCGTCGCGCGCGGTGCGATGGCCGCGTCGCTGTTGGTGTTTCTCTGCGGCGCGAGCTACTTCTGGTTTGCCTTGCGACTCGATCCGCTGACCGCCGCCTACTTCGTGACCGCCACGATGACGACGACCGGCTACGGCGACGTTTCGCCCGAGCACGCCGGCAGCGGCGGCGAGTTCGCGGCGATTCTCCTGATGCTCTCCGGCTTGACGTTTTCCGGGATCTTCATCGCAATCCTGAGCTCGCGTTTCACGCAGGCGCAGTATATCGCCGTGCAGGGCCTGCGGCGCGTCGCGAAGCGCGGCCACATGATCGTCTGCGGCGCGGGTAACGTCGGCTCGCGCGTTATCGATTATTTGGTGTCGCTGGGGTGCGAGGTCGTCGTGATCGAGACCAATCCGTCGCCCGAGATCGTCGAGCGCGCGCGCGACCGGCAGTTCGACTTGCTCACCGGCGACTCGACCAAGGACTCGACGCTCGAGCTTTGCAACGTCGGGGAGGCCGCGGCACTCGTCGCGTTGACCTACGGCGATACGACGAACTTGGAAGTCGCGCTCGGCGCGCGAGCGCGCGTGCCGGACCTCCCGATCGTCATGCGCGTGCAACACGAGAGCTTTCAGAAGTCCGTGCGCCGGCATTTCGAGCTCGACCGGACGTACGGGACCGCGGCGCTCGGAGCGCCGGTGCTGGCGGGCCTCGTGCGGTCGCCCGGCGTGCGCGGCCGCGTTACGATCGGCGACCGCGAGTACTCGGTCGTCGACCATCAGGTCGGCGCGCTCCCGGTGCCGCCGCAGGTCGAGGATTGCGTCCCGCTCGCGACCTGGCGCGACGGGCGGATCGTGCTGCTGGAGCGCTTCGAGGATGCCCGGCCCTTCGAGCGGATCCTCATGCTCTTCCCCGTCTGGCAAATGCGCCGCGACGCGCTGCGGACGCCCGGCGAAGCCTTCGCGCAAAGCGCCGCGCCGTGAGCCTGCTCGCGGCCGCGTCCCCGCTCGATCTGATCGACACGGGCGTGCAGGTCTGCACGCTCCTGGTCTTCGTGGGCACTGCGGTCGCGGCGCTGGCGCAGATCCGTCATCTGCGCGCGAGCAACGAGCTCGAAGCGATTCTGGCGCTTTCCGATCAGATGCAGGGCGCGGAACTGCAGAACGCGCTTCGCTACGTGCAGAACGAGCTGGAAGCGCGGCTGGCCGAGCGGGCCTATCGCGACGAACTGGCGGCGGTCGGCTACGTCGACCCGCGGCGCCATCCCGAAATGGACGCCTGCAACTGGTTCAACCAGCTCGGCACGCTCCTTCAGAACCGGTTGATCGACGAACGGACGTGCCTGGAACTCTACGCCCGGCTCGTCAACTACTATTGGGATCGCTTGGCCGCCGTCGTCGCGATCCTGCGCCGCAGCCGAGGTCCGGCGCAATACGAGAACTTCGAGTATCTCGCACTGTTGGCGAAGCGATGGATAGCGGAGCACCCCAAAGGCGCGTACCCCGCGCGCGCCCAGCGGCTGAAGATCGTCGATCCGTGGCAGGAGGCCGACGCCCCCGCACGGTGACGGCACGCCGGCCGCCCGCGAACGCCGTAATTACTGAATAGACTCTGCGCGAAATGGACTCGCGGACCGAGCGCGACGAAAATGCCTGAGGTAGGCCTGACGCAACAGTGCCACCGAAAAACCACGGCGAACGAGGGGATGAGCGAATATGACGAGCGCGCGGTCGAGTACGCGCAAACGCGTCCGCTTGGTCGCGTGCCCGCGCTGCAAAACGGAATTCGTTGCGGCGCCGGTGCGGAAACGTGCTGGTGCCGTGACGTGCGCCTGTCCCCGGCCGCGCTCGCGCGGATCCGTGCGGACGTCTCGAGCGGAACCTGCCTCTGCCCGTCGTGCTTGCAAGCCGAGGCGGAGCGGTAGCAGCAGCGCGCTCGGGCTGCGCGACGCGCTCGTCGGCGTCACGCACGATTGCGATTTCCCGCCGGAGGTGCAGGGCGTGCCGCGCGTCACGAGGCTGCTGCTCGGCGGCGATCGACCGCGGTAGCGAGTAGGATGCGAGCGACGCCGCTCGGCGGGCGCACGGCTTCGCTGCCGAAGCGGCGGACGGCAGTGCTGATTTGGACCGATCCGCTCATGGGGAGCGGAGCCTGGACGCCGGAACTCGTCGAACTCGCCGGCGGTCTGCCGGTCGTCGCGTTTCCCGGCGCGGACGCGCGCGCGATCGCCTGGGAACAAGTCGCATCGGCCGATCCCGAGGTCGTCATCGTGACGCTGCCGGGGATGCATCCGAACGCAGCCGCGGCCGCCGTCGAAGACTTGCGGCGCACGGAGGCGCGCTGGGGGCCGTTCGCGGCACGCCGCCGCGTCGTGCTGATCGACGGGCACCGGTACGCCAAGCGCCCGAGCCCGCGGCTGATCGACACCGCGGAGCTCTTTTCCTGGGCCATCCACCCCGAACTCGCGCAAGGCAGCGACTTCGGCCGGAGCGCCGAAATCCTTGAACGCCCTGGGACTTAGATCACCAACAGCGACCGTGGGCACGGGCTAGCATGGGGGTGACGCCCGATACCCTGCTGCCTTACGCCAGTGGCCGCCAGGCGGCTGTTCGTACCCGCACGACCGGAGACTTTCGATGCGCATCCTGATGATCCAGCCGAACTACCATGCGGGCGGGGCGGAGATCGCGGGGAACTGGCCGCCCGGCTGGGCGGCGTACGTCGGCGGCGCGATCCGGCACGGCGGGTTCCCCGACGTCGAGTTCCTCGACGCGATGGCATTTCGCATCGAGCACGACCCGCTGCGCGAGATCGTCCGCAAGAAACGGCCGGACGTCGTGCTGGCGACGGCGATCACGCCGATGATCTACAAAGCGCAGAAACGCTCAAGGTCGCCCAGGAAGCTTGCGCCCGGCGTTATCACGATCCTGGGCGGTATCCACCCGACCTTCATGTACGGCCAGGTCCTTTCGGAGGCGCCTTGGATCGACTACATCGTGCGCGGCGAAGGCGAGGAGATCATCGTCAACCTGCTGCGCTCGATCGAAGCGGGCACGATCGAAGCCGACCGCGGCTCGATCAAGGGGCTGGCGTACCTCGAAGACGGCAAGCTGATCGCGACGCCGGCGCATCCGGTGATCGCCGACCTCGATACGCTCACGCCCGACTGGAGCCTTCTCGAAGTGGGACAAGTACATCTACGTCCCGCTGAACGCGCGGGTCGCGGTGCCGAACTTCGCGCGCGGCTGCCCGTTCACGTGCCGCTTCTGCTCGCAGTGGAAGTTCTGGCGCAAGTACCGCACGCGCGATCCGAAGAAGTTCGTCGACGAGATCGAGATGCTCGTGCGCGACTACAAGGTCGGTTTCTTCATTCTGGCCGACGAAGAGCCGACGATCCACCGCAAGAAGTTCGTCGCCTTCTGCGAGGAGATGATCGCGCGGGACATCAAGGTTCACTGGGGCATCAACACGCGCGTCACCGATATCCTGCGCGACGCGGATCTGTTGCCGCTCTATCGCCGGGCCGGGCTGCTGCATATCTCGCTCGGCACCGAAGCTGCAGCGCAGATGAAGCTCGACCTGTTCCGCAAGCAGACGACGATCGAGCAGAACAAGAAGGCGATCAAGCTGATCCGCGACGCGGGAATCGTCGCCGAAGCGCAGTTCATCATGGGGCTCGAAGGCGAGACGAAGGAGACGATCGAGGAGACCTACCGGCTCGCGCTCGATTGGGACGTCGACATGGCGAACTGGAACATGTACACGCCGTGGCCTTTCGCCGAGCTCTTCGAGGACTTGGGCGATCGCGTCGAAGTTCGCGACTACTCGAAGTACAACTTCGTCACGCCGATCATGAAGCCCGACGTGATCGAGCGCGAAGACGTGCTCAAGGGCGTGCTCAAGAATTACGCGCGCTTCTACTGCGGCAAGGCGTTCTTCAAGTATCCCGTTCATCAAGGACCGCTTCAAGCGCAAGCTACATGCTCGGGCTGTCTGCAGCGCGTTCGTGAAGACGACCGCGACCAAGAAGTTCTACGACCTCGAGCGCTTGAAGTTCCGCGGCCTCACAACCGAGGTGCAGTTCGGCTTCGACGAAACGAAGATTCTCACGCGCGAGCAGATCGCCGCGCAAAAGGCCGCGAAGCCCGAACTCAGCGCCGCGATCACGTACAACGCACCCCGCGCAAAGGCGGCGGAGACGGCGCCCGCCACCGCGTGCGGTGCGCCCAACGATCTGCCCGATGCCGACGCGCTCGTGGCAGCGGGCGCGCAAGCGGAGGCATCGAACGGTGCGCTCGCCGCATGCGGTGCGCCGAACGACCTGCCGGATGCGGATGCCTCGACCGAGCCGGCCGGTCAGCGGATCAGCACGTCCCCCGCAAACGTGATGTAACCCGTGATTTCGTCGACGTCCAGCGGCGCCGGGTAGAACCATGCGGCGTCGGGCAAGCGCTGCCCGTGACGTCGATCGTGTAGTAGTTCGCGACCCCCCGGTCCGGATCCGACGTATGGGTATCCGACGCTTTGAAGTACCGGTAGTCGATCGAATCCGGCGGAAAGTACTGCCTTCCGTCGACGACTTCGGTCTCATCGCTTTCCGCGAGAACGGCTCCGTTCCAGGACGCCTTCATGGCTGGTTTCGTCTCCCGTGCAGTCGTGACCGGTACGCGGGCAGCTGCCGCCGTATCGTGGGGTTCGGTGGAAGGCGAATCGAGCAGGGTCCGCGCGCATCGCGACGCATAAACGTGTTGAGATCGGGAGCGGTATTTCGAAGATGACCAGGGGCGCATGTCGTTAGCACGAGTATTCGTTTGTTCCGAGAGCCTGTCGACGATGCGAGTGAGAGCGCTCCCGCGGGGCTCGGTCATCGGGGCGACGACGAGATGAGCGAAACCCTCGCGGCCGGCCGCCGGCTCATCGTCAAGATCGGCTCTGCCCTGCTGGTCGATGCGGCGACGGGTGACCTTCGCCGCAACTGGCTCGCCGCGCTGGTCGAAGATATCGTTCGTTTCCGGGCGCGCGGACAGGACGTGCTGCTGGTCTCTTCCGGCGCCATCGCGGTCGGGCGGCGCCACCTCGGCCTGGCCGGCCGTACGTTGAAACTCGAGGAAAAGCAAGCGGCGGCCGCGACCGGACAAATCCGCTTGGCGCACGCGTATCTCGAGGCGCTCGGCCGCCACGGCATCGGCGTCGCGCAAATACTGTTGACGCTGGAAGATACCGAGGAGCGTCGCCGCCATTTGAATGCGCGCGCTACGCTCGAGCAACTCCTGGCGCTGGGCGTCGTGCCGGTCATCAACGAGAACGATACGGTGGCGACGGCGGAAATTCGCTTCGGCGACAACGATCGTCTGGCCGCGCGCGTCGCCCAAATGATCGGAGCCGATACGCTGGTTCTGCTCTCGGATATCGACGGACTCTACACTGCCGACCCACGCCGCGATTCGTCGGCGCAGCATATCGCGGTCGTCCACGAGATAACGCCGGAAATCGAAGCGATGGCGGGCCACGCTCCGGCCGGCCATAGTTCCGGCGGGATGGTGACGAAGCTGGCGGCGGCGCGGATCGCCATGGGCGCGGGCGCTCGCACCGTGATCGCTCGGGGCGAGACCGTTCGTCCGCTGTCCGCGATCGAGGCGGGGGCGCGCGTCACCTGGTTTATCCCATACTCCGGATCGCACAGCGCGCGCAAGCGCTGGATCGCGGGCACGGTCAACGCCGCCGGGGTTCTCGTCGTCGACGACGGGGCGGCCGCCGCGCTCGCCCGCGGTACGAGTCTGCTCCCCACCGGAGTGGTCGCCGTCGATGGGACGTTCGAACGCGGCGACACGGTCATCGTCCGCGGCCGCGACGGGCGGGAATTGGCGCGCGGGTTGTCGGCCTATTCCAGCACGGACGCCCTGGCGATCGCGGGGCACAAGAGCCTTGAAATAGAAGGAATCCTCGGCTACAGTGGGCCAGATGAGATGATTCACCGTGACGATTTGGCCGTGAGTAGGCAACCCCGATGACGGTCCTCGACGTGCGTTCGCCCGAACTCGACCGTGAGATGCGGACGATCGCGCTCGCGGCGCGTGAAGCGGCGGGCGTGCTCGCGCAAGCGGAGCCGGCGCAGAAAACGGTAGCGCTGCAGCGTGCGGCGGCGCAGGTGCGCGCGACGCGGCGTGAACTGCTCGCTGCCAACGCCGAAGATCTTGCCGACGGCGAGCGGATGGCGCTCTCGGCCGCTCTGCTCGACCGGCTGCGGCTCGATGACAAGCGCATCGAGGCGATCGCCGAAGGGCTCGAGGCGGTCGCGGGGCTGCCCGATCCCATCGGCGTCGAGCTTGCCCGCTGGACTCGCCCGAACGGCCTCGACATCGCGCGCGTGCGCGTGCCGCTGGGCGTGGTCGGCATCATCTACGAGTCGCGACCGAACGTTACCGCCGACGCCGGCGGCCTGTGTCTGCGTGCCGGCAGCGCCGCGATCTTACGAGGCGGTTCGGAGAGTTTCCGTTCCTCGCGCGTCATCGAGGCCGCCCTGCGGCGCGGCATCGCTTCGGCCGGCTTGCCCGAGGCGTCGGTGCAGCTGGTGCCGACGCAGAATCGTGCCGCCGTCGCGCTGATGCTCGGGATGGCCGACCTGATCGACGTGATCGTGCCGCGCGGCGGCCGCTCGCTGATCGAGCGGGTGCAGCGCGAAAGCCGCATTCCGGTTATCGCCCATCTCGAAGGGTTGTGCCACACCTACGTCGATCGTGCCGCCGACCTGGACAAAGCCCGGCGCATCGTGCTCAACGCCAAGATGCGGCGCACCGGGATATGCGGCGCGACCGAAACGTTGCTCGTCGACCGCGCCGTCGCGGCGACGCATCTGCCGCCGATCCTCGCCGATCTGCATGCCGCCGGGTGCGAGATTCGCGGTGACGCCGAGACGCGGGCGCTCGATCCATCGGCGAACGTGGCGACCGAGGAGGATTGGGCGACGGAGTATCTCGACGCCATCCTCTCCGTTCGCGTGGTCGACGGCGTCGACGGCGCGATCGCCCACGTCAAACGGTACGGTTCGCACCATACGGATGCGATCGTCACCGAGGACGAGGGCGCCGCGGCGCGCTTCCTGGCCGAGGTCGAAAGCGCCATCGTCATGCTCAACGCCTCGACCCAATTCGCCGACGGCGGTGAATTCGGCATGGGCGCAGAGATCGGTATTTCCACGGGCCGGCTTCCGCCCCGAGGACCCGTGGGCGCCGAGCAACTCACCAGCTACAAATACGTCGTGCGCGGCAACGGCCAAACGCGCCCGTGAAAGCGGCGTAACCTGTCCTCCGGCGTAACGCGCCCGATGGCCGTCGGAATCATCGGTCTGGGAACCATGGGCTCGGCGCTTGCGAGCGCGCTGCGCGCGAGCGATACCGCGCGCATCATCGGAACGGCCCGTCGCACCGAGAAGGCGCGAGAGATTGCACGAACGCTGCAGATCGAGGTGGCCGCCGATAACCTCGAGCTCGCGCGCGCGAGCGACGTCGTCGTCCTCTGCGTGAAGCCGTATCAAGCGCGCCGCGTCATCGAGGAGATCCGGCCGGAGCTCGGCGGCAAGCTGCTCATCACGATCTGCGCCTCCGTCACGATCGCCGACGTGCGCGCCGTGGTCGGAGACCGGACGGCCGTGGTGCGAGCGATGCCGAACACACCGTGTCTCATCGGTGCCGGGATGACGGTCCTTTCAGGCGACGGCGGCACCGACGACGTACACCTCGAGACCGCGGCGCACCTGTTCGCACCGCTCGGCCGCACCGCCGTTCTCGATGAAGCGCTGATGGACGGCGTTACCGGTCTTTCGGGTTGCGGTCCGGCCTACGTGTTTCTGATCATCGAGGCGCTCTCGGAAGCCGGCGTGAAGCTCGGGATCGACCGTGCCACGTCGACCTTGCTTGCGGCCCAAACGCTGCTCGGGGCGTCACAGCTCGTTCTGGAACGCGGTACGCACCCGGCCGAACTGAAGGACGAAGTCACCACGCCGGCGGGTTGCACGATCGACGGCCTCATGGTGCTGGAGGACGGCCGCCTTCGCAGCACGCTGATTGCCGCCGTGGTCGCCGCCGCGAAGCGAAGCCGGGTGCTGCGCGAGTCGCCGAACGGTTGACCTTGCCGCAAGAGTCGACGCCGGTTGTGGTAGCGTGGGAGGGGTGTGGGGGTGGTGTAGGGGGAGCTGTGGGGGGGGGGGGAGGTGGGGAGAGCGACGGAGTAGGATCAGGGACGCGTACATGCGTAAAGGTTGGGTCTAACGTGTTAAGGTCGTTTGGGTGAGTGTGCTGTGTTATGCGATGCGGCTGGAGCGAGCGAGCTAGCGGCGGTGGAGGTGGGGGAAGGAATCGGCAGCGTCGTGACTCGATCGCGACGGTGGATGGAAAGGACACCAAACCGACGTTCGTCGTCGACCGCGCGCGGATGATGCGACGGCGCTGAACCATGCCGACGCGCTCGCGACGTGGGGCGTACTCATACGGCGGGCTGGGTAACACGGATGCGGGAGCGTCGTCTCGCAACCTCGTGCTGGTCGACGGATCGATCACGATCGACGACGGGTCGTGCAGCTCGGCCAGTTCCACGATCGGCGTCAGCCGTATCGAGGTCGTCGAAGCGGCTCGTCGACGCCTACGGTGAGCGCGCGGGCGGCGTGATCAACATCATCACGAGCGTACGCGAGGCGTGTACTGGGGGGGGGGCGGGAGCGAGGGGGGGGGGGAGGGGAGTGAGGAGGGCGAGGGAGAGGCAGAGGGCGGTGGCGGCACGGAGGCGAAGCGGGAGGGGCGCGGGCGGCAGGGGGAGCGCGAGCGGGGATACGGCGGGGGGCCGCAGTGAGACGCCCAGGACCTCGTAGGGAAGTGGAGCGCGACGCAACGAAGCAACGCGAGTGTGGGGCGACACGCGCGGCCGCACGACCCGAAAACGACGGGGAGAGCGACGTCACACGGGCGCAGCAGATCCCAAGGACGTAAAGCGGAAGAGCCGACGGGTCGCCGGCGCGACCTCCGCGCGCGAGCGGCGCGGCCCCACGACGCGCACCGGCGCCCGCCCCCACCCCGGCACAGGTGCGCGCAGCGCAGGCGGCGGAGACCCAGCTCGGCGCGTCCCACGCCGGGGCGCGCCGTCGCGGGCCGCGCGCCGAAAACGACGCGCGGGGAGCACGCGGCCGCGCGGCGGCACACAACCCGGCCGCAGCGGCCGGGGAACGTCGGTGAACGCGCGCCGACGCGAGCGACCTGACTACCGGGGACGAACCAACCGCGCCGGAAAAGGCGCAAACGGCCGACGTAACGGCGCCTACGAGGGAGCGGGCACCACGCCGGCCGGCGGCGACCGCAACGGCCGAACCACGTGCGAGCCGCAAGCCCGAGAACGCACAGCGCGCCGACGCGGGCAGCACGGCGAGGCGGACGCCGGGGGGAGGGGACACGACCAGGGCGACAGCAGGGGCGCGGGCGCAGAAGGGAGGGAGCAGAAGGGAAGGGGGGAGGAAAGGGGCACGGCGACGGACGACACCGCGAAGGGGGGACGACGAACAACAGCAAGTACCGCACAAGAGCCGCAGCGCGTGACGGCGGAAAAAGAGAGGGGGGAGGAAGGGAGGGAAGGAGGGGGAGAAGGGGGGGAGGGGGGAACCCGCAACCGAGAGCGCCGGATGACCGCGAAGCGGTGCGCCTTCGCCGCGAGCCTCGTATTTTTCGCGTTCACAACGCCGTTCGGCATCGCGGCGCATCTCCTCGCCGAGTTGTTCGGCCTCGGTTGGCAGGATGGTGCCGACGTCGTCTTTTCGGCGCGCCACGGGTACCTGGCGGTCTTGGCCGCCGTCTCCCTCGCCGGTGCGGTCGTTGCGGTCCTGGCCCTCCCGCGCTGCGAGCGCCGCGCGCGGGTCGCATCGCTCGTGGAGGCGCTACCCTATAAAGGCGCCGGGGTCGGGTTCGCCTCGATCGCGTTCGTCGCGCAATTCGGATTCTTCGCGCTAACGCAGATCGGCGAGGGTTGCCCGCTATGCGGGGGCGACATCGTCACCGGGATCGTAGCGGCCGGCTTTGCGGCCGCACTGGGCGCCATTACGGTTACGCTGTGTAAACGCCGCGTGCTCGAGTTCGCGCTGGCCCTCGTGTGGGCGATCGCCGCGGCCGTGTTCGCCAGCGGAATCGTCAACGGGGTTGCCCCGTATAGCGGGCCTGCCGCTCCTGCGACGCGTCGAACGCCCTTCTCCTTCCGGTACCGTCCTCCACCAGTCGCCGCCTGACGCCCGCCGACGGCGCGCGCCGTCGAGACTCGCCGCGTCGCGGGCGTCCGCGTCGCGCTTTGCTGCGATTACCGAGGATCACCATGCCCGATCTACTGCCGCGCCACGTGCGCGCTGCATCTACCATCCTCGTCTTGACGCTCGCGTGCGCCACCGGGGCGTACGCCGTCAACGCCGGCGCGTTCCTCGCCGGGACGGTGACGAATGACGGCACGCCGGTCGCGAACGCTGCGGTCACTGCGACCGGTAACAACCTGACCACCACGACGACGACCGACGCAAAAGGGCACTTCTCGTTCCCACCCCTGGCGCTCGGCACCTACGACGTCGCGGCGAAAGCCGGCGACCTGCGCGGACACGTCAGCGTCGATCTCGGCGGCGGCGGCGCCACCGTGGCGATTTCCCTGGGCGGGCTCAAGGAAATCGCGCACGCCGTCGTCAGTCGCGCGCAGGGGCAAGTCATCCACGGGAGCGGCACCGACGTGGTCTTGAACGGTACCGCGTTGACTCAGCTGCCCTTCAATAACAGCTTCTCCGAAATGGAAGTCCAGCAACCGGGTGCGGCGCGGGGGGCCAACGGCGTCGTTCACATCAACGGCGACCACGGAGTCATCAACTACACGATCGACGGCGTCGCGCTGCCGCAAGAACTCAACCGGGACATCGGCGGCGAGGTAAACCTCAACGATCTCTCCTCCGTCGACCTCATCGAGGGCGCGTATCCGGCGCAGTACGGGCTGCGCTTCGGCTCCGTGTTCAACATGGCGACGCGCTCGGGTACCGGGCCGCCCGGGTTCTATGGTAATGCGTCGCTCGGCTCCTACACCGCCGCCCAGTCCACGCTCGGCTATCACGCGCCGATAGCGGGCGGAGGGGGATTCGACGTCGCACTGACCGGCGATCGAATCACGCGCGGGCTCGACCCGCCGAACTTCAGTTCGCCCCATAACAACGCAAGCTCGTTAGGCGAGTTCGCCCGCTTCACGTTGCCCGCCGGCAAGAGGGACTTCACGAACGTCACGTTCGTCAACAGTCACGACACGTTTCAGATCCCGAACGACGTCGACAACGGAGAACCGGCGTCGACCGACGACAACGAGACGCAAGCGGATACGTTCCTGAGCGTCCAATACCACCACGCGATCGGCGAAACGGGCACGTTGACGTTCGGCCCGGCGTACAAGGCGTCGCGGATTGCGGACTTCGGCGATGCGCCGAACGACTTTATCTATGGGGAGGCGCTCAACGTCGAGGCGCCGCCCTACGGAAACGGCGGCCGATCGACCGATTGCGCCACCGCGCTCACGAACCCGAGCGTCGTCTATCTGCCGACGACGTGCGCCTATTCGCTGGCCGACACGCGGACCGCGCTCGACTACATCCTGCAGTCGGACTACAATCAGAGGTTCGGACGGCACACGGTCGCGGCCGGCGTCTCCTACGACCTCGCGCGGATCTTGAAATACTACGCGATCACGCTCCAGCCGAACAACTTCCTCGCGCCGAAGGAAACGCCGGATACGCCCGGCGCAGCAACGACGGTCGTCGACAACGCGCCGAACCTAGGCAACACCTACCAATCGTACCTGCAGGATAGCTGGCGCATGAGCAAGCTGTGGGAAGCCGACTACGGGCTTCGCTACGACTTCTTCACGATCAAGTCGACGGAATTTGCGCAAGGCTTCGGCAGCTTTAGCCCTCGCTTGAAGATTACGCGCTTTTGGGGAGACCGGGCGAGCGTCTACGCGTACGTCGGGCGGTTCTTCGAGCCGTTCTCCTTGGAAAACGTGAGCCCGTCGGCCGCCTACTTGCTCAATCTTCCGTTGCAGCCGACCTTGGCACAATTCGACTTGAAGCCGGAACGCGACACGCAGCTGGAGCTAGGCGGCCACATTCCGCTCGGAGCGGGCGACCTCGGCTTTCGCGTGTGGCAGAAGAACGCAAACGACCTCATCGACGATACCCAGGTCGGCGTTACGCTCCTTCATCAGGACATCAACTACGTGCTCGGGCGGCTGTCCCAGGAGGCGCTCGACTACGTCCAGCCGTTGCCGCAGAACGGGCGTGCGTACTTCTCGGTCGCGCACGTCGTCTCGCTCAACAGCGGTTGCGAAACGCAGCTGCTCGCGCCGTGCTTCGGGCAGCCGACGGGATTCACGCCGGCAGATCACGAGCAGAACTGGAGCGTGGCCGGCGGCCTGCTGCTCGACAACCGGCGCGGTGGGTGGTTTTCTGTGGACGGCGAGTACGGCAGCGGCCTGTCGTCCAGCCTCAACCCGACCGGCGGTATCACGTGCGCCGGGCCCAATCTCGCAGCGAGCCTCGGCGGTCCGTGTAAGCGAACGCCGCACCTCACCTTCAACGTCGAAGAAGGTCTGGCAATAGCACCGAAAATTGCGTTGACGCTAGGCGTCCAGAACCTGCTCAACGATCGGTACTTCGTGACGTATATCAACGCCCAGGGGAACCACTACTCGCCGCCTCGGACGTTCCAGCTCGGAGTGAATCTTAAGTGATACCCCGCGTCCCGTCGCCGTGTGCGGGGTCGCACGGCGATGGGACGCGGGGCTCGGGGGTCATTGCGACATCGTTTGCACGTGAGACACTACCGGCACCGCACCAGCGTTCTGGAAAGTGAGCGTGATCGGGATCGTATCGCCGGCTTTCAACTCGTGGCTCAGCCCGACCAGCATGATGTGGTACCCGCCCGGCTTCAGCTCGACGGAACCGCCGGCCGGGATTGCGATCTTCTTCACGGGGCGCATCACGATGCCTGACGAGTCGGACATACCCGGCATGTCTTTCATCGAACTCGAGGACATCGACCCCGGCGAGGCCGCCACGGTTTCGTGGATCTCGACCGACTTCGCGACCGGCGAGGCCGCGGACACGAGCGCGTCTGCGGTGGTTGCGGTGTTTTTGATCGTGGCGTAGACCACGCCGGTCGTGTCGGCGGGACGGGACCACACGTTCGTGACGGCGATCGTCGAAGCGGCGTTCGACGGTGCCGCGAGGAAGGCCGTGGCCGCGATGCCGGCGGCGGCAAAGAATCGCATCAACATGACAGTAGCTCCTTCATATCATCTGCCGTAGAATCCGGGTCCCCCGCGTCCGTTGAATTGGCACCGGCCTCGCCGGAAGCCTGGAGGCGCCCTTCCTCCGTGGCGAGGTGCGTCACAAGACGTATTTCAAACGGAGTTGTACGCTGGGACCGGCCGGGTAGTTTTGCGGAACGTATCCGGAGCGTCCGTAGGTCCAGGGAACGGATTGCGTTTGTCCGTTGTTAGTGGGAACGCCGTTCCCGAGCGTGTACGGCTTCGAGTAACCGCCGGCTGCCTCGTAGGCGGATGCGTAGTATGCGTTGCCGCCGGCGTATCCGGGCGGTCCGATCAGATACGGGTTCCCTTGGTAGGCCGTCGGTGAGAAGTTGCCGAGCAGGTTGGTGACGTCGAAGATCGCCGTCAAACGCGGCGCGAGGTCGCCTTCGACGTGGAGGTTGACGAACGTCTCGGGCGGCGCGTGGAGCGTGTCGGGGTCGTTCCCTTCCGGCGTTCCGAGGTTTGCGATGTACGGGTTGGCCGTCGCGTTATACGGCTTGGCCGGGTCGGCGAGGAAGTAGTAGTTGTAGCCGGGGTTGTAATAGTTGTCGTTGGGAACCTGTTGGGGTTTGTTGGTGACGGGGCTGAAGATCCAGACCTCCTTGCCGTTCCCGTAGGGGTAGCCCGACTCGAACGAGAGCGAGGGCGTGATACGCACGCGTTTGTTCGATGCGTCGAATTCGTACGCCAGATTCGCGGTGAAGCGCGGCAGGTAGCTGACCGGGAAGAGCTGGCCGGCGGCCACCGCCGGCGCGTTGAGGTCGTTGTACGAGAACTGCGAGGCGCTGGAAGAGAAAGCGGTGACGTAGTTGGTATCGAGGGTGAAGCCGCCGCGTTTTAGCCAGAATTCGTATCCGTACGCCCGGAGGTTCCCGACGTTCGTCGGCACGCCGACTCCGCTCGGATTCAACCCCGACGCGAGCGCCGAACGAAAGTTGTACGGAAGCACGTCGATCAGGTTCGCTTCGTTCTCTAAATAGTACGTAGCGCGGAAGCGCGTGCGGCCGCCGCCTTCGATCGAGTAGCTAAAATCGTTCGCCGTCTCGGGCGCTAGCGCTACGAACGGCGCCGGGTTGCCGTTGGCGTCGACGTTGCTCGAGTCGACGCGATCGGCTTCGAGCGGTAAGGGAGCGACGGTGATGCGATCGTAGGTCGCTCGCAGTGCGAGGTTGGCGCCGAACTTGTAGGCCAGCGCGACGTGCGGATCGAGCGCGCCGTCGTCGTAGATCGCCCCGTCGCTCGGGATCACGTGGGTGAGGGTCCAGCGGGCCGTGCCGGAAAGCGCGAGTCGGGGCGTGGCGTTCCAGGTGTCCCCGAAGTACGCGAGATACGAGATCAGGGTCGGGCGCGAGGTGATGTATTCGTCCGCGGTCGGCACGATTTGGTTGAGAAACGAGGTGTTGGTTCGGTATTCGGCACCGAAGCGCAGGTCGTGGCGTTCGCCGAGGAAATCCTCGCCGTCGTAGCCGAGGCCTTCCTCGCGGCTGCCTTGCGACTCCGAAAGCGAAATCGAACCGTCGGGCCAACCGTTCTCATCCCAAAACGGGCCGCCCGCACTCGACCCGTACTGCGACTGATAGAGCTGCAGTCGCGACAGGGAATGTTCGCCCGAGTGCAGCCACTGCGCTTTGACGATGCTGTACGTGCCGCGGATGCCCGAGGCATAGTCGACGGGCGCGTTCGGATTCGTCTCGCCCGGGTAGGTCGTGAAGCTGCCGTCGAACGCGCCGACCGTTTCGCCCGTATACGGCGAGCCGTACTGATTGTAGGTCGCCTGGCCGGCTAAACCCAAGATCGAAAGGTCGTCCTTCCGCGTCGGCCGGTAGTGCAGGTTCGATTCGAGCGAGTATTCGCCGCGGCTCTGCAGCGCGAGGCCGTAGGTCGCAGCTTCGGCGGGATAAAACGACGTGCCGTCGCCGTAGCTGAAGTACTGGCCGCCGGCGGTGCTCGCGAGCGCGTAGCGCCACCGCTGATCCGGCGTGGCACCCAAGATCTGCAACGATTCGTTCTGGTATTGGATGCCGCCCAGGCCCTCGGCCACCTCGAGGGTCGCGCTTCCCGGGTACGTTCCGACGGCCGGGATCTGATCGACGACGCCGCCGAGGGAGTTGGCCCCCTGCGTCGTGTAGCCGGCCAGCGTCACGGTGGTCGAGGCAATGCCCGTAGTCGGAAGCTGGGCGCCGACGATGTTTCCGCCGGGCTCGGCGACCAGGCCCTGCGGGATGGGAACGGAGTCGTAGTCGAAGGTCGCATCCGACACCTTGCCGCCGCGCAGGATCGCGTTCGCGAACTGATCGAGGACCACGCCCGGTACCGACGCGATGCCGCCTTGTACGGTCCCGGCGACATAGGTCGCCAGCCCCGAGGACGATACCGGCGGGCTGACCGCTCGGGCGGCGGAGCCCACGACGGTGAACGTGTCGCTGGTCGAACCGGGCACGAAGGCGGAGCCGCCCGCCCTGACCCGGCCGATCGTCCGCAGCTCGGTCGCGAGCGTGAACGTGGCCTCCTGCCGTTCGCCCGGCAGGACGTTCACGCCGGACGTTTTGACACTCTGGAACCCCTGCAGCTCTGCGGAGACGGTATAGTCGTCGGGGACGACTCCGAGGATCGCAAAGCGCCCGCGCGCGTCGGTCATCGTGGCGTAGGTTCCCGAGGGCGAGGCCGCAGAGATCGCGACGTTCGCGAGCGGCCGTCCGTTTCGATCCGCGACGGATCCGTAGATAGCTCCCGTGGTCGCTTCCGCGGCGGTCGCGGGCCTCGTCCCGTAATGTCCGGCCATCAGGATGAAAATAAATGCGAAGAACGCGCGTGCGCTCGACCGCAACGTCATGTCGTGTGCGTGCTCCTTCGCCAAGGGCTCACGCCCCGGCTGCGCTAGTCGTGGAGGAAGGCTAGGCGGCGGTAAGGAGGCGTGGCGGCGCCCGGCCGCCGAGCTGACCGACATACGGCGCTTGCAAACGCGGCAGCGCCGCGCCCTCGCGGCGCCTGATGAAGGCGCGCTCGCCATCGCGAGCGAGCGAGAACAAGATGGATTCGATCGCATCGCGCACGAACGACGTGAAGGTCGCCAGGATCGAGCGCGCGAGCGCGGCCAGCAGCAGCGTACACCCCGAGCCGAGAGCGGCGTGCGCGATCAGGCTGAAGGCGACCGGCCCGCCGAGCCACGCGCTGCCGCCCAGCAGCCTGCCGCCGAACGCGAGCTGTTCGACGCTCTCCATCGTGAAGAGCGCCGCGAATTGCAGCGCGAGCACGAGCGGAACGTCGCGCAGCGGCGATTGCCGGGCGAGGCAGGCCACACCGTCCACGAGCCAATCGCCGCGGCGCAGCGCGGACCCGTGCCGGAGCAGCGAAACGCAGCGCCCGGCGATGACCAAGAGCGCGAGGCCCGCGCCCGCGACGAGCGCGGGCACGACGCTCGCGTGGTTGTTGTCGGCGTAGCCCCGGCCGAAGGCGCCGGCATTGGAGATCGTCTCGACCAACGGGTCGCCGATGGCCGCCGCAATGAGTGCGACGGCCAAGAGAAACGGCAAACGCGAGGCAGGTCGGATCACGCTGCGCGAGCCTTCTCCGGCGGCTCGTCCAAGCCTCCGCGCGCAGGCCGATGCGACGTCGTGCGTATGCGACGTCCCACTCACAAGTGGAGCGTTGCGCTCATCGTCACGGACGTCGGCTGCAGGCCGTAGCGCTCGTTGAACGGCTGCAGGAACGGCGTCCCGAGCGCGGCGTTGTACGGATTCGTGGCGTACGGCAGTCCCGATCCGACCAGCCCGTAAGACTGTGCGTGGCTGCCGAAGACATTGGAGATAGCGAGCAGCAGCGTAACGTGCTTAGAAACAGCCTGCGCGAGCGACGCGTCGGCGTACGCGTATCCCGGAAGCTGCTGCGGATTATTCGGGCCGACCGCGTACCCGTCGACACGGACTTCCAGTCCGCCTCGAGTCGTCGCATCGATGCCGAGCGTCTCCTTGTGCAGCGGAACCCCGAACACCTGAAGGCCGTTGACGAGGGTCGGATTCGTCACCAGAACGGAAGCGGGCAGATCGTTGAGGACGTTGGACTGCAGGTCGAAGCCGTAGTCGACCGCGACGTGCGGCGCGACTCGAACCCGGCCCTCGAGTTCGATGCCGCGCAGACGCGCGGTTGCGGCGTTGAACGATTGGCTGAGCGTGAAGGTCAGTGCGCTCGGGCTCGGCGAGAGACCGCAGAACTGGCTGATTCGCGCGAGGAGCGGCGGAATGGCCGACGGCGGGAGCTCCGGTCCCGCCGGGAAGTCGCCGGTGACGATCCGATCGGTGACGTTCATATCGTAGACGGTCAGGTCGAGCGTTGCATCGTTCCCGAACCGGTGGTCGTAGCCGAGCTCGAGATCGGAGCCGGTCTCGGCGGCGAGATTCGACGCGGGGCCCGAGCCGACGTTCACGGCGGCCGGCGACGCCGTCGTGGCTTGTGCGATCGCGCCGCAATCGGGATTCAAGGCGCCCACCGGGAGGAGGTTGACGCGCTCGGTCTGCAGCGAGGGCTCTTCGGTCGAGCGGCCGGCGCCGAGGCGAATCGTGTCGAGCGCGGTCGGCCGGTAGACGACGGCGAGTTGCGTATCGAAACGCGCCTGCGGGTCGAGGCTCGATTTATTCAGCCACGCGTCAAGAAGCAGCGACAGCCGCCGGGCCGGGGAGAAGGTATCGCGCGCGAAGACACTCTGGTCGATCAGCTGGGCGGGTTCGCTTGCGACCAGCGCCGTGCCGTCCGGCGTCGTTCCGTTGCCGCTCAGCACTTGACGAAGCCACGAGACGCCGAAGCCGAACGCGTTCGCCCGCCCGGTGAGGTCGTCGCTCAAGCGCACGCCTTGCGTCGACCAGCGATCGAGAAAGGTATCGAGCGGTCCGCTGGCCGCCGATGCGTCGCGATTGTAGAGGACCGCATACTGATCCGTGAATGCGTCCAGCGCGTATGCGTTCTCGCCGGCAGCACTCGTGGCGTGGAGATCGTAGTCTTGATCGCGCAAAGCTTGCCACGCGCCGGGCCCGCCGCCGGCCGGCCCCGACGCGGCGGCGGCATACGCGCTGGGCGAAATGCACTGGGGACCGCCGTCCGTCGAAACGAGTACGCCGTGCGGGCAACGCGCCGACGCGCCGACCGGCGCGTTCGCGAAGACGTACGAATACGGGTTGAAATCGTTGTCGCCTTCGCCCGTCTTGTCGGCCCACGACGTCGCATCGTACGCGGAGAACGCGATGCGCGTGGCGGGGGCCGGTGCATAGGTGATTCTGGCCAGGTCGTTGCGCAGCACGTAATCGCCGGAAACGGGGTAGGTCAACCCGGCGAGCGTTTCGCTCGTGAAGTCGGTTCCGCGCAGCCCCGTCTGCGCGATCGGCGCACCGGAGAACAGTCCGTACGTCCCGACGACCCCGTTCGCGAGCGCGTAGCCGAGTTTGCCCGCCGTTCCGGTTGCGCGCAACGCTGTAAAGGCGCGGCCCTCGTTTCCGAAGCCTTGCTGGACGACGAACTGGTCGCGCTCGGTCGGCTCGTACGTGAGCAGGTCGACGGTGCCGCCGATCGCATCGCTGCCGCTCTTGCCGCTTCCGCCGGCGCCGAAGGACACGGCCACCTGCCGCAGCGCGAAGTACGGGGCATCCTGATAGTTGAAGCCCGCGATTGTCCCGTCGGTATCCGGCGCGTCGGGTTCGATGCCGATGGGGCCGACGGGGTGCCCGTCCAGGAGCGTCTGGCTCTCGCCGGGGCGCAAACCGCGCAGACTCACGTATGCGTCACCTCCGGGCGCCAAGGCATCACCCGACACGGTGATGCCCGGGAGGTTAGCGAGCGCATCGCTAACCCGGAGCGAGCCTTCGTCCGCGATGACTCCTGCCGAGATGCGTTGAACGGGTGCGGCGCCGGCCCCGCCGCTCGCGCTTGAAACGACGCGCCCGATCTCGCTGATGCGTCCGTCGCGCGTCAAGGCAATGCCGACGTGCTGTGAATCGGCCTGCGCGATCGTGAGGGCTATCGATCCGGCGCGGTATCCGCGCGCATCTGCGGTAATCCGGTAGCGTCCGGGCGGGGGCGCCGCAAGGACGAACGCGCCGACGCGGTCGCTCGTGGTTGAAGATATCCTCGCGCCGCCGGGCGTCTCCAAGCCGACGGCGGCACCCGCGATCGGCGCGCCATTCGCGCCGTCACGTACGTCGCCGCGGATAGCCGGCACGGGCGTTTCCGCGTTCGCAGGCGCTGCGAACGTTGCCGACGCCAAGAGGAGATTCGCTACGAGCGCGGTCAGGAGGCGGAACGTCGCGCCCGATTTTCGGGCACGCGCTCCCCCGACCTTCACCTGCCGAAACCGGTGAATGTTCTCCACTTCTCGGGAGGGCATAGCGGAACGACGCGCCACTGAGGATAGGCTCCGCCGGCGGCGGTCGGAAGTACCGGCCGTTTGCCGCACCGTCAAAGAGGTCTCCCATGTCCTTCGGGTACGTGTGCCGCGCGGCGGCGGCGGTCCCGGCGTCTCCGACCGCATAAACGTTTTGGCCCTGCTTCGACGGCACTCGCCCCGATGGGTCGCCCGGCATGCACCAACCGAGTAGAACCGGACTCGTCTTCGACCTCGAAACATCAAGAATCCCTTGAGGTTCTCCAAGGTAGCGAACACGAGGTGAGCGACGCCGCCGCGATGATCGGGAATCGTCGGATGCAGTGCGGAACCCGACGGTTCCGCGCGTTGCTGCTCGAACGGCGCGAAAGGTTGCGCGGGGTGTGACAGGCGCATGGCACAGTGCGGGTGTATCATGCAGTTGTCGGGCGAAATCGCCACGACGGTCTCCCGCAAAGGCCGCATGGCTGGAGCGCGGGAGGCGGCCCGAGTCGCGGGCCATGAGTGAGCCGCATGCCGGTGAGGAGCCGGTTCTCGAACAGGGATGTTCGGTGAAGGCACACACGACGAAGGCTGTCATTGTCCCGGAAGGAGGCGGCGGAAGCGGGCGCCGGATGAGGAGTCGTGAACGGTTCGCGAGCCTCGAGCTACGCGGGAATTGCGCTCTGCGGCGCGCTTTGCGCTGCGCCCTTGCCGCACATGTCGATCGACGTGGCCGGCGACTACCTGCTCGCTCACGATTCGTACGACGACGTTGCCCACGCGTCGCGCGGGCTGGTCGAAAGCGGCTGCTTGGCGTTGCTGCTACTCGCGCTCGGCGCCGCGACTCGTGCGGTTCGGAACGAACGTTCTGCGGCCAGTTGCGAGCGGCGTGCCCGCCGAACGGGTGACCGCCGCCGCGCATCGCTGTGATGACGCAGAAGTACCTGAACCTCAACGAGTTCGACGGCCGGCGCGATCTGGGCTGTCGCGTGCGAGCGGCACTGGACGCGCTTCCGAACGACTACCGCGGCGTGCGCGAACCGCATCGTTTCAGTTCACTTCCGCCCGACGCCGTCGCCGAGCAAGCGGCGTAGCGCCGAAGCGCGTCAACTCCCTAGCGTGGCGAGCCGAGCGCCGGCTGCGCGCCGAATTGCTCGACCGGGAGCTCGACCGCGAGCGCTCGGTTCCAAGGGGTCTAGGCGCGCGTTAGCGGCTTTCGTGCACGCGGGCGTCCATGCGCCGCAGCCGGTCGGCCATCACTTTCATGACTTCGATCGAAAAGAACGGCGTGTTGTGCAGCAGATACAGAAAGCGCTTCTGATCGACGGCCGCGATCTTGGCGTCGGTGACGGCGCGCGCCGTGGCGCTGCGCGTGCGGTGGTCGATCAGCGCCATCTCGCCGAAAATTCCTCCCACGCCGACCGTCTCGAGCGGCTCGCCGTGAAGCGACAGCTCGATCTCGCCCTCCGTGACGACGTAGGCTTCGTGCCCGGCATCGCCTTCGGAGAAGATCGTGTCGCCGGCGGCAACCGCTCTGGCCGTCGGGTCGTTGCGCAGCATTTCGAGGCTGGCCATCGGATCGGTCCCTTCGTTGATGCGGGGGCGGCGCCCCCTTGGAGGATGCGGGGGCGGCGCCCCCCTTAGTGCGATACGGCGACTGCGCCGAGCGCGACGCGGTTGTGCAGGACGCCGATCTTCGCGATTTCGACGTCCATCGTCGCGCCGTCGCCCAAAAACTCGGGCGGCCTCCGGGCCATGCCGACGCCGTCGGGCGTGCCGGTCGCGATGACGTCCCCCGGTTCGAGCGTCATGCCGCGCGAGAGCGACGCGACGATCCGGCGGACGCTGAAGATCATGTGCGCGGTGTTGGACGACTGCTTGAGCGCGCCGTCGACGCGCATCGAGATGTCGAGCGTCTGCGGGTCGCCGATTTCATCGGCGCTGACGATCCAAGGGCCGATCGGGCACGTTTGGTCGAGGCTCTTGCCCTTGAACCACTGCAGATGCTCGCGCTGCAGATCGCGCGCGGTCACGTCGTTGAGACACGTGTAGCCGAAGACGGTTTCGAGCGCGTCGCCTTCCGCGACGTCGCGGCACCGCGTCCCGATCACGACCGCCAGCTCGGCTTCCCAATCGTATTCCTGCGAAACCTCCGCCGAGAGGTGCAGGGTCGCGCCGGGGTCGGCGATCGCGGTCGGCGCCTTGGTGAAGAAGGTCGGCACGTTCGGCAGCTTCAGCTCCGTCCCGCGCGCTCGCGCGATCTCCTCCGCGTGGCCCACGTAGTTACGGCCGACGCAGAACACGTTCTTGAGCGGGCGCACCGGCGCCAGCAGCTCGGCGCCGGCCAAGGGCACGGGTTCGCCCCGCTCGAGCGACGCACGGCCGGAGGGTGCAAGCGCGAGATAGGCCTGCAACGTCCCGACGCCCTCGGGAAAAGGCCGGATGCCCGTGCCCTCGATGACGCCCAAGCGCGGCGAGCCGCCGTAGAGGAACCGAGCAAAGCGCATGAGGCACGAGGCTTCGGCGACCTGGGAGCGCAAATCCCCCGTCATGCGGGTCGCGATCTTCGGAGCAACGGGTGGCGTGGGCCGTTGGTTGATGGCCATCGCACGCGAGAACGGCGACCACGTGAAGATCCTCGTCCGCGACCGCCGGAAACTCGCGAAGGACCTAGGCGCGGTCGGCGTCGTGCAAGGGGACGTGCTCGACCCGGAGGCGGTGGCCGCAACCGTCGGCGGGTGCGACGTCGTGTTCTCGGCGCTGGGCTCCGACGGCTTCGGCGCGACGACGGTCTACTCGCGAGGCACGGCCAACATCATCGCGGCGATGCGCTCGTCGGCCATCACCCGCTTGTTAGTCGTTTCCTCGGCGGGCGTCGACGACGACCCGAACATGAATTTCTTCTCACGCCGCGTCTTTTTGCCGCTGGTGCTGCGCAACGTGCTGGCCGACATGCGCCAGATGGAACGCGAGATCGAAGCGAGCGGGCTCGTCTGGACGATCGTGCGGCCGGGCCGCTTGACCGACGGCCCGCGCACCGGACTGTACCGTGCGAACGACCGCTTCGTTCCCGAGAAAGGCCGCGAGATCTCGCGCGCCGACGTCGCCGATTTCATGTACCGCGTCGTGGTCGACGAGCGCACGCTCAAGAAGGTGGCCGCGCTCACCTACTGATACGCGCGTTCAGCGCGAACCGGTCAGCCGTCGCGCGAGGCTGCCTGCGACCACCGCGGCGGTGCAGACGGCGTAGAATGCCGGCAGCGCGCGCGGTCCGCCGGCCGCCAGCACGACCATCGCGACGGCGAATCCCGCGCTGAGGATCTCGGAGCGCAAGCCTTCCGCGAGCGACGGCGTGACCGGTTGCGAACCGGGAACCTCGGCCGCCGTGAAACGGGGAAACAGCGACGGCACGGCGGCGCAATACGCGTCGTAGACCGCGCCGTAGCGCGCCCGCATCAGCGTCGCCTCCTCGCGCACGAGCATCGCGACGAAGATGAGGTTCGACACGACGACGATCGCGAAACCGAGCGGCGGCGCGAGCGCCCCGAAACCGAACGCGAGCAGCAGCGAACCGAGGTAGAGCGGATCGCGCACGTAGCGGAAGGGTCCGGCCACGATCAGCCGGTGGTCCAACGCATCGGCATTCCACACGACCGCCGCTTGCAGATACGCCGCACCCCAGACGCGCAGCGCCCAGCAGGCGATGACCGCCAGCGTCGCGATCGCGAGCAGCGCTTCGGGGCCGCTCGCGCCCAAACGGCTCCCCGCCGCCACGAACGCCGGGCGGACGGGTCCGCGGCCGAACGCGATCGCGCCGCCGGCGAAGAAGCCGGCGAAATACAACGCAGCGAACACGTATTCTCGAAAACGGTACCACCACGGCGAGCGCCGCGGCGGCGGCGTGCGTTTGCGGGGGCGCTTCGTTCGCAAAAACTACTTGTCCGGAGCGCCGTCGGCGCGCCGCGCCGGTCGCACGAATTGCGCTCGGGGGCGCTCTCCTTCCAGGAGGGGGAATCTCCGCGGCCAATTTACAGCGCGGCGACCTATCCGACTCCCAACGCCGACGCTGTGATAGTTGAGGTTTATCGTGACTGCCGCTCCGGTTCTTAGCCCCGTCAAGCACGTTTACACCTTCGAAGAAGGTGACGGTAAGATGCGCGAACTTCTCGGCGGCAAAGGCGCGGGCCTCGCCGAGATGACGCGCGCAGGGTTGCCCGTTCCTCCGGGCTTTACCATTACGACCGAGGCGTGCCTGGACTTCTACCGGCTCGGACGCAAGTTTCCCGACGGTTTGGCGGACGAGATCGAAAGCGCGATGCGCGCGCTCCAACTCAAGACGGGCAAGGAGTTCGGCGGCTCCGCGCATCCGCTGCTCGTGTCCGTACGCAGCGGCGCGCGCGTCTCCATGCCCGGCATGATGGATACGATCCTCAACCTCGGGCTCAACGACGAAACCGTGCGCGGTCTGGCGACCCTGACCGACAACCCCCGTTTCGCGTGGGACGCCTACCGCCGCTTCATCGGGATGTTCGGTTCGGTCGTGCTCGGCATCGACAAAGACAAGTTCGAGCACGTGATCTCGGGCGTCAAGCAGCGGACCGGCAAGACGGCCGACCCCGAGCTGAGCGCCGAAGACTGGCAAGAAGTCGTCGCCGCGTTCAAAGAGATCGTGCGCAACGCCACCGGTCACGATTTCCCGCAAGAGGTGCACGAGCAGCTCGAACTCGCGGTCAAAGCCGTGTTCGACTCGTGGTTCTCCAAGCGTGCGATCGACTACCGCCGCTACAATAAGCTCCCCGACGAGTGGGGCACGGCGGTCAACATCTGCACGATGGTCTTCGGCAACATGGGCGACGATTCGGGAACCGGCGTCGCGTTCACGCGCGAACCGAACACGGGCGACAAGCAGCTCTTCGGCGAGTACCTGGTCAACGCGCAAGGCGAAGACGTCGTGGCCGGCATCCGCACGCCGCTGCCGATCGCCGATCTCGCGAAGACGCAGCCCGAGATCTACGACCAGTTCGTCAACTTCGCGCACGTGCTCGAGACGCACTATAAGGACATGCAGGATCTCGAGTTCACGGTCGAGCGCGGCAAGCTCTACATGCTGCAAACGCGCAACGGCAAACGCAGCGCCGAGGCGGCGGTGAAGATCGCCCTCGACATGGTGCACGAGGGGCTGATCAGCCGCAACGAGGCGCTGGCGCGCGTCAGCGCGCAGTCGCTCGACCAGCTCTTCCACGCGCGCATCGATCCCAAACAGGGGTATACCGCGACCGCGAAGGGCCTCAACGCGTCGCCGGGTGCGGCCGCGGGCTCGATCGTGTTCGACCCCGACACGGCGGTCGAGTGGGCGGAGGCCGGCAACCCGGTCGTCCTCGTTCGCAACGAAACGACCCCCGACGACGTGCACGGCATCATCGCGGCCAAGGGCGTGCTCACGGCCAAGGGCGGCGCGACCTCGCACGCGGCGGTCGTCGCGCGCGGCATGGGCCGTCCGTGCGTCGCGGGCTGCGAGGCACTGGTCATCGACGAGCGCACCCGCACCGCCACGATCGCCGGCGTGCCGGTCAAGGAGGGCGACCACATCACGATCGACGGTACGACCGGCGACGTGGTCCTCGGCGCGCTCAAGCTGATCCCGCCGCCTTCCGAGCTGCCGCCGTGGCTGGCGGAGTTCCTGGGCTGGGCCGACGAGGTCAAACGGCTGAGCGTGTGGGCCAACGCCGACACCCCCGAGGACGCGCGCAAGGCTCGCGAACTCGGTGCGACCGGCATCGGGCTGTGCCGCACGGAGCACATGTTCATGCAGACCGATCGGTTGCCGGTCGTGCAGGGCATGATCCTGGCCGACACGCCGGACGCTCGTGCGGAAGCGCTCGCGAAGCTGCTGCCGTTCCAGAAGGACGACTTCAAGGGCATCCTATCCGCGATGGCGGGCTACCCGGTCACGATCCGGCTCCTGGATCCGCCGCTGCACGAATTTCTGCCCTCGCTCGAGGATCTGCTCGTCGAGACGACCGAGCTGCGCATCACCAAGGGCGAGGACGACCCGGAATTCAAGGCGCGCACCGCGATGCTGGCCCGCGTCCGTACCCTGCACGAGCAGAACCCGATGCTGGGCTTGCGCGTCTGCCGCTTGGGCATCGTCTACCCGGAAATCTACGCGATGCAGGTCCGGGCGATCTTCGAAGCCGCCGCCGAATTGCGCGCCGACGGCATCGACGCGCGGCCCGACGTGATGATCCCGGGCGTCGGCACCAAGGAAGAGATGGTCTTCACGTACGACGCCGCCAAGGAAGTCGCGGATCGCGTCATCGAGGAGAAGGGTATCAAGGTCGACTACCGCATCGGCACGATGATCGAACTCCCGCGCGCCTGCGTGGTCGCGGGCGAACTCGCGGAGTACGCGCAGTTCTTCTCGTTCGGCACCAACGACCTCACCCAGACGACCTACGGCTACTCGCGCGACGACGCCGAGGGGACGTTCATTCCGAAGTACCTCGAGAAGAAGATCCTCAAGGACGACCCGTTCCAGGTCCTCGACCAAGTCGGCGTCGGCAGCCTGATGCGCATGGCGGTCGAGCGCGGCCGCACCGCGCGGCCGGGCCTCAAGATCGGGATCTGCGGCGAGCACGGCGGCGAGCCGTCGAGCGTGGGCTTCTGCCACCGCCTCGGCCTCGACTACGTGTCGTGCTCGCCGTACCGCGTCCCGATCGCGCGCCTGGCTGCGGCGCAGGGCGTCATCAGCGGCTGATCCGTTCCACCGGACCGCAGGCCGTCCGGGGCCGCAGCACGTCAGCCGCGGCCCCGGACGAAGAGCGCAAACGGAAAAACCGCTAACGCAGGAGACGTATGCACGGATCGGCACACTCGAACCTGCGCAACTCGATGCGTGCATTCGCACGCGACGCGATCTATGAGATCGGGCGTCTTCCGGTTCTGCGGCACCCGGTTTCCGCCGCGCAACGCCGGCGCTTCGAGACGGCCGCCGGCGGCGACGTTCGGCTTTTCGACGGGATCTATCCCGATTTTGCCTCCGCCGTGCGCGCGATCCCCGCGGGGCGCGCGGCCGGTTACGATAACGAACGCTCGGCCTCCCGCGCCCTCGACGAATGGTTGAAGGTACATCCGTCGGACTACCCGGTGCTCTTTTGGCTGTCGCGACTCATCCCAACGGCGCCTTTCGTGTTCGATTGGGGCGGGAACGTCGGCATCAAATACTTCGCGTACCGGAAGTATCTGTCGTACCCGGCGTCCGTGACCTGGCTCGTCAGCGACGTTCCGGCCGTGGTCGCCGCGGGCGAAGAGATCGGCCGGCGCGAGGCGGCCACGGGGCTGCGCTTCACCACGGCTCTTGACGAGCTCGCGAACGCGGATATCTTGCTGGCGGCGGGCGCGCTGCAGTATATCGAAGACCCGATCCGGCTGCTGCGCGCCTTGCCGTCGTTGCCCGAACACGTCGTCCTGAGCAAAGTGCCGGCGTACGACGCCGCGTCCGCCGTCACCCTGCAGAACATCGGGACCGCCTTCTGCGCCTACCACCTGTTCAACCGCACCGAATTCGTACGGGCCTTTATCGACCTCGGGTACCTGCTCGTCGACCGATGGACCTCGCCGGAAATCCGCTGCGAGATACCGCTCCATCCGAACCACGCGGTACCGGGTTACTCCGGTTTCTACTTCACCCGCAGCGGCGCGGGCGAGTCATTGAAACTTCTTTAGATCGTCGACGATCGCGGGCGTCGTTTCGTCCCAAGCGCCGTATCCACGGAGCGATCCGTTGCGGCCGATGTAGTAGGTCGCGGCGCTGTGAGCCATCAGGTAGTCGTCCGGCCCGTGCTTGACGGGTACGGCTTGGCGCCAGGCGTGATACGCGGAATAGACGGGCTCGAGCGAACTCGCGCTGCCCGTGAGCCCGATGAAGTGCGGGTCGAAGAGCCGGACGTAGCGCGCGAGCACCGCCGGCGAATCGCGCTCGGGGTCCACGGTGATGAAGACGACGCGCACGTCGCGCGGCGCGTCCGGCGAGTGTACCGCTTGCGCTAAGTGCGCGAGCGCCGTGGGGCACGAATCGGGGCAATGCGTGTAGCCGAAAAACAGGACGACTTGATGCCCGCGCAGCGTCGAGAGCGTAAAGGGGTGGCCGTCCTGGTCGGTGAGCGTGAAGTCGGGGGCCCGGTGGGCGTCCGGCCCGAAGGTCCGCCACAGGGCCGCGAGCGGGAACACGCTTACGGCGGCCAGCAGCAGGACGAAGGACAGCGTCGTCAGGTGCGGGCGCACGTTCATTGGCGAGACCCTTCGGAAGACGCTACGTTCTGCGGCGCGTGAGGTGCCACTGGTCGCAGTACGTGCAGTGATACGTGAAGAGCGAGCCCGACATCCGGTTCATCGCGATGTGGGCGCGCGCTTCTTGTTCCGTGCGGTAACCGTCCTTCGAGCTGCAACTGCGCGCCATATCCCGGTCTTGGATCTCGTCGATCCCGTCGCGGCTGCGCAGCCACCACTTCATCACGTCGAACTCGCCGCTTCTGCCCTTGGGTTCGTCCTTGTCCTTAGATCCACGTGACGGCATCGTCGAAGCTCCTCCGCGCTTTCTTCGTCGCGACCAGCGGCGAGACCGGGTTGCCGACGACCAGGCTCGTGAAGATCTTAAAGCCTTTCGGCACGCCGAGCATCGCGACGAGTTTCTTCTGAAAGGCCAAGCCGCGGGTCCAGCTCGTGAAGGCGCTCGCGAGGCCGAGCGAGGTCGCTTCCAACTGCATCGCCATCAGCGCGCACGCGCACGCTTCGACGGATTCGCTCAGCGAGTCGTCCTGCAGCGTGACGAACGCATACCCGTTGGCGGGCAGCACGTCGCCGTGCGCTTGGCGTTCGAGGCCGCTGACGAAGAGCGGGTGGTTCAGGCGCTTGTTCATGGCCGCAAAGACCTTGCGGCCCTTGAGAAAGGTGTCGCGCGAGGCGTTACAGCCGGCCCGCAAGGTCTCGTATGCGTCGCGATCCCGAACGATGACGAAACGAACCGGCTGCGTGTTGTAGAGCGAGGGTGCCAGGCGCCCGGCTTCGGCGATGCGCCGCAGCGCCATCGCGGGCAGCGGCCCCGGGGCGAACGCCGTCGCGTGCGCCGTGCGTTCGAGCAGCGCGACCGGGTCGGCTGCGGTACCTTCGAGACGGAGCGGTTCTGCCGTTGCGTTCAACACGTTCATCACTTAGCGCTTTTCCTCCGTGATCGTATTCATGCTCGGCAGCGTGCCGTCTTTCGCTGCGTGCGCCTTGCGGTCCAGTTCGGCCATCTCGTCGACGGCCCCGACGGCGCTCGGTTCGACGCCGCCGGCCGACCCGAGCGTGCCCGCGCGGCCGTGGACGCGGGCGAGGGAAGCGAGGGCGGCGGGGGAAGGCGAGGGCGCGGCGGCCGTCGGGCCGCGCTTCGGCGCGCGGTCAGTTGCGCGAGAGGACGACGAAGCGCGTCCCGCACGAACCGCACGCGACGATTACTTGATACGTCCGCCGGAGTCGCCGCAGCGCTTCGGCGCCCGTATCCGCCGGCGGCTGGTTGCCGCACGAGCGGCAGCGCACCGACGTCGGGTTTCCACTATCACGATCCATCGGCTCGCGCTACACCGTGCGCGCGGGGGATGCCTGCGAGAGCCGACGAAAGCCGAGCGGCGTGAAGCGCTCGTTCGCCCTGTTCGCCGTATGTATGGCCACGGTTCTTGCCGGTTGCAAGGACCCGACCGCGCAAGGCGGCGGCATCGGCAGCCCCACGCTCGGTCTGCTTCATGCCGGGCAGGATATCGTGATCAAGAGCCTCGAGATTCGCACGCCGCTCGATGCGATCGCGGGCACCAACGACGAGTACTACGTCGTGACGTTCAACTTCACCAACCATCTCGGAAACACGCTCGCGCCGAAGATCGACCACTTCGCGATTCAATCCCAACAGGACCGTCGCTTCTACGGCGCCGACAGCGGCAATCCGACCCTGGTCGGCATCAGCAACTATGCGGGCCAGCTCAAGGTAGGCGATTCGCACGATTACACGGTCGGTTTCCGCGTGCCGCTCGATACGCAAGGCACGCTCTTCTACGATCCCACATTCTAGCGTGCCCGGTGCTCGCGCGCTCGTCGCGCTGATGCTGGCGGCGTTGCTGGCCGCGACGGCGGGGCCGGCGTCCGCCGCGCGACCGCTGCTCGACCGCGGGCAGTGGGACGCGTACTTCGCGCTGTTCGCCCGCGACGTGTACGTGCCGTGGAAGCCGTCCTCGGTGCGCCTCGACACCTATTCCGGCGCGCCGGTCGATTTTGCCGCGTACAACGTCGACCCCGCCGAGGTGATCGTGGCGGGGCAAAATCGCACGCCCCGCGCGATCGATACGTCGCACCGCAAACCCGTCGTACGCTGGCGCTTCTCCCCTCCTCCCGGATACCGCTTCGTCTCGAACGACGTCGACGTGCCGCTGGGCAGCCAGGAGGGGTTCTACGTGGTCGAGGCCCGCCGCGGCGAGGCGGTCCAGCAAGTCTGGCTCAACCGCACGCACGTCGGCTTGGTAACGAAGGAGAGCCCCGACGGGCTGGTCGTGTGGTGCGTCGATCTGCGCAGCGGCCGCGCGATCGCCGGGATGACGGTTTCTTTTCTCGTCGGCCTCGAGCTCGTGCCCAAACGCACGGACGCGAACGGTTTGATCGTCTGGCGCGACCGAACCCGGCCGACGTTCGCGCTGGCCGAGCACAACGCCGGGCGCGCCTTCGTGTCGCTCTTGCCGCAAGCACCGCTGCCCTCGTCGATCGTCGGCTTGCGCTTGGATTCCGCCGTTGCGCGGGCGGGGGCGACGATCCGGTTCGTCGGCTTCGCCCGCAAACGCTCGGCGCTCGGCTACCGGCGCGCGCCGGGGGACGCGCGGGTCACGCTGGTCGGACACGGCGCGACCTTGGCGGCGACCGCCGTCCATCTCGACCAAGCGGGGGCGTTCGAGGGTGAAATCGCGGTTCCGAGCGGCCTGGAGGCGGGCGACTACGCGGTCTTGGCCGCGGCGGCCGGCGGCGTGGGCGGCACGACGGTCAACGTCGATGCGGTCAGCGACGTCGCGCTCGCGATCCGCTCCGGCTGTCCGTGCGATCCGGACCGTAACGTGACGTTCTCGGTGCTTTCGCGGCGCGCCGACCAGCCGGCAGCCGACGTTCCCGTTCACGTGCGGATCGTGCGGACGCCGCACGTCGTGCCGCCGGGCGCACCGGAGGACGCCGTCCGCTGGGGCACGACCGTCGTCTTCGACCGTTCCGTCCGCACCGATGCCGACGGCCGCGCGCGCGTCGAGATTCCGACCCCGAGCGACGGGCTCGATTCGACGTACGGCATCCGCGCCACGACGCGCGGCGCTTCCGCCACGTCGCGCATCGTCGTGCCGAGCGCCCGCATCGCGCTCGCGCTCGAACCCGACGCGCCGGGTATCGACGTCGGCGCGCCCGCCGCGTTCGAGGTACGCGGCTTCGACCCGGTCACCGGTGCGCCGGAGCCCGGCCTGAACGTGACCGTTCGCCTTTCGCACGGCGCCGCGCAGCAGGAGCAGACGGCCGTGCTCGACGCACGCGGCGGCGCGCACGTCGTCTTCGCGAGGCCGTATCTCGGATCCAACCTGGCGCTGGCGCAGGCTACGGTCGGCGGCCGGCGCGCGCTCGACGCGGCCGCGGTCCTGGTCGAACCGAGCGCGCTCGCCGGCCAGACGCAATCGGCGCAAGGCGCGGTGGCGGTCACCACCGACAAGAGCCGCTATCGTCCCGGCGACGCCATCGTCGTGCGCGCCGACGCGGCCGGCGCCTACGGTCAAGCCTTGATCACGCTGGACGGCGCGCGGACCTACCAGTCGCGGCTGGTTCCCGTCGCCCACGGCGAGGCGACGGCGGCGCTCAACGTCGGCGACCCGCTGGGAGCCTTCGATGCCTGGGCCGCCTTCGTCCGCGACGGGTCGATCGCGACGGGCGGAACCAACGTCGCGATCGACGGTCCCGGCCGCGAGAGCGTGACCGATCTCCAGCTCGACAAGGCGACGTATGCGGCCGGCGAGACGCTGCACGCGACGATCCGCGACGGCGGCGCAACGGGACCCGCGACGATCGCCGTCCGCGTCGCCGACGGCCGCGAGAGCGGTCCCGCGCTTTTCGACGACGCTCCGGACGTCCTGCGGATCGGCCTGACCAGCGCCCAGGCGCCGGCCTCCGACGATCCGGAATGGCATACGTACGTGGCGCCCGCCCGCTCGAAGGCCAGCGACATCTTCGCAGCCGAGCGGCCCCGCAAGAGCGCCGGTGAGATCGCCTCGATCGGTGCCGCCGCGCCGCGCACGCTCGTGTGGCGCGTCGAGCGCTCCGAGGGCGACACGGTCGCCGTGACGGTTCCGAACGAACGCGGGCACTTCGTGCTCTCGATCCTCAAGATCGCCGACGACGGTGACGTCGGCGCGGCCTCCGCGAGCTTCAACGTGCAATGACCGCGCAGAACCCTGCCGGCGCGCGGCTGATGCTACTCGACACCTACGGTCTGGTGTACGCGGCCTTCTTTGCGATGAAGGATCGTCCGCTCACGACCTCGCGCGGTACGCGCATCGAGGCCGCGTACGTCTTCACCACCACCCTGACGAAGCTGATCGCCGACGAGCGCCCGACGCACGTCGTCGCCTGCTTCGACAAGGGCCTGCCCGCCGCGCGCGTCGCCATCTTCCAAGCCTACAAAGCGCAGCGCGAAGCGATGCCCGACGACCTGCGTTCGCAGTTCGCGCTCGTACGGCGCATCCTCGAGGTCTACGATATCCCGGCGCTCGAGATCGAGGGCGAGGAAGCCGACGACGTGATCGCGACCCTCGCGCGCCAAGCCGAGGAGCAGCATCAAGCGACGATCGTGGTGACGGGCGACAACGATCTGTTGCAGATCGTCGACGATCGTACGACGGTCTTGGTGCGCACTCGGCTGGGAGGGGTCACCCGCTACGATCGCGCCGCCGTGCTGGCGCGCTACGAGCTCGAGCCGCGCCGGCTGCCCGACTACCGGGGGCTCAAGGGCGATCCGTCCGACAACCTGCCCGGCATCCCGGGCGTCGGCGAGAAGACCGCGATCAAGCTGATAAAGGCTGCGGGTTCGCTCGACGCCCTGCTGGAGAACCCGGCGCTGGCGGGAACGCCGAAGCTGGAGGCGCTCGTGCGCGAGCACGGCGAGGTGGCGCGGCGCTGCCGCGACGTCTCGGTCGTGGTCCGCGACCTCGACGTCGCCATCCCGTGGGACGCGGCCCGCTACCTCGCGCCGCCGCCGGAAAAGCTCTTTCCGCTGTATCGCGATCTCGAATTCAAGTCGCTGCTGGCGAAACTGCCGGCACCCTCGAACGACGCGCTGCTCTTCTCCGTCGACGCTGCGGATCGGCTGCGCGGCGCGTACCGCAGCTTCGTGCCCTCGGTCGACCCGCCCGAATTCGAGCTATTGGCTTCGATGCTGCGTGAGGCGGCGGGTGCGCGGCGCGCGGCCGTGGCGCTGCGCGGCGACGGCGATGTGGGGGTTTCGGTCCGGCCCGAAACCGGGTTTGCGTTCCCCGCCGCCGCTTTGGACAGGCCGGCCGTCGCCGCCGCGTTTGCCGAATTGCTCGACGGGCGCGTTCCGCTCGCGGTGCACGACTGGAAGGGCGTCCAGAGCTTCCTGCGCGGGCGCGGCCTGCCGGCCGCCGCGGACGCCGCACTCGCCGACGATACGATGATCGCGTCGCACTTGCTCAACCCGTCGCGCAGTTACGCCAATCTCGACGACGCGGCCGGCGAGTACCTCGCGCTGCGCCTGCCGGCCGATGCCTGCGCCTATGCGGACGCGGTCTTGCGGCTCGCGCCCGTGCTGCGCGACCATCTCGCGCATCGCGAACAGACCTCGCTCTATACCGGCGTCGAGTTGCCGCTGGCGGGCGTGCTGGCGCACATGGAGGCCGCCGGCATCGCGGTCGATGCGAGCGAACTGTCGGACCTCTCGCACGACGTCGATGCCGCCGTCGCGCGCTTGCAGGACGAGATCTTCGCGCTGGCCGGCGAGACGTTCAACATCGGGTCGCCGCAGCAGCTGGGCACCGTCTTATTCGAAAAGCTGGAATTGCCCAGCGGCGGCCGCACCAAAACGGGCTGGGCCACCGGCATCGAAGTCCTGCAACCGCTCGCGCGCGAGCACGAGATCGTCGCGAAGGTGCTCGAGTACCGCGAGGTCACGAAGCTGAAGAACACCTACATCGACGTGATCCCCAAACTCGTCGGCCCCGACGGGCGGCTGCGCACCGTCTTCAACCAGACGTCAACCGCGACGGGACGCCTGTCGTCGACCAATCCGAACTTGCAGAACGTACCGGTACGCACGGAACTCGGGCGCCAGATACGGCGCGCGTTCGTCGCGCCCGCACCCGGCCGGCTGCTGCTGGCCGCGGATTATTCGCAGATCGAACTGCGGATCATGGCGCACCTCTCCGGCGACGAGGCGATGCGTGCGGCGTTCCGGCGCGGCGACGATATCCACGACGTCACGGCACGCGGCATTTTCGGCGTCCCGTCCGTCGACCGCGTCGATCCGAACCAGCGCCGCATCGCGAAGTCGGTCAACTTCGGCCTGCTTTACGGAATGTCGGATTTCGGACTCGCGCAGCGTCTGGAGATCGAGCGCGGCGAAGCGCGCGCGATGACCGAGGCGTACTTCGCGCGCTTCCCCCACGTCAAGGACTGGATCGCGAGCAATCTCGAATTCGGCCGCGAGCACGGGTACGTCCGGACGCTGCTCGGGCGCCGCCGTTACATGCCCGACCTGCGGTCGCGCAACTACGCGTTGCGCAGCGCGGCCGAACGCGAGGCCACCAACGCTCCGATGCAAGGCAGCGCGGCGGATCTGATGAAGCTCGCCATGGTTCGCATCGACGCCGCCCTGCGCGCCGGCTGTCCGGCGGTCCCCCCGGCGGCGATGCTGCTGCAAATTCACGACGAACTGATCTTCGAGGTCGATGCGGCGCGCATCGCCGAGGTCGCGGCGCTCGTTAAGCAAGAGATGGAAAACGCAATCGAACTGACCGTTCCCCTCGAGGTCACGCTCAAGACGGGCCGTACCTGGTATGAGGTCGAGCCGTATGCGGCGTAGGGTTACCGAGGTTGCTACCTGCGTCGCCGCTGCGGCGGCGGCGCTCGCCCTCGCTCCGGCGCCGGCCGCCGCCGCCCCGGCGGTCGCAGCCTGTGCCAACCCGCGCTTGCCGCCTGACATTCTCGCGGGCGAGGGTCCGGTCTCCACGGCCGCGCCGCTGCCGGTCGTCGACGCGCAGACCGGCGGGGTAACGCTCCGGCTCGCGGTGGCCGCCGATTTCCGGGCGCGCGAGCTCGGGCTGATGTGCGTTACGCACCCACGCGCGCACGCCGGGATGATCTTCGTGTTTCCGGCGAGCGCCGAGCAGGAGTTCTGGATGAAGAACACCTTGGTGCCGCTCGACATGGTCTGGGTGGCCGCGGGCGGGACCGTGACCACCGTGGCCGCCGACGTGCCGGCCTCGACCCTCCAGACGCCCGACGACCAGGTGGCGCGCCGGCGCGGCACGGGGCGCTTCGTGATCGAGCTGCCGGCGGGTGAAGCGGCGCTCGACGGCATCCGGCCCGGAGCGGCTATCAAGCTGCCGCCGCTCTCGGCCGCGCAGTAGCGGCCACGCCCGGAACCTTTCCGGCCCGGACGCTGTTTCAGTGGGCAGTCGTGCCTGAGCTTCCCGAAGTCGAAACGATCGCTCGCGGTCTCGCGAACGCGGTCGCCGGGAAGACGATCGGCATGGCCACGGTGCTACGGCCCAAGGTGGTGTCCCCCGAACCCGAACGGTTCGCGCGGGAACTCGCCGGGGAGCGTATCGCTACGGTCGGCAGGCGCGGCAAATTCGTGGTCCTCGCGCTCGACTCGGGCAGGCAGCTCGTCGTTCATCTCCGGATGACCGGGCGGCTGATCGTGCAGGCGCCGGGGGCCACGTCCGTGGAGCCCTACACCAACGTGTTCTTGAGCTTCCGCGACGGCGCGCGCCTGTGCTTCGCGGATGCGCGGCGGTTCGGCAGGATGCGCCTGGCGGAACCTGAAGAAACGTGGGCTGCCGAGGTCGGTCTCGAGCCCCTTTCCGACGAGTTCTCGTTCGAAAGGTTTTCGGGAATGCTGGACGGGCGAGTGACGCCGATCAAGGCGTTCCTCCTCGACCAGCGCCGTATCGCAGGCATCGGTAACATCTATGCCTGCGAGGCGCTCTGGGACGCTCGGATCCGTCCGACCCGTCCCGCCGGATCGCTCTCAAAGCAGGCTCGGCGCCGGCTCCATCGCTCGATTCAAGACGTGCTCCGGCGCGCGATCGAGATGCGGGGAACGAGCGTCGACGACTACGTCGATGCCGAGGGGCTCCGCGGTGGATTCCAAAACTTGTTGAGCGTGTACGGCCGCGAGGGTCGAGGCTGTCCGCGCTGCGAGCGCCCGATCGTCCGAACGGTCCTCGCGCAACGCGGCACCTGGTGGTGCCGGACCTGTCAACGAACCTGAACCGGACACCATCAAATCCGCCCCGCCTGACGGGGAACCGCATATCGCGCGGGAGTGCGACCGGACGCTGAGATCCGGCGCACACGTAAAGGGGAAACCATTACCACTACCGACATCGCACCGCCCCACGCGGCCGACGAAATCGAAGACCAACTCGCGCTCGAGCAGCGCATGTACGAAGAGAGCCTCAAAGTCCTCGACGAAGGCCAGGTTCTCGTCGGCGTCATCGTCGCGAAATATCAGGACGAACTGCTCGTCGACATCGGGGGGAAGTCGGAAGGCTTCTTGAGCTTCCGCGAGCTGTCGCTCGCGATCGACCCGAAGGAACAGAAGGTCGGCGACAAGCTCGAGGTCATGATCCATCGCATCGACGAGGAAGGCACGCTGTTCCTCAGCGAGCGCCGCGCCCGTGCGCTCAAGACCTGGGAGAAGGTCATCGCGGCGCACGAGAACGACGAAGTGATCGAAGCGACCGTCACGCAGGTCGTCAAGGGCGGCGTTCTCGTCGACCTCGGCATGCGCGGCTTCGTGCCCGCTTCGCAGATCCGCCGGCAGCCGGTCGGCAACCTCGAAGAACTCGTGGGCAAGCACTTGCGGCTCAAGGTGATCGATCTCGACCACAAGCGTCACCGCGTCGTGCTCTCGCAGCGCCTGGTCCTGGAGGAAGAGCTCAACGCCAAGAAATCCGAGTTGCTCGGCACGCTCGCGGTCGGACAGATCCGCGAGGGCGTGGTCGTCCGTCTGGCGGAATTCGGTGCGTTCGTCGACCTCGGCGGGATCGACGGCCTGATCCACAACAGCGAACTCTCGTACGCGCGCATCAAGCACCCGTCCGAAGTGGTCAAGATCGGCGACGTGGTCCAGGTCGAAGTCATGAAGTTCGACGCGGATGCGAAGAAGGTCTCGCTCTCGCTCAAACACGCGCTGCCCGACCCGTGGGTCGAGCATGCGGACAAACTGACCGAGGGACAGCGCCTGATCGCCCAAGTCGTGAAGGTCACGCCGAACTACCTGCTCGTCGAGATCATTCCGGGTGTTCTGGCGATGGTTCCGAAGGGTGAGTTCGATCCGCAGCAGCAGTACAGCCCCGGCCAAGAGGACGTGGTCACGCTGCTCACGATCAATCACGCGACGCGGCGCATCACGGGCTCGATCAAGCACGTGGCCGACATCCCGCCCGAAGAAATCGCGGAGTACGCGGTCGACGGCGACGTCGGCAGCGTCGGAGACGCGCTCGAAGGCGTTATCGAGTAGCGACGAGCTGCGCCGAGGCGGTGCGCTTACGGGTCGGGCTCACGGGCGGGATCGGGTCCGGTAAGTCGGAGGTCGCGAAGATCTTCGCGGAGTTCGGCGCCCTCGTGATCGACGCGGACGCGCTCGCGCGCGAAGCGGTCGCGCCCGGAACGCCGGGATTCGGTCGTATCGCCGAACGCTGGCCCGCCGTCGTCACGGCCTCCGGCGCCATCGACCGGGCTGCGCTGGGTTCCATCGTCTTTCGCGACGGCGGCGCCCGCGACGAGCTCAACGCGATCGTGCATCCCGAAGTGCGCCGGCTGGGAGCCGAGCGCGAGGCGTCGGCCGGCGCCGGGCAGATCGTCGTCCACGACGTTCCGCTGCTCTTCGAGGGTCGTTTCTATCAGTCGTGCGATGCCAACGTGCTGGTCGTTGCGGACCCCGAGGTCCGCGTGGGCCGCGTCGTGGCGCGCAGCGGTCTGCCCCCCGAAGAGGTCCGGCACCGGATGGCGGCCCAGATCGATCCCGAACGCGCTCGCGAACTGGCCGACTACGTCATCGATAACGACGCCACGATCGCCGCGCTGCGGGACGCGGTCCGCGAGGTGTACGACGACCTCGCGCAGCGGCTCCCGGCCGTCTCGGGTAGGCGAAACGTCCGGCCGGTTGTCGAGTAGCACGACTCGATGGACGCAGCCGCCTTTGCCACCGCCTATGCCCTGAGCACGAGCATCGGGTTGCGCCCCTTTCTGACCTTGGCGCTGGCGTCGCTCGCCATGCACTTCGGGTATCTGCACCCCGCGGCGCCGTTCGCCTACCTGGGCAGCGACGGTGCGACGTGGTTGCTCGGCGCATTGGCCGCGGCCGAATTCGTCGGCGACAAGGTTCCCATCGTGGACCACACGTTCCACGTCCTGCACTTCGCGACCAAGCCCGTTGCGGCCGCACTGCTCGTCGGCAGCATGGTTCCCGACGGCGGCACGATCGATACCGGAACCTATGCGCTGATGGGTCTGGGCGCCCTGAACGCGCTGGGCGTGCACGGCGGTGTGACCGCCGTCCGCGCGGCATCGACGACGATGACGCTGGGAACGGCGAACCCGTTCGTCAGCCTGCTCGAAGACGTCGCGGCGGTGACCGGAACCGTTCTGGCCCTGGCCCTGCCGTTCGTCGCGGCCACGCTCGCGGCGGCCATGACCCTCATCGTCCTCCTGGTCGTGCGCCGCCTGTACTTGGAAGTGCGCCGCCGTCGCGCGAGCGTTCCCGGTTAGTCGCGGCGCGCGAAGGGGAACGCGCGCGGCTGCAGGAGGACGATCGTCCGGTGCGAGACGCGCAGCAGCCCCACGTCCGCCAGGATGCTGAGTTCTTTCGTCAGCGTCTCGCGGCTCGTGCCGATCAGGTCGGCCAGGTCCTTGTGCGTCAGGCGCAAGCCGATGCGCAGGGTCCCGTCCGGGTCGCGGATGCCGTGGTCAGCCGCCAGGCGGCCGAGGGCGTCGACGAGACGGCCCGGGACGCTCTTGCCCGCAAGCTCGGTCAGCTCGCGCTCGACGGCCGCCAGCCGCTGGGCGGCTCCGCGTGCGAACGCCGCGGCAAGTACGGCGTCCGCACCCAGTCGGCGCTCGAAGGTCGCGGCATCGATGCGGCGGATCTCGCCCGGATCGAGGGCGATCGCGCTGGTCGTGCGCAGCGTCCCGGCCGTGATCCAGGCCAGTTCGCCGAACACGTCGCCGGGGTTGCGGATGCCGACGATCGACTCCAGCCCGCTCGCGTTGGTGCGTACGATCTTCACCCGCCCGCGCTCGACGACGTAGATCGCGTCCGCCGCGTCGCCGGGCGTGTAGATCAGATCGCCCCGCACGACGCCGCTTCGTTTGGCGTCGGAGAGCAGCGCAGCACGGCGCGCCGCGTCGAGCTCGTTGACGTTCACGCGCCGCCCCGCTAGCCGCAGCCGCCGCGCAACGCGCGGCCGGGGCGTCGTCCGGTCGATGTCCCGGACCGTACCACGGCCCGGCCGTTGACCCAGACCGAGTCGATGCCCAGCGGATAGGCATAGGGCCGTTCGTAGGTCGCCGTGTCGACGATACGGGCGGGATCGAAGAGCACGAGATCGGCGAACGCGCCGACCGCAACGCTGCCGCGCCGGGCCAGACCGAACTGGGCGGCCGGGAGCGAGGTCATCCGGCGGATCGCTTCGGCGAGTGCGAGCGTTCGGCGCCCGCGCACGAAGCGGCCGAAAACGCGCGGGAAACACCCGAAGGTCCGGGGATGGGGCACGCCGTGCGCGGTCGGCCCGTCGACGGCGCGTGCCGACGCGTCGCTGCCGATCGAAACGAAATCGGCGGAGAGCACGGTCGCGACGTCGTCTTCGTTCATCGCGAAAAAGATGGCGCCGACGTCGAGCCCCTCTTCGAGGAGCAGCCGCAGCGCGGCGCGCGGCGGCGTAAGCCGCCAGGCCGCCGCAATGTCATCGAGGCGCATACCGGCCAGCGCCGCGTTGCGCTCGGTCGCGACGGTGGAGATCTGGATGTCGTGCCATTCGCCTTCGTCGCGGTCCAGCCTCAAGCGTAGCGCGAGCGCGGTGGCAACGGCGGGATCGCGCAGCCGTTCGAGGGTGGCTTCGCGGCCGCCGAGGGTGGCGTCTTCGGGCAGGATCGTGTCCAGGCCGGTCCACATCGCGACGTACGGGTACGCGTCGGCGTAGGCGGTGATACCTTGGGCACGGGCGGCGGCGATCGCCGCGAGCGAACGGTGCACCTTGCCCCAGTTCCTCTTGTACGCGGCCTTGTGGTGCGAGATCTGGACGGCCACTTCCGCTTCACGGCCGATCGCCAGCGCTTCCTCGACCGCCTCGAGCAGTTCGCCCGCCTCGTTTCGGATGTGGGAGATGTAACGCGGCATGCCGGCATCGCGCGCCGCGGCCGCACACGCGACCAGCTCGTCGCGATCCGCGTAACGCGACGGCGTGTAGATCAAACCGCTCGACACTCCGAGCGCGCCTTGCTCGATAGCCTCGCGCACGAGCCGCGTCTCCTCGCGAAGCTCCTCGGGCTCGAGGCGGCCGGCCAGCTCGCCCCGCACGGCGCGGCGCGTCGTGCCGAGACCGACCAGCGTGGCGACGTTCAGCGCGACGCCCCCGCGCTCGACGAACGCGTAGAATTCATCGAGGTCGCGCCAGGGCGATGCGCCGGCAAGCCCGCCGGCCGGTGCCACCGACGTGCCGCAGTTGCCCGCGATTTCGGTCGTCACGCCCTGGCGGATCTTCCCTTCGCAGCGGCCGTCCGCGAGCCACAGTTCGTCGGAATGCGAATGGACGTCGATGAAGCCGGGCGCGAGCGCGAGCCCGCATCCGTCGATTCGTTCGTGCGCGTCGCGTTCTGCGAGATTCCCGATCAACACGATACGGTCGCCGACGATCGCGAGGTCGGTCTCGACCGGCGGCCCGCCGAGCCCGTCGTAAATCCGCCCATTCTCGATGATCGTGTCGATCATGGGCGGTGCACTCCTCCGGCTTTCGCCCGCGCTCCTCGCGTGCGGCGGCCCATCGCTTGCCCAATCGAGTTTAAGGATGGTTGAGGTGGGTACGAGCTTGGCAGGCGTTGCACACGCACAATCGTTTTCGCCTCGCGCGAAAGGGCTTTCATATGGCAGACCAGTCCTCGAAGGGACCGCAGAACCATAAGGCGGCGGGCGGCGAGATGTCCGTTCGCGAAGCCGGAAAAAAAGGCGGCGACACGGTCCGGGAGCGTTACGGTTCCGGCTTCTACGAGACGATCGGCCGCAAGGGCGGCCAGGCGACGCGCGAGCGGCATGGCGCCCAGTTCTACGAAACGATCGGCCAAAAAGGCGGGCGGGTCGTCAAGGACAAGTACGGTTCGGATTTTTACGAAGAGATCGGGCACAAAGGCGGCCAGAAGGTCAAGCAATTGATCGCCGAGGCGAAGAAAAACCTCGATGAGACGGCGCGCGCCGAAAAGGACCGCAAGCCCGAAGAGTGAGGCGTGCCGCGCGCGTCACTTGAAGCGAACTTGACCGGCAACGTCGCGAAGCGCGATGTTGCCGGTCTTGACATCGAAGGTCAGGCTGCCCACCGATAGGGGGCGCTGCGAACCCGAATAGATGGTCACGCGCTTGGGGAGCGTGAGGCGCTGCACCGAGTCGATCCACTGCGCGGCGTCCGTATCGAACGAACGCTGCGGATCGGTGGCCACCGTTTGGACGTGCAGCGGACCGGCGATGGTGAAATCGCGGGTAATCGTGTTGACGCTCATATGAGAGGCGCGAACGCGAAGGTACGGCTTCCCGGCGCGGAAGATCGTGCCGTCGTGAACGTTTTGCAGATCCAGCAGCGTCTGATCGGCGTTGCTGACCAGCCGGTCGTAGGTCGCCGTCCAGGATCTCATATTGATGCGATGGCCCGTGACCGTGCCGTTATGGAAGACGATATCGCTGCCGGCGCGATCCGGCGGACTCTCGTCGACCCCGGCACGGTAGATTCCGTAGCCGACGTAGGCGAGAAGCGCCAGCGAGGCGGCCGCGATGAGTCTGCGGAGCGGGAGCCCGGTCACGCGTTGCGTCGCCGTCCCCACGCCACGGCGGCGGCGTAGACGAGCGCCGCGGCGCCGGCCACCGCATTGCCCCCGATCGAGTCGTAGAGCGTGTCGACGCCCGGCCCGATCTCTCCGGTCACGACGGCGCGTTCGTCCAGGCCGCTCGCGCGGGTGAAGCGGCCGTCCGGCGCGACGATACCGCTGATCCCGGTCGAGGCTGCGCGGACGATCCAGCGGCCCGTCTCCAGGGCCCGCATCTGGGCGATCTGCGCGTGCTGGTACGGCCCCGCGCTGGTGCCGAACCAGGCGTCGTCGGTCGCGATCAAAATCGCTCGCGCTCCCGCGCGCGTGCCGTCGCCGACCAGATCGGTAAAGGCGGATTCCCAGCAGACGATCGGCACGAAGCGGACCCCGTCGACGGCGAGCACGCTGCCCGCGGTGCCTTCGCTGAAGTCCGAGACGTTGCGCGTCCAAGGAATCCAGCGAAAGAGCGGCGCCCAGGGCAGGTGCTCCGCGAACGGTACGAGCTGGCGCTTGCGGTAGATCGAATCGAGGCCTCCGTCCGCGCGGAAGAAGTAGAGCACGTTGTATTCGCCCGCGGGGCCTACCGAGAGCGTCCCGACCACGAGCTCGCTATGGACCCGGCGCGCCAGCGCCGCGAAGCGGGCCTGCAGGTCCGGACGCTGGTTCAGTGCGGCGGGAATCACCGTTTCCGGCCACAGGATCAGCGACGGATGCGTCGCGCCGGCGCGCAGCGTCAGCTCGCCGTAACGATGTACCGCTTCGTCGAGCGCGCCGGGCGTGAACTTGATGCTCTGCGCGATGTTTCCCTGAATCGCCGCGACGCGCAGCTGCGGAACGGGCAGCGAACGCGCGGGCCACGCCGCCCAGGCGAGCGCCACGCACAGCACGACGCCGGAAGCGCCCGCCGCCGCGTCGAGTCCGCTGCCGCGAACCGAGCGCATGCGGATGCCGTACGCCGCGTACGCGGCGAGCGCGCACACGAGGAACGTGATGCCGTACGACCCCGCGTACGCGGCGACCGGCGCGAACGGCGATGCGACCTGCGTGTACCCCAGGCTGCCGAACGGCACCGCGATCTCCCCTAATCCTTCACTGCGCAGCCATTCCCCGACGGTGAATGCGGCGGCGCCGGCCGGCGGAACGAGCGCGCGCGAGAGCCGGTCGCCGCCCGCGAGTGCCCGGGCCGCAAACGCGACGAGCGCTCCGACCAGCGCGAAGCCGAAGAACGCATCGCCTGCCGCCGGTCCGAGCGCGAGCAAGAAACCGAACGGGGCGATCAACGCGCCGGCGGTCTCGGCGAACCACCAGAACGTGATCGTGAAGAAGACCGTACCGGCAATCCAGCCGAGCCAAAAGGCGCGCACCGGCGAGACCCCAAACCAGGCCCAGAACAGCGCCGCCGCGCCGAGCGGCGCCAGTGCGACCGCGTTCGCCTTCGGAAACGCGAGCGCCATCAGCACCGCGCCGAAGGTTGCAACGCCGAAGGGAAGCAACGAGGAAACGACGCTGCGCCGCGTCGCGTCAGTCGCGTTCGCCGCCGGCATCGCACCGGTCGCCGGCTGCGGCCACCACGTGACCCCCGAGCCAAACCTCAACAACGATAACCTCTCCGGGTACGCCCTCCCAATTCGTCGGGCAATAGCGCCTATCTTTTGGTCGACGATCTCGATCGGTCGACCTCAGAACGTCAGGCCTTGCGGAACCACGCTGCTGGGCTGGCCGCCGCCGATGCCGAAGCCCGCGCCTTGCCCCGGGAAAGCCAGGATGACGACGTTGAGGTTGAACTCCTTGAGATCTTCGTTGTAGGCGATTTCCAGGTTGTAGCAATCGTCGATCGTTCGCACCAGGAAGATGGTCTTGTCTTCGAGCGCTCCTTTGTTCTTCCAATCGAGGTTGGTCGCGAATTCGAGCGACGTGTCGCGGCCGAACGGCGTGATCGCCTGCACGTTGGTGAGGTTGAAGCCGTTACCGGGGCCCGGCGTCCAGTATCCGCCGATCACGAGATACGACTTCAGCGACGGCCGGTAGTTCAGCTGATAGTTGATCGGCTGCGCCTGCTCGTTGAAATCGGTTCCGCCGGAGAGCGATATCGAGTAGACGTCCTTGTTGTAGAACCGGATGACTTCTTGCAACCCGTGCGAGCCCGGTTGCAAGCGGTCGAGTAGCTGAAACGGGACGTCGGGTGGTCCGATCGGGTGCTGCTCGTTATAGGTGACGGAGTTGACGAAGTGGTTGCCGATCGGCGTCGACAGGGCCGCGTTTTGGATGTCGTACGCCTTCTCGTCGCCGGTCCAGTAGTAGTCCTGCGTCAGGTTGTAGTTGGCCGAGAAGTCGCTATTCCCGAACACCTTGGCGTAGAACGCCTCGTTCACTTGGCCTTGGATGCGGAACGTGCTGAAGGCGTTTTGCGGCTCCGTGTACTGGCCCAGCGCGAACTGGAACTGGGGCGTGAATTTCGAGAGGCCGTAGTTGATGTGGGGCAATATCGTGAGCTGCGGTACGCTGTTGTAACCAAAGGGGTCGATCGAGTAATTGGTCTTGTCGTAGGTCAGATCGTAGTCCGCCCCTTTGGTGAACAGATGCGTGTCCGTTTCGATGTGGAAGGTGTCGCTCGAAAGATCCGTACTGTTGAACTTCGAGTACGTAAGGTTGATCTGCTGTTGCAGCGAGGGGCTCAGCGCGATCATGTCGGTGAAGCCGAGGTTGAGATTGTCGGAGAGCGTGCCTTGCACGTAACGCGAGAAGGTCACGTTCTCGGTGCTGGCGTTGCCCTGGTGGATGATCGAGGCGTTGAGATTCAACGTGGCCGGAAGCTGGAGATTCGGCCCGTAGTCGCCCTGGTACTGAATGCCGAACTGTCCGCGCAAGCGCCGCGAGAACGTTTCGACGTCCGTGACGTTCACGTTGGTTTCGCGGCCGCCTTGACTGCGATCGGAGATCGTGTAGGCGTCGACGGTCGTGTAGCGGTGCCCGTCCTTGGCGCCGATGTACGCCGTGTACCCGAGCCCGAGACCGCGCTTGGTGAAATACTCGACGCGATAGTAGCCGTAGTAGGTGTTCGTGGTTCCGAAGCCGATGCGCGCCTTGATCCAGAACCCTTCGGCCTGGTCGTACCCGATCAGCGGCAAGAAACTCGCTTGGCGCCGCGGGTCGGTGACTTGCACGAGCGGGATCACCAGCAGCGGCAGGTAGAAGATCGCGGTGGGGCCGAGGAACACGACCGCTTTATGCGCGACCAGTTTGTCGCCCGGGGTTACGTCGATCTCGCGCGCTTCGACGTGATAGCCGGCGTGCGGGTTCTCGCAGGTCGAGAACGACGCGTGCTCGCCGTGCGTCACGCCGCTGGTACTGGTCGCCAGAGTCTGCGCGACGTAGTGAAGTTTGCCGTGCTGGACGCCTTCGACCGATTCGCCCTGGCCGTTGTAGAGCGTGGCGCGCCTGGTGTTCGTGTCGAACGCGATCTTGTCGGCGTAGAGAATCGAGTCTTCGCTGCGGTTGACGAGGTACGTGTGGCCGCTGAGCACGATCGTATGGTCGCCGTCGAAGTGCGCGCGGTCGCCCACGATCTGACCTTCGGTGTAGAAGACGTGAACGTTGCCGAAGAGGTCGGAGGGCTGATGCGTGTCGCTCGAGCCTTGCAGCTTGTCGGCGATCGTGACGATCTGATTCGGCCCCAGCGTCGGAACGGGGCTCGCACCCGGCTCCGTCGGGGCAGGCGAGGGAGTCGGCGCGGGGGAGCCTTTGTCCGGGATGGGCGGCGGCGAACCGCTGGGCCGGATCAAAAAGACCGGCCCTGTGTCGAGCGGGGTCGGAGAAATGGTGGGAATCGGGAACGGTGTCACGGTCGGCGAGCTGCGCGGCGTCGGCGGTACGATCTGGCCGGGTCCGACCGGCGGTACCGCCGGGATCGAGATGTACCCGGGAGTCGGGCTGGGCGAGGGTGCCGGTGAAGGCGTCAGGGTCGGCGCGACCGTCGCCTGGTCGGCGTTCGGGACCGCAAGCCCGGCGGGACTCGTCACGGCGGCGGGCGTCGCGGACGGCACGGGCGTCGCAGCGGCCGCCTGGGCCAGCCGCACGGCCAGCGGCTGGACCTTCAGGTGCTCGGGCGAGGGCGTCGGATCGGGCAGCGCGGCCAGCAGCGTGCGGACGCCGGCGAAGCGTTCGGCCGCGGACGGCGTCTCGCCGCAGGTGTGCGAGTCGAGGAGCCTGACGAAGCGCGGGTCGAGGCCTTGCGGCTCCCCGAACTCCGCAGCGCGCGCGGGCACGAGGCAATTGACGAGAACGACGAGCAAGGCGAGCAGCGCGAGCGCCGTTCGTGCCCGGCCGGCGGCCGCTCGCACCACGTTCCGCGACGTGTCCGGGAGCCTCAGTGCTCGACGCGCCGGAACAGCATCGCTCCGGCGGCGCCCATGATGATGTTCGGCGCCCAAGCCGCGAGGTACGGGTTGATGGCTTCGTTCTTCCCCAGTGCCGAGAACGCCGACATCATGATGTAGTAGACGAAGAGCAGCAGCACGGACAGCGCGATGCCCAGCGCCATGCCGAGGTTCTTGCCCTTACGCCCGATCTGCGCGGCCAGCGGCAAGGCCAGCACGACCGCGATGAACGACGCGAACGGGAACGCGAGCCGCTGCGCGAGCGTGATCTTGAGCACGTCGAGCGATTGGCCGCCTTGGCCCGTCGCCTGCATCGACGAAATCTGCGTTCGCAGTTGCTTCGAGTTGACGGAGTAGGGGTCGTTGGTCGTCGTGTTGACGAACTGGTCGATCGTCTCCCCGAGCGGCAGGCCGATATCCATGTCCTTGGTCAGCGCGTTTCCGTTGACTTCGCCGCTGGGCTTGAAGGTCGTCACCCGCGCGTTCACCAGGTGCAGCACCGAACCATTCACTTGCGCCGACTGCGCGTCGATCACCGTCTGATACGGCGTCGTCGTCGCGTTTTGAAAGATCATGACGTTCGTGAGCGTGCGTTTGTCCGGCGAGACGTTGCCGACGTAGAAGACGTTGCCGGTCGAGTCGTCCTTACGGAAGAACCCGGGCACGATCGGCAGCTGTTCGGTGTGATAGACGATCTGGTAGAACGAGCGCGTCGAGAGGTCGGTCGTGACCGGCGCGATCGTTTCGTTGATGTAGTACGACAGCGCGAACATCGCCAACCCGCAGAACAGCGGCGTGCGGCAAATGCGCAGGAACGTGACGCCCGACGTGCGCAGGGCGTTGATCTCGTTGTCCTGCGCGAGGCGCCCGAAGGCGAGCAGCGACGCGAACAGGCACGCAAACGGAAAGGCGAGCGGCGTGCTCTGCGGCACGCGAAACAGCAGGAAGCGGAGCACCAGGAACAGCGGCGCGTGCGCGTTGATGATGTAGTCGGCCGCCAAGAAGAAGATGTTGACGAACCAGAACAGCAGATACGCGCCGAAGGCGAAGGCGAACGGCGCGATCAGTTCGCGCAGGATGTAGGCGTCGAGGATCGGGATACGCAGCGGAAAGCGCAGCGGTGCGAGCGACGGTGCGCGAACGCTCGGAACCGTCGCCATTAGTTACTGCTGGCGTGAAATGCGGCGGTCACGCGCGCCACGTAGGCGCGCGTCTCGGGGTACGAAGGGATGCCGTGAGCCGCATCGACCACACCCGGCCCGGCGTTATACGCGGCGAGCGCGAGCGAGAGGTTGTTGTGGTAGCGGACCAGCAAGGCGTGCATGTAGCGGCAGCCTCCCGATACGTTCTGGTTCGGATCGAAGGCGTTGACGACTCCGTACGTCGCGGCGGTTTCCGGCATCAACTGCATCAGACCCGCGGCCCCGGCGCGGCTTATGGCCGCGGGATCGCCGTGGGACTCGACCTGGATCATCGCGCTCACCAGCCGTGGCGAGAGGCCCGCGACCCGCGCGTCCGCGGCCACGATGCCGTTGAGCGTGCTCTGATCCATCGCGTGCGGGCCGTACGGAACCCAGCCCCCGGCGCTACAGCCGAAGAGCGCGCCGAGCAGCAGCGACGCAGCGACGAATCTCACCTAGGGTAGTGCCTTCGCCTTGGGCGCGGAGCGGCCTTCGCATTTTGGCGGTCCTCCTTCGGATCGTGCCGGGCGGCACTCGGCCGGCCTCACGTTCCGGGGGCTGCCCATTGCGCGTGCGGAAGCAGGCGGGGTATAGTGGGGGAAAGTGGTAGCCACGGGTGTGAAGTGGAGGGTCTTCCCTGACACGCGACGTGCCGCGTTTTACCGGACGTGCCGAGCACGCTCTTGACGACAAGGGCCGTCTCGTCGTGCCCGCCCGGTTCCGGGAACGCCTCGGCTCCAAATTCATCGTAACGATCGCCCAGCCCGATCCGTGTTTGGCCCTTTATCCACAGGTTACTTGGGAAGCGTTCTGCGCGATACTCGACGAGGCGGCCGTCAAGGACGACCGCTACCGCCGCTTCGTGCGCCATCTGTTTTCCCACACGGACGAGGCGTCGTGCGACGCCCAGGGGCGTTTATTGATTCCTCCGGCGCTGCGCGCGTGGGCGGGCATCGAACGCGACACGGTATCGATCGGGACGTCGCGCCGGGTCGAGATCTGGTCGCGCGACCGCCTCGACGCCGGCGCGCCGTCGTACGAGGAAGCCAAAGCGATCGTAGCCGAGCTCGGGCTTCCTTGATGTGGCGCTCTCGCCGGGTGCGCACGTCCCCGTTCTGCTGGCCGAGGCCGTCGAGTTGCTCGCCGTCCGTCCCGGCGGCACCTACGTCGATGCGACGTTCGGCGCGGGCGGCCACGCGCGCGCGATCGTGGCGCGCGGCGGCCGCGTGGTCGCCTTCGATCGCGACCCCGACGCGGTCGTGCCGCCGGACCTCACGGCTTCGGTCACGCTGCTGCGCAGCAACTTCGCCGAGCTCGAAAGCGGCCTCGACAGCCTCGGCCTGGCCGCGGTCGACGGCTGCCTGTTCGACCTGGGCGTTTCGTCGATGCAGTTCGACCGTCCCGAGCGCGGCTTCTCGCTGGCGGCCGACGGACCGCTGGATATGCGTATGAGTGGGCTTGAGGGTCCCACGGCGCTCGATCTCTTGACGCGCTCGAGCGAAGCCGAACTGGCCGACCTGATCTTCGCCTACGGTGAGGAGCGCGCGGCGCGCCGGATCGCGCGCGCGGTCGTGGCGGCGCGCGCGAGCGGTCGCCTGCCCGCGCGTACGATGGAGCTGGCGCGCTTGATCGCCGGCGTCGTACACGTCCGTGGGAAGCGCGAGCGTATCCACCCGGCCACCCGCACGTTTCAAGCGCTGCGGATCGCCGTCAACGACGAACTGGGCTCGCTCGAGCGCGGCCTCGGCGCCGCGATCGCGCGCACCCGGCCGCAGGGGCGGATCGCGGCGATCAGTTTTCATTCGCTGGAAGACCGGATCGTCAAGCTGCGCTTTCGCACCGATACCCGGGTCCGCGTTCTGACCAAGAAGCCACTCCTTGCCGGCGACGACGAACTCGCGCGCAACCCGCGCGCCCGAAGCGCGAAGCTTCGCGTCGCGGAGCGCCTGCCGTGATCGCACGCCCGTTGCCCTATCGTATCGACCAAGACGACGCCGCGCGGGGACGAACCGGCACGCGCGCCGGCCGCAACGCCGTCGTGCGGCGGCGTGCCAAGACCAAGCGCATGCGGTATGCGGTCCTGCGCCGCACGCTGCTGGCGGTCTGCACGCTGACGCTGTGCGTCTTCGTGTACTTGGGGCTGATGGCAAACGTGACGCGCATGAATTACGAGCTCCTGCGCGACGACCGCGTTCGCGCGCGCCTGATCGACGAAACGGCGCGCCTCGACGACCGCATCGCTCGTCTCGAGACGCGCGAGCGCTTAGCGGGTTTCGCGGCCCGCCTGCACATGCGCGAGCCCCAGACGTTCGCGCAGGTCACGTTGCCGGCCGACGTCCCGGTGCCGGCCCGCCGTCTGGCACTGCTCGACTGGCTGCCGTAGGCCGTTAGCGGTGCCCGAACGGCGACGGCGTCCGGGACGCGCGGCGGAAGCGTCGGTTCGAGCCGCGGACCTGCGGGCGAAGGTCGTCTTCTACGTGTTCCTCGCGTTCGCGGCCGCGATCTTAGCGCGGTTCTACGTCGTGCAGGTGCGCGACGGCCCGAAGCTTGCCGAGCGCGCGTACGAACAGCGGCTGACGACGGTCGACTTTCCCGCCCACCGCGGGACGATCTACGACCGGGACGGGACGCCGCTCGTCCGGTCGTTGCCGTCGCAGAGCGTCTACGCGACGACCGGCGACGTCGTGAACGCCGGGGCGACCGCGCGCGCGCTGGCCGCCCTCCTGCCCGACAAGACGTACGCGCAGCTGGAGCGGACGCTCGGCGCCAAGACCGCCTACGTCCAGCTCGATCACAAGGTCACGCGCGAGCAGGCCGACGCCATCGCCAAGCTCGACCTGCCCGGCATCAGCGTCGTGGCCGAACCGACCGGCGTGCGGTTCGTCCCTGCCGGCCGGCTGGCGTCGGCCGTCATCGGCTTCACCGGCTTCGACGAGAACGGTCTGGACGGGGTCGAGTACGCGTACGATTCGCTGCTGCGGGGCACGCCCGGCCGGATGGTGCGCGAGACCGACGAGTTCGGGCGCTCGATTCCGTTCGAGCGGCCCCACGTGCTGGTAGCGGCCAAGGCGGGCTACTCGCTCCAGCTCACGCTCGATTCGTACCTGCAGTACAACGTCGAGAGCGTGCTGCACGCCACCGTCGCGAAGTGGCACGCCGAGAGCGGCACGGCGCTGGTGATGGACCCCTGGAGCGGTGAGGTGCTGGCCCTGGCCAACGTGCCCGACTACGACGTGCGCTCGTACGAGCGGTTCTCACCGGACGCGCGGCGCGACCGCGCGGTCGAAGACGCCTACGAGCCGGGCTCCGTGTTCAAGCTCGTGACTGCCGCCTCGGCGCTCGAGAGCGGCAAGGTCACCACGACCGACCGTTTTCCTTCGCGCGACCGCCTGCCGGTCGGCGGTTATACGATCTACAACGCCGAGGACGGTTTTCTCGCCGGCACGAGCAATTCCGAGACGCTCGAAGACATCATCACGTACTCGCACAACGTCGGTGCGGCCGAAGTCGGCCTGCGCATCGGTAAGAAGACCCTGTTCGAGGGGTTGAAGCGGTTTGGGTTCGGCTCGCCGACCCACATCGGGCTGCCGGGAGAGAGCCCGGGCATCGTGCCCGACCTTGCGGATTGGAGCGCTACGACGCTGCCGACGATCTCGTTCGGCCAAGGCATCTCGACGACCCCGATCGCGCTGGCCCGAGCGTACTGCGCGATCGCGAACGGCGGCCTCTTGATGCGGCCGCGCATCCTGGCCGCGATCGTCGACCCGGGCGGTCGTATCGCGTATCGCTACGGCCGCGAAATCGAACGGCGCGCGATCTCCGAACGCACGGCCGCGATCCTGCGCGGCTACTTGCGTTCGGTCGTCGTCCGCGGCACCGGCAACCCGACCGCCCAAGTTCCCGGCTACACGACCGCAGGCAAGACCGGGACCGCGCAGATTGCCGAAAACGGCGCGTACGCGCCGGGTCAGTACGTCGCGTCGTTCGTGGGCTTCGTGCCGGCCGAGTCGCCGCGCTTCGTGATCCTGGTCAAGGTCGCGAAGCCGCGCGGCGCGATCTACGGCGGCGTGGTTGCGGCCCCGGCGTTCGCGCAGATCGCGAAGCTTGCGATGATGCACGCCGGCGTGCTGCCCGTGGAGGCGCGCTTGGTCAGGGCGGGTTCGATGTCGAAGCAACGGATATGACCGACAGCCCTCCCCGCGCGCTCGATCTGGGACCGCTGGTCGCTTCGCTCGCCGGCGCGCGCTCGATCGGTGACGTCGACCGGGTCGCACGCGGCGTCGTCCACGATTCGCGCGCGGTCCGTCCGGGCACGATTTTCGTCGCGCTGCGCGGCGAGCGATCCGACGGTCACGCCTTCATCGCGCAAGCGATCGAGGCCGGGGCGGGCGCGATCGTCGTCGACGAAGCCTTCGCTCGTACGTGGCAGCCGCCCGCCGGTGCGGCGACGATCGTCGTGCCCGATACGCGCCGCGCGCTCTCGAGTTTGTCCGCCGCATTCTACGGCTATCCCTCGAGCGGGCTGGCCGTCGTCGGGATCACCGGCACCAACGGCAAGACGACCACGACCTACATGCTGGCGGCGGTTCTCGGCGCCGGCGGCATCCCGACCGGGCGCATCGGTACGCTCGGCGCCGAATTCCGCGACGCGATGTGGACGCTCGAGAACACGACGCCGCTCGCGCCGGAGCTGCACGGCCTGCTCGCAGAGATGCGCGAGCGCGGCGCGGAAGCGGTCGTGATGGAGGTCAGCTCGCACGCGCTCGCGCTCGACCGCGTCGCCGACGTCGGGTTCGCGCTCGGCGTGCTGACGAACGTCACCCGGGATCACCTGGACTTTCACACGACCTTCGAGGCGTACGCCGCGGCCAAGCGGACGCTCTTCGAGATTGCCGCGGTGCCGGTTCTCAATGCCGACGACCCGCTCGGCCGCCGCTGGGCCGCCGAGCTCGCGGCCGACGGCTGCCGCGTCGTGACCTACGGCTTCGCGCCGGATGCCGGCGTGCGCGCCGTCGACCCCGATCCGGCCTCGGACGGCTGCCGCTTCAGCGTCGATGGACGGGATTTCCGGCTCAACGTTCCCGGCCGTTTCAACGTCTCGAACGCCCTGGCGGCGCTGTGCGTCGCGCGCGAGCTGGGCGTCTCCGACGCGGTCGCGGCCGAAGCGCTCGAGAACTTCATCTCCGTTCCGGGGCGCATGGAGCGGATCGCGGGCGGGGGCGTCGACGTGCTCGTCGACTACGCCCACACGCCCGACGCGCTCGAGGTGGTGTTGCGCGCGGCCCGCGAGGGCGCGCGGGGCCGGCTCGTCGTCGTCTTCGGGTGCGGTGGCGACCGCGACCGGGGGAAGCGTCCGGAAATGGGCCGGATCGCGGACCGGCTCGCCGACCGCATCATCGTTACGAGCGACAACCCTAGGACCGAAGAGCCGCGGTCGATCGTCGACGACATCTTGTCGGGCATCGCCGAACGCTCGCGCGTCGAGGTCGAACTGGACCGGCGCGCGGCGATCCGCCTCGCGGTGACGGGCGCGTCGGCGGGCGACCTGGTCGTGGTCGCCGGCAAGGGACACGAGGCGTATCAGATCCTCGGCAGCGCCGCCGTGCGCTTCGACGACCGCGACGAGGTGCGTGCCGCACTGGCGGCCAGGGAGCCCGCCTCGTGAACGGAGTCGCGGCGGCCGACGCGGTCCGCGCCTCCGGGGCGCTCGTGCGCAATGCCGGCGCGCTGCCGGGGCGGCTGCGCTTCTCGACCGACACGCGCACGCTCGTGGCGGGAGACGTGTACGTCGCCTTGGTCGGTCCGACGTACGACGGCCACGACTACGTCGCCGAAGCTTTCGCGCGCGGCGCCGTGGCGGCCGTCGTCTCGCGTCCGGACGCCGTCGCGCCGGAGGCGGCGGCACTGGTGGTCGCCGACACCAAGGCCGCCTACCTCGCGTTCGGCGGCGTCGCCCGCGCCGCGTCGCGAGCGCGCTTTGCGTCGATCACGGGCAGCACCGGGAAGACGACGACCAAGACGCTGCTGGCGCAGATTCTGCAGCGGGCCTCCGGCGGCGCGCGGGTCGTGGCGACGCCCGCCAACGAAAACAACGAGATCGGGGTCGCCAAATTGCTGCTCGGGCTCCCGGCCGACGCCGTCTACGCGATCGTCGAGCACGGCGCGCGGCACGTCGGCGACATCGAGCCGCTCGTGCGCGCGACGCGTCCCGACGTGGCCGTGCTGACCAACGTCGCCGAGGCCCATCTCGAGATCATGGGTTCGCGGGAACGCCTGGCCGAAACGAAGTGGGGCGTCTTCGCGACCGGCGCCGCCGCGGTGCTCAACGCCCGCGACCAGGCGTCGCTGGAGCGCGCCGGGCGGTTGGCCGCCGAACCGACCTGGTTCGCGCCCACGGCGGCGAGCGCGCCGGCCGCGGCCCCGTGCGTTTTTCTTGACGGCGAGGGCGAAGCGGCACGGCTTTTCGTGAGCGAGCCGCGGGCCGGAAAGGCGCGCGGGTTTCCCGCGGCGCTGAGCGTACCCGGCGCGCACAACCGCGAAAACCTCGCCGCGGCCGCGGCCGCGGCGTACGCGTTCGGTCTGGATCCGGCGCGGATCGCCGCGTCGCTCGGCGGCCTGGCGCTTCCGGCGGGGCGCTACGAGCGGATGGATTTCGGCGATTACGCCCTGCTCTACGACGGCTACAACGCGTCGATGAGCGGGGCACTCGCGACCCTCGGTTCGTTTTCATGCGAACCCGCGGCGCGCCGCGTCGCGTTGTTGAGCAGCATGGCGGAGCTCGGCGAGGAGGCCCCCGAGATGCACGCCCGGGTCGGTTCGGCCGCGGCCGACAGTGCCGACGTGTTGCTGGTGGGTGGGGAGTTCGCCGGGGACCTGGCCCGGGGCGCCCGGGCGCGCGGCATGGATCCGGCCAGCATCGTCCCGTTCGCTTCCAACGACGACGCCGTGGAGTGGCTTCGCCGGAACGTCCGGCCCGGCGACCTGATCCTGCTCAAAGGGTCGCGCCGCTACCGGCTCGAGGAAGTCGTCGAAGGCTTGCGAGGCGCGCGTGCGTAGCCTGCCGCTGGAGCTTCCGGTCACGATCGGCCGTTCCGACCCGCTGTGGCGCCGCGAGCCCTTCGGCGCGCGCTTCGTCGCCATTCCGGTGCGAACGGGGCTGGTGCGTCCGGGCGACGGCCTGGCGGAGATCGTCGCGGATGCCGTGCGCGGCATCGCGCGCCCGCAGGACGTCGTAGCGGTTTCCGAAACCGCCGTGGCGATCGCCCAGAACCGCACGATCGCGGCCGAAACGATCCGGCCGAGCCGGCTCGCGTACGTGCTCTCGCGCCGGGCGGGAGCGCTGGCCACGATCAACCAGCCCGAATCGCTGCAGCTGGTCATCGACCAGGTGGGCGCGTGGAAAGTGGTGGTCGCCGCGCTCGCGCACGTGGTCGGCCGGCTCGCCCGCCGGCGCGGCGTCTTCTACGAAATCCTCGGCGCGACGATCTCGCAGATCGACGGCTACACGGGAACGCTGCCGCCCTTCGAGCGCACGATCGTGCTCGGTCCCGAACGGCCCGACGCCGTGGCGGCCGAGATCGCGGCGCGCTGCGGCGCGCGGGTCGCCATCGTCGACGCCAACGACCTGGGCACGGCGGCCGTGCTCGGCGCCTCGGCGGGCGTCGACCGGAAGGCCGTCGCCGCGGCCCTTCGCAACAACCCGCACGGCAACGGCGACGAGCAGACCCCGATCGTCGTGCTGGCGGACCGGCGCGGATGATCGACCTATGCACGCTCTTCGTCGCCTCGCTGTCCCTGACGCTGGCCCTCGGCCGGCCGCTGATCGCCTACCTGCGCCGCGTCTCGTTTCGCCAGCACGCCTACGAGGACGCGCCCAAGAGCCACGCCGGCAAGACCGGTACGCCGACGATGGGCGGAGTATTGTTCGGCGTCGCGCTGGTTCTGGCGGTCGCCTGGCACCCGGACCGCACCACCGCGGCGCTGGCCTTCGTCGGGCTTGCCTGCGGCGCGATCGGCGCCGTCGACGACCTGATGTCGATTCGCCGCAGCCGCAACCGCGGGCTGCGGGCGCGCGACAAGTTCGCGGCGACGCTCGTGGTGGGTATCGCGTTTCTGTGGCTGGCGCAGGCGGCGCTCGAACCGGCCGTGCGGGACGCCGTGTTCGCGTTCGGCGGCACGACGGTACGGGTTCCGCACTGGCTCTGGTACGCGCTCGGCCTCTTGGCCCTGCTGGCGACGACGCACGCCGTCAACTTGACCGATGGTCTGGACGGGCTGGCGGCCGGCAGCATTCTGCCGCCGTTGGCGGTCTTCGCCTGGCTCGGCTGGCGCACGGGGGCGGACGGCGTCACGTTCACCGACGCGGCGGTCGCCGCCTCGGCCATCGGCTTCCTTGCATACAATCGGCACCCGGCGCGCGTTTTCATGGGTGACACGGGCGCGCTCGCGCTCGGTGGAGTGCTCGCGGGCAGTGCGATCCTCACCGGCACGCACCTCCTCCTCCCGCTCGTCGGCGGCGTGTTCGCCGTGGAAGCACTTTCGGTGATCGTACAAGTGGCATCGTTCAAAGCGACCAGGAAACGCATCTTTCGCATGAGTCCGCTCCACCACCATTTCGAGCTCGGCGGCTGGCCGGAAACCAAAGTGACGGCCCGCTTCTGGACCGCCTCGGCGCTGCTGTCGCTCGCCGGTGCGGCGATCGTACGATGACCAGCGGCGTCTTCGACGCGACCGAGCGGGTCCTCGTGATCGGTCTGGGCCGCAGCGGCCTCGCAAGCTGCGTCGTCCTGCGCCGGCGCGGCGCGGCGGTGTTCGCGACCGACGAGAAGCCCCGCGCGGAACTGACCGCGGCGCTGGCGGACCTCGAGCGCGACGGGGTGCGCTTCGTCGCGCCGGACGACCTCGACGCACTGGCGGGCGAACTGACCTCGGTCGTGCTGTCGCCCGGCGTTCCGGTCAACGGCGAACTCGTGCGCCGCATGCAGGCGGCCCGGATCCCGGTCTACTCGGAGATCGAAGTCGCGTACCGGATCAGCAAGGCTCCGATGGTCGCGATCACGGGTACCAAGGGAAAGACCACGACGACGGCGCTGGTGGGCGACATCTTCCGCCGCGCGGGCAAGACGACGCACGTCGGCGGCAATATCGGCAACGCGCTGATCACCGAAACGGTCGACGCGGCACCCGAGGACTGGGTCATCGCGGAGGTCTCGTCGTTCCAGCTCGAGTCGATCCGCTCGTTCAAGCCGCGGATCTCGGCGATCCTCAACCTGTCGCCCGACCACCTCGACCGCTACCACTCGATGGACGAGTATGCCGAAGCGAAGTTCCGGGTGTTCGCCAACCAGGGCCCGGGCGACACGTTCGTCGGTAATCTCGACGATGCGATCGTGGGCGAGCTCGCCGAGGGCGAATCGGCCAAACGGATTCCCACGCGCGCCTTCTGGTTCGGGCTCGCGCCGCGCCGCATGACGACGGTCTACGTGCGGCACGACCGGATCACGTACGCGCCGCCGACCGGCGACCCGCGGCCGGTCGAAATCATGCCGGTCTCGGAGATCCCGCTGCTGGGTCGCCACAACGTCTCGAACGTGCTGGCGGCCGTGGCGATCGGGTTGGCGGCAGACCTCGACCGCGAGGCGATCCGCGAGGCCGTACGCTCCTTCCAGCCGCTGCCGCATCGCTTGCAGCGCGTGGCGGTCCAAGACGGCGTCACCTTCATCGACGACTCCAAATCGACCAATCCCGGCTCGGTCGTCGCCGCGCTCGAATCGTTCGCGCAGCCGATCGTGCTGATCGCGGGCGGGAAGTCCAAGCGGACGGAGTTTCGCGCCATGGGCGAGGCGGTACGTAAGCGTGCGAAGGCCGTGGTCCTGATCGGCGAAGCCGCCGACGAGATCGCGGAGGCGATCGGCGTCAGGCAGCTGCTGCGGGCCGCGTCGATGGACGAGGCGGTCGCGATCGCGCGCGGGCTGGCGCTGCCGGGGGACGTCGTGCTGCTCTCCCCGGGCTGCGCGTCGTTCGACATGTTCGCCTCCGCGGAAGCGCGCGGCGATGCGTTCGCGCGCGCCGCGACGGCCTTGGCGGGCGCGCGTGGCTGACGCGTACGCGCGGCGCGAGTTCCCGTACGGCGGTCCGGCAACACCCGGGGTTCCCCGTTCCCACGCGGGGGCCGACGCGATCGTCGTCGCCACCGTCGCGACGCTGGTGGCGATCGGGCTGATCATGATCTTCAGCTCGTCGAGCGCCTTCGCCGTCGCGCTGCACCACGACGCCGCGTACTTCCTCAAACGCCAACTTGCGTGGCTGGCCTTCGCCGCGCTCGCGTCCTACGCAGCCTATCGCATCGATTACCGCAAACTCCGGCGAATCGCGCCGGGTGCGCTGGTGGCCGCGCTCGTGGGGCTGACGCTCGTGCTGCTGCCGCACGTCGGCAAACTCGCGGGCGGCGCTAGCCGGTGGCTCGGCGTGGGTCCGATCCAGTTCGAGCCGTCGGAGTTCGCCAAGCTCGCGCTCGTGCTCTATCTGGCCTCGGCGCTAGCCGCCAAGGGCGACAAGATCCGCTCGCTCGTGCACGGCGTCTTTCCGCTCGCGTTCGTCACGGGTTTGATGGCGATGCTCGTCATCAAACAGCCGGACCTCGGCACGGCCAGCCTGCTCGCGTTCACGGCGGTGACGATGCTCTTCGTCGCCGGCGCTCGCATCGAACACCTGCTGCTCGTCGCGGCGGCGGTCGCGCCGCCCGCCGTGCTGTTGATCCGCCACGATCCGTACAAGCTGGCGCGCATCGTCGCCTTCCTCGATCCCTGGAAAGACCCGCAGGACAAGGGTTTCCACATCGTGCAGTCGTTGCTGGCGCTCGGCAGCGGGGGCATCTTCGGCGAAGGGCTCGGCTTCTCGCGCCAAAAGTACTTTTGGTTGCCGGAGGCGCACACGGACTTCATCGGTTCGATCATCGGCGAGGAACTCGGGTACATCGGCATCGGCGCGGTCGTCGCACTCTTCGTCGTGTTCGCCTATCGCACGGTTCGCATCGCACTGGCCGCGCCCGATCGGTTCGGTTTCTTTCTGGCGATCGGCGCGATGTCGATGGTCGTCATTCAAGCTTTCGTCAACCTCGGCGTCGTTTCGGCGTCGTGGCCGGTGACCGGCGTGCCGCTGCCGTTCATCTCGTTCGGCGGATCTTCGCTCGTCACGTCGCTGGTCGCGGTCGCGCTCGTGCTCAACGTAGGCCGCGCGCGCAGGCAGCCGTCCGGGGCACTGCCGTCGCAGTGACCGGGCCCTAAGCGATGAAGCTCGTGTTGACCGGCGGCGGCACGGGCGGCCACGTCTACCCGGCACTCGCCATCGCCGAGGCGTTCGCACGGGAGCCCGCGTTCGCACCGCTGGACGTGCTCTTCGTCGGCGCGCGCGACCGTCTCGAAGCGTCGATCGTTCCGAAAGCGGGGATCGAGATCGCGTACGTGCACGGCGCGCCGCTCGCGCGCGCGCGGCCGTTCGCCTTCGCGGCCACGCTGTTCGCCAACGCGCGCGGGTTCCTCGATTCGCTGCGCGTGCTGCGTCGCGCGCGGCCCGACGTGCTGATCGCGACCGGCGGCTACGTCGCCTTTCCCGTGGTGGCGGCACTGCGTTGCGCGCGTTTCCTGCGGCGCTCGCGCGCGCGCGTCGCGCTGCTCGAAGTCAACGCCGCCGCCGGGCTGACGAACCGGTTGCTGGCGCCGCTGGCGGATGAAACGTGGTACGCGATCCCGCCGGCGCGGCCGCTGCGCGCGGGCGAATATCTGGTGGGCACGCCGGTTCGCTCGTCGCTGCGCCGGCCCGTCCGGCCCGACGACGCGCGCCGGCGCCTGGGCCTCGACCAGGCCTCGTTCACGATCGTCGCCATGGGCGGCAGCCAGGGCGCGCGTTCGATAAACGAAGCGGTTGCCGGCCTGGTCGAAGCGGGTCTGCCCGACGGCTGGCAAGTGGTGGCGATCGCCGGAACGCGCGACTACGAGGCGCTGCGGGCGCGCTTGGCGGGCCGTTCGCGCGCTTTCGTGCTGGCGTACCTCGACGATCCGCGCATCGCGTATGCCGCGGCGGATCTCGTCGTCGCACGAGCGGGCGCTTCGACGCTCGGGGAGCTGGCTGCCACCGCGACCCCGGCGCTGCTGATTCCCTACCCGCACGCGACGGACGATCACCAGAGCGCCAACGCGCGCGCGTACGCGGCGGGCGGCGGCGCCCGTCTCCTGCGCGACGGCGAACTCGATGCGGCGCGGTTGCGCGTCGAGCTCGAGGCGGCGCAGCGTGCCCTGCCCGAGCTGCGCGCGCGGGCGGCGCGTTCCGCCGCCTGCGATCCGCGGGACGCCATCGTGGCGCGGGTGAAGGCGTGGCAAACTGCGAACAGGGCCAAACCGTGAGGCTTACCGGCGCGGTGCATTTTATTGGAATCAGCGGGATCGGGATGTCGGCGCTGGCGAGGATCTTATTGCAACGCGGCTATCGCGTCAGCGGCTCCTCCGATCGCCGCACCGAGCTGACGGAACGGCTTGCCGCCGAAGGCGCGCGCGTCGTCGTCGGTCATTCCGCCGCGAACCTCGGCGACGCGCAAACGGTCGTCGTGAGCAGCGCGATAGCGGACGAGAACGTCGAGTACGCGGCGGCGCGCGAACGCGGCGTAACCGTGTTGCGGCGCGGCGCGCTGCTCGCGCAGCTGATGCGCGACCGGCGCGGCATCGCGGTCGCCGGGACGCACGGCAAGACGACGACGACCGCGATGATCGCGCGCGCGCTCGAGTTCGGCGGCCTCGACCCGACGGTCGTGGTCGGCGGCGAGCGGATCGATACGGGCACGAACGCGCGCGAGGGGCGCGGCGCGTGGCTGGTGAGCGAAGCCGACGAGTCCGATTTATCGTTTTTGGATCTGCAACCCGAGATCGCGGTCGTCACGAACATCGAGAACGACCACATCTCGAACGATACGGAACTGCCGCGGATGATCGCGGCGTTCGAGCGTTTCGCACGGAACGTGCCGCCGCAGGGCTTGGCGCTGATCGGCATCGACGAGCCGCGTTCCGCGGCGCTGGCCGGTCGCCTGAGCGGCGTGCGGGTCCGCACGTTCGGCTTCGACGCGCGCGCCGACGTGCGCGCGACGGGCGCGCGTTATGCGAACTTCGGTTCGCGTTTCGGCGTGGCCGCCGGCGGAGCCGCGGCGGGCGAGATCGCGCTCGCGGTGCCCGGCGCGATCAACGTTCTCGACGCGTTGCCGGCGGTCGCGATCGGGCTGGAGCTCGGGGTGCCGTTCGCGGTCATCGGGCGCGCGCTGGCGGGCTTTCGCGGCGTGCGGCGGCGCTTCGAGCTGCTGGCCCGCACGCCGCGCATGACCCTGGTCGAGGATTACGCTCACCACCCGACCGCCGTCGCGGCCACGATCGCCGCCGCGCGCGCCGATTTCGACGGCCCCATCGTGGTCGCGTTCCAGCCGCACCGGTTCAGCCGCACGCATTACTTGGCGGGCGAATTCGCGCGCGCCCTGCGCGGTGCGGACTCGATCGTGCTCACCGACGTCTACGCGGCTTCCGAGATTCCCCTGCCCGGCGTCGACGCGGGGACGATCGGGGCGCCGCTCGTCGCGCTCGGCGGCCGCGTCGCCTACGTGCCGGCCGTCGCCGACCTGCCCGCGTACCTGCTCGCCAACGTGCCGCGCGGGGCGCTCGTGCTGATGCTGGGCGCCGGTTCGATCACGGGCGCGGCCGCGGCGCTGGCGCGCGCCCTGCGCGCGAGCGAAACGATCGCATCGTGACGGCGCTGCACGCGGGGGCCGCCTCGAGCGCGCTCGGCGGCGACGACCGCCGGACGCTCGCGGAGACGCTCGGCGAGCGCGTGCGCTTCGACGAGCCGCTGGCGCCGTACACGTCGTGGAAGATCGGCGGTCCGGCCGACGCGCTTGCGAACGTCGAGACGAGCGCAGAACTCGCGGCGGTCTTGAGCCTGGTCTTCAAGCGCAAGCTGCCCTGGTTCGTGCTGGGCAGCGGCTCGAATCTGCTCGTCGGAGACGGCGGGATCCGAGGCGTCGTCGTGCGGCTCGCGGGTGACTTCGCGTCGATCGAGGTCGTGCCCGAGGAGGGTGCGGTCGTCGTTCGGGCGGGTGCGTCGGCGCCGATGCCGCTGCTGGTCGCGCAGGCGGCGTCGCGCGGAGCCGAGGGCGTCGCCTCTTTGGCGGGCATTCCGGGCAGCGTGGGCGGGGCGCTGCGCATGAACGCCGGTACCGACCGCGAGTTCGGCGAGTTCGTGCGCGACGTGTGGGTGCAGACGCCGGCCAAACCGCAACCGCACGCGGTGACGCCGCAGTATTTCTACCGTCACACGACGCTCGCGCGGGATGCCGTCGTGGCCCGCGTCACGCTGGGCTTCGAGCGCGGCGATCCGCTGCGCGTCCGCGAGGAGCTGCAGCGACGGCTCGTGCGTCGCAAGAACACGCAGCCGCTGCAGTACCCCAACGCCGGTTCGTGCTTTCGCAACCCGCCGGGCGACCGCGCCGGGCGGCTGATCGAAGCCGCCGGCGCCAAGGGCTGGCGGGAGGGCGGGGCCGAGGTCTCGGAGCTGCACGCGAACTTCATCGTCAATCGCGGCGACGCCCGGGCCGCCGACGTTGCGGCGCTGCTCGCGCGCGTCCGGCGAGCGGTCGTCGAGCGCTTCGGCGTGGAACTGGAACTCGAAGTCCATTTCGTCGGCGTCTTTTGCGACGCGCCCGGCGGCGTTCCATGAGTGCCGGAGTGCGGGTGGCCGTCGTGATGGGCGGCCCCAGCTCCGAGCGCGAGGTCTCGCTTGCGACGGGCCACGGGGTGCTCGGGGCTTTGGAGCGCTTGGGCTACCAGGCGCGTTCGCTCGATTTCGACGAGCGCTTCGTGGCCGCGCTCGCCGCCTTCGAGCCGGACGCGGTCTTCAACGCCTTGCACGGGCCCGGCGGCGAAGACGGGACCCTGCAGGGGGTGCTCGACTGGCTGCACGTGCCGTACACGGGCAGCGACCTGCGCGCCTGCGCGCTCGCGATCGACAAGCACTTGACCAAGAAGCTGCTGTCCGCCGAAGGCTTGCCGACGCCGGCCTGGGACACGTTCGACTTCGAGGGCGGAACGCTGCCGCTGTTGCCGGGTTCGCTGAACCTTCCGCTGGTCGTCAAACCGCGCGACGAAGGTTCGAGCGCGGGTGTTTCGATCGTTCGGACGCACGAAGCGTGGTCGCGCGCCATGATCGCGATGTCGGAGCGGCGTACGACGATCCTGGCCGAGGAGTTCGTCGAAGGCCGCGAGTTCTCGTGCGGCGTGCTGTTCGAGCAGGCCCTTCCGGTGGTCGAGATCGTGCCGAACGGGCGCGAGTTTTACGATTACGACGCCAAGTACGCGGCCGGCGGCAGCCGCCACGACGTGCCCGCCCGCATCGACGCCGATCTCGCGCACCGCCTCCAGATGCTCGCGCTCTCGACCCACCGGCTGCTGGGCTTGCGCGACTATTCGCGCACGGACTTCATCGTGACCGGCGGCCGCCGGCCGTACATCCTGGAAATCAACGCGCTGCCGGGCCTCACGCCGACCAGCCTGCTCCCGGAGGAGTGCGCGGCCGCCGGTATCTCGTACGACGCACTGATCGATCTCCTGGTGCGCGCCGCCCTCGAGCGGGGCCGCGCGCTCGTGGACGTGCGGTGACTCCGGACCGGTCCGCTAACGCCGGCGGCACGCGAAACCGATGACCAATAGGATATGGGGACCGGCGACGGCGATTCTGATGGATAGCGTTCTCGCCGAGAACAAGGCGCTGACCCGCGCCCAGCGCACCGCGATCGCCGCCGGCTTGTTCATCGGCATCGCCGCGCTCGCCGTCGGCTTGCCGGGACAGCGCTTCGCGTACGCGGAAATCGTGCCGCTGATCCTGATCGCGCGCGCATACGGCCTCTTTGCCGGTATCGCCACCGCGGCGGTCATCGCTCCGGCGCTCACCGCGCTGCAGCGGCACGGGCACGTGCAGCAGGGGACCGGCTGGGAGCAGAGTTTCGCGTTCGAGAGCTTCTTTCCGTTCGCGGTGTTCACCGCGGTCCTCTTCGTAGTCGAGCGCTATGAAGAAGTGTTGGTCCGTTCGTACCGCAGCGAAGCCGAACGGCTTTCGTGGGAGAGCGAGCGCCAGCTGCGCGAGCTGGCCGTCGAACTTCCCGATGCCGTGCGTCGCGAAGAACAGGCCGCGCGCGAGCGCGACCTGGCCGCGATCGCCGAGGCGATCCCGCAACTCGTGTGGCGCGCCCGCGGCGACGGGCGCAGCGAGTACTACAACTCCGCCTGGTCGGAATACACGGGGCTGGGCCTCGAAGAGCTCGGCACCGCCTTCGATTTCGCGGTCCATCCCGACGACGCGGAAGCCGTGCGGCGCTCGTGGAGCGCGGCGCTGCAAAGCGGCACGGTCTTCGACGCCGAGTTTCGAATGCGCGGCCGGGACGGTTCCTATCGCTGGTTCTTGGCGCGGGCGACGCCGTTGCGCGACTGGACCGGAGCGATCGGCCGCTGGTTCGGCACGTGTACCGACATCGATTCGCACAAGCGCGCTCACGAGCGCCTCGAAAAGCAGTTCGAGATCGCGCATCGCGTCTCGGAGGCCTTTCAGGAAGCGTCGCTGCTGCAGCGGATGCCGACGGTGCCGGGCGTCTGCTTCACGGCGCTCTACAAGGCGGGCCGGCGCGAGGCCGCGGTGGGCGGCGACTGGTACGATGCCTTGCGCCTGCTGGACGGCCGCGTGATCGTTTCGATCGGCGACGTGGCCGGCAGCGGTCTGGGCGCGGCGCTGACGATGGTTTCCATGCGCCAGGCGATTCGCGGCGCGGCCCAGATCCACGCCGATCCCTTGGCGCTGCTCGAGGCTGCCGATCGCACGCTCCGGCCGGAGGCGCCCGACCGGATGGTCACCGCGTTCGTCGGGGTCTACGATCCGGTGACGCGGCTCTTGAATTACGCCTCGGCCGGCCATCCTCCGCCGCTCGTTCGCGCTCCCGACGGAACGATCGTCGAACTGATCGCTCCCGGGTTGCCGCTCGGGGTTCGCCGCAAGGGCGACTGCGAGGCGCGCGAGATCGTTCTGGAGCCCGGCGCCCTGCTGGTGCTGTACACGGACGGCCTGACCGAATCGACCCACGACTTTGCCGCCGGCGAGCGGCGCTTGCGGTCCGCCATCGCACGGCTCGAGCCCCTGGGCGGCGGAGTTCTCGCCCAGAGCATCGCGCGGGCCTGCCTCGGCGGCGAGGCGCGCGACGACGTCGCGATCCTGACGCTGGCCTTCGAGTACGCGATCGATTCGCAGCACTACCGCCGCTGGACGTTCGATTCCAACGACCGTTTCGCCGCGCGCGAAATTCGCGTCGCGTTCGAGGCTGCCGTGGTCGGCGCGGGCGCCAACGAGGAACAGCTGGCCGACGCGGAAGTCGTGTTCGCCGAATTGCTCGGCAACGTGGTCCGCCATGCGCGCGGGCCGTGCGACATCGTCCTGGACGCGACCGGCGCGCTCCCCGTGCTCAGCGTGTTGGACCGCGGCCGCGGCTTCACTCATGCCGCGCACTTGCCGGCCGACGCCTTCGCGGAATCCGGCCGCGGGCTGTACATCGTCCGCTCGCTGACCGCCGAATTCAACGCCTCGCGCCGGCCCGGCGGCGGGACCCACGCGCGCGCCGTGCTGTACGTCGAGCGCTTGGTCCCACGCCATGCCAAGCGCATCACGCTCGAAGCCGCGTTGGCGTAGCGCGCCGGTACCGCCGGCCGGCCCCGGATCGGCCGCCGCGATGAATGAAAATCGCATCTACGATCCGAAAGCCCGCGGGAGCAATGGCTACCGCAGGTACCGTCGTCGACCGTGGTTTGGAAGGTGTCGTCGTAGGGTCGACCGCGGTGAGCCATGTCGAGGGCGAGGCCGGGCGGTTGTCCTACCGCGGCTTCGACATCGACGATCTGGCGGCCAACGCGACGTTCGAAGAGGCCTGTTACTTGCTGTTGTTCGGCACGCTGCCGAACGCGCACCAGCTCGACGACATCACCGTGCGCATCGCCGCCAGCCGCGCGCTTCCCGCGCCGCTGCTGGACTGGATGCAGACGATGCCCCGCGATGCCTGGCCGCTGGACGTGCTGCGCACCGCCGTTTCGGCGCTGGCGCTGTTCGTTCCGCACGCCGGCGACGGCGCGTACGCCTCCAGCCCGCGCGCGGCCATCGGGCTGATCGCGAAAGCGCCGACGATCGTGGCGGCCTGGAACCGGATCCGGCGCGGCCTGCGGCCGCTCGATCCGCTGCCGAACCTGTCCACCGCGGCCAACGCGCTGTACATGCGCACCGGCCGCGCGCCGGCGCCGGAAGCGGAGCGGGCGCTCGACCTGTACTTGGTGCTGCTGGCGGATCACTCGTACAACCCTGCGACCTTCGCGGCGCGGGTCACGGCCTCGACGCGGGCCGGCATCTACGCGGCCGTGACCTCCGCGCTCGCCGCGCTCGACGGTGAGTTGCACGGCGGCGCGCCGGCCAAAGTGATGCGCGCGCTGACCGAGATCGGTTCGCCGGAGGCCGCGGCTGCGTTCGCGCATGCGGCGCTGGAACGCGGCGAGCCGCTGGCCGGGGTGGGCCACCGCATCTACGAAGCCCGCGACCCGCGCGCCGGGCATCTGGAAGCGGCTGCCCGCGAACTCGCCGCGCTCGCCGATCCGCGCTGGTTTGCGATCGCGCGCGCCCTCGAGGACGCCGCACGCGAAGCAACCGTCAAACGGCGGCCGGCCGAGCGCGCGTTCGCGAACGTCTCCTTCTATACCGCGCCGCTGCTGTTCGCGCTCGGCATCCCGGCCGACGAGTTCACCTGTACGTTCGCCTGCGCGCGGATGGCCGGCTGGACCGCGCACATCCTCGAGCAGCTGGCCGACAACCGTTTGATCGGGCCGCAGGTCTCCTACGCGGGGCCCGCCGTCACGTCGTGGGTTCCGCTGGCGCGCCGGGGCCGGCCGTGAACCCTCCGCGCCACGCGACCGTCTCGCGCGAAACCAAAGAAACGAAAATCGAGCTCGAGCTCGACCTCGACGGCGGCGCGATCGCAATCGCTACGGACGTGAAGTTTCTGGACCACATGCTCGAATCGTTCGCCAAACATGCCGGCTGCGGTCTGGTCCTGCGCGCGAACGGCGACGGGCTCGACAACCACCATTTGGTCGAAGACGTCGGGATCTCGCTCGGCGCGGCGATTCGCGAGGCGCTCGGCGGCAAGCACGGGATCGCACGCTTCGGTTCGCTCGCGGTGCCGCTGGACGACGCGCTTGTGCTCGGCAGCGTCGACCTCTCCGGCCGCGCCTGGCTGAACTTCAGCGTGAAATTCGGCGTCGAGAACCTCGGGGACCTCAAGACCGAGCTGGTCCCGCACTTCTTCCGCAGCCTGAGCGAGAACGGTCGCTTCAACCTGCACCTGGTGCAGCTGGCCGGCGAAAACTCGCACCACCTCTGCGAGGCGTCGTTCAAAGCGTTCGCGCGTGCGTTCGCGCAAGCGAAGGCGTCGAGCGGCGACGCATCGGTACCATCGACGAAAGGGCTGCTGGCCTAGTGTCCCGTTCCGGAAATTCGTCGCATGATTCGGGGCGGCCGTTCTCAGCGTCGCTCGTCGCTCCGATCACTCGTCATTCCACGCTCCACGCTCCTCGCTCCTCGATACGAACGAAAATCCACTCCCGACTCATGCCACGAACTCCTGAAACGGGACACTAGCATATGGCGGACTATACGCTCAAAAACGCCGCGGGACGGGACGTCACGCACTTGCCTCTGCTCAAAGCGACGCTCGGGTCCGACGCGATCGACGTCCGGCACCTGCTCGACGTCGGCAAGGTGACGACCTACGATCCGGGCTTCTCGAGTACGTCGAGTTGCAGTTCGTCGATCACCTACGTCGACGGCGACGCGGGCGTACTGCTCTATCGGGGCTACCCGATCGACGAGCTGGTCGAGAACAGCAACTTCATCGAAGTGGCGTACCTGCTGCTCTTCGGCGAACTCCCGTCTCCCGCCGAGCACGAAAAGTTCGCCGGCGACATCACCAATCACACGATGGTGCACGAGCAGATCTCGTCGTTCTATCGCGGTTTCCGCCGCGACGCGCACCCGATGGCCGTTCTGCTGGGCGTCGTCGGCGCGCTCTCGGCGTTCTATCCGGACTCGATCGACGTGTTCGACCCTCACCAGCGCTTGATCTCGATCGAACGGCTGATCGCGAAGATGCCGACGATCACCGCCATGGCCTACAAGTATACGGTCGGGCAGCCGTTCACGTACCCGCGCAACGATCTCGAGTACTGTTCGAATTTCCTGCAGATGATGTTCGCGGTGCCGACCGGTCCGTACAAAGTCAATCCCGTTTTCGCGCGGGCAATGAACGCGCTGCTGATCGTCCAGGCCGACCACGAGCAGAACGCCTCGACCTCGACCGTCCGTACGGTGGGCTCGAGCCGGGCCAACCCGTTCGCGTGCGTCGCGGCCGGTATCTCGTCGCTCTGGGGTCCCATTCACGGCGGCGCGAACGAGGCCGTGGTCAGCATGCTGCAGACCCTAGGCTCGAAAGCGAATCTGCCCGACGCGATCCGGCGCGCCAAGGACAAGAACGATCCGTTCCGGCTGATGGGCTTCGGACACCGCATCTACAAGAGCTACGACCCGCGCGCCAAGGTGATGCGGCGCGTGTACGAAGAGCTGCTGCAAGAGACCAACCTCGATCACGATCCGCTCTTCGAGCTGGCCAAGGAGCTCGAGCGCCTCGCGCTCGAGGACGACTATTTCGTCGAACGCAAGCTCTACCCGAACGTCGACTTCTATTCGGGCCTGATCATGAAGGCGCTCGGCTTTCCGATCAACATGTTCACGGCGATCTTCGCGCTCTCGCGCACGGTGGGCTGGCTCTCGCATTGGAAGGAGATGATCGAGGATCCCGATCAGCGCATCACGCGCCCGCGCCAGCTCTACGTCGGGCCGCAACGGCGCAGCTACGTCGACATGTCGGTCCGCGCCCTCAACGGCTCGCACTCGAAGATGCCTTCGGGTCCGGCGATGCCGAACGAGCGGAGTATCGTCGGAGGGTGATGCGCGTATCGCCGCTCCGTTGATCGCCGTCGTCGACTACGGCGGCGGCAACCTGGGTTCGCTCGTGTCCGCGCTCGGGCGGCGCGGCGCGACGTTCGCGGTCACCTCCGATCCCGACGCCGTGGCCGCGGCGGACGCGGCGATTCTGCCGGGGGACGGAGCCTTCGGCGCGACGATGTCGGCGCTGCAGGCGCGCGGCCTCGACGCCGCCGTCCGCGCCGGCATCGCGGCCGGCCGGCCGTTCCTGGGCATCTGCGTCGGCATGCAGATCCTGTACGAAACCAGTAACGAGCACGGCGCGCACGCGGGCCTCGGTATTTTCGAGGGTGCCGTCGAGCGCTTCACGGACGCGCCGCGCGTGCCGCACATGGGCTGGAACGAACTCGAGCTCGTGCGCGAGCATCCCTTCGTGCGCGGCCTGCCGGCGCATTCGTATGCCTACTTCCTGCACAGCTACCGGGCGCTGGTGGACGGGGCCACCCTGGCCGCGAGCGGCCACGGCGAGCGTTTCGCGGCGATCGCGGCGCGCGACAACGTGATGGCGACGCAGTTCCATCCCGAGAAGAGTCAGGCGACGGGAGCGCTGCTGCTCGACAACTTCATCGCGCTCTGCGCGCGCCCGGAGCGCCGGTGAACCCGCGCCTGACGATCGTGCCCGCCATCGATCTGCGCGGCGGCCGATGCGTGCGGCTGCTCTACGGCGATCCCGCGCGCGAGACGCGCTACGACGGCGATCCGGTCGAGCGCGCGCGCGGATTCGTGGCGGCCGGCGCGCGGCGGCTGCACGTGGTCGACCTCGACGGCGCCTTCGGGACGGGTGAGAACCTGGCGGCCCTGCGCGCGATCTGCGCGGCGGTAGACGTGCCGGTGCAGACCGGCGGCGGCATCCGCTGCGCGGCCGACGCGCGCGCGCGCTTCTCCGCCGGCGCCGCCTTCGTCGTGCTCGGGACGCTGCTGGCCGAAGCCCCGTCCGAAGCGCGCGCGCTCCTGGAAGCCTTCGGTCCGCGCGCGATCGCCGGCGTCGACGCGCGCGGCGACCGGGTGGCCGTGCGCGGCTGGCAGAGCCAGGCGCCGCTCGGCCGCGATCGATTCGTGCGCGACCTTGCGGCCTGGGGCTTCGAGCGGCTGATCTACACCGAGATCGCGCGCGACGGCGCGGGTACCGGATACGACGTCGCGGCGCTGGCGCACGTGGCGAAGCTCGTACCGCTGCGGATCACCGCCAGCGGCGGCGCGAAGACGCTCGCGGACCTCGAGACGCTCGCGCGCGGCACGCCTGCGAACGTCGATGCCGCCATCGTCGGCCGAGCGCTCTACGAGGGGACGCTGGACCTCGCGGCCGCGCTCGCCGCCCTCGCCTCCGGGTCTTCCGCGGCCTCGGTGCCGCCGACGTAAGAGCGCGGAATCTCGGCCGGCAGGCGGGCGACCAGTTCGTAGCCGATCGTCCCGGCCGCCGCCGCCACGTCGTTCGGATCGAGGCGTTCGTCGCCGTCGCGGCCGATGAGGGTGACGCGCGCGCCCGGCACCGCATCGGGCACGTCCGTCACGTCGATGAAGGCCATGTTCATGCAGATCCGTCCGACCAGCGGCGCGCGCCGGCCCCTGACCAGGACCGACCCCACGTTGGAAAGCGCGCGTGGAAGGCCCTCGGCATACCCGACCGGCAGCACGCCGATGCGCGACGGGCGTGCGGTATGGAACGTGCAGCCGTAACCGACCGCCCGCCCGGCCTCGACGCTCCGGACGGCGACGAGCTCGGTCGTCCATGCGAGTGCGGGTTCCAGCTCCATCCAGGGGACCGCGCAACGCGTCTCTTCCGACGGCCAGATGCCGTACGTGGCGATGCCGGCGCGAATCATATCCAGGCGCAGCTTCGGAAAGAGCATCGCTGCGGCCGAGGCCGCGGCGTGGCGCACGACGCCGCGCTCCGCCAGGACGGCCGCCAGCGGCGCGAGCGACCTCTCGAAACGCTCCAGCTGCGCCAGCGTGAACGACGACTCCAGTTCTTCGGCCGCGGCCAAGTGCGTGAACGCGCCCCGCAGCGCCAGATCGGGATCGGCCAGGTAGGCGGCAACCGCCGCCGGCGCGCGGTCGCGGTCGAGCCCCAGGCGCGTCACGCCCGTGTCGATCTTCGCATGGACCGGGAAGCGCGCGCCGCCCGCGCGTGCCGCTCGCGCGACGTCGCGCCGGAACGCGCCTTCGCTCCACAGCGCGATCGTCGCGCGCGAGCGCTGCGCGAGCGCGAGTTCGCCCGCCTCGACGGGCCCTAGCACCAGCAGCGGCGAGGTGATTCCGGCCTCGCGCAGCTGCGCCGCCTCGTCGACGCGGTACACGCAGAACGCGTCGACGTCGGCGGCAAGCGCCCGGGCGACCGCTTCGAGCCCGTGCCCGTAGGCGTTGGACTTCACGACGGCCGCGTAGCGCGCCGGACGAACGGCGTCGCGCAGCCGTTTGACGTTGCCGCGCAGCGCGGCGAGGTCGATCGTCAGCCGTGCGATCACGCGCGCAGCCTCGCCAGGCGGGCACTGACGATATAGGCCACCGGGATGCCGAAGAAGAGCGTGTGCGCGACGAAGTCGTTAGCGAGCGTCGCCGTCGTCGGTAGCGTGTAGATTCCGGCCGCCACCTCGACCAATTGCATCGAGATCATGACGACGAACCCGAACGCGACTCCCGAGAGCAGCGGACGCCGGAGCACCTGCGGCGTCCGGGCCGCGACGTACGCGTAGCCCAGCGCCCACGCGAGGCTGACCAGCACGTGCAGCGCGACGCCCAGATAGACGCCGCCGGGCTCCGCGAAGGCGGCCTTTCCTATGGCACCCGATGCGACGAACCGGTAGAGATTCGCGACGCTGGTCGCGTGCGTGAGAAAAACGAGGACTGCGATAAGGTACGTGTCGACGATGACCGCGCCGGCCAAGCCGGCAACGACGCCCGCACCGATGAGCGCGGGCGCCGATTGTGCTCCGGGTTGCATTCTCGGGTGGGTTCGACGGATTTCGCCGTTCGGCCCGCGAACGGAGCAACTGTGCTTAGGCCTTCGCCTCGCCCGCGGCCGAAATCGCTCTACGACTCGCGCCAACCGGTGCTGGTCCACTTGCTGCAGTCGCTGCTGGCCCTGGTTGTGGCGTACTTCGTGTCGATCTCGCTCTACCTGATCGTCATCCGCATCAGCGATATCCCCCAGGGCGAACTTTGGAACGAGGGCTTCAAGGTCGCGTTCCAGTTCGTGCTGATCGCGATCGTCGTGCTCGCCTTACTGATTCCGATCTTCCAAAAGGAATGGGACCAGGGGCTGCGCACCTTCTCCCTCTTCACGGCGACGATGTTGGTCGCGTATACGGTCTTTCGCGTCGCGGGCCTGGATCCCGACCGGCCGCTGCGGATGCTGCTCGTCTATGCCGTGGACCCGCTGCTGCACTGGTTGAATACGCTGGGCTGAAACGCCTCGAGCTTCATCCAGAAGCTCGGCTCGCCGTTTAACCAAAAGTAGACAAGCGGGCAGCCGGCCGGCGGTGAAGTCGGCCGCCACCATGAGACGCTTCGCTTTTGTCGTCGTCGCGCTGCTTCTTTTCCATTGCGGCTCGAGCGCCGTCGTACGGGCCGGCACCACCGGCTCGATCGTCGGGCGCATCACGGACGCGGCCACGAAGGACGCGGTCGCGCAGGCGGTGGTCTCGATCGTCTCGCCTTCCCAGACCGCGACCACGACCAGCGACGGCTCGGGTTCGTTCCGGTTTCTCTCACTCGCACCCGATACGTACGTGCTGACCGTCGAGCGGGCCGGATTCGACCCGGTTTCGCTCTCGGGCGTGACCGTGGTGGCGGACCAGTCGCAGTCCTTTGCCGTCACGCTGAACAAGGCGCTGCGGACGATCGGCCAGGTTCGGGCGCGCAGCGTGACCGACCTGATCAAGCCCGGAACGACCAGCGACGTCTATTCGGTCAACGCCGCGGGCGTCGAAGCCGCCCACGCGCTGGGCGGTCCCGGCGGGCTCGACAGCGCGTACAGCGCGATCGCCTCGGTTCCGGGCGTCAACGTGCAGCAAGGTCAGCAAGGCTGGTTCCAGACCGTCAGCATCCGCGGCGGCGACATCGACCAGGTCGGCTACGAACTGGACGGCATCCCCGTCAATCGCGTCTACGACAACGCGCCCCAGACCATGCTCTCGAACATCGGCCAGCAAGAGCTGCAAGTCTACACCGGCGGTACGCCCGCGACCGCGGACGCATCGGGCATCGCGGGCTACATCAACCAGGTGATCCGCACGGGCACCTATCCCGGCTTCGTCAACGTCGATGCCGGTATCGGCGGCCCGGCCTTTTACCACAAACTCTCGTTCGAGGCCGGCGGCGCGACGACGAACCGGCTCTTTTCGTATTACCTCGGATTTGCGGGCATCGATGCTGACTATCGCTACACGGACCAGTTCAACGGCGTGAGCGATCCGCAGCTCTTTTATCCGGTCTATTTCCCGGAGGGCCATTACAACTTCTGGGACGGAACGCCGGGTCCGCCGGGATCGCTGAACTTCGCGCCCGGTGCGACCTTGGCGATCTCGCACACGACCGACCGCGAGAACGTCGTCAACCTGCATTTTGGGATCCCGCATCACAACGACTCGGGCAAGGACGACGTGCAGCTCCTGTACCTCACGAGCGAGATCGTCGCGCACTATTTCAGTTCGGTCACCGATCAAGGCGGCCCGGCCAACGTCGCGAACGCCGTCGGCAACGGCGGGAACGCCTACTGGCACGACGGGTACGTGTATACGGGGCCCATGTACGGGACGCCGAGCGTCGCGGACATCGTGACGGCGCCGTTCCCCAACGCCGAGGCGCACCCGCTGGGCGGCCCGGTTTCCAACGACGCCGAGGACTACACCGACAACGGCGTCGCGCTCACGAAGATCCAGTACCTGCGCAACTTCGACTCGAAGTCGTTCTTGCGGCTGTTCGGCTACACGGAATACTCGAACTGGTTCATCGGCGGCCCCGCGAACCAGCAGTTCACGAATTACTACGGCGGCGAACTGAACGACTACGAGCTGCCGAGCCATACCTTCGGTTTCAACGCGAACTACTCGAACCAGCTCTCCAACAGGAACCTGCTGTCGGTGACGGCCTCGTACACGGCCGCGGAAGTGCAGCGCCGTTACAGCTACGCATTCCCGACCAACACGCTGGGGGCCGGCTTCGCGAGCTACGTCGGCCGAAACGGCCTCTGCTACAACCCGCACTCCGGCCTGCAAGTCAGTTGTTTTTCGGCGCAGGCCGCCTTTCCGTCCGATCCGCCGTGGAGTGCGAACGTCCCGACCGACCTCGAGTCGATCGCGCAGTTGCTCGCGACGAGCGCCCCGGCGGGCACGCCGGGCGCGAATGCCGGAGCCGAGTGGCTTGCGACCGACAACGGGTACGTCAACACGCGGCTCAACCAAGTCTCGCCCGCCTTCACGGCGGCCGCCGTTACCGACCAGTGGCGGCCGAACGACCGGCTGACGGTCACGGTCGGCGCGCGCTTCGAGAACTACGATAACCGGTTGGCCGACACGACGGATTCGCCGGCGCGGCAGTTCTGGTTCAACGCGTACAACAACGAGAATTGCTATAAGCCCGGGAGCGCCCCGCAGAGCGTCCCCATCGGGAGTCATAACCCGCTCTTCCCGAACGACCCCAACGCCCTGATCGCGGGCAGCTCGCCCGCATTGTGCGCGAACCTCTTCGGCGCCGGCTGGATCCCGGCCAATCTGGTCAACGCGCTGGCACCGAACGTCACGGGCGACGTCTTCGAGCCGCGCTTGGGAGCGACGTACTCGCTGAACGCGGATACGGTCCTGCGCGGGTCGTTCGGCGTTTACGCGCGACCGGTCAACACGTCGTGGGTTCAGTACGACGCCGTCAACCAGAACCTCGCGAGCTTCATCGGCAGCAATTTCCTGGCCGAGGGCTACAACACGCCGATTCACGACCTGCATCCCGACACGTCGTACAACGCGGACTTCTCGCTCGAACAGCACCTCAAGAACACGGACGTGTCGTTCAAGCTCACGCCGTTCTACCGGGCGACGCAAAACCAGCTGCAACCGGTCCCGATCGGGGCGGGCGGCGTCGTCTCGGGTTTCAACGTCGGGCAGCAGACCTCGACCGGTATCGAGTTCGCGCTGAAGAAAGGCGACTTCGCCCGCCAGGGCCTGTCCGCGCAGCTGGCTTACACGTACACGCACAGCCGGATCAAGTACAACAATTTCCCGTCCGGCACGAACGTGATCGACAACATCAACACGTACGTCCAGCAGTACAACTCCTATACGAAAGCGTGCGCGACGATCACGCAGGCCAACGCGAACCTGTGCGGCTTGCCGGCCGGCACGTCGAACCCGAACGCCGTTCCGAGCTTTCCCAGCACGGATCCGACGAGCTTGCCCGTCCGCAACCCCTACTACGGTCAAGCGCCGCAACCGCTCTTCGACCGCAACGGCGAGTACACGACCTACGATGAGATCCCGCAACCGTTTACGGGCGAGAACGGCTACGAGACGCCGAACGTGGCGTCGCTGATCGTGAACTATCGCATAAAACGCTTGGCGCTCACGCCCAGCCTCACGTACAGTTCGGGCGCGAAGTACGGTTCGCCGCTGGCGTATCCCGGCTACGTCCCCAACGCCTGCCAGGTCAAGGCCGGCTCGCAAGGGTCAGACGGGCTATACGCCGCGGACCCGTACACCTGCGGCGCGTCGGCGTATCTCATGATTCCCGATGCGTTCACCGGGAGATTCGACAACCTCGGGGCCTTCAACCAGCCGCAGCGGCTGACGCTCAATTTTGCCGCGTCGTACGATGCGACCAGGAACGTCAAGCTCAACGTCGCGGCGACGGGCCTGGTCGACTCGTGCTTCCAGCGCGGCTACCCGTGGGATAACCCGCACGTCTGCGTCTACTCGCAGCTTCCGTCGGGCGGTGCCGGGCTCGGACCTTCGGGCAACTTCATCCCGATCTCCCAGACCCCGGTCCAGTTCCGCTACCCCTACGGGGTCTTCAACAACAATCTCAACACCGGCTTCTTCGGAACGACCCTGCCGATCGACGTGACGGCCAACGTCGAGTTCAAGCTCTAGGGACGGCGCACTAAGCGATCTTGGGTCCCCAACCGGGGAAGACCGGGCGGACTCCGAGCGACGGCGCGTGTGCGTGATGCGCCGCGCCGTCGTCCTGGCGGCGCGCGAAGGGCTGTCGTTTCGACGCGGTTCCGATCATGCGATGACCTCTTGTTCGGCTCGTGTGTAACCAGTGAACGCTGTAACTGATTAAATTATAACAGTGGTTACAGTAACTTGTCAACTCGCTTTGCTGGTGTTACGATTGCGCCGATGACGAAAGCTCCGCGCGCACGCAGCGGTCGCAGGGCGCCGGCCGGCGAGCTTGCCGAGGCCCAGGTTCAGCTCGAACTCGTTCGGCCGCCCGCTCCCGGCCGGCTGGAACTCGTGCGCGAGTTCCTCAATACGCTGGACGTCGACCGCGGGACGGACGTGCTGGCGACGCCGGAAGGCTTGTCGGGCTGGCTGATCGAGCAGCAGCTGCTCGGTACGGCCGCGGCTTCGACGGAGGCGGACGCGTCCCGGGCGCGAGCGATCCGCGAAGCCCTGCGCGCCTTGGCGCGTCGCAACAACGGCGAGGCTTGCGACTGTCCGACCGGCGCCCTCGAGCAGGCGAGCGCCGCCGGCGGCTTCGTCCTATCGTTCGATCCCGAGGCGGGGACGTCGGCGCTGCGGGCGACGGCGGGCGGTCTCGACGGAGCGCTCGGCCGTATCCTGGCGGCGGTGCACGTCGCGATGCTCGACGGCAGCTGGTGCCGGCTCAAGGCTTGCGCGGACCCGACCTGTGCCTGGGCCTACTACGACCGCTCCAAGAACGGGTGCAGCCGCTGGTGCGGCGACACATGTCTGAACCGGAGCAAGGTCAGGCGCTACCGCGAACGCCAAGCGGGCGGCGGCTAGGTCAGCGGGATCCCCGGAATCCCCCTGAATCCCCTCTTGCACTCTCCCTGAGGGTCTGCTAACATTCCCCGTGCTGGCAGTATTCTGCCACGAGTGCTAACTTAAGACCTCGCGTCAACGCGTGTTCTAGGAGGTTCATCCGTGCATAAGCCTTTGGGCGATCGTCTGGTCGTCGAGCACGTCGAGCAAGCCGAAAAAACGTCGGGAGGCGTTTTCTTGCCCGACACCGCCAAGGAAAAGCCCCAGAAGGGGAAAGTCGTGGCGGTCGGTTCCGGCCGTACGCTCGACAACGGCACCAAGCTGCCCTTGGAAGTCAAGGTCGGCGATGTCGTCGTGTACTCCAAGTACTCCGGGAGCGAGTACAAGGACGACGACGGTAAAGAGTATCTCATCATCTCCGAAAAAGACGTTCTCATGATCGTCGATTCGAAAGTTCCGGCTGGAGTATAACTGAACATGGCTGCTAAAGAACTCGTATTCGACGAACAGGCCCGGCGCGCGCTCGAGCGCGGCGCGAATATCCTGGCCGACGCCGTCAAAGTGACGCTCGGGCCCAAGGGCCGCAACGTCGTGCTCGACAAGAAATTCGGTTCGCCGACGATCACCAACGACGGCGTGACCATTGCCAAGGAAATCGAGCTGCCCAACGCGTTCGAGAACATGGGCGCCCAGCTCGTCAAGGAAGTCGCCTCGAAGACCAACGACATCGCGGGCGACGGCACGACCACCGCGACCGTTCTCGCGCAAGCGATCATCCGCGAAGGCCTGCGCAACGTGACCGCCGGCTCGAACCCGCTGCTGATCAAGAAGGGCATCGACAAAGCCGTCGAGCTGGCCGTCTCCGAGATGGAAAAGCTCGTGCAGAAGGTCGACACGCCCGAGAAGATCGCTCAGGTTGCCTCGATTTCCGCGAACGACCAGGAGATCGGCAAGCTGATTTCCGAGGCGATGAAGGCCGTCGGTAAGGACGGCGTCATCACGGTCGAAGAGTCCAAGACCACCAAGACCGACGTCGAGACCAAAGACGGCATGCAGTTCGACAAGGGCTACATCTCGCCGTACATGGTCACCGATAGCGAGCGCATGGAAGCGACCCTCAACGACCCGTACATCCTCGTGACGGAGCGCAAGATCTCGGCGATCGCCGACATCCTCCCGCTGCTCGAGAAGATCGTTCAGGTCCAGAAGCCGCTGCTCATCATCGCCGAGGACGTCGAAGGCGAAGCGCTGGCGACCCTGGTCGTCAACAAGCTGCGCGGCACGTTCACGACCGTCGCCGTCAAGGCGCCGGGCTTCGGCGACCGCCGCAAGGAAATGCTCAAGGATATCGCCACCCTGACGGGCGCGACGGTCATCAGCGAAGAGCTGGGCCTCAAGCTCGACAAGGTGACGCCGGAGCTGCTGGGTCAGGCCAAGACCGTCAAGATCACCAAGGAAGAGACCACGATCGTCGACGGCAAGGGCAAGCCCGATGCGATCAAGGGCCGGATCGAGCAGATCAAGCGCCAGATCGAAGAGACCGACAGCGACTTCGATCGCGAGAAGCTGCAAGAGCGCCTCGCCAAGCTCTCGGGCGGCGTCGCCGTCATTCAGGTCGGCGCGGCCACCGAAACCGAACTCAAAGAGAAGAAGCACCGCATCGAGGACGCCCTTTCGGCGACCCGCGCTGCGGTTCAGGAAGGCATGATCCCGGGCGGCGGCTCGTCGCTGGTGCACGCGGTCAAGGCGCTCGAAGCGCACGTGCACACCAACGGCCATGCCGGCGCGGCCGACGAGAAGATCGGCTGGGACATCATCCGCCGCGCGCTCGAAGAGCCGCTCCGCCAGATCGCCGAAAATGCGGGCTTCGAGGGTTCGGTCGAAGTGCAGCGGGTGCGCGCTGCCGCTCCGGGCCAGGGTTTCGACGCGATGTCGGGCCAGCTGGTCGACATGCTGGAGGCCGGCATCGTGGAGCCCTTCAAGGTGACGCGTTCGGCCCTCCAAAACGCCGCGTCGATCGGCTCCCTGATCCTGACCACCGAGACGCTGATCGCCGACAAGCCGGAACCCAAGCCGGCCAACGGCGGCGCCCCGGGCGGCATGGGCGGCATGGGCGGCGGCTACGACATGATGTAGCTCGCAGCTGCGCGCTCTCGATGCGCAGTTTGCCGTGGCCACCAAGGACGGGAACGTTGGATCGGACGGAGCGAAGGGTTAGCCCCTCGCTCCGTCTTCTTCTTTAGGTCAATTCCTCTGTGATGGCCGGCGTAGCCGCTAATCGGTCTTGCTGTTACGTATGGCGTGAATTGGCCATGACGGCTACCGCCGCGTTTGCGCGAAACGCATCCGAGCGGCAATCCAGGCGCTTGGTTACCGGACGGTCGCCTTCACCGGCTCGGGGATCACGAGGAAAGGGCTTGACAAAGCCGATATAACCTATAAGTTATACACCACAGCGCGAAAGCGACCTTTGTCGCACTAACGCTGAGGGCGCAGGCGAGGTCGTACGCTTACCTCGATCTTCTGAGAAAGACTCCTAGGGCGGAGGTTCGTCTCAAGAAAACGACGTTCGAGGAGCTGTGGGAGAAGAAATTCGACCTCCCGGAGGGCGGCCTCCGTATCCTCTTCGCCTTCGGCAAGGGCGGGCGAATATGGTGCCTCGGCGCCTTCGTGAAGCGAAACGATAAGGAAGGCAACCGCCTCCTAGCCGTCCCCTACGAAAAGCTTGCGATCGAGGCGTCTCGTCGCTAAGGAAAGAGAATGAACGAACTGGACCGGGTCATCGACGAATTCCGTCGCGATCCCGAACGTGATGCGCTGTTCTTGGAGAGCCAGGTCGAGATCGACCTGTGCGAGCGGATGACCTCCATGCGGCTCGACGCGCGGCTGACACAGGTCGAGCTGGCCAAGCGCCTGGGCAAGACGCAGGCTTACGTGGCCAAGATGGAGTCGGGCGGGTACGACCGCTGCGGAATCGGCACGCTGCGGACCTTCGCTCGCGCCATGGGTTCCGACTTGGCCGTTTCAACGATGTTCGTCGCCAACGACGTCGACCAGACCGGTACGAGGTTCCCTCCTCGCGGCGTATACACGGGAGGATAGCGTTGCCGCGGCAGGCTAAGCGAGCGACGGTATCGCCGGCATCGCCGGCAGGGCCGAGCGACGACGCAGTCGAGGGGGCACCTCAGCAGAGCTTTGTACCCCTAGAGATCGTGGTCTCCCGGCTCGTGGCCGAGGTGACCGAGCACCGTATCAGGCACAGGGCACTTCTTGAAGTCCTCCGCGAAGATGGAGTCTCTTGGGAGAGGTACATCAGCGCGTTGCGTTCGGTGCGCGCTCGGGATCGTGAAGCGCTGTTCGGCTCGATCGTGCTACAGCCGGACGCATTCGAGGCCGAGTTCTCGTCTTGGAGCGAGGCGGACGCGGCACGATTTCTATTCGAGGTGGTGCCGACACCGTCCGAGGCGACGTCCCCGAAGACCGATCCGAAGCCCCCTCGGAGGAAAGCTGCCGCGGCCAAACCGAGTTCGACGAAGGACTAGGTGTCTTTGCCGCCGAGGGTGCCTCGCGGCGCAGCCGCCGACCCGGCTCCGGGCGAGAGGTTAAGATACAGTACTTGATTTTCTGCACCGGTGCTTGTGTATTGTGTGGGCAACTTTTTGCCGAACCGCCGGCCGGCGAGTCTGCTCGAAAGTGACGCGGATCCCTCGGAACGATTGAAACACGGCCGCTCGAAGCCCGATAGTCAATTCGTGGAAACGCCGCCGGTACGGCGGCGCATGAGGGGACGGGAATGATCGTTGTTACGACGGAGGACGTCGTCGGTAGACCGGTGGCGACGACCCTCGGGCAGGTCTTCGGGGTCGTCGTCCGGAGCCGGGGGCTCGGCGGTAACCTCGTCGCCGGGTTGCGCACCATCTTCGGCGGCGAGATTCACGAATACACGTCGATGGTGGAAGACGCGCGCCGTCAGGCCATCGACCGGATGGTGCAGAACGCCACCGCCATGGGCGCCAACGCGGTCGTGCGGATGATGTTCGATTCCTCGGAAATCGGCTCGCTGATGAGCGAGATCGTCGCGTACGGCACGGCCGTCGTCCTGGCCGAAGAGCAGCCGTGAGCCCGTTCCGGGTCGTACTCGGTTTCGCTCTCGCGCTGCTCGCCGTGCTCTCGTTCTTAAACCTCGTGATGTGGCATTCGGCGGCCTGGTTCCCGATCGGCGTCTATGCCGCGATCTTTGCCGCCGCGGTCATCTTCGAGGTGGGCCGCTACCGGCCGAACGTCCGGGCCGGCGGCGTCTGGAAACGAACGGGGGAACGTTTTTACGATCCGACGACCGGCACGCCGACCGAAGTGTTCTACGATCCCCAGTCCGGGGCGCGCGACTACCGCCCCCGCTAGTCGTCGTCGCGGGTCGCGACGGCCCGGCTCGCGCCGAAGATCGCCACGCCGTCCTCGCACACGGCGACCGCGAAGTCCGGCAACCCGCGCTCCGTGAGTTCCTTCCGCAGCGTGTAGCCGCCCCAGGCCGAGGCGGCGGCGGCCAGGGCACCGCAGGCGATGCCGAACGCGCGGGAGCCGTCGCTTCGGTGGGCCAGTTCGCCGCCGCAGAGTCCGCCGGAGATCAGCCGCGCGCCAAGCGACGGCGGGCTCAGGCGCGACGGCATGAACGGCAGCTTATCGGCGACCAGCTCCCCGGCGGCCGCCAAAATCGCCAGACCGGACCACACCTGGCGGTCGATGCCCAGCGTCGCGGCCGGTGCCATGAAGGTCCGTAGCCCCGCGACGGCACCGATCCCCAGAGCCCGAAGGTATGCGTTGGTAGCCATGGCAACGGGTCTTTGCCGGGGTGCGCGTTAACCACCTGGCTAACGAGACCGGATGCCTTGAAGCCGAACCGCACGGGTATGCTGGATCTCCAGCCGCATCGTGCGGTCGCGCAACACTACGACGAGCTTTACGAGCCGGACGGTTCGCCGCGGCCGCACTACGCGCCGCTGGCGGCCAGCCTCGGGCGCCTGGGGCGCGACGAGATCCTCGCGCGCGTCCAGGCAATCAACACCTCGCTGCTGCAGCGGGGCGTCACCTTCACGGTGTACGCGGACGCCGCCGGCCGCGAGCGGGTCTTCCCGTTCGACGTGATTCCGCGCATTCTGACCGCCGCCGAATGGGCGCGGATCGAACGCGGCATCGGCCAGCGGGTCCGTGCGATCAACGCTTTCCTGTACGACGTCTACCACGGCGAGCGCATCTTGCGCGAGCGCCGGATTCCACGCGAACTGGTCTATTCGTCGAAGAATTTCAACCGCGAGATGATCGACCTCGACGTACCGCGCGACGTCTACGTGCACGTGTCGGGCATCGACCTGATCCGCGACGAGCGCGGCGAGTTTCTGGTTCTGGAGGACAACTGCCGCACGCCCTCGGGGATTTCGTACGTCCTCGAAAACCGCGACGTTCTCAAACGCGGCTTCTCGGCGCTCTTTCGTAACTACGCCGTCTGCCCGGTCGACGACTACCCGAGCCGCCTGCTCGACGTACTGCGCTACATCGCGCCGCGCGGCATGGAACAACCGAGCGTCGTGCTGCTGACGCCGGGCATCTACAACTCCGCGTACTTCGAGCACACCCTGCTGGCGCGCCGCATGGGCGTCGAGCTGGTCGAGGGCCGCGACCTGATCGTGATCGACAATTTCGTCTACGTAAAGACGACCAGCGGCCTCGAGCGGGTCGACGTCATCTACCGCCGCATCGACGACGACTACCTCGATCCGCTCTACTTCATCGCCGATTCGTCGCTGGGCGTGCCGGGCCTCATGAACGCCTACCGCGCGGGCAACGTCGCGATCGCCAACGCGATCGGGACCGGCGTCGGCGACGACAAAGCGATCTACCGCTTCGTCCCCGAGATGATCCGGTTCTACCTCGACGAGGAACCGATCCTCAACAACGTCCCGACCTTCGACTGCACCGATCCCGTGCAGCGCCGCCACGTCCTGGCCAACCTCGACAAGCTGGTCGTCAAAAACACGAACGCGTCGGGCGGCTACGGCATGCTGATGGGGCCGTTCGCGAGCGCCGACGAATGCGAGCGCTTCCGCGGCCTGATCTCCGACAACCCGCGCGACTTCATCGCACAGCCGGTCGTCCAGCTGTCGTCGTCGCCGACACTGGTCGACGGCGGTATGGTCGCGCGTCACGTCGATTTGCGGCCGTTCGCGTTGCTCGGCCGCGAGGTCGACGTGCCGCCCGCGGCGCTGACGCGGGTCGCGCTGCGCGAGGGGTCGCTGGTCGTGAACTCCTCGCAGGGCGGCGGCAGCAAGGATACCTGGGTGCTCCAAGGATGAGAACGACGCCGGAGATGACCTCATGCTCAGCCGCGTAGCCGATTCGCTGTTCTGGCTCGGCCGCAACGTCGAACGCGCGGAGTCGGTCGCGCGGATTCTCGACGTCAACTACACCCGCGCGATGGACTTGTACTCGCAGCGCGACGGCCGTTCCGAGATGCTTTGGCGCTCGGTCATGCAGTGCGCCGGATTCGTGCGAGAGCCCAAAATCTCGCTCAACGGCAAAGCCGCCGGCGACTGCTTCGGCTTCTGCGCGTTCGATCCGGAGAATCCGACCTCGATCGTCTCGTCGGTCCGCATCGCGCGGACGAACGCGCTGAGCATCCGCTCGGAGCTGACCACCGAAGTGTGGGAGGTCGTCAACGTCCTCTACCTCTTCGTCGAAGCGCAGGACCTGCGCTCGGTGCTGCGCGAGGGTCCCTCCAAGTTCTTGCGGCGCATCCGCGACGGGATGCAGGCCTTCGCCGGCACGAGCGACGCGACGATGAACCACGGCGATAGCTGGAATTTCCTGCAAGTCGGCCGCTTTCTCGAACGCGCGTACATGACGGCGCGGGTGCTCGAGGCGATCGACGTCGAAAACGAGCCCTGGCAGGAGTCGCAGCGGATGCTCGAGATGTGTTGCGCCAGCGTGCCGTTCGCGCAGCAGTCGAACCACTCGCCCGAAGCGCGCGATGCGGTGCAGTTCGTCGTGCTGGCCCGCGATTTCCCGCGCTCGCTGCGGTTCTGCACGCGCGAGATCGACGCCAGCATGCACCGCATCTCGCGCAGCCCCGAAGGCACCTTCGCGAGCGAGGCGGAGCAACGGCTGGGCCGGCTGCGCGCCATGCTCGACTACACCCCGATCGACGGCGTGCTGGCCGGCGGCTTGCGAGCGTTCGCGCGCAGCATGGTGCGCGAATACGAGGCGCTCTCGCGCGACGTCGAGGACGCCTACTTCCCGCGCCTGCCGCTGACGGCCTGAGGCACCGCGATGGAATATACGATCGCTCACGAGACCACGTACTACTACCCCGAATCGGTGCACGAGAGCTATACGGTGCTGCACTTGCAGCCGCGCAGCGACCCGCACCAGTTCTGCACGAAATTCGCGCTCGAGGTGGCGCCGCGCGCGAAGGTTCACTCGTACACCGACCGCTACGGCAACGACGTGCAGCATTTCGCGATCTTGCCGGCGCACAGCGCGCTTTCGATCACGACGCGGTCAAACGTCGTCACCTTGCTCGATCGGGATCAATCCGCGCCCAAGGAGGCGACGCGCGAGCAACTGGATGCCGACCCCCTGGTGGAGACGCTGTACGACTACCAGCGCGAGAGCGTGTACGTGCAGTTCACCCCCGAGCTCGATGCCTTTTGGCACGAGATCGAGGGCCCGAGCGAAAACATCGGCGCGTGGTGCCATCGGATCTCGGAACACATCCACCGCACCTTCAAGTACGATACCGATGCGACCAGCGTCCGCAGCACCGTTCGCGAAGCGCTGGCCGCGCGGGCCGGCGTGTGTCAGGATTTCGCCCACATCATGATCGCGGTGCTGCGCAGCGCCGGCATTCCCGCGCGTTACGTCAGCGGCTACATCTTCAGCGGCGAATCGCGGATCCTCGGGGCCGAAGCCTCGCACGCGTGGTGCGAAGCCTACCTGCCGCCCTACGGCTGGGTCGGCTTCGATCCCACCAACGACCTGATCGTCAACGACCGCTTCGTCAAGGTCGCGATCGGCCGCGACTACCGCGACGTCAGCCCCGTGCGGGGCGTCTACCGCGGCTCCAAGCACAGCGAGATGAGCGTCAACGTCGCCATGGACCTGTTAGCCACTGCAGCGACGGCCGCCCAACAGCAGTAGCGAGCCTCCATCAGGTTTGGGTGCAGATCGTTCGGGATCCGACTCCGCTCGCGGGCTGCGTTAATCTCGGGTGACGCGGAGGACGAGTTTGCCGAAGTTTTCGCCTCGGAAGAGCATCAGGAGGGTTTCGGGGAAGGTCGCGAGGCCGTCGACGATGTCCTCGCGGCTCTTGAGCTTGCCTTCGGCGAGCCAGCGGCTCATCTCGCGCACGGCGACGTGGAAGCGGTCGGCGTAATCGAAGACGATCATGCCTTCCATTCGCGCCCGGTTCACCAGCAGCGAGAGATAGTTGCTCGGGCCTTTGACGGCGGTCGTGTTGTTGTATTGTGAGATCGCTCCGCACAGCACGACCCGGCCCTTGAGGGCGATGCGCGCGAGGCACGCGTCGAGCGTGTCGCCGCCGACGTTATCGAAGTAGACGTCGATGCCGTCGGGACAGTGCCGCCGCAGCCCCGCATGCAGATCTTCGGACTTGTAGTCGATCGCGGCGTCGAAGCCCAGCTCGTCGACCACGTAACGGCACTTCTCGGGACCGCCGGCGATACCGACTGCACGACAGCCTTTGATCTTCGCGATTTGCCCGACCGTCATGCCGACGGCTCCGGCGGCGCCCGACACGACGACCGTTTCCCCCGCCTTCGGCGCCCCGACGTCCAACAAGCCGAAGTATGCGGTCATGCCGGGCATCCCCAGGACGTTCAGGTAGACGGGTAGCGGCGCCGCGGCCGGATCGACCTTGGTGAGCGAGGCGCCCGTGCGGATCGCGTACTCCTGAATGTCGAGCATTCCGCTGACGGCGTCGCCGGGCGCAAACGCGGGGTCCTTGCTCGCGACGACGCGCCCGACGCCGCCCGCGCGCATCACGTCGCCGATGCGGACCGGCGGGATATACGAACGTCCCTCGTTCATCCAGCCGCGCATCGCCGGGTCGAGCGAGAGATACTGAACCTCGACCAGGACTTCGCCGTCCCCCGGGTTGCCGACCGGCTCCTCGCCGAAGGTCCAGACATCGCGCGCCGGTAGCCCCACGGGGCGTTTAGCTAGCCGGAACTGGTGGTTGATGGTACCGATCATATGACGCCTCCTACCTGTTGGCATTTCGGCGCCGTGGCCGTGGCCCTGCCGGACGCGACGACGGAAGGACCCCCGTGGCGGAACGGCAACTCTCCCGGCTAGCAGAGTGTCCTTGAGAGTGCTAACAATGAACGACGAATTTTTCGCCGAGTTCGATGCGCTGTTCGCCGACCTCGCGCGTAAGGCGCGGCCTGGCGGCTTCGAACCGAACGCCGACCTCTTTCTCAGCGGCGACGGTTCGGCCCTGATCGTCAACGTGGAGATCGCCGGCGCCGATCCGGCGGAACTGCGCGTGATGGTGGAGGAGCGTCATCTGTATATCCTCGGCCGGCGTCTCGACCACGAGCGCGCCGCCCGCGGCTCCGTTCTGATGAAGGAGATCGAGTACGGGGATTTCGTCAAGAAACTCCATCTGCCGGTGGCGATCGCCTACGATACTGCAACTGCGTCGTACCGCGACGGTATCCTGACTATCCGCCTCCCCGTTTCCGAACACTCGCTGCTCCCGCAGCGCCGTACCGAAATCCGAATGATCGTGAAAAGGACCTCCGTCTAATGGCCGCTACAACCGCAAAGAAGAGCGACGTTCTCGGCATCCTGCCCCTGCAGGACGCCGTGCTGTTCCCCAATACCGTCATCCCGCTCGCGGTCGTGAAGAAGCCGGGTATCGCGCTGGTCGAGGAAGCGCTGCGGGACGGACGGCCGATCGGCCTTGTCGCTCTCAAGGACAAGGATACCGAAGATCCGGGGCCGGAAGACGTGCGCCGCATCGGCACCGTCGGTACGATCCAGCGGATGATCAAGGTACCGGACGGCACGATCCGCTGCATCGTCGGCGGCAACAGCGTCTTTCGTATCGACTCCTTCTCGCAGGCGACGCCGTACCTGGCCGGCACCTACACCGAACTGCCCGACATCACGCGCGATTCCGAAGAACTGGTCGCGATGCACCGCAACCTCGCGAGCCTCTTCTCGAAGCTGATCGGCTATCTGCCGCAAGCACCGCGCGAGATGGAGATGGAAGTCAACAACATCACCGACTCCAATCTCCTGACCTATTTCGTCGCCAGCTCGATGCGGCTGGATACGGCCGACCGCCAGGCGCTGCTCGAAGAACGCAACACCGAGAAGCGGATGCGGCGGCTGACGATGCTCCTGACCAAGGAGCTCGAGGTGGTGGAGCTGGGCCATAAGATCCAGTCCGACATCCAGCGCGAGATGGAAAAGAACCAGCGCGAATTTTACCTGCGGCAACAGCTGCGCGCCATCCAGGAGGAGCTTGGCGAGACCGATCCTCAGCAAGCCGAGACGAACGACTTGCGCAAGAAGATCGACGAAGCGGGCCTGCCCGAAGACGCGAAGAAGGCCGCCGACCGCGAACTGGACCGGCTGGCGAAAGTCCCCCAGGCCTCGCCCGAGTATTCGGTCATCCGCACGTACCTGGACTGGCTCGTGCAGTTGCCGTGGTCGAAATATACGACCGACGCGATCGACATCCAGAAGGCGCGAGCGATCCTGGACGAGGACCACTACGACCTCGAGAAAGTCAAGGACCGTATCGTCGAGTACCTGGCGGTCGGTAAGCTCAAGAAAAAGCTAACCGGACCGATCCTGTGCTTCGTCGGGCCGCCGGGCGTCGGCAAGACCTCGCTCGGTCAGTCGATCGCACGCTCGATGGGGCGCAAATTCGTGCGCCTGTCCGTCGGCGGCGTGCGCGACGAGGCCGAGATCCGCGGCCACCGCCGGACCTACATCGGGGCGATGCCCGGAACGATCGTGCGCGCCTTGCGCGACGCCGGCACCCGCAATCCGGTGATGATGATCGACGAAATCGACAAGGTCGGTTCCGATTACCGCGGCGACCCGCAGTCGGCTTTGCTCGAGGTGCTCGATCCCTCGCAGAACAACTCGTTCCGCGACCATTACCTGGATCTGCCGTTCGATCTCTCGCAAGTGCTCTTCGTCTGCACGGCCAACGACCTCTCGACGATCAGCCCGCCGCTGCGCGACCGCATGGAGATCATCCAGCTCTCGGGCTATACCGAATTCGAGAAGCTGCAGATCGCCAAGCGCTATCTGGTCAAGAAGCAGCGGGAAGCCAACGGCCTGCGCGATTCGCAAGTCCAGATCAGCGACGCGGCGATCAAGGCCGTGATCAACGACTACACCCGCGAGGCCGGCGTGCGCAATCTCGAACGCGAGATCGGCACGGTCTTCCGCAAGGTCGCGCGCCGCATCGCGGAAGAGCCGCGCCATAAGGCCCGCGTCAAACCCGAGAATCTGGTCGACTACCTGTCGCGGCCGCGTTTTTTCAACGAAGTGAAGAAACGTACGGCCAGCGTCGGCGTGACGACCGGGCTCGCCTGGACGCCGGTCGGCGGCGACATCATGTTCATCGAAACCACCGCCATGCCCGGCAGCGGCAAGCTCGTGCTGACGGGCCAGCTCGGCGACGTCATGAAGGAATCGGCGCAGGCCGCGGTTTCGTTCCTGCGCTCGCGTTCGGCCGAGCTCGGCCTGCCCGACGACTACTTCTCCAAGCACGACCTGCACATCCACGTGCCGGCCGGAGCCGTTCCGAAGGACGGTCCGTCGGCCGGCATCGCGCTCGCGACCTCGATCGCGTCGCTGCTGACCAACACCAAGGTCGATTCGAACCTCGCGATGACCGGCGAGATCACCTTGACGGGTCAGGTCTTGCCGATCGGCGGTCTGAAGGAAAAGGTCTTGGGCGCCAAGCGTGCCGGCATCACCAAGATCGTGTTGCCGAAACGCAACGAGATGGACCTCGACGACGTGCCGAAGGAGGTGCGCGACACGATGGCCTTCGTGCCGGTCGAGGAGATTTCGGAAGTCTTCGAACAGGCCTTCGGCAAGCGGATCATCACGCCGGTCATGTTGGGCAACGACGCCGACCGGCGCGAGGACGGGGTCGTCGTCCCGATGCGCCGTTCGACGAAGCGGCCGGCCCCGGCCGCCGAACGCAAGCGCGCGCCCGCGCGGCGCACCGCGGTCTCCACCCGCAAGCGCTGAACGGCGACCGCGGTCCGCGAATCGCAGAAGATAACGGTAAAGGCGGAAAGGCCGCCGGCATAAAGCCGGCGGCCTGGCTTGCACGGTGCGGGCCGTGCGTCCGAGATTGGAGTCAGCGAGCCACGGT
>CAWBES010000014.1:0-148560 GCA_963787965.1 uncultured Alphaproteobacteria bacterium
TCTTGACCGCACGCATACCCGTGAAGGTGGAGCGGGCGGAAAGGTTTTTCGGAGCCTTTGAGGCTCTAAAAATCGCTGACCAAGCTTCGAGCCCGGTTGCACCGGGCTCCGGATCCGGGCGAACCCGGTTCCGTTTGATTCCGAACGCCGCGAACGGCGGCCGAAATCGGTCAATTTTGTACGGTCAGTTGCGTTGGTCCGAGAGACCGGTGGAGCCGGGTCCCGGCGCGACTGACTTAAAATCTCACATTGCGAAGGGCAAACAAAAACGCGGCTTTCGCCGCGCATGCCTGCTCTCCGGATGGAGACCCACAGACTTATGCGCTACTGTACTGCTCAGTTTTCAAGGAACCAACACTGACATCAGGCCCTACACGGACCGGATCACTGACCGCACCGGAGTGGCGAAACGTCAGAGTCACGGCGGCTATGATAGCACTAGGCGCAATCGGCGTCAACACCTACGGACTAGGTTCTTGCGAATAAGTCGCGATTTCGGTGGATAAGCCTAGGTCTTCCTCGCGACGACCTTCGCCTGGCTGAAGAGCAGGAGGTAGTCGTACCCGCCGGCCTTCGAGTCCGTGCCGGACATATTGAAGCCCCCGAAGGGGTGTACCCCGACCAGCGCCCCGGTGCACTTGCGGTTCAGGTAGAGGTTCCCGACGTGGAAATCGGCCCCGGCGCGCTCGAGCTTGGCCTCGTCCCGGGAATACACGGCGCCCGTCAGGCCGAATTCGGTGCCGTTGGCGATCGCGAGCGCCCGCTCGAAATCGGGCGCCGGGATCAGGGCCAGGACGGGTCCGAAGATCTCCTCCTGGGCGATCGTCGCGTCGGGGGCGACGTCGGCGATCACGGTCGGCTCGAGCGTGAACCCCTCGCCCGGCGCTCGCTTGCCCCCGGCGACGAGCCGGCCGCCCTGCGCCTTCCCCTTTTCGACGTATCCGAGGATCGAGCGCAGCGCGTTGTCGTTGATGACCGGGCCGACCTCGGTTCGGGCCTCGGAGGGGTCGCCGACCACCAAGCGCCCGACCCGCTCGACGATCTTCCGCTCCAGCTCGGCATAGACGCTCTCTTCTATAATGGCGCGGGAGCACGCCGAGCACTTCTGGCCCGAGAAACCGAAGGCGGAAGCCACGATGCCGTCCGCCGCGGCGTCGAGGTCGGCGTCGGCCGCCACGACGATCGCGTCCTTGCCGCCCATCTCGGCGACGACCCGCTTGATCCAGATCTGACCGGGCTGCGTCCGCGCCGCGACTTCATTGACGTGCAGCCCGACCTCCTTCGAGCCGGTGAACGCCACGAAGCGCGTCTGCGGGTGGCCGACCAGCGCGTCGCCGATCGCGCGGCCGGCGCCGGGCACGAAGTTGACCACCCCCGGCGGCAGCCCGGCCTCGTGCAGGAGGTCGACGAAGACGGCCGCGACCACGGGCGAGTCGCTCGAGGGCTTGAGCACGACCGTGTTGCCCGCCACCACCGCCGCCGCCGTCATGCCCGCCGCGATCGCGAACGCGAAATTCCAGGGCGGGATCACGACCCCGACGCCGAGCGGCACGTACGTGAGGCGGTTGTCTTCGCCCGCCGCCGGGACGAGCGCCGGCGGGTGCGCGTACCGCAACGCTTCGCGCGCGTAGAATTCCAGGAAGTCGATCGCCTCGGCGGTGTCGGCATCGGCCTCGAGCCAGGGCTTCCCGACCTCGAGCACCAGCAGCGCGTTGAAATCGTCGCGCCGGCGGCGGACGAGGGCCGCGACGTCGAGCAGCAGCCCGGCGCGCTCCTCCGGGGTGGTCCGCTTCCAGCTTTCAAACGCGGCGGCGGCGGCGGCGACCGCCTCGGCCGCCTGTTCCGGCGAGGCCGAGCCGGCGGTTCCGATCGTTTCGGACGGCCGCGCGGGGTTGCGCGAAGCGATCGACTCCGGTGTCTCTCGTTTGCAGCCGCCGATCACCAGCGGGTAGTGCGCCCCGAGGCGCGTGCGCGCGCGCTCGAGCGCCGCTTCGAGCGAGCGGGCGTCGGCCGGATCCGAGAAATTTCGGATCGGCTCGTTTCGGAACGGTTCGATACGTCGGGCTGTCAGCGTCACGCGAAGCCGGCCTTTCTGGCGAGGGGGAAGGTCCTTCGCCGCGCCCGAGACCGAGCCTAGCCCTTCGGAGTCGCTCCGCTCGTCCGTATCCCGGCTCGGGGAGTCCTCGGTGGTAATAGCGAACGGCGCCGAACCCCGGCTCGATCGAGCCGGGGAACACCCTCTTGCCGGTCACTTTGCCATGGAGGCCTTTCATGCGATTCCCAACCTCGCTGCTGCTCGCCGCTAGTCTCCTTGCGACGGCCGCCCCCGCCGTCGCCGAAACCATCGCCCCCGGGGGCCAGCACCTCATCCCGGGACTTTACGATCCGAAGACGGGCACGTTCAGACCCGTGACGCCGAACACGTTCGTAAACCCCGAAACCACGATCGTTCGCTCCGGAACATTCCTGGCAAAGTTCACGATCACGGTCAAGTCCAACATCCCGACCGCGCCGATCTACGTCACGCTCGACGCCAACACGGATGAGGTATCGTCATCGTACGGCGTAAATGTCTTCGACGAAAGCGCGACGGTCCAAGCCACGCGGAGCGGCGCCGGCGCGGCGTCCGCAACCGTGGCGATTCCGTTTTCGTGGCATCTGGCGACGCCGACGAAAGACGTCGTAAGCCTCAGCTACACGATCACCGCGGGAGCGTACACGGCCGGGGGCACAACCGTTCGCTTGAGCAGCCAAGTCATCGCAACGCTCCTGGGCGTGCCCAACGGCGCGAGCGAGGTCGTCTCCGCCGTCATCTAAACGAACCTACCGTGTAGGCGGGGGCTCGGCGCCGGCGCCGAGTCCCCGCCGCCGTTCCGGTGCAGAAGAAAAGTCCTAGCGGGCCTCCTTCCTCCCGGCGAGAATAGTTTTCTATGATCTACGACATCGCAGTCGTCGGCGGCGGGATCGTCGGGCTGGCAACCACCAGGGAGCTCAAAGAGCGTTTCCCGAGCCTCAAGGTCGCGGGCGTCGAGAAAGAAGACGCCTTCAACAAGCACCAGACCGGACGCAACAGCGGCGTCATCCATTCGGGCATCTACTATAAGCCCGGCTCGTTCAAGGCCAAGCTGTGCGTCGAAGGCCGCAAGCTCGCGTGGGAATACTGCGATCGCAAGGGCATCGAGTACAAGCAAGTCGGTAAGCTGATCGTCGCCACCGAGGAGAGCGAACTCGGGCGGTTGCAGGATCTGATGGAGCGCGGCCGCGCGAACGGCGTCGAGGGTCTCGAGCTGCTCGATAAGAACGGCATCGCGGAACGCGAGCCGTATTGCCGCGGCATCAGAGCGATCTTCTCGCCCGTGACCGGCATCGTCGACTGGGGACGCGTCTCGCAGTCGTACGCCGACGAAGCGCGCGCGGCGGGCGTCGACTATTTCCTCAACCACGAAGTCAAGGGCATCGCCCGCCGCAACGGCGTGACCGTGCTGCTGACGCCGGCCGGCGAGGTGCAGGCCAAGTACGTGATCACGTGCGGCGGCCTCTACTCGGACAAACTCGCCAAGATGACCGGCGGGTCGCGCGATCCGAAGATCGTGCCGTTCCGCGGCGATTATCTGATTCTCAAGCCCGAGAAGGCGCATCTGGTCAAGGGCAACATCTATCCCGTCCCCGATCCCGAGTTTCCGTTCCTGGGCGTACACTTCACGCCGCGCATGGACGGCTCGATCTGGCTCGGCCCCAACGCCGTGCTGGCGTTCGCGCGCGAAGGCTACTCGTTCCTGACGATCAACCCGCCCGAGCTCTGGGACGCGCTGACCTACCCGGGCTTCTTCAAAGTCATGATGAAGTATTGGAAGATCGGCAGCGGCGAGATGTACCGCGACCTGGTCCGCAGCGCGTACGTCAAGGCGCTGCAGCGCTACATCCCCGAGCTCAAGCCCGAGGACTGCCTGCCCGGGCCGGCCGGAGTGCGCGCGCAGGCGATGTCGCCGGACGGTTCGCTGGTCGACGACTTCGTGTTCGAAGACAGCGAGGGCGTCGTCCACGTTCGCAACGCTCCCTCGCCCGCCGCGACGTCGTCGCTCGCGATCGGCAAATACATCGTCGACGATGCCGAGAAGCGGTTCGGGCTGAGCGCCGTGGCGCTGTCGGTCTAACCGCCCGAACGTGAGCGGGCCTTTCCTCGAAGCCGGCGAGCTGCGCGCGCGCAGCGGCGATCCGGCGTTGCGGATCGTCGACGCGCGCAGCATGCCGCACGGCGCGCCCGGGCTCGTGGCGGTCTCCGGCGCGGACCAGTACGCGGCCGGGCACATTCCGGGTGCCGTGCATCTCGATTACGCGGACCATCTGGCGGACCCGGCGACGCCGTACGCCGCGCGGGTGGCGTCGCCGGAACGGTTCGCGCAGGTGGCCGGCGCCTGCGGCATCGGGGACGGCACCACCGTCGTCGCCTACGACGACGGCGACGTTCCGTACGCGGCCCGGATGCTCTGGATGTTCCGCTATTACGGTCACGACGGCGTCTACGTGCTGGCGGGCGGCTTCCCGGCCTGGCGCGCGGCCGGGTTCCCGGTTGCGACCGAGGTGCCGGCCTACCCGCCCGCCGCCTTCACGGTGCGGGTGCGCCCCGAGCTGCGCGCCTCGCGCGACGACGTGCTCGCGATCGCGGACGGGCGCAGCGACGCGCAACTGGTCGAAACGCAACGCGACAAGACCTACGCGCTGCGCGACCGCGGCATCCCGCGCGCCGTGCGGCTTTCGGGCAACCTGTTGCTCGAAGATGCGCGCGGCGGACGGATCGCGCCGCGCGCGACCCTGGACGCCCTGATCGACCGGGCCGGGCTCGACCGCGGCAAACGCACGGTCGTCACGTGCGGCAGCGGCGTCTCCGCGTCGGGCGCCTATCTGGCGCTGCTCGAAGCCGGCTTCACCGATCTCGCGGTCTACGACGGCTCGTGGGCGGAGTGGAGCCACGACGCCCTGCCGACGGTCCCGAAAGAGGCCTGATCAGCGCTTCAACCGCGCCAGCAGCAGCTTCGCCAGCTCCGTCGTGCGGTCGAAATCGATACTGTCGCCGCGGCGCACGACCACTTCGACGACCGAGTCCGCGCGCCGCACGTAGAGCGCGTCCGGGGTGGCGACCGCGGTGCCGCCGCCGATAGCGGGCATCGGCGAGGCGTCGGGCGAGGCGGTGCGCGCCGCGAAATACGCGTCCAGGTCCTTCGCGAACGCCAGTTTCACGAAGGTGGCGCAGGCGAACTCGCGCGGCGCGCCGTGCCCGACCGAACCGCAACGGCGGGCGAGCGCCCCGTAGAACGCGCGCCGCTCGGGCAGCTGCGCGTCGCTGACGACCGCGTACGAGACGCTGCCGTCGTCCGACATCGAGCGCGACGGAAAGAAGCAGATGCCGCCCGCTCGCGACGCTTCGTCGGCGGGTGCGACCGGGTAGCCGAGAATGCGGCTCGCGTCGCCGGCGTTCACGACGGTGCAGTCGGCCGGCGGCGGCGCGGTCGGCGGCGTCACTTCCTGCGCGCCGGCGCCGCCCGCCGCACCCAGCACGAGCAGCGCCGCCACGACCGTCCGAACCAGCTCGATCCCGTTCAAATCCCTAAGTACGCCTTCCTGACCTGGGGGTCGTCGAGCAGCTCGGCGGCGGCGCCGCACAGCGTGACCCGTCCGGTCTCGAGCACGTACGCGCGGGACGCGAACTCGAGCGCGATCTGCACGTCTTGCTCGACCATCAGTATTCCGACGCCGTCCTCGTTGATCCGCCGCAGGATGACCAGCAGCTGCTCGACCAGCAGCGGCGCCAGGCCCAGCGACATCTCGTCGATCAGCAACACCTTCGGACGCGCCATCAAGGCCCGCGCGATCGCGACCTGCTGCTGCTCGCCGCCGGAGAGCCGGCCCGCGAGGAAATCGTAGCGCTGGCCGAGCCGGGGCAGCAAGTCGAGAATGCGCCGCAGATCGGACTCGACCTCGCGGTCCGTGCGCAGGTACGCGCCCATCAGGAGGTTCTCGCGCACGGTGAGCGCGCCGAACAAGCGCCGCCCTTGCGGCACCTGCACGATCCCGGCGCGGACGATGGCGTCGGGCGGCAGGCGCGTGACGGGCTCCCCCTTGAAGCGCACCGCGCCGCCGTCGACGCGCACCAAGCCGCTGATCGCGCCCAGCAGCGACGACTTGCCGGCCCCGTTACTGCCGATCAGCGCGACGATTTCGCCCGGCTCGACCGACAGCGAGACGTCCCAGAGCACGCGCGTGTCGCCGTACCCGGCCCTGAGCGCGTCGACGACCAGCGCCATCAGGGCTCCGCGGAACGGCTCTCGGCCGCGCGCTTGCGCTCGGCGAAGCGCGTCCCCAAATACGCTTCGATGACGGCCTCGGAACTCGTGACCTCGAGCGGCGTGCCTTCGGCGATCTTACGGCCCTCGGCCAGCACGACGACCGTCGTCGAGATCGACATGATCGCTTTCATCAGGTGCTCGACCACGATCAGGGTGATGCCGCGCGCGCTCAAGCCGCGCAGCAGGTGCAACGCCTCGTCGACCTCGGTGGCGTTGAGACCGGCCATCACTTCGTCGAGCAGCAGCACGTCGGGATCGAGCGCGAGGGCCTTCGCGACCTCCAGACGTTTGCGGTCCGGAATCGTGAGGTCGCCGGCCGGGCGCTCGGCGACGCGGGCCAGGCCGGCGATGCCGAGCAGTTCGCTCGCGCGCTCGAACGCCTGCGCGGCGCTGCGCTTGCGGCCGTCGCGGCCGAACATCGCGCCGACCGCGACGTTCTCGCGCACGCTCAGATTCGCGAACGGCTTGACGATCTGAAAGGTGCGCGCGATGCCGAGCCTGCAGACGCGGTACGCCGGCACGTCCGCGATGCGGCGCCCTCGGAAGAACACCGCCCCGCCGCTCGGGCGCAGCGCGCCCGAGAGCGCGTTCATCAGCGTCGTCTTGCCGCTGCCGTTGGGCCCGATCAAGCCGAGCACCGAACCTTCCGTCACGTCGAACGACACGCCCTCGAGCGCTTGCAGCCCGCCGAAACGCACGCTGACGTCCCGCACGCGCAGAAACGGTTCGGCCGTGCCGGCAACGCTCATACGCGGTAGGCGGCGAGCGACCCGAGGAACCCGCGCCAGCCGCCGCGCGCGTCGCGCCGCACGTACAGCAAACCGCGCGGCAGGAACAGCACGACCAGCACGATGACCGCGCCGAAAAACAGCGTGTGCACCTGCGGGAAATGCGACCACAGCGTCTCGTCGATCGCGGTCAACACGATCGCGCCGACCACGGGTCCCGCCACGGTGCCCGCGCCCCCGAGCATCGCCATCACGATCGGAAAGACGTTATTGTCGACGGAAAATGCCGTCGGCGGATCGACGAAGCCGTTCGCGAACGCGAAGACCGCACCGGCGGCGCCGGCCATCGTGGCGCTGAGCGCCCAGGCCGCGATTTTGCAACGCGTGGCGTCGATCCCGAGCGCCGCCGCGGCGTCTTCGTTTTCACGAATCGCCACCAGCGCGTACCCGAACTTCGAGCGCGCCGTCAGCCACGTCGCCAGCAGGCTGCCGGCGCACACGATCCACATCGCGTAATAGTATTGCGAAAACCAGGCCGCCTGGCGTAAGGTCACGCCCGTTCCGCCGCCGAGTGCGTCGGCGTTCGCGACGATCTCTTGGGTCGCGAGCGCGATGCCGAGCGTCGCGATGGCGAAGTAGTGGCCGCGCAGCCGGAGGATCGGCAGCCCCAGGATCGCCGCGAACGCGGCCGACACCGCCATCGCGAGCGGGATCGCGATCCACACGTTCTCGACCCCGCGTTCCGCAAGGGCCGCGCTCGTATACGCGCCGAGCCCGAAGTAGACGACGTTGCCGAAGCTGACGTAGCCCGCGTAGCCGCCGATCACGTTCCAGCCCAGCGCCATCGCGGCGAACATCAAGATGCCGCGGCAGAGGTTCTCGTAATAGCCGTTGTGCAGCGCCGGCACGAACAGCAGCCCGGCCAGCAGCGCGACGACGGTCCACAGCGCGGCGCGGCTGCCCGCGATGCCGCCCACTACGCGACGGCCCGGCCCAGCAGCCCGCGCGGGCGCACCACGAGCACGAGCAGCAGGACGACCAGTGCGACCGCGTCTTGATACCCCGTGCCGACGAACTGCGAGCCCAGCGCCTCGACGACACCGTAAAGCAGGCCGCCGGCCAGCGCTCCTTCGACGCTGCCGAGCCCGCCCAGCACGCAGACCACGAACGATTTGATGATGTAGGGATCGCCCATCGACGGGTTCAGGCTTTGGTTGAGCCCGACCAGCACGCCGGCCGCTCCCGCCAGCCCCGCGCCGAGCGCAAAGACCAGCGCGTACACGTGCGCGACCCGCACGCCCGAGAGCTGCGCCGCGCCGATGTCCATCGAGGTCGCGCGGATCGCGCGGCCCGTCTTCGAGCGCCCCAGCCACAGCGCCATGGCGCCCGTGATGCCGAGCGCGACGACCAGCGTCCACAGCTTGGTCCACGGCACCGTCACCGGACCGAGCGAGAAGTTCGAGCCGAGATAGGCGGGCGTCACCGCCTTCGAATCGCCGTGAAAGACCAGCAGCACGGCGTTCACCAGCAGCAGCGACAGCCCGAACGTCAGCAGGAAGGTCGTCAGCATCGGCGCCCGCACGACGAAGTTGATCGCGAAGCGCTGCACGAGATAACCGAACGCGAACATGACCGCGAACGCGATCGGCACGCTCGCGAACGGGTCGATCCCGAAATTCGCGAACAGGACGTACGACAGGTAGGCGCCGATCGTCAAGAACGCCCCGTGCGCCAGGTTGATGACGTTCATGATGCCCCACACGAGCGAAAACCCGAGCGCCGCCACCGCCAGGATTCCGCCCGCCAGGATACCGTTGGCCAGGATTTGCAGGAAGAGGTTCACGCGGCCGGCCTCACGGACGACGCGGCGCTACCGTTTCGACCAATCGGGCGCCGGATACAGGGGTTTCGCGTTCGCGACCGCGCTCGGCCAGACCGTGAGCAGATTCCCGTTCTGGATCTGATTGACCGCCATCGGCTTGTAGACGTTGATGCCGCGGTCGTCGAACTTGAGGATCCCGTAGAACGTCACGACGTTGAGCTTCGCGAGCGCGTCGCGGACCTTCTGCGGATCGAGCGAGCCCGCGTTTTCGATCGCGTACTGAAACGCCAGACACGTCGCGCTCGACTCCGCGTTATGGTAATCGGGCACGTGCCCGTATTTCGCCTCGAACGCTTTGGCGTAGGTCTTCGAATCCGCGATGAAGCCCGGCGCGCCGTGGTACTTGGCCGTCGGCGACCATTGCGTTCCGCCGAAGACGTAGTTGGCGTCGTTGCCCAGCGCCTTGCGGAAGTCCGGCGTGTCGGGGCCGACCGAATACCCGTAGGCCTTCGCCAGCACGTTCTGCTCTTTGAAGCCCTTTTGCAGCAGCAGCGCGTCCTGTAGGTGGCCGCCGTTGAGGATGACGTCCGGGTTAGCGGCTTTGATCCCGCTGACGATCGACGAGACGTCGGTCGTGTCGGCCGGATACTTATTGTTGTAGACGACCTGCATGCCGTGGCGCTGCGCGTAGTCGACCGCTCCCTGCGCGACCTCGAGCGAGAACAGGTCGTTCGCGGCCACGACCGCGATCGTTTTCGGACGCGGGTTCTGGTGCAGCACGCAGTCGATCACGAACTCGAGGTAACGCTTGGCCGGCGAGAGCACCGCGAAGATGTAACGGAACCCTTGGTTGAAGATCTTCTCCGAACTGCCGTTGCCTTCGACCATCGGGATCTTGTAGCGCTCGACCACCGCCGCCGACGCGAACGCGGTCGCCGAGCCGTACGGTCCGAGGATGAAATTGACGTGGTCCTGGTTGATGAACTTCTCGACCAGCCGCGCGGACGTCTGGGCGTTGGTCTCGTCGTCCGCGTACTCGATATCGACCTTGTAGGTCTTGCCGCCGGCCTTGATCCCGCCGTGCGCGTTGATGTAGTCCTTCCAGAACTCGTAGCCTTCTTTGGTGAGCGCGCCCTCGCGCGCGTCGCGGCCCGTTTCGGCCAGCGCCGCTCCGAAGACGATCGTGTTGTCGTCGGCCCGCGAGGGCAGCGGCACGAACGCGGCCAGCGAAACCGCAAGAGCGATACAGAGCGAGCGCCGGAAAGACAAGGCGTCAACCCCCAAAGCGAAGAGCGCGTTGCGGGCTTGTATGCGCTACGGCTACGCCGCGCCTCCTCCGCGCGCCGTTTCGAGCACGCCGCGGAATCGGCTCGCATTTTGCAGATATATGCCGACGGCGAGATACATTAGCTGTTACCTCGTCGTAATTCGCTTCTTATGCGAACGGCGCGAACCGCAGGCCCGGAGCCCTTTTTCGGCGCCTTTTCAGCGCCCTTCATGCAGCCGTAGGACTTATAATGGAGGGTGCCTGAACAGCCCTCGCCCGGTTGCGGGCGAGGTCCGGCTTGGAGACCCGCATGTCCGTTCGATCCTTGCGCCCACTGCTTTCGATCGTCGTGTTGGCCGCATTTCCCATCGCGGCATCCTACGGCAACGACGCGTACGGCGCCGCCGGCGCGGTCGGCGGCGGCTGGGTGAACCGCGCCACGGGCCAGTTCGCGACCGTTCCGGGCGGTACGCGCAACAGCGCGCTCGGAACCGCGAGCTTCGCGGCCGGTGCCAACGCGTACGCCGCGCACAACGGCACCTTCGTATGGAGCGACGACGCCGGCACGAGCGCGCTGCAGTCGACCGCGAACTACCAGTTCCTGGCGCGCGCTTCCGGCGGGTTCTTTCTCTTCTCGAACGCGACGGCGACGGCGGGCGTCAAGCTCGCGCCGGGTTCGGGCAGCTGGGCGTCGCTCAGCGATCGCGCGGCCAAGACCGACGTCGTTCCGCTCGACGACGCGGCGGTGCTCGATAAGGTCGCGGCCCTGCCGGTCGGCTCGTGGTCGTACCGCTCCGAGGATCCGCACGTGCGCCACGTCGGTCCGATGGCGCAGGACTTCTACGCGGCCTTCGGCGTGGGCGAGGACGATCGCCACATCACCTCGATCGACGAAGACGGCGTGGCGCTCTCCGCGATCAAAGGGCTGTACGCGAAGTCTGAGCGCGAAAACGGCGAACTGAAGGCGCAGCTCGCGACGGTGCAGCGCCAAGTCGCCGCCCTGGCGGCGGAGGTCGCGGCGCTGAAGGAACGCTAGCTCGCAGCAGGTCGTGGCGCCGAACGTGACGCACACAAGCGGCCTCGTCCGATTGCGGACGGGTTCCGGGAGGAGATGTCATGTTCGCTCGACCTTGGCGCCACATTGCCGCGTCCGTCGCATTGGTTGCCGCTCCGATCGCGGCCTCGCCCGGAACGTTCGCCGGAGGAGGCCAGACGTACGCGGTACCGGCGCGCCCCGTGCGAACCCACCAGCTCGGCACGGTCCGCCGGCCGCGACCGCAGCTGGCGACCTACTGCTCGACCAACGTCGCGTTCGTCGGGGGTGGGTTCGATAACGTCGCCGGCGGCATAAATTCGGGAATTCTCGACGGCCAATACAACGAGGCCTGCGATCAACTCAGCGGGATCGGCGTCGGCAATTACAATGTCGTTTACAATAACGGAACCAACGGTGCCGAAGAGTCCTTCATCGCCGGAGGCGATACCAACTTCATCGGTTCTTACCGCTCGTTCATCGGCTCGGGCGACACGAACACGATCGAATACGATCATGCGTTCATCGGCGCGGGTACTGGGGGGTATATCAATTCTCCGCTTGCGTTCATCGGCGCCGGGACCAACAACACGATCGATACGACCGGGACCGAATCGTTCCTAGGCGCCGGCAACACGAACCTCCAGGGCGGCAACGATTCGTTTCTGGGCGACGGCGCCAACAATACCGTGGGCGCGAACTATGCGTTTCTCGGTGCCGGCAACCAGAATAAAATCTTCTCCGGTGCCGATTATTCGGTTATCGGCGGCGGCGCCACCAACACCGTGACCGGTGCGTACGCTACGGTACCCGGCGGCTACGGCAACACCGCAACCGGAATCGCGAGTTTCGCGGCGGGGACGAATTCCGATGCCCGGTCCAACGGCGCGTTCGTGTGGAGCGACGACGCCGCGAAGGCGACCCAGCTGAAATCCTTCGCTGCCAACCAGTTCCTGGCGCGGGCTTCGGGCGGCGTGAAGTTCTACACGAACGCGACCCTGACCAGCGGCGTGCAGCTCCCGGCCGGTTCCGGCGCGTGGGCGTCGCTGAGCGACCGCACGATGAAGACCCGCGTCGTGGCGCTCGACGATGCGGCGATCCTCGACAAGGTCGCAGCCCTGCCGGTCAGCGAGTGGAGCTACACCTCCGAGCGCGGCGTACGCCACGTGGGCCCGATGGCGCAGGACTTCTACGCGGCTTTCGGCGTGGGCGAGGACGATCGCCACATCACCTCGATCGACGAAGACGGCGTGGCGCTCTCCGCGATCAAGGCGCTGCGCGCCCAGAACCGCGCGCTCGAGCAGCGGCTCGCGCACCTGCAAGCGCAGGTCGACGCCCTCGTCGCCGCATCGGCGCATCGCTAAGCGCGCGGCGTAGCGCCGCTCAGTTCGCGTACGAAGGCGCGCGCGCGCCGCACCGCGTCCTCGCCGCGCGCGCCCGCGCACGCGTCGATCAGCGCGCTGCCGACGATCGCTCCGTCCGCGACCGCGCAGACGCGGCGGACGTGCTCCGCGGTGGAGATGCCGAAACCGGCCGCCACCGGCAGCGCGCTCGCGGCGCGCAGCACGGCGGTGCGGGCGGCGATCCAGCCGAAATCCGGTTCGCGCCGCGCGCCCGTGACGCCGAGCCGCGACACCAGATACGTGAAGCCCGTGCTCGCGCGCGCGATCGCGGCCGCGCGGGCCGGCGGCGTGGTCGGCGCGACGAGTAGCGGTAATGCCAGCCCGCGCGGAGCGAAGGCGGCGCGAACGGCGTCCGTTTCCTCGAGCGGAACGTCGGGCACGATCGCACCGCACGCGCCCGCCGCGAGCAGCGCGTCGGCGAAGCGTTCCAGCCCGAACTGCAGGATCGGGTTGTAGTACGTGAACGCCACGAGCGGCGGCGCTCCGGCGCGTTGCGTCTGGGCCATGAGATCGAGCGCGTCCTCGACCGTCGTGCCGGCATCGAGCGCGCGCTGCGCGGCCGCGGCGACCGTCGGTCCGTCGGCCAGCGGGTCGCCGTACGGGATACCGACTTCGATGACGTCGGCGCCCGCCTCCGCCACCGCGCGCAGCACCGCCGCACTGGCCGCGCGATCGGGATCGCCCGCGCACAGGTACGGAATCAACGCGCCGCGCCCCTCGGCCGCGGCCCGCGCGAACGCCGCCGCGATGCGTTCGATGCCGCTCGCGGTATCCGTCGTCGCGCTCATCGCAGCGCCGCTTCCGCGCGCTGCAAGGCTTCGAGCGCCTCGATCTGGCGCGTGTCCTTGTCGCCGCGCCCGCTGAGGTTGACCAGCACCAGCCCATCGGGACCCCGTTCGCGCGCCAGGTTGCCGGCGAACGCCAGCGCGTGCGCGGATTCGAGCGCCGGTACGATGCCCTCGCGCTCGGCGCAACGGTGGAACGCCGCCAGCGCTTCTTCGTCGGTGGCGGCGACGTACCGGGCGCGCCCGCTCTCTTTGAGGAACGCGTGCTCGGGCCCGACGCCCGGATAGTCGAGCCCCGCCGAAATCGAATGCGTGTTGCGCACCTGGCCCTGCGGCGTTTGCAAGAGATACGAGCGCGAACCGTGCAGGATGCCGACGCTTCCGGCGTTGAGCGACGCGGCGGTATCGATCGACGCGAGGCCGTGTCCCGCCGCCTCGACGCCCCACAGCCGCACCTCGGCGTCCTCGGCGAACCCGGCGAAGATGCCCATCGCGTTGCTGCCGCCGCCGACGCACGCGACGACGTCGGTCGGCAAGCGGCCGTACCGTTCGAGCACCTGCGCGCGCGCTTCGATGCCGATCACCTTCTGCAACTCGCGGACCATGTACGGATACGGATGCGCGCCCACCACGCTCCCGATCACGTAAAACGTATCCTCGACGCGCGCGGCCCACTCGCGAAACGCTTCGTTGGTCGCATCCTTGAGCGTCTGCGTGCCGCCGGTGACCGGATGCACCGTGGCGCCGAGCAGCCGCATCACGTACACGTTGAGCGACTGGCGCTCGACGTCGAGCGCGCCCATGTAGACGTCGACGGGAATGCCGAGCTTGGCGCCGATCGTGGCGGTCGCGACGCCGTGCTGCCCCGCGCCCGTCTCCGCGATGATCCGCTTCTTCCCCATGCGCTTGGCCAGCAGCCCTTGGCCGACCGTGTTATTGATTTTGTGCGCGCCCGTGTGGTTGAGGTCTTCGCGTTTGAAGACCAGCCGCGCGGCCGTTCCGGGCGGCGCGCCGGTGAAGCGCGCGGCTTCCAGGATCGGCGACGGCCGGCCCACGAAATCGCGCAAGATCGCGTGGTACTCCGCCCAGAACGACGGATCGGCGAAAGCCGCGTCCATGCCCGCCTCGAGTTCCGACAGCGCCGCCACCAACACTTCAGGAACGAACTTTCCGCCGAACTTCCCGCCGAAGTATCCGCGCGCGTCAGGCCTCTGCATCTGCCTCCCTCACCGCGCGCACGAAGGCGCGCATCTTCTCCGGATCTTTTTCGCCGCCGGTCTCGACGCCGCTCCGGACGTCGACGGCATAGGGCCGCAGCGCGCGCACGCAGGCGCCCACGTTGGCGGACGTCAAGCCGCCGGACACGACGACCGGCCGGCGGGCGGCCACGCTCTCGACCGCGTCCCACGAGAAGGCGACGCCGGTGCCGCCGCGCGCGTCGCCGACGCGAGAATCGAACAGGCACAGCGCGTGCGCGTACGGCGCCAGGCGCGCCTCGTCGAAGCGGTCGCCCGGCGCCCCGGCCGCCACGTGAAAGGCCTTGAGATACCACCCGCCCGCCGCCATGCGCTCGCACGCCGCGGCCGGCTCTTCGCCGCTGAATTGCAGCGTGAAACCTGCGGCACGCAGCCGCAGCGCCACGTCCTCGGGCTGATTGGCCATCACGCCGACCTTCGCGACGAACGGCGGAATCGCAGCCGCCAGCGCGGCGAGCCGTTCGAGCGGCACCCGGCGCGGGCTCTCCGCGACGATCACGCCGAGCGCGTCGGCCCCGGCGGCGACGCCGAGTTCCACGTCGCGCACCGACGCGAGGCCGCATATCTTGATGCGCGTGCGGCCCGGACGGGTCACGTGCCGGCGACCGCGGCCTTCTTGAGATCCTCGATGAAGGCGCCCGGATCGGCGGCGCGCATCAGCGCTTCGCCGACCAGAAAGCCGCGCGCGCCCAAGGCGTGCAGCGCGGCGACGTCGCCCGGCTCGTGTACGCCGCTCTCGCTGATGACGAGCGTCCCGGCGGGCACGCTCGGCAGCAGGTATTCGGTGACGCCGAGGTCGGTTTGGAACGTGCGCAAGTCGCGGTTGTTGATGCCGACGACGGACGGCTGCACCGCGAGCGCGCGGACCAGTTCCTCTTCGTCGTGAACCTCGACGAGCGTGTCGAGCTCGAAGCGCCGCGCTTCGGCGGACAGCGCTTGCAAGGTGGCATCGTCGAGGCCGGCGACGATCAGCAGCACGGCGTCGGCGCCGTACGCCGCCGATTGCGCGATGTGGTACGGCGTCGAGAGGAAATCTTTGCGCAGGATCGGTTTCGTGCTGTGTTTGCGCGCGATGTCGAGGAACGACAGGTCGCCCAGGAAATGGTCCGCCTCGGTCAGCACGCTGATCGCGTCGGCGCCCGCGAGTTGGTAGTTGGCCGCGATGACGGCCGGATCGAAATTGCGGGCGATCAGCCCGACCGAGGGCGACGCGCGCTTGATCTCCGCGACGATCGCGGGACCTTGCGCGTCGCGCAGCGCGCGCGCGAACGGCCGGCGTTCCGCGCGCCGCGCATCGGCGCGCGCCGCCAGCTCCGCGTAGCTCTCGCGCGCTTCTTCGTGCACGAGCGCCGCCTGCTTGGCGGCATACAGACGTTCCAGGAATCCGTTCATGCCAGCTCCAGTTCGGTCGGGCGTCGGAGACGATCGAACACGTCGAGCGCGGCCCCGCCGTGCAGGCTCGCCCGCGCGAGCGCGAGGCCTTCGGCGATATCGCCCGCGCGCTCGGCGACGACCAGGACCAGCGCCGCGTTGAGCGCCACGACGTCGGCGCGCGGCGAGCGTTCGCCCGCGAGGATCGCGCGCAGCGCGGCCGCGTTCTCCGCGCAGTCGCCGCCGCGCAGCGCCTCTGCCGGCGCGTGTACGCCGACCGAGGCGGGGTCGAGCGTCCAGCGGCGCGTGCCGCCCGGACCGAACTGATGCACGCGGGTCGGACCGTCGCCCGCGATTTCGTCGATGCCGCTCTGCGCGTGCACGACCGCACCGGCGTGCGACCCGAGCGCCGCGAGCGCCTCGCCGACGAGCTCGAGGTGGGCGGGGCTCGCGACCCCGATCACCTGATGCGTGGCGCGCGCCGGGTTCGCCAGCGGCCCGAGGATGTTGAAGATCGTGCGCACGCCGAGCTCGCGCCGGACCGGCGCGACTTCCCTGGCCGCCGGATGGTACGCCGGCGCGAACAGGAACGTGAAGCGGTCGCGTTCCAGCTGCGTCCGCGCCGTCTCGGGCGACACCGCGATCGTCACGCCGCACGCTTCCAGGACGTCGGCGCTCCCGCAGCGGCTCGAAGCGGCGCGGTTCCCGTGCTTGGCGACCGGTAAGCCGCAGCCGGCCAGCACGAAGCCCGCCGCGGTCGAGATGTTGATCGTCTGCGCGCCGTCGCCGCCGGTTCCGCAGGTATCCACGACCGTGGGCAGATCGTGTTCGACGTGCAGGCTGCGCGCGCGCATCGCTTCCGCCGCGCCGACGACTTCGCGCGGCGTCTCCCCCTTCACGGCCAGGGCCGCGAGAAACGCGCCCGCCTGCACGGGTGACCAGGCCGCGTCCATCATGGCGCCGACCGCGTAGGCCATCTGCTCGGCGTCGAGGTCGCGCCGTGCGATCAGCGCACGCAGCAGGCCCCGGTACTCGCTCACCCGCGCGGTCCGGCCAGCGCCAAAAAATTCGCGAAGATCCGCGGGCCTTCGACCGTCAGCACGGATTCGGGGTGGAACTGCACGCCGTACACCGGCAGCGTGCGGTGCTGCGCGCCTTGAATGACGCCGTCCTCGCTCGTCGCGTTGGCGCGCAGGTCGGGGGGAAACGGATAATGCGCGATGCACAGCGAGTGGTAACGCGTCGCGGCGAACGGCGAGGGTACGCCCGCGAGCACGCCCGTCCCGTCGTGTTCGATCGCGGAGGTCTTGCCGTGCATCAGGCGCGGCGCGTAGTCGACGACGCCGCCGAAGTATTCGCCGATCGCCTGCAGCCCCAAGCACACGCCAAGCAGCGGCTTCCCCGCGTCGATCGCCCACTCGATCGTCTGCATCGTCTTACCCGCTTCGCGCGGGCGGCCGGGGCCCGGCCCGATGCACACGAGATCGGTCGCGGCCACCGCGTCTTCGTTCAAACGCTCGTCGTCGTTACGGAGCACGGTCACCTCGCCGCCTTGCGAGCCGAAGAGGTGCGCGAGGTTGTAGGTGAACGAGTCGTAGTTATCGACGAGCAGGACGCGGGTCATCGATCGAGCCCCAACACGTCGCGCACGATGCGCGTCTTGGCCAACACCTCGTTGTACTCGGAGTCCGGGTCGCTATCGGCGACGATGCCCGCCGAAGCTTGCCAATAGGCGCGACCGCCCGCGGTCGCGACGCTGCGCAAGACGATGCACGAGTCCATGTCGCCGTCGAAATCGATGTGCGCGACGCTGCCGGCATAGAAGCCGCGCGCGACCGGTTCGAGCGTGTCGATCAGCTGCATCGCGCGGATTTTGGGCGTTCCCGTCACGGTCCCGGCCGGGAAGGCGGCCGCGAACAGGTCGAGCGCGTCGCGGTCCGCGCGCAGTTCGCTCTTGACGTTGGAGACGATGTGCATCACGTGGCTGTAGCGCTCGATGACCATCAGTTCGTCGACGCGCACGCTGCCGACGGTCGAGACCGCGCCCAAGTCGTTGCGCCCCAGATCGACCAGCATCACGTGCTCCGCCCGCTCCTTTTCGTTGGCGAGCAGTTCCGCCGCGATCGCGTTGTCGGCTTCGGCCGTCTCGCCGCGCGGTTTGGTGCCCGCGAGCGGCCGGATGCGGGCCCGCCGTCCGTCCAGGCGAACCAAGAACTCCGGCGACGCGCCGAAGATCGCGCGGCCGTCGGTTTCGATGAAGAACATATACGGGGACGGGTTGCGGGTGCGGATCTGCCGGTAGAAGTCGAACGGCGTGCCGTCGAGTTCGCACCAGTAGCGAATGCCGAGTTGCAACTGGTACACGTCGCCTTCGTGAATCGCGTGCTTCGCGCGCCCGACGCGCTCGAGGAACTCGGCCCGCTGCAGCGACTGGTGAACCGCGCCCTTGGCGCGCACGTTGCCCGGCACCGTCGGCCGCACGCCCAGCAGCGCCGCGATGTAGCGGTCGAGCCGCGCGTCGATCGCCACTCGCTCGCCCTCACCCAAAGCGAAGCCGATCAACGTTACTTTATGCGTGAAGTGATCGAAGACCAGCCACGTCCCGGGTACGACGACCAGCGCGTCGGCGAAGGGCACGTCGGCCGGGGGCTTGGGGCCGATCCGTTCGAGCACGCGCGCCGCGTCGTAGGAGAACACGCAGACCGCGCCGCCCGAGAACGGCAGCCCGGCCGCGTCGAGTTCGTACGACCGCAGCGTGTCGCGGATGCTTTCGAGCATCGACGGGTCGTCCTCGAAGCTGCGCGTCTCGAGATAATCGAGACCGATGAACGAGTAGCGCGCGATCCGGTCCGTCCCTTCGACGGACTCGAGCAAACACGAACGCCCCGGCGTCGCCAGGGCGAGATAGGCCGAGATGGGCGTCAGCGCGTCCGCAACGAACTCCCGTACCACCGGTAGGAGTCGCTGCGGCCGAATACTCGGAGGTTGCGCGCTTTCGGTAATCATTACAGCGCTGCCGTGCGTCGCGGTTCCCGCGAGGCGCCGCTAGCTCACCAGCTCCAGGATCGAAAGCTCGGCGGCATCGCCCGGACGCACGCGCGTCTTCACGATGCGGGTGTACCCGCCCGTCCGGTCCTTCAACGAGGGAGCGATCTGATCGACCAGCTTCTTCGTGACGGCGGGCTCGAGCAGGTACTCCGCGATCAGGCGGCGCGAGTGCAGATCGCCGCGCCGCGCCTGCGTGATCAGCCGCTCGACGACTTTCGAGATTTCCTTGGCCTTGGTGGTCGTCGTTTCGATCTTCCCGTGCTTGAAGAACGAGGTCGCGAGGCTGCGCAGGAGCGCCCGGCGCGGGCCGGCGGTGCGACTGAGGCGTTTTTGCGCGATCTGGTGCGGCATCGTCCTATCCTACGTTGGCTGGCGCAGCGAGAGGCCGCGCTCTTCCAGTACCTGCTTGATCTCGTCGAGCGACTTCTTTCCGAAGTTGCGCATCTTGATGATCTCGTCTTCCGACATGTCCAAGAGCTCCGAGACCTTCGAGATGCCGGCGCGCTTGAGGCAGTTGAAAGACCTGACCGAGAGATTGAGCGTCTCGACCGGAATATCCCACTCGCTGGTCGGCGCCGCGGCCGGCGGCTTCTCCTCCTGGGTGAAGTTGACGAAGAGGTCCAGCTGGTCTTGCAGGATCGTGGCGGCCGTCGACAGGGCGTCGTCCGGCGTGATCGAGCCGTTGGTCTCGATTTCCAGCGTCAGCCGGTCGAAGTCGACCGACTGGCCGACGCGAGTGTCGTCGACCGTGAAATTGCACTTGCGGATCGGCGAGAAGATCGAGTCCATCGGAATGAGGCCGATCATGTGTTCGACGTTCTTCTGCTTGTCGGCCGTCACGTACCCGCGCGACTTCTCGACCCCGATCTCCATCTGGAGCTTGGCCGACTTCGCCGTCAAGGTCGCGATGTGGTAGTCCGGCTGCAGGATCTCGACGTCCGCATCGGGCGTGATGTCGGACGCCGTGACTTCCTTCGCGCCCGAGACCGACAGCGTCAGCACCTTGGGCTCGTCCGAGTTCAGCTTGATCGGCAGACCCTTGAGGTTGAGCAGCAGATTGGTCGTGTCTTCCACGACGCCCGAAATCGTGGAGAACTCGTGCAGCACGCCGTCGATCTTGACGTACGTGACCGCCGCGCCGGGAATCGTCGACAGCAGCACGCGCCGCAGCGAATTGCCCAGGGTGATCCCGAACCCGCGCTCGAGCGGCTCGACCACGAACTTGGCATAATTGTCGCGCCGCTCGCGAACTTCGATGGATGCGCTATGCGCCGAGTCGATGACGTTCATTGTTCTAGGTGATTCCTTTGTTGTCGCTTACGTTATCCGCCGGCCACCCCCGGTGCCCCACGATCGTACGCCTAACGACGGCTTGTACTGACTTGACCAGATAGTTCGTTCGTTCGAGAGACGACGCCAAAACGTTGAAGGTCGCTGATTTCGGTCTCCGGCGAGGAGCCTAGGTCCGAAGTGTGCGCACGCACACGAGGCCCGTAGCGACGAAGTCCGGAGGCCGAAAGCAGCGGCCCTTAACGGGAGTAGTACTCAACAATAAGTTGTTCGTCTACTGGGGTGTCGATTTGCTCGCGGGAGGGCAGCGCCGTCACCTTGATGGCCAGATCGGTCTCGTCGAGTTCGAGCCATTCCGGATGCGCGCGGTTCTTTGCGTACTCGCCGTTGACGGCGAACACGTCCGACTTCTTCGCCCGGTCGCCCAGCGTGATCACGTCGCCCGGCTTGACCAGGAAGGACGGGATGTTCACGATCCGGCCGTTGACCCGGAAGTGGCGGTGGGTCACCAGCTGCCGCGCCTGCGCGCGGCTGAGCGCGAGGTTCATGCGGTACACGACGTTGTCGAGCCGGCGCTCGAGCAGCTGGAGGAACGTCTTGCCGGTCTGGCCCGGGACCCGGGCCGCGACGCGGAAGTAGTTCTCGAACTGCGTTTCCAGCACGCCGTAGTAGCGGCGCATCTTCTGCTTCTCGCGCAGCTGGCGGCCGTACTCGGACACCTTCTGACGGCTGGGCTTGCCCTGCGTCTTCTGGCCCGGCGCCGTGCCCCGGCGCTCGACCGCGCACTTTTTCGAGAGGCAGCGGTCGCCTTTGAGGAAGAGCTTGATCTTTTCGCCCGTTTTGCTCGTGGCCGTTTCGCGGCGGCACAGACGGCAGACGGGACCTGTATAGCGCGACATCTTCTACTCTACCTAGACCCGGCGCCGCTTCGGCGGCCGGCAGCCGTTGTGCGGAATCGGCGTGACGTCCTTGATCAGCGTGATCTCGAGACCGGTGGCTTGCAGCGAGCGGATCGCGGCTTCGCGGCCGGCGCCCGGGCCCTTCACGTAGACCTCGGCGCTCTTCATGCCGTGGTCCATCGCCTTGCGGGCGACCGCCTCGGCGGCCATCTGCGCGGCGAACGGCGTCGACTTCTTGGACCCCTTGAAGCCGAGATTTCCGGCCGAGGCCCAGGCGATCACGCTCCCTTGGTTGTCCGAAATCGTGACGATCGTGTTGTTGAACGAGGAGTGGATGTGGGCGATGCCCGACCCGACGTTCTTGAACTCGCGCTTCTTGCGCGTTTTCGTCTGCTTTTTGGCGGCCAATGCTACTCCCGTGCGGCGGCGCAGCGGCGCTGCCGAGTTTATCTTGCCCCGCGTTGCGAACCCGGGGTGTCGTCGCCTCGACCGGTATCCGGTCTACCGTCCGGACGAGCGGCGAGTACGTCCGGCGCGCTCGAGAGCGCACGAAGGCCGCCAGTGACAGCCGACGTAGGATTATACCGGAAAGCACCGGCGACGGTCAATGGTGCCGCCCGGCGCCGGTCCGCCTGAGACAGTCTCTCCGACCGCTTGGGGCCTTGAGGACGAATCTCTGACCTTTGGGTGGTTACGGCGCAGAAGCTTGCTTGGCTTGATGTTGCGTTTAGGACACTTGTGACGCATGCTGTGCAAGCTATGGACACTGACGTCGCCCCCTCCCTTAACCCAATCGTTGCGGAGCAATCCGATATGGCGTCGCTTCATCGCTTGGAGGGAGCGCTGAGTCGTCTTGGGTCAGTCCCAATGCTCGCAGATCCTGATGGCACTCCGCTCGAACTCTCGCCGGCGCTTTGCCGAGCCCTCCGAGAGGCTGCCGAGATCTTATTGCGCGGAGATGCAGTCGTCATTTCGCCGGTCCATCGCGAGCTCACGACGACCGAAGCTGCAGACCTGTTGAATATGTCACGCCAGTTTCTTACTCGTTTGCTCGAGCGAGGCGAGATTCCGTTCACCTTGATTGGACGTCATCGGCGGATCAGATTGAGCGATCTTCTTGCCTATAAGCACAACCGCCACGTGAAACGGCGCGAAGCGCTTCGAGAGCTGACGGCCGAAAGCGGAGACGCCGGCGCGTACGATCGTTAGTTGCCGTCTTTCGTCACTTTATATTCGATGCCGCTTTGCGACATCGTACTCCGCCTCGCGGAGCGAGAAGTATTTCGGCCAGTCTTTAGTGCTGATGTCGTAGAAGAGGCGCGCCGAAACCTCGTTGCGGACAGGCGCCGCACGGAGGAGGCGGCGAATCGGCGTATGGGTACGATCGCCGAATTTTTCGCAAGGTGTCTTCACTGCATTTGCAGCGCGCGCCGGCGGTTTTGGGCGCGCATCTGCAGTCGTGGCATCCGAGATGGCATTTGCCTCTTTCATGAAAGCTCGCCAAGCCGGCTTGCGCGCCGAGTTAAGGTCAGGGCTCGTGACTGTCGGAGATGATGCCGTGCTTGGCTTCGCGCGCAACTCCGGGCTTGGACGCCTTCAGGCACTGCTCGATCGTATCGGCGCGGATGCATTCGCGGGCCGCAAGCGCGTTGCTGTCTTGGGTGCGATGCTCCCTGAAGATCAGTCGCGCGAATTGACGGATCGCGGGATCGGAGCGGCGTGGACAACGCAATTCAATCCCTCGATCGAGTTCGACGGCACGGACTTGGCGCAACGGATCGCTCCGTGGCTGTTCACTCAGCCGGACAGGCCACGCCCTCGGCAGGCACATCGACACCCCAACGTCGCGGGTGAGCTCCGCAACTAAACTGCTGCCCGAGGGCGGCGGATTGAAGGCTCGTTGACGTAGCTCACAGCCGCGCCGGCGCCGCGGCGGCGCCGGTGTGCGCGCGCTAACAGCTCGTCCAAATCGTTCCTACGCCGGGCTAAAAGCTCCGAATCCAGAGGGTGAGAGGAGTCACCGCTGGACAGCTTGCCCGGACGCACCGCCATCGCAACGTTCGCGGCCATCGCCCTCACGTTCGGGCAGGCGTTTGCCGCGGACACCCAAAGCCGCGCGGCCGACGGCGCGGTCGTGGTGGTCGCCGACTCGGGCCACGACCTCGGGATGGGAGCGGGCACGATCGTCGCTCGCTTCGGGAACCGGATCCGGGTTCTCACCGCCGAGCACGTGGCGACCTACGGCACCCTCGCGCTGCGGCTGACCGACGGCGGCGGCGCCGTGCCCGCCCGCATCTTGTCGCTGGTCCCGGGCCGGGACCTGGCGGTGCTGGAAGGTGAGGTGGATCCGGCTACGGCGGCCACGCTCCGGATCGCACCGGTCGCCCCTGCGCGGCCCCGCGAGTCCGTCCACATTTGGGGCAGCGGCGTCGGCGGTCCGGCGTTCGAAACCGGTGCGGTGTCCAGTATCGGCGGCGAGCTGCCGGACGGTCCGGCCCGCGGCCGCATCGGCATCGCCTGCGACTCCTGCCACCAAGGCGACTCAGGCGGCGGCGTCTTCGACGCTCGCGGCGACCTGGTCGGCGTTTACGTCGGCTTCTTCACGCTCGATTCGGGCCGGCTCTCGGTCGCCGAGCTACCGGACGAAGCGCTGCGCTTGGCGCTCGAACCACCCGCCGGCGCCGACGCGCTCGCAGCCGGAAATATCGACCTCACGAACACCTCGACCGCCCCGGCGGCGAGCGTGGCGTCGGGCGTGTCGCGTTCGAGCACTTCGCCGCGGAACACCGCGTCGACCAGCGCCACGAGCGCCGTCGCGAGCGCTTCGATGCTTGCGACCTCGATCGTCCCGGCCTCCGCCAGCTTTTCCAGGTAGCCCGCGAGGGCGGCGACGCGCGAGCGCCTGCGCTCCTCGCGCGTGGCGCGCAGCTCCTCGTCGACGCGCAGCGCATCGTACCAGGCGCGCAGCACGCCGCGGTGGCTCGCCGGCCGCAGGAGCACCGTCTCGATCCACGCTCGAACCCGTTCGCGTTCCGCGTCGACCGTGCCGTACGGCGGATCGAAGCTCGGCGTGGCGCGTTCGAGTTCTTCGCGCACCCGCTCGAGCGCGCGCACCAGGACCCCGCGCTTGTCGCGGAAGTGCCGGTAGAACGTGCCGTGCGCGAGGCCGGCCTCGTCGGCCACGGCGCCGGCGGTCACCGCGGCGTACGGTAGCCGGTCGACGAGGCGCTCGAAGCCGTCGACCAGCCGCTCGCGGGTGCGCTCCGGCGAGCGCCGCACGACGGCGGGCGTTCCGCCCGGCTCGGCGTTTCCCGGCGGGACGACCCGGCCGATGTAGGTCCAGCGGGAGCGGACCTTCTTGGTCTCGGGATCCCGGTAGCTCTCGACGCGGTAGCGGTACGCCCGCGGGCCGACCCGCTTGATCACCTCGTGCGACACGGTGCAATCGTCGCCGGCTTTGGGTATGATGACATAAGCGTCATTTTAGCATACCCACTACAAGAGACGAAAGATGGAGCGAACGTCATCGCATCCCTAGCGCTACGAGCGCCGAGCCTGCCGGCCGCGGCGCGCAAGGGCGCCAAACCGCGTCCGGAACCGCCGGTCGTGCTGGTCACCGCGACCGTCATGCTGGGCGTCATCATGGCGATCATCGACACGTCGATCGTCAACGTGGCGCTTCCCAGCATGGCGGGCAACCTCGGTGCGGCGACCGACGAGATCTCGTGGGTCGCCACGGGCTACATCCTGGCCAACGTCGTCATCATGCCGCTCAACGGCTGGCTGACCGCGCTGCTCGGACGCCGGCTCTTCTACGCGGCGTCGCTCGCGATCTTCACGATCAGCTCCTTCCTCTGCGGCACCGCGCACGACGTGACGACGCTCGTGATCTGGCGCGTCGTGCAAGGACTCGGCGGCGGCGCGCTGCAGCCGACGGCGCAGGCGATCCTGTTCGAAATCGTACCCGCCCGAGAAACGCGGCGGCGCGATGGCCATCTTCGGGCTCGGTGCGATGGTCGGGCCCGCGATCGGTCCGACGCTCGGCGGCGCGATCGTCGATGCGTACTCGTGGCCGCTCATCTTCTACATCAACATTCCGATCGGCATCGCGGCCTTCGTGATGACGATGCTCTTCATCCGCGATCCCGACTACATCACCAAACCCGAACGGGGCGCCGATTGGCTCGGACTGGGCGCGATGACGGCCGGTATCGCGTCGCTGCAGTACGTGCTCGAACGAGGCCAGCACGACGACTGGTTCGATTCGCCCTCGATTTGCATCCTGGCCGTGGTTTCCGTCGTCGCGCTGGGTTTCTTCATCTTGCGCGAACTGCGCGATCCGTATCCGTTCGTCGATCTGCGAGTCTTCAAGTCGCGCTCGTTCGCGGCCGCGACCGGGATCGGCGTCGTCAGCGGCTTCGGCCTGTACGGGCTCAACCTCGTGCTGCCGCTCTTCTTCCAGAACGTCTTGGGCTTCGACGCGTTGCAAGCCGGCTACGCGCTCTTGCCGGGCGCGGTTGCGACGGCCGTCAGCATGCCGATCGCCGGGCGCCTCACGACCGTGCTCGATCCGCGGCTCGAGATCGGGATCGGGCTCGCGATGTTCGCCGCGGGCTCGTGGTGGATGGGCGGGCTCACCCAATACGCTGGCTACTGGGACATCTTCGGCCCGCGAACGCTGCAAGGTTTCGCGCTGGGTTTTCTGTTCGTGCCGCTCACGACCGTCGCGCTATCGGAGATCTCGCGCAGCGCGATGGGCAACGCGACCGGCCTCTACACGCTCGTTCGCCAGCTGGGCGGCAGCTTGGGCATCGCGCTCCTGGAAGTGCTGCAAGAACGCCGCGAAGATCTCGCCCAGCAAAGCTTCGCGGCCGACGTGAAGCTCTCCAATCCCATGGTGGGAAACATGCTGCACAACGCGCACAGCCACGCGCAGGCGATCTCGGCGCTGTCCGGCATGGTCGTGCAGAACGCGACGGTCGTCTCGTACGATTACATCTTCCGCTTCTGCGCCATCGTGTTCTTGCTCTCGATCCCGATGGTCATGCTGCTGAGCAAACCGAAGAGCGGCGTCCCCACCGACGCCCACGTCGCAGTCGACTAGTGTAGGCGCGCGCGCCGGGCCATACCACATTCCGGACGAGCCCGGTATCGTTATTTTCCACGCTTCGCTCGCGCCGCTTGCATGTTAGCATTGAGAAAACCAGAAACGACCCTCTGGCGAACACGGCGGACATCGTGGGCGGGCTCTTGTGTTCGTGACCGGCGGCGTTCGCGTCTAGAGGTTCGCGAGGCGCACGTGCGGATTGCAGTCTTCGGCACGCACGACTTCGACCGGATCCATTTCGACGAAGCCAACGCGTGCGTGTGGAAGAAACACGGGACCTCGAGACGATGAAGCGGGACGGTCGCAAGACCGAATAGTACCGCCGGCCTGGACGGCTTCGCGACGCCCGGCATCTACGCTACCAGTGCGAGCTCCGCGCGCTCGCTTCAACCGGCACCACTCGTGAGGCGTCCCAAAAACATGACCGCACCCTACCTTGCCATGATCGTCACGGACGCGGACTGCAACGTCCAACTCAGTTCGTGCGATCCGTCGGCTACCGGCGCGATCCAGCGATGTCTCAGCGGGGGCGGGACGCGACTTCGCCCCGAACTCGAAACCGTCGTCTTGCAGTTGATCGGAGAACGTCCGGCCGGTTCCGGCCGGCAGTCGCGCTTCGTCGGGCTCGATGGGGGAACGAATCTATATCTCTCCGCGCTAGCGAGTCCCGATGGTATCCGCTACGCGCTCATTCTCGATCGCGACCGTACGAACGATCGGGTGGTCCGAGCGGTGACCCGCTTCAAGCTGACGCGGCGGCAAGCCGAGGTGCTATCGCTGGTCCTCGGAGGGGCCGGCGCCGGCGAGATCGCGGGTCGGCTCGGCATTTCGGAATACACGGCGCAGGGGTACCTCAAGTCGTTGCTGATCAAGACGAATTCGCGCAACCGTGCTGCGATGGTCGCGCGCGTGCTCGAATGGGAGCGGGGCGCGGGAGCTCCGGCGTCACGGAGCACCGAAGCTCTGGCGTGACGCCGTGCGACCACTAGCGCATTGCGGCACCGATCGCGTGGCCGATTCGCCGGCGAAGGCTCGCGAGTTGCTGGGGGTCGATGCGCGACGGCGTCATCTCAACGCGTCGCAGCGAAACGGTCGTTACGTGCTGAGCCAGAGCCCATGAGATGCCTTCCGCGCCGTTCTCGGGCGACGGTTCTATCCGTTCGGCGAAGGCTGCTATCGCGAGACGCTCGTCGCGCGTTAACGGGACGACGATCGTATTCGGATACGCATCGTCGAACAGCTCGTTATCCTCGACGACGACGGAGGGCCGGATCTTGGTCGGCTCGTTCGGAACCGCCCCTACGCGCCAATCGACCAGGACGATCGCACCGGCTGAAGGCCTGCTCACGGAAGCTCGCCGAGCGGCGTCCCATAGGTGTCGAATTCGGATTGCGCCTCAGGATGCGAGGCTACGTACTCTGCCACCCGTTTGGTATCGGCGCGGATTGCCGCTCGGCGAAGCCGGCGCGCTTCGCTTTGGGCCAACTCGCGGACGAAGGAACTCAGCCCCGTCCCCCGCTCTCGGGCGGCCGCCTCGAGAACCTCGCGGTCGCGCTCGTCGAGCCGGATCGTCAGAGTCTCAGCCATATACGGCATCGTAACACATCGCTGTCTCACCTGCAAGTAGTCGCTGCTCTCTATCGAATCGCGGCGGCCGCGGGATCAGCCTGTCTGCCCAGATGCGTCCCGCCGCGCGCCGTCGCTACGCAACTCCGGCCGAACTTGCGGGGCGGCTCGCAATCCAAGGAGCAGCCGAGCGAAAGCGATCGTGTCTGCCCGCTAGCCGGCCGTACGTCGGACTCACGCTCGAATCCATGTCGAGCACGATGCGCTCCACGTGCTTGCTGATTGCACCGGCGCTGCAATCATGCAGAGAATTGCTGCTCTACGACGCCGCCGACGGCATTGACCATGGTACAAGCTCCGCCCCCCGGCACGCGGGCGCTACGCGCGCGCATCCGGATCATCAGCAGGAAGGTTTGGCATGGCAAACTCGCCGCATGGTACGGCTACGATAGCCGTACCGTCGATAGCCGCGTATCGAACCCGAGGCTCTCGTGACTCGCTGCAGCACGAGCCCGCATTGACATGCGGGCGGCCACGTCGTACTAGAGTAGGGCAGGAGGTCTTCCGATGCATCCATTTCGACCGTCCTTTTCCTTACTCGGCTTCGCCGCTTGCGCAGTCGTCGCCGGCGTTCGGGCGGCGAGCGCGCAAGTCGTCGACCCGCTGCCGTTCAATGCGAGCTACGGCGGCGCGTACGCAGTCGCCGGCCGGGGCATCGACACGCTCTCTTTGTCGACGCGAACGGTAAGCGTGAACCAGGACCTCGGATTCTCTACGTCGACCGGGCGCGCGACCATCACGTACACCGGCGCGAACAGCCGCATCGGGGGCGCCTTTACGCTGGTCTCTCACGACGGCTCGCAGGTCAACGGCACCTTCGCGGGCACGATCGCCGCGACGAAGCTCGGCTTTACGTCGACGGACTGCACGTTCCGGCTCGCGGGGGGCACCGGCCCGTACGTCCACGCCAAGGGCTCTGGTGCGTGCACGATCGCGACGGAAGAGAACGTGACGGCTAACCCTGTTGCTGCGCCGAGCGGCATCGTCGCCGTCACGTTCGCGGGCTCGATCGAACCCTAAGCCGGCCGGCCGATCGCGCGCGCTAGGGGCCGCTCCGTCCGATCATACCGATGAGGTTCGCGCCGATGACGTTGACGCTGCCACGGATCTTGATCGCCGAGATGGTCGGCAGATTGCTCTGCACGCTGCTGACGAAGCCGGTTCCCATCCCGGCGTAGAACAGTTCCACGCCGAGGTGGCGGTTCGCGAGCTGCTCGACGAAGATCTCCGGAGCCGCCGCCCCGCTCGGGAGTAGCACGACGCCGGCCCCGGCGAGCAGGTTGCCGCGCGACTGGTAATACGGAATCACCGTCAGCGACAGCGACGTATTCCGCTCTTGGGTCGCCTTCGCGTCCGCGTTGGTCAGCTGCATGTCGTAGATCAGGCCGAAGCGCCGCGGCAGCGCGTACAACCCGAGCAGTTGGACGTTGTACGACGGCCCGGCCGCGCGCAGGGCCGGCGAGCCGGTGGGGAATTCGACGCTCGCCGCGACCGACGCGAGGGTGCCGTGCACGGGGTCGAAGGCGACCCGCTGCTTGAACCCGACCTGAAAATCGGTATCGCCGCCCAGCAGCAGCGGAAAGCGCGCGGTGTCGACGCGGGTGTAGCTCGGCAAGGTGAACTCGACGTCCGTGCGCGGACCGAGCCCGACCGTCGCGAGCGCTTGCGGGTAGCTGCGCACGAGCGCCGCCGCCGGCAGCGTCGCGATCGAGCCGACCTGGATGTTGCCGTTCACCTTCGCGCTGAGGTAGCCGGCCGAGAGCATCGCCTCGCCCCCGACGACGACGCACGGCGTCACGCCGAACTTGTTGAGAATTTCCTGCGGTCCGCCGCACGGATCGAAGTTGGCCGGAAGCGCGGGCGGCTGGTCGGCGCGCGCCGCTGCGAATGGAACGAGCAGCAGAGCGCCGGCCAAGATCCAAACGAGACTCTGGAGTTTCATCTGTTCCCTATCCCAATCACTGAACGCAAGGCCCGCGGCTATACGAGGTTCTTAACTGAGCGGGAATCGCCCGTCGGAGAAGAGGGACGGCCACAGTCGAGACCAGTTGAACGCGAACTGGAACGTATCGAGATCGGCGTACGTCTGGCCGATCACCTGCATGCCCGAGGGCATCCGATCTTCGACTAGGCCGAGTGGGACGTCGATGATGGGATAGCGGTTGAGGAGATTCCACGGCCACGTCATCGCGAACCCGAAGCCTGTGCCCGACCAGACATTCACGCCCTTCGCTTTGCTCTTGAACATGTCGGCGCCGACAAGGGGCGTCGCCATGGTCGGCATGAGAAGGACGCGGTAGCCTTTTTCAAAGACGCGCTGCTGGGCCGCTTGGTGGTATCGCTCCACCAACGCGTCGGCTTCCTCGGCCTGGCGCGGTCCGATGGGTCCCGCCTGATCGAGCACTTCCGTCATGTACGGCGAGAGCAGATCCCGGTGGGAGTTCGCGCTCTCGACAAAGGTTCCGATGGACGTCGCCAGGAGGCCGCGGATGTAAATCCATTTATCCGCCTTAGAGAAGCCGCAGTCAACGTCGTCGACGGTGCAGCCGGCGGAGCGCAACGTCTCGATGCCTTTGCGCATCGCGTCCTTGACCGAAGGGATGAGGTCGGCAAGGCCCGCGCCCCAATCCACGGCGATGCGCCAGCCCGAAATATCAGAGTATTGGTAGGGATAGTCGAGGCGAGGGCGCATCGCGGCCATGATCTTCTCGGATGGTCCGACGATGGCGTTTTGGAAATGCACGAGATCGTCGAAGCGTCTCGCAAGCGGGCCCGAGGTCGAAAAGGGAACCTCACCGCCCGCGACCCGTCCGAAGGGCGGCCGAAAGCCGTAAATGCCACATTGCGAGGCAGGGATGCGTATCGAGCCGCCCATGTCCGATCCCATCGCGAGCGTCGCGAAGCCGGCGGCGAGGGCCGCGGCAGATCCTGCGGACGATCCGCCCGGCGAGTATTCGAGGTTCCATGGATTACGCGTTGTGCCCCACGCGCGGGTCGAGGCGCCGAGGAAGAGGTAAAACTCGGGTACCGTCGTCTGAAACGGTACGATCGCACCGGCGGCTTCGAGGAAGTCGACGATCGCCGAATTTTCCGTCGCAAGCGGCGAGTTCTTGTAGATGAGCGAGCCCTGCGTCGTCCGCCAGCCGGGCCGATTGAACTCGTCCTTGATACCGACGGTAATCCCTTCGAGCGGCCTTGCATCACCACGACTGTAGCGATCTTCGGACTGTCGGGCCTCCGTCAGCGCCTGATCGAAGTGCGTGTAGGTGATGCAATTGACCTTTGGATTGAGCGCTTCGATCCGCTTGATCTGCGCCTCCAGCAGATCGACCGGCGAAGCCTTCTTGGCTTGGAACATGGCGATAAGTTGATCGACCGACGCGTAACAGAGCGGATCGGTGGCGGGCATTGCCGCAGCGATCAGCGATGGGTCGGCGGCAACGGCCGCAGCCGTCGCGGCGAACGCCGCGCCGCGCCGGAGCGCCTGAGCACGCGTCAGATTGGTTTTATCAGGTCCGATGCACACCGTCTGAGTCTCCTGTGGCTGAACGCCCTAATGGCCCGGCAAAAGTAGCGTCAAAGCAGCTGTGGCACCCTAGCACGCGCGGAGCCACGGCAATTTTCCGTGAGTTCGTCGCCTTCCGCCGCACGAATCGAAGTTGGCCGGCGGCGCGGGGGCCAAGGCCCAAACGAGGATCTTCACGGCGCTATTCCCGGCCCATGCTCGGGAACGTGATGCCCGTGATCTTGCCGTCGGCGTTGAAGCCGATCAGCATCGTGATCGCGTCCCCGCGGGCCAGGTAGAGCTTGTAATAGTAAAACGTCTGATCGCCGATGACGCGCGTCCGCAGCACGTCGGCCGAGCCGGCGTCGCCGTACGACCGAAGGTAGCGCGACATCGCCGCTATCGCGCCCTCGGAGAGATAGTCGCTGTAATCGCGCGTCAGCCGGCTTCGATCGATGCGGCCCGCTTGAAGGGCGCGATACCACCGCAGCGCGAGCGCCTTGGTGCTTGGACCGGCGTCCGCAGACGAGGCCTGCCGGCCCGGAGTCGTGGCCGCGCCGGCACCCGCGCACGTCGCCGCCGCGAGCAGCAGCCCGATGAAGCACGCGCGCATCGCGTCGCCGGGTCGCCACGCCGCCGGTGGGCGGTAGGGGCTCACCCCGCCCACCGGCGGCCTCTTGTCGCCTCACCCATACGATGTCGTAATGGGCCCCTACCCGCCGAACGATTCGCCCGGCTTAGGCTCACCCTGGTCTTTCAGGATCGGGATAGGGTTCTTCGGATTTTGCAGATTGGGGACGAGATCGTTCGAGGCGCCGCCCGGGAAGCGCTGGATGTTCGGATACTTGACGATCGTCTTGTCGAACTCGATCATAACCGGCGCGAGCAGCGCGCCCGCCCAGCCGTTATCCTCGCCCGCGTACTTTCCGGGCGACGACGACAGCACGCGCGTCGCTTGCGCGCCGTTGAAGGTCATGTCGTAGCGCTCGTAGGGATCCATCGTGAGGTTGTAGATCGCGGGGACCGCACCCAAGTCGGCCGTGGCCCCGAGCCACGAGTCCTTCGCCGTGTAGAGCAGCTTCCACGCGGTGTGCACCCACGGCTCCTGCGGGCCCCCGTTGATGTCGGCTCGCACGCCGTAGAAGTTCTCGCCGTCGACGTAGACCCACGACGTCCGCGCGGAGTGCTGGGCCTTTCCCAAGACGTACGCGCTGTTGTCGATGCTGTCGAAATAGATGCCCTGGCCGTCGTTACCGACCCACTCGTGGGGCGGTGGAGTCAGGCCTGCCATCCCGGCAAACGTCGCCCAGCAATCCATGTTCGACATCATCTCGTCGTACTGGGCGCCGGCCTTGACGTGCCCCGGCCACCACAGGATCCCCGGAACGCGCCAGCCGCCCTCGAACGGCGAACCCTTCTCGCCGCGGAACGGGCTCGTGCCGGCGTCGGGATAGGCGTCGGTCCAGGCGCCGTTGTCGGCCGTCAGGACGACGATCGTATCCGGCGCGACGGCTCGGATCTCATCCATCACGCGCCCGACGTCGCTATCGAGTTCCATCAGCGAATCCGAGTAGTCGCCCAGATGCGACTTGCCGCGAAACGCGGGCGCCGCGTTCGTGGGATTGTGCATCTTCAGGAAGTTGACGTCCATGAAGAACGGCTTATCGCCGCTCGCATGCGCCTTGATGTAGTCGATCGCGTTATCCGTTTGCCGGATGTCGAAGGTCGCCATGCTGTCGTAGGTGATGGTGCCGACGCGCTTGGCCGCCTGGCCGGCGACGCCTTCCCATTCGCCGAGGTTCACGACGCTGTCGTAGGCCGCTTGAAACTGCGGGTTAAAGGACGGAAACCACGGGTGCATGTACTTGTTGGTATCGTCGTAGGCATAGACACCGGCATAGTAGGCCGCGAACTGTTTCATCTCGTCGAAACCGTGTTCGATGGGATAGGAAGCCGGAATATCGCCTAGGTGCCATTTCCCGGAGAAGTACGTCGAGTACCCGTTCTTCTTGAAAAACTCGGCGATCGTCGGCGTCTCTTTGCGCAAGTAATTCCGGTCGCCCGGCGCGACGACGACCGAGAGCGCAGTTCGGATGGGAATGCGTCCGGTTATGAAGGACGCCCTGCCCGCGGTGCAACTCGCCTGGCCGTACCAATTCGTAAACGTAGCGCCCTCGTGGCACATGCGATCCACGTTTGGCGTCGGATGGCCGAGTGCGGCACCGCCGCCGGAATAACAGCCGAAATCTTGCCAGCCCGTGTCGTCGGTCATCAGCATGACGATGTTCGGCCGCTTCGCCTGCGGTTGCGACTCGGCGGCGTTCGGCGATGCCAGCAGCGCCATGCAACCGATGCCGACGGCGGCCGATGCGGCGCCGACGCGAGTTCCTATGGTCTGGAGTTTCATCCGTTCCCTATCCCAATCACCAACATTAGCGATGCCGTCGTCATCGACGAGTGAAAGAACGAACCAAGAGGATCGACGGTGCCGCTCCTCAACAGCGCCCACGAACAAATAAGCGATTGCGACGATCGCCTCTAACCGCAACGAACGATTTGCAAAACGCCGCCCGCAGTCGATCGGGCGCCTCAAAGCCCGCGACGGCTCAAGCGTATCCCAGGACATGGCACCAGTCTGTACGTTTTCGTACCGGGGCCGCTACTGTTTCGATCGAACGAACGCCGGCGAGAGCGATCGAGCCCTCTCTCGCTTGCCGGATTGCTCCGTACTTTCGGTATTACGGGTTTTGCGAAACGATCGTCAGGGTCGACGAGTCGACACTGTAGTTGCCCGCCGATACGAGCCCGTTCGGGAAAGCGCAGATGACGCTATTGTTGGGGCCGTAGACCACGACGAGGCCGGGCGGTCCGCAGGGCGTTTGGGAGAGCTGGTAACTCGCGAGCAGCTTCGCACCCGGGCTTTCCGGCTGTACCTGGTACGACGTGACCGACTGGTTGTTGGCCACGATCGCGCCGTAGACGGCAGCCGAGGTTGCGCCGATCGCCATCGCGCCCCAGAAGCCGCCGCCCCAATAGGTCGGAGCGGGATACCAGGCCACGCCGCCGTTCCATCCGTAGGCCCCGTGATAGACCGGATTGGCCACGACCGCGCCGTGATAGACGGTGCCGTTGTAGCTGGTCGTGCTTCCGTGATAGACGGTGCCGTTGTAACCGGTCGTGCTTCCGTGGTAGGTCTCGCCGTAGGCGTTGCTGCCGTTCGTCGTGCGGTTATAGGTCCCGTTGTGGGTGTTGCCGCTCGCGGACGAGCCGTACGACCCGGTCGCGTTGCTGCCGCTCGCGTTGCGGCTGTAGTTGCCGGTGTTCGCGTTGGCGCTGGAGCTGCTGTTGTGCGAGGCGTAGCCGTTGGACGCGCTCGTATTGCGGTTATAGCTGCCGTTGCTCGCCCCGCTGCTGACGTTGCGGCTGTAGCTGCCGTTCGAGGCGCTCGTCGAACGGCTGAACCCGTTCGCGCTCGAGCTGGCGGTCGTCGTGCGGCTCGTCCCGGCCGGCCCGGTGCTCGAATGGCTGTAGCTCTGCGGGGCCTCGCTGTGGAAATCGAACCCACCCCCGCCGCCGCGCCCGCCCGCGCTGCATACCGACGGCACGAAGGAGAACAGGAGGGTGCAAACGGCGATCTGCTTGACGTTCATCTCGAAAACTCGTCCATGGTCCCGGAGAGCGATAGGTACGTGCCCCTCTTCGTCCGCAGCGCCAGAAGCACGCCGCGCGGCGGCAGCTGGGTGGAAGAATGAGATAATTGCTGATTGGTGCCGCTCGTATTGAGCCACACGGTGCCGGTCGCCAGCGGAATCTCCCTGGTCTCGCCGTTCTGCTCGAGGGTCACCGCGTACGGCAAGCACCGTACCAGTTCGCCGATTTTCGAGCACGCGGCGTCTCCGATGACGAGGGTGCCCTTCCCGTCGCTTGTCGTTAGCGTCATTTTCCGGTCGTGGATGCGGACGCGCACGCCGTCGTAGGTCTGGTTGGAACCGTCGGGCTGATGAACCCGCGCGGTACCGGTCGCTCGCGCGGTACCCGTCGCGATAACCGACAGCGACGCCGCGAAGAGCGCGGCGACGAGCGCGCCCGGCCACCTCGCGAGAACCGGCGCCTGCCGGGGCTTCATCGATCGACTCACCTTGGCCCTCCCGAGCCGCAGCCGCCTTCATGGCCGCGCTACGCGTCGTTCCGCTTCGACGGCTCGTTTAGCGGTTGCCTTCTTCTTTGCCCGGAAGCGGATCAGGCCGGAAACGCGGTGCGCAGGCAGAACGAGCCGAAGGCCTCACCGTCGCGGCGCTCCGCCGCGAACGCGACGAAGAGGGGATCGAGCGCCGCGGGAATCTCAGCCGCCCGCAGCATTTCGCGGTAGAGACGGTTGAGGCGCGTCTGCTCGATATCGCCGCCGAGGTAGAGGTTGTAGCGGTCGGCGCTCACGCCGACGATGCCGATCTCGCCCATGTACGGGCGCGCGCACCCGTTGGGGCAGCCGGTCATGCGGATGGAAATCTGCTCGCGCGAGAGGCCGAGTTCCGCTAACCGAGGCTCGAGCTCGGCGACGAGGGCGGGCAGCGAACGTTCCGCTTCCGCTAGCGCCAGGCCGCAGGTGGGCAGCGCCGGGCAGGCCATCGCGTTGCGCTCGAGCGGACCGAGCACCTCGACCGGCCGCACGCCGTGCCGGCTCAGGGTCGCCTCGATGGCGGTGCGCTCGTGGCGCGGGATGTCGCACAGAAGGACGTTTTGCTGCGGCGTCAGCACGACGTCGAGGTCGAAGCGGTCGACGATCGCCCGGAGCGCGCCCTTGAGGTGGCCGTCCGCGCGGTCGGCGATGCGCCCGCTCTCGACCGAAATCCCTACGAAGAGGCGGCCGTCGCCCTGTTCGTGCCAGCCCAAGTAATCGCGCTTCGTCCATGGCGGCAGCGGGTGAAAGGGCGCGAGCTTCTTGCCCGCATACCGTTCGACTTCCGCGCGGAACCAGCCCAGGCCACGATCGGCTATCGTATATTTCAGGCGCGCGTGTTTGCGGTCGCTCCGGTCGCCGTAGTCGCGCTGCACCTCGACGACGGCGCGCACGAACGGCAACAGGTCGGCGGGCTCGGCGAATCCGACCTCTTCGGCGAGCCGCGGAAACGTCTCGGGTTTCCGGTTGGTCGCTCCGAGGCCGCCGCCGGCATAGATGTCGTACCCGAGCAGGACATCCACGTCGCTGAGGACCGGCACGATCCCCGAGATCGTTCGTCAAGATATCGACCGAGTTATCGCCCGCGACGGCGACGGCGACCTTGAACTTGCGCGGCAGATACACGTCGCGGTAGAGCGGGTCGGCTTCCTCCCGGCTCGCGTGCGCGAGTTCGCCGTCCTGCCAGATCTCGTAGTACGCGCCCGTGCGCGGCGTCAGCAGGTCGGCGATGGCGTGCGCGGCTTCGCGCGCGATCCGGTACGGTGCGCCCGCGAAGGGCGCGGCGGGCGCCATGACGTTGCGGTTGACGTCGCCGCACGCTCCCAGCGTCGAGCCCAAGTGCTCGTTGATCGTCGCGACCGTATCCTTGAGGTCGCTCTTGTCGACCCCGTGGAGCTGGAAGCCTTGGCGCGACGTCACGCGCAGCGTCCCGTTGCCGTGACTGTCGGCGAGGTCCGCCAGCGCCGCGAAGAACGGCCCGCACACGTACCCGCCCGGATTCTTGGTGCGCACCATGAAGGAATACGCCCGGGGTTCGTCCGTATCGCGCGCGGCCCGGCGCCGGTCGCGATCTTCTTGCTGGTAGATCCCGTGAAACTTCAGGAGTTGAGCGTCAGCCTCGCCGAAGCGCGAGCTCGGGCGCGCCAGTTCCGCCGCAATCGTGCCGCGCAGGCCGTTCCCGGCCGCCTTGATACGCTCGACTTTGGAAGGTTCCGACACGTCGTGGCTCGCTCCGAAAACAAGGGCCTACAGCGAGTACACGACACCGGAATCTGCGCCGGATACGACAAAAGACGTCGGTACGGGCGGTTCGGCGCTCGGGGTCGTCGAGTGTCGGCGTGGCCGCGGATAGCCGCCACGGTGCCGGCCCTCTTGGGCGAGCGCCGGCCGAGCGTTGGCCGGCCTCCCGTCGGACGGCACCGGCGCGAGACGGCAGAGCAGGGGAATCCCGGCCTAAAGGAACGAGAAGAAGTGCGCGAGGAGAACCTACCATGGCCCAATCGACACAGCCCCCCATCAGCGCTGCCGCCGCCGCGACGCGCGCGTATTCCGACGGCCACCCGCTGGATCCGATCCAATACCTCGAGAGCAAGTTGATCCTCAAGCCCGACCGCTTCGATTCGATCAGAGGCTTTCGCGATTTCAACGACCTGGTAGGCCAGGCCGCAGCGAAGGTGCGCGGTGTCGAGTACGACCCGCTCAACCTCAAGGGGCGCAGGCCGAACATGCGCGAGGTCATGTTCTTGGACACCGCGGACTTCCGGCTGTACAACAACGCCTTCATCTTGCGGCGGCGCATCCCATACGAGGACGGCTTTCCGGTCGGCGATCCCGAGATCGTCTTCAAGTTCCGTCACCCCGATCGCGACACCGCCGCCGCCGTCGACGTTCGTCCGAACATCGCGGGCGACTACCGCATCAAGTTCAAAGCGGAAGCGCTGCCGCTCAAGACGGGAATCGGCAGCTATCGGCTGCTGTACTCACACAACGCCCAGTTCCCCTTGACCGCCGTGCACGAGGCGGACAAGACGAACCTGAAGACGATCGCCCGCGCACTGCCCGCTTTGACCGACCTGTTCGGAACGGGTGAGGGCCGCGTCGAGCTCGTGAACAACACGCTCGTCGAAGAAGTGCTGCTCGATCTCGGCACGCTGTCCTTCGGCAAAGGCGCCGTCGCCAAAGCCAACGTCGCACTCTGGCGTTCGCTGGGCGACCACCACGTCATGTGCGGCGAGTTCGCGTTCCAAAGCAAATTTCAGACCGCCGACGACTTCCACGACGATGCGCGCGTACGGGTCGAACAGTTTTTCGTCGACTTGCAACAGATCGCCGAGAGCTGGCTCGCGCTCGGAACCACGAAAACCGGCCTCGTCTACCGCCTAAACGGGAACCCTTCGCAAGCCCACGAGTGAGGAAGACCGTTACTTCTTGGTTGCCTTCTTCTTCGCGCCGACGGTCTTCTTGGGACCCTTGCGAGTGCGGGCGTTCGTCTTGGTGCGCTGGCCGCGAACGGGCAGGCCCCGGCGGTGACGCAGGCCGCGATAGCAACCGATATCGGTCAGGCGTTTGATGTGTCCCGCGACCTCGCGCCGCAGGTCGCCTTCGACCTTGATCTGGCCGTCGATCGCTTCGCGTAGCTTCTTCTCATCCTCTTCGGTCAGGTTCTTCACCCGCGTGTTCGGGTCGATTCCCGTGCGCGCCAAGAGCCGCTGCGACGTCGGGAGACCGATGCCGAAGATGTAGGTGAGGCCGATCTCGACGCGCTTCTCGCGGGGAAGATCGATACCGGAAATACGCGCCATTACCCCTGCACCTGCTTGTGCTTGGGGTTGGCTTCACAGATGACGCGAACCTTACCCTCGCGGCGGATGATAATGCACTTCTCGCAGATTCGTTTGACCGACGGTCTTACTTTCATTACTTGTACCTGTACGTGATGCGTCCGTGAGAGAGATCGTATGGGGAGAGTTCGACGAGGACGCGGTCTCCGGGCAAAATCCGGATGTAGTTTTTGCGGATCTTGCCGCTGACGTGCGCGAGGACTCGGTGGCCGTTCGCGATCTGCACCCGGAACATCGCATTGGGCAGGGGCTCGACGATCGTTCCCTCGACTTCGATCGCCTCTTCCTTCGGGGTCTGGTTCTTTACGGCTCGGTCGCGACCCGAGTTGGCACGTTCCGGCCCGCGCCCCCGCATTACGCCGCGAGCTCCTCTTTCGGCCGGTATCGTTCGACGTCGAGTTCCATGAAGTCGTGTTCCCGCAGGGTCAGAATGCGCGGACCGTCCTCGGTCAGCGCGATCGTATGCTCGAAGTGCGCAGCTAGCTTACCATCCGCCGTTACGACAGTCCAGCCGTCCTTCAAGGTTTCGACTTCGTAGGTACCTTCCGTGATCATCGGCTCGATCGCCAGCACCAGCCCCGGCTTGAGCGCGATGCCCCGGCCGGGCGTCCCCCAGTTGGGAACCTGCGGCTCCTCGTGCATCTTGGTCCCGACGCCGTGCCCGACCAGCGCCCGCACCACCCCGAAACCGTTGCTCTCGGCGTGGCGCTGGACGGCGTGGCCGATGTCGGAGAGCTTGTTGCCTTGCTGCATCGCCGCGATGCCGTGCATCAGGCACTCCTGCGTGACGCGCAGGAGGCGCCGGGCCTCGGCCGAGACGTTGCCGACCGCGACGGTCGCGGCCGAATCCGATACGTACTTCTCGAAGGTGGTGCCGATGTCGATCGACAGGATATCGCCTTCGCCGAGCACCTGGTCGCCCGGAATGCCGTGTACGACGACCTCGTTCATCGAGGTGCAGATCGACGATGGGTAGCCCTGATAACCCTTGAAGGTCGGAACGCCGCCCTGCTCCCGGATGCCCTTTTCGGCAAGGCGGTCGAGTTCGCGCAGCGTGACGCCCGGCTTGGCCGCGCGCAACAACGCCGACAGCACGCTCGACGTGATCTTGCCGCTGCGGCGCATGATCTCGATCTCACGCGCCGACTTCATGGTGATCACGGAACGGCGCTCCCGGCGCTCCCGTCGAGCGCGCGGAGCAGGCCGGCCGTCACCTCCTCGATCGACCGCAGCCCGTCGATGCGGACCAGCAGCCCGGTCTTCGCGTAGTAGTCGACCAGGGGTGCCGTCTTGGCGTCGTAGGTCGCGAGCCGCTCGAGCACGACCTCCAGCGTATCGTCCTTGCGCTGAACGAGCGGGCCGCCGTCCTCGTCGTCGACGCCGGCCACCCGCGGCGGGTTCAGCACCGAGTGGTACGTGCGCCCCGAACGAGGGTTCGTCCAGCGCCCGGTGAGCCGCTCGATCAGCGCCGGCCGGTCGGCGTCGAACAGGACGACCGCGGTCAGCGGCGACCCGAGCCGGGCGAGCATCTCGTCGAGCGCCACCGCTTGACCGACCGTGCGCGGAAACCCGTCCAGCACGAACGAATCGAGCGACCCCAGTTCGCCTTCCATCATGCCGACGATCACGTCGTCGGGAACGAGGCCGCCGGCGTCCATGTAGGACTTGGCCCTGGCGCCGAGCGGCGTGCCGGCCGCGACGTTGTTGCGCAGGATGTCGCCCGTCGAAATCTGCCGGACGCTGTAACGGTCCTCGAGGATCTTCGCCTGCGTGCCCTTGCCGGCACCGGGCGCTCCCAAAAAGACCAGCCGCAATGCTTTAAACTGTCCGCTCATCGTTTGATAAAGCCCTTATAGTCGCGCATCGCGAGCCGCGCCTCGATCTGCGTCATCGTGTCGAGCGCGACGCCGACGACGATCAGCAGCGAGGTGGACCCGAGATAGAACGTCGTGACGCCGAGGCCTCGCTGGAGCGTCGAAGGCAGGATTGCGAGCAACCCGAGGTAGACCGCCGCGACGGTCGTGATCCGCAGCAGGATGCGGCGGATGTATTCCTCGGTCGGCTGGCCCGGCCGGATGCCCGGTATGAACGAGCCGCTCTTTTTCAGGTTGTCCGCGATGTCTTTGACGTTCACGACGATCGAGCTGTAGAAGAACGTGAACATGACGACCAGGACGAAGTACGCGAGATTGTAGAGGAAGCTGTTCGGGCTGAAATACGTCTGCAGCCACAGCGAGAACGCCGTCGAATTCGACGGCACCTCGATGAAGCCGAGGTGGAAGTAGGCCGGCGGAATGCCGGAGTGCTGGAACCACGAGAGCGCCTGCTGCGGCAGCAGCAGGATCGAGATCGCGAAGATGATCGAGATGACGCCGGCGTTGTTGAGCCGCAGCGGAATGTAGGAAGAACGGCCCGCGAACATCTTGCGGCCTACCACGCGGCGCGCTTGCTGGACCGGAATGCGCCGCTGTCCTTGGTACATGAAGACGATCGAGATGATCGTGAAGAGCGCGATCGCCATGAAGAGGACCAGGCCCAGGACGTTGAGCCCCTCTTTCTGCCCGGCTTGGATCGTCTGGCCGACGTAGGTGGGGTAGCGCAGGACGATCCCGATGAAGATGATCAGGGAGACGCCGTTACCGATGCCTTTGTCCGTGATCTGCTCGCCCAGCCACATCAGGAACAGCGTGCCGGAGACGAACGCGATCACCGCGTACACGACGAACATCCAAGAGGAATCGTAGAAGACGCCGGCGCGGCTCATGTTGATCGACATCGTGGTGGCCTGGATGACCGCCAGCACGATCGTCAGCCAGCGGGTGTACTGGCTGATGCGCTTGCGGCCTTCCTCGCCGCCCTTTTTCGCCAATTCCTCGAGCTGCGGCAGTACGACCGTCATCAGCTGCATGATGATCGACGCGTTGATGTAGGGCGTGATGCCCATCGCGATGATCGAGAGCTTCTGGAGCGCGCCGCCGGACAGGAATCCGAGAAAGTTATAGAACGTGCCCTCGCGCAGCAGGTTCTGCCACTTCGCCTGGTCGACGCCGGGCAGCTGCACGTGGATCATGAACACGAACAGCGCAAACGCAGCCAGCACGAAGCCGACGCGTTTGCGAATGTCCGGGACCAGGAGTGCGGCGCGAAGGTTCTCGAGCAAGGGCTATGCTTCCGGACTCGAAGCGGCCGGCTCGCCGAGATCGGCGCCCGCGGCGCCGAGCGCTTCGCGGGCGCTGCTCGAGAAGGCGACGTCGCGGAAACGCAAACCCTGCGGCAGGGTCTTGCCCGCCTTGTTGCCGCCCAGGATCTTGATGCCGTCCGGCGCTTTGGTGACGAGCTTCTTGGCGATCAGCGATTCCGGCGAGACTTCGAGCGCCGGGTCCCAGCCGGCTAGCGCCGAGAGGTTGACGACCGCGAAGGTGCTCCGGAAGTGGCCGATGTCGCGCGCCTTCTGCGAGTAGCCGCGCCGGTGGGGAAGGCGCCGGGACCAGGGCGTCTGGCCGCCTTCGAAGGCCGGCCCCTTGCCGCCGCCCGAACGGACGGTCTGGCCCTTGCCGCCTTCGCCGCCGGTCTTGACCATGCCGGAACCGTGGCCGCGGCCGACCCGCGTGCGCTTGGGACGGGCACCCTTGTTCTCGCGCAGCGTCGCCAGCGTCAGGCCGGGGTCGCCGCTCGGCAGACCCGCACCGCGCGCGACCGCCGGCGCCGAGGCCTTGCGGGAGGCCGCGCTCGGAGTGGACTTCTTACCGGATTTCTTCTCTGCCATGGAAACCTCTACGCGTACAGCTCGGCGACCGTCTTGTCGCGGAGCTTCGCAACGGTCTCGGCCGTGCGCAGGGAGCGAAGCGCCTCGTAGGTCGCGAGCACGACGTTGATGGGGTTGGAGCTGCCCAGCGACTTCGTCAGAATGTCGTGGATGCCGGCCAATTCGAGCACCGCGCGCATCGGCCCGCCGGCGATCACGCCCGTACCCGGCGACGCCGGCTTCATGAAGACGCGTCCCGCACCGACCTGGATCGTCACCTCGTGCGGGATCGTGCGCTCGACCATCGGCACGGTGATCATGGCCTTCTTGGCCTGCTCCACGCCCTTGCGGATCGCTTCCGGCACCTCGCCGGCCTTGCCGATCGCGAAGCCGACCCGGCCCTTGCGGTCGCCGACGACGACCAGCGCCGAGAAGCTGAAGCGCTTGCCGCCCTTGACGACCTTCGCGACGCGGTTCACGCGCACGACGTTCTCTTCGATTCCCGAGTTGTCGCGATCGCGACCGCCACGATAATTCACTCTTAAAACTCCAGCCCGGCCTGACGCGCGGCATCGGCGAGCGCCGCGACGCGACCGTGGTACTTGAGACCGCTCGTGTCGAACACGACGGTGTTGATGCCGGCCGCCTTCGCCTTCTTGCCGATCGCCTCGCCGACGCGCCGCGCCGCTTCGAGGTTCGTGCGCGACTCGAGACCGGACAGGTCCTTCTCGCGCGTCGAAGCCGCCGCCAGCGTGTGACCGCGCGCGTCGTCCACGACCACCGCGTAGATGTGGTGCAGCGTGCGGTGGATCTGCAAGCGCGGGCGTTCCGCCGTGCCGATCACCTTCTTGCGCAAGCGCGCGTGGCGCTTGACGCGCTGCAGGTTTTTACTCGCGCCCATTACTTCTTACCGGCCTTTCCGGCCTTGCCGAGCTTCTTGCGCACGACTTCGCCGGAGTAGCGGATGCCCTTGCCCTTGTAGGGCTCCGGCGGGCGCAGGTTGCGGATCTCGGCCGCCACCTGACCCACGCGCTGCTTGTCGATGCCCTCGACGTGAACCCGGTTCGTGCCCTCGACGGCGAACGTGATTCCCTCCGGGGCGTCGTACCCGATCGGATGCGAATAGCCGAGCGTCAAGTTCAGGTTGTTGCCGGCCTTGGCGGCGCGGTACCCGACGCCGTTGATCTCCAGGCTCTTGCGGAAGCCCTTGGAGACGCCTTCGATCATGTTGGAGACGAGCGTCCGCGTCAGGCCGTGGGCCGAGCGGTGTTCCTTGGCTTCGCCCTTGCGCGCCACGACGACGTTGCCGCCTTGGACGGTGACTTCAACCACCGGCAGGACGCGCTGCGCGAGCTCGCCCTTGGGGCCCTTGACGCGTACGACCGAGTCGGCCACTTCGACCGTGACCTGCGCGGGAATCGCGACGGGCAGCTTACCGATTCGTGACATAGTGCCCTACCATACGTACGCCAGGACTTCACCGCCGAAGCCTTCGCGCTTGGCGCGCTTGCCCGACATGATGCCCTTGCTGGTCGATATGATCACGAGGCCGAGCCCCCCGAGCACGCGCGGAATCTCGCCGCGTCCCGTGTAGACGCGCAGACCCGGGCGGCTGATGCGGCGCAAGCCCGTGATGACTTTCTCTTTTTCCGGGCCGTACTTGAGCGTGACGCGCAAGGTGCCTTGCGGGCCTTCGGGGAGAACCTCGAAGCTGCGGATGAAACCCTCTTCCTTGAGGATCTCCGCCACCGCGCGCTTCATCTTCGAGGCCGGGATGTCGACCGTCGGATGGTTCGCGGTGTTGGCGTTCCGGATGCGCGTCAGCATGTCGGCGATCGGATCGGTGATTACGCCCATACGGTCACCAGCTCGCCTTCGTGATGCCGGGAATGAACCCGCGGTGCGCGTTCTCGCGGAAGCAGATACGGCACATGCCGAACTTCCGGTAATAGCCGCGCGGCCGTCCGCAGGTCAAGCACCGGTTGTGCTGCCGGACGCTGAACTTCGCCGTGCGCTTGGCACGCTCGATGCTCGAGGTCTTAGCCATTTAGCTGCGCTCCTTTTGCAGCGGGAGCCCCATCTGCGTCAAAAATTCCGTCGCCTCTTCGTCGGACTTGGCCGTCGTCACGATGACGATGTCCATGCCGCGCATCTTGTCGACCTTGTCGAAGTTGATTTCCGGGAAAACGATCTGCTCGCGCAGGCCCAGATTGTAGTTGCCGCGCCCGTCGAACGACTTGCGGTTGAGCCCGCGGAAGTCGCGGATGCGGGGCAGCACGATATTGAACAGCTTGTCGAGAAAGACGTACATCCGCTCGCCGCGCAGGGTGACCTTCGCGCCGATCGACATGCCTTCGCGCAGCTTGAACGCCGCGATCGACTTCTTGGCCTTCGTGATGACGGCTTTCTGACCGCTGATCGTTTCGAGCTCTTTGACCGCGGTGTCGAGAACCTTCGAGTTTTGAATGGCCTCGCCGACCGACATGTTGAGGACGACCTTCTCGAGTTTCGGCACCTGGTGCACGTTGGTGTAGCCGAACTTCTCGATCAGCTTCTTGCGCACGTCGGTATCGTATTTCTCGCGCAAACGCGTTGCCGCCATCGCTTAGCGTCCCTTCCCCGGCACGGAGATTTCCTCGCCGCTGCGGCCGGCCACGCGCACGCGCGCGCCGCTCGCGTCGATAACGCGGCGGACCCGCGTCGGCAGGTTCGTCTTCGGGTCGACGATCGCCAGCGCGGACAGCGGGATCGGCGCTTCCTTCTCGTAGATTCCGGCCGACTTCGCGCCCCCGAAACCTTGCTTCGTGTGGCGCTTGACCACGTTGAGGCCTTCGACCGTCGCCGTCCCGTCCTTGGGAAACACGTGTTTGACCGTGCCGCGCTTGCCCTTTTCGCGCCCGCGCCGCACTTCGACCGTGTCGCCCTTGACGATCTTGGGCTTGGTTATCGCTTCGGGCACCTTACAGGACCTCCGGCGCGAGCGAGGCGATCTTGAGGAACCCGCGGTCGCGCAGTTCGCGGCAGACCGGCCCGAACACGCGCGTGCCGCGCGGATCGAGGTTGTCCTTTTCGCCCTTGATGATCACGCAGGCGTTCTCGTCGAACTTGATAATCGAGCCGTCGGGGCGCGTCATCGGCTGCGAGCAGCGCACGACGACCGCCTTCACGACCTGGCCCTTCTTGACGGCCGCACCCGGGATCGCGCTCTTGACCGTGCCGACGATCACGTCGCCGACGTAGGCATAGGGATGACGCGACCCGCCCTGCACGTGAATGCAGAGGAGCTCGCGCGCACCGCTGTTGTCGGCGACCTTGAGTCTGGTCTCTTGCTGGATCATTTCGCGCGCTCCACGACTTCGAGTAAACGCCAGCGCTTGTCGCGCGAGATCGGCCGCGTTTCCATGATGCGCACCAGGTCGCCGGTCTTGGCTTCGTTCTTTTCGTCGTGCGCCTTGAAGCGCACCGACTTGCGAACGATCTTCTTGTAGACCGGATGGGGCACGCGCGTCTCGGTCACGACGACGATCGTCTTGTCCATCTTGTCGCTCTTCACGCGGCCTTGCTTGACGCGGCGCCGGTTGCGCGCGTCCGCTGCCGCCGCGGCCGGAGGCGCTGCTTGCTCCGCGCTCGTCGATTCCACGTTATGCTGCTCCATGCTTAGCCTCTACGAGGCGTTTCTCGCTGATGACGGTTTGAATCTGGGCGTACTCGCGCTTGACGGCCTTGACCCGCGTGAAGTCCGAGAGATGCCCGGTGCGCAGCTGGAAGCGAAGGTTGAAGAGCGCTTCCTTCGTCTCGCGCGCCTTCAGCTGCAGTTCGGGCACGGTCAGCGTCCGAAGTTCCTTTAAATCGCTTGGCTTCACTGCGCCGCCTCGACTTCCGAATGACGGGTGACGACCTTGGTCGCGATGGGCAGCTTGGCCGAGGCGAGCCGCAGCGCTTCGCGCGCGACCGGCTCCGACACGCCCGCCAGCTCGAACAGAACCCGCCCGGGCCGCACGACCGCGACCCAGAACTCGGGGTTCCCTTTTCCGGAACCCATGCGGACTTCGGCCGGCTTCTTCGTAACCGACTTGTCCGGGAAGACCTTGATCCAGACCTTACCGCCGCGTTTGATGTGACGGGTCATCGCGATACGCGCCGCTTCGATCTGACGGTTGGTCATCCAGACCGGCTCGAGCGCTTGCAGGCCGTACTCGCCGAAGGTCAGCGTGTTGCCGACGAGCGCCTTGCCCTTCATGCGGCCGCGGTGCTGCTTGCGCCATTTGACGCGCTTGGGAGTCAGCATGCTACTCGCTCTCCTCGTCGGTCTTTTGGGCCGGTTGCGGTTCGTGCGCCGTCGATGAGGTCGAGGGTGCGCCGGGACGTTCGGCGTCGTCGGTCGTCCGCTGCGAGGCGGGATCGACTTGCGACGTCTCGGCGGTCACGCCGTGACCGTGCTCGGCAGCCTTATCGTGAACCGCTTCGCCGCCGTGCGGTCCGGTGCGCACCGGGTGGCCCGGCTGCGCGAAGGCGCCGTCGATCTCGCTCGCGAGCGACTCGTTGTCGTGCAGGATCTCTTCGGGCGTGGGCAGCGCCAGCGTATCGCCGTCGGCTGCGCCCTGAACCGGGCGCGGGCCGCCGCCCGGACCGCGGCCGCGGCCTCCGCGACGATCGTTGCGGCGGTCGCGGAAGGTCGCGCGCTCGCCGGCCGGCCGCTCGGGTTTGACTTCCTGGCGCGGCTGATCCGGCAGCACCTCGCCCTTGTAGATCCAGACCTTGCAGCCGATGCGACCGAAGGTCGTGAACGCTTCGACGTGCGCGTAGTCGATATCGGCGCGCAGCGTGTGCAACGGAACCTTGCCGTCGTGGTTCTGCTCGGTGCGCGCGATTTCGGCCCCGCCCAGCCGGCCCGAAACCATGACCTTGACGCCGCGCGCTCCGGCTTTCATCGTGCGCATGATCGCCTGTTTCATGGCGCGGCGGAAGGCGATCCGCTTCTCGAGCTGGTCGACGATGTTCTGGCCGACCAGCCGCGCGTCGAGCTCGGGGTGCTTGATCTCGACGACGTTGACCTGCACGTTCTTTTGCGTCACGCGCTCGAGGTTCTTACGGATATCCTCGATGCCGACGCCGCGCTTGCCGATGATGATGCCGGGCTTGGCGGTGTGCACGATGACGCGGGCCTGGTTGGCGCGGCGCTCGATCTCGACTTTGGAGATCGCCGCCGCGCGCGTCAGGCGGCCGAAGTACTTGCGGATCGCCTGATCCTCGTGCAGCCACGCCTTGTAGTTCTTTTTCTCGAACCAGCGGCTTTCCCACGTGCGGGTGATGCCGAGCCGCAGTCCGACCGGATGGATCTTCTGTCCCATGGCTATGCTTCTCCGGCAGCGTCGGCTGCGGGCTTGGGCTTGCGCGTGCGCGCGGCCGGAGCCGGACCCGCGACGCTGCGGCGGCGCGAATCGACGGTCGAAAGCGCGATCGAAGCGCCGGACTTCTTCTTCGGCACGCGTTTGGGCGGCGTCGGCCCGACCGCGATCGTGACGTGCGACATGCGCTTGCGCTTGAAGGCCGCGCGGCCTTGCGCGCGCGGATCCAGCCGGCGCGTGTACGAGCCGCCCGGGCCGCCGTCGACCGTCACTTTGGTGACGAACAGGCCGTCGGTCGCCATGTCGTGATTGTTCCCGGCGTTGGCCACCGCGCTGCGCAGCAGCTTCTCCATCGGTTCCGAGGCGAACACGCCCGAGAACTGGAGCAGCACGAGCGCCTCGCGCACGGACTTGCCGCGGATCGCATCGGCGACGCGCCGCAGCTTGCGCGGCCCCATGCGAGCGAACTTCAGATGGGCCAGCGCCTGCAGGCGCTCGCCCGAACTCGATGCGTCGCTCATTATTTCACCGAACTCTTCTCTTGGCCCGAATGGCCCTTGAAGAGCCGGGTGGGCGAAAACTCGCCGAGCTTGTGCCCGACCATATTCTCGGTAACGAAGACCGGCACGTGGGTCTTGCCGTTATGCACGGAAATCGTGTGGCCGACCATCTGCGGGACGATCGTGCTCGAACGCGACCACGTCTTGATCACGCGCTTCTCGCGCGTGCTGTTCAGCTTCTCCACCTTGGCCATCAGGTGGTCCGCAACGAACGGCCCCTTCTTAAGGCTCCTACCCATTATTTGGCACTCCGCTTGCGGACGATCATCTTCGTGGTGCGCTTGTTGCGGCGCGTCTTTTTGCCCATCGTCATCTGGCCCCACGGCGTGGTCGGCGGGCGGCCGGACGTGGAACGCGCTTCGCCGCCGCCGTGCGGGTGGTCGACCGGGTTCATCGCGATACCGCGAACCGACGGGCGCTTGCCCATGTGGCGGATGCGGCCCGCTTTGCCGATCACGACGTTCTCGTGGTCGAGGTTGCCGAGCTGGCCGATCGTGGCGCGGCAGACGATCTGCACTTTGCGCACTTCGCCGGACGGCATGCGCACCTGCGCGTAGTCGCCTTCCTTGGCCATCAGCTGGGCGGCGGAACCCGCGCTGCGCACGAGCTTCCCGCCCTCCCCCGGCCGCAGTTCGATATTGTGGATCACGGTACCGAGCGGGATGTTCTTGATCGGCAGGCAGTTGCCGGTCTTGATGTCCGCGCCTTCGCCCGATTCGACGAACTGGCCGATCTCGAGGCCGACGGGCGCCAGGATATAGCGCTTCTCGCCGTCCTTGTAGTGCAGGAGCGCGATGCGCGCCGAGCGGTTGGGATCGTATTCGATCGCCGCCACCTTGGCCGGAACCTTATCCTTCGAGCGCTTGAAATCGATAATGCGGTACTGGCGCCGCGTCCCGCCGCCCTTGTGGCGCACCGTGATGTGGCCGTTGTTGTTCCGGCCCGAGTGCTTCTTCTTGACCTCGACCAGAGCTTTCTCGGGCTTCTTCTTCGTCAAATCCTTCGTCTGGAGCGTCGTAATAAACCGCTGCCCCGCCGAAGTAGGCCGATACCGTTTAATTGCCATTTCTAGATTACCTTACCAACAGCGAGCGCAGCGAAGCGCGAATCACCACCAGCGAGCGAAGCGAAGCGCACCCCACTGCCAGCGAGCGAAGCGAAGCGCCGCCCTCCACCGGCCGTGAGTCGCGTGCATATTTCGCTCGAGCGCGAGGCGGCCGCACTAGCGGCGCGTCCTGCGCCGTGCGGCACCTTCACATCCTGTGAAATGCGAGGAGCGAAGCGTGCTTCAGCACGTGAGCGACGAGCAACGAAGCGATCGAGTGAAAGATGCATGCGAATCACTGTTCGAAGGGGTTGACGCCGCCCAGCTCGATCTTCTGGCCCGGCTTGAGGGTGACGATAGCTTTTTTCCAGTCCGACTGCTTGCCCGACGTGCGGACGCCGCGGCGCGCGAAGTTCTTCACCTTGCCGGCCACGTTGGTCGTGTTGATTTTGATGACGTCGACCTTGAAGATCTCTTCGACGGCGTGGCGGATCTGAGTCTTGGTCGCGCGCGGGTGCACCTCGAAGGTGTACTGGCTGGCGGCCGTGCCGGTCATCGATTTCTCGGTGATCAGGGGCGCCACGATCACGTCCCGGGCTTCCACTACGCTGCGCTCTCTTTCTTGGAGAAGGCGCTCGAGAGCTGTTCGAGCGCGGCGGCCGTCAGCACGAGGCGGCCGAAGCCCAGGACGTCCTTGATGTCGAGCGCGCCCGTGTGCGTCACCGCGACGCGCTGCAGGTTGCGGCCGATCCGCTCGAGCGTCGCGCCGGCACCGTCCTGCTCGCTCGCGGCGTAAACGACGAGCGTGCGGGTTCCGGTCTTGGCCGCCTTGGGCGAACCGAACAGCAGCGCGGCGAGGTCGCGGGTCTTCGCGAGATCGAAACCCGCGGTCTCGAGCACGGTCACGCACCCGTTCGCGAAGCGCTCCGCCAGCGCGCCGCGCAGCGCGGCCTTGCGCTCCTTCTTGTTGAGCGAAACGACGTACTTGCGGGGTTTGGGGCCGAACACCACGCCGCCGTGCCGCCATTGCGGCGAGCGGGTGGAACCCTGGCGCGCGCGGCCGGTGCCCTTCTGCTTCCAGGGCTTGCGGCCGCCGCCGCGCACTTCGTCGCGGCGCAGCGTCGAGGCCGTGCCCGCGCGCGGGTTGCTGAGCTCGCGGAACACGGCCCGGAACATCGCGTTGGACTTTCCGCCGGCGACGGCGAACGCGTCCGGAACCTCGGCGGTACCGACGTTCGCGCCCTTGGAGTCGATCACGGCCGGCATCACTTGCCGCCCTTGCCCGCCGCGGCCTTAACCGGGGGCGGTGCCGGAACGCGCGGCGGCCGGACGGCGGCCGAGATCAGGACGATGCCGTTCTTGGCACCGGGAACCGGGCCGCGCACCAGGAGCACGTTGCGCTCCGCGTCCGCGCGGACCACTTCCAGGTTCTGATGGGTCGTGCGGTCGACGCCGTAGTGGCCGGGCCGGCGCGAGCCGCGCGACGTGTGGCCGGCGTTGGTGTCGCCGTTCGAGGCCGGCTGGCGGTGGATCATCGAGCCGTGAGAGCGCCCGCCGCCGTGGAAATTGTGCCGCTTGATGCCGCCGGCGAAGCCGTGGCCCTTGGAGACGCCGACCACGTCGACCCGGTCGCCTTCCTTGAAAACGTCGACCGAAACCGTGCCGCCGACCTCCGGCGCGTCGGCGATCGCGCGGCGAAACTCGCGAACGTGCTTCTTGGCCTGCTTGATGCCGGCTTTCTTGAAGCGTCCCGCCTCGGGCTTCGTGAGGCCGTTCTTCCTCGCGTCGGCAAATGCGAGCGCAACGGATTCGTACCCGTCGCTCTTCACCGTCTTGCGCTGCAGCACGGTACACGGTCCCGCCTCGATGACGGTGACCGGAACGTACCGCCCGTCGGCGGTGAACACGCTCGTCATCCCGACCTTCCGGCCGACGATGTTTTTCATCTCAACTCCACGTAGCCTGGCGTCCATCTTGGTTCTTCCGCCGCGGCGCACAAAAAGGCGTTCGCGGCGAGGACCACAACCCGCAAAGGATACCAAGGCCCGCAAGAGATGTCAAACGCCGTTGCTTGCCGCTCGTTACGGCGGCGACGGCTCCGGATTCAGGGACTTTTCGTCGTGAGCGTGGTCACGCAGCGTCCTGCTGCGCGCCCCGGGCTCGTCCCGGTGCTCTCGCGGGCGGCGACTCCGCCCGCAGGAGGATCACGCGAGCGGCATTGACGTCGGCATCGTCGACGTGACCGCAACCGACGCAGCGAAACTGCGCGCCCTCCCGACTTGCTTTCGCGACCGCACCGCACTCGGCGCAGGTCTGCGAACTATACCGTGGGTCCACGCCGACGATCGTGCGAGCAGCATGCGCGGCTTTCTCGCGGATCAGCGTCGCCAATATCCCGAAGCCGGCGTCGAGCAACGCGCGATTGAGCCCCGACTTCGCCGCGACGTGCCTTCCGGGGGCTTCAACCGTGCCTTTCGCCGAGCGCGTCATGCCGCGCAGCCTCAGGTCCTCCAGCGCAATGACGTCGAAGCGATCGACGATTCCCCGGCTCACCTTGTGTAGCCAGTCACGGCGGGCGTTCGCCTCGCGCTCCTTCGCGCGCGCCAAGCGCCGCACCGCCGCGATCCGAACCGGGTCTTTGCCGTTCAGCGGTCGACCCGCAGCATCTTTCACCGTGACCGCATCGAGCGCCCGAGCGTGTCGCTCGACGAGCGCTTGGCGCTGCGAGCCTGGGCGCAGGTTCGCGATTTTCGTCCCGTCCGAGAGCGCGGCCAGCACGCGCACCCCGCGATCGACGCCGGCCGCCTTTCCCGTGAGCGGCAGGGGTGCCGGCTCGCGGTGCGCTTCAAAGACGGCATACCAACGGCCGTTCTTCGTCACGATGAAGACGCGGCCGTAATTCTCCGGTACCGCGCGCCCTTTGCGCAGCCGGACCTCCCCGACGCCGGGCACACGCACGCGCTGCTGCTCGGCATCGAACTTCGTCGCACGGTCGCCGTGCGGGAACTCGAGTTGATTCCAGCGCCGAGCAGGCTTGAACCTCGGATAGCCCGGCTCGTCACCGGCCTTGAGCCGCCGGAAGAAGGCGGCAAAGGCCAGGTCCAGCCGGTGCAGCACCGCGTCCTCGGTCTCGCGGTACACCGCCGCAAAACGCGGGTCAACCGCTCGAAGCTCCGTCAGTTCGGTGTATTGCTGCTTGCTCGGATACGTTTGCCGGCGAGAGGTCCACGCGTCGCGACGCTGCTGCAAGAGCGCGTTGTAGAGTTCGCGCGTCGTCTTCAGCATCTCGATCAGGGCTCGCTCTTGAGCGCAGGTCGGATACAACCGCACCTCGTGCAGCCATCGCAGTTGCCTCGCAAATCGACTCATCGCCGGCGCCATTGCCTGAGAATAGCTCCAGCGCGTGCCACCAGTGTGGCACACAGAGAACCGGGACACGACGCTCACCACGTGAGAAATGCGCCCCTGGCAGCGACGCACTGCACTATCGTTCCGCACTGCTGCGCCCCACCGATAGCCGGACGGGTCCCCGGGCGGCGTCGCTCGCATCCTACTCGCTACCGAGGTAGGCGGCCACCGCGTGCGCGTCGTCCGCGTGCATGCGGTACGACGGCATCGGCGGGGGCACGGTCGCGCCGTTGAGGAAGCCGGTCTGGAGGAACTGCGCGACCGCCTCGACGTCCAGGCCCGGGAGCCCGGCGATCCGTGGAGCGGACGGCGCGGCCGGCCTGCCTCCGACGTGGCCGCCGGTGAGCGCGGCGCCATGGCAGTCGACGCACATGCTCACCTGGCGGACGATGTACCGCCCGCGCTCGAGTTCGTCGTCCCCGGCGCGCGCCGGGTGGGAATCCAGGGCCAGCCCCGTGCAGGCCGCCAGCACGAGCACGGCAAGGGCGTTTCTCATGGGGATCGGGCCTCCTTACGGCGATGCGCGCTTGCTTCCCAGGATGATGCCGACGCCGAAGATCAGGAGCACCGTGTTGCACACGGCCTCCACGGCCGCCGCGATGCGCGCCGAAAGCGAGCGGGGGGTGATGTCGCCGTACCCGGTGGTCGTCATCGTGATCACGCTCAAATACAGGCAATCCGCGAAGATCTCCAGGCGCGCCTCAGGCACGAACTGGATGACGGCCGGCATCCCGTAGGTCGCGGCGACGCGCCGCATCTCGCTCGGATCCACGCGATACGCCCCGGGCGGAAGACCGTTCGGAAACGTCCCGGCCCGGACCGGCCAATCGACGCCCGACCAGAAGCGCGGCTCGATTCCGTAGAACGCGCGGCGGCTCTCGTAGACCGGTCCGGCGATATTGTTGAGGCCGTCGTGCCGGTAGTTCTCGTACTTGAAGATCGCGTCTTCCAGGTCGCCTTGGAACGCCGCCGCGTAGTAGACGCTCGTAAAGACTAGCATCAGGCTGAAGTAGGAAACGAAGACCGTCGTCAGCAGCGCTCTCGTGTCCCCGCGCCGGAAGGCGCTTAGGATCGCTCCGAACACGACGACCGTCGTCAGGAGTAGGAAAAACACGCTCGCGGCGTGACCGAGAAACGCCTGCACCGCGGGAGGCGTCGTCTTGTGCGACACGAGATAGCGGCCGAAAACGTCGACGGTCAGGACCGAAATGACGACCGAAAGGACGGCACCCAGAGCGATGACGGGCGGAGTCCAAAGCCTGCTCCAGGTGCTCGCCGCAGCGATCACCGCCGGATTGTCCCTCAGGCGCATGCCCTGCTTCCCGGGCTAGCGGAGCGCGACCCCGCCGACGAGCGCGCCCGCGAGGATCATCAGCGCGGGATTGGTCTTCGTCTTCAACGTGGCGAAGTAGACGCACAACGCGATGACCCAGGTCAGCCAGCCGGTCAGGGCGCCTTTTCCAAGCGTGATCGTACCCGCGACGGCGAGACCGACGGCGACCGGCGCGAGGCCCAACTGAATCGACGTCCGCCAGGGCCACGTGTCGAGCCGCGCCCAGATGTTTCCGACGACGTATGTCAGGATTCCGGTCGGGACGAAGAACGCCAACGTCGCCACCAGCGCCCCCGGGATGCCGGCGACCCGTTCGCCGATCGCCGCGACGACCATCATGTTCGGCCCGGGCGCCATCTGCCCGACGCTATACAAGTGAATCATCTGCGGGAACGTCAGCCAATGGTTCACATCGATGACGAGCGTCTTCATTTCGGGAAAGGCCGCCATGCCGCCGCCCACCGTGAGCAGCGAAAGGTATGCGAAGACGCGCGCTATTGCAGGGATTTGATCCATTGATTCTCTCGATCTAACCGCGGTTTGGCGCCGGGGCGATGGTGGAAAATGGCGAGCGCACCCGCGCCCAGCAGCACGACCGGTACCGAAAGCTTGAACTGGTTGATCGCGACCACCGCGAGCACGATGATGAACGCATCGAAGAAGTCGCGCACGGACTTGCGCCCGAGTTGGTACCAGGTCGCCGCGATCAGCCCGACCGCCGCCGCCGCGGTCCCCTTCAACGCCGCGGTCACGATCGGGCGGTCGCCGTGCATTCCGTAGAGGACCCCGGCCAGCGTCATGAAGAGGAAACTCGGCAAGCACATCGCCAGCAGCGCCAGCACCGCACCCACGGGACCGCAGAGGCGGTTCCCGACCAGAATCGACATGTTGGTTGCGTTCAGCCCGGGCAGCGTGTTGCTGATCGACATGAGTTCGAGAAACTCGGTATCGCTCAACCAGCCGTGTTTGCGAACCAGGCTGCCGCGCAGATAGGCGACGACGCCGCCGCCGAAGCTCGTCGCTCCGATCGTCAGAAAGACGAGAAAGACGCTGCCCAGCGAAACGGCGGCCTTCGGGGCCGGCTTCTCGGGCACGGACGCCGCATCACTCAAGGCCGCACCGCCGCACCGCGCTACGCACCTTCGTCGCCGTAGATGAGCGCCGTCTTGGTCGTCCCGCGCGAAATCCAATCCTTTAGCGGCAGTTGGATTGCCTTGAAGAACTGGTCCGCCACCGCGTCGGCTTCACGGCCTTTCGAATCGGCCACCGGGTGGTACGACCAGCCGAATTCCGCAACGAGCGGCTCGAAACGATCCGGTACGGGCCTCGCCCAAACGGCCAGGCTGGCGATGGCGGTGATGTGGTGCCCGAAGGACAGGCTACCGAGTTTCGCCTCGATCTCGAAGACCTTCGCGCCGTTGACGATCGTCATCCGATCGTTTTCGTCCAGCTCGAGCTTCTTGAGGTGGGGGAAGACCTCGACCAGCTTCCCGAGCGGCAGGGTCGGATCGAGCGCGGGCGACTCCAGCACGCAGTTGTTCGAATAGATGGTGGCGATGGTTCCGAGCGAACCGCCGCGCAGGAGCTCTTCCTTGAATTTCTTCTTCTGCTGCGGGAACGTGGACGAGCTGTCGAAATCCGCCGCCTTATCCAAATCGTCCACCCGGCACTTGAACGTCACTTCCCAGCTATCGTCCGGCCAGCCGCCCTGCCGGATCTGGCGAATCCGCAAGATCAGCTTATTTTTCCGCAGCGTCTGGTCGGCCGTATCGTAGAACTGCACGATCCGAAGTTGCGAATCGATCGAGTCGAACGGCGCGTAGTGGACGCCGAGCTTCAACGCGCTCGTCTTGAGGAGCTCGTTGAACTCCAAGAGCGCCTTGCGGGTCGGGAACCGTTCGGGCTTCAGCAGCAGCTTGAATTCCCGGTGGGTGATGGTCGGCGTAGGCATTACGGCGTTGGGGTTCCCTTTCGGCGTCACGTGCAGCGACCGATAGGGGCCTCCCCTTCGCCGCCAGCTAAAGGCCTCCCGCCGCTTTTTTATTCCTGCAATTTTCGGATAGAGGGCTTAGCGCGCTAATTGCGATACTGATGGCGACCGGGCCCAGCCCTCCCGGGACGGGTGTGATTTAGAGAATGCAGCTTGCCAAGATTCTCGCGTTGGTCACGATCCTCGCGACCATGTTCGGAGCGGGGTTGCAGATCGACCGGGCACGGCTCCTAAAGACGCTGCGCAATTACGGTTTGCTCGGCCGGGCGATGCTGGCGAACTTCGTCCTGGTGCCGCTCGTGGCCGTGATGCTCGTCCGGTATCTTCACGTGGAGGAGGCGGCCGCCACCGGAATCGTGCTGATGGCCATGGCCCCGGGCGTTCCGTTTCTCGTCAACTCGGCGGGCCGGTCCGGCGGCGGCAGCCTCTCGTTTGCGATAACGATCTCGTTCGTCTTCTCGGCTTTGTCCGTCGTCACGATCCCGATCACGATCGCGCTCGTCCTTCCGAACGTCGAGGCGCGCGTCCCGGCCTCCCATTTCTTGACGACGCTGCTCGCCGGCCAGCTGCTGCCGCTCGTCGCGGGCGCGGCCCTCGCCCCGCGGTTGAGCGACGCCGCGGCCGAGAAGCTCGTCAAGGGCTTGAACCTCCTGTTCGTGGCGGCGGCACTAGTCCTGGTCGTCATGCTCTTTCCGCGCCTGGTCTCGTCGGTCTCATCGGTCTACGGATACGGCAGGCTCGCGATCATCGCGGGAATCGGAATATTCTCGATCGCGATCGGGTGGTTCTTCGGCGGCCCGGAAGAGACGTACCGGCGAACGCTGTCGATCGCCACGCTGATGCGCAACATCGGTCTGTGCATGCTGATCGGAACGGAGGATGCGTTCGCCGGCACGCTCCTGCTTCCGACGGTGATAGCGTACCTCGCGGTCACGTTCGTCCTGAGCCTGCCCGTACGGATCTATTTCATGCGCACGAAGAACGCCCGCGCCGCCGCTCATTAGGATTTCGTTCTTGACGACACCGGGTACACCGCTCATCCTATCGCAGTACGGCCTGTGGACGTTCGACACGGCCGGCTGGATAAGCCTGATCGCCGCGACCACGAACGCGTTCAACGGAGCGCTCCTCGCGCGCCGCCCGGACCACTACCGGCACTTCACGCTGGCCGGAATCGTCATCCTCGCATACGCCGGCGGCATCGGCGGAGGCATCGTACGAGACATTCTGGTCAACAAAGTGCCGGCGCCACTGCTCAATCCGTGGTACCTGATCGCCTGTTTTGTCGCCGCAATCCTGGCGCTCGTCATCGACTACTACGCCGAACAGCGCTTCAAGGACGGCCTCTTTCAGTTCATGACCGCCTTCTCGCTGCCGTGGTACGCGATCGTCGGCGCCCAGGCCGGACTCGACGCCAATATGGGATACGTGGGAGCCGTCATCGTCGGCGTCATCGCCACCACGGCCGGCCGCTGGATCATCGACATAGCTTGCAACGTCATTCCGAAGCAATTGGTCCGCGGCGAATTCTTCGTCCTTGCGGCGGTGCTGGCGGGCATGGTGTACTGCGTCTGCCACGCGTACGGCGTGGCGGTGATTCCTTCCACCGCGATCGCGTGGCTCGCCGGTTTCGCTTTCAGGCTCACGTCGCAAGCCCTCGGCTGGGAAGAGTTCGAGCCATGGGAACCGGCCAAGCTCGAGGCCGGTGAGAAGGCGCGCCACGTCCTGGGCGTGGGTCTGAAGAACGAGTTCGAGAGCGCCGGACCGGCGAACACACCGGAGGCGCGTTAGCTCAAAATCGAAGAAACGATGATGAGCAAGCGCAACCGCTTGCTCGGTCCGGGTTTTGTGTCGGGGTCGTCGGACGTCGATCCGACCACCGTCGCGACGATCGCCGTCATCGGCGCGACGACGGTCTACGGCCTGGCCTGGCTGGTCGTCTTGGTCATTCCGATGCTGGCCGCCATCCAGACGATCGCCGCTTCGATCGGCGCCGTGTGCCGCACGAGCGTCCAGGGCGCGATCTTGCGCGAATACGGGATCGGATGGGCGACGGTCTCGCTGCTTGCGATCGCTGCCGTCAACCTGATCACGCTCGCGGCGGACGTGGAGGCAGGCAGCCAGGCGCTGATGCTGCTCACGGGCGTGCGTTACGAGTTCTTCGTGCTGCCCTTCGTCGCGCTCGTCGGCTGGCTGCTCGTCTCGAAGTCGTATTTGCGCATCGAACGGTGGCTGTCGTTCGTGCCGCTGATCTTCGTGTCGTACGGGGCTAGCGCGGTCGCGGCACACGTCGATTGGGGCGCGTTCGTTCGAGGGGTCCTGCTGCCGCAATTCAACCTCTCTTTTCCGTATGCGGCCGGGGCGCTCGCGCTGCTCGGAACGACGCTCACCAGCTACGTCTACATGTGGGAATCGATCGAGATCAGCGAGCGGCGGCCCGAGCTTTCCAGCCTCGGCCCCGTCAAGGCCGACGCCGCGGTCGGGATGCTGGCCGCGGGCGTGAGCTTTCTCATGGTGCTCCTCGCGACCGGCGGGACGCTCGGCGCCCATCACCTGCCGATCGCGACGGCGTCCGACGTCGCTGCGGCGCTGCAGCCGCTGGCGGGACCGTGGGCCGCGGCGCTTTTCGGAATCGGTCTGCTGGCATCGGCGATCCTGGCCGTGCCGATTCTGGCGGCCACAACCGCGTACGTCGCGGCGCAGACGCTGGGCTGGAACGCCGGCTTGAACGCGACCTTCCGCGAGGCTCCCGCCTTCTATTGGGTCATCGTCGGGTCGCTGGCCCTGGCGGCCGGCTTCTCGTTTACCGGCCTCTCGCCGATCTCGCTGCTCTACTGGGCCTCGGTCGCCGGCGGCCTGGCGACGCCGCTCACCCTCTTGTTCGCGGTTCGCTTGGCGCGCGATCCGGCCGTCATGGGCCCACATCGAATCGGCCGGCCGCTGGCTGCCGCGGGCTGGCTTGCGACGGGCCTCTCGGCGGCGGCCTGCGTCGCGTTCCTGGCGTCCTCCGTGTTCCCGGGACCGGGTAGTCCGTAAGGCGGCTCCGCAATGGGATAGCCGGGAGGCCGGACCGCCGGGTACCATGAAGCCAGCCGTCCCCTTTGCCGGAGGTCCCGCCAGAAAAAGCAATGCACGATCACGTCCTCGGGCCGGGAGCCTTCCTCCAGCGCTTGGCCGTCGCGACCGTGCTCGGACTCATCATCGGCTTCGAACGGCAGTGGCGGCAACGGAGCGCCGGGCTCCACACGTCCACGATCGTGGCGATCGGCGCGGCCCTGTTCACCTCGGTACCCGAACTGGCGGGGGCCACGGACACGATGCGCCTGGCCGCCGCGGTCACGCAGGGCATCGGGTTCCTGGCCGGCGGCGTCATCCTGCGCGACGGCTTCAACGTGCGCGGGCTGATCACGGCGGCGACCCTCTGGGCGACGGCGGCCGTCGGCGTGCTCGCCGGAGCGGGCTTCCTGTTTCAGGCGATGGTCGGCGCGCTCGTCATCCTCTGTACGAACCTGGTCTGCATGCCGCTGGCAAACGTCATTTCGCGCATCCCGCGCGCCGCAGCGGATCACCGCGCGACGACGTACACGGTGCGCGTCAGTTGCAGCGAGGCCGCCCGAACGGCGGTTCGGGACCGGATACTGCACGAGATCGACCGGACCTCGCTCAGCCTCGCATCGCTGGTCACCTCGACGCCGGCACATCACACGATCGACGTCGTGGCCGAGATGACGACGGTCGGAGTCGCCGATCGAGCAGTCGATCGCTTGCAAGCTAGCGTCACGAATGTCGAGGGCGTCACAGCCGTCAGTTGGGAGTCCGCCGAACGCCCGATCTGATCGCTCTGCATTGCCTCCGAATCTGCTCGTAACGGCTCCTTCGTTCCGACAAATGACGCAATGAAACGCGCAGCGACTTACGTCGCAACGAATCCGCTCGCAACGGGCGACTTCGCATTTTGTGCGGTATTCGGATAGTACGGAGGTCCCGGAGCGCGCTACGATGCAGTCAGCCTGCCATAGAGATGCAGGTTTGGAGGTAACTTATGTTTATGCGCGCCGCCAGGGCTCTTCCAACTGCCCTGTTAGTGACGTCTCTTTGCGTGTTCGGCACGCTTCAGACGCCCGCGCAAAGAGTTCTCGCGCAAGAATCGCCGGCCGACTTCGGCCAGCCACCGTCGGGCGATATCCCGATCATCTTCAACGACCATCACGTGTACGCAAATCCCGACCTTCTGAAGCAGGGCCGAGTGTTGGCTGCTTTCGCAAAGGGCGGGACGCTGTTCGTTCCGGTGCGTTCGTTGTTCGAGGCCATGGGTGGCACCGTCAAGTGGGACCCCGATTCCAAGACGATGGACATCTCGAAGCCGGGCGCCGAAATCCAACTGACCGTCGGTAAACCGGAAGTCACGATCAACGGCGAGTCCCGTCCGCTGGACGTCCCGCCCGAGATCTACAAGGGCGTCGTCGTGGCGCCGGTTCGCGTCATTTCAGAAACCCTGGGTGCCTACGTGCTGTGGCTCCCCGACCGCAAGACGGTCGTGGTCCGCTTCCTAGCGCCACCCACGCCGCCGCCGGCGACGCCGGCTCCCCCGCCGCCGACTCCGGCACCGACGGCAGTACCGACTCCGGTACCGACTCCCACTCCCAAGCCGGCCCCAACCCGCGCGTACGAGTCGTTCATCGCGGCAGACTACACGTTCTCGGGTAAGGTGTACAACGAGTTCAGCCCCGGCAACGGTACCAAGAGTTCCGGCCGCATCAACGCAGCCTTCGAATTCCCGCTGTTCAACCTTCCGTGGTTGGCGGAGTTCGACTACTACAAGGTGAGCTATAACCACGGCCAGAACGCCGCGACGCCGGCGGGTTCCGGGCCTTATCCGTGCTTCCAAGGACCTGGCGGATTCGCACCCGGCGAGCCGGGATGCGTCACCGTGATCGGCGGAGGCGGCCAGACCTTCGTTCCCTCGTTCCAAGCGACGGAAAACAACTACGAGTTCAAGTTCGGAATTCGCGTCCTCGATCCGCGCATCTACATCGCGATCGCGGACATGCAGCGCTCGAACAACTACGGCTATCCGGGCCTCAATAGCGTCGGCGTGGGCATCGAGAAGGTTCCGGACCTCGAGCAGCTGTTCTCACTGCGGGGCAGCTTCTACTGGTACCCGTACCTCAACGGCGCGTACAGCGGCCCGAACGGGAGCTTCACGCTCGCGTACCGGACCTTCACGTACGACCTCGGCTTCACCGTGACGCCGATCAAGGACTTCCCGGTCTTCGTCCAGGCCGGCTGGCGCGGAGAGAACGACAACGCCAGAAACGCCGCACCGGCGAACCGCATGTACAATGCGTTCTACGGAGGACTCGGCATCAAGATCTGATCGCTAACGCAAGCTGCGTCAGCGACCGGAACTGGAATGGGGTGCCGAAAGGCACCCCATTCTTCATTTCGGGCTCCGGCCGCATTCCGGCTGCACTTTATGGATAGAACCCGCCGATGGTTGACGTCTAAAATGACATCATCGCAACCCAAAGGCAACACCGCCGGAACACTCCATTTCTTGAAGGACATTTCGCTCGTGACGTCTCTCGGTCGTTCCGCCATGCTCGGCGCCGCCATCTTCCTGCTCGCCGGCCACGGGCCCGCCCTCGCGCAATCGGCGCCCGCACCGTCCCCCGTCCCCAGCGCCGGCGCGGCGGGAACCACCGGTCAGCCGCCCGCCGGGAGCGGTCCCGTGCTGACCCCCGAACAGCTGGCCGCGCAGCAAGAAGAACTCGTCAAACTCTCGCAAAACCCGGTCGGAAACATCGCGATCGTGCCGTTTCAGAACAACTTCAACTACGGCACCGGGCCGTATCAGCGGCTGCAGTACAATACGAACCTGCAACCGGTCGTGCCGATCATGCTGAGCCCGAAATGGAACTTGATCGCGCGCGCCATCATTCCGATCCTCGACAATCCCTCGTCTGCGCCGCCGGCCGTGTGCGCGAGCCAGTACGGCTGCGGCTCGACCTTCGGCATCGGCGACATCAACCCGCAGTTCTACTTCGCCCCCAAGACCGCGCCGGGACGGTTGATTTGGGGCGCGGGCCCGCAGTTTCAGTTTCCGACCGCGGCACCTGCCTCGCTTGGAGCCGGGAAATATAGCGTCGGCCCGACGCTGGTCGGCCTGTTCATGCCCGGCCCCTGGGTGGTGGGCGTCCTCACGAACAACCTGTGGTCCGTCGGCGGCGTCCCCACGCGAGCCGCGGTCAGCTCGTTTCTCATTCAGCCGTTCGTCAATTACAACCTGAAGAACCAGTGGGCGATCAGCTCGGCACCGACGCTCACGGCAAACTGGCTCGCGACGCCGCAGCAGGGTAAGTGGCTCGTACCGGTGGGCGCGGGAGTCGTCAAGACGTTCGCGCTCGGATCGCAACCCATGCAATTAGGACTCTTCTATTACGGCAACGTCGTGCGGCCCGCGAACGCTCCGTACGGGCAGATACGGTTCAATTGGAGTCTGCTCTTCCCGGTCAAGCGCGGCATGACGCCGCCGCAGTGAGTGCGTGAAGGCATCGTTATACGCTCTCGATCCGGAGGCTGCGGGCTTTTTCGGGGCACGTTACCTGCACATGTTTGCGAGGGAAGGCAGGATCGTCGGGCGATTCGGGCGGCGAGGGTCGCTGAAGGGCGTTCTGGAGGACTCCGTGGTCCGCGCAACGTGGCATAACGACGTCCGGCGCGGCTGGGTCGTGCTGCGCTTCAACGCGGACTTCACCGGTTTCGAGGCCGATTACGGCCTCGACGACGACCCCGCGAAGCCGGTCGGCCACGGCCGCGGCGCGCGCAAAGCGCGCTGACGGCCCCCGGCACTGCGGCCGGCGTTCCGGATTGCCGAGAACCGATTAGGTTTGTATGATTGCGCCTGGAGGAACCCCATGAACAAGCTTTCCGTTTCCGCAGCGGCCGGCGTCCTAGCCTTCGGGTTACTTACGGTTTGCGCCGGCGCCGTCCAGCAGACGAATTGGCCGAAGACCTTCGATCAAAACGGCACGAAGATCGTGGTCTATCAGCCTCAGGTGACGAGTTGGCCGAATTACACCGTGCTCAACGGCCTGGCCGCGGTGGCGGTCACGAAGAACGGCTCGTCCCAACCGATCTATGGGGTGGTCCACTTCAGGACCTACACCTCGGCCGATTTCCAGACCGGTCAGGTCGCGCTGGTCGAAACCAAGATCACCTCGAGCAAGTGGCCCAACGAGAGCCCGGCCGTGTCGGCTTCGCTATCCGCGGCGGTCGACCAGATCCCGCTCAAGGACAATACCGTCCCGCTGGCGACCATCCTCGCGAGCCTCGACGCGTCGAAGGCGCTGCCCAAGCCGGCGCCGCTCAACCACGCGCCGCCGACCATCTATTACACCGAGAAGAACGCGATTCTCGTCGTCTTCGACCGCGACCCGATCCTCGCGCCCATCGCGGGAACCGACCTCAAATTCGCGGTCAATACGAATTGGGCCGTCATTTTCGACGGCGCGGATAGCAAGTATTATCTGTTGGACGGCGATCGCTGGATCGCCGCCACGTCCTACACGGGTCCGTGGGGTCCGGCCACCGCGCCGCCCGAGTTCGCGAAGATTCCGAACGATCCCAACTGGCAGGAAGTGCACGCCAACCTCGGCGCGGCCGCGCCGAGCGCTGCGGACGTGCCCGAGGTCTTCGTGAGTACGACTCCCGCCGATCTGATCGCGATCGCGGGCAAACCCGTCCTCAGCGCGATCGACGGGGCGCCGCATCTCTCGTACGTCAGCAACACCGGAAGCAACGTCTTCTTCTACGAGCCGGCCAAGGAATGGTACGTGCTTTTGTCCGGGCGCTGGTACCGCTCGGACAGCCTCTCCACCGGCCCGTGGACGTACGCATCGACCTCGTTACCGGCAGCTTTCTCTCAAATCCCGGTGAACAGCCCGCGCGGCGGCGTCCTCGTGTCCGTCCCGGGAACGGCCGCGTCGCAGTACGTCGGCGCTTCGACCGCGGTACCGCAGGTCGCCCAGGTCAGCGTCAGCAACTCCAAGATCGACGTCATCTACAGCGGCTCGCCGCAGTTCGAGCCGATTGCAGGCACCTCGCTCTCGTACGCGGTGAACACCTCGTTCGACGTCATCCGCGTCACCGACGGACAGTATTTCGCGTGCTATAGCGGCGTGTGGTTCACGGCGCCGGGCCCGAGCGGCCCGTGGAGCGTCGCGACCTACGTGCCGAAAGCGATCTACACGATTCCGCCGAGCTCGCCGCTCTATGCCGACACGTACGTCTACGTGTACGACGACGCCGGCGCGGTCGTCACCGCGCCGCCGGTGAACCCGGCCGGCGCGGCCGTGCTGGTGGGCTTCACCGCGGGCTATCTCTCGGGATACTGGGACAACGGCTGGGTGTACGGCACCGGGTACTATTGGCCCGGTTACTACGCCCCCGGCGCGTTCCCGGTCTATTATCCGTACGCGGCCACGTGGACGGGCGGATCGTGGTACACCGGCGCCGCCTGGGGCACGGCCGGATCCTACTATAATTCGCGCACGGGATATTACGGAAACCAAGCCTCGATCTACGGCCCCTACGGCGGCGCCACCGCGCGCGCCGCCTACAACCCGGCGACGGGCACCTACGCGCGCGGCGGGGCGGTGTACGGACCCAACGGTGGCGTAGCCGCCGGCGGCTCGTTCTACAACTCGCGTTACGGCGTGTCGGGCAGCACGTACCAAGAACGGACGCCCTACGGCTCGTGGGGCGCGAGCGCCGTACACACCCAGTACGGAAACGCATACGGAGCGCACGCCTCGGGCGCCTACGGCGAAGCGGCCGGCGTCGCGACGCGGTACGGAACCAGCGCCGTCGCGAAGGGCGCGAACGGCGACGTGTACGCCGGCCACGACGGCAACGTCTACCGCAATCAAGACGGATCGTGGCAGAAGTCGACCGGCGGCGGCAATTGGTCGAACGTGCAGTCGCCGTCGTCGTACCATCCGTCGTCCTCCGGCGCATCGGCCTACCATCCGTCCGGCGATTCCGATCTCGACCGTGATTTCGACGCGCGCGGCGCAGGTGCGAGCGGGTTCCACGGCTTCAGCGACGGGGGCGGCTTCCGCGGGGGAGGCGGGTTCCGGCGCTGACAACGTGAATCGCGAGAACATCGACCGGGCCGCGCATCGGCCCCGTCGATCTCGCTCGCGGCGGTCGTTTCCGCGTTCTGCGGGTATCAGGCTCGCTGTGGTCCGGCTATCAGACGCAAGTCTACGGCCGGGCCACAGCGGATCGGATTGCCGCCGACGTCGCCCTCGTCAGCGGATTTTAATTGAGACTCAAAACGTGACGGTGGCCGTGGCCGTCGTCGAGTTGCCGTTAGCCGTCGTCGCGGTGTAATGCATCGGGACGGCCATCCCGCGTACGAAGAACGGGATCCCGGGGACTTGGCCCTGGCCGCGAAAGACTCCCGGCGCGGCTTGAGTCAGCGTTCCGCCGTGACCCATTTCCTGGTTTGTGACTCGAACGACGTTCTTGCTCGTTAAGACCTGTATTTCGATCTCGTCGTGCGACGAATAGTGCCGTTTGTTCAGTTCGACTTTGTAGATGACCGGGTACCCCGGCTGCGGCGAGCCGGCCGGGGTGGGCTCGACCACGTACTTGTAGACCGGGCTTGCGGCCGGCGCAGGTGACGCGGTACCTGCCGTGCATGCGGACGAATTGCCGGCGAAGAATGCCACACAGAAGATCGGCACCCACACGGTCAGCTTGGTCATATTTCGGAACCTTTGCTACCTCGGAATAGACTGAGGCCCAAGACTCGTGACGTTCACCCGGCCTCGGTCTTGTTACCTGGTTCGGCAGTTCGCGATCGCATAGTTACAAAACGGATGGCCGAGCACGTCTCGCGAACGGCTCGCAGAGCAGGATCTTGCCGGACGACAGATCCTCGAACGAGGTGCAGATATCGTGGCGGAACTCGTCGTCGTTAGCGGTTCCCGGCGCCGGTACGCCGTCTTCGTTACGGCGCTCGTCATCGCGCTCGGATCGCTCGCGTTTCGTGCCGAACGACCGGTCGCTTCTCCGTCGAACGCTCAAGTGGAGCGCGGCCGCTACCTCGCGCGCATGGGCGACTGCGAGGGCTGTCACTCGACGGCGGGCGGCGCGCCGTTCGCCGGTGGGCGAAAGATCGGAACGCCGTTCGGTTTTCTGCTCTCGTCGAACATCACGCCGGACAAGGAGACGGGCATCGGGACCTGGAGTTTCGCCGACTTCTATCGCGCGATGCATCTCGGGCACAATAAGAAGAATCAGTACCTCTTCCCGGCGATGCCGTACACCTTTTACACGCGAGTGACCGAAGAAGACGTCGCGGCGATCTGGGCGTACATGCAGACGGTAAAGCCGGTCGCTCACGACGTTGACGTCGACCAGCTGAAGTTCCCGTTCGACATCCGGCTGTCGATGCTCGGCTGGAACGAGTTGTTCTTCCGCCCCGGCACGTACCGCCCGGATTCGGCGCAAAGCCGCGAGTGGAACCGCGGCGCGTATCTGGTCGAGGGACTGGGACACTGCAGCGCGTGCCACTCCCCTCGCAACGTGCTGGGCGGAATCGAGAAATCCGCGGCATTCACCGGCGCCGAAATCGACAGCTGGTGGGCGCCGAACCTGACCGAGAGCTTGCGGACGGGACTCGGGACCTGGACCGTCGACGACATCGCCACCTACTTGCGAACCGGCCACGCGGACGTGACGCACCACCTGCAGCTTACGGACGATGCGAAAGGCTACCCGGAGCATCAAGAGACCGTCCAGGCGGGTCAAGGCGCCGTCGGTCCGATGGCGCTGGTCTGGCACGACAGCCTGCGATTTTCAACCCCCGCGGATGCGAAAGCGATCGCGGTGTATCTGAAGGCGCTGCCTGCACGTGCGCCGGCCGCGGCCGGCTCGCCCGAGAACGGTCCGACGGCGCTGGGCGCCAGGCTCTACATCGAGAACTGCGCGGGCTGCCACCAGCCCAGCGGCACCGGTTACTCGAATGCCCAGTTGGGGCCGGCGCTGGCGGGCAATCCGCTCGTCGTCGCGCCGAACCCGGATAGCCTGCTGTCGGTGATGCTGGGCGGCCAGAAGGCCGCACACAACGCGCTTCCCATGCCGACGTTCAGAAGCGAATTCTCGGACGCCGAGGTGGCGGCCGTCGCCACCTACGTCCGAACGCACTGGGGCAACCGAGCCTCGGAGGTCACCTCGGGTCAAGTCGCGGCGTTCCGCAAGAAGTACCCCCGAGAGTAGCGGGAGCGCGCGAGGGACGGCAATTTCGGGAGTGCCCCGGCGCCCGATTCGCGCTACGCTTTGCAGGCTAACGCCGGTCGCGTAAAGGGGAAGTTCATCTATGGTAACTGGGGCGCAGAAAGCCGACGCCCGGACGATTGTCGACCCGTTGCCGTCCTGGAACGACGGCCCGGTGAAGACCGCCATCCTGACGTTCGTGCGCGCGGCGACCGACGCGGCGGACCCGAACTTCGTTCCCGAGCAAGAACGCATCGCGACGTTCGACCAGGACGGGACCTTGTGGGTCGAGCGACCGGTCTTCACCCAGATCGCCTTTGCATTGGCGCGGGTGGCCGCGCTCGCGCCCTCCCATCCGGAATGGAAGGACGCGGAACCCTTCAAATCGATCGTGGCCGGCGACCGAGCGGCAATCGCCAAGTTCACGCTGCAGGATCTCGAGATCGTCGTCGCCGCGACCCACGCGGGCGTAACGACCGGGGACTTTCACGCGATCGCCGCCGATTGGATCGCGAACGCAAGAGATCCGCGCTGGAACCGGCCGTACACGGAACTTGTATACCAGCCGATGCTCGAGGTGATGGAGCATCTGCGCGCGGCCGGCTTTAAGGTCTACATCGTGACCGGAGGCGGGCAAGCCTTCGTCCGGGCGTTCGCGGAGCGCGTCTACGGCGTTCCGCCGGACCGCATCATCGGTTCGGCCGCGAAAACCAGTTATGCTTACGGTGAGGACGGCCGCGGGGTGCTCGTAAAGCAGCCGTCATTGCTCTTCTTCAACGACGTGGCGGCGAAGCCGGAAGACATCTATCTCTTTCTCGGGCGGCGCCCCCGTGCGGCCTTCGGCAATTCGGACGGCGACCGGCAGATGCTCGAGTACGCGCAGGGCAATCGCGGCGGCGCGGTTCTGACGATGCTCGTCCTTCACGATGACGCCGAACGCGAATACGCCTACGGGCCCGCACAGGGTTTACCGGGCGTCAAGCTGAGCCCGTTCTCCCAGTCCACGTTCGACGAGGCGACCGCGAAAGGGTGGCCCGTGATCAGCATGAAGAACGATTGGAAGAAAATCTTTCCGTTCGAGACATAGTCCGTTACAGTTGCTTTTCCAAGAAAGGTCAAGAACACATGGCAGAACTCGTCGTCGTTTCCTTCGACACGCCGGACGCAACCGAGAAGTTCGTCGCTGAAATCAACGCGCTGCAAAAGCAGTACGTCGTCAAACTTCAAGATGCGGCGTTTGTCTCGCGCTCGGCCGATGGCAAATATCAGGTAAAAGAGGCGACCGATCTGGTCGGGAACGGCCTGTTGGGCGGCGCGTTCTGGGGCTTACTCGTGGGCACGCTCTTCCTCATGCCGTTCGTCGGCGCCGCGATCGGAGCCGCTACCGGCGGCATTACCGGCAAGCTCGCCGACATCGGTATCGACAAGCACTTTATCGACGCGCTCGACGGCAAGCTCGCCCCCGGGAAGTCCGCGGTCGTCCTGATCATCGAGAAGGCGACGCCGGACCGCGTGCTCGAGGCCGTCAAGGGTCTGGGCGGAACGGTCATCCAGTCGTCGCTCAGCGCGGAAGATCAAGCGAAACTACAAGAAGCGCTCGGCGCGGCCCCGGCGGCGCCGGCCGCCCCGGCGGCCTCGTAGAGCCGAAGCCTCGAGTCACGCGCGAGATGCGCCGTACGGGCGTCCGCCGACGTCGGGCGGCGCATCTCGCGCGTCTACACGTCGAACGGAAAGATGCGTTTCCAGTCGTTCTTCATGCTCAGCACGAACCAGCCTTTGGCCTTCGCCTCGTCGTAGAGCGCCTGCGTGAACGTTCCGACTTTTGTATCGGGCAGGTTCGCGGCCGGACCGTAGGCGTACTCGCGCGTCGCATCGTCGTGCAGCACGAGCGCCATCACGCGCGCCCCGCTGCCGGCACCCGTGTACTCGAGCATCTGCTGGTCCCCGGTGCTATTCCCGAACGCCGCCTGCGGCCGCCGGCCGGTGAACAGATAAATGTCCTCCGCTTTTCCGGAGAAGTTGTTGTTCAATAGCAGCTTGGGCAGCTTCACGAGGGTCGGTTTTCCGTCTTGGTACGTAAATTGCGTATCCGCCGCCGAACCGATCACCTTCTGCGAGGGAACGCCGTACGCGCCGTCCGCGTACGCGCGCACGAAGTCCTGACCTCCACCGGTCACGATGTAGGTATCGAACCCGTTGGCGCGCAGATAGCGCATGACTTCCAGCATCGGCTGGTACACGAGATCCGTGTACGGGCGTTTCCAGCGCGGGTTTTTCGCACCCGCGATCCACGCCTTCGCGGTCGCTTGAAACGTTTCGACGGGCATTCCCGAGTGCGTCACGGCGACGATGGACTCCAGGTCCTTCACGGTGAACGCCGCCATGGCGGCGCGGTCGCCGGCGAGCACCGATTTGAACGGCTCCGTGACCTTCCATTCGGGATGCTGCGGCGCGAGTGCGACGACCCGGTCGAACGCGAAGACGACTTGCGTGTAGATCGGGTGCTCGACCCAAAGCGTCCCGTCCTGATCGAAGGTCGCGAGGCGCTCGTCCGGCGGCACGAAACTCGAGCTCGACCGATCGGTCGTGACCCGGACGAATGCGAGGATCGCGCGCTTCGCGGGACCGTCGTTCCAAGAAGGCAACGGATCGGCCGGGTCGGCGGCCGCGGCCAGGACCTCGCCCGGCCGAAGAAACGGAAGGCCGGCGGCGCCGGCAATCGCGAGAGCGGCCTCGCGGCGCGTCAACGGCGTTTGAATCGGCATGTTTCCAACTTTCGAAAACGTGAAGGCCAAGGATAAACATATCCGATGCACGGACGCCCAGCTATCCCAAAAGACCACGACCGGCATTCGGGGCATCCAGGCAACCGTACGGTTTGAGGCTCCGCTTGGTAATTTTCGGAGTTTCCGGGCCTTGCTTTCGTGCTATGCTGCCGATGGCCGGGACCGGTCGCGTTCGTTTTCGCGGGCTAGCGGGGCGCGGGCGCCTCCCATCGAACCGGTTGCGCGGTATACTCTTTTGCTCTTCGGGGCGTTGCCGTCGGACGAACCCCCGCCGCCTTTCGTCCATCACCATCAAACCATGAAGGAGATCAGCGTGAGACGTTTCGCAATTTCATTATTTTTCGGGTTTGCGACCGCTGCGTTATCGTACACCGCGGCGTTCGCGAGCCCGCCGAATCTCACGGGCACCTGGCACGTTCAGCAGACCGGCCTGAACGGCACGACCACGGCTACCGTGACCGTGACCCAGTCGGGCGAGGGTCTGGTCGGAAACAACGCCACGAACGGGAACGGGTTCACCGGTACGTTCGTGACCGACTCGAAGATCAACGGAAAGTGGCACGGCCCGGGCGGCGCGGGTTGGCTGACCGTCTACGTCAGCCCCAACGGCCACAGTTTCAACGGTTCCTGGGGCTACAACGGGCGTAAGGAAAACGGGACGTTCGTCGCCAACAAGGTCCTGCCGCCGTCGCCGATCACCACTGCCGGAAAATGGAACGTCACGGTAGCGGGCGGCAGTTCCGCGATCGCCGGAGAGATGTCGTGCACGCAGGCCGGCGTCGTGTCCGTTTGCCACATCGGAAAGGTCGTCATCAACGGAAAGTTCAGGACGACGGACAAGGTGAGAGCGAAGTGGAGCAACGGGACCGACTCGGGCTGGTTCTCGTTCTGGTTCAACGAGGACAATAACAGCTTCAACGGCGTATGGGGCACCGGCGCCGATACGACGCCGCCGCTGGGCCGCGTCGTCGGCCAGCGCTCGCTGGGCGGTTAATAGCAGTCGCGCGAACCCCGCGCAGGCGCCGACGCGCCCGCGCGGGGCCCGCTCCGGCCCCATGGGGGCGACGGGAGAAAGCCCGAGAGATCGCGTAATTGCGGGCGCGGATGGACGACCTGCATCGCACTCGTGGCCGCGCGGTCCTGATCACCGGCGCATCGAGCGGTATCGGATACGCGCTCGCCCGGCGGCTGGATAACGAGGGCTGGCGTGTGTTCGCGGGCGTGCGCGACGGCGCCGATGCCGAGCACGTGCGCGGCGCGCTCTCCGCGCGCAGCGAACCCCTCCGCCTCGACGTGACGGACGCCGAACAGATCGAAGCCGCGCGGAAACTCGTCGCCGAGCGAACCGCGCATCGGCTGGACGCGCTGGTCAATAACGCCGGGGTCGTCTTTCACGCGCCGGTCGAGAGCCTGACGGTCGAGGGCGTGCGGCGGCAACTCGACGTCAACGTCGTCGGCGTCTTCGCGGTAACCAAAGCGTTTCTGCCGCTGGTGCGAGCGGCGCGCGGTCGCGTCGTCGTGGTCGGATCGATCTCGGGCAGGGTCGCGTGGCCGTTCAACGGCGCGTACGCGGCCTCGAAGCACGCGGTTCGAGGCATGGTCGAGTCCCTGCGTCTCGAGCAGCGAGGCTTCGGCGTTCGCGTCGCGCTGATCGAACCGGGGACGTTCGCCACCGCGATCTGGAGCAAGAAGACTCCCGCCCGTTACCTCGATACGAGCGGACTCGAACCACACGTGGCCCGGCGCTACGCAAGCGCGCAGCGGATCGTCGAAGGCGCCATGGACCTGATCGGTTTATGCGCGCCGCAGCCCGACCGCTGCGTCGCCGCCATCCATCACGCGCTGACCGCCCGTGCGCCCCGGGCGCGCTACACCGCCGGAACCGACGTCCCGCTGCAGCTCGCGTTCGCGCGGCTGCCCGCGCGCGTAAAAGATCCGCTCGTCGCCCTCTCGATGGACCTCATCCTGGGCCGCGTGCGCAGCTCTCGCAGCGTGCGCGGCGCCCGGGAACTCCAGGCGCGCTAAGCGTGCGACCCTCGAAACGGTTCGCGCTCGCGCTGGCGGGAACGTCGCTGGCCGCTTGGCTCGGGCTGGCCGTAGCCCGAGGACGCTTTTGGCAGGTCGACCTCGGGCCGTCCGAGGACGAGGAACCGGCGCGCGGCTTCGCTTCGGTCGAAGCGGTGATACCGGCGCGCAACGAGGCGGCCACGATCGGACGCACCGTCACCTCGTTGCTCCGCCAGCGTTACGGCGGTCCCTTCGCGGTCACGGTCGTCGACGACGCGAGTTCCGACGCGACGGACGCCGTCGCGTGCCGCGCCGCCGCCGCAACGGGCGGCGGCGTCCCGTTCGAGGTCGTTGCGTCACGCCCGGTCGAGGCGCCCTGGACGGGTAAACTCAACGCGCTGGACAGCGGCGTCGCGCACGTGTGCGGCGCGCGCGGGCGGCCGGATTACTGGCTTTTCACCGACGCCGACATCGAGCACGACCCACAGAACCTCGCGGAGCTGGTCGCAAAGCTCGAGCGCGGGAAACTCGACCTCGTTTCGCTGATGGTGCTGTTGCACTGCGAAAGCCCCTGGGAGCGGCTGCTCGTGCCGGCCTTCGTCTTCTTCTTCCGAAAGCTGTACCCGTTCGCGTGGTCGAACGATCCGGCGCGCGAGACCGCGGCCGCGGCCGGGGGGTGCGTCCTGGTTCGTGCGGACGCGCTGGAGCGGATCGGCGGCCTGCACTCGATCGCCGGCCGGTTGATCGACGATTGCGCGCTGGCGGCCGCCGTCAAGCATTCCGGCGGGGCGATCCGGCTCGATCTCACCGCGCGCACCACGAGCCTGCGCAGCTACGAGACGCTCGGGCCGCTCTGGAAAATGGTAAAGCGGACGGCGTTCACGCAGCTCGAGCGCTCGTACTCGCAGACCGCGCTGGCCGTCGCCGGGATGACCGTGCTCTACCTCGTTCCGCCGGCGCTCACCCTGGCCGGGCTGGTTCGGCTGGACGCCCCGCTAGCGGTCGTGGCCGGCTCGGCATGGGCGACGATGGCGTGGCTGTACGCGCCGACGTTGCGTCTCTACGGGCGGCCGCCGCACGAGGCCTTGGCGCTGCCGGCGGCGGCGGCGCTCTATACGGCGATGACCGTCGATTCAGCGCTCGCCGGCGCGCGCGGCCGCGGCGGCGCGTGGAAAGGCCGAACCTACGGCGGTTAAGAAAGCGTCGCGATCGCCCGCGATGCGATGAGGAACAGCGTCACGAGCGAGATCGTGGCCTGCGCCATCAAGAACAGCTTCGCGCGCTCGCTCGCGGGCCTGGAATAGTCGGGCGGCGCGAACGACGTCGACGTGACGAACGCGAGATACAGGTAATCGACGAACCTCGGCGGCCGGCTGCCGGAATCACCTTCGCCTCGCTCGTCGGCGAAGTGAAAATCGGCGCCGGCGCCGGCACCGGCGGCGCGCGCTTCCGGTCCGGCGCGATCGACCTGCCAATAGAGTATGGCAAAGACGATCACGTTGACGGTCCAGATCTCCGTCGCGGATTCGAGCAGCGTGATCGCCGTGTAGCCGTGCTTGTGCGTGATCATGTCGGCGACCAGCCGCCCGACCGATATCACGTTCAATCCGCCGATGACCCCGAACAACGCGAGCAACACCGCACGCTCGATGCGGTGCAAGAGGAGGCTCCCGGGCACGAGCGTGACGGCCATCATGGGCCCCACGACCGCGACCAGGCTCACCCAGGGAAACCACCACCACGGCGTGGGGGCATAGCGAGCCGGTAACAGACCCACGAGCAGGGCCGCGAGCACGATGGCCGCGATGGGCGGCCAGCGCGGCTCGGTCTCCAGGGGCGGAGACTCCTGCACGGTCACATTCCCGGTCTCCGCCCTCGGAGCGTCAGGTCGCTACCGCGCGGGGGAGGGCTGCAACGGTTGCGATTGGGCGTGCCAAACGCTGCCGTCGGCGTAGCGGACGGCGCGCACGCGGCACGAGTTCGGCGTGGGTCCCTGATACGCGAATCCGCTGAAATTGCCGAAGGTGTGCTTGATCTGCGCCCCGGGACTGAACGTGCCGACATCCACGATGTGTTCGCGTTCGCCGCGGTAATTGACCTCGAACGCGACCCGCACGGCCGTTTGCGTTCCGACGTTCGTGTAATCGATCTCGAGCCCGTCGGTTACGGGAATCCCCTGATTGTAGTTCGGCCAGGCCCACGGCCGCCAGTACGGGTTGATCGACGATTCCTGCCAACGCAAGATACTGCAGTTCGCGATACTGATCTGCGAACCGTGGGTTTGAGCCGGCGCGGCCGCCGGCACAACGGCCAGCGCCGCGGCCGCCGCGAACGCGGCGACGGCTACTTTTCGCTCGAACATAACGAACCTCCGAGGATGGTCGACGCGACCCGCGTTACCAGTGGAAGACGACTCCGAGCTCGGGGCCGCCCATGCGGACGATCTGCAGACGCGTATCGTTGTACTGCAAGTTGCGGTAGAGAAGCACGACGTCGGTCGTGCGGCCCGCGAAGCCCAGACCTCCGAACGCCTGCCAGGTCGAGTTGTTGTTGCCCCAGCCGAGGTCCCCGTAGTACGGCACGTACCAGCGCGGCGCCAAGTAGAGGTTACCGCGCAAACCGGTGATGAAATCGCCGTACGTCTGGTTCAGCGACGCGCTTCCGTTACGGTTGACCAGGTCGAGCGGGCCGTTGAGGTGCCAGGCGGCCGACGTATTGATCGAAGCCTGGCGGTAGCCCACCTCGACGTCGACGTTGCCGTCGACCCCGTGCAGGACCGTATACCCCGGCGCCAGCGCCCAGAACGTCTCGCGGAAATGCGTGCTCAGCGCGGTATCGACCGGCACTTCCACGTTACCGCGCGGTCCCGTCAGCGAGCGGACCTGGCCCGTCGTGCTGTTGAGATTGGCGTTGATGAAGTCGAAGAACACCGACAGCGCGTCGCGGCGCACTTCACCCGAGAATTGAATCGCGAAGTTCAGGTTGCTGAGATAATCGGTCGGGCCGATGCTCGCGCCGACGTCGACCGGCCGGTTCAAATCCGGCAACCGAATGGACGGAACGTTGAAGTGCACCGAGCCGTTGATGTTCGGTGCCCAAAGGTAGGGCGCGAACACGAGGTGCCATTTGTCGTCGGCCGGGATCCGGTAGAGCGTCCTCGTTGGTGAAGCCGGCGCGGGCGTCGCGGCGGGCGCCGCCGACGGCGCGACCGCCGGCGCGGGTGACGCCGCGGGTTGAGTTTGCGCCGCCGCGGAGCCGGCCAGACCCGCGGAAAGGAGCGCCACGAAAAATGCAGCTACAGAGAGCTTGGGCATGATGCCTCTCTTATGATGGGTTGAAGACGAGTCGATTGTACGCGCCGGTAACGCCGTTTCGTGTCCGAAAATCGCAAAACTCATGCGCGTGCCACGAACATCGCATCCCCGAACGAATAGAAACGAAAGCGTTGTGCGATCGCGTATTCGTATGCTTCGAGCGTGCGCTCGAAGCCTGCAAACGCGGCCACGAGTACGAGCAGCGTCGAGGCGGGCAGGTGGAAGTTGGTCAGCAGCGCGCCGGCCACCGCAAACCGTAAGCCCGGTGAAATGAAGAGGTCCGTCTCCGCCTCGCCGGCGGCGACGCGTCCCGCGTGCGCCAGCGCCGATGCTTCGAGCGCCCGCAGCACCGTGGTCCCGGCGGCCACGACCCGCCGCCCCTGGTCGCGCGCCGCATTGACCGCCGCCGCGGTGTCCGCGGGGATCGCGTACCGCTCCGCGTGCATCCGGTGTTCGTCGATCGTCTCGCCGGCCATCGGGCGGAAGGTGCCGAGGCCCACGTCGAGCACGAGCGGCACGATCTCGACGCCGCGCGCGCGCAGCTCGGCGGCGACGCGCGGCGTGAAGTGCAGCGAGGCGGTCGGGGCGGCCACGCTGCCGGGGACGCGCGCGAACATCGTCTGGTAACGCGCGGCCCGCGCGGCGTTGCCGGGTCCGACGTACGGCGGAAGCGGCAGCTCTCCATACCGTTCGAGCAAGTCCTCGAATGCGAACCGTAACTCGAATCGCACCCGCCGCACGCCGTCCGGCAGCACGCTCGCGATCTCGGCGACGGCGTCGTCGCCGAAGCGCACGCGCGCGCCGGCGCGCAGCCGTCGCCCCGGCCGTGCGAGCGCGTCCCAGAACGGCGCGGCGGGATCGAACGCTCCCCCGGCGGAGGGGCGCAGCAGCAGGATTTCCGCGCCGCCGCCGCCCGGTTCGCGCGTACCCCGAAGCCGCGCGCGGATGACCCGCGTTTCGTTCACGACCAAAACGTCGCCGGCTCGCAGCAACGACGGGAAGCCCGCGAACGGCACCTCGCGCAGCGGACCGCCGTCGACCACGAGCAGGCGCGACGCATCAGCGGGCTCGGCGGGGACGCGCGCGATCAGCTCGGACGGCAGCTGGTACCGGTAGGCGTCGACGCGGCGCAGCGCCGCATCGTCAGACACGCGCGAGCGCGGTACCCGGGAGGTAGAACGCCACGATATCCTCGGCACCCGCGCCTTGCCCGCCCATGACGCGCGTGCCCCACTGGCAGAGGCCGACGCCGTGGCCGTGGCCCGTGCCGCTGATCGCGAGCGTCGTGCCGCCCGCTTCGACCGCGACCTCGTGTACGAAGGCGCTGCGGATCACGCTCGGGCCGAGCGCGGAGCGAAAGGCGTTGGGCGTCGTCTCGAAGGTCGAGGTCGCGCCGACGAAGTCGATGCCGCGCGGGCGCGCGGCCGGATCGTCCACGCGCACGTTCACGGAACGCAGCTTGCCGATCCCCGCCAGCGGCGCTCCGAAGGCTCCCAGAACCGCTCCGAACGGGACCTCGGCCTGCCACGCGAAGCCCGGCGTCCCCGCGCAGTGCGGATCGGGAATGCTGGGCAAATAGGGGACGGGCGTTTTCCAGACGTCGCCTGCGTCGGCCGTGCGTCCGCCGCAGCAGGCGCTGTATGCGACGTGCGCGGGCGTGCCGCCGAAGGTGACGATCGTACCGGCCGTCGCATCGACCGCCGCCCGGCCCTCGACGGTCTCGCTCTCGATTCCGCCGTAGAGCTGGTCGCTCTCGCCGGCGACCACGTCGTACTGGCGCTCGGGCCGCAGCTTCAGCAGGGCGTAGGTGCGCGCGACCAGCGCCTGCGCCTGCTGGGCGCCGGGCGCCCACGCGGCCGAGACCTCTTTGCTGAGCACGCCGTACAGATACGCGTCGAGCGGGAGCGTATCGACCAGACCGGACCGGCCGTCCGGTAGGGTCACCGTTGCGAACGCGCCGCGGTACGTGCGCCCGTTCCACGCAAAGTGCCACGCGTCAAGCGGTTGCGGCGGCTCGAAGGCGCCGCTCGCCAGCAGCACGCGCACCGAATACTGCGCCCCCGGCGCCGCCACATCGAGACCGCCCGTTGCGCGCGCAACGCGCGGGAACCCGACCAGCGCGGCACCCGCAAGGGTGATGAACGCTCGCCGTTCCATTACGGGCGACGTTCGCGAGCGCCACCCCCCGACCTCCGCGGCGAAACCCTAGAGCAAACGGGGCTGGAGGCCGCCCGTATCCGCAGGAACCGCCAAACCCAGATGCGCGTACGCCTCGGGGGTCACTTTCCGGCCGCTCGCGGTGCGAACGACGTAGCCGGTCTTGAGCAGGTAGGGTTCCACGACGTCCTCGAGCGTTTCGGCATCTTCCGTCAAGGTCGCGGCGATCGCGCCGATCCCGGCCGGCCCGCCGCGATATTGCTCCGCGATCGTGCGCAGATACGCGCGGTCCAAGCGGTCGAGGCCCCGCTCGTCGACGCCTTCGCGGCGCAACGCCTCGTTCGCCACGTCCTGGGTGATCGTCCCGCCCGCGCGCACTTCGGCGTAGTCGCGCACGCGCCGCAGCAGCCGGTTCGCGATGCGCGGCGTACCGCGGCTGCGCCGCGCGATCGTACGCGCGCCCTCTGCCTCGATCGGGATGCCGAGCACGCCCGCGCTGCGCGTCACGATGCGCTGCAATTCTTCGTCGCTGTAGTAATCGAGGTGGTAGGTCAAGCCGAAGCGTTCGCGCAGCGGCGCGGACAGCATGCCGGCGCGCGTCGTCGCGCCCACCAGCGTGAAGCGCTCGACCGGGATCTTATAGGTTTTTGCGTACGCGCCGCTGTCCATCACGATGTCGACGCGGAAGTCCTCCATCGCCGAATACAGGAACTCTTCGACGACCCCGCCCAAACGGTGGATCTCGTCGATGAAGAGCACGTCGCCGGCCTGGAGCGCGGTCAGGATGCCGACCAGGTCCTTCGGCTTGTCGAGCGTCGGGCCCGACGTCGGCCGCAGCGCGCGGGCCATGTCCTTGGCGATCAGCGACGCGAGGGTCGTCTTGCCGAGCCCGGGCGGCCCGTAGAGCAGCACGTGGTCGAGCGGTTCGTCGCGCGCCTTGGCCGCGTCGATCGCGATCTTCAGGTTGTCGACCAGCGTCGTCTGCCCGACGTACTCGTCGAACGAGCGCGGGCGCAGCGTGGCGCCGATGAACTCTTCTTCGACGGCTTCCTCGGGCGACACGACGCGCGCGGCGTCCTGCGGCCCGAGCACGATCTTGCGCTTGCGTTCGCTCACGACGCCTCCGCGCGGCGGTGCTTCACGCGATAGACTTCGGCCAGCAACGACTCCGCGTCCGCGATCGCGGGCGAGGCGGCCAGCGTTTCGGCAATCATCGTCTCGGCCTCCCCGCGCTTGTACTCGAGCTGCAGCAGCACCAGCAGCGCTTCTTGCGCGAAATCCGGAATCGGCTCGGGCGCGCGCGGCTCCGCATCCTGAATCAGCAAGAAACGCGTGACCTTGCCTTGCAGCTTCGCGACGATGTCGCGCGCCTTCTGCTGCCCGATGCCCGGCAGCTTCACGAGCGCGGCGTGGTCGCCCGCGTCGATCGCGCGCGCGATCCGCGCCATCGGCAGCGAGAAGGCGCGGGCCGCGGTTTTCGGCCCGATGCTCGCGACCGAAATCAGCGCCTCGAAGAACTCGCGCTCGACGGCGTTGGTGAAGCCGAAGAACGCGAAGCGGCCGCTGTTCCCCTCGAGGTTGAAGGTCGGATGGATCTCGAGCGTCACCCGCCGGCCGGCCTCGGACGGTACTTTTTCCGCGACGCACGGCGGCAGCACGATTTCGTATGCGAGCCCGCCGACGTCCACCAGCACCGTGTTCTCGCCGCGCTCGACGATCTCGCCGGAAATTCGCGTAAACACGGACCTACGCGATGCCGCGGCGTTCGAGGCGCCGCTCGGTGCGTTCGATGTTGGCCAGCGCCAGCGCCAGCGCCAGCGCGTCCGAGACGTCGTTCGGTTCCGGCACCGTCACCAGGGAGAGCTGGAGCATGACCATGCGCTTGACCTGTTCTTTGCGGGCCGCGCCCGAACCGGTCAGCGCCCGCTTGACCAGCGAATGGACGAGGTGCCGGACGCGGACGCCGTGCGCGTCCGCCGCGAGGCACAGCACGCCGCGCGCGTGGCCCATCAGCACGGCCGTCGCCGGGTTCTTGTAACCGCTCCAGAGCTCTTCGATCACCATGACGTCGGGGCGCGTGGCGGCCAGGACCGCGCACAGCTCCGCGTAGAGTTCGCCCAAGCGCCGCTCGAGCGGCGCGCGCACGGCCGGCGTGATCACGCCCGCCTCGAGCAGTCGCGGGGCGCCCGTGCCGGAGCATTCGATCGCACCGTACCCGGTGACGCGCAAGCCCGGGTCGACCCCGAGGATGCGCGCGCTGGGCGGCACTACGGCGTCCCCTGCGAGGTACCGTTGACGTAGAGCATCACGCTCTCGCCCGGCCGTAACGTCACGCCCGAGGCCGGCTCGGTGCGCGCGACGGTGCCGTCCGCACCTTCCTGGACGTAGGCGGTATTGCCGATCTTGTAACCGGCGTTCTGCAGGGTCGTCTTCGCCTGCGCGAGGCTGTTGCCCGCGACGTCGGGCACCAGTCCCGATACGGCGACGTCGAGCGTGACCGCCTCGCCTCTCTTCAGCTGCGCGCCGCGCTCGGGATCTTGCTTCAGAACGGTCCCGACGGTGGACGTCGGGTCGACGACGTACTCGATGGCCGCTTGCAGGCCGGCCGCCTCCAGCATGCGCGTCGCATCGCTGACGACTTGGCCTTCGAGCGCCGGCGCGCCGATTTGCGGAGGGCCGCTGCTGACGGCCACGCTCACGTTCGAGCCCGGCGGCACGGCGGTTCCGGGCGACGGGTTCTCGGACGTAACGACTCCGGCCGGGATCAAGTCGTTCGGAAGCCGTTCCGAGACGACGACGCCGAGCCCGCGTTCGCCGAAGGCCTTGCGCGCGTCCTCGAGCGTTTCCGACACCACGTCGGGCACGGAGACGGGCTTGAGGCCCTTGGAGACCACCAGCGCGACGACCGAGCGGATGCGCACCGTCGACCCGGCCGCGGGGCGCTGCGCGAGCACGGTACCGGCCGGCGACCGGTCGTAGATTCCCGCGATCGCAGGCACGAGCTTCGCGTTGCGCAGATAACGCTGCGCGTCGTCGCTCGAGTATTGCCGCACGTCGAGCAACTGCACCGTCGGCAGCCCGGTGCTGACGTACAGCTGCACCGTCGAGCCGCTCAGGATGGCCGCCTTGGGCAGCGGGTCCTGGCGCACGACCCGGTTGGCCGGCACCGATTCGCTCGGCACTTCGACGACGGTGGAGCGTAGCCCGAGCGCCGCGAGCTTGTGCACGGCGTCGTCGGCGGTCTCGCCCGCGACGTTCAGCGGCACGACCATCGCCGGCCCGCCGAACGGGCCGCCCGGCCGGCTCGCGACGAAATACCCGACCGCGATCGCCGCGACCAGCGCGACGGCGGCGATCAGAACCTGCGGAAGGGCGCCGAGCTGAACCCGTTCCTCGCGCGTGACCGCCGCGCCGGCAGCCGCCGCGCGCGCGCGGTCCGGGCTGCGCGACGGCCGGGGCTTCGGGTTGGGAATCGTGCGCGGACCTTTCGAGGCCGCGCGCTCGCCCGGCGCGAGCTCGAAGGGCTGCGTGACCAGCGGATGCTCGCGCGCTTCGCGCAGCGCCTTGGCGACCTCGGAGGCGGATTGGAAACGGTCGGCCGGATCCTTCTGCATCAGCTTGCGCACGATCGCGACGAGCGCGGGGCTGATCGTCGCATCTTCGGCATCGACCGCCGGTACCGGATTGGAAACGTGCTTGAGCGCGACCGTAATCGGCGACTCGCCGGTGTACGGCAAACGGCCGCTCAGCATCTGGTAGAGCACCACGCCGAGGCTGTACAGGTCGCTCGTCTCGTGGAGTTCGTGGCCCTGCGCCTGCTCGGGCGAAATATAGTATACGCTGCCCATCACCATGCCGGGCTGCGTGACCGTCATCGTTTGCGTCGTGACCGCGCGCGCGATACCGAAGTCCGAGAGTTTGACGACGTCGTCGCGCGTTACCAAAATGTTGGCCGGCTTGATGTCACGGTGCAGCAGACCTTGACGGTGCGCGTACGCGAGACCGTTGCAGATCTGCGCGGCGAAATCGATCGCGACCGGTTCGGGCAGGCGCCCGTCGTTTTCGATCATCGCGGCCAGCGTGGCGCCGTCGACCAGTTCCATCACGATGAAGTAATTTTCGCCTTCGCGCCCGACGTCGTAGATGTTGACGATGTTCGGATGCGAGAGTTTGGCGGCGTGTTGCGCTTCGGTGTAAAAGCGCTGCACGAAATCGGCGTCGGCGGCCAGTTGCGGCCGCAACACCTTGATCGCGACGCGGCGGCGCAGCACGTTATCCATGCCGCCGTAGACCACGGCCATGCCGCCTTGGCCGACGCGGCCTTCGAGCCGGTAACGATCGGAAAGATTACGTTCGATCATCTCAACTGCGCTCGTGCGCTAGCGCCGCGGCGATCACGCGCCGCGCGATCGGCGCGGCTACGTCGCCGCCGTACCCGGCATTCTCCACGACGATCGCGACCGCGACCTTCGCCGAGCCGGCCGGTGCGAACGCAACGAACCATGCGTGCGATCTTCCCGCCGGGTTGGTCGCGGTCCCCGTCTTACCGGCAACCTGTACGCCGGAAAGTGCGGCGGCGGTGCCGGTGCCGCGTTGAACGACGGCCACCATCATCTGCCGTACCTCGGCGGCGACGGCCGGCGAGATCGGCGAGACGAGTTCCGTGGGCCGGGCGCGCGCGTACTCGCGGCCCTGCGAGCGCACGGCGCTCACCAGGTAGGGCCGCGGCGCGGTGCCGTCATCGGCGATGGTGGCGGCCACGATCGCCATGCGCATGGGGGTCACGAGCAAATCGGCCTGGCCGAACCCGAGCTGCGCCAGGACGCTCGGCGTCACCGACGCGGGGCTGGGCAGGTGGTCGCGCGCAACCGGCAGCGTGAAGCCGAGCGAGCCGCCGAACCCCCAGGCCCGAGCGGCCTCGAACCAGCGGTCGCTGCCCAGCGACAGGGCGATCTGCGCGAAATCGACGTTGCTGGACAGCGCGAACGCGCCGGTCAGATCCTGGCTGCCCGTCGCCTCACCTTCGTTGTCGTGCACGGTGAAATCGCCGACCCGCACGTAGCCCGGGTCCTCGAAGGTCGAATCGGTGGTCACGACGCCGGCGTCGAGCGCGGCGGCCGCGGTGAAGATCTTAAAGGTCGAGCCGGGCGGATACAGCCCGTCGGTCGCGCGATCGAGCAAGGGACTCGACGCGTCGCGTGCGATCTGCGGAAAGGTCGCGTCGATGTCGCCCGGATCGAAGCTCGGCACGCTCGCGAGCGCCAGGATTTCGCCCGTCCGGGGGTCGAGCGCCACGCCGGCACCGCGCGGGTACGCGCGCAAGGCCTCGAAGAGCACGGACTGCACCGCGGGGTCGAGGGTCGTGATGACGCTTCCGCCCGCCAGTGCGGGCGCTTCGGGCACCTTGCCCAGCAACTGCCGGATCTGGACCAGCGGGTCGTTGGAAATCGGCCGCGCGGCCAGATCCTGGTCGAAGGCCGATTCGAGACCTGAGGTGCCGTACCGCGCCGATGCGTAGCCGACCGCGTGCGCCAGCGCGCGCCCGAACGGATAGACGCGGCCGTTCGCGGTCGAACGCGCGAGCACGGTGCCGTCGCGCGCCAGGATCGGGCCGCGGTACGGCGCGAGCAGCGCCGCGCGCGGGTTGTGCGGGTTGCCCGCCAAGCGCGGTCCTTCGATCGTTTGCACGTACAGCTGGCGCGCGCACAACAGCGCGTATGCCGCGATGAAGAGCACGGCAAGGCGGCCGATCGCGCGATTGACGTTCATGCGAGTGTGCCGAGCGCGGACGGCCGCTACGGCGTGACGTGGAGCGGTCGTTCGCGCAACAGCGTCAGACCCTCGTCGGTTCGCACCGCCATGTACGCGCCGTCCTTGGTATCGCCGATCGCCGTGTTGATCAGCGCTCGCATGCGCGCTTCGGGCAGACCCGCGACCGCCAGGACGGGCTCGACGTCGAGTTCCTGCAACAGCCCGGGCGCCACGTACGCCGCACGCGGCAGCGTCTCGAAGAACCGCTCCTCGTAGGGTTCCTCGCGCCACGGGCCGCGTTTCCCGAAGACGGTCGCATGGTAATCCCACGCGCACAGTTGGCGCTCGTTCCAAACGAAGTGGTCGCGCACGCACATGCGCCGGCAGACCGCGCACTGCGTCAACGTCTCGGGCGGATGCGCCACGCCGTCGAGCACGTCTTCGGGAACGTCCTCGGGATTGACGAGCAGCGACTCGCTCAGGCGCTCCGGCACGTCGGCGTGCCAGCCCACGCGCAGCAACATCTCCAGATCCCGCATCGGCGTGACGAACGAGCGATCGTCTTCGGGCGGGAAAGTCTGGTCGACCCAGCCGCTGAGATTGTCCGCCGCGAGGCTCACGCGCTGCCAGCCCTCGCCCAGCGACACGCCCACCGGCGTCCACGCCAAGGGTACGAGCCAGGCCGTGACCTGCCCCTTCTCCGGCCGCAACGACGAGGCGAACGCGAGCGTCCCCGCGTTGCCGCCGAGCACGTAGACTCGCGCTTCGCGTGCGGGCGCGGACGGTTGCCGTGGCGATCGATCCATATCGTCACGTAGGGTTACGGAGCGACCTCACGACCGCCTTCGCATCGCCGCCCACCAAAAACGGAAACCGCCGCGACGAGCGCGACGGTCTCCGGTCTTGCGAAGGCGGCTGCGCCTACGCGCGATAGACGACGTCCGGTTCCTTGACGGGCGGCGTCTTGACGATGATCCCGTTCTCGATGAGGAGGCGGTAGATCGCGTGCAGCTTGCCGGTCGTCGGCGCCACGGTCGCTTCGAGAACCTTCCCATCGAAGGCCACGTTGTAGATCCCCGGATACCCCTTGAACTCTTCGAGGACGCTGGCGGGACTGACGTCGCCGCCCAGATACGTCAGATCGGAGATCACGACGCGAACGTTCCCGACTTGGACGTTCCGGTCGGCGAACTTCGCGACCAGCGACGTCAGGTTGCCCGGGAAGATCAGCTTCATCTTCAGCACTTTGTTCTCGAGCGAAACCTCGGCCGAGCCGGCCGTATCCTCCGCGATCTTCTTCACGATGGCGAGCCACCGAGTCTCCGGCTCGGGGACTGCCAAGATCGGGATCGTGAGCGACGCGAAAACAACCATGGGTTCTCCTTCAAGCAGTCGACGAGCGGTGCATGCACGCACCTTCACTCCCCGATGGAAGACGCTCCTGAAACGCGATAATCCAAGTAGATTCTACCGAAGCCGGGGCCGAAGAATTGTAGCCTGGGCATCAATATCCGCATCCGAGCCGGCAGCTCTGTCGGGTTGCTTGCTAGACCGACCAGCCTGCGTGCTTGAGCGCGGCCCGCAGATACACGCTGATGACCCCGGTGAAAAGGCCGGCGGCGACCGCAACGACGGTGATGATGGCGAATATAACCACTTGCTTACGAGGCACGCTTTGCTTACTAGGCACGCTGTTCTCCGACGGGCGATCGAGGCTCCCGTGAGGTTTCTCGGCCGGGTACGGCGTCTCATGTCGCGTAAGGATTGACCCTCGACCGTCGAAACGTCGCGTCTCTCCCGTATCGAGGTGGATTCACATGCCGCTCGTTTTCTGGCCCATCGCCGCCGCGCTGATTCTCCCGCCGGGCATCCTGTTTCTGTATTCTTGGGCGAGCGGTTGGCGCCGCTTGGCGAAGCGATTCGCGATCCGAGGTGAGGTCCCCGAGGGTCCCTACCGCGTGAACACGCTGGTCCTCGGCGAGCTGGGCCTCTACACGCCCCCGGCATCCGTCGGCGTCGGTCCCGACGGGATCACCTTGCGCCCACTCATGCCCTTCCGTCTCTTCTTCCGCCCGGTCCGGTTGCCGGCCGCGGAGATCGTCTCCGCCGACATCAAGATGATGTCGTTCTACGAGATCCTGCGCGTGCGGGTCGGGCGCGACGATCCCTTCTTCATCGGCTTCCCGCCCTCGGACGCGGTCCGCCCGATTCAGAAGCGGCTCCGCCTACCGATCCGAGAAGCCTCCTGACGGCCGCACCCGATATGCGACAAGGACCGGGTCCCCGAGGGATCCGGTCCTTGCGTTAGGAGTCAGACTTCGTGCTGACCTGGCGGCCGTTTACGGGACGCCGGGCGAACCCCAGAAGCGATCGGGATACAGGGTGTTCCAGCCGTTGAGCGGCTCGTGGTTCTTCGTGTTCAGGTTCATGGCGACCGGGTCGCCGGGATTGTAGTGTCGGTCGGGATAGACTGCATACGAGCGGATCGGCGTCTGATCGTCGCCGGATTTCACCAGCGCCGAAGGCCACTTTTCGCCCTGGTGGCAGGTGTAGCAGGTGACCGCTTTCACCGTCGCCGGGAAGTATCTGTGGTTGACGTCGTCCAGCATGTAGAACATGCGCAGTGCCAGTTTGTTGGTCGGGTAGTAGCGCAGGGTGACGAAGTCGGCGGTGTTGTGGCAGAACAGGCAGTTCACGCCGAGCGACCGGGCGACGCCGTACATCGCGTTATAGACGTAGCCGAGCTGTTTGGTGGTCTTGTAGTGGTACTGCACGTATTGGACCGGCACGACGTTGAAGTGAACGTCGATCCGCGCGCTGCCGCGGTGGCAGGTCGCGCATCCGACCGCGCCGACGACGGCTTGGGTCGGGATCACTTTCTTGTCGGGCGAGACCCACGTGTTATTGATGGCGAGCGTGCCTTCGAGCATCGTGCGCGCCAGCAGCTTCGTCGGCGTGTCGTACGCGTAGTTCTTCGCGTTGTGGCAGTACGTGCATTGCACGCCGAGCGCCTGGGTGAAGTAGCCCATCTGGCCCACGAGCCCGGCATAGTCGTACTTCTTGAGCACGTGGACGTTGTAGAGCTTGCCGGCCACGTAGTCGTGCGGGACGCTCGCCGGCTGCGTGCTGAAATCGAGCGGGGCATTCTGATCGACCGGGCCGACGCCCTTGGCCTGCGCCGCTGGGATCGGGCCGCCGTACGGCGTACCGAGGAACGGCGTGATCGCAGTAACGCTCTGCTGGTTGGGAACCCAGGTCCGGCTGCCTTGACCGACGACCGTCTGGACTCGCGTTTGGATCGCTGTCGGTCCGGGGTCGCGGCCTCCGCTCACGTTGATGGTGTCGGCTCGCGCCTTGTCCAGCAGCGGCTGGAAGGATCCGGCGAAGACCAGCACTGCTAGGACGACGATCGGACCCAAGAGGCGGCGTAAACTCATGATATCCCCTAAATAGAGCTGCTATGCGCTATGGACGAGGCAGCCCGGGTTGATCGACCTCGATCGGCACTGCGAGGGGTCGATGCAAGATCGCATCGCGTGAGATCGGGCCATACTGTTTGACGGTGCCGTGGTCGACGCCCCAAACGTACCAATTGTCGGTGAAGATTCCGTTAGCCATGATTCCGCAGAAGCACGCAGTTCCGAGGGCGGCAGGGAACGCCCAGAGCCACACGTGGATCGACTTCGGGGTCGCGTTGAAACCCATCGTCCACTTCCAGAACAACATGGCCTTGATAGAACCCGAGTGCAGTTCCTTGATCTCCGCGACTTCGTGATGGCTGCCTTCCGAAGCGGTTGCCAGAATCGTGCCGGCGTGCGCTCCGATCAGCAGCGAGCTCCCGAAGAGGCTGGCGATCGCCCACTGGTGGAACGGATTGTAGTAGAAGTTGCCCCACCGGATGCTGAAATTGTTCGCCCAGTCCAGGTCGCCGTACCATCCGAGTTGCGGCGCTTCGGCCCACGTGCCCATCAGCAGCGGATGGAAGAAGTACACTGCGCCCATCCACATGATCGGAACGATGAACCCGAAGGGCAGCCACGGCCGCCATTTGTGGCGCCGGCAGTGCTCGAAGCAACGTCCGAGCCAGCACAGCACCGACAAGGCGAACAGGCCGACGCACCATTGCCACCAACCGCCGCTCTCGAGCGTCGGCGCGTATCCCAGACCGCCGTCCGGCGGCAGGATCTGCACGTTGGCAAAGTACTGGAAGAACAGCTCCAGGTGGCCGTGCACTTGCTCCAAGCAGGCGCCGGCCCACATGATGAGCCCCGCGAAGAAGAACGCTATCGAGAGAACGCCGAACGTACCGAGCCAAAACGTACCGAACTGCGCATCGATGAGAAGCTTGTCTTGGAGAAACGGGATGCGGAACGGTCTTCCGATGCGCACGCCCAGCGGATCGCTGCCGTCGAGCGGATTGGGCTCGGCATACTCGAGCGGCTTCGGCGGCAGAGGTGTTGGGCCGCCTACTCGGATGCCGTACTGATCAATATAAGTTGCCATGTACTAACCCTTCCGGCCTATTGCAACCACGGAAGATTGTGAATCCAGGGCCAGTGCCACTGCCAGAGTGCGATGTAGTCCTTGATGAACGGGCCGGCAGTGATGTCCATGAAGTCGCAGTTGATCAGCGTGAAGAGTCCCCAGTAGTAGAGCAGCCGGTGGATGCCGTACTCGCCGATCGAATAGCCCACGTAGTCACGCCAGAAGTTGTCCTCGCGCAACATCTCGACTTTCGGGTTCTTATCGGTGTTGAACGTTCCCAAGATGGCGCTACCGTGCATCATCAGGAACATCGCGCCGAGGAAGAATCCGGTAAGCGCTAGGTCGTGCCACGGGTTCATATACCAGTTGAAGAACCTCCAACCGTAGTTGGACGTCCACGTTAAGTGAGCAGTAAACCCGAGATCCATGCCCTCGCACCAGCAGCCCATCAAGAACGGACGGACGATCTGGACTGAGGCCCAGGCGGAGATCGCGGCCCCGAACATCGCCGGGATGTGATACCCCATCTCGAGCTTGCGGCAGATATCGACCTCGCGCAACGCCCACGTTACGAAGGCGATCGTCGCGAAGATGACGGTGAGTTGCCAGGCGCCGCCTTGATAGAAAGGCGCGACGCCGAGGCCGTACGCCCGCGGCGGAGTGTTCACCGCCCCCCGGAGGAGGTCATAATCGCCGGACTGCCACGACCTGAAGTCGCCGTTCCCGTGGGCTGAGAGCAGAACTGCCGAGAGCGCGGCGAGAACCGCGGCCATGCAGATCCACCCCCAGACGCCCACGTAGAACCGGCCAACCCACGTGTCGAACATGTCGCCGCCGAAGATCGTCCGATCGAGGATCGTCTTCCCCGGCTTGCGATAGTAACTTTCGATGTTACTGAACTCAAGTGCAGTCATATTTGCGAATCCCTATTAAGCACCGCCCCCGGGCGCAACCGACCGAGGGCGAGCGTTGGCGTTTACGACTCGACCCGCGCTGGCGTACTGAAGGACGAGAAAGTTACTTCGCGCCCGGAGCCGGTGCGACGGGTGCGGGCTGCAGTTCGGCTTGCGTGGGTGCCGAGCCGTCCGCATTGACTGGCTGCCACTGGTTGAGGCGCGGCGAGGCCAAGCAGACAAAGTGGATGACGAACGCGACGAACGTCGCGCCGACGAGAGACGCACCGATCGTGGCGCGCAGATTGTAAGGATTGTACGGCCGACGTACATAGACCGGACTGGACATGAACCTTTCCTCCTAAGCTAACGGATCGACGCTCTAGCTTCTAGCCGGCGCCCAAAGCGCAAAAACCAACGCCCGAGTTCTTACCAGGGACGCGACACCCACAGGCTGGTATGGCACGCGATAAAGGTAAGCACGTACACCCACACGCCATAGACGGTGAAGCGGTGCACGATCCAGTCAGCGTTGTTGAACAGATCCCGGTAGACTTCCGGGACAAGATCGTTACGCTCTTCGTAGACGATCGGATCTTCCAAGCTTGCCACGGTTGACTCCCCCAACTTTCCTAGATGGCCGCACGGCGGCTCGAGAGGAGCGTACCATCCGAGGCTTTAGGAAGCTGTAGCTACCGTTACAAACGACCCAGCGGGGTTTTTGGCACAAAACGGGCGTACGGCCCCATGGAGGCACGCCGAAAGGCCCCTGGGCCGGGCGTCCTACGTGGAAGCGAGCCGCCAGTGCCGGGCGCGTTCCCGCTCGCGCCACAGCCGCGCGTAGACCCCGTCGCGGGCGATCAGCTCGTCGTGGACGCCGCTCTCCACGACCTTTCCCGCTTCCAGGACGAGAATGCGGTGGGCGTGGCGGATCGTCGAGAGGCGGTGCGTGATCACGATGACCGTCTTACGCGCGAGCAGCGTCTCCAAGGCGCCGTGGATCTCGGCCTCGGTGATCGGGTCGACGCTGGCCGTCGCTTCGTCGAGGATGACGATCGGGGCATCCTTGAGGACCGCCCGGGCGATCGCGATCCGCTGGCGCTCGCCCACCGAGAGCGTGGCGCCGCCCTCGCCGATGACCGTCTCGTAGCCGAGCGGGAGGTTCGTGATGAACTCGTCGCAGCGCGCGGCCCTGGCCGCGCTTCGGATCTCGTCGTCGGTTGCGTCCGGCTTCCCGACCAGGATGTTGTTGCGCACGCTGTCCCGGAACAGGTAGGCGTCCTGGAAGACGATCGCGACGCAGCGCTGCACGTCTTCCGCGCGCATGGAGCGGACGTCGACGCCGCCGATCGCGACCGTGCCGGCGGTCGGATCCCAGAAGCGGGCGATCAAGCCCGCGATGGTCGTCTTGCCGGCCCCCGACGGGCCGACGAGCGCGGTCACGCTGCGCTCGGGAATCTCGCACGATACGCCCGAGAGCACCGGGGCCCCACCGTAGCCGAAGCTGACGTCGCGCAGCGCGATGTCGAACCGCCGCGGCAGCTCGCCGGCGGCCGGTTCGGGAAGGGTCGGCGTTTCCAGGATCACCGAGATGCGCTCGAGCGCCGGGCGGACCGCCTTCAGCCGAAGGTACGCGTCGGTGGCCTCGATCAAGGGCTGGAAGAGCCGGATGCTGACCACCAGGAACGCGAACTCGTTCGAGACCCGGATCGTACCCTCCGCGGCCAGGACCGCGCCGAACAGCAGCACCGTCGGGAAGCTCAGTTCGTAGAAGAACCAGGCGATGGTCACGGTCGGCGCGGGCGCCGCCACGGTCGCGAACGAGCGCTGCTTCAAGAGGGTCAGCGCTTCCATCAGGCGCCCGAAGCGCTCGCCGGCCAGATTGAAGGCCCGCAAGAGCGGCATCGCCTCGACGTATTCGAGGATGCGCAGCATCGCTTCCATGCGGGTATCGAGCAGGCGCGGGGCATAGACCGCTGCCGCGCCCTGCGCCAGGAACAGCACCGGGATCGCAAACGGCAGAAAGGCGACGGCCGCGATCGCCAAGCGCCAGTTCAGGGCGAAGAGAAACAGGATCGAGAAGGAGACCAGCGCCAGACCGCCGGCCAGATCGTCGACCGCTTGGATCAAGACGTCTTCGACCAGCGTGAGATCCTGGGTGGTTCTGGCGACCGCCTCGTCCGGATCGCTGCGCGTGAAGAAATCGAGCGGCAGCGTGCGCAGATGGCGCGCCACCTGGGTGCGCAGATCGCAGGTCATGCGAACGATCGCGAGGCGCGTGGAGCGCGACGCGCGGTCGGCGAAAAAGGCCTGCGCCAGCAGCACCAGCCCGAGCTCGAGCGCGACCTGGAGGGCGATCGCCGGCGTCACCCGGTGCCGCAGCGCGGGCAGGAAGCCGTAATAGACGATCGGAATCGGCAGCGCCGCGCAGAACGCCTCCGCGATCGTGAACGCGAGCCCCGCGCGCAGCTGCGGGTCGCGCGAATCGATCAGCGCGCCGGCCTCGCGGTCCCGGGGCGCCGGCTGCGCCGCCGGAGCCGGCGCGAGGCTCGCTTCCGCGGCGCTCACCGGGCGGCTTCCTGGGCGCTCGCCAGCGTCCATTCGAAGGACTTGTTGTAGTCGTGCCACAGCCGGCGGTAGTGGTCGCTCGAAGCCAGCAGTTCGGGGTGCGTCCCTTCGCCGACGATCGCGCCGGCGTCGAGCACCACGATCTTGTCCGCTTCGACCACGGTCGAGAGCCGGTGGGCGATGACCAAGAGCGTCTTGTCCCGCGCCAGCGTCGCCAAGGCATCCTGGATCAGCGCTTCGTTCTCGGGATCCGTGGACGCCGTCGCTTCGTCGAGAATCAGGATCGGCGCGTTCTTCAGCAGCGCGCGCGCGATTTGGATGCGCTGGCGCTCGCCCTGGGAAAGCCGCAAGCCGTTGCGGCCGACGACCGTGCGGTAGCCCTCCGGCATGGCCATGATGAAGTCGTGCGCGCGGGCCGCCTGCGCCGCGGCGATGACCTGCTCGTCGCTGAGGTCGCGGCGCCCGAGCCGGATGTTCTGCACCACGGTGTCGTCGAGCAGGTACGCCTCCTGAAAGACGAAGGCGATGCGGTCCATCAGGCGTTCGAGCCGGTACTCGCGCACGTCGCTGCCGCCCAGCTCGACCGCGCCCCGGTCGACGTCCCAGAACCTGGCGGCCAAGCGCGCCAGGGTCGTCTTACCGGCTCCCGACAGCCCGACGACCGCCGTGACCGCACCCGCCGGGACCGACAGCCGGATATCGCGCAAGGCGGCGCGTCCCGAGCTATCGCTCGAATAGCGGAAGGTGACGTCCTCGAAGCGGATCGAGGGCTCGGAGACCTCTTCGCGCGTTCCTTCATCGGGAAGCGGCGGCTCGGCGAGGATCTCCTCGATACGGCGCGCGTTTCCGCCCGCCGCGACGACCTTCGAGGTCAGCTTCGCGAGCCGCAGCAGCGCGCCGGAGAGGCGCAGGTTGAAGATCCCGAAGAAGACCAGCGTCGCCAAGCCGACGGCCCCCGTCCCGTTGAGATAGAGGCCGAGCGGGATCACGATCAGCAGGTTGCTGCCCGTCAAGGTCCGCATGAGGCTGGCCGGAAAGGCCGTCGCGTCGACCTGCGCGCGGTACGCGCTGCGATACGCCTCGATCGCCGATTCCAGGACGCGCACGGACTCGTGGGACTGGCCGAACGACTTCTGCAACACGATCCCACGCGTGAACTCGGCCGTCGCCGCGTTGACGCGATCGCGCGCCCGCTCGAAGTCGACCCGGTGCCGCTCGGCGCCGAGAACGAACCGGCGCTGGACCCACAGCAGGAGCGGGTACACCGCGATCGAGGCCAGCGCCAGCCGCCAGTCAACGACGAAGAACCCGACGACGATCGCGACCGGAATGACGACCGCCGAAACGACCTCGATGAAGTCCTCGGCGAAAAACGTCTGGACCCCGTCGACGTCCTCGATGACGGCGTGCTTGAGTTCGCCGCTCTGGTGCACGTTGAAGAAACCGAGCGGCACCCTTCCCAGAGCGCTTGCGAGCCGAACCCGAATGCTGTAGCTGGCACTGACCGCACCGACCCGGGCCAGGATCCGGCTGGCGAACAGCAAGGCGAACCGCACTTCGACCGCCACGACCGCCCACAGCACGAACGGCCGGACCAGCAGCCCTTGGGCGCCCGGCTCGAGTACGTTCAAGGCGATGAAATAGACGATCACCGCAGGGACCAGCGCGCAGAACGCGCTGATGGTCCCAAGCGCCGCGGCGAAGGTGAAACGCGAGCGCTGGTCCGGCACGAGGCGCCACAGGGCGGACAAACTACGGATCAGCGTTACGTCGTGCAGAAAACGGTACCTCGGGGAAAGTCTGAGCGCCGGACGCTGTCGCCCGTCCGGGTGCCATTAGGGCCGGTTTCGGCCTTTCCTTTATCACACCAAGCAAGCCCGGAGGCTCCAAGCCAGGCGCGAAACACGGGCGAAACCCGCCTGCGGACGAGCGCCGGCTCGCCGCTACGAAGAAACATAGAGGGATGGCCGCTCGGCCACCCCTCTATACGCGTTGAACGTTAGCCCTAACGACTGCGCAGCTTGGCGTTTGCCTCCCGATACGCGCCGTTCAGCCAACCATTGGCGATGAAGAACGCGGGCGCTGCCAAAAAGCCGGGGAACACGAGGATCCAAAACCACGCGGGCGGTCCGGGGTACGAACTGTAGTAGTATGGACTCCCGCCCTTTTGGATGTCGTACGCTGCTAGAGCTGCCTGCTGGAGCACCACGATCAGTACCGGGATCACGATCCCGACCCAACCGAGGCCATGCAAGATCGCCTTCATACGCTTGGACAACGGACTCATGCCACGCAACCCTTCTTTACTCAGGCGATCGACTGTACCTGAAACGACTAGCTACGACGGGTATTACGTACGCTCGAGTCCGCAAAGAACACGACGACGGCAGCGACGATGCTGCTGAAAACGAGGATCCAGAACCAGGTCGGCGGGCCAGGGTACCCACTGTAATAGTACGGATCACCGCCCGTCTTGGGGTTATACTCAGCTAATGCGATCCCAGCCTGGTGTGCAGCGACGAGCAACCCGAAAGCCACCGCACCCAACACACCTAAACCGCGCGAGATCGCCCTCTTGAACTGGGACAACATTCTGCGCAACCCTTCCTTTCGTGAAGAGGAGCCGTCGGTGCAACGAGCCTTTTCATCTTGCGAAACCGACGGAGCTTTACAAGACAACTCCCAAACGCAGGTTATCACGGCGGCAAAGGACTCTGGTGTAGCCTGCGCTACGGACGCTCGCCCCGGACCGCCCGGGACCCGCCGGCTCGGGGCCTGGTAGTCGCGGCTACACCCCCCCTGTGCTATCCTCTAGGTACACAGGGGAGGACTCGATGGAAGCCACATTCGGCACAGTATTCGTAGCGATGTTCATCATGGTTTCGACGATCGTCTTCTCGCCGATCCTGGCGATCATCCCGTGGCCGTGGATCGATCCCGAGGACGCGCGCTAGCGAACCGCTACCGGCCGGCGCCGTAGCGCGCCACCAGTTCCTCGACGATCGCCCCGGTGACGTCGGTCCCACGCTCCCGCGCAAGGGCTTCTGCCTCTGCGCGGAGTTTTTTGTTGACCGAAACGCGGACGAAGAAGGGAACGCGCTTGAGCGCGAGCTCGGCCAGGCCCTTCGCGTCGTCCGTCCACGAGATGATGCTGTTGCGGCCCTTGCCGCTCTCGGTGACGATCCCGGGCGCGGTCGCCATCATCGCCTTGGTCGTCGAGTCGGCGCGCTGCGGCGGCACCGCCGAGGTCGGCAGGTTCGCGAAGAGCATGTCGAACAGCGCCTGGCAGACCGTCTGGAGCAGCCAGACCGCGCCGGCGTAGCCCATGAACGGCGTCCCGGTGGCCCGGCGCACCACCGCACCCGGGAAGGACACCTGGGTGAAGAGCGAGGGCAGCTTCTCCTGCACGATCATCATCCGTTCGTTGATCGAACCGAACACGATCATCGGGCTCGGGCTCGCGTCGCGCAGCGCCGCGCGGACGTCGGGGCTCGGGGTTGCGGCCGGGCCGGCGCGGTAGGCGCTGAAGCTGACCGGCAGCCCGAGTTCGCCGCCGAGATAGCTCTCGAGGCCGTCCTTGTAGGTCGGCGGCGCGACGATCGCGATCGGCATGTCCGCAAAGAAGTCGCTGTGGGTCGAGCGCCAGATGTCTTGCCACGCCGCCAGCGTCGTCTTCTTCTCGTGCCTGATGAAGGCCTCAGCCTCGGCTTCGAGGCCGAGCGCCGCGCCGAGGCCCCGCAAGAACGCCGTCGTGTTCTCCAGGCCGAACGGCGCGTAGAAGACCGGCAGGCCGATCTCCCGCGCCAGCGACTTGCCGTACTCCTGGTACATGACGATCGTCGCGTCGGCGTCTTTCAGGTAGGGCGTATCGTAGCTGCTCGCCTCGAACGGGTAGACGAAGTTCAGGCCGGCACCGATCCCGGCCACCAGCCGCTTGATCTCGGCGAGGTCGCTGTACGAGTTGAAGTTGCCGTACGTCGGACCGATGATGTTGACCGTCGGCCGCGGCGCTTTTTCCGGTGCGGGGACGTCTGCCGGGCGCACGAAATGGTCGCGGTTCTCCCACAGGAACAGCAGCGCCCGGTCGCGGGCCTTCCAATCGTCGTCGTCGAGCGAGTGCGAATCGAAGAAGAGCGCCGATCCCTTGACGTCCTTGTCGGCCGTGCTCCAGCTCGCGCCGATCAGTTCGGAGACCGGCGTGCTGACGATGAAGACCTGCCGGCCGTTGACCGACGCGCGCTCGACCTTCTCCCGGACCGCCTCGAGCGTCCCGGCGATCGCCACCTCGTGCTCGGAAAGTTCCGAACACGTGACGTTCTCCAGATACGGGATGCAGTCGGTATAGTTGATGACGGCGACCGCCGGCATCACGTGGCAGCCGACCGGGCCGTCGAGCACCACGTGCCCGTCGCGCAGCGCGGCGAACACCTGCATGGCGCCCGTGTCGCCGCCCGCGTGGTCGAGGTCGGTCACGCGGTTGCCGATCGGCGAATTGACGATATCGGACGGCAGCTCTTTGTTCTGGAAATTGGCGCGAACGCGAGCCATCCTAGTCGGACGCCCCGCGCGCCAGGACGACGTCGGTCAAATCGATGTCCTTCTTGGGCACGAGCCTTTCGGGTTCGCCGTCCGCGCTGAAAAACCGCGCGATCTTCTGGTAGCGGTCCTTGCGCCGATAGGTCTGCATGACCAGTTGCAGGATGTTCGAGGCGCCTTCCGCGAGCATCAGCGAGCGCGTCGCCAAGGCGTTCGTGTCGTAGATCGCCGGAATTCCCAGCTTCTTGGCGTACGCGCAGATCGTAGTCGTCGTGCCGACGATCAGATCGTACGAGTGCTCCGCGAGCGCCGCGATCTCAGCGTCGAAGTTCGCTTTGTAGAGCACGGAACAGCCGTGCTCGCGCAGCCAGGCTTCCTCTTCCCGCGCGAGCGGGTTGGTATTGACCGCGGTCGCCAGGTACGGAACGTTCGCGCCGGCCTCGATCAGCAAGCGCACCAGCATGAACTCGTGTCCGTCGTAGCCGGCGACCAGCATCGTCAAACCGTTGAGCGGGTAGTCCGCCAGCGCCGCCTTGACCGCGTCGCGCTCGTCCCCGGCGACCCGCTCGACGGTCGCCGGATCCAGCTTCAGCGCTTCGCCGATCGCGCGAATCCAGTTATAGGTTCCGTCGATTCCGACCGGCGCGCCGTCGACGAACGGCAGCCCTTGCTTCATCTTCATCCGCTGCACGCTCTCGCTGTAAAACGGGTGCAGCGGGGCGTTGAGCGCGCCGTCGACCATCGCGACGTAATCCGACCAGCGCGGGCCGGGCACGTGCGTGTTGACGTGCGTTCCGATCCTGCGCAAGACCTCGTCGATCTTGATCGGGTCGCTCGGAAACACTTCGCCGATCAGATTGACGCCGGCCCGCGCCTTGCGCTGCGGCGGCAAGCGCCAGGTCAGCGCGTCGACGACGATGTCCTTGGCTTTGGCATGGGTGTGAACGCTATAGGCGGGCAGCGGAACGTAGATGACCTCGGTGTTACCGATCTGCTTGGGAAGCAGGTCGAACGGCAACCCGACGGTGTCCGACACGCACAGCGACAGAATCGGAATGATGGCGGGCGAGTGCTGCTCCGCCATCTCGGTGACCATGGCGCGCAGCTCGTCGAACATCGACCCTTTGGCCCAGATCTCAGAGCTGACGCCGGGCGAGAAGATCGGGCGGTTGGCCACGTAAAAATGAGCCACGAAGGTGTGCCCGTAGAGGCAGCCGTCGCCGCTGGAGATGACGATCGGCATCGCGTCTTCCATGCGCAGGACGTTTCGGATCGCCCCGAACGCGGGGCACATCGAGGACGGCTGCTTGCTCAAATTCTCAGACCTCCGGGCGGACCGGCCCGCTCTTAACGTCGCACCTTTGTCGCACATTTCCCGAAGCCCGTCAACGCGCGAGATCACGGATGGGAACGCCGCGCTCGCCCGCGGCGGCGCGTTCTTTGCAAGGATAGCCGCCTCGATCCGACCAACGAACGGCGGTGACACCGGCGCCCGCAGGCGCCGTCTCTCGATTCGATAGGCACCTACTCAATTGACGATTCTGAACTGGATTCGCGTCGCCGTCATCCTCGTGGGATTCGGCCTCTTCGCCCTCTCCTGGAGGGTGGAGAAATTCAAGTGGGGCGCGGACGACCACAACCCGATCCGGGACGCGAACGCATTCAGCCTGCGGCTGTTCGGCGCCGTCCTGGTCATGGTCACCCTCATGACCTGGGTGATCGCCTACGGACCGGTCGATTTCGGGAAGCCGTACAGGGGACACTAAGCGTTGGAGTCCGTCCAGTTCGTCGTGGTCGGGTGCGGACCGGCGGGCGGAGTCGCCGCGCGGGAGGCGGCCCGCGCCGGCGTCGAGACGCTGGTGCTCGAGAAGGACCCGGTCGTCGGCGTTCGCCGCGTCTGCGCGGCCGGGCTGCGGCCCGACTTCCTGAACGAGTTCGATCTGCCGCGCTCGATCGTCCACTGCGACCCGATGACGATCGCCATGCACACGCCCACCCGCCGCCACGCCTTGACGTTCGGGCCGATGCACACGACCACGCGCGAGGAACTCGACGGCGCCATCGCCGACGCCGCCCGTTCCGAAGGGGCCGAGATCCGGACGAACGCCCTCTTTCGCGGGTTACGCAGCGAGGGCGGGACGACGGTCGTCGAATACGCCGATGCGAAGGAAGGCCGCCGGCGCGAGGTCCGAGCGCGCCACGTCTTGCTGGCGCCCGGCTCGGTCGCGCGCCTGGAAGACGACCGGAATTTCGCCTACCGGCGCTGGCAAAGCGGACTCGTCACCTGCCTCCAATACCGGATCTACCCGGAGCGCCCGGCGCTGCCCGAGGCGTACGCGACCCTCGAGATGCACTACTACCGCGGGCTGGGCGGCCGCCCGGTGATGGGCTGGATGTTTCCGAAGCGGGACCATCTCTCGGTCGGCCTGGGCATCAGCGCGAAAATATCGGGCGCGGACCTGCGCCGCGAGCTCGACAGCTTCGTGGCGACCGTCGAGCGGCGCCTGTTCCCCGGCGTGCCCTACCGGGTCCGCGTGGAGGGAAACCTCCTGTACGGCGGCGCTCCGCGGCCGCGGATCGCCACGGACCACGTGATGGTCGGCGGCACCGCGGCGGGGATGGTCGATGCCACGACGGGCGAAGGCATCTACGAGGCGGCGTCCAGCGGCCGGATCGCGGCGGCCGCCGTGGCCGACGCCGCGCGCGGCCGGACCCGGTCCCCCGGCCGAGCCTACGAGCGGGCCGTGAAATCCGGCTTCTACGGACGCCTGCGGGACCGCTATCACCTGATGAGCTTCCTCGAGCGCAAGCCGCAGCGGCGCTTCGACGCCCTCTTCGGCCGCGTCGCAGCGGACGCTCGCTTCGCCGCGCTGATCCAGCGGGATCGCGACGACTACTCGCCGGCCGAATGGGCCTATCTGTACGCTCAGATGGCACTTTTCACGCTCCGAGCCGTCTAACGGCCGTCCGGAAACCCAAACCGGCCGTTGCGTCTGTGACTTGCATCCTGGACCGGTCACGCTCGGGCCGCGAAGATGGGGTATCAGGTGCGTAGGCTGATCCGGCTTCACTGTTTCCTGTGCTGAGGACCGAATGAACCAGAACACGCAAACCCCGTACACCGAGGCGCCGGTAACGACCCCCGGCGGCTTCGCGGCGGTCGAATTCGCCGAAAACCCCGAGCCGCGCTGCGCCTGCGTCCTGCTGCTCGACACGTCGGGCTCGATGACCGGAGCGCCGATCTTACAGCTCAACAACGGGCTGAAATCGTTCAAAGACGAGCTGCAGACCGACGCCCTGGCCGCCAAACGCGTCGAGATCGCGGTGGTCACCTTCGGCGACACGCCCCGGCTCGTGACCGATTTCACGGACGCGGCCAGCTTCGACCCGCCGCAGCTCTCGGCCGGCGGCCAGACTCCGATGGGAGCTGCGATCTGGGATGCCCTGGGCCGGCTGTCGACGCGCAAGGAGATGTACCGCAACAACGGGGTCGCGTACTACCGGCCGTGGGTCTTCCTGATCACCGACGGCGAGCCGAGCGACGACTACACGACCGCGGCCAAGGAAGTCCGCGACGGCGAGGCGCGCGGCGCGTTCTCTTTCTACGCCGTCGGCGTCAGCGACGCCAACATGCTCAAACTGGCCGAGATCGCGCCGCCGAACCGGCCGCCGGTCAAACTGGACGGCCTTCGCTTCCGCGACCTCTTCGTTTGGCTCTCGAAGTCGATGCGCACGGTCTCGCGCTCGACGATCGGGCAAAACGTCACCCTCGACGCTCCAGGCTGGATCACGACCCAGACGTGAGGTGGCGATACGTTGACGGCTTCGCCGTCGGCACATCGCATATCGACAGGTGCATGCCTTGCCAGGACCGCTGCGCCTCGACCGTCGCACGCGCACCCGACGGGAGCGAGATCTTCATCTCGGTCATCTCGGACGGTGCCGGGAGCGCGACCCACTCGGAACTCGGGGCGCAAGCGGTCTGCTCCGCATTGATCGAACGGGTCGCCGCCGAGGTGCGGACCTGCGACGACCTCGGCGAGATTTCCGAAGAACGGATCGTTTCGTGGTTTCTGGACGTGCGCGAAACGGTGCGCGCGCTGGCGCTCGAATGCGACACCGACGTCCGCGAGTTCGCCGCGACCGCCCTCTTGGCGGTCGCGAGCGAGCGCCACGCGCTGTGCGCGCAGATCGGCGACGGCGGCATCGTGCTGCGCCGGGCGCCCGAAGAACCGTTTGAGATCGCGGTCTGGCCCGAGACCGGCGAGTACGTGAACCAGACGTTCTTCATAACCGACGAAACGGCCGCCCAGCACCTCGCGATTCGCCGCTACGACCGCGTCGACGATCTGATCGCGTTCTCGGACGGGCTCCAGAACCTGGCCCTCGAGCAGGCGACCCGCAGCCCGTTCGGGCCCTTTTTCGAGCCGCTGGTCAAGACCGTCCGCGCGAACGGGCGCACTGCCGGCGAATTTCGAGACGAGCTGATCGCCTATCTGAACTCGGATGCGATCAACCGGCGCACCGATGACGACAAATCGCTGATCATCGGGTGCCGCATGGTGGCCGCCGAATGAAGTTCAGCGATTCGAGCGGCGCCACGCTGACGATCGGCAAGAAGCTGGGCGAAGGCGGCGAGGGCGTCGTCTTCACGACCAACGAAAAAAAAGACGTCGTCGCCAAGATCTACTCTCACCCGTTGACCAAGGTCCAGATCGCGAAGCTCGAGGAGATGGTGCTCGCCGCGGACGATACGCTCGGCACGGTCGCGGCCTGGCCCACGTCGATGCTCTATAAGGGAGCGCGGCCGGTCGGCTTCACGATGCCGATGCTGACCTCGCAGCACCCGCTCCACGATCTCTTCGGCCCGAAGCGGCGGCAAGCGCTCTTTCCCAACGCGAACTGGAGCTTCCTGGTCCACGCGGGGATCAACCTATCGCGCGCCTTCGAGGTGTTGCACGCCCGCAACATCGTCGTGGGCGACGTGAATTCGAATAACGTCGTGGTCTTTCCGGATTCGACGGCGCGCCTGATCGACTGCGACAGCTTTCAAATCCGCGGACGCGGCAAGCTCTTCCGCTGCAACGTCGGCGTCGCGGAGTACCAGCCCCCGGAACTGCAAGGCCGCGATTTTTCACGCATCGACCGGCTGCCGCAACACGATCTGTTCGGGCTCGCCGTCATGATCTTCCAGCTGCTGTTCCTGGGCAAGCACCCGTTCGCGGGCGTGCTGCCGCCGAACATGGCCGGCGCGGCGCCGATCGGTGCGAACGTGGCGGCCAAGCGTTTCTTCTACGGGCAAGAGGGGCGGCGGCTGGGCCTGAAGCCGCCGCCGGGGAGCCTGACGCTAACGGCGATCACGCCGCAGATGACGAGCTACTTCCAGCACGCCTTCCTGGGAGAAACCGCTTCGCGGCCGAGCGCCGCCGCCTGGCGCAACGCCCTGACCGACCTCAAGAGCAATACCGTCGTCTGCCGCGCGAACCCGCTGCATCACTACCTGCGCAACGCCGCGTGCCCGTGGTGCGCGCTCGAGCGCGGCGGGCTGTACTATTTCAGCGACGCCGGCTCCGTCAGCGGTGCCGACGAAACGATCTGGCAGAGCTTCACCAACGCGGACGTCGAGCGATTGTGGGCGCAGATCGAGGCGGTCAAAGCGCCGCCCGCCGCCGACCCGCTGATCGAGAAAACGCGCCGCTATAAGCCGGCGCCGCTGTCGCTGTGGTCCAAGCGGCGCAAGGCCGCCTATATCGCGGGCGCGGTCGTCACGCTCGCCGCCGTGCTGGCGCTCTCCTACTTCAACCGGCCGGCGCTCGCGGTCTACGCGGCCGTCGCCGGTTTCGTCCTCAGCGTCATCTTCCGGCCGGACGCACGCGCGGCCGCGGCGCAGCGCTGGAAGCGGCACGGCGAAGCGCGCAATGCTTACCGGGTGGCCGAACAAGCGTGGTCGCGGGCCGCCAAGAATTCGTCCTTTAACGAAGAGCGGGAACGGCTCGCGCGGGCGCGCCGGCAATTGCTCGACCAGCGCGCGCGCTACGAGGCCGAGTTCGCCGGGCTACGGAAGAACCGCGAGCGCAAGGAACGCGACGCCATCCTGCGGCGTCACAGGATCGCCGCATGCAACATCCCGGAGATCACCTGGCAGATCCAGGAGATGCTGCGCGCGGCCGGCGTCGTGACCGCCGCCGACGTCTCGTTCGAGCGCCTCGAAGGGTTCCCGGGGCTGTGGCGGCCGGCAAAGTACTACCTGCTCGCGTGGCGGCAGACGATCGAGCGCACGATCCGGCTCAATCCTGGTAGAATGGGGCTCGACGCGCAACTCGTGCGCGACCTGCGGGCAGCGCACGTCCGCGAGCGGGCGCTCAACCAGCGGCTGCTCGCGGGCGGTCCCGCGACCCTGCGCCGGCTGGCGGGCGAGATCCAACGGCAGCGTGCGACGCTGCAGGTCAACGCGCGCACCTGCGCCGAGATTCTGTGGCAAGCCGAAGCCGACGCCGAAATCTCACCGATCCTGTACTGGACGTCCTTCCTTTAGCTAACGGTACGCTCCGCGCCGAATCCGACGGGAGATCACGCCTTTGGACATCCTGCGACGCGCCGCCCTCGCGGCGGCCACAGCCTTCGTGCTCAACGCGATCGTTCGCATCGCGGTCAAGTCGGCCGTCGACGTGCCGGCCGGGTTCGAGCCCTTCGACTGGGGCCCCATCTTCTTCGCGACGCTGATCGGCGTCCTTGGGGGCGCGCTCGTCTACGCCGCCCTCGTGCGCTTCATCGGCGAGCGCGCGAACCGGGTCTTCACCTGGCTCGCGTACTCGTTGATGGTGCTCTCGTTGGCAACGCCGGTCATCTTATTGCAAAGCAATCCGCCGCAGTATCCCGGCACGACGCCGCTCACCGCCGCTGCGCTCGAGATCATGCACGTGGTTACCGCGGTTTCGACGGTCGTCTTCCTCACCCGCAAGCGAGCGCGCGCCGGAGCTCGCGCGCTCGAGACCTCATAAATGAAACGCTCATCAGACCCCTCGAGGCAGCTGTCGTTCGAAGCGACGCTCGAAAATTGGGCCGAAGGAATGGACTACTGCGCCGTTCCGGTTCCGGCAACGATCACCGAAGCTCTGGGGACGAGAGGCCCGGTCCTCGTCACGGCTCGTCTCAACGACTCGGCGCCCTTTACGGTGAGCCTGTTTCCGATCGGGGGCGGGCAACACTATATCCGCATCAAGGCCAAGGTCCGGAAAGAAACGAGAACCACGACAGGCGATCGGGTGCGCGTGCGCATCACGGTCCTCGACCGGTCCGCTGTAACGTATCCCGAAGACCTGCTCGCCGCCCTGCGGGCGGAGGAAGCCGCGGAGGACTTCACGTCTCTCCCTCCGGGCCGGCAGAACTTCATTCTCCGGCTCATCGACGAGGCTGTCAAACCCGCAACCCGCCGGAAGAGGATCCAAGACGCTGTCGGGGAGGCCCAACGCAGGAAAGCCGCGCGGGTCGATCGGGGCGAAGGTGTTAGCGCCGTACTACCGGCATTAGCTACGGCGCCGGCGGGCAGAGAATCGTGCGATAGCGTCGGCATTGTAGCACGTCCGCAGGCCGGCCAGCCGATCGTTCCCGACGGCGTGCTCCGCCCGTAGCTCGTCCAGCGGAATTCCGCCATTACGTTTGCTCCGGCGTGTGCCGCCGAAACAGACCTGCGTCGGTGAAGGCGTCGGAGGCCGCGATTCCCTGGGAGCGCGGTCAGCGCCGCCAGAACGAAAGCGATCGGTAATCCGGCGGCGCCGCCGTTGCGAACGCGGGTCCTCGGCGACGGCGCTTTCATCCGCCGGTCTTCGGTTCTTCAGCCGAGCTTTCCCCGAGATCACAAATCGCCGGATATGACGCGGAGCTTTGCAAGTCATCGGAAGCTGACACGTCAAGCGAGCGGCGTCCACGTCGGCCCTACATGCCTGAGCGGAGCGGGAATGCGAAACCGTTTCAGCGCGTTACGATCGTCATGCTGTTCGAAACGTGGACGGTCTGGCCTATGTCCGTGCGTAGCGTGTCCCAGTACGCTACGTTGACTGTCGAGTGCCCCATCGTCAGGGCGGACGGCCAATCGTCGCACGACTCCGCAGAGGCCCGGAACGACCCGTGCGGCGGGATCGTGCACGAAATCGACTTACCGTCTATCTTCATCGACCTGCTAACGTAGAAGACGACCGGTCCGGTTGTTGTCTCTATCGTGAAGCCCCCAGTCTTCATGCCGACCCGCAGCGAAGCAACATCCCCACGGCGGACTTCAAGACGACCTTCGGCGGCGGCGTCGGAAACAATCCAACCGCCATCGATCGAGAGTTTTGCGGCGTCACAGCAGGAGCATGTCGAACCCCTGGCGAGCTAGCTGGCAATCGGCGTAGAAGTTTGCGCCGACGTGAACGGCCGGTCGGCGAAGTCGTATGTCGTCGTCGTTACGTAGCGGGTCGGATAGGTCACAGCCGATTGATTTGCGTTGCCGTCGTCCGCATGCGCTTGCGTAGAAGGCTTGCTGATCGGGGCGAGGATGGTCGTCTTCGGCCTTCGGGTGTTCGATTTTGGCTGGTGTCGTGGCGCAGATGCGCTCCGAGTCGGCGCGACCGCGGCGGTCGCGCACCTCGATCCTGCCACTATGCCCTGCGGCGAGCCTTTACGCGTTCGTACGCAGCGGCCGAGCATTCGGCGCAGGTCGCCTTCCCGACTCGTGCCGGCGTGTTGCAGCAGACGATGCACAGCCCCGCGGCGCGCGCGCGTTGGCGTTGAGCACGTTTTGCGCTGACAATCGCGGACGCCATGGTCACGCAGAGATGGCGATCGTCAGCGCTTCGCTCTCACCGGAACGCGCCGGCAGCTTCGCGTCCTCAAGGTGAAGCGGGATCGCCTGTGCGATCAACTCGATGACCCGCTCGCGCGTGCCGGCCGCCGCGACGACGCCGGGTAGTTCGGGCACGTAGGCGTTCCAGCTCGCGCCCGTCCGATGGATGATTACTCCGAAGGTCATTATTTCCACCCTGCCTGCTTGAAGATGCTGTTGAGCGTGCCGCCACCGACCTCTTCGCCCTCTTGATCGAAGGCGACCGTCACCTTCCCGGGCTTGGTCGGATGCACGAACTGATGATGCGAGCCGCGGACCGAGAGCAGCGTCCATTTGTCTTTGCGAAGGCGCTTGAGAATTTCGCGGACCGTCATCACCACGAATATGACAGTATCATCTATGACAGTATCAGTCAAGTCCGGGGGAGCTGTTTCTCCATTTCTATTGCGTTATTTGCGCATATGCGATCTCGCCACGCCCAGCATGTTGACGACGAGCCGGCCGGCGGCACTCTTGGTATCGAGCGGCTCCGCGAGGGAGACGAGCGCAGCAGCGGCCTTTGCAATCGCGTCGAGCAGCGTCGCCCAATGGGAGCGTGAGGCGATCGGCGAGCGGCGAGCACACCGCTCGACATCGAGCGCTTCCCAATGCAGACTATCGCCCGGGCCCAAGATTTCAACGCCGGCAAGCTGTGCGGGCGTCGCGCCATCCAAGCCTTGGAAGGGATCGGCTGGCCCGCGGGCATCCATGGCCAAGGCCCGATCGGCGTCATCGCGACGTCGACCGGCGGCGTCGCGCTCCAACTGGAACCCGCGAACGGAGCCCTGGCCATGGTCGCCCTCGATCCGAACGGCCGCCGCGTGGTTTCTCTCGATAACTCCGGCAATTTGGTCCTGGCGGGGAAATTGACGCAAGACGGAACTCCCCTCTCCACGGCTTCGGCGCCCACCGGCGCGTTATTCGGCGTACGGCGATCGCACCGCGCAACCGCTGCTCGAAGACGTCGGTGAAGCGCGCCTGAGCGGGGGCGTCGCATCGGTGCCGCTCGAACGAAGGTTTGCGGAACTTATCGATGTCACGAAGCCCTACTTGGTCTTCGTGACGCCCGAAGACGATAGCAACGGCCTCTACGTGAGCCGCCGTAGCCCGAAAGGTTTCGTCGTGCGCGAGAACCGCCGCGGAACGTCGTCGATCGCGTTTGAATACCGGATCGTCGCATCGCCCGCGGATACGCCGTCCCGCCGCCTCCCCGCGCCGGCTGCCGTGCCGGCCGGCGCCGGATCGATTCGGCACGTCACGACCCCGACGTTCGACGTGCCCTCACTCCCCGCGAAGCCGCAGTAGCCACACGACCGGACCGACGGAGCGCGACCGGAGCCCGCCAGTTCCCCGGCCTGCGCGCCCACGAGCTGCCGACGCTTGCCAAGCCCTTCGGAATAAGAGCGGGATGGCCCGGCTTCGCAGCCCAGCCACCCCGCAGACTCTTGCTCCTGGCCTCTGCCCGCACTTTCCAACGTGCGAAGGTCCGGCGGGCGATGCTGCAACGGCGTTGCGAGCGAGAGCGGCGCGAAACCGTGCGGTTCCTACGCCCGGCCGGCCCCCTCGGGCGACGGCCGATGCCTGCGGCCTCCTCGGGCGAGGGCCCTCAGCAGCCGGCAGGCCTAGTATACCACAGCTGCGGGTACGGGCAAATCTGCGAGCGCGCTAACAAACCGCGAGCGTGCTTCCTAGCCGGACGAGAGCCGGGCCGCGGCCCACGCCAACGCGACGGCGAACGGCCGCTCGAGTACGTCGTCATCGCTCACCGACGCGTCGCCGCGGGAGCGCCAATCGAAACCGCGCCGTTCTTCGAATGAAAGCGGCGTCCGGCACGCTTGCGCTAAATCGCCGCGCGCGCGCGCCGCGAGCCGCGCGAGCGTGACCTCAGCGATCAACAGCTGCCAGAAAACGGGCTTTTCGCGCGGCTTGAACTTCGCCACCAACACGCCCGCCTCGGAGATGCGTTCGTCGAATCCGTCCGGCTTCGAAAAGCGCGCCACGAAGTCGCCTTCGCTGCGGACGTACGGCACGCTCGCGAGCGAGCCGGCGTCGCTCCGGCCCACGAACTCTTCGAGGAGCGCCTCGACGAGCGTGACCCCTTGCCGGTCGTAAACGCGGAAGTTATCAGGGATTCTCGCCGCGCCGTCGCGTTCGAGTTCGCCCGGTTTGTACGGCAGGTTCGCCGCCCGCGCAAGCTCGGCGTCAGCTGCCGGCAGATCGAGCAGAGCATTTGCGATCTTCAAGAGATTCGCCGCGTAGGGATCTCGTTCGAGCAGCGCGCCGTCGACGACCAGCCGCGCAGCCGCAATCGGCGCGAACAGATCGTAGATCGTCCGTTTGTACTGAATTTGGTTGTTCGCCAACACGGAGACCGAACGTTCCTGGCGCGATAGCTCCGCGAGGAATTTGATGCGTTGCGCGGCACCCTTGAGGCGAATGGCCATCTCTTCGAGCAGTTGCCGGCTTCGCGCGACGCGCGCGACTTCGGCCTTGAGCACCTCCTCGTTGATCGACTGCTGAAACTTCTGCCGCTCCAGCGCCTCGGTCTGGCTACCGGTCAGCTTCGCAAGCGATGTCGCGTGCTCGTCGGCCTGCAACTGCAAACGCCGCTGCTCGGCCGTTTGGCGGCTGAACTGAACGTATCCGACCGCGACGGTGACCAGCGTCCCGACCAGGCTGAGCCCCGCGGCGAATAGCGCGCCCGTGGCCTTGCCGTCCGAACTCGCATCGTCCGCAAGCGCGCCGAGCGGCCAGAGCCACAGAAGCGCGGCGCACGCGGAAACGCGCGCCGCGAGGGACTTCGCTTTAACCGGGATTCCCCATATAGGCTCCCTTTTCGAGCGCACGCAACCCGATTCCGGCCGGCCTTACGACGGCCGGCGAGCGCCACGTTCGATTCTGCCGGACGCAAGCGCGCAGCGCCCGTGCTCATTAGCTATTTCGCGAGCCCGGCGTCTGCCGGTCGATCGCGGCGCTCCAGGCAAACGGATCCGGCCGCCCCCAGCCTCGTAGCGAGCCGACGGCGAGCGCGAGCACGAGCAGCACCGACGGTGCGACGGCCGCCGCGCTGCGGCCGGTCACGACGTCCGCCGACGCAACCCCTGCCATGAGGCAGGCCAGCACGCCCGCAGCGACCGGCGCAAAGCGAGGGAGCAGCACGAGCAAGCCGGTAACCAGTGCGATCGCTCCGGCGACGCATCCGCACCAAAGCGGATAACCGAGCGTTCGAAGTTGCAGCACGCTCGTGTCCCGCGCTGCTAGCGTCGCCAGCCCCGCGCCGATGAAGGCCAGCGCCAGAAGCACCGTAAAGGTCCATGCGATCGTTACCATCGTGCGCTCGAACATCTCGCTCGTTAGACGCCTCCGCCGCGGAACGAGCGCCGGCCGCGCGGCGTCGAACGTAGCCGATGTTACGACGGATTCTCGCCTCGTGCGGCTCGGCCGCGATAACTCTCACATCGCTGATCGGAGCAGTGGGCGTGCGACCTGCAAGCGGCGAAGCCGCAATCTTCCCGACCGTGTCCGGTCACAACTTGAACGGCCGCGCCGTCGAGATACCGCGCGACTTGGGCGGACCGGTCAATCTCGTCTTCGTGGCGTTCACCCGCGAGCAGCAAGCAGAAGTGAATTCATGGCAGCCGTTCGTTGCCGGCATGACCCACCAGTTCCCCGGGCTGCGCGCCTACGAGCTGCCGACCCTTGCCAAGCCCTTCGGACTGCTGCGCGGGTACTTGGACGGGGTCATGCGAGCGGGTATTCCCGACCCGGGCACGCGCGAGACGACGGTTACCCTGTTTCTCGACAAGCGCGATTTCGATCGCGCGCTTGGGATCTCGTCCGAGCGCGAGATCTCGGTATTCCTGGCCGCGCCGACGGGCGAGATCCTGTGGCGTACGACGGGGTCCTACGACCCGGCGAAAGCGGACCAACTTGCGACACTCATCGGTGACCGCCTGGCGGCCCCGCGCTGACCGGAGCCGCACGAGCGCGCCGAGCGGCGCGACGTTCGCGCGCCGGGCGGCCGCCTTGGCCGGAGCCTGCGCCCTGCTGTGCGCGTGCGGCTTGCGCAGCGAGCGGCTGGGACGCTACAACGTCGATCCGGCCCGGACGGTCGTGGCCGGGGTCTCGTCGGGCGCGTTCATGGCGGTCCAGCTCCACGTCGCGTACTCGAAGACGTTCCATGCCGCGGCGGTCTACGCAGGCGGCCCGTACGATTGCGCGGGCGGCACGTTCGACGGAGCCATGAGCTGCGCGGCCCGCGGCGCGAACGTCGCGCAACTCGAGGCGCTGACGGACCGCTGGTCCGCCCAGGCTGCGATCGATCCCGTCAGCAACCTCAAGGGCGAGTCGGCCTACCTCTGGTCGGGCCGGCTGGACCGCATGGTCGAACCGCGGGTGATGGAGCAGCTCCGGTCGTTCTACCGGCACTACGGGGTCGCGACGGACTTCGAGGCGTCGTATCCGGCCGGCCATGGCTGGGAGTCGCCGTACGGTGAGGTGGCCTGCGGGGCGACGCGCCTGCCGTTCATGATCGATTGCAGCGCCTACGATTCGGAACGCGCGTGGCTCGCACGCTTCCTCGGGCCGCTGCGGCCGAAGAACGCGGGGACCCTGCGAGGGCGGCTCCTGGCGTTCGACCAGGGCGAATTCACATCGCCGGCCGCGTCGATGGACCGGCGAGGCTGGGTCTTCGTGCCGCAAGCGTGCGCGGACGGCCGGCGCTGCAGCCTGGTGGTCGCGCTGCACGCCTGCCTGCAAAACCAGCTGCTGACCGGCACCGCCTTCGCCCGCGAAGCCGGGATCGATCAGTGGGCCGACACCAACGCCATCATCGTGCTGTACCCCCAGGCGGCCATCAACGTCAAGAACCCGGCGGGCTGTTGGGATTGGTGGGGCTACACGGGGCCCGCCTATTCCCGCAAGGGCGGAGCGCAGATGAGCGCGATCGTCGCGATGGTCGAACGCATCGAGGGCGGACCTCCGGCGCAGGCGGGCCGCCGCAACGGGGCAATCGCCGAGACGCCGAGAAAAGGGCGCCACTCCGTTCTGTACGCAACGCCTCGCGGCAAGCGCGTCCCGCCGGCCGGAGCCGTCTCCACGGGGGTAGGAACTTGATGCGGTCGACCCGGCTGCTGCGCGTGGCCCTGATCGTGTGGGGCGTGTGGGAACTGCTCAACGCCGTGCTTGCGACGTTCTTGCCCCGCTGGGGTGCGAGCATGGTGGGCTGGGCGCCCAGGTACGGCTGGAATTCGGACATCTATGCGATGAGCGCGCAGTACGGCATGGGGATGTTCCTGCTGGGCTTCCTCTATCTGCTGGTCGCCACCGACCCGGTACGATATCGCGTTTTCGTCTGGGTCGCCGTCGCAGAGCAGGTGGTCGGCATCGGGATCGGGCTCTACGGAACCTTCGCACTGCAGACGATCGCAATTCCGCAGCTCTGCGCGCTGACGGTCATCAACGTCGCGATCGGCGCGGTCTTCCTGTGGCTGCGCCCGCGCGAAACGACGGCGGCGACCAGGGCACCTGAGATCGTGGCCGCGCTCGAATCGACCTAGGCCATCAGGACGGTCAAGGGGTGACGTTCGCGGTGCCTTGCTCGATCGCGGGAGAAAGGCTTGGATCGCGAGGGCGAGCCAAGGGTCGGTTCGGGCCGACCGAGAACCCGCTGAGGTTCGCGCCGGGCCGGTGGCCGGCGTTTACTCTGAGAGGAAAACCGTGATCCGTAGGTTCCTAATCGTCGCAGTCGCGCTCGCGTTCACCGGGTGTTACCACGACGACACCCCCCCGACGGCCCTCGAGAACCTCCATTCCGCGCAGGACGCGTACGACCGCGGCGCGCTGGACGAAGCGCTCAAGTTCTACGACTCGGCGATCGGTTCGGGCAAGCTCTCGAAGAACGACCTGATGGCGGCCTACGACCGGCGCGGCAACACGTACGACGACAAGGGAGACCCGCAGCACGCGATCGAGGACTACAACCGGGCGATCGCGATGAATCCGAACCTCGCGCCGCTCTACAACGACCGCGGCATCGCCTACGACGATTCCGCCGACTACGACCGGGCAATCGCCGACTACAGCAAGGCGATCGCCCTCAGCCCCAACTACGCGGAAGCGTACAACAACCGGGGTAACGCCTACCATCACAAGGCGCAGGACCAGCAGGCGATCGCCGACTTCACCAAGGCGATCGCGCTGAAGCCGACGTACGCGCGGGCGTACTACAACCGGGCCGTCACGCGCCACATCGTGGGCGATACCAAGGGGGCCACGGACGACTACTACGAGGCGGTCAAGCTGGATCCGAGCCTGGAAGTGCACAAGCCGGGATGAACCGTCCGCGCGTCTTGATGCTCCTGTCGGCGTGCAGCGACTCGATGCGGCACAACGCGCTGCACGTCGTGGCCGCCGCCACCGAGCACTACGATATCGAAATCCTCGCCCCCAAACGCGAGGAACAAGCGTTGCGCCCGCTCGGTGCGGCGCTGCATTCGTGGAAGCCGGCGGGCGCCTATTCGATGCTGCGCGCCGTCGACACGCTGCGCCATACGGTCAAGCGCTTCGATCCGGACCTGATCCACGCGTTCGGGTTCCCCGCCGCGGTGGCGACCCTCGGCTCCGTCTCGCGCATGATGGCTGCCCGAACGCTGATCAGCCTGCACGACCCGGCCCCCGAAAGCGGCGGCGCCATCCCGAGGAAATTCGTCGAGAAGCGGCTGCCGGCGCTTTTGGGCCACGCGGGCTTCTTCATCTGCGCGTATCCGTCGCTGACCGAGCGGCTCACGGGCCAGTTGGGCGTCGGGCGGGCGCAGGTCGATACGATCCCGCCCGGCCTCTTCCTCTCGAAGATCCCGGAGGCCGTCCGGCCGCCCGGCCGGCCCGGGCCCAGGATCGGCTTCTGGGGACAGCTCGGTCCCGATAACGCCTGGGAAATCGCGCTGCGCACCTTGACGAAGGTCCTGCCCGAGTACCCGACCGCCCAAATCTGGGTGGCGGGCCGCGGGACGCTCGTCTCGCGGGTGCGGGCCCAAGCCCAGGATTCCAAGATCCTAGACCACTTTCACATGCTGGGCGACGTCGATTTCCCCCAGCTCTTCGCCCAGATCGACCTGCTGCTCGTGCCACTGGCGCGGGACCCCCTGCCGGGCGGCCTGCTGGAAGCGCTGGCGGCCGGCGTTCCCGTCGTCGCGGCCAACCGCGGCGCGACGGCCGACTTCGTCAGCCAACGGGAGACGGGCTGGCTGGTCGAACCCGACTCGAGCGGGCTCGCGGCGGGCGTCGTTGATGTCTGGGGAAAGGCCGATGCGGCGTGGCGCGGTGCGGCGGCCCAACGCCCCGACGTCGCCGCGGAGTTCGACTCCAAAATCGTCCTCGCGCGAACGTTCGCCCACTACCAGCGCCTCTTGAGCGCGACGGCCGCTCCGGCTGCGGTCTAGACGCTAGCGCCGGCCCGAACGGCCGTCGTTCTTGGGCGCTTCCTCGCGAACCGGCACCAGCACGGTGCGCCGTCCCACGGCTTTGAGGACGTACTGCGCGACGTTGACGGCGTACGCGAAGTAGGTCACGAGCAGCACCGCGACGTTGGCGGACAGGTTGTCCGGCGCGCTGTAGTACACGATCAGGTAGCCGATTTGGAACAACGCGACCGTGTACGTGAACAGGTCCTCGAGAAAGAACTCCGGCGCGAACCACCAGTACCCATAGACCGCCCGCTCCCAGAACGAACCCGTCACCACGGCACCCGCCATCAGCGAGATCTTGACCAGGACGGAGGTCTGAACGACGGCGAACGGCAGGCGTCCGGCGAAGAAAAACCCGAGGAGAATCAGACTGACGACCCACGCCGCCAGCTGCGCGAACGCAAACGGCGGATGAATCTTCGTCCAGATCGTCGCCGCGCGGCGCGCGGCGATCGCTCCCGGGCTGTAGTCCATGGGGCCGGAGTTCGCGACGCGGTTGCGGTCCCTCCTTGGAAAATCCGAAAGGTGCAGGAACCCCTTTGAACGACGACGATCGGGACAGCGCGGCCGCCCTCGCCGAGGCAGCTCGAGCGCGCGAAGAGCGGCGCCGCGAAGCCGACCGGAACGAGGTCTTCAACGACGTCTACAAGACCGTCGACGAGATCCGTGCGGAATGGCGGGACCAAGTCAAGAAGCAGTGGTACTGGTTCGCCGGTTTCGCGGCGGCCGTGCTCGCCGGGCTGGCCGTGCACGTCTTCTGGGTGCTCGCCATGATCGCGGCGATCGGCATGATCATGACGTGGGAGCGAGCCCGCGAGCGCAAACGCTCGTACGAGCGCGTGCTGTTCGAGAACGAACTCGAACGCAAGATCCTGGCGCACGAGGCCGGGAAGTAGGATGGGGCTGCTACGTTTGCGCGAGCTGCCGCGCGAAGGCGGCTAGCCGTTCCGTGACCTCGTGCGGCCGGTCGAGCTGCAAGTAGTGTCCGCCCTTCACGACCTCGTAGGTGACCGCCGGGCCGAGCCGCGCGCGCAGCCGTTCGGCGAGCCGGCTGAAACGCGGCTTCTTGGACCAGCTCCGGGATGAGACTTCGATCAGAAAGGTCGGCACGGACACATGATCGGCAAACGGCCGGAACGGGAAGTTCGAGACGCCTTCGAACGCCTCGAAGATCATCTGCGGGTACTCGACCGGAATCTGCGTGCGCTGCAGCGCCCACGACCGTTCCATCGCCACCGGATCCTCGAAGGCCTGCTCGAAAATCCGGCGCGAGATCACGCGCGATAGCTTTCCGTCGCGCCGATACGAGCGCGCGATCGGGGTCAACGCCAAGTGCACGAGCGAGGCCAGCGGCTTGGGAACGGTCACGTGGCGGTCGCCGTTTCCGTCGGAGTAGACCGGATCGATCAGGAAGACGGCGCAGACCTCGGCCGGCGCTTCGCACGCGAGCGCGAGCGCGATCAAACCACCCATCGAATGACCGACGACGATCGCGCGCCGGCCGGTCGTCGCGAAGACGTACGCCAGCGCTTCCCTGGCGTCGATGTAGAAATCTCCGAGCCCCGCATCCGTCGTCGCCGGAGCGGCGCCGTGGCCGCGTCCTTCCCAAACGAAACACGCAAACTCATCGCCCAGCGCCGCGACTTGCGGGCCCCACGACCACGCCGCCCCGCCGACACCGTGCACGAACAGCAGCGGCGGATGCGGCGAAACATCGGGCGTATGGACGTGCAGCGCGCCGCCCGACGGGAGAAACTCGACGGATTCCAAGCGCCGCAACGTTCGAGGAATCGGCCAAACGTCCCGCGTAGTCGTCGCGATCATCTATATGTTGGCAATACGTTGAGTACCACGAAGCGGCGGCCCGATTCTTTTCGATTGCAAGTGGCGGTGGTCGCAGTCGGGGTCGCGGTGGCCGGAGCGGCCGCAGCGTTCGAGCTGACGATTTTCCGGCACGGGCCGGGCGGCACGCTCGGTGTCGTCGGAACGGTCCTGCTGGTCGTGGGCGGCGCGGTCGCGGCGTTGTTGGCGATACGCTCGGCCCATAACCTCGACCCGGAACACGCGAAGGTTTGGACGTGGCTGCTGTGCGGCTCGCTCGTGTATTTCTTCCTCGCGTCGCTGCTGGCCGAGCCGCTCTACCAGAGCGGCACGTTCGCGCTGGGCGCGCCGCGCTCGGTAACGGCGCGGCGGCAGATACAGCGGGCGGAGGCGGACATCGAACGCATCAGGGGCCAGCGTGCTCCATCGGGGTACACGGACGATCAGCGCTGGCTGATCGCGGTCGACCGCTCGGCGATCAAGGCCGCGGAGGCCGATCTCAAGTATGCCGGCGCCGTCAAGGACAGCGAGCAGGTCTACCCTCAGTACCCCTCGGGCGGCGAACCGGGACCCTACCAGAAGCACATCCTTCAGCTCGTCGACTGGGCCAAGGCGCGGCGGCAGGCGCAGGGCTATCCGGTCTACGAGCCGCTGCCGGGGTACCTGCTCTTACCGTCGGCGTATTACAAGCGCATCAGGGTCGCTGAGGGGTACGCTGCCGGGGCGAAGCAAGAGGCCAAGCTCTGCGCGAGCGGCACCGCCGCCGGCTATCGCGGCATCACGACGCCCGAGTCGATCAAGACGTGCCAGGACGATTGGCTGCGCGAGGCGCAGCGCCATCAGGACGCCGTCGACTACAACCAGCAGTGGCTCGATTTCGAGCGAAAGGCGATCGCTACGGTCGCACCCTAGGCCGGAGGTTCCGGTCTGCTCAGAGCGCAGCCAGTTCGCGTTCGATGCGCTCGTCGGAGTCCACGGTGGCGAGCGGATCCCGCCGCTGCCGATGGCGCAGCGACATCAGCGCCACCGCGCGCACGTCGTCGAGCGTCGCGGCCTTGCGGCCGGCCAGGGCCGCGGCCGCGCAGGATGCGCGCGCGAGCGTCAACTCGCCCCGATGACCGTCGATCTGCAGCGCGGCGCACAGTACGGCGATCCGCTCGAGGACCGGTTCGGGAAGCTCGACGCGCGGGAGCAGCTTGCGGGCCCGCGCGACGCGCGCCCGCAGCGCGCGCTGACGCGGCTCCCACTCCGCCGCAAAGGCGGCCGGGTCGAGGTCGAACGCGCGCCGGCGTTTGACGATCTCGATCCGCTGCGGCACGTCGAGGATCGTCCGGATGCGTACCGAGAGCCCGAAGCGGTCCAGCAGCTGCGGGCGTAGATCGCCCTCTTCGGGGTTCCCCGAGCCGACCAGCACGAAGCGCGCCGGATGGCGGATGCTGATCCCCTCGCGTTCCACCACGTTGGAGCCGCTGGCGGCCACGTCGAGTAGAACGTCGACGAGGTGGTCGTCGAGCAGATTGACCTCGTCGATGTAGAGAAACCCACGGTTCGCCCGCGCGATCAAACCGGGCTCGAAGCGCTTCTGGCCGTGGCGCAGCGCCGCTTCGAGGTCGATCGTTCCGCACACGCGATCCTCGGTCGCCCCAAGCGGGAGGTCGACCACGGGAACCGGGATCCGGTGCGAGCGCACCTTGGCGCGCGGGTCGTCCAGTTCGTCCTTGCTGCGGTTGTACGGGTCGTTCTCGACAACCGCGATCTCGGGCAGCACGTCCGCCAGCGCGCGAACCGTCGTGCTCTTTCCGGTTCCGCGGTGCCCCATGACCATCACGCCGCCGATGCGCGGGTCGACGACGCAGAGCAACAGGCTCTGCTTCATCTCGTCCTGCCCTACGATCGCCGCAAAGGGATAGCTCGCGGGCGGCGCCGCCGTTTTCGATTCCACCTGCGGGCCGTTCTTCGAGGGATCGGCGACGGCCCGGCCGTTGGCCGGAATTGACGTAGTCATCGGACGACCTCGGAGCTCAAGCGGATTTCTTCAACTCCTTAGACGCTCGGGAGGCCGCGAGCTCGCGCTCCTTCTTCCGGACCTGACCGTGCCTGATCACGTATTGACCGACGTTGATGGCGTAGGCGGTGTACGCGACGACCAAGGTCGGTAGCGCGAGCTTCCCGCCGAAGGGGGCGAAATACACCGCGTACAGGTACGCGAGGTGCAGGTAGAAGACGACGGCCGTGATCACGTCCTCGACGAAGAACTCGGGCGCGAACCAAAACTGGCCGAAGACGTCCCTTTCCCAGAACGCGCCGGTTATCATCGCCCCCAGCATGAGCGCGATCTTGATCAGGACCGAGATGGCGACGATCGAGAACGGCACCTTCCCGAAGAGATAGGCGACCAGGAGCCCGACGCTGACGAAGAACGTCAGCAGCTGACCGAACGCGAAGAAGGGGTGGATCTTGGTCCATATGCTCGCCTGACGCCGAGCAAGATATCCATCGCCGGAGCCTGGCTGGGTCATCGTGCAGCGATAGTATCTACGGCCTCGTACCGCGCATGGTAGCGAGGCTTACAAAAACCCGCGCTCACCCTCACCCCGCGGCCAGGCCTTGGAGCCGCTCTTCGTCGAGGATGACGACCTTGCGGTACTGGCGGACGAGCCGCACGATCCCGAGATTGGCCAGCTCGCGCATCTTGCGGGTGACCGTAACCCGGTTGACGCCGGCCAGATCGGCCAGTTCGCGATGCGAGATTTCGACCTCGATCGGCCCCCGTTCGCCGTCCTTGGGCGCGAGCCGGATGCCGCAGCCGCGGGCCAGCGTGAGCAGCGAGCGCGCGACCCGAAGGTCGGCGGCGTCGTAGAGCAGCCCGGCGATGACGGCCTGGGAATCCTCGAGGCGCTTGGCAAGGTGGGCCAGCATCGCCGCGCCGGCGATCGGCGCTCCCTTGAGCATGGTCGGGATCTCGGCGACCGGAACGCTGACGATGCGAGCGGGCCGCAGCGCGTCGGCGTGGACCCCGGCCGACTGCGACGAGTCCAGCAGAAACGCTTCACCGGCGCCGAGCAGCGAAACCGTGATCGAGCGGCCGGAGGCCGTTCCGGAAAACAGCCTGACCATCCCGGCCACGATGAAGTAGACGCACTGGACGTCGCCCTCGGCGGGCACCGCCTCGCCGCGCGCCAGGTTGATCTCGTCGTAGCGCGCGCCCGAACCCGCGACCGAACCGGCCAAGCCGTTGTCGGGCGGCGGCGCGGACGGGGCACCGTTCGCCGGCGGGCCGCTGTAGTAGCCGTCGATGATCGCGGTCAAGACCCGCGTGCGCAGGTTGCCGAGCTCCGCCATCAGGTCCGGGGGAACCCGGCCTTCGAGCGACTGCACGACGGCTAGCTCGATTTGGTTCGAGGCATCCAGCGCCCGGCTCACGGCGTCGGCATACGGCAGGCGCTGGTCGGACTGGAAGCGGCCGACCTCGCTCGCGATCTCCGTCAGCATCTTGTCGTTGGAGGTCTCGACCGCTTCGATCAGGGCGTACCACGTCGCCAGCGACCGCGCGAGGATCTCGGGGCGCGGGGTGACGCGCCGGCCGAGGGAACTCGTGATCGCGAGTTCGCGATACGCCCTCTCGCTACGGCGTAACATCGCCGCAAGCGCCAAAGACATCCGGTTACGCTCGAGAGGAATAGGGCATCGTCGGCATAGGTTTGCGTACCTCGGCATCGAAGCCCTGGTGCGAGAAGCGCGATGGGTCCTTCACTTCGGAAGATCGCCGACTGGTTCGCGGATCTCGGCAGACGCACGGCCGAGGCGTGGCGAGAGCTGCGCCAGGGCGAGACGCCCGAGAACGAAGCCAGGTTCGAGCGCGAGCTCGCGCACATGCGGCGCGTACGGCACGGCGCCGAAGAACGCAGGCGCACGTCCGGCCGGCGCTGATCGGCGATTCAGGTCACAACGCGCGCTCGAACATACTGCTAGGATTCCTCCTGGACGACGAGTCCGCTTTGCACGCGCCCGAGGATAGACCGCATCCCCACAGCGACCCGACCTCCTTCCGTACACGATTTCGCCTCGATCGTCGGCATGGCGCCGGCGAAGCGCGCGCTGCTGCTCCTGGCGGTCGATCCGACCCTCGGCGGGGCGGTCTTCCGGGGCGGGCCGGGTTGCGGGAAGACGACCCTGGCGCGCGCCTTCGGCGCGCTGCTCGAGGACGGCGCCCCGTTCGTCGACCTGCCGGTCGGCATCACCGATGACCGCCTGATCGGCGGCCTCGATCTCGAAGCCGCGCTGGCGGTCGGGGTCCGGCGGATCGAGCGCGGGCTGCTGGCGCGCGCCGACGGCGGCGTCGTGTACGTCGACGGGCTCAACCTCCAGGACCAGCACGTGATCACGATCCTGGCGGACGCGCTCTCGACCGGAGTCGTCAGGCTCGAACGCGAGGGCGCGAGCGCGCGCCACGAGGCGCGGTTCACGCTGCTCGGGACGTACGATCCGAGCGACGGCGACGCGCCGAAGAGCCTGCTGGACCGCGTCGCCTTCGTGATCGGCTGTCCGAGCAACGCCGAGGCCGGAACCCGGGCCGAGGTGATGCGCGCCGCGGACCACGCGGGCGACCCGCTCGAGCTCGCCATGTACCGGGCGCTCGTGGAAGACGCCCGCGAGCGGTTGCCCGGCATCACGATCGACGACGACGCCCTGGAGACGCTGAGCACGACCGCGCTCGAGCTCGGCGTCGAAGGAAACCGGGCCGACATCTTCGCCGTCAAGACGGCGCTGGCCGCGGCGGCGCTGGCGGGGCGCGATTCCGCGATGCGCGACGACGTCCTCGAGGCCGCTCGCCTGGTGCTGCTGCCGCGCGCCACGCGCGCGCCGCAGCTGCCGGAGGAGCCGCAGGAAGCGCAGCCGCAGGCGCCGCCGCCGGACGACGGCAGCGACGAGGCCCAGGGCCAGGAGGCGCCGGCCGAGAGCGAAGGCGATTCGGCGCCGAACGATCCGGGCGACGCGTCGGGCTCGTTCGACGAGACGGTCCTGGCCGCGGTCGCCTGCGAACTGCCGCCCGAACTGCTCGACCCCGCCTTCCGCACGCCGCGCGCCAAATCGCGCGGCGGCAGCCGCGGGGCGCAGGAAAACTCGCGGCGCGGCCGCTTCGTGGGCTCGAAGCCCGGCTCGATTCGCGAAGGCCGGCTGGCGCTCGCGCAGACGCTCTTCGCCGCCGCGCCCTGGCAAGCGCTGCGCGTTCCGGAGCGGACCGCCGATACGCCGGTCGCGATCGAGCTCGACGACGTCCGCATCAAGCGCTTTCGCGACAAGGCGGGCACGGCGTTCCTCTTCGTGGTCGACGCGTCGGGTTCGATGGCGGTCAACCGCATGCGCGAGGCCAAGGGCGCGATCTCGTCGCTGCTCGCGAGCGCGTACGTTCACCGCGATCAGGTCGGCCTGATCGCGTTCCGCGGGACCTCGGCGCAAACGCTGCTCGAACCGTGCCAGAGCGTCGACCGCGCGAAACGCGAGCTGGACGTGCTCCCGACTGGCGGCACCACGCCGCTCTCGGCGGCCCTGCTCGAGGCGTTTCGGACCGCGCGCCGCGTCCGCGCGCGCGGCATCAAGAACGTCATGCTGGTGCTGATGGGCGACGGGCGCGGGAACGTGAGCCTCGAAGGCGACGTCGTCCCGCGCAGCGCGGCCGGCGCGCGCGAAGCGCTCGACGAAGAACAGATGCGGCTCGCCCAGTTGCTGCGCGCCGACGGCGTCGACTCGCTGGTCATCGACACGCAGAGCAGCCACCTTTCCCGGGGCGAGGCGACCGAACTGGCCGCGCACCTCGGAGCTCGTTATCTTTCGCTACCCAATGCCACCGCTGCCGAAATCGTGAGGGGCCTGTGATCACTCGTCCGAAGATCGTTGCCGTTTGCGGCCTCGAGCATTTCAACCGGCGCATCTGGGACGAGGTCTCGAGCGCGCTGGCCGATGAAGCCGAAGTCCGCCAGCTAACGGAATTCGATTTGAAAGCCGGTTCGGGCGCGGCCGAAGCGATCCGCGACGCGGACGTCGTGTTCCTCACGATGCTCAACTTCCATAGCGACGCGGAGTTCTTACGCGAACAGGTCGCTCGCACGAAAGCGAAAGCGGTCTTCGTCTTCGAATCGATGCCCGAGCTGATGGCGCTCACGCGGGTCGGCAGTTACACGCTCGAAGGCAAGAGCGGCATGCCGGAGCCGATGAAAAAGATCGCGCGCTTGCTGGTCGGCGGACGCGAGGAAGACACGCTCTACGGCTTCACCAAGCTGGCGCGGTTCATGCGCGTGTTCGCGCGCGTGATGCCCAAGAGCCAGCACGATTTCAAGACCTGGATGCAGGTCAATCTCTATTGGAACCAGCCGTCGGTGAAAAACCTGACCAGCATGTTCCGGTTGATCCTGCGCGATCTGTTCTGGTGCAAGGTCGAACCCGAGCCGGTCGAAGAGATCCCCAACATGGGCGTCTACCATCCCGACGCGCCCCACCTCTTCAAGGACGTCTCCGCGTACCTGCACTGGCGCAAGAAATCCGCTAAGCGCAACGCCCCGCCGCCGAAGGGGCGCGTCGCCATCGTCTTCTTCCGCAAGCACCTCCTGCAAGAACCGTCGTACATCAACGACTCGATCCGCGCGCTCGAAGCCGAAGGCCTCGAACCGATACCGGTGTTCGTGCTCGGCATCGAAGGTCACGTGGCCGTGCGCGAGTGGCTCGCGAAAGAGAACCTCGACTTGCTGATCAACATGATCGGCTTCGCATTGGTCGGCGGACCGGCCGGTTCGACCCGGCCGGGGCATGCGGTCGAGGTGGCGATCGAGATGCTCTCGCAGATCGACGCGCCGTACGTGGTCGCCCAGCCGCTCTACCAGCAAGACGAAGCCGATTGGAAGGAGCGCGGCGTCGCACCGATGCAGTCGGCGATCCTGTACGCGCTTCCGGAGATGGACGGCGCGACCGCGCCGGTCGTGATCGGTGCGGTCGGCGACGGGCGCTTCCGGAGCGTTCCCGACCGCCTCAAACGGCTCGCGGGACTCGGGCGGCGCTGGATCGAGCTGCGCCACAAGCGCAACGCCGACAAAAAGGTCGCGATCGTCGTGTACGATTTTCCGCCGGGCGCGGGCAAGCTCGCGACCGCGGCGCTGCTCGACGTTCCCTCGAGCGTGTTCGCGACGCTGCAACGGCTCAAAGCCGAAGGCTACGACGTCGGCGAACTGCCCGACTCGCCCCGCGCGCTGCTCGAGCGGCTGGAAGCCTCGCTCGATCCCAACGGCGGCGGGATCGGCGTGACGCGCGAGTCGTTCCGCGCGATCACGAGCGATACGGAGCGGATGCGCGTCGAAGAGCGCTGGGGCACGTTCCCCGGCGACGTCGCGCCGCTCGGCCGCGAAGCGGTGTTCATCGGCGGCGTGCGGTTCGGCAACGTGTACCTGGGCGTGCAGCCGCGGTTCGTCGTCGGCGCCGACCCGATCCGCCTGCTGTTCGATAAGGCCAACACGCCCCATCACCAGTACCTGGCGTTCTACCGCTACATCAGCCGCGTCTTCGCGGCCGACGCGATGATCCACGTGGGGATGCACGGGTCGGTCGAATGGATGCCGGGCCTGCAACTCGGCGTGCGCGCGGACTGCTGGCCCGACGCGATGCTGGGCGAAGTGCCGCACCTGTACCTCTACGCCGCCAACAACCCCAGCGAATCGAACTTGGCGAAACGCCGCGGTTACGCGACCATGATCTCGCACGCCGTGCCGCCCCTCTCGCGCGCCGGCGTGTACGCCGAACTCGCCCGGCTCAAGGACCTCTTGACCGAGTACCGCGAGCGTGCGAACCCGAACGACCCGGTCGCGATCGCGTCGCTCGTCGGCGCCGAGGAGCTGATCCTGCAAAAGGTCGAGACGACGAATCTCGCCAGCGACTGCCCCCGGTTGGCGGGCGAGTCGTTCCACAATTACGTCAGCCGGCTCTACGCCTGCCTGCGCGACATCGAAGAGCGCTTGATCTCGGGTTCGCTGCACGTGCTCGGGAGCGCACAGCCGCCCGAGACGCAGCTGACGATCGTGGTCGAGACCCTCAAGGGCCGCGACCCGGCGGCCAGCCTGACCGGGCTGATGTCCAGACTGGTCGCCGGCGGCGCCGATTACGCGGCGCTCGGCCGGCGTTCGCGCGCCGGCGAAGCGGAGGCCTTCGAGCTGCGCCGCCGGATCGACGAAGCCAGCGTCGCGTTCGTCCGTGCGTGCGTGTTCGAGGGCCGGCCGGCGGCGGCGGCGCTGCCGCTCCCGACCGGCGCCGCGCTACCGCCCGAGATCGAACGCTGGGCGCAAGCGCTGGTACACGACGGCCGCGCCCTGGTCGCGGCGCTCGGCGATAACCGCGGGGAGATCGATGCGGTGGTGCGCGGGTTGGCCGGCCGCTACATCACGCCGGGACCCGGCGGCGACATCATCCGCGACGGGATGCGGGCGCTTCCGACCGGCCGCAACATCCACGCGATGGACCCCTGGCGCGTGCCCTCGGAATTCGCTTTCAAACGCGGCGTTCAGATCGCCGACGCGATCGTCGAGCGCCACCGCGAAGCGAACGGCGGCGTCTGCCCCGAGACGATCGCGCAAGTGATCTGGGGTCTGGATTCGATCAAGACCAAAGGCGAAGCGATCGGCACCGTGCTGCGCTTGATCGGCGCCGAGCCCGCCCACGACGGACAGGGCAAGGTCAGCCACTACGCGCTGGTGCCGCTCGAGGTCCTCGGGCGCCCGCGCATCGACGTCATCATGAACCTGAGCCCGGTCTTCCGCGACACGTTCGGCATCGTGATGGACCTGCTCGACGACCTGGTGCGGCGCGCGGCCGCAGCCGACGAACCGCACGAGCGCAACTACATTCGCAAACACGTCGACGAGGCCGTCGCGGCCGGCGAGACGTTCGCGCGCGCGACCGCGCGGCTGTTCACCCAGAAGCCGGGCGACTACGGCACCTACGTCGACGACATGGTCGACGATTCGTCGTGGAAGACGCAAGACGACTTGGCCGACCTGTTCCTGCGGCGCAACGCCTTCGCGTACGGCGGCGACCGCAACGGCGCGGCCACGGGCGAAGTGCTGCAAAGCCTGCTGGGCACGGTCAGCCGCGTCTCGCAGGAAATCGACTCGGTCGAGTTCGGCGTGACCGACATCGACCACTATTTCGGCTCGTCGGGCGGCCTGATGCTGGCGGCCCGGCGCGCGGTCGGCGAGAAGCGCACGGTCTCGCTCGATTACGTCGAGTCGTTCACCGCCGAGACGCAGGTGCGCGACGTCAGCGACGTGCTGCGCATGGAATACCGCACGAAGCTGCTCAACCCGAAGTGGTACGAGGGCATGCTCGAGCACGGCCATTCGGGTGCGGCCGAGATCAGCAACCGCTTCACGTACATGCTCGGCTGGAGCGCGGTCGGCGGCGGCGTCGACAACTGGGTCTACTCCGAAGCGGCTAAGACCTTCGTGCTCGATCCCGCGATGCGCGAACGCTTGGCGGAACTCAACCCGCAAGCCGTGCGCAACATGACCGCGCGCCTGCTCGAGGCCAACGGGCGCGGCATCTGGGAAACCGACGAGGAGACGCTCGACCAGCTACGTTCGATGTACGCCGACATCGAAGACCGCCTCGAGGGCGTCTTCGGCTAGCCGGACACTGCCTAAAGGCCGGCCGGTTTGAACTGCGCGAGCGCCGCGTAGGTGGTCGGGATCTTGATCTTGCCGCTGATGATCCCGCGAAAGATCGCCGTCATGCGCGTGCGCGTGGGGGCGATCAGGTTGTGCGTCGCGGCCGGCTCGGTCAGACCGATCGCGCCGTCCGCGAGGCCGAGTTCGCGGATGCCGCTGAGCTGCTTCTGCGAGACGGCGTCGACGCAGACGCTGTAGACCGCGACGTCGATGCGTTTGACGACGCTGGTGAGGACTTGCCCGGGCGCCAACCAGCTTTGGTCGTAGTTGACGCCGATGACGTAGTCGCCGCGGTGCTGCTTCACTTCCTCGAACGCGCCCAGGCCGGCGCGCCCGGCTGCGGCGATCACGATGTCGGCGTGGTCGCCGAACAATTCCCGCGCGTCGCGGCGCCCGTCGTACTCGTCCGTAAACGAGCCGGCATACCGGACCAGCACCTTCACCGCGGGGTCGGCCTCGCGCGCACCCGCCCGGTAAGCGCTCTCGAACTTCCTGGACTGGGGCACGTCCGCGCCGCCGAGGAAGCCGATCGTCTTGGTCTTGGTGACCAGCGCCGCGAGCGCCCCCGCGAGAAAGGCGCCCTCTTGTTCGCGAAAGACGACCGACGTGACGTTGGGGACGCTCGAGACGGCGTCGATCAGCGCGAAGGAACGCTTCGGCCAACGGCGCGCGACGCCGCTGAGGTCCGGTTCCATGTCGCGCCCGATGCCGATGATCTCGTCGAGGTTTTCGGTCGCCATGAGCATGAGGTTGGAGAAATAGTTGCCCTCGGTCCGGGAATCGATAACGGTGATCTGCACGCCCAAACGGCGCTGCGCTTCCTTGAGGCCGGCGTACGCACTGTCGTTGAACGAGTTATCGCCCAGGCCTCCGAGGTCGGCCACCAGACCGACTTTCGGCGCCGAGGGAGTCGCGGCGGGCGGCTGCTGGTTGCAAGCGCCGAGCGAAAGGCACAGAAGTGATGCGCCCAAGAGCGCTGCGGCGGTGAGCCTCAAAGTGGTCCGTTTCTCCGTTTGAACTGGCGTGCTAGGGATCGCGCGAGAGCCTCGGGCTCGAACTGTTCTCGGCGAGCTTCCAGAGACCGTCGCCGTCCTTCAACACGATCGTGGCGTTCTTGCGGGTTTCGATGATGCCGCGCTCTTGAAGATCGTGGAGTTTACGCGTGATCGTGACGCGGTTCGAACCGATCATGTCGGCGAGCCGCTGGTGCGTGAGCGGGTAGTCGATCACGCTGTACGAGCCCTCGCGCCGGCCGAACTGCTTCGAGAGTTCGAGCAGCGTTCGATAGAGCCTGATGTTGACGCTGTTGTTCATCAGGTCTTCGATCAGCACTTGCGACTCGGTCAGACGCCGGGCAAAACTCGCGATCACGTCGATGGCGGCCGACGTCTGCACGGCCAGCACCTCGGACATGTCGCGTTCGCCGACGCTGATCACGCGCGAGGGCAGGAGCGCCTCGGCGCACAGGCACGAGAGGCTCTGCGCCTCGGCCCGCCACTGCACGAAGACGTCGGACTTTCCGAGAATCGAGAGCGTGATGCAGCGCGCATTCGGCAGCAGGTTGTAGAGCCGTAGCGTGCCGTAGTCGACGAAGTAGAACTTCATCTCGCCCTCGTACAGGGGCGCGATCTCCTCGCCGGCCGCCAGTTCGGTCACCTTGAACGCGTTCGAGGGACGTAGCATGACGGATCGAAGCTGGTCTTTGGACTGCGCTTCGTGCGAGACGACGGTGCGCTTCGATTCCTGGTCGGACTTGTAGCCGTCCGCCACCGCCATGACGATCATCGAGCGCAACTCGGCGATCTCGTGGACCACTTCCATCGGCGGAATCGCGCCCTCGTTGGCCTCCAGCAACGCGATCTCGATCGCGTTCGTGGCCTCGACCATGCGGCCGATCACGTCCGAGAGCTCGAAGCCTTGGCTGGAGCGGTGCCGGCCGGCCTCGCGCGCGAAGGCCATCAGCTCCTCGAATTCGGAGGTCTCGACGGCCTGCACGATCGTGTTCCAGTAGACGTCGTACTCGGCTTTCTTCTGCCCGACCCGGCGTTCGTCGTAGCGAACGGTCGTCTTTCGCAGCATCTCGGCCAATTGTGCAGACACGGTGAATGTTTTTTGCGAGCCTGGCGAGCGTCCCTTGTGTTCGGCCGCCGGGCGGAGCGGCAACCGAGCCGCGCCCCGGCTAGTGCGACGATCCGGGGCCGAGCTCGAACTCGTAGGACGCGTACGCCGAGAGCGTGGTTTCGCCGTGCAGCGCGCGGCCGATCGAGAACAGGATCGCGTGGTACCGGCCGAGCTGCGCCGTCATTCCCACGTTCGTCGCCGTCGTGCCGGTGCCGCCGGCCGTCGCGGCGCCTTGGTGGTACAGTTCGGCGCCGACGGTCATTCCCGGCGAGATCGCGCGTTCGACGGTTGCGCCTGCGAAGGTGTAGTCGCGCATGCCCGGCCCGGGATTGATATAGAGCCCTCCGCCGCCGTACAGCGTCCACGGTCCGTAACTCTTCTGCAGCCAGAGCGGCAGAAACGTGACGGCGTGGCCGCCGCCCGCTCCCGGGATCTGCACGCTGGGATAGAACGCGATCTGCGGCCGAGCGTTCGATTCTTGGACGAAGCGGGTCTTGATGCCGAGTTCGGTGACGCCGGAACCGTAGCTCCGCGCGAGGTCGTCTTCTTGGTCGGGGCGCGCGGAGAGCGAGAGCTGCATCGAAAGCGAGGTTTGAACGTTGGGCATCGCTCCGTAGTTGAACTCGGCGAAGGGAAGGCTCGCCGAGAGCTCGCCGTCCGCCTCAGCGTCGAGTTGCGAGCCTGCGTAGATTTCCCAATTGCGGTACTCGGTCGGTACCGGATCGTCGGTCACGAAGGGTGGACCCGCCCACGCGCGCGCTGCTCCGAGCGCGGTGTAGATTACCGCAAGCATCCAACCTGCGCGTCGCACTCGAGGCAACGCAAAGACAACGCGACCCACGGTTCGGGATCGTCGCGCGTGGACCTGAACGGTACGTGAACGGCTCGGCTTCAGGCGGTCGTCGGTGCGGGCACCGCGGCCGACGCACGGTACTCTTGCAGCGAACGCGGCGGTCCGGCCGTCGAGCCGAGCGCCTCGACCAGCGCGCCGGCGGTGTCCAAGCTCGTCAAACACGCGACGCTCGTTTCGACGGCCGCGCGCCGGATACGGTAACCGTCGGATATTTCGCGCGGACCGGCCGCATCGTTGATGACCAGATCTACCGAGCGCGAAACGATCGCGTCGAGGACGTGCGGCGAACCTTCGGCGATCTTGTTGATCCGTTCGGAGCGGATGCCGTTCTCCACGAGCAACGCGTGCGTACCGGCGGTCGCCAGAATCGAGAACCCGAGCTCCACGTAGCGCCGCAACACGCCGGCCGCCTCGCGCTTTTCGTCGTCGGAGATCGAAACCAGGATCCGTCCGCGCTGACCTTTGGCGGGATCGGGCAAACGGATCCCGGCCGCGACGAAGCCCTTGCGCAGCGCACCTCCGAAGGTGTCGTCGATGCCGAGCACTTCGCCGGTCGACTTCATCTCCGGGCCCAAAATCGTCTCGACGCCGCGCATCTTCGCAAACGAGAAGACGGGGACTTTCACGACCACGAACGGGGCGTCGGGCAGCAGCCCGGTTCCGTACGGCATGTCGCGCAGCGTTTCGCCGAGCGCGACGCGCGTCGCGGCGGCCACCAAGTTGATGCCCGTCGCCTTCGAGATGATCGGGACGGTGCGGCTCGCGCGCGGGTTGGCTTCGATGATGAACAACTCGCCCCGGTGGATGACGAATTGGATGTTGATCAGACCGCGCGTTTGCAGCTCGTGAGCGATCGCGCGCGTCACTTCGACGATGTGCGCCTGCATCGCGGCGTCGATCGTCTGCGGCGGATAGACCGAAATCGAGTCGCCCGAATGGATACCCGCGCGCTCGATATGCTCGAAGATGCCCGGCACGAGGATATCGGTTCCGTCGTACACGGCATCGACCTCGACCTCGAGGCCGCGCAAATATTTATCGACTAAAAGCGGCGCGCCGGGCGAGATGGGCGGCGCCGTCTCGACGTAGCTCGCCAGCTGCCCTTCGTTGTAGACGATCTCCATGCCGCGGCCGCCCAGCACGTACGACGGCCTGACCAGCACCGGAAAACCGAGCTCGCGCGCGATCGTGCGCGCCTGCCGGAAGGAGGAAGCGGCGCGGCCCTGCGGCCGCGCGACGCCGAGCCGTTGCAACGCGGCCTCGAACTTCTCGCGGTCCTCGGCCATGTCGAGGCTCTTGCGGTCGCTGCCGACGATCGTGACCCCGCGCCGCGCCAGTTCGCCCGCGAGATTGATCGCCGTCTGGCCGCCGAACGCGAGCATGACGCCGGCGGCTCCGGTCGCCTCGTACGCGGCCTGCACTTCGTCGGCGCCCGGCGGCTCGAAGACCAGCGTGTCCGAGATGTCGAAGTCGGTCGAGACCGTCTCGGGGTTGTTGTTGACGACGACGGCCGCGCGACCCGCGTCGCGCAAGGCCCAGGCCGCGTGCACGCAGCTGTAGTCGAACTCGATGCCCTGGCCGATGCGGATCGGGCCGCTGCCCACGACGACGACCGCCTCGCGCGCGGGCTTGCGCATCTCGTCGTGTTCGTAGCGCGAGAGATAGTAATAGGGCGAACGCGCGGGAAACTCGGCAGCGGCCGTATCGACCATGCGGAACGCGGTCGACGCGGAGTGCTGCGGGTCGCCCGCCGCGACGGCCGCCTGATTCCACAGCGACACGGTCGCGTTCGAGTCGGTCAGCTGCGCGATGCTCGCTTGCGAATAGCCGAGCTCGGTCGCGCGGTGCAGGTCCTCGGGCAAAGGCTGCCTGCGCAAGCGGCCTTCCAGTTCGACCAGCTCCGCGATCTCCCACAGCCAGAACGTGTCGATCGACGAGAGCCGCGCCAGGGCTTCGACCGCTTTGCCGCGCCGCAGCGCTTCGGCCAGCGCGAAGAGGCGCTCGTGCGTAGGCGCGACGATGGCCGCTTCCAGATCGTCGTCGGTCCAGCCCTCGAGCGGCGTTCCGGTCAGCGTTTCGCGGCCCAGATCGAGCCCGCGAAACGCTTTGACCAGCGCCGCGCCGAACGTCCGCCCGATGCCCATCGCTTCGCCGGTCGACTTCATCTGCGTCCCCAGGCGCGTGTCGGCGCGCGGGAACTTATCGAACGGCCAGCGCGGAATCTTGACGACGACGTAATCGAGCGTCGGTTCGTAGGCGGCCTTGGTCACGCCGGTGACCGGGTTTTCGATGCGGTCGAGCGTCATGCCGAGCGCGATCTTCGTCGAGATCTTGGCGATCGGGTAACCGGTCGCTTTCGAGGCCAGCGCCGAGCTGCGCGACACGCGCGGGTTGACTTCGATGATGTTGTATTCGCTGCGCTCGGGATGGAGCGCGAACTGAATGTTGCAGCCGCCCTGCACTTTGAGCGCGCGGATCACGTTGATGCTGGCGCTGCGCAGCATCTGGTATTCGAGGTCGGACAGGGTCTGCGAAGGCGCCACGACGATCGAATCGCCGGTGTGCACGCCGACCGCATCGATGTTCTCCATGTTGCAGACGATGATGCAGTTGTCGGCGCGGTCGCGCAGGACTTCGTATTCGATTTCCTTCCAGCCCAGCAGACTCGTTTCGACGAGCGCCTGGTGGATCAGCGATGCCGCGAGCCCGACCGCCAGCGTTTCGCGCAGCTCCGTTTCGTTGCGGACGATGCCCCCGCCGGTCCCGCCCAGCGTGTAGGCCGGCCGGATCACGAGCGGGTAGCCGGCCTCGCGCCCGAAGGCCGCGCCCGCTTCGACGTCGGTCACGATCGCGCTCGCGGGCACGGGCTCGCCGATCGCCAGCATCGCTTCCTTGAAGCGCGCGCGGTCTTCGGCCAATACGATCGTCTCGATCGGCGTCCCCAGCAACTCGAGCCCGTAGCGGTCGATGACGCCGTTCTCGGCAAGTTCGACCGCCAGGTTCAAGCCCGTCTGGCCGCCGAGGGTCGGCAGCAGCGCGTCGGGGCGCTCGCGCGCGACGATCGCCTCGAGCGAGGCGGCCGTCAGCGGCTCGAGGTAGACGGCGTCCGCCACCTCCGGGTCGGTCATGATCGTCGCGGGGTTCGAGTTGACGAGGATGACGCGGTGCCCGTCTTCCCGCAACGCCCGGCACGCCTGAACGCCGGCGTAATCGAACTCTGCGGCCTGTCCGATGACGATCGGACCGGAGCCAATCACGAGGACGCTACGGCGGGGCACGAACCCCACCATTCATCCAAACGGGCGCAATGCCCCCCAATCCGCCGGGCCGGCCCCGACGCCGACGGTCCTAGCGGCGGCCGGCGGTGCGTTCGAGGGCCGCGGCGGCCGGCGCGTCGCCGAGGTCCCGCACGACCGGCGCGTAGGCCGCGAGCACGGCGGCCACCGGCGTCGCGCCAGCCGCGGCCGCGCCGGCGCGCTGCCGGTTGATCGCGACGGCCTCTTCGTGCACCGCGTGGGTGAAGCGAGGGTAGGACGCACCGAGCGCGTCGATGACCTCGGGATCGCGAGCGCGGCGCGCGAGCGCGTCGTGCGCCGCCTGCCACAGATCCGCATCGACCGCCCGCCGCCCGGCCAGCGGTTGCAGGCTCGAGCAGTGGGAACGCAACCGGACCAGCAGGTCGGCGCGCACGTGCGCGGCGCGGCGGCTCGCCTCGGCGCTGCGCAACCGCTCCGTTCGGAGCGCCTCCGCCGCCTCGCGCCGGCGCGCGAAGTAGTGGTTGAGCACCGGCGTCAGGACGGCGGCCACGACGCCTATGATCGCGACCCAAATCGGGACGGGCACCGCGTGCACGCTCGCCCACACCCGGTCGACGAGGCCCGGGGCTTCGCGATGGTGGCCGAACGGAAAGAACGCAACGAGCATGCCTGCACTACGCTTCCCGCGCCGGTGCGGTGACTCTTTCCCAACGCCGATGACAGGACACCGAGCCCCAAGGGAGTGCGGACGATGGAGACAGACTCGAGACCGGCCACACGGGTCGAGGATTGCCCTACCGGAGCCGCAAGCACGATGCGCAAATCGCCTTAGTAAGAGCCGCGCAGCTCGGGAGGCTGTTTAATCTAAACGGCCAGTTGGGCCACCACCGCACTACGTCCGGCGTTTCTATCGGAGTTTTCGTTACAAGGCGAAGAGTTGGTCTCATCCTCGGCGTGTCGTCGCGAAGGTGGAATGGCACCCAGGCGAACTGTTCCCGCGGGTCGGCTTCGTCATCGCGAACCCGGGGGTATCGGAAACAACGTCGTTGCATTTTACTCCCAGCGCGGCACGGCGGAGCAGTGGATCAAGGAGGGCAAAGGCGCGATCACGTGGACGCGGCTTTCTTGTCGCTCATTCAACGCAAACGCCGTTCGCTTGCAGCTTCATGCGCCCGCGTATAACCTGGGGAAATTCCTTCGCACGCTTGCGACGCACGAAGCAATCGCGCACTGGTCGCTCACGAGTTTGAGAGACAAACTGATCAAGATCGGTGCGAAGGTCGTGAGCCACGGCCGCTACGTTACGTTTCAGATGGCGGAGGTGGCGATCCCGCACGCACTGTTCGCTTCCCTCATTCAGCGCATTGCTGCTCTGCGGTCGCCGCCGATCGCATGGGCAGCATGAACGCCCGGCTACGAGGACGAGCTGGAGCAAAGCGACGGGAGATTTGCGCCTTTATGAGATATCGAGCACTCGCGCCCGCGGCGAACCGACCTCGCGACCCTGCTCGACCGCTGGCCTGGGCCGAATGCCGGTAGGAATCAGTCTGCGCTCGCTCGCAACGGCGAGTCATATGGGGAATCCCGGTTTAAGGTCGATCCTCCCGTGCGCGCTGCGTTCGCGGCCGATGTTGTTGAGTCTCTTTTCTGTCGATACATTGTGTGTCAGCAACACGGCACAGATAACAAAGTGCCTGTCTTAGGAAGCAGATACAACAAATGAGCCGCTTCTCGCGTCGTTCGCTGCTCTCGTCGAGCCTCGCAGGGGCCGCGATTGCCGTCACCCCGAAGCTTGCAAGGGCCGCCGATTTGGTTTCTCCTGCGGTCTCCGCGGAAGTCCAAAACCAGAAAGCTGAAATTTTGATCGCTTCGACGGCCGAATGGAACGACGGGTTGTCGCATCCCATCCCGTATAAAAACCCCCCGGGACGCGGTAAAGACCGCGCCCTTGTCCTGGGCGGCGGGTCGGAGTATATGAGTTCCTTCCTCGTCGGCTACTTCAAAGCGATGCTGACAAACGGGGTGAATTTGCGCCTCGCCGATATCGTCGTCGGTACCTCCGCCGGTGCCATTTTGGGTAGCGCTCTCTTAGGAGGTCGCCTGGACCTTTTCTCCGGCGAATTCAACGCGCTGGCCGACCATCCTGAACTCATGGCAAAGATGGTTCCGGCGCAGCAGTACAGTCCAAGTCAGGAGCGCGTAATCCAGATGGGGATCGATGCAAGGGATGGCAGCCCCGCGATCATCCAGGCGATCGGCCACGCGGCGATGGCTGCAAAATCGATCCCGGCGAACAAATTTGAGACAAACATGAGAGTCTTTTTGGGCGATCTTCAAGCGATCCCGGATAAAATGTACATCACGACGATCGACAGCTATACGGCAGAGCGTCTCGTCATCGCTCCAGATTCGGGGGTTCCGGTTTACACCGCTTGCTCCGCGAGCGCTTCCGCCCCCGGGGTGACGGGGCCCACATGGGTTAAGGATCGTTACTGCATGGACGGCAGTATCGGACCGACCGAGACCCACTGCGACATCATTGCAGGCGCAAAGCGCGCCCTCGTCGTCGTCCTTGCGGATACTATCGCACAAGAAGAAGCGGGCTTGCGCCTCAACCATCTCCCGAACACGATCTTGCAAGAGGTAAAAGACCTCCAAGCCGGCGGTACAAAGGTGAAATTGGTCGTCGCCGGGATGTTGCCGGGTCGCAGCACGATGAGCGTCGTCGACCCAGCCATCATGGCGCCGGCGATCAAGTTTGGTTACGAGCGCGGGATCGCCGACCTACCTGAGATGAAGAACCTCTGGATGTCGTGATCCGAAAGCCCTGCGCACCCGACCTTTATCAGTGTCGAGAAGGCACTTGCGAACGCAATTCTGATGCGGTCCGTTTCCAAACGGCTCACAACATTTCCGCGCAGAACATGCATATCTATCAGACCCAACCTAACTGAGCCTTCAGAGCGGGCTTGTTCGTCGTGAGCGTGGTCACGCAGCGTCCTGCTGCGCGCCCCGGGCTCGTCCCGGTACTCTCGTAGGCGGCGACTCCGCCCGCAGGAGGATCACGCGAGCGGCATTGACGTCGGCATCGTCGACGTGACCGCAAGCGACGCAGCAAAACTGCGCGCCCTCCCGACTTGCTTTCGCGACCGCGCCGCATTCGGCGCAGGTCTGCGAACTATACCGTGGGTCCACGCCGACGATCGTGCGAGCAGCGTACGCTGCTTTCTCGCGGATCAGCGTCGCCAATATACCGAAGCCGGCGTCCAGTAAGGCGCGATTGAGCCCCGCTTTCGCCGCGACGTTCCTTCCTGGTGCTTCAACCGTGCCTTTCGCCGAGCGCGTCATGCCGCGCAGCCTCAGGTCCTCCAACGCGATCGTGTCGAAGCGGTCGACGATCCCGCGGCTCACCTTGTGCAGCCAGTCACGGCGGGCGTTCGCCTCGCGCTCCTTCGCGCGCGCCAAGCGCCGCACCGCCGCGATCCGGGCCGGGTCCTTGCCGTTGGTCGGTCGACCCGCAGCATCTTTGACCGTGACCGCGTCGAGCGCCCGAGCGTGTCGCTCGACGAGCGCTTGGCGCTGCGAGCCCGGCCGCAGGTTCGCGATTTTCGTCCCATCCGAGAGCGCGGCCAGCACGCGCACCCCGCGATCGACGCCGGCCGCCTTGCCCGTAAGCGGCAGGGGTGCCGGCTCGCGGTGCGCTTCAAAGACGGCGTACCAACGGCCGGTCTTCGTCACGATGAAGACGCGGCCGTAATTCTCCGGCACCGTGCGCCCCTTGCGCAGCCGGACCTCCCCGACGCCGGGCACACGCACGCGCTGCTGCTTCGCATCGAACTTCGTCGCACGGTCGCCGTGCGGGAACTCCAGTTGATTCCAGCGCCGAGCAGGCTTGAACCTCGGATAGCCCGGCTCGTCACCGGCCTTGAGCCGCCGGAAGAAGGCGGCAAAGGCCAGGTCCAGCCGGTGCAGCACCGCGTCTTCGCTCTCGCGGTACACCGCCGCAAAACGCGGGTCAACCGCTCGAAGCTCCGTCAGTTCGGTGTATTGCTGCTTGCTCGGATACGTTTGCCGGCGAGAGGTCCACGCGTCGCGCCGCTGCTGCAAGAGCGCGTTGTAGAGTTCGCGCGTCGTCTTCAGCATCTCGACCAGGGTCCTCTCTTGAGCGCAGGTCGGATACAGCCGCACCTCGTGCAGCCATCGCAGTTGTCCCGCAAATCGACTCTTCGCCGGCGCCATTGCCTGAGAATAGCTCCAGCGCGTGCCACCAGTGTGGCACACAGAGAACCGGGACACGACGCTCACCACGTGAGAAATGCGCCCCTGGCAGCGACGCACTGCACTATCGTTCCGCACTGCTGCGCCCCACCGATAGCCGGACGGGTCCCCGGGCGGCGTCGCTCGCATCCTACTCGCTACCGCGGTAAAAGGCGGTAAAACAGGCCGCCCCCGTTCGAGAGCCACAGCGTCCCGTCGGGTGCGAAGGCGGAGGAATTCGTGCTCGGCTGATAGAGCGGCGGCTGGTAATCATCTGCCCGCCCGGTCTGTGGCCCCTGAGTGTAGACGCGCCACACGCCGCCCTGGTCGGTCGCATATAAGTTGCCGTCGGCACCCTCGTTCAAGTCGTTGACGATCCCGCCGACGCTATAGAACGCCGCCCGGCGTTATACGACCGACCGTAGAGGCCACGTTCGGACGGTTCACCGTTGCCGGCGTACAGCCGAACGCAAACCATACGTTTCCATCGCCGCCGCGCGCCAGATACGTCTCCTCTCGCACGCGTTGACCTGTGGTAGGCCGAAAAACCGAAGCGCGCCGCCGGTCGTGATGCGGCCGATCTGGACGTTGCTCGGCCGCTGAACGCACGCACCGTTGAGCATTCCGCAGTGCAGGGCCGCGAAGTACAGTTGCCCGTCCGCACCCGCTACGATCTGCCGCTGCAGCTGGAACACCTGATACTCCGCGTTTTTGTTGACGTCGAGCGGCAACGGAAACGTTCGGTAACCGCCGCTCTGGAAACGGCCGATCGAGACGTTGCCGCAGGTAAACCTCGGTAAACCAGACTGCGTGGTCCGGCCCGAACGCGACGGAATAGGGCGCGTCGTGAACGCCGCAAGCCGGTTCGTTGGGTGTCGCGTAGAGCGTAATGCGGCCCCTCGTCGACACGGAGCCGATGTACGAAGAGAGATAGCCTTGGGGCGGAGCGATGTCGTGCGACGCGAACCAGAGCGACCCCGGGTCGCCGGCGGCGATCGACGTCAAGGTGTTACCCTGCGGTTCGGGCGTGTACCCATAGCTGAGGTTCGTCGTCGATAGATGCGCGATCGCATCGGGCGCGGCGGGTGGCGCAAACGCGGCGAACCAGAGATGCGTGTCGCCGGCCGGACCCGCCGTCAGGCCGCCGCCGCCTCCGACATCTGACGAAGGGCGTGCTCTTCGTACTAGCTACCGCGCACCCTTCGAGCGACGGCGCAGTGACGCAAGGGACCCCGGACAGCCAAGGGTCCGCCACAACGGCCCGGCGATCGGCCGCCAGGGTTTCTCTTCGAGTCGCGACATTGCGGCGGAACCGGCAGCCATCCCCTGCGTGAGCCCGGCCGCGAGCGCGATGCCGATCGCCGTCGAATGCCCACGCACCGATCGTGCACGCGGCGCCCTTCGCCACGTTCGGGACGAAGACGACCCCAATCGCGCAGATCTTCGGCTTCCCCAAATAGTCTCCACGACACGACCTTGTACGGCCCCGTACCGATCGGAGCGGCATCGAAGGCGGTGTCGTTGATGTCGAGCGATCGGAAGGCGTGCGCGGGAACGATCGGCGGAAATCGAGGGCTGCACGCCGGTGGGCGGCGACTACGGCGTCGACTTCGACTTCAGCTCATAGTCCGCAAGAAGCCTCGGACGCGCGCTTTAGTGCAGCAGCACGATCCGGGTCGGCGACTGGACGACTTTTCCGTCGACCGTTTCTTTGACGGTATAGACGCGAACGCGCGTCTTGTTCAGCACCAGCGCGGACGGCCAGCCGTCGCACGGAAAGTCGGGGCACCACGGCAGCGCCTTGCCCTCGAACGTCGGCTTTTTCATGTTGTCGAACCACAGGACGTGGTTGCGTCCGTCGCCGGTCCGTACCGTGGTGTTGGTACCTTGATTGCCGCTTTCGTAGTCGGTGATCACGCCGTCGAGCGTGTCCGCCCGCGCGATGCCCGCGACCGCCAGTGCGAACGCCGCACCGAGAACGCCTGCCATACTCGTACGCTTCATATCGGGTCCTCCATTGGGGATTCTTCCATCGCACACATAGCGCTAAGGTGCCAGCCGTTCGATCCGCCAGCCTTCATCGGTGCGCGTGTAGGCGATGCGGTCGTGGACGCGGTCGGGGCGGCCTTGCCAGAACTCGAACGCCCGCGGCGCGACGCGATAGCCGCCCCACAGCGGCGGCCGCGGCACGTCGCCGTCGCGAAAGCGCTCCTCTTCGGAACGCATGCGCTCCTCGAGAAACGCGCGGTTCGGCACCACGTCGCTCTGCGGCGATGCCCAAGAACTCAGGCGATGGCCGCGCGGACGCAGCGCGAAGTACTCGTCGGATTCGGCGACGTCGACGCGCGCGACGGTGCCGTCGATGCGGATCTGCCGCTCCAGCGGCGCCCAGTAGAAGAGCAGCCCCGCGTTGCCGGACGCATCGAGTTCGCGGCCCTTGCGGCTCGCGTAATTCGTGAAGAACACGAAGCCGCGCTCGTCGTAGCCGCGCAGCAGGACGATGCGCGCCGTGGGCCGGCCGTCGGGCGATACGGTGGCGAGCGTCATCGCGTTCGGCTCGATGATGCCTTCGGCCTCGAGCGCCTCGCCGAACCACGCGCCGAACTGCGCGAACGGATCGCGTGCGACGCTACGTTCGTCGAGTGCGCCGCGCTCGTAGCTGACGCGGCGTTCGCGAATCGTCTCGTCCGCGCTCATGCGATTGCGTCCCGTTGCGCCTTGAGGAACGAGATGCGCTGGTAGGACGCGTAGATGTGGCGCTCGCTCATGCGCATGTAGGTCTGCATCGCCGTCAGTGCGCCGCGCCGGTTCTCGAGCGAATTGAGCGCGGCCTCGTGCGCCCAGGGCATGATGAAGGCCACGCGCGAGCCGTCGAGGCTGGCGTACGCCTCGCCGCCGAGGAACCCCGCGATCGGCTGAGCGTACGTCGTCGCGTGCTCGCAGATGGCCGTCGCGAGCGCCTCCTGGAGGCCCGTCTTGACGACGAACCGCTGGACGATGTAAAACGTCGACTCGCCGGCCCGGCCGCCGCCGCCCGCGACCCGCCGGACGAGCCGGTACGGCCGCGCGTCGTTGTCGCGCGAGCGCCAGCACGCCGCCTGCAGCAGCTCGGCCGGTGCGCCCCGCTCTTCCCACTCGTCTTCGTCCCGGTGGCGTAAGGCGATCGCCACGCCGGCGGTGTCGGAGCGCACGTACACGGCACCGTCGACGAAACCGGCGGCTTCGGACGCGGTCCCCAGCCGCGCCGCGAGGTCGCTCTGCAGGCCGTGCTGCAGCGACGCATCCAGGTCGTAGAATGCAATATAGTATCGACTCATCGCTCTCCGTCTTTTCTCTGCGCGTTTCGACAAGCGCTTCCCGCGTCCGGCGAAGCGGCTTAGAGGCGTCCGAGCGCGAGACCGAACAGGAAGGCTGCCGCCAGCACCGCACCGCCGCCGAGCGCGACGGGCAGGCTGCCGTCCACGCGCTTCTTCTCCCACACGGTCGCGAGCGCGATCGAACGAAAGGCGTCGCTCAAGGCGCCGGCATCGCGCGCTTCCACGTACCGGCCGCCGCCGCTTCGCGCGATGGCGCGCAACGAATCGGCGTCGAGGTCGGCGGGCTCGGCGGTGCCGGGAATGATCTCGCCGCTGCCGCTCGAGCCGACGCCGACCGTTTCGATCGTCACTCCCCGCGCGCCGATCGAGCGCGCGACTTCGAGCGGGTCGCTGCCGCGGTTGTTGACGCCGTCGGTCAAGAGCACGATGATGCGGCGGCCGCCGGCCGGCAGTTGCTGCGCGGCCAAGGCCAGCGCGTCGCCGATCGCGGTCGCGCCGTCCGGCGGCGGGATCCGGCCCAAGGCGTCCCGGACCGCGTCCAAGTCCGCCGTCGGCGCCGCGATCACGGCAGCGCTGCTCGAAAAGGAGACGACGCCGACCCGCGTGCCGGCCGGCACGGCGTCGACGAACGTTCGAGCCGCGGCCACCGCGGCGTCCCAGCGAGTCGGAACGAGGTCGCGCGCCCGCATCGACCCGGAGGTGTCGATGCAGATCACGACCGTCCCGTCCTTCGCGGGCACGCGGGCGGAGAAACGCGGCCCCGCCAGCGCCACGAGCAGCGCCGCAGTCCCCGCCACGTACGCGCCGAACAGCAACGCCGCCGGCCAACGCGCCGGCCGCAGCGCTTGCAGCGCGAACGTGAGGTTCGAGTACGCCAGCGCCTGCGCGGCGCGGCGGCGTTCGGCGGTGCGGTAGATGAAGGCACAGGCCGCGAGCACGACGAGCGCGAGCACGAGCCGGAGCGGATGCGCGAACGTCATCGCGGCGTTTTTTTCGGCCTAGAGCATGAAAACCCGCGCGAAGGCGGCTTCGGTGCCGCCGTCGTCGAGCGAGCCCGCGCGCGCGCCGGCCGCGCGCAAGCGTTCGAGGACCGCCGCCTCGCGCGCGGCGACGGCGTCCCGGTAGCGCTCGCGGGCGCCCCGGTCGACGAAGGCGCGGACGGTACGGCCGCTCTCGGCGTCGCGCAAGCGCACGAACCCTCCGAGCGGCAAGCCGGCGTGCCAGGGATCCCGGACCAGCAGCGCGGTCAGGTCGAAGCGCCGGGAGCACGCGCGCAGCACCCCGTCCAGCGCCTCGGCATCGTAAAAGTCGCCGGCGACCAGCAAACGGGTGCCGCGCGGCAGGACCGCAAGCGCGAGCTGCAGCGAGCGCTCGAACGAGACGTCCGGGGCGTCGCGGCCCTGGGCGCAGGCCAGGGCCGCGGTCCGGCCCGGGGTACCGCGCAGGACCAGCGCTTCGGCACCGATGCGCGCGCAGCGGTCGTCGTCGGCGGCGGCCGAGTACCAGAGTGCGGCCGCGTCGCAGGCCAGGTCGTAGTTGCTGCGCGCGCGCCCGACCCGCATCGAGCCGGACGCGTCCAGCACCGTGGCCAGGACCAGCGCCCGTTCCTCCAGGAAAACGCGCGTTTGAAGGGCGCCCGCGCGCGCGGTGGCGGCCCAATCGATGCGCCGGGGATCGTCGCCGTCGACGTACTCGCGGAGCTCGGCGAACTCGTAGCCCTCGCTGCGCCGCAGCGCCGGGCCGCCTTGACCGCGCAACCCCTCGCGGCGCCCCGCCAGCAGCGCCTCCCGGAGCCGCGCCGCGAACGGGCTCGCGGCCGTGCTAACGGACGGCGTCGCCGGTCGCCAGCGCCGGTTCGGGCGCGGTGGAGCCCGGAATCTCGGGCGAGGCCGGGACGCCCGGACGCCGGCGGGGAGCGTACTTCACGACCAGAATTGCCAGATCGTCGGTGATCTGGCTCGACCGCTTGCGCAGGCGGCGCACGACGTCGTCCGCCAGCGACTGCGCGTTACCGCGAAGTTCCGCGAGCCACCCGATGACGCCGCTCGAACCCAGCAGTTCCCCGCGCGCGTCGCGCGACTCGGTCAGGCCGTCGGTGGTGACGACCAGGACGTCGCCGTAGCGTAGGTACAACTCGTGCGCGTCGTACTGGGACTCCGGCTCGATTCCGACGATGGGTCCCGTCGGCGGCAGCGCCTTCACCTCCCGGCCCAGCACGACCCAGGCCGGCTCGTGCCCCGCCGAGGCGTAACGCACGCGGCCCGACTCCAGATCGAGCACCGCCAGGAAGAGCACGACGAACGTTTCGGGGTTCTCGACCGTCCGCGTGTAGAGGGCCGAGAATTTCGAGAGGATCGCCGCCGGATCGGTGCTTTCGGAGAACAGCGTGCGGATCGTGTACTTGATCAGCGCCGTGTCGACCGCGGCGTCGATGCCCTTCCCGCTGACGTCGGCGACCAGGAACATGCCGTGCTTGCCGTCCAGGGTGAAGGCGTCGAAGGTATCGCCTCCCACGTTCGAGCCCCGGGTCGCCGACAGCAGCACGCTGCCGAGATCGACGTTGGGCAACTCGCGGCGCTTGGCGATGAACGCGCGCTGCAGCCGCTCGACCAGGGAGCGGCCCCGCTCGAGCGCCCGGCGCAGCCGGCCGACCACGAAGGCGAACAAGAGCGCAACGAGGGCGAACATTGCGTTGGAGAGATCGCGCGTACGGGTGTTCGCGTCCAGGCTGGACTTGAAACGGCTGCGCCCCAGCGCCTCACGCGAGAGCAGCGAGGCGGTCAAGACTTCGTAGTCTTGCCGGGTGGCGGGGAAGGCGAAGTGCGGGGCCCGCTCGGCTTCGCTCTCGGCGATCGCGTCGATGCGCAGCAAGTCGGTCGCCAGCAGCTTCTCGTAGGGCCTCAGCGCCGCGCGGTCGGCATGGGGCGCGAATTGCTCGACCTCCAGCAGCTCCGAGTCGCGCTGCGCCGAGACGACCGACGATTGGTACGCGAAGGCGTTCTCGATCCGGTAGCTGCCCCAGTACGAGAGGTACGTGGCATATGCGAAAGCGGCCAGCAGCCCGACCACCAGCGCCAGCGTGACCGTGGTCCGCCGCGACACTGCGGGAAACTGCATGCGGGTGCGTGCTATGAGAGCGCTTCCATTCGATTTCCGTTCGGCGGTCTTGCTTCGCTAGGATAAACCGCCGCAAAGTCCTCCGGGAGCCAACGGGAAATTAATTCCCTTCCTGGGAACGGCATGCGGCAACTGCACCTGCGAGGAGCTACATGATCTTTTCGACGGATCTCTCCATCGACGTCGGCGACGGCACGATGCCGGCCTATCTCGCGCGGCCGGGCGGGAACGGTAGGTATCCGGCGGTCATCGTGCTCGAGGGCGTCTACGGCTTTGACGCCGAGCTCAAGCGAATCACGGAGCTGGTGGCCAGTTTCGGGTTCGTCGGCCTCGCGATCAACTACTTTCACCGCACGCACCCCCAACTGAGCGAGCCCTTCACGGCCGAAGGGCGCGCCCACGGCGAAGCGGCAGCCAAAGCCGTGAAGAAGGCCGAGGCCTGCACGGACGTGGCCGCCGCCCGCGACTGGCTCAACGACCAGCCGTACGTCGACTCGGGCCACGTCGGCACGTGGGGCTTCGGCTTCGGCGGTACGATCGCGTTCGTGACCTCGACCCTGGCCGGCATCAACGCGGCGGTGGTGTTTTACGGCCAGAGCATCGCGTCCCTAATGCCCAGCGGCGAGGCCGCCCCGATCGAAGACGTCAAGCAGGTCCGCGCGCCGCTGCTGCTCATCTTCGGCGGTCAAGACGCCCTGATCGGCCCCGGCGACGTCGACGCGATCCAGTCGGCCCTGCGCGCCGCCAACAAGCGCTTCGAGGTGCAGACCTACCCCAACGTCGGCCACTCGTTCTTTCGCGCGACCGGCAACTCCAACTCCACGCGCGAAGCCGCGGACGCCTGGGACCGGGTCCAAGCCTTCTTCGCCAAGTATTTGAAATAAAGGTTTAAGGGTCGAGTTCCAAGCGCTGGGCGGCCGCGTGCGCGACGGCGTCGTCGTCGAAGGGGAGCGCGACGAGGCGGCCCCCGATCCACGTGTCGGCCAGATCGCGGTAGTGGGGCGAGCCGGGTTCGCCGGACTCGCCCTGCGGAATCACGATGCCCCCGTTCTCCCAGCGGCCCACGTCCCACACCGCGCGGAAACTCTGGGTGTTGACCGGCGCTTGCACGTGGGGTGAATAGGCGCTGCCGAAACCGGGGAAGGGCACGCCGTTCCAAGCCGTCATGCCCAAGCCCGAAAGCGGGTGCTGCGCGACGCGGGCGCCCAGGTCGCTCCACGTGACCGAAGCCAGATCGTGCCGCGTCAGTGAAGCGTCGGCGTCGCGGGCCGACGCGACCAGAAACGCGTCGTAGTCGTCGTGCGGAACCCAGCCGTGCGGCCGCTCGCGAAGCATGCGCAGGACGGCCACGAACGCGCCTCCGCTCTGGGCGGAGAGGTAGCGCAGGCCCAGCTCGCGCGGCAGGTGATAGCGCACCAGCCGCTCGGTGGCGGCCAGTCGCAGCGCGGTCACGTAGACCGCGCCGTGCGAGTCGCCCGTGAAGCGGCCGTCGAACGGGCGCAGCGCGCGCAGGGTATTGCGAAGCTTCGCGTCGCCTTCGGCGCCGGTGCGCTTGATGGCGGCCAGCGCGTCCGCGGCGAGCTCGCGCTCCGCGGGCGAGCTGACGTCGCCTTGCCCGGCGCTCATGCGCTCGACGCCGTACGGACGTTTCGCGAGGTCGCGCCACAGTTCCGCAGCCCGGTACGGCGGCGCGAAAATCGGGCTCAGACGGTAGGGGTAGCCCGCGCCGTACACGCGGTTGTTGGCCGTGACGACGACCAGGCCGCGACCCGGCACGGCCTGCGGCAACTGCGCGAACGGCACGTTCGGGGCGGGCGAGGCCGGGCTCTTGGGTCCGTCGTGGTCGGTCAAGCCCCAGGCGTCGTCGATCGGGATCTCGCCGGCCAGCACGTATCCGGCGTTGCCGCCATCGTCGGCCAGGGCAAAATTCTGCGGCGGACCCGGGTAGCGAGCCAGCACGCGCATCGCATCAAGCACGCTGCCTGCCCGCGCCAGCCCGTCGAACTGCTCGATGGCGGAGCGGCGGTCCGCGTCGGCAGTCCAGTCGGCCGCAAGGCGCTCGACGCCCCGGTCCCGGAACACGAAGCCGTGGCGCGTCCGTAGGTAGTCGCGCTCGACCGGCTGCCCGAAGCGCACGACGAACGTTTCGCGGCGGTGCTCGGCCCGCAGCCAGCGGCCGTCCGCAGCGTAGCGGTCGGAGGACGCGGACTCGAAACGCTCCCGGAACACGCGGACCGAGACGACGTCGCCGTTGGTCGTGCCCCACGCCACGTGCGCGTTGTGGCCGAGCACCACGCCCGGAACCCCCGCCAGTGCCGCGCCCGCGACGTGATAGCCGGGCGCCGCGAGGTCGGCCAGCCACCACACGCCGGGGATGCGCAGCTCGAGGTGCGGATCGTTGGCCAGCAGCGCCCGGTGGGTCGCGGTCGCGGCGGAGCCCGCGACCATTTCGTTGCTGCCGGCGCCCACCCGCCGGTCGCCGTCGTCGGTGACGTAGAGCGGCGATGCGTCGGGATAGGGGACGGACAGCGCGGGAAGCGGCGCGACCGGCGCCGGCGCGGCGCCGGTCGCGGGCCGGTCGTAGGCCGGATCGGTGATCGGAAAAAACGCATCGCGGCCGGCCGGACCGAGCGCCGCCACGACGTCGGCGCGCATCGCCACGTCTTCCCAGGAATCGGTCAGCGCGAGTATGGTTGAGAACGCGGTCAACAGCGAATCGCGGGCGGTCCAGGGTTCGGGGGTGTAGGCGAGCAGCCGGCATTCCGGCGGCAGCGGACGGGTGCGCATCGCGGCATTGACGCCGGCGGCGAAGGCGTCCAGGTTCGCGCGCTCGGCCGGGGTCAGCGCGGCCAGCTGCGCGCGCACGATCGCCTCGGCATCGAAGACCCGCGCGTCCTCGTCGTTGCGCAGGGTCACGCTGCCCAGGATCTCGGACAGCCGCCCTTCGACCAGACGGCGATAGAGGTCGAGCTGGAAGAGGCGGTCGGTGCCCTGCAGGTAGCCCTCCGCGAAGAACAGGTCGCGTTCGTTGCGCGCACGGACGTGCGGGATGCCGCGCGCGTCGCGCACGATCGCGACGCTCTGCCGTACGCCGAGCCCGGTCAGCTTGCCGTCGGGCGCCGTCCCGCCCGCGAGGACGCCGGCGTACACGTACGCGGCGTACGCCGCGGCGGCGATGACCAGCGGCGCGAACGCCAGCCCGACCAGGATGGCGATGCGGCGCAGCGTCTTCACGCCCTTAGACGTCGAGCGCTTCAAAACGGCCTGTCAAACGTATACTTGGGCACATCGGTAGGAAAATGGTAATCGACAAAGTCGAACTCGAACTTCGGAATTGTCGCATCCAGGCCGAAATGCAGCGGTGCGTCCGCGACGATCTGCTGGACGTACTCGCGCCCGTCGATCAGGATGTAGCGGACCGTCCAGAGCACCCCGTCGTACGGCTTGCCGTTCAGGATGCCTTGCACGTTGAGCTGCAACGTACGGTACGTGACCGGATCGAGCCACATGTCGCGCAAGCGGTTGACGGCCGGCTCGCGCAGCGGAACGAACTTCAAATGGATCGCGTCGGCGCCTTGCAACTGTTCCGTACCGGCCAGCAGGATCTGGTAGTCGCGTACGCTCGCCTCGACGCTGCCGATCACCCGCAGGCCGCCGCTTTCTTCTGGTTCGGGCGAGGCGGCCTGGCGCGCGAGCACCTCGCCGCGCCCCAGAACGCCGAAGCTGTCGTTGGGCTGGATGCGCGGCTCGTCGAGGCGGATCGGTTCCGCGTCGGGATTCGTGTCGAAGATCTTGATGCCGAAGATCGAGAACGGCACGCCGCCCAGTCGCCGGTGCTGTTCGTCGATGTCGAGCAACGGAGTCAATCCGAGCGCGCCGTCGGCGCTGCGATAATAGGCGTCCCACCAATTGTCGAAGACGTGCCCCGAATGAAGGTAGCGGACGAGCGCTCCGTACCGCACGTAGGGAACGTCCGTGCGCGCTCGCCAGAAGGCGCGCGCTTGCGCGAACAGCCGCTCGGCCTGCGGGTCGGACGTCGGCAGGGGCGACGGAACCGGCGCTTGTGCCAGCAATCCCAGGAGTGCGACACAAGCGCATGCGATTCGCTGCAACATCGGCACCGTGCTTCCCCACGAGCGTGCAAGCGGCCTTGAGCGAGCGAGTAGGCAGCAGTAACTTCAAGGCGGTGGTCAGTTTCAAGCCCGGGCAACACGTCGAGCCCGAGGAACTCGTCGCCTTCTGCCGCGCGCGGATGGCCGCCTACAAGGTACCGCGCATCGTCGTTGCGATCGACGAATTGCCGAAGACCCCGACCGGCAAGATCTTGCGCCGGCTCTTACGCGAGGACGCGACCGCGCCAGTCTAGGCGCTACGGGTTGCACCGATACCCGAATGAGGCCGCGTGCCGAAGTAGCCCCAGCTCGAAATAGCCCGGCTCGAGCGCGGATTCGAACGGTGAGTGGGCCCTCAAGGTGAAGGCATTTTGCTGGAGACGTGAACAGTCCGACCGCTTGAGTTTGTCCTGTCATCGTAATACACCGTCACCGATGAGGATCCCACTATGACACCACTCGGCCACGCATCGCAGGTTCCGGGTGGAGGGGTCATCAGGACTCGCGGAGGTATCAAACAAACGATGCTGGTGCCGTTCACGGTGTACGGCCTCGTAATATTAAAGAGGTACAGCGTGTTTGTTCCAGCCTGCTTGATTTTCATACCTCCCGCCTTCATGCCGACCCAGAAATCACGAGCAGTCCGGAGACGTGCCGCGGCGGACTTGGAGCAGGAGTGGGGTAAAATGGATAACCAGAGTCGGCTCGTGCGCTCGGCCGCATTGCCAAAACCAGCGCCAGAACAGCGCAAGAAACAACGAAGCGGATTTTCATGAACACGATCCTCCGGCTTTTGCTGGTCGGGGTGCCCGGCGGGCCGGCTGCGGACTTAAGCCCAACACGGCAGGTAGAAGTACCCACGAGCGGCCGAACAACCGGGAGGCGGCGTAAACCGACAAGACGGGCGCCCCGCTCGAACTCGCCGAGCTTTGTTCGCAATAGCGTTCTTCGTCTATTTCGAGTGCGGAACGCCCATTTGCTCTAGAACCGCCCTGTCGACCGCGCGTGCGGTCGCATCAGCTTGGCGGGCCCGGTTTACGTCGCGCCAGGTTTTTGGTCGTTGAGATTGTTCGATAGCAGGGCCTCCGCCCCCAAGAATTCGTTCCCCCTTACCATCGGACCCAAGCCGAGACCTCGCATAGCGGCATGCAACTCGGAGCGTGCGCGGCCCGTGATACGAGGATCGACATACAGTTCGATATCCGCATCGGTAATCCGACAAAACGATAGCTGCGAGAAGTCGGGATTATGCCGATCCAGTGCGGCTCGGGGCGGTCGCCGGCAGTACCCGAGGTTGGCCCGCCGGCGTCAAGTCGTTCAAGCGCTCGGCTAGCGGCGCCCAAGTTTTCCTGTGCCGCGACGGTTCGCATACTCCCGGAAGCAGACGGCTGGTGAGGGTTCCGCCCCGCGGTGCGCGTTTGTCCGCCACAGCCGGCGAAGACGATCGAGATTCTCGGGTTCCGGCCTTTGATCTCCATGTAGAGCTTACCCTTGAAACCTGCAGTCGACGCGATGCGAGCGGCGGTGCGCCCGATAGCCGTCGAGCTCCAGCGGAGCATCATCTCCGGGCGCCGGTCATCTACTAGGCCGAGACGTGGGCACGCCGAGGCATCTCGAGCCGCTCGAGAAACTCGGCGAGCCACGTGACGTTATGTTGCGTTCGCTCCGCATCGCATCGCGGACTGCGATCGCTTCTCGTTCGGCGCACGGCAGCGTCAATTCGTCGTAGGTTCACATGAGGAACGAATTGTCGTTGCGATCGACGAACTGCCGAAGACCCCGACCGGCAAGATCTTGCGACGGCTCTTACGCGAGGACGCGACCGCGCCGGTGTAGGCGCTACGGGGCGATGCCTCGAGCGGCATCGACCAGCGGTTGCACCGAGACCCGAATGAGGCCGCGTGCCGGGCGGTCCAGGTCGACGACCAGGAGGATCAGTGCGGCGATCGTGCACGCCATGAGGAGGCGGGCCACGAGGCGGCGGGCACCGACGATGCCGGCGTGGTAACCCACGAATCCCATCGCCACCATCGCCGTAAAGATCAGCATCAGCACGACCACGTCCGGCATGTGGGTCCGCAGAGCGGTCAGCCGCCGTTCGTGGATGTTATTCATTTCGTTCAACGAAGCCACGAAGCGGTAGGCGGGTAACGACTGCGGCGCAACGGCCGTCACGGCGACTGCCTGCTGCCAGAGCCTGTCCTGGAGCTGCAACGAGCGTGCCACGTCGTTCTCCATCTTGCGCGGATCGTAGGGAACGCCGAGCCCGATCCGGACGGCGGTGTACTCGCGAAGCAGGTTAAGAATAGGCCGCTGTGCCGGGTGCGGCAGCATCAAGGCGAAATTCGCCGTGCTGCCGATCGCGTTGGCCTCCTCCAGCACGAAGTCGCGGCGCGCGTCGTAGCGCGAGAGCGCGATAGAGAAGCTGAATGCGATCAGCAGCGCGAGCAGGCCGAGCGCGGCGCCCGCCAGCGTTCCGGCATCGGCGTCCTCGGTCGCGGCCCGGTGAGAGCGCCGGCCGATCCAATTGCCGAACTCGGAAGCGCCGGCGATGACGGCGACGGCAGCGGCGAAGAGTACCGGCAGGTTGAGCCCGTAGAAAAAATAGTCGAGACCCACCGCAATCCCCTCAGATGCGCGACCGTCTCTTCACGTCTTGAACGCGCGGCCGCTGGAATCCCATCTGATGGATCCACCGTTCCCGGGCGTCCGCTGGTCGATCCGGTTCGAGCCCCAGCTGCTACAGGCGTCCGCAATCGCGGCGAGGACCAGGAACGTGAGACGGCGTGTTCGGTGACGTTGAACTCCTGAAGCGATGGCCCGACGCTTCCCTTGTAAAGAACGCGCGGCGGCGGGGGTAGTCGAGGAAACCCCACAATCGCTCCGCGCGCCGCGGTGGCCGCGTCAGGGCACGGGGACCGAGGCGATCAGTTCGGCCACGACCGCTTCGGGATCGACCTTTTCGGTCAGCGTCCGGTAGTTGAACGCCAGGCGGTGCCGCAGCACGGCCGGCGCGACCGCCCGCACGTCGTCCGGGACGACGAAGGTGCGGCCGTCGCATAGCGCGCGCGCCCGCGAGAGCGACGCGAGCGCCAGGGTTCCGCGCGGGCTCGCGCCGCGGTCGAGGTAGGCGTGCGGCGCGCGGGTGGCGCGGACCAGATCCACGGCGTACCGGGCCAGCCGCGCTTCCAGATACACGGCGCGCGCTTCGGTGCGCCAGCGCAGCAAGTCTTCCATCGAGGCAATGCCCGCGGGCATGTGCGGCGGCGCGCCGCCGAAGCGGTCCAGGATCGTTACCTCTTCTTCAGCGGTCGGATAGCCGACGACGAGTTTGACCAGGAAGCGGTCCATCTGCGCGAGCGGCAGCGCGTAGGTGCCGTCGCTGTCGAGCGGGTTCATCGTGGCCGTGACCAGGAACGGATCGGGTAGCGGAAAGCTGTGCGGGCCGATCGTGACCTGGC
>CAWBES010000015.1:0-763943 GCA_963787965.1 uncultured Alphaproteobacteria bacterium
TGACGTGCTCTACCACTGAGCTACAAGGGCGTTGCCGGACTTCCGCCAGCGGCCACCGCTTTGCGACGGCGGTGGGAAACACCTTGGCGCGCTAACGAGCCTGCCTGGGCCGGTTCCAGCGCCGGCAGGCGGCGGGGAACCGGATTTTCGGAGCGGGCGGCGAGAATCGAACTCGCGACTTCTGCTTGGAAGGCAGAGGCATTACCACTATGCAACGCCCGCGCTGTGGGCAGGGCTGGATTCGAACCAGCGTACCGCGACGCGGAACAGGTTTACAGCCTGTCGCCTTTAACCACTCGGCCACCTACCCTGACGGGACCGCTTTGGGTTAGGGGCGGGGTTCCGCCGGTCCTTTCGGAGCGGGCAGCCTCCCGTCTCCCGGCCGGGGGGGGCTGCATGCTCTGGGCGCGAGCAGGTACCGGTTCGCCTCCGCTTCGGAGCTGTAGATACGCGCGCCGCGACGGCGCGGCGCTCGGCATCGCGCCGCCGGTGCGCGACCGCTTAAGGCTTGGCGGCAGGTATCGTGACCCGGACCGTACCTCGATCGATCGGCTGATGGTCGGCATTCACCAATTGGATCAGGATCTCGTGTGGCCCGGGCGCGAGACCGTTGATAACGATCGGTCCGCCGCTGGCGTCTTCCCAGTGCCACGTGGCGTCATCGACCGTCACGTGGATGTGACCGACCCGCGGAGACACGGCGAGCGCCGCGGGCCCGAAGACCGGCACGATCTGCAGATTGGCGGCGCGATACTGAACGAACACGACGCCCCGCGAGAGCGCTTCGGCAAGCGGCGCATCGATGACGATCTTCGCCGGTGGTTCGCTCTCGAGAGCCGGAACGGCCGTCCGCCGGTGCCCCGCGCTCGCGGTTTGCGGTGCGGACGACGCTGCCTCGGGCACCGTGAACCTGACGGTTCCTCGATCGAGCAGTTGATGGTTCGCGGTCTCCAGTTGCATCGATATCGTATGCGGCCCGGGTGGCAGCCCGTTCACGACCACCGGCTCGCCGCTCGCATCGACCCAGACCCATGGGGCGTCGTCGACGGTCACATGGACGTGTCCGATCCGGGGGGAAACGGCTAGCGCGGCAGCCCCGAACACCGGCACCAGGTGCAGATTTTCCGTGCGATATTGGATCACCACACAGCCCTGCGACAGGGGTTCGGGAAGAGGCGGATCGATGACGATCTTGGCCGGCGGTTCGTTTTGAAGCGGTTCGACGGCCGCCGCTCCAAGCACATCCCTTGCGGTTTGCGCCGCGGCTGACGTGCCGAGCAGGCAGGCGAGGATGATGACCGCCGGGCTCAGACGCCACGCGAAACGTCGATCGATTCGGCTTGGCATAGGGAAAGCGGACCTCCTCGTACCTTCGATTCTATCGACGGCTTCCGGGCAACGATGGCACGGCCGTCCATTCGTAACGTCGATGTCAGGAGAAGTGAACGTCACCGATGTCGATCGAGACCATGAGCATCGGCAGGATCGGCCGCCGGTCGGGACCACGCGTGTAGGCGCGACGCCTGGAGGGCAGCCGGATACCGTCGGCTTCTATGTAGTCGAACGTGAGCTGCGACGCGCCGAAGCCGCCGGCGATGTTCACGTTGTAATCGTGCCGCCGGAGCATCAGGTCCGGGCCGAAAAAGAAGTCCTGAATGAGGCTGTGCGTTTCGATCGATCCCGGGAAATATGCGCGTAGCACGCGCCACGCTTCCGGTCCCTCCTGCCACGCCTCGGTCTCCGCGACGCTCACGCCGTCCATGGCGAGAAGAAACGGGGTCGTGAGATACGTCCATAACGCTTCGCCGTTAAAATACGCGCGCTGCAGCGCATCCCACGGCGTGTTCATCTGATGGCCGGCGAAGGAGTCTTTGGGCGCGCGGCGCTCGGCGACGAGCGTGCCGTCGAGCTTTTCCACGGCGATCCGGTCGGGGGTAAAGACCGCGAGCTGGTCGGGAGCTCCGTAGGGCACGAGCGACGACCGCTCTTCGTGCAGCCATACCGTCATCTGCCGCGGGGCGGAATCCTGCAATAGCCCTTTGAGCGCGAAGAAACCGCCGCCGCTTACGATCGATGCCTGGACTTTGCCGAACTGCTTCCAACGGGTCATACCGCCATGCGCGTCGAGAACGTCGGCCAACAAACTGTTCATACGGTCTCCGTTACGTGACGCGGCTCGACTTCGAGTTCGACCGGCAGGCCGCTCCGTACGCGTGCGAACGGTCCGGACGTCGAGCGATGCGAACGTCGCTTCCTCGAAAGATCCAGCGCGGCGATCGGTTTGAGGCGATTCGATCCCAAGCGACGTCGACCCGATTGATATGTGGTACTACCGCGCTGGTAGCTAGCGAGATTATCTCACGCGGCGAGGCGCTTGGCAAGACGAGCAACGTCCGCGAGGTACCGCTGCCCGTGCGGCCGCGGTTCCTCGGCACACGTTGGAGCGGACGCCCGTGCGATCGCCTCGTGCACGCGCTCGATGCCGGCCGATCTCATCTTGGCGCCCTGCTAGTGTCCCGTTCCAGGAGTTCGTTACATAAGTCGGGAGTGGATTTTCGTTCGTATCGAGGAGCGAGGAGCGTGGAATGGCGAGCCATTTGAGCGACGAGCGACGACGAGACGGGCGAAAAGCCGCCCCGAATCATGTGACGAATTCCTGAAACGGGACACTAGGGCCGAATCAGCCGCGAGTTCCTATACCGGCGATCTTTCCATCCGGCGCGAGCGAGAATTGCCACGTCATCGTTTGGCCGCCGGAGAACGTGACGTCGTAGCTGTACACGGTCGCGCCGGCCGCCTTCTCGCTACCGAGAAACGTCGTCCGCACGATCGTGCCGAGCGGCTTGAGCTCACCGGCAGTCTGCGCTAACACCTCCGGCGTCAGCGCCTCGTCGACCGTCTCCGTGAGCTGCCCGCGATCGGCCTCGCCGCGCATCAGTCCGCTTAGCGTCTTTATGAAACGCTCGGTCACCGCGCGGTCTTCCGCGGTCGCGGACACGTCGGAACCCGGCAGCAGGATCGTCCGGATCACGCGGTTCGCCCGGGTCGTCGGGAACTCGAACGAATCGCTCAATACGACCGTCGCGAAGCCCGCGGAGGCGATCATCTCGTCGTCGCTCTCAAAACCGGGAACTTCGCCGCGATGACCCAGATAGCTCGAGCCGCGCAAGACGAACAGGTCGACGCCGAGACCGTGTGACAGACCGTCGCCGTTCACCGGTTCGGCCTGCATCAGCGCGAACGTTTTCCGCGACACGAGCGAGCCGCCGAGCAAGGCGATGTCGAAGCGAGCGAGATCGCCGGCAGTCGAAACGACGTCGCCGTCGGCAAAGAGCCACGATGGGTCGAAGGCAGGAGCGACCTGCCCGGACGCGCTCAGGTAGCCGGTGGCCATGGGCGCGTTCGGTGCCGCGACCCCGAACGTCGTTTCGTGCATTCCCGCCCGGTCGAGGATATGCCGGCGTTCGTAGGTTGCAAGCGGCTCGCCGCTCACGCGCTCGACGACGAGCCCGAGGATCACGTACCCCGTACTGCTGTACGCGTAGGTTTCCCCGGGCGGCGTGAAGAGCGGGTGCTGCGCTGCCAGAGCGAGGATCCGCTGCGGCGTCGTGGGCTTGGCGAACGTTCCGCTATCGAGCGCTTGATCTCCGTAATTCCAAAGCCCCGACGTGTGCTGCAACAGTTGCCGGATCGTGATCTCCTTCGCGTGCGGCGCGCCGGGGAGATAGTCTGCCACGGTCGCATCGAGATCGACGCGGTGCTGCTGAACGAGTTGCATGATCGAGACGGCCGTGAACATATTCGTGATGGACCCGATCCGGAAGCGCGTGTCCGCCTTGGCCTTCCCGAATCCCCGGTCGTAGACGAGCCGCCCGTGCTCGACGATCGCGACCGCCAGCGCCGGGCTTTGGCCGCTCGCAGTCCCCGCGAGCCTCGACAGGTCCGCGTCCAGACGCCGCGCGATATCGGGCGTTACGGTCCCCGGCACCGGCAGCGCGGACGTCGCCGGCGAGGCCGCAGCGGCAATGGCGAGAGTCAGCGCAAGCGCTAAGAGCATACGTCATCCTTACGATCGGCATCCACCGGAAGGCCGGAAGGCAGCGATTTTCGAGGACGAATTTCCCGGTTCCGGTCGCGGCGCCGAATCCGATCCCGATCGTCCGGCGGACGCTAGCGCAAAGCCGCGTGCCCGATCTTGCCGGCGAAGACCTCCGTGAACCACAGGGCGCCGTCCGGGCCGGCAGCGAGGCCGGCAGGCCCCCCCGCAGTCGGAATCGCGTATTCACTCACCGTTCCGGCGGTGGTGATCCGTCCGATCTGGTTGGCGCCCAATTCCGTGAACCACAGGGCACCGTCCGCCCCCGCGCCGATCGCGTACGGGCCGCTTTGCGCAGTGGGAAGCGCGAACTCGCGAAAGCTCCCCGCGGTCGTGACCCGCCCGATCTTGTTTGCGGTGGAATTGTATTCCGCGAACCATAGCGCGCCGTCCGGCCCGGCTGCGATGCCCGACGGTTCGGTGCTGCTCGTCGGAATCGCGTACTCGGTGACCGTCCCTCCGGTCGTGATTCGCCCGATCTTGCCCGCCCAGTATTCGGTGAACCACAGGGCGCGATCGGGACCGGCCGCAATGCCTCGCGCATCGTCCGACGGCACCGGATACTCCTTGATGGCGCCGGCGGGCGTGATTCGCCCTATCCGCCTGGCGTTACCCTCGGTGAACCACAGGGCGCCGTCGGGGCCGGCAGTGATGTAGTCCGGTGCGCTTCCCGCATTCGGGAGCCCGTACTCACGAACGGTCCCGCCGAGCGAAATCCGGCCGATGCTGTTGGTGCCCTGATCGGTGAACCATAAGGCGCCGTCGGGGCCGGCGGCGATACCGTATGGCGAACTGCCCGACGACGGTACCGTGTACTCGGCGATACTGCCGCCGAGAGTGATCCGCCCGATCTTTCCGTCGTCCGATTCCGTGAACCACATGGCGCCATCGGCCCCCGCGGCGATGTCCGTGGGCCAATCGGTCTGCGCGGAGAGCGCGAACTCCGTGACCTTTACGGGCGGGGTGGAAATCAGGACGGACGTCGTCCAGATGCGGTTGGCGAAATCGCCCAGATACAGTTGCGTCCACGGTCCTCCGCCGCCGCGACCGGTCGCCAGCCGCAGGCCGTATTCCGGCTCGGCCGTCGGTTTCGCCGACGCATAATCGAAATAGCAGAGCTGTCCGCCGCTCTTCGAGCCCGGATACTTCAGCTCGAAGAAGCCCCCGAGCACCGGCGCGATTCCGCTCGCCGCACCCGGAAAATGGATATATCCTACACCCGGCGAGTAGTAGTAGATCGCGCCCGTGGAGGTGAGCGCGAAATAGCCGTTGGGCCTGACCGTGCCGACGCCCGGGACCGCGTAAGCGTTCCTGTCGAACGAACCCGCGAGCTGTTCGGCCGCACCCGGCTGCCGCGTCCAGGCGCCCTTACCGGCCTTCTTCCAGATCGCCCTGTTGCCGTTGCTCGTAACCAGGCCGAGTGCGTAGATCGAGCCGTCGGCCCCCGTCGTCACATCACCGAGCCCCACGCCGCCCAGCAACGTCCAGCTCTTACCGTCATAGGCGTATATGCCTTTGGGCGAATTCGAGGCGAACAGCGTTCCGTCCGGGCCGGCGGCGATGCTGTCGGCCCCGGGCCCCGAAACGCCGGCCCAGCGCCCGTTCGTGTAGTGCAGGAGATACTTATTCGATCCGGCGGGCGCGGTGGAGAGCGCCCACAACGAACCGTCGGGAGCGACCGCAACCTGCGACGCGGTACCCGGAAATATCGACCACTTCATGAAACCGACCGAATCGGGAACGACGGGCACGCGTTCCTGTGCCGCCGCAACCGCGCAGCAACCCGTAGCGAGCGCCGCAGCGACCGCGACCGATACGAGGCATCGCGGTACCGGCCTACGGTCGTACCGGCGATCGGTTTGCAACGCGCGTGCAAAGGCAGCGTACATCGTAGTACATCCTCACTACTAGTTCACTCTTCCGTCGGACCGCGCGAAGCGTTCCGACCGTTCAGCGTAGCACGCGACTTGGGAACAAAGAAGGGCGTTTCGGACCAATGCGGCGTCTTCGTCGGATGAACGGCATCGGAAGAACGGCGCGATTCTTCAGGAAACGGGAACGCCGGCAGTCGCGAATGCGTTACAGGAGCGATTGCTTAGCAATCAACGCGATTTCTCGTGCTCGAAACAGAAAAGGAATTATATTTCATGCGACGTTTCACGCTTCTCGCCATCGCCGCCCTCTTGATGACGGCTCCGGCGATCGCTCAAACCACCTCTCCCGCGCCGGCCGCCAAGGCCTCTCCCGCCGCCAAGGCCTCTCCCGCCGCCAAGGCATCCGCGGCAGCGAAGACGACCGCAAGCCCGGCTCCAAAGGGCAAGAAGGAAAAGAAGGCCACCCCGACCGCCGCTCCGTCTCCGAAGGCGACCTAGAGCCCACAGTTCCTACGATTCACGGCGCCCGCACTCCGAGAGAAATCTCGAACGCGCGCGTGCGTGAACGCGCCCCACGGCGCGGGAACCGAACGTCACGACACATGCGAGCGCTCCGCTCGAACGGACCGGTACCCACGACCGGCCTTTCCAGCGGAGCGCTCGGCGTTTGACGTCACGCCTCACCTTCTCCGAGGCCCACTCAGAGCCGACGCGGCGCTCGCGCGCGCTCGTCAACCCGCACCAGGCAACAGCGTCGTCGGAGTTACTCGGACAAGCCCTTCGACACACTTTACGTCGTCCTCGCACTCGAACCGAGGAACCCGTTTTCAACGAACCAAAAGCCTCGAGCGGCCCCTCGTGTAAGCGGCCGAGAGCGCGTTCGAATCGAGATCGTGCGAGCCGCACGAGAGCCGGCAACGGACCGCTTCGCCGGTTGTCTCGGTGCGCTCGTAGCCGTAATCGTGCTATTCGGGGATAGACAACCGCAGGTAAGCCCTCCTAGAATGGAATGCTCGGCATCTCGGCCGGAAAGAATAGATAGGTTCGATGAAGCGATGGGTTTCTAGCCTAGCCACGATCGCAGTCGTGTTGTCATTCTGCTCGCCAGTGTTCGCTGACGGGCAAGTTCGCATCATCCAGGCGGATGCTTCCGCGAAAGATTACCCGGGTGTGACGGTGATCAACACGCCTGCCGCCGTTTATCTTCGCGACAATAGCGCACACCAGACGCTGATCGTCCAGAAGAGCGGTTGCAAGAGCGAAAACGGCCTGCAAGCGTGCTCGAGTACGAGCGTGATTTGGGACCGTTACGGCGTGCAATCCCCGATTGCCGTTGAAAAGGCGAACCTCTACGTCAACACGACCTCCAAACCGCATCAAATAACCGACTCGCAGTACACGCTGACACCGAATACGCTCGCCGTCGAGATCGCCACGAAGAAGGGGACGACGATCCTGGGTTACGGCTTCATCGACACGTCTTCGGCAGCCGGAGGAGAGTATTAAGATGGACGCGCGCAGAGTCGTCTACCTGGCAGTCGCGCTTTCGCTCGTCAGCCCTACGTTTTCTGCCGACGCGCGGGGTTTCGGCGGTGGAGGCGGCTTCCGCGGTGGAGGCGGCGGCTTCCACGGTTACTCCGGCCGCGCGACCTCAGGCGGCTTCGATCTACAACACGACACTCCGCAGCACTTCAACTCCGGCTTCGGGGACCACGAAGCCGCGCCGAGCCATCCGGATACGAACCGGAACACGAGCTACGACGGCAACAACTTCAACCATAACGACGCCAACAACTTCAATCATAACGGCAACAACAACTACAATCACAACGGCAACAATAACTACAACCACAACGATTTCAACAACAACAACGTCAATATCAACCACAACGTGGTCGTGAATCCGCAAGGATACGGAAATTGGGGCTGGCACGGCGGGGTCGCTTGGGCTCCCGTCGGATCGTACTGGGGAGGGGGCTTCTGGGGCGGTTTCGCCGCCGGGGCGATCGTCGCAGGTACGACGGCGGCCATCATCGCGTCATCGGCGCCGCAGTACCCGGTGCAGTACGTCGTTGCGCCGGCCAGTCCCGGAGCCCAGTTGTTGTCCGACTACGGGCTCACGCAGTCGGCATGCGGCCCGGACAGCGTCGTCATCAACTATTCCGGAAGCGTCATTTGCGCCGCACCGAACGGGCGCGTCTCGCCCGGCAACTACACCGTGAACGTATCAACGCTAACGCTGCAGTCGACATAACCTGGTCTAACACGAAGTCGAGAAACCGCTCGACCGTCTGCCCGATCTCGTCGAGATGCCGATGCGGGCTTACGTGCCATCCGCCCGCACCGGGATCCCGGCTCGCTCTTGCAAGACCCGCACGCGCGTTCGCGGCCCCAGCCACGGCCTGCTCCCAGCTTGAACCGTATGGTTGCCGGCAAAGGCCGCCTCGATGTCGGCCGCGTATCGCTCGTAGCCCGCGTCGCATGGATGGACGTTCCAGCAGAAGTAAATCTGACCCGTAGCCGTCGACGCAACGCCCTGCGGCCAGCGCGTGAGGCCGTCCGCTTCGTACCACGTCGGATCGCAGCCCACGTCGATCACGTGGATACTGCTGAGCGGCCCGTAGCCGGTGCCGCCGTTGTAGGTTCCGCCGTGCATCGACGAGGCGGCGCTCCAACCCGGCGGGCAGCGAGTCGCCGGAAGGTTCGTGTACGTCAACCCCGACCACGTCGGCTGCGGCTCCGATATCCCGATGAGGCCGAACAACAACGAACGAATCGACAGTTCGCCGATACTGCCGGCGAACGCGGAACCGTTGGTCCGCTTGAAGTAGTAGTTCCGGATCGGTACGATGAGGTAGACCGGTACGGCCGTCGAGGCCGTGTGATTGCCGGCGTGCGCCGAGTCGCACGCATCTTCCACGGCGTTGATCAGGAGCGTTGCGTTATTCGTGAAGGTCGTTGGGCCTTCGTACAGCCCGGTCGCTGATGACGGTGCCGGAGTCGTGAAAATGGCCGGTCGATAGAGCACGTTACCGACCAGCGGTGCGTCGTTGGTGCCAAAGGCGATAAACGCCTCATCGCACGGCGATGCGGGTCTCGCCCACCTCACGTACGCCTGCGAACTCGGCGTCGCGACGCTGCTGGGCTGCCACGAGTCTTTGTAACCCTTTCCGACGTTCGCCGATAGCCTCACGTTCGTGCAGCCGACTTGCGGCGAATACAGCGCGCCGGTGAAGACGCCCGAGAGGCCGCCCCACCACGTCGCCCCATCCGGGCTGCCTTCGCCCAGCGCGATCGAGTCGCCGATGAGCCCGCAGGTCTTCGCACTGCCGGGAACGGGAGCCGGCGTCGAAGACGGGGGGATCGAATACAATGCGAAGTACGCGTGCGCCGGTTGCGCTAACGTCAACCCCGACAGCGGCGACTCCACCTGCAGCACGCCCGATCGGGCTGCCGTGTAGACGGCGCTCCGGTATATGACCTCGAAGGCACCGCTCGGGCGACCCGCCACGTCATCGTATCCGACGATCTCGTAGCTCGCACCGCGCGCAATGCTCGTCGAGAGGATCAGCGAGCGATCCCCGGACGGAGCCGAATACGTAACGCTCGGCGCATGCGACGATCCGACGAACTCGAAGTACGCCTGCGGCACGCTGCCGAGCGGCCCTGCCGGAAGCCCGCCGGCCGCAACTGCAGTGGCCGGCATCTCGACCGATGTCGTCACCCGTTCGTAGGAGAACGCCGCAGCGTCGTTCGCCCCATAGGAAAAGAGCCCGGTGAAGCCGCCGCACGAGGGGCCGAACAGCGTGCCCCCGGCGGGACGCACCCGTTGATACGAAGGCGGCGCACATATGGGCCGGAGCCGAACGTCGCCGATGCGCTGCGTGCCTTCCGTCCTCCCCGCGGTCACGCACGTCACGACGGCCGGCACCACGAGCATGAGAGCAGCAAGGCGAAAAAAGACGTACTTCACAAAACGGGACTCGCGATGACGCCGTTGTTTCAGTCCTTCATCCGGCGTAGACCTTTGGCAAGGCAGCCGTATCGAGAGCGGCCACTCGTTCGTTACCGGCGGTTCAACGACGTCGCGTCGTCGCGCACGCATACCCTACGCGCGTTCCCCTTGCAGCAGCAACGCGATCCGGACGGCCACCTCGCGAGCGGTCCTGGCACTTATCGGGTACTCCGTGGCCGAAGCGTTTTCCCCGGCGGGGAGCACGTGCATCAGAACGTCGTGCCGGCGGACCGGCAGCAGCCTGACCGTCGCGAGCGGCCCGCTGAATTCGAGAACGCTCGCGGCCACCGAAACCCCGGCCGGACAGTCCGGAAAGTCGGCTTTGAGTATCCGGGCGACGGTTGCGGTAAAGTCCTCGTATCTCATCGACAGGAAGATTCCGTTCATCCAGCTGTCGTTTCCCGCTTCGATGGAGCCGACGGTCGGGATCGAACCGACGACCGGTAGTTTACAAAACTACTGCTCTGCCGCTGAGCTACGTCGGCTTGTCGAGAAGCGCCGCGTTGCCGCGGCGCTTCGATTTACGGGAGTTCGATTTCGGCGAGATTCTTCTCGATCTTGCGCTTGACTCGCTGGAGCGCGTTGTCGATCGACTTCACGTGCCGGTTGAGGTCGCGCGCCATCTCCTGATAACTCTTACCTTCTAGGTATGAAAGCAGAACTTGCGATTCCAGGTCGGAGAGGTTCTCTTGGATACGCTCCTTGATGTCCTCGGAGACTTCTTGGTTGATGACGAGTTCTTCGGGATCGGACGTCTTCTGGGACGCCATCACGTCCAGCAGCGTACGCTCGCTGTCTTCGTCGTAGATCGGCTTGTTGAGCGAGATGTACTGGTTGAGCGGGATATGCTTCTGGCGGGTGGCCGTCTTGATGGCAGTGATGATCTGCCGGGTGATGCACAGTTCGGCGAACGCGCGAAAGCTCGAAAGCTTGTCGGCCTTGAAGTCGCGGACGGCTTTGTAGAGCCCGATCATACCCTCTTGGATGATGTCTTCCCGGTCGGCGCCGATCAGGAAGTAGCTCTTGGCCTTGATCCGTACGAAGTTCTTGTACTTGTTGAGCAAGAACTCCATCGCGAGGTTGTCGCCTGCCTTGGCGGCGGAGACCAAGTCCTCGTCGGCTCGCTCGTGATAGTCGAGCCCCTCGGGCGCGCTCTGCGCCAGCCCCATATCGATTCTCCTTGGGCTGATGCGTCCGAAATCGCGAGCCGTGGCCCGTCGAGCCGTCCGCATCCGTATAAGTATAGGAGGGTCCTGCAAGAGCGTCAAGGACGCGAAGTCTACATCGATCGGGTTTCGCCCGCAAACTCCACGCGACCGTTTCGAACCCGGTAGAGGCTGATGGTCGGGCGCAGCAGGTCTCCCGCAGCGTCGAACGCCACCGGGCCGATCGGCGTGACCGTCTCGCTCGTGGCGGCGATCCGGTCCGCAACCGCCCGGCGGGCAGGCAGACTCCCCGGGTGCGCGGCCAGTTCCGCTCGAATCGCGTCCAGCGCCACCTGCGCGGCCGCGTACGCGGCCGGGCCGTAGCTGCCGGGCGCGCTGCCGAAGCGACTGCGATAGCCGGAGCTGAAGGCGCGCGCGGCCGGCGAAAACTCGGCCGGCGGAGCGTTGACCGTGAACGCGGTGCCGTCCGCCGCGGGGCCGGCCAGCGGGACGTACTCCGGATTCGCCAAGCCGTCTCCGCCGTAGTACGGCAACGAACCGAGCCCCACGTCCCGCATCTGCCGGCGTAAGATGGCGCCTCCCGTGCTGACGATGCCGCCGAAAAACACCATGTCCGGATTCGCCGCGCGGACCTTCGTCAGGAGCGCCTTGTAGTCGAGCGCGAAGGCCGTCAGGTGTTCGCGGCCCAACACCGCGCCGCCGTCCGCCGCGAACGATGCGGCAAACACGTCGGCCAGGCCGCGCCCGTACGACTCGTTGTCGTCGATGACGAACGCCCGCCGGCGGCCGTCGGCGCGCGCGAAGCGAGCGACAGCGGCACCTTGGCGATCGTCGGACGCGCAGAGCCGGAAGAACGTGACCGGCTCGATGTCCGGCCGAAGCTTGAAGGTCGGCGTCTGGCGCGTGAAGGTGCCCGTGATGACCGGCGCGGCCGTGGGATGGGTCAGGCCGACCGCGCTCGCGCCCATCGTGAGCAACGCCAGGCGGTAATCGGCCGCGACCGGAATCTGCGCCGCGGCGACGTTGGAATTGAGCGGCCCCACGACCGCGAGCACCGCGTCGTCGGCCGCCAGGGTCCTGATGTTCTGCGCACCTTGCGCGGGATCGTGCTTGCCTTGGACCGTGTCGTCCAGATCCTCGAGTTCGACGCGCACGCCGCCCGGGAAACCGGTCCGGTTCGCGTCCTCGACCGCGAGGATGACGGCGTTGCGCGTCGGAATGCCGGTCGCACCGTCGATGCCGGAAAGCGGCAGGTCGAGTCCGAGCTTCACCGCGGGCGACGGGGCGGCTCCCGCGCAGCCGCTGACGAGCGTCAGCAGCGCCAACAGCGCCGCGCGCAGACTTCGCGCGCTCACGAGGCGGCGGCGCGCTGCCGGCGGGCCTCGAACAGCAGGATCCCGGCTGCAACCGAGGCGTTCAGCGACTCGAGCGCGCCGAACAACGGGATGCGCACGAGAAAATCGCACTCCTTGCGCACGACCTGCGAGATGCCCTCACCTTCCGCCCCGATGACGAGCGCCAGGTCGCCCTTGAGGTCGGCCTGGGTGTACTCGACCGCCCCCGGCGAGGCGTCGGCGCCGGCCGCCCAAATGCCGGCCTTCTTCATCGTCCGCAGCGCGCCCGCGATATTGGCCACGCGGGCCACCGGAACGTGCGCCGTCGCGCCGGCGGCAGCCTTGCGCACGGTCGCATTGACGCCGGCGGCGCGGCGCTCGGGAATGACGACCGCCGTCGCGCCCGCACACTCGGCCGAGCGAATGATCGCGCCGGCATTGTGCGGGTCCGTGATGTGGTCGAGCACGACGAACAGCGACTGGCGGGGCGTTCGCGCCGCGATCGCCTCGTCGAGCGTAACGTACTCGAAGGGCACGCCGTACGCCACGACGCTCTGATGCGCGCGGTACGGAAACTGCGAGAAGAACGTGCGGCTCTCGAAGCGGATCGTCATGCCCGCGGCGCGGGCGTCGTCGAGCAGCTTGCGCAGGGCCGGGTCGCGCTTGCGGTCGTCGCCCACGTATAGCCGCCGCAACGGTTCCTTCGCGGCCAACGCTTCCTCGACCGCGTGAACGCCGTAGATCACGTCGTCGAGGTCCACCTTGTCCTTGTGTTTTGGCGAGCGGCTCGAACCTAGGCGCCGACGCTCCACGTCGCTCCCTTTTTCGAATCCGCTAAGACGATCCCGACCTGCTTCAAGGCGTCGCGCAAGCGGTCGGCCTCCGCGAAGTCCTTCGCGCTCTTCGCGCGATAGCGCGCGACGATCACCGCGTTGACGACCTCGAGACCCGTGTGGCCGTTGGCCGGCAAGCCCGGTCCGACCAGCTCTCGAAGACGCTCGACCAGCGCGTCGGTCAGGGCGGCCGCCGCGTCGGCCGGCGCCGTCACCGCGTAGGCGTCCGCCGAATCGCCGGTCACGAGATCCTCCGTCACGAAGCGCCGGTGCGCTCTGGCGCGTTCGCCGGGCGAGAGGCCCAAGACCGTCAACGCCTCGTGCAGGAAGCCCGCGGCCGCGGCCGCAGCGCCGCGCGCCTCGAGCTCGCTTGCGGCATTGGCGATATCGAAGAGCACGGACACCGCACCCGAGGTGTTCACGTCGTCGTCCAGCGCCGCATAGAATCGTTCGACGTAGGCTCCGAGCGCCGCGCCTTCGGCCGCCTCGTCGCGCGCGGCCGGCGGCGCCGTGCGCAACGCGTCGTACGCCGCCAGCAGGCGGCGCAGCGCCGTCGTCTTGCCGGCGATCGCTTCTTCCGTGAAGTTCAGTGGTTTACGATATCCGGCTTCGAGGAACAGCAAGCGAATCGCCTGGGGGTCGTGACGGTCCAGCAGCGCCGATAGCGGCTCGAAGTTGCCCAGCGACTTCGACATCTTCTTCCCGTCGAATTGCAAGAGACCGCCGTGCATCCAGACGTTGGCCATGGGCGGCGGGACCAGCGACTCCGTCTGCGCGATCTCGTTCTCGTGGTGCGGAAAGATCAGATCGTACCCGCCGCCGTGGATGTCGAACGGCTCGCCGAGCAGCGCGTGCGACATCGCCGAGCACTCGATATGCCAGCCCGGACGCCCCGGACCCCAAGGCGACGGCCACGACGGCTCGCCGGGCTTGACGAACTTCCAGAGTGCGAAATCCAGCGGGTCGCGCTTCTCTTCGCCGGGCGCGATGCGCGCGCCGATCAGCAGCTCCTCCGTATTGCGCCCCGAGAGCGCGCCGTACCGCGGGAACGACGAGACGGCGAAATAGACGCCGTCGCCGGCCACGTACGCGTGCTCGCGCGCGACCAGATCCCCGATCATCTCGACGATCTGCGGAACGAACGCCGTCGCGCGCGGCTCGCGGTCGGGTTCGAGCACGCGCAAGCGCGTCATCGAGCGCTTGAAGCTCGCGTAATAGCGTTCGACGATCTCGTTCCAAGGAACGCCGAGTTCGCGCGCCGCTTCGATGCTCCGATCGTCGATGTCGGTCACGTTCTGCACGTACGTGACCCGATAGCCGCGGTGGGTCAGATAGCGCCGCAGGACGTCGAAAAACATGAACGAGCGCGCGTGCCCGAGATGCGCTTCGGCGGAAGGGGTCAGCCCGCACACGTAGATGCGCACGTGGCCCGGTTCGAGCGGGACGAACGGTTCGACGCGGCGGGAGAGGCTGTTATAGAGTCGCAGTGCCATCGTGTGCGGAAGAGCGATCGTGAACCCGCGTACCGAGTTCGGCGAGCTTCTTCTCCAACGCCGCGATGCGTTCCGCGAGCTGCTCGATTTCCGTTTCCAGCGGGTCGGGCATGTCGACGAACCGCGTGGGTTGCCGCGAGACGACCGGTTTGCCGTCCTGCAGGACTACGTGTCCGGGGATGCCCACGACCGTGGAGCGCGGCGGAACGTCGCGCACGACGACCGAGCCCGCCCCGATGCGCGATCCGTCGCCGATCACGATCGCACCGAGCACCGACGCGTTGGTGCCGACGACGACGTCGTTCCCGATCGTCGGATGGCGCTTGCCGATGCCCAGGCTCGTGCCGCCCAGGGTGACGCCCTTGTAGAGCGTCACGTCGTTACCGACTTCGGCCGTTTCGCCGATCAGCACGCCCATGCCGTGATCGATGAAGAAGCGGCGGCCGATCCGGGCGGCCGGATGGATCTCGACCCCGGTCGCGAAGCGCACGATGTTCGCGAGGAAGCGCGGCAAGAGCGGAATGCCGGTACGGTGCAAACGGTGGATCAGGCGATGCGCGGTGATCGCGTGGAAACCCGGATACGATAGGAGCACGTCGAGCCAGCCGCGAGCCGCCGGATCGCGTTCGACCGGCACGCGCAGGTCCTCCAGGATCTCATGCCAGAGGCTCATCCGGGCGCCTGTCCCCGGATCGGTTCGAACGGCTTGCCGTCGGGACCGAAGGCCAGCGGCGTCAGCCCGCGGCCGTGGAGCAGGTGCGAGTTGACGGCCCCGATGCGCATCATGATCCGGTCGTGTCCCAAGAGCGGAAAGAGCAGCTCGAGCGGCGGACCGTCCGCCCGGGCGGTCAGCGCCACCCGCACGGCCCAGCGGGCGTCGTCCGGCGCCAGCCCGAACTCGCTCGCGATCTCGCACAGGTCGCCTTCGAGCGGCAGGCCGCGCAGTTCCGGCTGGTCGTCCACGTACTGGCTGACGGTATCGAGAAAGAATAAGACGTGGCGGTCGCGCAGCCGCTCCAGTTGCAAGGCGGGAATCGTGACCGCTTCGGCCCGTAGCTCGGCGACCAGCGGCAGCGCGTCCGCGACCGTTTCAAGTCCGTCCCCGTAGGCTTCAACGAAAGTCTCGATCCAGCGCAGCGCCGCCGGCGGCGCCGGCGTCTCGAGCCAGCCGCTCGCCTGCATCGCCTCGCCGATCAGGTCGCGCAGCTCCGCACGCGGCAGCGCCGGCGTGACGCGCACGTTGAAGGGCGGGAGCGACGTATCGAAGTGCTTCATCTGTCGGTTCAAGCGCGCGAGCGGGTCAGAGCGGCGACCGCATAGGCGGCGATGCCGGTTCCGTCCCCGGTGTACCCCATCCCTTCGCTCGTCTTGGCTTTAACACTCACTGCGTCCGTTTCGATGCGCAAAACCGCCGCGACCCGCGCGCGGATGACGTCCAGGTGGGGCGCCAGCCGCGGCGCTTGGACCACGACCGTCGCATCGACGTTCTCCAGTTCGTAGCCGGCCTCGCGCGCCATCGCGGCGCAAGCTTCCAGCAGGCGCATCGAATCGGCGCCCTTCCAGCGCGCGTCGCTATCGGGGAAGTGACGCCCCAGGTCGCCGAGCGCGCAGGCGCCCAGAATCGCGTCGGCAAGCGCGTGGGCCAGGACGTCGGCATCGGAATGGCCGAGCGGTCCGCGCTCGAAGGGGACCTCGATCCCGCCCAGCACGAAACGCCGGCCTTCGACCAGCCGGTGTGCGTCGAAACCGTGACCGATGCGGAAACTCAACGGTTCGCCGCGAGGATCGTGCGCTCGCGCAGGATCGCTTCGGCGAGGTCGCGGTCGCCGGGCAGGGTGACCTTGAAGTTCTCCGCGCTTGCGGGCACGACGACGACCGCGCAGCCCAGGCGTTCGAGCAGCATCGCATCGTCGGTGGCTTCGATCCCCGCCGCCCAGGCCTCGGCGTGCGCCCGGCGCAGATCCTCGAGCGAGCCGAACTGGGGCGTTTGCGCCGACCAGAGCTCGCTGCGATCGAGCGTGCGGCTGACCTGCCGCCCGCCGGGGCGCACGACCTTGATCGTATCGACCACGGGAGCGGCGAGCAGCGCGCCGGTCCCGGGCCGGGTCGCGGCCATGCCGCGCCGGACGTCGGCGGCCTGTACCAGCGGGCGCGCCCCGTCGTGAACGAACGCCGCATCGCAGCCGCCCGACACGGCGTCGAGCGCCCGGCGCACGCTTTCCTGGCGGGTGGCGCCGCCGCGGACCACCGTCGCGCGCAGTCGCGGCGCGTAGCGCGCGGCTAAGGCTTCCATCGTGTCCAGATGCTCCTCTTCGGTCGCGATCACGAGTTCGCCGAGCTCCGGCATCGCGCCGAAGGTCGCGAACGACCAGGCGACGAGCGGCCGGCCCGCGACCTCGACCAGTTGCTTCGGGCGCCCGAAACGCACGCCGCGGCCGGCGGCCACGACGATCGCCGCGAACGTCACGAATTCGAGACCGGCTGCGAACGCTTGAGCTTGGCGAAGATCATGCGGCCGGCCACGGTTTGCAGGACGCTCGTCACCTGCACGTCGGTGTCTTCGCCGATCAGGCGGCGGCCGTTCTCGACGACGATCATCGTCCCGTCATCCAGATAGCCGACGCCCTGATGCGCTTCCTTCCCGTCGCGCACGATCGTGACGTGCAGTTCCTCGCCCGGCAGCAAGACGGGTTTGACCGCACCCGCCAGCTCGTTGATGTTCAGGACGGTGATGCCTTCGACCACGGCGACGCGGTTGAGGTTGTAGTCGTTCGTGACCAGCTTCGCGCCGCGCTCCCGCGCCAGCCGCACGAGCTTGTCGTCCACGCCGCTCAAATCCTGATAATCCTCGTCGGCGATCTCGAGCGGAATCGTCTCCTGCAGTTTCGAGAGCACGTCGAGACCGCGCCGCCCGCGCGTGCGCTTCATCGGATCGAGCGAATCGGCGATGAGCTGCAGCTCGCGCAGGACGAAGCGCGGCACGACCAGCGGCCCTTCCAGGAAACCGCTCTGGACGATCTCCAGGACCCGCCCGTCGATGATGACCGAGGTGTCGATCAGCTTCGCGACCGCGGCCGTTCGCGTCTCGCTCGCGCTCGCGCCGGCCATCGGGCCCAGATGCTGCTTGGCGCCGACGCGCGTGCCGAGGAACGCCGCGAAAACGCTCAGGATGATATAGCCGACGTTGGCGACGTAGACGCCGGCCGGACCCGCGTTCCCGATGAACTCGAACAGCACGCTCTTGAGCAGGAACGCGATCACCAGACCCGCGATCAGGCCGACCGCTCCGCCGAGGATCTGGCCGGGCGAGAGGCGTTCGATCGTGTCTTCGACCGACTCGAGCTGAACCTCGAAGATCGACTGCGCGACGGGAGCCAAGAACAAGCCCGCCAGCGCGCCGAGGACCGGCGCGACGATCGTGAGCGCGATCGACCACGCCTGATTGGCGACGTGCAGCGAAATCAGGTGCAGATACGTCTCGCGGCCGAGCAGAAAGCCCGTCACGGCGAAGACGATCATGAACAGAGCGCGCAGCAAGGCGCTGGCCATCGTCACGGCGCGAAGGTCACGAAGGCGCCGCAGACGTCGTTCGCGACGAAGCGCCCGCGCCGCGTCAAGCGGACGTGCGTGGGCGTCACGTCGAGCGTTCCTGCTGCGCGCATCTCGTCGAGCACCGGGCGGTAGAATTCGCGAACATCGACCCCGTACCGTTCAGCGAAGGCGGCGATATCTACCCCCTCAGCCGTCCGTAATGCGAGCATGGCCGCCTCGCCGGCTCTGGCCGCACCGGCTAAGCGCTCCGCCTCGGAGGGGACGTCGGTGCCCGCCGCCGCGGCCGCGACGTACGCGCCCAGATCGCGCGTGTGGACCGAGCGGACGCCGCCCCGATACGAGGCCGCCCCGACCCCGAAGCCCAGGTATTCGCCGTTGGCCCAATACACGGCGTTGTGGCGCGAACGCGAACCCGGCCGCGCGAAGTTGCTGATCTCGTAGTGCTCGAAGCCGGCAGCCTCGAGCCGGTCGATCGCGATCTCGTAGAAGTCGGCCTCCAAATCGTTCGGCGCGAAGTCGCCGGGCCGGCGTGCGTACCACTTCGCAAAGGGCGTCCCCTCTTCGATCGTCAGGCCGTACGTGGAGATGTGGACGGGCTCGAGGGCCAGCGCCGCGGTCAAGCTCGCGTGCCACGAATCGGCGGTCTGCCCGGGCGTGCCGAAGATCAGATCGAACGAGATGCAGGTCAGACCGGCCCCGCGCGCCGCGGCGACGGCTGCTTCCACGTCGGCGGCCGTGTGCCGGCGCCCGAGCGCGCGCAATTCCGCCGGGACGAACGACTGAATGCCGAACGACAGGCGGCCGATTCCGGCCCGACCGTACGCCGCGAAGACCTCCGGCCCGCACAGCCCCGCGTCGGGGTTGAGCTCGATCGTCGTCTCCGCGAAGCCGTCCGGCGCGTAGCGCGCGCGCAGGCGCGCCACGAGGGCCGCGATCCGCTCGGGGCCGTAGGTGTTGGGCGTCCCCCCGCCCAGAAACAGGGTCGTCGCCGCAAAGGGCTCGCCGCGGTCGATCTCCGCGTTTAGCGCCTCCAGATAGCCGTCGGCGGCGGAACGGCGCAGCGGCCACTTCGCGAAATCGCAGTACGGACACACGTACGGGCAAAACGGCAGATGGACGTAGAGCCCCCGGTCGAGCTCCGTGCCGGCGATACTACGCTTCCTGAACCTTGCGCAGGGCGGCGGCCGGCTTGATCAGCTCCCCGATGCGCCCGATCACGTCCTCACGGACTTCGGCCACCGCGGCCCGGATCGCGCTGCGAACGGCGAAGCGGTTGGCCCGCCCGTGCGCGACGATACAGTTGCCGCGCAAGCCCAGCAACGGCGCGCCGCCGTAGTTGTCGTAGCTGAGCTTCTCCTTCACGCGGCCCAGCGCCGGCCGCACGAGCAGCGCGCCCAACTTCGTGAGCAGGCCGCTCTGCTTGATCTCGCCGACCACGATGTCCGCGATCAGCGAGGCCGCGCCCTCGGAGAGCTTGAGCATCACGTTGCCGACGAAGCCGTCGGTCACGCAGACGTCGGCCACGTTGACGAAGACGTCCTTGCCTTCGACGTTCCCGATGAAATTGACGGGCGCGAGGTCGAGCAGACTGGCGGCTTCCTTCGCCTGGGCGTTCCCTTTCGCACGCTCCTCGCCGACCGAGATCACGCCGACCTTCGGCTCGGGGATGCCGAGCACGGCCTTCGCGTAGGCGCTGCCCATCACGGCGAATTGAACCAGCCACTCGGGCCGGCAGTCGACGTTGGCGCCGCTGTCGAGCACGATGACGGGGCCGTGTTTGGCCGGATAGACCACCGCGATCGCCGGGCGCGCGACGCCCGCGATCGTTCGCAAACGCACCAGCGCCACGGCCAGAATCGCGCCGCTGTTCCCGGCCGAGACCAGGGCGTCGGCCTTCCCGTCGCGCACGAGGTTGACCGCGGTGCCGAGCGAGGTCTGGTCGGCGTCGCGCAACGCCTGAGCCGGATTCGCATCCATCGCGATCGCCCGCGGAGCGTGGACGATCTCGATACCGAGGCCGCCGTGCGGTGCGAGCAGCGGTGCGACGCGCGCGCGATCGCCGACGACCACCATCGTGCCCAGGCCGTCGCGGGCGGCGAGAACCGCCCCGGCGACGACTTCCTCGGGAGCGTGGTCCCCGCCCATCGCATCGACCGCGATCCGCGGAATTCTGCCGTTCAAGAGAATTCTCAATCTCCGTAGCCGCGCGCGAACACGGCGAATCGGCCTTATCTTACGCGCGGCGCCCGCCGACTCCCCGGTCGAAGCGGCATCGTAGGCGGTAACGCGGTTGCGCGTGGTGCGGCTGCATGGTACACTCCGGAAGTTGCCTCGCCGGTCCGCGTCAGGGCCCGGCTGCTTTTTGAGGACGGTACGGGGAAGAGATGGCCAAGCGCTGTGACGTTTGCGGAAAAGGTCCGATGGCTGGAAACAACGTCAGCCACGCGATGAACAAGACCAAGCGCCGCTGGCTTCCGAACCTACAACCCGTTCGGGTCGACGAGCGCGGTACCCATTTGACGCTGCGGGTCTGCACGCAGTGCCTGCGTTCGCGCCGGGTGAAGCGCGCGGGCTGAGCGCTCGGTCCACCCGTTTGCGACGTGCCGCTCTGGTCCGAGCCGTTTACCGGCTCGGATTTTTCGTCTCCGCCGCTGCGCTCGGGGCCTGCGCGGCCTCCGACCCGCGCGCCCTCGCTCGCGCCGCCGACGTTCGCTACGGGACGGGCGCCTTCACCTGGCTGATCGACCACGACCCGTCCGCCGTGGTGGCCTGGCGGGTGCCGGCGGGCGAGGTGGCCGCGCTGCTGCCCGGCGCCCGGGTCGCCCAAGCGCGGACCGACGCTCCCTGCGCGCAGGCCGCAGCGGCGCATGCGGCGCTCTTTCTGCTCGCTCCGCGCTCCGCTCGGCCGCTCCGCGACCGGGCGGAGGACTGCGGGTTCGCGCTCTTCCGCGACGACGGGGCGCTCGTGATCGCGCCGCTGGGCCGCTGACGAAAACGCAGCCTTTATAGCTGCCTTCCGCTCGTTCGCCTATGCTGGCTGAGATGCTTCCGCGGCTAGCATAAGAGCGGTTAGCTGAGATTTCCTCGCGGACCGTTTCTTTCCTGAGCTAACATTTTCTCTTATGAAACTGCCATCAAAATTCGCGCGCGCCCCAACACCTTCCGGGTATCGCTGTCGAAGCTCGATCTGCGGCCCGGGGCTCCCGTCCGCGAGCTCACGATCGCCCACGGTGAAGTGTTCTCCGGCGAAACCGGGGACGAATTCAAGGTCGCCAAACCGTTTGCGTTCCTGCCGGCGACGCCGCCGTAGGGAAGCCGCGCAAGTGGTCGTAGCCGGCGGCGACCAGTTCGCGTTCGCCGCCGGCGCCGCGCAGGCGCAGCCCGGGCTCGCGCTCGAGCCGGCCGACCGCGAGCAGCGGGTGCCCGAAGCGCGCGCGATACGCGGCGGACAGGTGGGCGAAGGCGCGCGGTGCCACGGCCAGGATCAACTCGAAATCTTCGCCGCCGTCGAGCGCATAGGCCGCGGGATCGGCGCCGGCGGCGCGCGCCACGGCTGCGGCGGCCGGATGGACCGGCACGGCATCCACCGTCGCGCCGCAGCCGGCCGCACGCGCCAGGCGCGCCAGGTCGGTCGAGAGGCCGTCCGACGAGTCCATCATCGCGTGCACGTGCGCCGAAGCGGCCAACCAGCGCCCTTCACGCACCCGCGGCTCCGGCCGCTCGAACGCCAGCCGGGCGGCGGCGCGAGCGCCGGGCTCGACGCCGGCCGGCGCGCGACGCAGCAGTTCCAGGCCCGCGCGGCTTGCGCCGAGCGCCCCGGTTACGGCCACGATATCACCGGGCCGGCCGCCGTCGCGCCGCTTGAGCCGCGGGCGCGCGACCTCGCCCACCACCGTCAGCGCGAGCGACAGCACGGGCGACGCGACGATGTCGCCGCCGACGATCCGTGCGCCGTGCCGGGCCGCTAGCGCCGACATACCGCGGTAACAGTCGAGGATCCAGGCTTCGCCGGCGTACGGCGCGACCCCGAGCGCGACCGTCGCCAGCACCGGCCGCGCACCCATCGCCGCCACGTCCGAGAGGTTCGCGGCCATGGCGCGGTGCCCGACCGCATCGGCGGGCATCGCCTCGCCGGCGAAATGGACGCCGTCGACCAGGGCATCGGTCGTGACGACGGAGAGGTGCGAGCGCGAAGGCTGCCAGACGGCGGCATCGTCACCGATGCCGACGACGATCCGGCGCGGCGCCGGCCCGGCGGCCGGTGCCTCCACGATTCCGCGGAGCGCCGCGACCAGCGCGTCTTCGGTCAGGCGCGTACGCCTGCGGGTTCCGCGAGCGCGCGCAGTTCCCGGAGCTCGACGCCCGGCTCCGGCGCGCCGAAGATGCTCGAGCCCATCACGACCACGTCGACGCCCGCCTCGACGACTTCGCGGATGTTCTTCCGCCCGATGCCGCCGTCGATTTCGAGCTCGCAGGCCGGATTGCACGCATCGATCAGCGCGCGCGCTTCGCGCACGCGTTTGAGCGAGTTCGGAATGAACGCCTGTCCGCCGAAACCGGGGTTGACGCTCATGAGGAGCACCAGATCGCAATCCTCGATCACGTCTTCGAGCATCGCGACGGGCGTCGACGGGTTGAGCGAGATCCCGGCTTTGGCGCCGATCGACCGCAGGTACGCCAGCAGCCGCTGGACGTGATAGGTCGCCTCGTAGTGGAAGGTGATGATGTCGGCCCCGGCCTTGCGGAAATCGTCGACGTAGCGTTCGGGTTCGACGATCATCAGGTGCGCGTCGAAGCACAGCGGCGAAAGCTTGCGCAGGTCGCCGATGATCTTCGGCCCCCAGGTGATGTTGGGCACGAAGCGGCCGTCCATCACGTCGAGGTGCAAGTAGTCTGCGCCGGCGAGTTCGACGATAGCGATTTGTTCGGCGATACGGCTGAAATCGGCTGAGAGCAGCGACGGCGCGATCTTCATGGTTATTTGTCCCTCGATGGTGCTTTGGGCTGTGACGGAGCGGGCGGTTCGACGCCGAGTTTCGTCGAGTCGATCAGCTCGTCGTTGACGAATACGTCCAGTTCGGCGGTTCCGACGACCGTCAAGTTGAAATCCAGCTTCTGCTTGGGCTGCGCGTACGCATCGTACACGTTCCAGGTTCCCGTTTCGTCTCGAACCTGAACGCGCACCGTCGGAGTTTTATCGGGGCTGGAACCGGCCGCGTCCTCGGGAACCGTCGCCGTGGCGTGCACCTGGCGGATCAGGTAGCCGGCCTCGCGCGGCCCCGCACTGACTTGGAGCGAAACGACCTGCGAAGGATCGATCGAGGCGTTGGCGCTCGGGTTCTGGCGCACGACGATCCCGCGCTCCGGGCCGTACGGGCCGAACGGCGTCCACACGATCTGCCCGAGCCGCACGTGCGCGTTCGAGGCCACTTGACGGGCGTCGTCGATCGGCAGGTTGACGAAATTGGGAACGCGGAGGTTCGTCGCCCCGCCCTTGGAGAGCACGATGTTGACGACCGAACCGACCCGGACCGACGACAGCGGCGCCGGGTCGGTCGAGACGACGCGATTGCCGGGCACCTCGTCGCTCGCGACCGTCTTGACCTTGCCCAGCTGGAGCTTGTAATGCGAGAGGTCGAGCCCGACCTCGCGCAGCGACTCGTAGCGCAGGTCCGGCATCGGGAAGATCTGGTTGCCCGAAGAGACGACCAGCGAGATTTGGCGGCCTTCGCGGACCTGCGCGCCCGGCGCGGGATCCTGGCGCATCACGACGTCCCTGGGGTAGAGGTCGCTCGCCGACCGCTGGACGACGACCGCCTTGACTTGCGCGCGCTCCGCCGTCGACAGCGCATCGACCAGCGTCTGCCCGACCAGCGTCGGGGTCGTGATGCTCTTGGCCGACGGCGCGACAAAGTCTTGGATGGCACGGCCGAACCACACCGACACGCCGACGAACAGGGCGAGCGCGACGGCGAAGTACCAATCTTGGCGCGCCCACCACGAACGCGGGCGCGTGCGCGAGCTTTGAGGCGCAGCTTCGCCGCTCACGGCAAAACCGCGCCCGGCGTCACGCGAGCGCTTCGAGCTGTGCGAAGTCGAGTTCGGCGTTGGAGTACACCCGCTGCACGTCTTCGTGCTCCTCGAGCGCCTCGAGGAAAGACACGACGTTCTTGAGATCCTCACCGGTCGGCGCGACGGTCTGTTTCGGTTCGACGCCCAGGACCATCGAGGTAACGCGAATGCGCGCCGCGCTAAGCGCGTCGCGTACGTTCGCTAGTTCCGACGGTTCGGTCGAAACGACCGAACGCCCCTCTTCGCTCCCATCGTCGAAACGAACGTCGACGACCCCGTCCACGAGCGCGGCTTCGGTCAGCGCGTCCTCGCTCAGCGCCGCGTGTTCCACCTCGATCAGGCCGCGCGGCTCGAACATCCAGGCGACCGACCCCGTTTCGCCGAGCGTACCGCCGTGCCGAGTGAACAGGAACCGCAGTTCCGAGGCCGTGCGGTTCCGGTTGTCCGTCGCCGCGTCGATCACGACGGCGACCCCGGCCGGCCCGTAGCCCTCGTACCGGATCTCCTCGATCTCCTTCGCACCGTCGGCGCCCGTCGCGCGCGCGATCGCGCGCTTGATGTTGTCGAGGGGAACGTTGTTCTCACGCGCCTTCTCGACGGCCATCTTGAGGCGGTAATTCGCCTCGGGATCGGGCGAACCGCCCTTGGCCGCGAGGATGATCTCTTTCGAGAGCTTCGTGAAGAGCGCGCCGCGCTGAGCGTCGACCTTGCCCTTCTTCAGCTTGATGTTATGCCACTTGGAGTGTCCCGACATACGTAACCTTCACTAGCGCGGGAAGCTTAGACCCACTGGTTGCGCATCAACCAGTGCCACATGCGCGCGTCCCAGGCATCCCAGCGAACGTGCGTGCCCGCCAAGATCGGATAGAAAAACGCGAACAGTCCGATGACAAGTGCCACGTACGCGCCGACCGCGACCTTCGGCCACGGATACGTTCCGGCCAACGTCGAGCCGTACCGCCAGAGCCGTTGCAGGATCACCGCGTCGGCCAGACAGATGATCGCGTCGTTGGGGAAAAAGTGGTATTCGAACGCGACGCGCGGCGACGTGATCCAGGGCAGCCATTGCAATAGATACGCGGTAACCAACAGCAGGTAGCCCTTATTGCGCTCGCGCCACGCGAGCACGCCCATTAGCGGGACGGTCACCAGGCCCAGCCACCAGATCGCGGGATTGGGGAGCGCGATGATCTCGGCGACGCAGCAGGCGACCGGGTCCTGCGTCGCGGCCCCGCTGCGAAAATCGTGGTAGTAGTACGAGATCGGCCGCAGGAGAAACGGCCACTGCCACCATTTGGAGCCGTACGGATGCGATGCCTTGAGGTCGTAATGGTACCCGAACATCTGCTGCTGCAGGCCGACGAGGTCCGCAAGGTTGTGTCCGAGCGCGAAGTACGGAATGTAGCAGAGCGTGTAGACCGTGCCGCCGACGAACAGCATCGCGGCGACCAAGAGGTCGAGCGAGAAACCGCGCGGGTTTCCCCAGACCGCCGGGCGCGCGACCGCGCCGCCGCGCCCGAGCCCCCGCATGAGCGGCGCCCACTGCCCCTGCACGACCACGGCCGCCGCCAGAATCCAGATCACGAAGAAATCGAAGAGGCCGTTCCATTTGCTCGCGGCCAGCGCCGCCGAGGAAAGGGCGAGCAGCCACAGCCACGTATTGCCGTCGCGCGTACCGTCGACGGTGGCGGACCCGGCGCGCATCGTGCCCGCGGCCGCGAAGAGCGCCTCGCCGTCGCCGGTCGCGTACCGGACCGCGCCGGCGCGGCCGTATTCGATGCGCAGCCCTTCGTCCGCGTGAACGAGCGCGTTCTTTTCCGCCTGCGTCGATTCGCCGGCTGACAGCGCCCCGCCGGCGAGCGGCACGGCGCCGCCGTCCGGCGTCCACAGCGTGCCGTCCGCGACGTAGGACCCTTCGGCGTAGGACGTCAGGCTCGGCGCTTTCGTGAACCGCGGCAAGAGGAAGCGGACGGCCAGGTACGCGCCCGACGCGGCGTAGAGAAAGGCGACCACGTGCGCGGCGAGACCCTCCCCGCGCGCGACCAGCCCCGAGAACATCCCGGCCACCGCAAGTCCGGCGGCCAGCGCGAGCAGGTGCGGGCGTACGGCTGCCGGCCCGAACGCGGGGGCGACGCGCACCTGGCTCGCGATCCAGAAGCGGTAGAACGCGTACAGCGTGAGCAGCGAGAAAAACGCCACCGTGATCTCGGGCGTCGCGATCCGCGACTGCACGAAATGAAAGCCCTCGAAGAGCAGCAGCGTGGCGGCCACTGCCGCGAACGCCGTCGAGCCCAACAGCCGCTTCGCGAAACAATAGATGACCAGCACCATCAGCGCGCCGATCACGAGGTTCAGGAAGCGCCACCCCGCCGACGTGTCGCCGCCCCCGTGCAGCCCGCCGAACAGGATCATCGACAGCGTGATCCACAGCTTCGTGAGCGGTGGGTGCGTGAACTCGAAGATCTCTTTGTGGCTCAGGTATTCCTCGCCGGCGCGCGCGTAGTAGATCTCGTCGAAGATCTTCTCCGACGGCCACGCGTAGCCGGCGAACGAGAGCACGAACGAGCCGGCCGAAAGCACGCCCGCCAGACCCCAATCCAGGGGCAGCATACGCGCCGTGCCTTCCAGCGGCGAGAACCAACGGCGCACCTGCGAGCCGACCCCGGCCGCGCGCGCGCCGAAATCCAGCTTCTCGAGCACGTCGCTGCCGGCGCCGAGAAACACGTAGCCGAGGTAGAAGAACGTCGCGACGTTGAGCAGCGCGGCGGGCCGGCTGAGCCACGGCAAGAGGTCCGACGGATCGACGCCCGCGACGTGCTGGTCCATCACGTTGAGGTAGTGCAGCGAGTAACAGAGGTTCAGAAACAGCGTCACCGTCAGCAGCATCGCCGCGTAGCGGTAACGGCGCGCGTAGAAGATCAGCGGCGTCGCGAGCAGGACGGCGTTGAAGATGTACCGCTCGTGCATCCGCGTCGACAGCACGAAGTAGCCGAGCGAGAGGATCATCGCGGCTTCGAGCAGCGCGATCGTGTCGCGCCGCTGCAGGTAGCGCGAGAGCACCAGCAGGAGCGCCGCCAGGAAGAGCGCGATGCCCCAGGCGTACTGCGGCAGACCGAACGGACGATCGCCGAACGTCCAGCTCGGAATCAGCGTGGAGTCCGGCTGCCAGAAGTGGTTGAACGCCATCACGTACAGGTTGAACGCGTTGACGGAATTGTACGGGTAGACGCTCGAGGCGTAGGCGTAGCGGCCGTAGAGCCAGGCGAACTCGGCCACGGGATTCGGGTTGCCGTTGAAGGCAAACGCGGCGAGGAAGGCCAGCGCGAACGATGCGGCGATGCCGAGCGCGGTCGCGAGCGCGCGCCGGTTACGCTGGGCCGCATCGGCGGCGGTGAAGACGTACGCGATATAGAGCGGCGCCACGACGACGGCGGGCGGCTTGATCAGCACGGAGTACGCCAGCAGCAGCCACGCCCCGACGATCGTCAGCGTTTGCGCGCGGCCCGTGCGGCGGTCCGCATCGATCATCAAGAGCAGCGACCCGAGCGTCAGGCCCGCCGCGACCGAGTCGACCTGGCCCCAGTACGCCGAGATGAAGATCGCGGCGGGGTTGAACGCGAAGAACGCGGCTGCCACGAAAGCCCACGCGGCCGACGCGAAGCGGCGCACGATCGCGAAGATCAGCGCGGAGTCGACGAGGTCCATCAGGACGGCCGGCAGTTTGACGGCGATCTTCAGATACGCGTAACCGGGATCGCTGTGCACCAGCAGCTTGTAGGCGTGGCCGACGATCCAGAGCACGAAAAAATAGCCCGGGGGGTAATCGGCGAAGCCCGCTTTGGCGAAGAACTCGCGCAACGGGTGCTCGGCCAGCGTGAGCGACCAGCTCTCGAAGGTCGCGACGTCGTTCTTGAAACCGTCGGCGCCGATGAAGACGAGCCGCACGATCAAGCCTAAGGCCAGCATGCCCCACAGCGCCAGCGTCGTCGTGGAAACGCCGCGGCCTTCGCGCGCCTCGAGCGCCCGCGAAGCCCCGCTGAGCGCGCTACGCAACGCGGCGCGCTCCCTGCGCGAGGAAATCCCGGACCGTGCGCCGGGCGTCGATGTCGGCGAGGCTGGCGATCCGGTCGGCTTCGTCCAGCGCGCGATCGTGCGCGTCGTCCGCCGCGGCGCGCGCCCCGAGCCGCTCGAGCGCCGCGATCACGTCTTCGACGCCGCGCGGATCCAAGCGCGCGTTGCGCGCGTAGGCACGCGCGACGACGTCGCGATCGGGCGAGGGCGGCGTGGCCAGCGCCCACACGACCGGAAAACTCCACTTGCGGCGTGCGATGTCGGCGCCGCTGGGCTTGCCGGTCACGCTGGTCGCACCCCAGGTACCCAGCACGTCGTCGCGGATCTGGAACGCCAGGCCGTAGGCGCGGCCGAGCCTGGCGTATTCCTTGGCGCGGTCGGGGTGCGTGCCCGCGGCCAGCGCGCCCAGCTCGCACGAGGCGGCGAAGAGCGCGCCGGTCTTGCCGGCGATCATCTCGAGATATTGCGGCATCGACACGATCGAACGGGTTTCGAAGCTGATGTCGAGCCCCTGGCCCTCGCACATCAACAGGTTGGCTTCGTGCAGAACGTGCAGCATCTCGACGACGCGGTTGGGCGGGACGACGGCCTCTTCGTGCAGCAGCGTGAGGTAGCTGATCGCGCACAGCGCGTCGCCCGCGTTGATGCCGTGAGGAACGCCGAACCGCGACCAGATCGTCGTGCGGCCGTGGCGAAGCTCGTCGCCGTCCTCGATGTCGTCGTGAACCAGCGAGTAATTGTGCAAGATCTCGATCGCGACGGCCGCATCGAGCGCGCACTCAACCGGGCCGCCCTCTTCGAGGGCGGTCCGCAGGAGCAATTGTGGTCGCAGGCGCTTCCCGGTCTTCGTCGTTCCCGGTGCGTCGTAGCCGAAGTGGTAGCGGATCATCTCGTAGATCGGAGACGAGCCGCGGTGACGTTCGAGCGTCTTCGCCAGGTGCGCCTCGATTACGCTAACTAGCTCGACGGCTCAACGCCTCCATCCGTTCTTCGACCAGAGCGACCAGCCAGCCGGGCGTGGACGCGCCCGACATCAAACCCGCGACGCGGATACCCGCGAACCAGTGCGGCTGCAATTCTTCCGGCCCCTCGATGTGATACGAGCGCGCGCCCTTGGTCGCCGCCAGATCGGCGAGGTGCTTCGTGTTCGCCGAGGTCTTGCCGCCCACGACGATCATCACTTCGACCTGCTCCGCCAGTTCCTCGGCCTCCGCCTGGCGGTTGTGCGTGTCCGTGCAGATCGTGTTGACCGCGCGGACTTCGTAGTACTTCGAGCTGAGCTTGCTCACGATCGCGTTGAAACCGGCGCCGGACCACGTCGACTGGACGACGACGCCGACCCGGCTCGCCCGCGGCAGCGCATCGACGTCCGCGGGCGACTGGACGATCCACGCGCCGGGCACGTGCGAGAGCGTCCCCTTGACCTCCGGGTGGTTGGGATCCCCCACGACGACGATCTTGTAGCCTGCGGCGAGCAGCTTCTCGGCTTGGACGTGGATCTTGGTCACCATCGGACAGGTCGCGTCGACGATCGTGAGGCCCTTGGAATTCGCCTTCTCGAAGACCTCGACGGGCAGCCCGTGGGCGCGCACGAACAGCGTGCCCGCATCGACGTCGTCGACCGAGTGCGCGTTGCGCAGGCCCTTCTCCTCGAAGGAGGCGACCATCTGCGGATTGTGCACGATGTGGCCGAGCGTCGTGACGGTGCCGCCGTCGCGCGCCGCGACCGTCTCCTCGGCCTTTTTCAGCGTGATGGCGACGCCGAAGCAGAACCCTTGCGTTTTCGCCTTCTTGATCGTCACCCTATGTCTTCTCCCGCAGCGCGTAGATTCGGACCATCAGCTCGTCGGTCCACTTCGCCAAGTCCTCACGAGTCGCTTTCCGTCCGAGCTCAAATCGCACGGGTTCCCCGAAGACGACGGTAATCCGCGCCAGCCGTTTCGCTCGCGAGGTTCCCGACACGTACGCAGGCAGGACGGTGGCGCCGGAACGTAAGGCGAGCAGGGCAACGCCCATCTGCGGTTTTCCCGTTCCGTCCGGGTTCCGCGTCCCCTCCGGGAAGATGCCCAGACACGCGCCGGTCTTCAGCACGCCGATCGCGGTCTTGATGGCCGCGACGTCGCCGCGGCTGCGGTCGACCGGAAAGGCACCGAGCCCCGTGATCAGCGGCCCCAGGAGCGGGATCTCGAACAGTTCCTGTTTGGCCATATATGTGACCGGCCGCGGCGCGGCCGCGCCCAAGGCCGGCGGGTCGAGGTAGGCCGTGTGGTTGCAGGCTAAGATCAACGGGCCGTCCTTGGGAACGTTGCGGACGCCGACGATGCGGAAGCGCCAGAACAGCCGCAGGAGCATCCGGACCATAGTCCGGCAGAAGGCGTACAGTCGCGGGTTCACGGGCGGACCGCCGCGTCCGGGCGGACGAGCCGCGCGATCCGGTCCACGACCGTTTCGACGCTCGTGCCGCTCGAATCGACCACCACCGCATCGGGCGCCGGCCGGAGCGGCGCGACGGCCCGGCTCTCGTCGAGGTGGTCGCGTTCCTCGATCTCCGCCCGCAGCGTCGCGCTCTCGACGAACGTGCCGCGGCGGGCCAGTTCGGCCCGCCGCCGCGCCACGCGCTCCTCGACGCTGGCGGTCAGGAAGATCTTGTGCGGGGCGTCGGGCAGCACGACCGTGCCGATATCGCGGCCGGCCATGATGACCGGACCTTCGGCCGCGATCGCACGCTGGCGCTCGACCATCAGCGCGCGGATCGCCGGCTGGGCCGCGACGACGGAGACCAGGCGGCTGACGTCGTTGGCATACAGCTCGTCGCCCAGCTCCAGCTCGCCCGCGAACACCCGGAACCCGAGCGGCGCGTCCGCGTCCGGCACGACGCGCACCGGACGGCGGCGGGTGCACTCCAGCACCGCCTCGGCGTCCGCGGGGTCGACGCCGGCCCGTTGCGCCGTCAGTGCCACCGCGCGGTACATCGCGCCGGTGTCCAGGTAGAGGACGTCCAGGCGCCGGGCCAGGGCCCGCGCGACCGTCGTCTTGCCGCTTCCTGCGGGGCCGTCGATCGCGACGTGTGCGAACCCACTCATGCCGAGGGCCGACCGTTCGCCCCCCACCCGCCGCTCCCTTGCCTCGAGCGCGCGCGCGCCGGTCCGACCCGCCGCCGGCCGGCAAGAGCGGCGCCTCGGCTCCCGAAATAGCGCTCCGATGGGGCAGCATCTACCGTCAGGGATGACACTTCGCGCGTTTCTCGAGTGGTGTGAACGCGGGGCGGACGATCGGCGATGGGAGCTGGTCGACGGTCAGCCGGTCGCCTTGGCGAAGCCCACCGCCGGCACAACCGCCTCGTGACGGCCCTGCAACGCCGCATCGACGCGGACGTCGCCGCCCGGGGCGAGGAAACCCACCCGGAACGGCTGTCGATGTTCCCCGATCGCATCGCAGGCGACGTCGACCGGCAGTCGATCGGCCTCACCGTCTCGCTCGACGCGCTGTATGGCGACGCGCGAATCCCGATTCGGTCGTAACGCGCCCGTGCCGTAAGGACCGCGGCACACTGCCAGGACGTTGGCACCGTGCCCGCCTACGATGGAGGCATGGCGAAGCTGCGCTCTCCGTTCTTCTGTTCGGCCTGCGGGCACGAGTCGCTGCGTTGGCTCGGCCGCTGCCCGGCGTGCGATGCCTGGAACACCTTCGCCGAAGCGCCGTCGGCCAGGTCCCAGCCCAACGCGGCCGCCCGCGCCGGAGCGGCGCCCGTGCCGGTGCGGCTGGGCGACGTCTCGAGCGGGCGGGTCGCGCGCGTGCCGAGCGGCCTGGCCGAGTTCGACGTGCTGCTGGGCGGCGGCATCGTGCCGGGCAGCCTCGTGCTGCTGGGCGGGCCGCCCGGCGCGGGAAAATCGACGCTGTTGCTGCAGGTCGCCGCGCGCCTGGCCGAGAGCACGGGACCGGTCGTGTACGTCTGCGGCGAGGAGTCGGCGGCGCAGACGAAATTGCGGGCGGAGCGCTTGGGCGCGAGCGGCGAGCTCCTGCTGTTCGCCGAGACGAACCTGCGCGCCATCCTCGACGCGCTCGAGACCGTGAGCCCCAAGATCCTGGTCGTCGATTCGGTCCAGACGCTGGCGCTGCCCGAGGTGGAATCGTCGGCGGGCAGCGTCGCGCAGGTCCGCGAATGCGCGACCGCCCTGATGGAGTTCGCGAAACGCACGGACTGCGCGACCTTCCTGGTCGGGCACGTCACCAAGGACGGCTCGATCGCGGGCCCGCGCCTGCTCGAACACCTCGTCGATACCGTGCTGTACTTCGAAGGCGATAACGGCGGCGAATACCGGATCGTGCGCGCGCACAAGAACCGCTTCGGCAGCGCCGACGAGATCTGCGTGTTCCTGATGGACGAACGCGGCTTGCACGAGGTCCGCAACCCGTCGCAACTCTTCCTCGCGCGGGGCGGTGCCGGCGCGCGGCCGAGCGGTTCGTGCGTCGTCGCCGGCATCGTCGGCTCGCGGCCCGTGCTGGTCGAAATCCAAGCGCTCGTGGGCGAGACCAGTTACGGGACGCCGCAGCGCCTGGCCGCCAACGTCGACCGCGCTCGCCTGGCGATGATCCTGGCGGTACTCGAACGCCGCGCCGGGATGGCGCTGGGCACGCACGACGTCTACGCGTCGGTGGCCGGCGGCTTGCGCGTGACCGAACCGGCGGCGGACTTGGGCATCGCGCTCGCGATCGCCTCGGCCTTTCGCGGGCTCGCGCTGCCGGCCGGAACGGTCGCCTTCGGCGAACTCGGGCTGTCGGGCGAAGTGCGAGCGGTCGCGCAGCGCGCGCGCCGCGCCGCCGAAGCCCGCAAATTGGGCTTCACGACGATCGTCGCGCCGCCCGGTACGGCCCGCGACCACGCCGATCCGGCGCTAACGGTGCGCGACGTGGCCGGCGCGATCGCGGCCACCCTCGGCTGACGGCCGTGCAGATCTTCGAGTGCGTTCCCAACGTCTCCGAGGGGCGCGACGCGGCGCTGGTCGACGACTGCGCGCGCGCGATCGAAAGCGCGGGCGTGCGGCTCGCGCACCGCACGAGCGACGCGGTCCACCACCGCAGCGTCTTCACCTTCTTCGGCGCGCGCGAACGCGTGCTCGAAGCGGCGCTCGCGCTCGCGCGGGTCGCCTGCGCGCGCGTCGACCTGCGCGCGCACCGCGGCGCGCACCCGCGCATGGGAGCGCTCGACGTGCTGCCGTTCGTTCCGTTCGGCACGGCGACGCTCGCGGATGCGGCGGACCTGGCTCGCGAGGCCGGCGCGCGCATCTGGCAGGAGCTGCGCGTACCGAGCTATTTTTACGGCGCGGCCGCGACCGGCCCGTCGCGCGAGCTGCTGGCCGCCGTGCGGGCGGGTCAGTTCGAGGGCCTGGCCGCGCGAACCGATGCGTTCGATCGGGGCGATACGGCCCATCCGGCCGCGGGCGCGATCGCGATCGGCGCGCGTGGCCCGCTGGTCGCGTTCAACGTGGTCCTGGCCGGCGGCGACCTCGCGCTAGCCCGCTCGGTCGCTAGCCGGCTGCGCGAGCGCGGCGGCGGCTTGCGCTCGCTGCGCTGCATCGGTTTGGCGCTCGGCGACGGCCGGGTCCAGGTCTCGTGCAACGTGACCGACGTCGAAGCGACGCCGCTGCACCGGGTCGTCGGGCTGGTGGGCGCGCTCGCCCGCGCGGGCGGCGCCGCGATCGAGCGCACCGAACTGATCGGCCTCGTGCCGCGCGCGGCGCTCGCCGCGGCCGCCGCCGCGGCGCTCGGCATCGAGGTCGCGGAAATCGGCGCGCAAAACCACGGATGATGCCCCAGCTGCCGCCCGGCTTTCGACGCCGCGCCCTGTGCGTTGCCGTAGCCGCCTGCACGGCCGCGGCGATCGCGGCCCGGCTGCCGGCCGGCGCGGCCGAGAGGGCGCCGGCGCCGAGCTCGCTCACGCTTGCCAACGGGATGCGCGTCGTGGTTGTCGAGGATCGCGCGGCGCCGGTCGTGCAGACCGCGCTGTGGTATCGCTTCGGAGCCGCCGACGAACTCGCGGGGAAGACGGGACTCGCGCACGCGCTCGCGCACATGATGTTTCGCGGCACGCCGGAGCTGTCCGACGCGGGGCTGGCGGACCTGGTCTCGCGCCTGGGAGCCCGCGCCACGGCGACGACGGCCAACGACTACACGGTCTTCCGGTTCCTCCTACCGGCGAACAAACTCAACGTGGCGCTCCGCGTCGAAGCGGACCGCATGCAGCATCTACCGCTCGGCGACGCCGCCTGGAGCGACGAGAAAGCGGCCGTGCTGGCCGAGTACGATGCGGATTTGCGCGACCCGCTGACCCGCCTGTACGCGCAGGTGTGCAAAGCCGCGTCGCCCACGCCCGTGTGCGGGCTGTCGGCGCTGGGCGAACGCGACGACATCGTCAGAGCCGGCGCACAGGACCTGCGCGCTTACTACCGCGCCCACTACGGGCCGGGCGCCGCCACGCTGGTCGTGGCCGGCGACGTCAAGGCTGCCGACGTCTTCGCGCTCGCGAGCGCGGCCTTCGGCGCCATCCCTGCCGGCGAAGCGCGGCCCGGGCCCGTCCCGGCGAGCTCGAGCGCAGGCCGGCGCCGCGTCACCCTCAGCGGCGACCTCCCGTACGAGGTCGCCGATCTCGCGTTCGCCGTACCCGGCACCTGCGATCCCGGCGGCGATGCCGTCCGGATCGTCGACGCCGTCGCCGCCAGCGAGCGCTCCGAGTTCCACCGGGTCCTGATCCACGGCGGCCGCGCGCTCGCGTACTGGACGCAGCTCGACCAGAACGCGCACTCGGGCCTCTTTCACGTCTTTCTCGTGGCGGCGCCCGGACGCTCGGCGGCGGACGCGGCCGACGCGTTTGCCGGCGTGATGCGGACCGCGGGCGAACTCGGATTCTCGAGCGACCTGATCCGCGCGGCCAAGACCGCACTGGCCGCGCGCGCCGTCTACGCCGGCGACTCGGTCGCGACCCTCGGTGACCGGGTCGGGTACGCCGCCGCGGTCGAAGGTATCGCCGATCCCGCGAGCGACGACGCCCGCATCGCGGCGCTGCCCGACAGCGACGTGACGGCCGCCGTTCGCCGGTACTTCGAGGTGCCGGCCGCGACCGGGCTGTTGCAGCCCGGGCGGGGCAATCCCGCCGGCGCCCCCAGCCCGCCGATCGCGAGCGTGAGCGACGACTTCGGCCGCCGCGCGCCGCAGGGCAAACCGGTGCAAGCGCCTTGGGCGCGCGAAGCCTTGCAGGGGCCGCTCGCGCTCGCAAGCCGGGTCGAGCCGACCGCGTTCCTGCTCGCGAACGGCATCCGCGTGCTCGTCCAGCCGGTCCGGACGAACCCGACCCTGTTCATCCAGGGGACGGTGGAATCGTCGCCGCGCTTCGACCCGCCTTCGAAAGAGGGAACCGGCGCGATGCTCTCCGCGCTGCTGAGCTTCGGCAGCGCGAACTTCGCGGTCGACGCACGCGACGTGCTGTTGGACGACCTCGGTGCGACCCTACATCTCGGAATGGATTTCGACGGACACTCGCGGACCCAGGACTGGCCCGCGCTCGCCGCCGTCATCGCCGACGCGCTGCAGCATCCCAACCTGGCGGCCGCCGACGTCGAAGTGGTCCGCAGCCGGATGCTGGGCGCGGTGCGGGAACGCGACCGCGATCCGGACGACCGCGCGAACGCCGATTTCGACCGGCTGCTCCTGCGGCCGGACGATCCGGAGCTGCGCGAGCCGTCGGTGGAGTCGGTGCGCGCGGTGTCGGCCGCCGACCTGCGCGCCTACGCCGGCCGCTACCTGCGGCCGGACCTCACGACGATCGCGGTCGTGGGCGACGTCGACGCCGACGGCGTCCGCAAGACGCTGCAAGCGGCGTTCGGCGCCTGGCACGCGACCAGCCCCAAGCCGGACCTCGGTTCCGGGTCCCCTCCGCGCAGCGGCGGCGGGGCACGTTACGTCGTCGCCGAGCGCAGCTTTGTCGAGGCCCACCTCGGCCAACCCGCACTGCCCCGCACGAGCCCGGACTTCTACGAATTCAACGTGATCGACGAATTGCTGGGGACCGGCGGCCGGCCCGGCACGCGCCTGATGGACGCGCTACGAACCAAGCGCGATCTGGTGTACGGGGCGTCGAGCTCGCTCGTGGCCGATCGGTTTCGCGGCACGCTGAACGTCCGCTTCGCCGCCGACCCGAAGAAAACGAGGCAAGCCGTCGAAGTCGTGCGCGAGCAGCTCGCGCGGTTCCGGGACGAACCGGTGGACCCGTTCGAGCTCGAGCGGGCCAAGATGACGATCGTCGCTCGCGACCTCGTCGGCCAGGAATCGACCGCTGCGGTCGCCCTACGGGTACACGATATCGGGATCGACCGTCTGCCGCCGGACTACGAAACGACGCTGGCCGCGCGCTACGGCCGCATCGGCAGCACCGACATCCTGCGCGTGGCGCGCGAGTATCTCACTCCCCAATCGCTCGTCGAAGTCTACGAAGGGCCACGTCCATGAGCACCACCGCCGCATCGCGCCCCAGCATCGAAACGATCGACCCCGCCACCGGCGAACGCCTCGCAACGTACGAAGAGCACGGCCGCGACGCGATCGACGCGACCCTCGCCCGCGCGGTCGAAGCCTTGCCCGCGTGGCGAGCGACCAGCCTCGCCGAACGCGCGGCGCTGCTGCGCGCGGTCGCCGGGGCGCTGCGCGACCGTAAGGCCGAACTCGCGACGCTCGTGACCCGCGAGATGGGCAAGACGATCGGCGAAGCGGAAGCCGAGATCGAAAAGTGCGCGCTGGGCTGCGACCACTACGCGGACAACGGCGCCCGCTACCTCGCGGAGCGGACGGTCGAAACCAACGCGACCGAAAGCTACGTCGCGTTCCGGCCGCTGGGCGTGCTGCTCGCGATCATGCCCTGGAACTTCCCGTACTGGCAGGTCTTTCGCGCGAGCGCCCCGGCGCTGATGGCGGGCAACGTCGTCGTGCTCAAACACGCGGCGAACGTCACCGGCTGCGCCCTCGAGATCGAGCGGCTCTTCCGCGGCGCCGGCTTCCCGGAAGGCACGTTCGCGACGCTGGTCGTCCCGGGGCGAGACATGGAGGCGATCGTCGCGGATAAACGCGTGGCCGCCGTCACGCTGACGGGCAGCGAGGGTGCGGGCAGCGCGGTTGCGGCGACGGCGGGCAAGCACCTCAAGAAGACCGTCCTCGAACTGGGCGGCTCGGACGCGTTCATCGTGCTGGCGGACGCCGACATCGAGGCGGCCGCCAAGACCGCGGTCAAGGCGCGCTTTCAAAATGCCGGCCAAAGCTGCATCGCCGCCAAACGCTTCATCGTCGAAGCGCCGGTGTACGACGCCTTTCTGGACGCGTTCGCACGCGAGACGCGCGCGCTGCGCCCCGGAAACCCGCTCGACCGCGGGACGACGCTCGGGCCGCTGGCGCGGGCCGACCTGCGCGATGCGCTCGACCGCCAAGTCCGCGAATCGGTGGAGGCGGGCGCCCGGGTCGTCACCGGAGGCAAGCGCATCGACGGCCCCGGCGCGTTCTACGAACCGACGATCCTCGCCGACGTGACACCGGGCATGGCGGCCTTCGATGAAGAGACGTTCGGACCGGTGGCGGCCGTCATCGAGGCGCGGGATGCCGACGACGCCGTGGCGCTCGCGAACGCGTCGGAGTACGGCTTGGGCGGCAACGTCTGGACGCGCGACGTCGAACGCGCGCGGGAACTCGCCCCGCGCTTGGAGTCCGGCGCCGTCTTCATCAACGGAATGACCGCGTCCGACCCGAAGCTGCCGTTCGGCGGCGTCAAGAAGAGCGGCTACGGTCGCGAACTCGCCGCCTTCGGCATCCACGAATTCGTCAACGTCCAGACCGTCTGGATCGGCCCCGCCACGGCGGCCGCGAGCGCGCCGGCGCCGGCCGAATAATCGCTAACGAGCGCTAGCCGGCGACCAGATCGCCCGCGTATTCCGAATTCCGCGCCGACAGGTCGCGAGCGGCGATCAGGGCGGCGCAGTGCGCGCACGCTCGCGACTCCTCGAGCAGTGCGAGGGCGCCGGTCGCCATCGCCCGCGCGTGCGCGGCGATCAGGTGAATCTGCAATTCGCGCTGGGCGCTTTCGGGCGAGCGGCCTGCTGCGGCGTTCATAGCGACCTCTTTCGGAACGGAAAAGGGCTCTGATGCGACCCGGTGTTCTCCGTGCCCGCCCGGCTTCGGTTGGACATCGGTGACGCCCGCGGCCCGTCCCGCTCGACGCCCGCGCTATCGAAGCCCGATCAGCCCTCGCTCGAGGGCCAAGCTTGCGATGCGGGCGAGGCCTTCCGCCACGTCCGGCGCGGGCGCGACGAAGCTCGTCCGCAGCCAGCCCGCCAGGTTCGGCGCGAAGACGTCGCCCGGAATGGCCACCACGTCCCGTTCCTCGATCAGCGCTTCGGCGAACGCCAGCGTGTCCTCCGACCCGACGCGCACGCACAGATAGAACGCGCCCTCGGGTTCGATGTAGGCGAGCGGCGTGCGGCGGACCGCCGCCAGCACCGCTTCGCGCTGGGCCGCGTACCAGGGCCGCCCGCTGCCGAGTTCCCGGGCCGCGAATATCCCGACGGCGACGCGCTGCGCGAACGAACTCGCGCAGGCCGTGATCCAGCCGTGCATCTTGACGAATTGCGGCATCACGTCGCGCGGCGCGAGCGCCCACCCCAAGCGCAGTCCGGTCAGCGCGTTCGACTTCGACAGCGAATTGATCGCAATCGTATAGGGGTAAACTTTTCCGAACTCGCCGAGGTCGTCGGTATAGCGGATCTCCCGGTAGATCTCGTCGTGCAACACGTAGACGGGAGGGCCGCCGCGCGCGAGCAGGCCCGCGGCGATTCGCTGTACGTCCGCCCGCGAGATCACCCGGCCGGTGGGGTTATTGGGCGAACAGATCACGATCATCCGCGTGGCGGGACCGACGGCGTCCAAGACGGCATCCGGATCGAAGGCGTGCGACCCCAGCGGGTCGAGCGCGAGCCGGCGCAAGCGGATGCCCTCGACCTGTGCGACCTTGACGTAGACGGGAAACGCCGGTTCCACGACGAGCACCTCGTCGCGCGCCGGATCGAGCAGCGTGCGCATCGCCACGTAGACCGCTTCCTGCGACCCGATCGTGATACAGACGTTGTCTTCGGAGTCGAGCCCGGGATAGCCGTAGTGCGCCGCGATGGCCGCGCGCAAGTCCGCGTCGCCGATGTTGTTCGAGTACCGGCAGCCGTGCTGCGCGACGTAGCGCGTGGCCCGCTCGAAGTGCGCGACGTTCGGCATCAGGGTCGGCTCGCCGATGCCCAGGTTGATCGACGTGGGCCGGCGCTTGCCGTGCAAGGCCCGGATCGTCGATCCGCCCGCGGCTTCGATGGCAGGGTTCAAACCGCGACCCCGTGATCGCGAATGGCCTGCTCGAGCGACGTCTTGCGGTCGGTCGACTCGCTGCGCTCGCCGATCACGAGCGCGCACGGCACGCCGAACTCACCGGCCGGGAAGGTCTTGGGCAGCGTACCCGGGATGACGACCGAACGGGCCGCGACACGGCCTCGGCTGACGACCGGTTGCGATCCGCGCACGTCGACGATCGGCGTGCTGGCGGTCAGCACGACCCCGGCGCCCAAGACCGCCTCGCGGCCGACGAAGACGCCCTCGACCACGATCGAGCGCGATCCGATGAAGGCGCCGTCCTCGATCACGACCGGCTGGGCCTGCGGCGGTTCGAGGACCCCGCCGATCCCGACGCCGCCCGAAAGGTGGACGTTCTTGCCGATCTGGGCGCAGGAACCGACCGTCGCCCAGGTGTCCACCATCGAGCCCTCGTCGACGTAGGCGCCGATGTTGACGAAACCCGGCATCAGGATCGCGCCGCGGCCGAGGAACGAGCCGTAGCGCGCGACTCCCGGCGGCACGCAGCGCGCGCCCAGTTCCGCATAATTCCGCTTCGTCGGCACCTTGTCGTAGTAGGACGGCGGCGACTCGAGGGCGGCCCGGCCCTGTTCCGGGCCCGCGATGCGGACGCTGTCGTGGCGCCGGAAGTAGAGCAGGATCGCGGTCTTGATCCAGGCATGGGTCGTCCAGCCGGAGGCCGTCGGCTCGCACACCCGTAAGCGGCCTACGTCGAGCAGGTCGATCACCGCGTCGACTGCCGCCCCGGCGGCCCCCCGAACTCCGCCGGGATCCGCGTGCAGCGCCTCGACTTGCGCGCGCAGGTCCGCAACGTCCATGGCTACGGAGTAAGGTTTACACGGCGGAAAATCCTGGAACGCCCCTTTTGGACACACCGAGCCGGAAGCGGTGCGCAGCGTTTCGGGGAATGCCTCGCATGGCGGCGAAAGACCTGACCCCGCAATCCGAGGAGGGAATAGTGTCGAATACCCTAGACGATCAGCAGCGCATCAACGCAATCCGCTTCCTAGCGGTCGATGCGATCCAGAAGGCGAACTCCGGCCATCCGGGACTGCCGCTGGGCGCTGCCGCCATGGCGTACACGCTGTGGAGCCGCCACCTGAAGTTCAACGCGGCCGACTCGGCGTGGTGGGACCGCGACCGCTTCGTGCTGAGCGCGGGCCACGGTTCGATGCTGCTGTACGCCTTGTTGTATTTGACCGGCTATCCCCTGACGCTCGACGACCTCAAGAACTTCCGGCAGCTCGGCAGCAAGACGCCGGGCCACCCGGAGTTACACCATACGCCCGGCGTGGAAGTCACGACCGGACCGCTCGGGCAGGGGGTCGCAAATGCCGTCGGCCTCGCGCTCGCCGAAGCCCATCTGGCGGCGACGTACAACCGCGAACAGACGATCGTCGACCATTACACGTATTGCATCGCGGGCGACGGCGATCTGATGGAAGGCGTGTCGGCCGAAGCGTGCTCGCTCGCCGGCCACCTGCGGCTCGGAAAGCTGATCGTCCTCTACGACGACAACAAGATCTCGCTCGCGGCCCCGACCGACGTGACCTTCACCGAAGACGTCTGCGCGCGCTACGACGCGTACGGGTGGCATACGGCGCTGGTCACCGCCGACGACGGAAACGACGTCAACGCGATCGACGCGGCGCTCAACGCCGCTAAGGCCGACCCGCGGCCGTCGCTGATCGCGGTGCGCACGATCATCGGCTTCGGCTCGCCCAAAGCCGGCACGTTCGGCGCGCACGGCGAACCGCTGGGCGCCGCCAACGTCACGAAGACGAAAGACGCGCTCGGATGGCCCCTGGAACCGGCCTTCTACGTCCCGGACGACGTGCTGGCGTGGTGGCGCACGGTCGGCGGGCGCGGCGCCGCGGCGCAGGCGGCCTGGAACCAAACGTACGCCGCCTGGAAAGCCGCTAATCCCGAATTGGCCGCGCAACTCGAGCGGATTCGCGACGAACGCCTGCCCGAGCACCTTTCCTGGCCCACGTTCACCGCAGAAAACGGCAGCGTCGCAACGCGCGAAGCCGGCGGGACCGTCATGAACGCCGTGGCGGGCGGGCTACCCGAACTCGTCGGCGGCTCGGCCGATCTCGATCCGTCCACCAAGACCTACCTGAAGGGCTTCGGCGACATCCAGCCGGACAGCTACGCGGGCCGCAACATCCACTTCGGCGTGCGCGAGCACGCGATGGGCGCTATCGCCAACGGCCTGGCGGTGCACGGCGGCATCTTGCCGTTCACGGCGACGTTCTTCAACTTCGTCGATTACATGAAACCGGCGGTCCGGCTGGCCGCGCTCAACACGTCGAAGACGATCTTCGTGTTCACGCACGATTCGGTGTTCCTGGGCGAAGACGGGCCGACGCACCAGCCGATCGAGCAGCTGGCGAGCCTGCGCGCGACGCCCAACATGACCGTCATCCGGCCCGCCGACTCGCTGGAGACGCTCGAGGCCTGGCGCTTCGCGCTCGCCCACGGCGGACCGACGGCGCTGGTTCTGAGCCGCCAGAAAGTACCGTTCCTGGGCGAACGCGACGCCGCCGTGGCGCGCGGCGCCTACGTGCTGCACGGGAGCACCGCGACGCCCGACCTGATCCTCATCGCGACCGGCTCCGAGGTCGCGCTGGCGCTGGAAGCCGCGAAGCTGCTCGAGGCCCAAGGCGCGCCGACGCGCGTCGTTTCGATGCCCTCGTTCGAGCTCTTCGCGCAGCAGGACGCGGCCTATCGCGAAAGCGTGCTGCCTTCGAACGTCGGCGCGCGCGTCTCGATCGAAGCCGGCACCACGTTCGGCTGGCACCGTTGGATCGGCGAGCGCGGCATCGCCATCGGACTCGACCACTTCGGCACCTCGGCACCCGCCGCCGCGATCGCCCAGGCATACGGATTCACGCCCGAGGCCGTCGCGCGCGTCGCGTCGGGCCTGCTCACCAACGTCTAAAGGAGCCGCCCGTGGGAAATCAGCTACAGCAACTCGTTCGAGCCGGCCAGAGCATCTGGCTCGACAACATCCGGCGCAGCATGTTCGCATCGGGCGAGTTGCATCGCCTCATCGCATCCGGCTTGCGCGGCATGACGTCCAATCCCACGATCTTCGAGAAGGCGATCGGTAGCGGCAACGATTACGACGAACAGCTCGCGTCGCTGATCGGCGGCGAACGCGATCCGAACCGCCTCTTCGAGGCGCTCGCGATCGACGATATCCGCCACGCCTGCGACGAGTTCCGCGAACTGTTCGAATCGACCGACGGCGGCGACGGGTTCGTCAGCCTCGAAGTCTCGCCGCTCCTGGCCACGGACACGCGCGGCACGATCGACGCGGCCGCTCGGCTCTGGAAGATGGTCGACCGCCCCAACGTGATGATCAAGATTCCGGGGACGCCGGAAGGCCTCCCGGCGATCACCGAAACGATCGCCGCCGGCATCAACGTGAACGTCACCCTGATCTTCTCGCTCGAGACCTACGAACATGTCGCCGACGCGTACTTGGCGGGACTCGAGCGGCGCGCGGCCGCGGGAGCGCCGCTCGATCGCGTCGCCTCGGTCGCAAGCGTTTTCGTGAGCCGCATCGATACGGCCGTCGACAAGCTGCTCGAAGAGAAGATCGCGACGGGCCGGCCGCAGCTCGCGCAGCTGCTGGGCAAGACCGGCGTCGCCTCGATGAAACTGATCTACGCGCGTTACAAGGAGCTCTTCGAGGCGGAGCGATTCGAGGCGCTCGCGCGCCGCGGCGCGCACGTTCAACGCCCGCTCTGGGCCAGCACGGGGACGAAGAACCCGGCGTATTCCGACCTTCTGTACGTGGCCAATCTGGTGGGCCCGAACACGGTCAACACCGTGCCGCCGGCGACGCTCGACGCGCTGCTCGACCACCTCGTCGTCCGCCCCGACGCGGTCGAGGAAGACGTTCCGGGCGCGCGCGCAACGCTCGACGAACTCGCCGCCGCGGGCATCTCGCTCGCGGACGTTACCGCGAAGTTACAAGGTGACGGAGTGACGTCGTTCGCCGATTCCTACAATGCCATGCTGGACGCGATCGGCACGAAGCGCACCGCACTGGGCGGCTCGGAAGCGTTCGCGATCGACCTCCGCAGCGCCGGGCCCGGCGCGGAAGCGGCGCTGGCGCACCTGGCGCAGCGCGGCTTTCTCACCAAGCTCTGGAACAAAGAGCCCTCGCCGTGGTCGTCCGACCCGAGCCACGAGCGGATCGTCGAGCATTCGCTGGGATGGCTCGACTTCCCGAAGACCGTCTTTGCAGAGGCGCCCGGCTTAGCGCAGTTCGCGGGCGAGGTCGCCCGGAGCGGCTTCACGCACGTCGTCGTGCTCGGTATGGGCGGCAGCTCGCTCGCGCCCGACGTGCTCCGCGCGACCTTCGGCCGCGTGGCGGGGTTCCCGGAGCTGCACGTACTCGACTCGAGCGATCCGGCGCAAGTCGCGGCGCTCGAGCGTTCGCTCGACCTCGCGCACACGCTCTTCATCGTGGCCAGCAAGAGCGGAACGACGACCGAACCGGAAGCGTTCTTCCGGTACTTCTACGAGCGCGTCAGGACGGTGTCCGGCGCGGAAGGGGCGGGGCGTCAGTTCGTCGCGATCACCGACCCGGCCACGCACCTGGGCAAGCAAGCCGAGGATGCGGGGTTCCTGCGGGTCTTCGAAAACGATCCCGACATCGGCGGCCGTTACTCGGCGCTCTCGTACTTCGGGATGGTTCCGGCGGCGCTGGCGGGTTACGACGTCGCCGGAATCCTCGAACGCGGGCTCGGCGCGTTGCGTGCCGACGGACCGGCGGTCGACGTGCGGGAAGCGCAGGCGGTGCGCTTCGGCGCGGCGCTCGGCGCGCTCGCGCAAGGCGGCCGCGACAAACTGACGATCGTCACGCACCCCGAAGTGGCCGCCTTCGGTACCTGGGTGGAGCAACTCGTCGCGGAATCGACCGGGAAGAACGGCACCGGCATCGTGCCGATCGAGGGCGAGCCGCTGGGACTGCCGCAAGATTACGGAAACGACCGCGTCTTCGTGTACGTCGGCAGCGGATTGCCGCCCGCCGAACACATCGAAGGGGCGATGGACGGCGGCGCGATCGAAACGCGGTTGCGCCTGCTCGAGGAAGCCGGAAACCCCGTCATCCGCCTGCCGATGCGCGACCGGCTCGACCTCGGCGCGCAGTTCGCGTTATGGGAGATCGCGGTCAGCGCGGCGGGTGCGGTACTCGGCATCGACGCGTTCGACCAGCCGAACGTCCAGGAGTCCAAAGACAACACCAAACGGCTGCTGGCCGAGTTCGCGGAGCGCGGACGTTTCTCCGAACCCGCAGCCGCGCAAACGAACGGCGTCGCGCGCCTGATCCCGCTCTCCGGCTCGCGTGCCGTCGATCTCGGCCGGGACCTGTCGTCGGCGCTGGCGGCGGTGCTCGCGCAAGTCGAGCCCGGCGACTACATCGCGTTCACCGCCTACATCGAACGCAACGCCGAGCACGAGCTGGAGTTGAACGATATCCGCCGGCACGTTCGCGACGCGCTGAAAGTCGCCACGACGGTCGGCTTCGGGCCCCGTTTCCTGCACTCGACGGGGCAGTTGCACAAGGGCGGTCCGAACAGCGGAGTCTTTCTGCAGCTCACGCACGACACGCCGCCCGCCGACGACCTGCAGATTCCCGGGATGGGCACCTTCGGAACCCTGCTGCGCGCCCAGGCGCTCGGCGATTTCGAGGCCCTCGACAAGCGCGACCGGCGCGGCTTGCGGATCGCGCTGACCGGCCCGCTCGAGACCGCGCTCCAAGCCCTGGCCCTCGCCTTGGAAGATGCAGTAGCCGCCCGAGCGTAGCAGCACCCGCACCAAAAGGAACCCAAATGCACGTTGGCATGATCGGTCTCGGGCGAATGGGAGCAAACATGACGACCCGCTTGCTCCGGGGCGACCACGAGGTCGTCGTCTACGACCGCAGCGCCGACGCGGTCGCCCGCGCCGCCCGAGGCGGGGCGACCGGTGCGGCATCGCTCGCCGACCTCGCGTCGAAGCTGGCGCCGCCGCGCGCGATCTGGATCATGGTGCCGTCCGGAAAACCGACCGGCGACACGGTCGAGGAACTGCTCGCTCTGCTCGCCCCCGGCGACGTCGTCGTCGACGGCGGCAACTCGAATTTTCGCGAGTCGCAAGCGCGCGCGAGGGCGGCTGCCGAAAGGGGCATCGGTTTCGTCGATGCGGGCACGTCGGGCGGCGTGTGGGGCCTCGAGAACGGCTACTGCCTGATGGTCGGCGGCGACCGCAGCGCCGTCGAACGCGTCGAGCCCGTCCTGCGCACCCTCGCGCCCACGGACGGCTACGCCCACGTCGGCCCGCCGGGCGCGGGCCACTTCTCGAAGATGGTGCACAACGGGATCGAATACGGCATGCTCGCGGCCTACGGCGAAGGCTTCGAGATCCTCGAAAAGTCCGAGTTCGACTACGACCTGCACCAGCTGGCCGACCTCTGGCTGCACGGGTCCGTGGTTCGGTCGTGGCTGCTGGAACTGGCGGAACTCGCGTTGCGCAACGATCCGAAACTGGCCGACATCCGCGGCTACGTCGACGATTCCGGCGAGGGCCGCTGGACCGTGGAGGAGGCGATGAACGAGAACGTGCCGGCGCCGGTGATCACGATGGCGCTGATCTCGCGTTTCGTGTCGCGCCAGCAAGATTCATTTAGCGCTAAAGTTATTGCCGCGCTCCGCAACGAATTCGGCGGGCACGCCGTCAAGCACGAAGCGGAAGTCGAGGCCTAACCGGGATGGCGGCGGAAGTCGAAACGCTCCGGCAACGCGACGGCGCGTCGCTGCCCAACCCGCTGCGCGCGGGCATGGACACGAGCCGGATCGCCGACCCCTGCAACGTAGTCTTCTTCGGGGCGAGCGGCGACCTGATGAAGCGCATGCTGATGCCGGCGATGTACAACCTGCGGCTCAGCGACATCCTTCCGACGAACTTCGGCATCGTGGGGTTCTCGCGCTCCAACAAATCGCACTACGACTTCCGCGCGGAGATGAAGGCCGCGATCGACGCGTTTTCGCGATCGGGAGAAGCGCGCGATCCGCTCTGGAGCGATTTCGCCGAGCGCCTGTATTACATTGCGGGTTCGTTCGACGACGTCGACGCGTTCAGGCGGCTGCGGCGCCAACTCGAGGAGAACGACGAGAAGCTGGGCACCGAGGGCAACCGGCTCTATTACCTTTCGACGCCGCCGTCCGTCTTCGGCAAGATCGTCCAGCAGCTGGCCGCCGCCGGACTCGGACCGCGCGACCAACGCAAGGGCTGGTCGCGGATCATCATCGAGAAGCCGTTCGGCACGGATCTCGTTTCGGCGCGCATGCTGCAAGCCGAAGTGACGAAGGTCTTCGACGAAAAGCAGATCTACCGCATCGACCACTATCTGGGCAAGGAGCCCGTCCAAGACATCGTGGCGCTGCGTTTCGCCAACGTCATGTTCGAGCCGATCTGGAACCGGCGCTACGTGGACAACGTGCAGATCACGGCGGCCGAGACGGTCGGCGTCGAGGGCCGCGGCGGCTACTACGACAACGCGGGCGCGATGAAGGACATGATCCAGAACCACGTCATGAACCTGCTCGCACTGGTCGCGATGGAACCGCCGATTTCACCGAACGCCGACCACATCCGCGACGAGAAGTTCAAGGTGCTCTCGGCGGTGCGTCCGATTCCCGAGGACTTGGTGCCGAAGGTGACCGCGCGCGGCCAGTACGGCCCGGGTCTGGTCGACGGCAAACCGGTGCCCGGGTACCGCGAGGAACCCAGCGTCGATCCGAACTCCACGACCGAAACGTACGCCGCGGTCAAGTTCTTCATCGACAACTGGCGCTGGGCCGACGTTCCGTTCTACCTGCGCAGCGGCAAACGGCTGGCGCACAAGCACTCCGAGATCGCGGTCACGTTCCGCGGCATCCCGCACCGCATCTTCGGCGAAACCGGCGACCAGATCGAATCGAATACGCTGGTGATGAAGATCCAGCCCGAAGAAGGCGTTTCGATCCGTTTCAACGCGAAGGTTCCCGGACCGAAAATGCACATTCGCGGCGTTACGATGGATTTCAACTACGGTACGGGTTTCGGCGTCGTCTCCGCGCCCGCATACGAGCGGCTGATCGGCGACGCGATGCGCGGCGACGCGACCCTCTTCACGCGCTGGGACGCCGTGGAGCAAGCCTGGCAGACCGTTACGCCGATTTTGAACCGCTGGAGCGAAATGCGGGTCGTCGATTTTCCGAACTATTTGGCGGGTAGTCAGGGCCCGCAAAGCGCGGATGCCATGCTGGTCGCGGACGGCCGCGAATGGAGGCGTATCTAGTGAACGCTCACGTCGACTCCGTTACCGACGTTCCCGCCATCCTCGAGGAGTTGCGCAAATCGCGGTGCTCGTTCGCGTCGAAGGGGAGCGACGCGGCCGCCCGCGTCGCCACGCTGAACTTCGTCGTCTTCGTCGACGACCCGGCGCGCCGCACGTGGGTCCTCGAACGGGCCGGGCTCGTGGCCGCCAAACATCCCTCGCGCTTGATCGTGCTGGATTCCACGGACGCGACGAGCGGCGTCGACGTCGCGACCTCGACGCGCGACGCCGGCGGCGCGACCGTGATCAACGAGCGCGTCGACATCGGCGCCGGAACGCTCGATCACGCGGCGATCGGCAGCTTGACCCAGGAGCTGTCGGTCCCCGACATCCCGACGGTGCTGTGGTGGAGCGGCGCGCGGCTCTTGGCGAGCCGGACCTTTTCCGGCCTCGCGCACGAGGCGTCGATGGTTCTCGTCGATTCGTCCGGGACCGGGAACGGCGAACAGAACGTGCGCGAACTCGGCGAGTTCTTAACGCGTTTCCCGAAGATCGTCGTGCTGGATCTCGCGTTCATGCGCCTCGCGCCGTGGCAGGATATGATCGCACAGTTCTTCGACGATCCCGCACTGCGGGAAGATCTTTTTTCGATCAAGGCGCTCGATATCGAAAGCGGCTCCGACGCCGAAGCGCTGTACCTGGCGGGTTGGCTGGGCAGCCGGCTCTCGTGGGAACCGGCGAGCCGGCGGAGCTTTCGCGACCGCCGCGGGCGTTCGGTCGCGTTTACGAAAACCACGAAAGGCGACGTGCGCAGAGTGCTCAGCGTGGTGCTTCGCGCCGGCTTTTCGAGGTACCGGGCGGCGCTGTGCGACCAGGACCAAAACGTCGTGGAGCTCTCGGTCGAAGGTGCCAAAGCGGCGCCGAACCGCTACGTGCCGCTGCAGAACATCGCGAACACGTCGTTGATCGAGCGCGCTATTTTGGGCGGCCGGCGCGACCCGATCTTCGAGACCTCCCTGCTGACGCTGCGCGCCCTCCTCGGGTGAGGGTCGCATGAACGGCCGGAACGGCCTGATCGTCGTCGACGACGAGGCGGCCTTGGCTCGGGCCGTCGCCGAACGCGTCGTTTCCTCGGGCGCCGCGGCCATCGCCGAACGGAACCTCTTTCGCCTCGCGCTCGCCGGCGGCTCGACGCCGAAGGCCACGTACGCGCTCTTGGCTTCGGCGGCGTTCCGCGCGCGGCTCGACTGGCGCCGCGTCCGGTTCTTCTTCGGCGACGAACGCTGCGTGCCGCCGGCCGACGACGCGTCGAACTACAGGATGGCCAAGGAGACGCTGTTCGACGGGCTGAGCGTCGCGCGCAGCTCCGTGTTCCGCATGCACGGCGAAGACGAGCCGCAGCGAGCGGCGGCGCATTACGCCGGCGTCCTGCTGCGCGAGTTGCCGCTCGATAACGGCGCGCCCACGCTCGACCTGATCATGCTCGGCATGGGGCCCGACGGCCATACGGCGTCGCTCTTTCCGGGCACCGATCCCTTCGCCGGCGACGAGTTGCTCGTCAAGGCGGTCTTCGTCGAAAAGCTCGCCGCGCATCGGATTACGCTGACGCCGCGCGCGATCGGCGCCGCCCGGGAGATTCTCGTTGCGACGGCCGGTGCCGCGAAAGCTCCGGCGCTGGCCGCCGTGCTCGACGGCCCGCGCGATCCGGTTCGCTTTCCGAGCCAGTGCCTCGCGTCGGCCGGCGGGCGCCTGCGCTGGCTCGTCGACCGGGCCGCGGCCGCGCGGCTGTCTTCGCCGACTGCATAAACGGCGAGATTCCCTTTACTTCTGCTTCAAATAGAACGAATATAATGTGGCGGCCGATAAATTACATATCTGTTAGGTAGAATATGTGACGCCGCGCACATCGTGTAAAGACACGGTAAAGAGTGATTGAGGTTACAAACATCTCCTCATTACGAATCCGTCCGATACCGAGTATAGATTTCATGAGGACCCCGGGCATACGATGGTCCGTATTTGCCAATGCCTTGCCGCTCGCGGCGGCGACGGCTGCGGTAGCGATCGATCTCGCCGCGGGCCGCCTGTTCCCCGCGATCGCGCCGGAAGCGGTCAACTTCCTGCTGCCGCTCACGCTGCTGACCGTCGTCCTCTGCGCCTACCGCTTCGGCATGTGGGCGGGCGTCGGCGCCGCATTCCTGGCCTGCGGCCTGGGCCTGACGCTGCACGGGCTCGACCTGTCGCTGGTGGCGATGCAAGCGGTCGCAGGCGGCGCGGTGGGCCGTATCCGCCAGCTCGCCGAACGGCGCGAGCGCCGTTTTGCGGCGTTAACCGAAAACTCGACCGACCTCGTGTTGCTCGTCAACGCCCGCGGGTCGGCGACCTACGCGAGCCCGTCCTTCCAATCGATCCTCGGATACGCGCCGTCGTCGCTGCTGGGCACCGGCTATCGCGTGCTCTTCCGCGGCCAATCCTCCGAGGCGCTGGCCGGCGCGCTCGACGAGAGCTATACCGGAATTCGCAAGGCGCGCCGTTACGAATTTCACGTCAATCATGCGGACGGCAGCGCGCACGTGATCGACGCGTCGATTACCAACTGCCTGGCCGACCAGTCGGTTCAAGGCGTGATCCTCAACGCCCAAGACGTCACCCAGAGCCACGACGCGCTGGATCAGCTCGTGCGCCAGACCACGCACGATTCGCTGACGGGCTTGCCGAACCGCGTGCTGCTCAACGAGTTGCTGGCGGAAGACCTCGCGGCCGCGTCGGACCGAGAGACGCAACTCGCGCTCCTGCTGATCGACCTCGACCGCTTCAAGGACGTGAACGAGGCGCTCGGCCACCAGAACGGCGACGCGTTGCTGTGCGAGGTCGCGGAGCGGTTGCGGCGGCACGTGCCGGAGGGCGCGCTCGTGGCGCGTCTGGGCGGCGACGAGTTCGCCGTCGTCCTCCATCAAGCGGACGTCGAAGACGCGACCGCGTTCGCGCACCGTCTGACCGGCTCGCTTTCCCGGCCGTTCGCGCTGCCCGCCCAAACCCTCGTGATCAGCGCGAGCATCGGCATCGCGGTATCGGAGCCGGGGACGCTCGCGCCGGCGCTGCTGCGCCAAGCCGACGTCGCCATCCACGCGGCCAAACGGCGCCGCAGCGGCGTGGCCGTCTTCTCCGCATCGCACGACGAACGCGCGCTCAAGCGGCTCGAGATGAGCAGCGACCTGCCGCACGCGATCGCGAACGGGCAACTCGTCATTCACTATCAGCCGCAACTCGACATGAAGTCCGGCACGATCCGGGGTGCGGAAGCGCTCGTGCGCTGGGAACACCCCGAGCGCGGCCTGGTCGCACCCGACCTCTTCCTCCCGCTGGCGGAGGAGATCGGCTTGATGAACCGCCTGACCGAGTGGGTGCTGCGCGCGGCCATCTGCCAGATCAAGGCCTGGAATTCGATCGGTTTGCGGATACGGCTCTCCGTCAACCTCTCGGCCGAAGACTTGCGTGACGGGTCGCTGCCGAACACGATCGCGCGCGCGCTCTCGCAGTACGACGTCGACCCCGAGCAACTCTGCCTCGAGCTGACGGAAACGACCTTGACGACCGAGGCCGAACCCGCGGCCGAGTGCCTGCGCAAGCTCGCCAAGAGCGGCGTCCGGATCTCGATCGACGACTTCGGCACCGGCTATTCGTCGCTGTCGCACCTCAAGCACTTCCCGGTCGACGAATTGAAGATCGACAAGCAATTCGTCATGGGCATGCGGGACGACGACGACGATGCCGCCATCGTGCGCTCCACGATGGAACTCTCCTACCGGCTCGGCATCGACGTGGTCGTCGAGGGCGTCGAGGACCACCACACGTTCGCAGCGATCGAACGCATGGGGCTCGAATGCGCTCGGGATCGCGGGGCGCGCACCGGGATCGACGTCGCCGCCCAGGGCTTCATCATCGCGCGGCCGATGCCGGCCGCGACCTTCGAGGCGTGGATGCTCGCAAACCAGCGCGACCGTACGGCCGCGACGGCCTGAGCCACGCTAGCGGCCCGCGGGGCTGCCCAGCAGGTTCGGCACGGTGCCTTGCGGCGCGGTTCCGAGCGTGCCGACGTCGACTCCGTGGTCGCGCAGGATCGCGCCCGAGACGTGCTCGATCTCTACGAGCGCACGCTGCACGTCGGCCTGCGCCTGCAGCTCGCGGCCGCGCTCGTTTGCGAGCGTGACCTGCCGCTGCAGCACGAAGAACGTCGTCGACTTGCCGGCCCGGAAGCGGCGCAACTCGCTGGCCGCCACGATCTCGGCGGCGCGCCGCGCGGCGCTCGCGGCGATCAGCCGCGAGCGGGCCGAGCGGTAGGACTGCACCGCGTTGCGCGCTTCGGACTGCACGCGCCCGATCAGGCCGACCTCCTGGGTCTCGACCTCGCGCCGCCGTTCCACCTCGGCCCGGTAGTCGGCTTCGGCGGTCCGGTTGCGCAACGGGAAGCTGACCGTCGCGGACACGGAGTATTGCGGGAATTTGCCTTCGAGCGCGGTCAGGTACGATTGCCCGAACTTGCCGATCGTACCGGGGTACAGCGGTGCGGACAGCAGCGTCGGGCTGAGCGGCGGCAACGGCGTCAGCCCGGGGGTCAGGTCGTTGACCCGCGCGATCAGCGCGTTGATGGAATTGAACTGCGCGGCGAAGATGCCGATGAACGGGTTGGCGGCCGGCGCGGTCGGCGCGCCTGCGAACCCGTTCTCGGTGATGCCCACGTTGAGGTCGATCTGCGGTTTGGCTTGATCCTTGTAATACGCAACGTTCACGTTCTCTGCGCGCAGGTTCTCGCGCAGTTGCGCGACCTCGGGCCGCGCCCGCAACGCCGCGATGACCAGCTCGTCGATACCGGGCTCGGTGGGCTGCTCGGCCATCGGCGACAGCGGAACGAGATTGGCCGTCCAGGCCGGATCGGCCGGGTCGTTCAAGATCAGCGTCTTTAGCTGGTTTTGCAGGCTCGAGACGTTGGCGATGGCGGAGTACACGTTGTCTTGGAATTCGTTGACTTGCGTATCGGATTCCACGACGTCGACCGGCGCCGCCGCGCCCTGGCGCACCAAGCGCGCGTTGGACTCGGATTGCGCCTTGGCTTGCCGCAACGCGTCTTCCTGAATGCCGACGTATTTCCACGCCGCCACCAGGTTGTAGTACGCGTTGAGCACGTTGTCGACCGTGTTCGAGGCCGACAGCAGCGCGTTATCGTTACTGAGGTCGAAGTTGATCTTGGCGAGCTGGATCTGCCGCCGCGTCTGGTCGATTGCCAGGTTCCGCGCGAGCGGTTGCGTGAACGTCAGCGCGAGCGCCGTTTGGTAGTACGGATCGTAACTGTTGAGCGTCGAATTGTTGTCGACGCGCTGCGCCAGCGTCGAGATCTGGTAGGATCCGCCGGTCGACGTCTGTCCCAAGAAGCCCGCGCTCGCACCGGAGGTGATCTGCTGCACGGGGGCACCGTTCGGCCCCGATTCGAACGCCGAGATCGACGCCTGGTCGGAGTACGCGTACTGGGGCTGGATCTCGAAGCGCACGTCGTACGCGCCCTGCGCCGCGACGATCTGGTACTTGGCGATGCGCCGGTTCGATTGCGACACCGCGAGGTCGGTGTTGCGCCGCAACGCCATCCCGATCGCGTCCTCGAGGGTGATGCCGACGAACGGCCCCGTGGTGCCGGCGATGTCGGCCGGCGGCAGCGGCGCGGCCTCCGCGCGCGGAAGCCCCACCACCGGTGCCGGCGGAAGCACCAGGCCGTCCGTGTCGCGCGGTACGGCGATCAGACCGGGGGTCGCGAGCGGGACCGGCGGACCGCTCCGAACCGGGGTGGATGCGGGCGCGGGCCAGCCCGGCGGCACCTGCGACTGCGGCCAAGCCGACGGCGAGGGCGACGGCGAGGGGGTCGCAGCAACCGCCACGAGCGCAAGTGCGACGAGATGAATCAACGAAAATCTCCTTATTCAGCCGCAGCGCGAGGCGGGGTTCTCTGGCGGCGCAAGATGAACGCGAGCGGTGCGAGGACCAGCGATATGGCTCCGACCATCCGGGCCGTGTCCGCATACGACAGGATGATCGCCTGCTGCGCGACGAGCCGGTTGAGATCGGTCGCGGCCTTCGAGCCGTGCTGGCCCCCGTCGCCCGCGACGAAGGCGGAGACGACGGAACGGTGCAACGCGATCTGCGACCCGAGCTCGGTCTGGTGCGTCGCGTTCTCCCGGGCCAGCACCGTGACGAGAACGGCAATCGCAATACTGCCGCCGATCTGACGCGCGAGGTTGAAGAACGCCGAGGCCCCCGGAATCTCCGGCGGCGGCACGTTGCTGACCACCACGAGCGTCAGCGGGACGAAAATCTGCGCCAGCCCGAGGCCGCTCAGCGCCAGCGGCCAGAAGAACGTCCAGAAGCCCGAGGACAGCGTCGTGACGTCGGCCAGCATGAAGTTGGAGATGCCGATCAGCACGAACCCGCAAGCGACGAAGTAACGCGCGTCGACCAGTCCCCGGGTGGCAAGCATCGCCACCAGCGGCGTGACGACGAGGATCGCACCGGCCCGGAAGATCAGCAGTTCGCCCGACAGCGTCGCCGTGAATCCTAGGGAGCCTTGCACGAACTGCGGCAAGATCAGTACGCTACCATACAAACTGATGCCCAGAACCATGCCCAGGATGCTGCCCGCCGAAACGGACCGGTAGCGCAACACCGCGAGGCTCACGATCGGCTTGGCTTGCCGCAGTTCCCACGCCACGAATGCCGCGATACCGAGCACCGCGACCCAGGTGCAGACGACGATCGACGTATCGTCGAACCAGTCCTTGCGTTGGCCTTGATCGAGCACGTACTGGAGCGAACCGATGCCGGCCGCGAGCAGCCCAAGTCCCACGTAGTCGAGCGAGAGCTTTTGGGGGCGTTCCGGATTGCGCAGCATCAGCAGCACGATCAGGATGGCGACCAGCCCCGGGATGACGTTGACGAAAAACGCCCAGCGCCAGCTGAACTGGTCGGTGATCCAGCCGCCGAGCGTCGGCCCGATCGTCGGGCCCGCGATGACGCCCATCGAGAAGATCCCGGCCGCCTTCCCCTGCTCGTTCTGGGGAAAGGTCTCGCGCAGAATCGCCTGGGAGGTCGAGATGAGGCCCCCGCCGCCCAGACCTTGCACGATCCGCCAGAAGACCAATTCGTCCAGCGATCCGGAGAGGCCGCACATGATCGAGGCGATCGTGAAGATCGCGATCGAAGCGGCGTAGTACTGGCGGCGGCCGAAACGGCGCTGCAGCCACGGCGTCAGCGGGATGACGATAACGTTGGCGATGATGTAGCCGGTGCCGATCCAGGCCGCTTGGTCGATGCTGGCGCCGAAGTTTCCCTCGATGTTCGGCAGGGCGACGTTGACGATCGTCACGTCGACGATCTCGAGCAGCGTCGCAACGACGATCGCGAAGGTGATGAGCGTGCGGCGCCATCCGTATTCGATGACGCTGACGGGAGCGGCCGGAGCCGCAAAGACGCCCGGCCTCGCGCCGTTGCGCGGAGCCGTTACGGCGGCGGTCAAGGCTAGCGCCTCACTCCTACTTCACTTTGACCGACGTCTCGACCGACATGCCGGGTCGCAGCGGATAGTCCGCCAGATTGCCGCCCTCCACGCGGTCGAACAGGATGCGGATCGGAACGCGTTGCGTGACCTTGACGAAGTTGCCGGTGGCGTTCTGCGCCGGCACGAGGCTGAATTTGTTCTGGGAGGCGGGCGACAGGTTTTCGATGTGCCCGATGAAATTCACGCCCTTGTACGCGTCGACCGCGATGTCGACTTCCTGACCGCGCCGCATCTTGCCGATCTGCGTCTCTTTGTAGTTCGCCGTGATGTAGACGTGCGACGAAGGCACGAGCGTCAGCAGCGATTCGCCCGGAGCGACGGTTTGGCCGATATCGACGTTCTTCTGCCCGACGTAGCCGTCGATCGGCGACGAGATGCGCGTGTAGCTGAGGTTGTCGGCGGCCGTGCCGAGCTGCGAGTGCAGCGACGCGACTTGCGCCTCGGCGGCGTCGGCCTGCGCTTGCTGAGCCGGCACGCGGCTGGGAGCGTCGCTCTCCTGCAAGCGGCCCTGTGCGGTTGTGAGCTGGGCCTGCTGCACGCCCACCTGCGCCTGCGTGCTCGAGGTTGCGAAGCGTTGCGAATTGAGCTTCTGCGAGGCCTCGTCGAGCTCGGCTTCGGCCGCAGTGGCGTTCGCGACGGCCGCGTCGTATTGCGAGCGCGCCGCCTGGTAGGCCGCGCGATCCGCGTCGAGCTGCGCCCGCGCTTCGTCGCCGGTCGCGACCAGCGACTCGGTCCGGGTCAAGTCGGCGGACGCCCGGCGCAGGTTTTCAAGGGCACCCGGAACGGAGTCTCGCGCCGCTTTGAACTCCGCGCGCGCCGCATCGACGCCGGCCTGGGCGACCGCGATTTGCTGTGCGGACGCCTTGGCCTGTTCCGAGGCGCTCGAGATGCCGGCCCGGGCTTGCTGGATTCCGCCCGTGTTTTCGAGGTTCTGCGCCGCTTGCGTGTCGCGCGTCAGACTGACCGTTTCCTGGGCCGCTCGCGCCTGCGAACGCTGCGCGTTGTAGGCGGCCAGGGCTTGGCTATAGCGATCGCGTTCGTCGCGGTCGTCGAGCTGCACCAGCAGCTCGCCCTTGCGGACGGGCTGGTTCGTGTCGACGAGGATCTTGTCGACGCGTTCGGAGATCTTACTGGTTATCTGAATCTCGTCGGCATCGATCGTCGCGTCGTCGGTCGTCTCGTGCGTCGTCGCGTACGCCAAAAAGCGGATGCCGAAAACGATCGCGACCAGCAGCACCACGATACCGACGGCGATGAGAATCAGGCGGACCGTAGGGTTCGGGCCGCTCTTGGCTTCGGCGACCGCAAGCGGCTCGCCGTTGGCGCGCCCGGGCGCTACGGGAGGCGCCGTGGCGGGGCCCTGTCGTGTTCCTTCCATTATCGTGCTCGGGCTCCGTTCAAGAAGATCTCGACCATATCGTCGATCGCGGACTCGGGAGTAAGCTCGAGCTCCGCCCAGATTCGCCGCGCCATGACGAGCGAGAAGAATAGCGAAAGAAATACGCGCGCCAGCCACTGGGGATCGCCGCGCAACTGCCCGTTGCGGACCTTCTCGGCGAAATAGCTGCACAACAGCCGGCGCGCCTCGGTCGGGCCGCGCCAGGCGCACAAATGGGCCGCCGGGTTCGTCAGTTCCTCCGCCATCGTCACGCGGATGAGGTCTTCCTTGCGCCGCATCCCCTCGATCGACGCGCGCGCGATTTCGCGCAACTGCTCCTCGATGGTAGCCAGACCGGCGATGCGCTCCAGCGCCTCCGGAAACTCCACGCCCCCGCTGAAATGGTCGAGCATGGCCGACAGCAACTGGCCTTTGGTCCCAAAGTGTCGAAACAGCGTCGCTTCGTTGACGCCGGCCCGGTCGGCCACCTCGCGGGTGGTGGTGCCGCGGCTACCTTTGCCCGCGTAGATCTCGCGGGCGGCGGCGAGAATGCGCAGGTGCGTCTCTTCGGCGCCCCCGGCGATGCCCGGCCTGACCGCATCCGGCGTGCGCGCGCCGGCCGGAGCCTCGATCCGCGGAGTCAATGCTTCTCGCGCGAGAAGACGCTGTCGTCGATCGCCACGTTGGTCTTGTAGTCGCTGTAGGTCGCCTCGGCCGCGGCGTGCACGTACGGGATCCGGATGACGGCATGCTGCTTCGCCGGCACGTCGAAACCGCCGACGCGCTGGTATTCCTGGCTCATCTCGATGACGCCGCCGTTGTAGTAATACCACGTCATCGCGTCGATGTGCCAGGTCGCCGGATCGATTGCCACGTCCTCGTGATCGATCATGCCGCGTACCTTCTGAACCAGCCGGAGCAGGACGTCCGTGTGACCATCGACGGTTGTATCCCCGGCCAGCGACATATCGAAGCGCCGCTCCCAGCCGCTCGGGTCGCCCATATCCGAGTACAGCCGCTCGAACCCCTTCGCATACCAGGGGACTTTCTGGAAGACGACCTCGACGTCGTCCGGACGCTTGAAATACGTCGTACCGGCGAGGTGCTCCGAGAAGAATGGAAAGCTGTGCAAGTGGAAGCTGACGCTGACGGTGGCCTGATAGCTCTGCATGCCCGCGTTTCGCGCGACGACCGCGCGGATCAGATCGGCCGGCGATAGCTCGGTCGCGGCCGAGGCGCGCGCTCCGAACAGGGAGCCGAGCGCAAACGCGGCCGCCGCAAACGCGGCGACGATTCGGCCGCTCGAGCGCAAGCGTCCGGGGGCGGCACCGGCGGCCGGCCGCTGCTCGGCGGCGACGATCGTAAAGACCTTATCGAGCGCCGTGATCCGCAGCGTGTCCAGCAGACTCTTGCGGCTCGCTCCCAAGGCGATCGACGCGCCGCGCTCGCGCACTTCGCGCAGGAGCGAAATCAGCGCGGAGATGATCGGGGAATCGAGCACCCCGAGGTCGTCGATATCGAGCCGGATCTCGACCGCGCCATCGTCGACGGCCCGCATGACGTCGGCGCGCAAACGCTGAAGCGCCTCGGGCGAACAGGGTTTCGCCAGGGCGAGGGTGGCAATGCCGGCTAAGCCCATGACCTGCCCCTTTCAGATTCAAGTGAGTACTTGCATGCAGAAATCTACCACGCTCGACACGCTAATGCAAGTACCCACTTGCACCTAGATTCGGACGGCTCGCCGGAACTGCGCCGCCTCGCCGCCGCAGCCGGACTCGGTGAGGCATCGATCGTCGTCGAGGCGCTCGGGCAGACGGGCGAACGGCTGTGGTCGGCAACGCTCGACCCGGTGCGGGCGCTCTACCCGGCCAGCATGATCAAGGTGCCGATCGCGCTGGCGCTGCGAGCGCTCTGCGACGCGGGCGTCTGCCACCTCGCGACCAGGGCTCTCGTCACGCCGGGGAACCTGACCGCCAACGACGCGCCTTCGCCCTTCGTCGCCGGTTACGAAGCTGAGCTGGGTGAGCTGGCGTTTGCCATGCTCGCCGCCAGCGACAACGTCGCGACGAACGTGCTAATCGACGTGCTGGGCCGGGAACGGATCGAGCGCGAGTGCCGGGCCCTGGGCTTGGAGCGGACGGCGGTCCGCCGCAAACTCTCGGGAGCCTTGCCGTTGATCGACGACCCCGCCGCGACCGGCCGGAACGCGCACCCGGCCTGCGACGCGGCGGCGGCTTTCGGCCTCGTCGCGCGCGCTGCCGGTGACGAGCCGGGCGCCTGGCTCGGCGAAGCGCTGCTCGCGCAGATCTGGAACGATAAGCTCTCGGCAGGCTGGCGGCCGGGAGACGTCTTCGCGCATAAGACCGGCGACACGGACGAGGTCTCGCACGACGGTGGAATCCTGACGCTCGGCGACGGACGCCGCTTCGTCGTGGTCGTCTACACCGGGTTGCCCTCCTCGCCCTCAATCGACGCGCGCTTCGCCGACTTTGCCGCGCTGCTGCGGCCGCTGCTGGACGAACCGGCTACTGTCCTCGCCAATCCGTGAACGGGACCGGCCGCGCGTACGGCGGGCCGGCCTCGAGCACGATGTCGGCGTGTTGCGCCAACTCGATCCGGCGCGGGTCGCCGCTGTAACGGGCGCCGTCGACGTACGCGCGCAGGTGTCCCGGTTTGAACCGAACCGGTCCCGCCGCGGTCGCCGAGAGCGGTTGGCCCCAGATGTCGAAAAACTCTCCGAGCGTGAACGAGCGCGACACCGGCGATTCGACGTGGACGATACCGTCTTCCGCATGCGTGTGCAGCCAGTAGAAGCACGCGGCCAGCAGCGGCCGGCCCACGTCGGCGGGGATCGGTACCGGATTGCCGCGGTCCAGCAACGTCAGGTGCTGGTGGATGTGAACGAGCGCGCCTTCCGCCGAGTCGCAGCGGATGCCGTCGATGGCCGGCGCGCTGCCGTCTTGCGCGCGCGCCGCGCCGGCCGGTGCGCCGAACGCGAGCGCCAGGGCGCAAGCACCGGCCCACCGCCGAACGCGGCAATTGAAACGTAGGTTCAAGTGAGACTCCGGTAATGGCGTGGGCTTGTGAATTCGGCGAATAAACGAACTTTCTTGTGGATTCGTTGTGCGTAACCCGGACGCGCGCTTGCACGCGAAACCGGGCCGCGATACACTACGTTCACTTCAGCAATGAAGGGCGTCGAACGTGACGGCGCATCGCGAAAGTCTTCGGATTACCGCTTCGCGGCGGGAGCCCGTACCGAGCGAGAACGAACACGTCGAGGGCGGCGAGCGATCGTCGCCCTCGTTCGTGTTCCGCGCCGCTTTCAGCCGCCGGCGTAGATGGACGCGATCGCCGCGGCCAGCCGCGCGATCTCCGCGCGCACGCCGGGCGGCGCGATCACTTCGGCTTCGGCGCCCCACTTCATCACCCAGCGAACGAACTCGCGCGGGTCTTCCACGGCATAATCGATCTCGACGCTCCCGCCCTCGAGATCGCGCACCGTGCGCTCGCGGACGACGCGATCGGCGCGGGCGGCGCGCGCGATGACGGGCGAAAACCGGACGGTGACGTGCGTGACGACGTCCGAGTGCATGATGCCGCTGACCGAACGCGCGGCGAACGCTTCGATGTCGAAGTCGTCGGGAATGCCGTAGCGCTGCGGGGCGAAGCGAACGCCCGAGACGTTGTCGAGCGCGAAGACGCGTTGCGCGCCGCGGCCGCGATCGTACGCCACGGCGTAGACGCGGCCGCCGGAAACGACGAAACCGTACACGTCGACGTGACGTTGCGACCGCCGCCCGGCTTTGTCGACGTACGAGAAACGAACGCTCTGCCGCTCGCGCTGCGCGCGTTGCAGGACGTCGAAATACGCGCTGCGCTCGCTATCGAGCTGGGCGTCGGCCATGTGCACCCGCACTGCGGGTTTGGCGGTGGCGCGCGACGTGCCCTTATCGGCGACGCGCGTCAACTTCTCGGCAACTTCGTCCATCGACGCGCCGATGTTGCCGCCGAGCGAGGTCGCGATGCCCTTGAGGGCGAGCAGCCCGAACAGCTCGTTGCCGGAAAGCTCCAAACGCCGCAGGGAGTACCCCTGCTCGAAGCGATACGTCCCGCTCTCGCGGTCGTAGCGCCAGGGGAAGCCTGCCTCGGCCAGCGCGGCCAGGTAGCGCCGCAGGGTACGCGTGCTCGGCGGCCGCTCGGCGTCCAGCCAGACCTTCAGTTCGTCGAAATTGCTGCGCCCTTCGTCGATCGCGGCGAGCAGACGTAATAAGAGCGCTAGTTTCGGGCTCTTAGCGACGGGCGGGCTCCCACTCACCGGGCGATCGGAGACTCCGTTCACCCGCATCGGCGATCACGTCATCGCAGTTCGGAGCCGGCCGCCGATGTCTTTTTCGCCGCGCTGATCTCGCACGCACAGGGCGACGGCGTCCCCGTCGAGGCGGTGACGATCCTGCCCAGTTCCTCGGAGCCGCGACGGGCGTCCCGCGGTTCGTACGGCGGCGCGCGACGAGCCCGAATCAAGAAGCCGCGCACCTAGGGTGGCGAGACCGAGGCGTCCTGGAAAGACCGCGAATTCAAGATGTCGAGTTCCTGAGAAGCGCGCTCGACTGCGTCGTGGCAGGTCCTCGATCTCTAGTAGCTAAGGGTCTCCTACGAGCGATCGCGCATGCGACTCGCGGTTCTTTCCAGCGTTCGGTCGATCTTGTGAGCGGAGCGGAATCGATCAACATTTCTCTGTGGCTCGAAGGCTTGGGTCTCGGCCGCTATGCTGGAGTGTTCGCGGAGAACGCGATCACGTGGGACGTCTTGCACGAGCTGACGGAATCCGATCTCGAGAAGCTCGGCCTCGTCCTCGGTCATCGCAAGCAATTACTCAAGGCGGTCGCGAAGCTGCCGGCCGACGCGACGGGTCCTGGGGTCGGTCCCGCGCGGTCTCTCCGAAGCGAACGAGCGGTGCGCCGGGCCGGCGACGCGGAGCGGCGCCAATTGACCGTGTTCTTCTCCGATCTCGCCGGCTGGACCGAACTCTCGCAGCGATTCGACCCCGAGGATATGCGCGAGATCATGCGGCGCTACCGCGACGTCGTCGCGGAGTCGATCGCTAGGTACGGCGGTTACCTGGCCGCCTTTCTGGGCGACGGCGTGCTCGCGTACTTCGGCTGGCCGCAATCGCACGAGAATGAAGCCGAACGCGCCGTGCGGGCCGGCCTCGAGGTGGCAGCGGCAGTGCGAACCGTTGATATTGGGGACGGCTTCACGCTGCACGCACGGGTCGGGATTGCGACCGGCAGCGTCGTCGTCGGAAACCTGCTCGCCGGCGCGACGCTCGAAGCCGATTCGGTCACCGGTAAAACGCCTAACCTCGCGGCGCGCCTGCAGGCGGTCGCGGGACTCGATGAGGTCGTCGTCGACAAGGCGACGCATTCACTAATCGGCGATGCGTTTTCCGCTGTCGATCTGGGGGAGTTTGGATTGAAGGGCTTCGCCGGCACGCAGCGTGCGTGGCGCATCGATAAGGAACGGCGGACCGAAAGTCGCTTCGAGATGCGAGGCAACGTTCTGACGCGATTCGTCGACCGCGAGCGAGAGCGCGAACTGCTTGCGGCCCTGTGCTCGAGCGCCAAGAAGGGGCTCGGCCAAGTGGTCGTGATTTCCGGCGAAGCCGGAATCGGAAAGTCGCGCTTGCTCCGGGAGTTTCGCGAAACGATCGCCGCTCCTCCGCACGTATTCCTGCACTATCAGTGCTCCCCGTATCACGTGAATAGCGCTTTCTACCCGGTCGCACGCCAGCTCGAGATCGCTGCCCGGCTCGCACCCGAAGACTCGCCTCGGAACAGGCGGCGCAAGCTAAGCGCACTTATCGGCCGTGCCGACGGCGAAACGGAGGAAGCTGCAGCTTTATTTGCCTCGCTGCTTTCACTCGGCGGACCTTGCCCGCAGAACATCGTCGAGCTAACGCCCGAGCACCGCAAGCTCCGTACGTACGAGGTCCTGTTCGAGCAGCTTCGGGCATTGGCCCGGCGCCGGCCGGTCGCACTCTTCGCAGAAGATCTGCATTGGATCGATCACACCTCGGAAGAGTTCTTGAACCGCCTCGTCCCGCGAATTGCTAATCTACCCGTGTTGATCGTGCTCACGCACCGGCCCGAGTGGCTGCCGCCGTTCGCCGGACAGCGGCACGTCACGCTCCTGCCGCTCGAGCGCCTGGCGAAACCGGACGTCAAATCACTGGTGCGGACGCTGGCGGGCGACGAGGTTTCTTCGGCGCTGGTCGACAAGATCGTCGTGCGCGCCGACGGCGTCCCACTGTTCGTAGAGGAACTGACGCGATCGGTGCTCGAGATGCGCGGCGCGTCGGGAAGCGACGCCGAGATCCCGCAAACGCTCGAAGCCTCGCTGCTCTCGCGTTTCGATCGTTTGGGCGAGGCCAAGGAGATCGCTCAGGCCGCTGCAGCGATCGGCCGCGAGTTCGAAGCGGGACTGCTCGCCACGGTGGCGGAGGTCGAGGAGGAGCGGCTCGCGGAGCTGATGGAAGGCTGCGTTGCTTCCGGCTTGATGCGCCGCCGGGGAACGAAACACAAGACGTCGTACGCGTTCAAACACGCCCTCGTCCAAGCCGTCGCCTATAAGACGCTCTTGCGCGGTCGCCGCCGCGAGTTGCACGTTCGCATCGCCGGCGCACTGAAGGCGGACTACCCCGGCGTCGCAATGTCGCAACCCGAAATTCTCGCGCACCACCTTACCGAAGGCGAACTTTTCGTCGAAGCGATTCACTTCTGGCGAACCGCCGGCGATCTTGCGACGCAGCGTTCGGCCGCTGTGGAGGCCGCCTCACATTACGGGCAGGCGCTCGAGCTGATCCGGAAGGTCGAACCGACGCGGGAGCTTCGGCAAAAGGAACTCGAAACGCTGCTGCGATACGCAAGCGCGCTTCGCACCACGAAAGGTCACGGGAACGTACTCACCGGCGACACCTGCTCTCGCGCGCTGGATCTCGCGCGCGAACTCGGCGAACGGCAACGATTGCTTCCGGCACTCAACGGTCTGTATTCGTTTCATCTGGTTCGCGGAGAGCACGCCGCGGCGGCAGTCGCCGCGCGCGAGTTGCTCCAGGTCGCACGGGCTCAATCTGACGACGCGTACGAGATGATCGGATCGCGCGCGGTTGGAGTCGTGCTCCTCCACGTTGGGCGCCTGCAGGAAGCAGCCGTTCAGCTGGAGCACGCGCTCGCACGCTACGACGAGTCGCGACACCGGCTGCTTGCATTCGTTTACGGCTCCGACCACGCAACGACGTGCTCGTGCTTTCTCGCACTCGCCAAGTGGATTCTGGGCGATGCCGAGGGAGCGCTCGACCAAATCCAATGGGGCGTCAGGTATGCGGAGGGACTGGCGCACGCGTTCAGTCTCGCCCAAGCGCTCGGCTATCTTGCGATCGTGCACGTGCTGGCGCGAGAGTACGAAAGTGCGCGGGCGGTCGCGCGGCGCATGCTAGCGCTCGCGGAACGCCATTCATTCTCGCGGATGGTCTCGCAAAGCAGCTTCCTGCTGGCCGTGACGCGGACGGGACGAGGCAACGCGAAACGAGCCGCCCGCGACATGTTCGTCGCTGCCGAGGCCTATAACGAAGGGGCCGGGAACTACCGGCCGCTCGCCCTCACGCTCTGCGCCCAGGCGCACACCCATACCGGGACGCCGCGCGTCGGCCTCGACTTGATCGCCGCGGCGGAAAAGGCGACTGCGGCATCGGGGGAACGCTGGGCAGAAGCCGAACTCTTCCGCGTCAAGGGCGAGTTGCTCGCGCAGGCGGGAAACCTCGACGATGCCGAGACCGCGCTAGACGCCGCGATCGCCACGGCGCGCGCGCAGCACGCAAAGAGCTTTGAGTTGCGTGCCGCCGTCAGCCGCGCGCGCCTGCTTCTCGGCCAAGGGAGGGGCGATGCGCTGGGCGCGCTACGCGCGGTGCGGGAGTCGTACGGCGGGGGACTCACGTCGAGCGACCTCGCGGCGGCCGACGCACTCCTGGCCGACTGAGTCACGTGGGCTCGAAAGAACTCGCACGAGCCGTTCAGGAGGAGCCGACGCGAACGAGCACGCCGCACTCGATCAGCCACGCCAATATGCTCAGGACCTCAGCCGGCGGGAAGTCTCTTTCCCAGCGCTGCATCGTCGCTGCAACCGTGGTGGGCCGGACCAAGGTGCGCGCGAGCGGCCCCGCCGGCCGTCCGCTCAAGAAGGCAATCGGCGCATCGAGCCGGCAGTGGGCGATGCCTTCGACCCATCTGACGACGTCCCCGTCGATCGCGGGGACGCGTCCGATGCGCGCCTCGGACGACAGGCGCACGACACAGTTTCGATCGAGACCGGCGTCGCGCGCGGTCGGCGACGGTTTCGTTCCGTCCGGCGCGCCTGCGGCGCGTGCGTGCCAAAACGGATCGCCGGCGTGGTATCGGGCCCGAGCGTAGTAGGCGGAGGTCGTGCGAGCGTGCAACGCACACGTCCTCGCGTGCGCGGCGCGATAAAACTCGAGAGCCGCGGCCGGATCGCCGGAACCACCGAGCACCGTGTGGACGACCGTGCTAGCCTGGTGAGCGCTGCGTAGCGCGTGCTGCAAACCTTGTGACGCGAGCGGGTCGAGTGCGATTCCGGCATCTCCGACTTTGAGCGACATCCAGCCGACCGGATCGTCGTCGGCTGTAAACGTTGCGTCGCAGGCCGCAACCGGCGACAGGCGCGGTGCGTCGAGGCATTCCCTAAAGAGCGCCGCCTGACGTAGGCATGCGTCGTACAATTCCGCGCGGCCGGCGGGCCCCAAGCCGGCGGCCTCCGCCTTGTCCACGAAAGCGGCAACCGTCACGCTACGGTCGCCGCACGGCACGCCCCACAGCCACGCTCGGCGTACTGCTTCGACGCGCATTTCGCCGAACGGGCGCTCCGAGCCGTAGAGAACGGCATGGAGCGCCACGGTCGGCGCGGCCCGTGCCTTGCTTCGCCACGACAGATACGACGCACGGCCCGAGGCATCGACCAGAAAGCGCGCTTCGATCGCACGCGCACCGCGTGCGCCGGCAAGCGGTACGACCCACGAGTGCGCCTTCCGGCAGGAGCGCAGGGCCCGCGACGGTCGTACGATCCGAACGCCGTCGCGAACCGCGCCCTCGATCAATGCCGCATCGAATGCGACGCGGTCGATGATCGTGGCGCGCTCGGTCCGCGCCGCAATCGTTTCGACGTCTTCATCCCGCCAGCGCAGCAGCGTCGTTCCGGGCGCGCACAGGGCAGCCCGATCGATCGCGCCACCGAGCCCCAAGCGCTCGAGCGCGGCGGCGGCTCTCGAGGAGAGCGCGTCCGCCCGGCGTCGCCGCGCGGCCGCGTCGCGCTCGACGAGCGCCACACGGTATCCGTAACGAGCGAGCGCAAGCGCCGTGACGGCACCCGCCGGCCCACCCCCGACGACGACGACGTCGAACGTCACCGGTCCCGGCTCGCGGCAGCCGCCGCGCCGCTCGAGAAGTACTGCGGGCAGGCGTCGAAGAGCCGAACGTACGCTTCCAGACAGTACAGCAGCCAGCCGCGAATGAAGTCACAAGCGGGGCGGCCCCGATGGATCGCCTCGTGGTGGCAGCCGCCGCCGCACAGATAGCGCGCCCAACAGCTGCGGCACGGCTCCTGGCGGTCGACGTGCCGCTCCTGTAGCCACGCGGTCCTGCGCGGAACGTCGATACCGCCGCTCAGCGTGCCCATAGCACCCGCTTCGTCGTTGACGAAGCGGTGGCAGGCCGTAAGCTCGCCCGTCGCCGAGACGCCCAGATAGCTCGCGCCCGCGCCGCAGGGGTAGGGACGATGCGTTCCGCGATGCAGTTCCATCAGCGCGGTCGACAGATTGGCGAAGGGGTAGCGCTCGCCCGCAATCGTTCGCCGCTGGAATTCGTCGCCGCACAGAATCATCTGGTCGAGCAGGCCCTTGAAATCCGCGAGCTCGAGTTCGCTCGCGCCGGATGGCGAATGGAGCACGGGCGAAATGCCGACGCTATGGAACCCCAACGCGATGAGGCCGTCGACCGTCTCGAAGACGTTCGCGTTCAGCGGCGTCACGCTGACGCGCGCGGAAACTTGCATGCGCCGCTGGGCGGCGAGCAGCGGACGCAGGTTATCGACCACGCGCTGGAACGAACCGCCGCCACCGGCGAACGGGCGCAGGCGGTCGTGCGTATCTCCGAGACCGTCGACGCTGACCGTGACCGCGAAGCCGTAACGCTCGAAGAACGCCGCGTCTTCCGCGGGCAGAAGCGTGCCGTTGGTCGTGATCGAAAACCGCACCTCGACGCGCCGTTCCTCGGCGAGCTCGACGGCGAGTGCCGTTGCGCGCCGGATCAGCGCCCGATTCACGAGCGGCTCGCCGCCGATAAAGGCGAGCGCCACGCGCTCCCCCGGCGGGACATCCTCGAATAGCCGGTGGATGGCGCGCTCGGCGACGTCCGGGAGCATGTTGCGCGAGGGCGCACCGAAGTTGCCGCCTTGGGCGTAACAGTAACCGCACGCGAGGTTGCAGGTTTGCGAGACCGCAAGCGACAGCGAGCGCAGCGGCGGATCGGACAGCGCTTCGGGCTGCATCGCCGTCACGATGCCCAGACCGAGGCGTTCGAGCAACTCGTCGAGATCCGTACCACCCTCTAGACACTCTTCCAACTCGACCGAGGTCGCTTCGTCGACGTCGTATATCCGCGAGCCGTTGCTGATGAAGACGTGCTTTCCCATTTCGGTTCGAAACGGATGCGCCGCGGTCGCGCGCGGGCGCGAGCGCGCGAACAACGCGGCGGAACCGTCCCGTGAATCGTTCGCGAGCACGGGCGGTTACCGAAGCCCCTGGAAGAACGGGACGCCGATACCCTCATCCCTTGCGAGCCTGTCGGCCTCGACGCTCAAGAGCCCCATCGTATCGCGCGCGAGCTTGATGTTCGTTTGCGCCACCGCGAAGTTTTTAGCTGCTTCGGCACGATAGGCCGCCTTGATGCATGAAACCACTCGGTTGCGGAGCTTCAACGCATCCTTCGCGTCGTCGGGCGTGCCGATCCTCACGTCCCTCAAGTACGGATACGGCGGCGAGCCTTCGGCATACGCTTCCAGCGCCGCCTTCACTTCCCGGAAACGTTCGCAATGCTGCAAGCCGTCCGTGTCGATACGAACCGCGATTTCGTAGAGTTCTCCCGGGTATGCAGGGTTGGTCGAGTCTCTCAGTGTCGCAACGCACCGGCGGTACGCCCTATCGATGTTTCCGTGAGGCCGTTCGATCTCGATGAAATCGTCGAGCGTCTTCGGCTCGAGCCGCCGCAAGCAGGCGGGGTACTGGCCCGGCAATTGCGCTGCGATCTCGAGGATCGGTTCGTACGGTGTCCTGGCGAGACGGTGCAACTCCCAAAGCAATTGGTTCGCCCAACGCAGGTGCGTCATCTCGCCGGCGACGCCGAGCGTAAGGTATTGCCGGACGGCGCGCAGGTCGGCCGCCATCGTGGGCCAGTGGTTATCGGCTTCATCGGGTGCGCGCACCGAAAAGAGCGCGTAGAGATACTCGAACGCGAGCGTGAGCTCCATCGGTGCGAGGTTGTTCGCGAGCTCCGCGATCAGCTCGTCGATAGACGCGTACGGCTGTGCGGACGGCTCCGAAGTGGGGGCGTAGACATGGCCGATCTCGTGGCCTTCGAGGACGAACGGGAGCTGCTGCCAGACGCCGTTGATCTGGTAGTGATCGATTTGGTAAGGCCGGTTCTCGCCGATCGTCGCGCGGGCCGGCGCGTTGCCGGCGGGACTGCGGTCTTCCCGCAGCCAGTCGAAGTACGTCTCCGGCAGGGGCTCGGCCGGACCGCCACCCGCATCGCCTTCCGCGGCGCTGACCGGACCGAGTACGATGTCGGGATGGTTCGATGCCCAGTAGTGGCATCCGCAATCGCGAAAGTCGTGCGTCCACGGATTGCACATGCTGGCCGTGAACTCGCCGGGGCGGTAGCTTCGATCGAACACGCCTGCTTCGTCCACGTAGCGGCGGCGACGACCTTTGAAGGTCATCGTCGCGTCGATTGCGCCTTCGTCGTTACGCCTGGCCAGAGCGATCGTGAGCTCGCCCGGCTCGAGACACCGGACCAGACGCCACACCATGGTTCCGTCGAGCGGCGTACCCGAGTCGTTATACATCTCGATTCGCCTGCCGCCTTGTTCCACCGAGTGCAGGTACCAGACTCCGGGCTGCAACGTCCCTGCCGTGTCGGCGGCCACGTACTGGGTACGCAAGTCGATCGCCCACTGCTCCGTGCTCGTCTCCGGCAACATCGGATCCTCCAGGTAATCGAGGTAGAGCAAGCGCGCACCCCAAAGATTGGCCGGCGCCGCCGGCACCGGGTGCAGCGGCTTGGTGATGAACTCGAAGACGAGCCCCGGGAAGAACCGCCGGTCGAGCGCGCGGATGTCGAATTCGAGTCCCGGGAAGCAGTTCGCCACACTCGACTCGAGCCGCGTATTGACGGGATTTCCGATGGTTGCGTGGGCCGCGTTGGCGGTCAGATTGCGCGGAAAGATCTTGTCGTTCACGAGCGGCTTCCCTCAACCTCGTTCGGCTGCGCTGCGAGAAGTTCGACGAACGCCAGCAGCGAATATATTGGCGCCGGGTCAACGACAGCGGGTAGAAGTTGGAGTCACGGAAGTACGGCGGCATACGCATGTCGTGTAAACGATCGCGGACGCAGCGCGGATCCCGGTGCTCGGGGACCGGCGCCGCGGGCGCAGACGCGGGCAAGTCCTGCCACCTCGCGAACGGCGGCCTCATCAACTGCTTGACTCGGTTGCGGCGCCGCCGCAGAAAGTCGAGCAGGATCTCCTCATCCATCATCGGTGCGTGAACGAACTGCATCGCCTTCGTGTACGGCAAGAGGTCGTAAGGGACCGAATCGCTGAGATTCGAGACGCTCTCCCCCGGCATGAGCGGAGGCAGCCGCTCGATGTACGGGACGTCCTCGACCGTCATGCTCCGGCCATCGATATACGGGTGCTGCTGGTCCGCCGGAAGCGAAGCGATTCCGGCACTGAACAGGCGCCTGACGTTATCTGTGAACGCGCGCGTGCGCGCGGCATCGAGATTGAGCAAGCTCGCCGTCTCGAAGACGCGCCGGAAGATGTCGACGATCTCGTCCTTCGTGACCGCGTACGTGGCGCACGTCACCTCCGGCACGCCGAGTTCGCGATCCGCGATATCGTCGGCGATGCTATAGAACGGGCGCCGGTCGGGTGCGTAGTCGGGCGGACCCGTGAAGATGCGCGCCGTCGCTTCCAGCCTTCGCGCGCCGGCGACCAGGCGTGCCTCGACGAGGACGTCGCACGTATCGTCGACGACGCCCCACGAGCGGTTCTCGCCGACGTTCGCCCCGTCGTAGCTATCCATCGGGAGCGTGTCGGGCCATTCGCCGGTCTCCATGACGAACCGCGACCACGGCGTGGCGGGGTTGAGGATCCGGTTCGCGGGCGGGACGATCTCGTGGATGCGTCCCTCTTCGGATGGCCCTGCCAGAGCCTGTCCCGGCTGTACCGGAGAGGCCGGAGAGCAAACGGCATTCGGCGGGCCGTACACCTGGCCGCTTGCGGGGGTGTAGCGGAGCCTGACGCTGCCCAGATCGATTTCCACCCCGTCGATCTTTTCGCGCACCGGCCTGGGCCGTAGCACCTGGAAGCGGCCGAGAGGAATGGGGCGGTCGGCGTAGACCAGCGGCTCCTGCCCGCTCGTCACCGGGCTTACCGCCAGCAACTCCTTCGGCCCGTGGTCGTGACCTCGGACTTCCACGCGCGCGACGAAGCTGCACGCAGCCGATCCGGTACGCCGTTGCGCTTTCCGGTTCGCGGCCGTTACCGAGAACGACAAGTGTTCGAGCGACAGCGCATGCTCGGCCAGCAGTGTGAGAGTTAGCGGCATTTCGACTATTTGCCCCGTCCAGCTGGTTTCCAGCCGGGCCCACATCTCGAGAAACGGCGCCACCGGCCGTATCGTGCCGTCGTCTTCCTTGAAACGGATCTCGCGGGGCAGGTACGGCTTGAGAGAACCGTCCGCCAGGACGCGAAAGGTCGGGGCCGGCCGGATCACCGTCAGCGTTCCGCCATGCGCGCCCGGTGCCTCGTCCCACACGAACGACTCGAGCGGCACCGTACCCGCGCCGAGCCGCGCCACCGACATCGGCGGCACGATGAAAATTCCGACGAATCTGTCCAAAGCAGCCCGCCCTTCGCAGCTCAGTACGATTCGTAGTCGATCGGCCGCGGCGGCCGCGGGTCTGCCGCTCCGCTCGCAGCGCCGGAGTTTCCGGCGGCCGGGCGAGATGCTCTGTTCGTAATGGAAGAAGTTCTTCGGGTCGTACTTTTGCTTGATCGCAAGAAGCCGTGGAAACTGTCCCCCCAGTAGTTTTTCCGGTAATCCGGGTTTCCCGGGCGGGGGTAGTTCTGGTACTTCCGGCCGTTCCCGTGCTTGTCCAACACCGACATGAATGTCCAAGGAACTTCAGGGCGTCGGCTTCCTCTTCCGGATTGTTGAAGAACACGTCGACCGGAATGTTGAAATCGACGTCGCGATGTATGAAAGCATTCTGCCACGCTTGAACGTCGGCGATCGCGCCCCCGTACGGTTCGAGCATCATCATCGTGCCTTGATTCGGCGTGCGCTGAAAAGCATGGACGATCGCCGCCCACGCCCGCTCGTCCAGCGGGCTCGCGATGTAGACGCAGTCCTTGCCCTCGCGCGAATAATCGGGCACCGACGGCAGATCGGGATGCTCGAGCAGCTTGCGGTTCAAGCGGCGGTAGGTCCCCATCTCGTCGATATCTTGCCGGGCACGCGGCGTCCCGAGCAAGTCGCGCAGTACGGCTTTGACCCTCGCCGCGGGACCCGCAGAACATCCCGCGCACCCAAAGGCCGGCCTTCCCATCGACGTACGCGACGAAACCTTGGTAGCAGAACTCCTTTGGAGCGTCGACGCACGTACTTTTCCTGCAGCGTGGCTAAAGCGCGCGGGGCATCGTCGATCGGCCACGTGATGCCGAAACCCCACACCTTCCACAGCTCGTGAAGCCGGTACGTGACTTGCAAGAGCACGCCGAAGTTGTTACCGGTTCCGCCTCGAACCGCCCAGAACAGATCGGCGTTCTTCTTCTCGCTCGCAACCACGAGCTTCCCGTCGGCAAGCATGAGAAGCAGCTCGACCGCACTGTCGCAGTTCATCCCGAACCTGCGCGACGTAAAACCGTAGCCGCCGCCTTGCACGAACCCGCCGACGCAGACGTCCTCGCACCCGCCGCCTGGGACGTGCAGGCGATACGTGTCGAGCTGCGCGTTGACGTTCCCGAAATTCGTCCCGGCCCCGACCGTCATCAGCCGCTTCGGATGATCGACGACCGCGTAGCTGAGGCGGCTCACATCGATGACCATCTCCGAGCTCAGAGAAAAACCGGCCGTACTGTGCCCTCCGGAACGGCAAACGGCCCACAGCTCGTGCTCGTGCGCGAATTCGAGACACAAACGTACGTCTTCAAACACCTCACAATAGACGATGATTTGGGGAAAGCCTTGAAACGCTGCATTGGAAAGCTGACGCGCGGCGTCATAACCTGGATCGCTCCATTGGACGACATGGCCGCGAAGCTTGAGGATCAGCTCTGCCGCCTCTCGCTTGGTGTATTTGAGCTGCTCGGAAACCGGCCTGCCCACGAGTCCGCAGACCTGGTTCTCCTTGAAACGTTGCCGTTTGCTTTTCCACATCTTCGCAAGCCCTCAGATCGCTTTGAAAGAAAAGACGACGAAGTCTCGACCAAGCCGGAGAATAACGTAAAGCGAGACCGTCCCAAGAAAAACAAGTACCGAATACTTGTAATACCGTTACGAGCAGTATACTCGATGTGATGGCACCTGCCAAGAGCTTGGTCGCAGCACCGGCTTCCGAACCTCGGCGCGGTTTCCGGCACGAGCGCCGCGGGCGAGGGAGCCGATTTTGGGGCCGAGTTTGCACGGCCGAGCAAGCGTTCGGCGCTCGACCGACCGGACACGGCTCCGCTCGAATCCGGCTGCGCCGGGCCCGATTCGCCCGGTTTCGATGGATTCCGGCGGTCGCTTCAGAGCCCGAACGCGTCCGGCGATATCTCGCGCGTCTCGTACCTCTGCACCTTGACGCTGACCGTCATCGGACGATCCTGCCCAGTTCCTCGGAGCCGGTGACGAACGTCCCGCGCGTCGCCGGGCGCGGCGGGCACGTCAGGAGGCTCCGGTGACCCGTATCGGCGATCACGACATCGCATTTCGAAGCCCGCCGCCGATGTCTTTTCATCCGGCCGCGAAAAAGGCCGGCGGTTTGGGAACGTTGATCGATGTGAGCCGATCGGATTCGTTCCTTGCTAGCGCTGCGGCCGTCCTGGTCGTCGTCTGCGCGAGCGCCGCCGGGGCTGCCGTTTCGCCGGCCGCGACGCCGCTCCCGACGCTCTCGGGCTCACCGGCGTGGGGCGGGTTCGAGCGCATGTGGGCGGACGTGTCGGCGTACACCGCCACGGTTACGGTCTTCGAGCAGAAGGGCACGCAGGTGCAGACCCTCGTGTTCGACTACGCCTTCCGCAAGCCGTCGAGCGTGACGGTGCGCATCGTGCGCGGCCCGAACACCGGCGCGACGCTGGCGTGGAACGGCGGCGACACCGTCCTCGCCCGCCGCGGCGGCGGTTTCCTCGCGATCTTCAAGAAGACGTACTCGCTGCACGACCCGGCCGTGACGACGATTCGCGGCTCGTCGATCGACGAGCTGAGCTTTGCCGCCATGATCTCCCACGGTCAGGACACGCCGGGAGCGGTCTCTGAAATCTCGGGCGAAGCGATCGACGGCGTCCCCGTCGAGGCGGTGACGATCCTGCCCACTTCCGCGGAGGCCGACGCCGGGCTGACGCGCGAGGTCGTCGACATCTCGCCGGTCACGAACGTCCCCTTGCGCGTCCTCGGATACGACGGGGCGAGCCTGGTGCGTCAGGTCGATTTTTCAGCGGTCAAGCTGGAGCGCTGACGCGGCCGCCGCGGCGCGCCCGTCAGGCGGTGACGATGCGCGCCGCGTCGCCGAGCCCGAGTTCGTCCGTCGATATCTCGCGCATCTTGTACTTCTGCACTTTGCCGGTGACCGTCATCGGAAATTCCTCGACGAAGCGCACGTAGCGCGGGATCTTGTAGTGCGCGATCTTGCCCCGGCAGAAGTCGAGGATCACGTCGGGATCCGGCCGGCCGGCGCCGGGATGGAGGACGATCCAGGCGCACAGCTCCTCGCCGAACTTTTCGTCGGGAACGCCGATCACCGCGACGTCCTTGACGGCGGGATGCGTGTAGAGGAACTCCTCGATCTCGCGCGGGTAGACGTTTTCGCCGCCGCGGATCACCATGTCTTTGATGCGCCCGGCGATGTTGAGGTAGCCTTCGTCGTCCATCGTCGCGATGTCGCCCGTATGCATGAAGCGCGCGGCATCGATCGCGAGCGCGGTGTTGGCGGGGTCGTTCCAGTAGCCCAGCATCACGCTGTAGCCGCGCGTGCAGAGTTCGCCCGCCACGCCGCGCGGGACGATGCGTCCGGCGTCGTCGACGACCTTCACCTCGAGGTGCGGGTGGACGCGCCCGACCGTGCCGGTCCGCTTTTCGACCGGGTCGTCGACGGCGGTTTGGGTCGAGACGGGCGAGGTCTCGGTCATGCCGTAGCAGATCGTCACTTCCGGCATGTGCATTTCGGTCTGCACGCGCTTCATGATCTCGACCGGGCACGGCGAGCCGGCCATGATGCCGGTGCGCAGCGTGCTGCAGTCGTAGCGGGCGAAGTCCGGCAGCGCCAGTTCTGCGATGAACATCGTCGGGACGCCGTAGAGCGAGGTACAGCGCTCCTTCTCGACGGCCGCCAGCGTCAGCGCCGGCTCGAAGCTGTAGTTCGGGATCACGATCGTGGCGCCGTGCGTGACGATCGCCAGGTTGCCGAGCACCATGCCGAAACAGTGGTAGAACGGCACCGGCAGGCAGACCCGGTCGCGTTCGGTGTAGCGACATCCTTCACCGATAAAGTATCCGTTATTGAGGATGTTGTGGTGCGAGAGCGTCGCGCCTTTGGGAAAACCGGTCGTCCCCGAGGTGTACTGAACGTTGATCGCTTCGTCGAACTGCGTGGCCGCCAGGCGCTCCGCGAGCGTCTCGGCCGAAACGTTCGCCGCGGCCGCCAGCACGTCGTTCCAGCGCATCGCGCCCTCGAGCGGCGCCGTCAGCTCGTCGTCGCCGATCAGCACGATCGTACGCAGCTCGGGCACCGAGCCGCGAATCTCGCGCAGGATCTCCGCGTAGGCGCTGCTCTTGTACTTCGTCTGGGTCAGCAGCACCGACACGCCGCTCTGCTGCAGGACGTACGAGACTTCCGAACTGCGATAGGCCGGATTGACGTTGACCAGGATCGCGCCGATCTTCGGCGTCGCGAATTGCGCGATCACCCACTCCAGCGTGTTGGTCGACCAGATGCCGACGCGGTCGCCGTGCCGCACGCCGAGCGCGACCAGGCCGCGCGCGAATTCGTCGGTGGCGGCGCGGAGCGCGCGATACGTCAGGCGCGCGTCCTGATGCACGGAGACGACGGCTTCGCCGTCCGGGAAGGTCTCGGCGATGCGATCGAAAGCCGCACCGATCGTCTCGCCGATCAGCGGAACGGGGCTCGGGCCCGAGGCGTAACTCAATCGAAGCATAGCGGCACATTCGTCCGCCCGGCCGTCCTCCCTGGAGGCATTTCGCACCGACGCCCCCACCCCGGGCCGCCCCCCCCGGGCCGCCCGGCCCGGGCCGGGGGCGATCCGGCGGGCCCGCCGCTGAAACATCGCACGGCTCTCGCCGATACATGCCTGCACCTAACGAGGCGAAGGAGCCGGGCACGATGATCAAGCAACGTACTAAGTTCGAGAGGCCCGTCGAAGAGGGCCGCACGACGATCCCTTCGCCGAAGCCCGAACTCGGTTTCGGCGGCTGGGGCCCGCGGATCCGCTACTGATCGGGATCGGCGAAGAGCATCTCGAGATCGGCACGCGTTAGCGCTTTTGCGAGCGCACCGTCGGCCTTGATGATGCTCTTCGACAGCGTCGACTTGCGTTCGGCGAGCGCGCGGATTTTCTCCTCGACGGTTCCGGTCGTCACCAGGCGGTACGCCGTCACCGCGCGCTGCTGCCCGATACGGTGGGTCCGGTCGATCGCCTGCCGCTCGACCGCCGGATTCCACCACGGATCGTAGAGGATCACGTAGTCGGCGGCGGTGAGCGTCAGGCCGACGCCGCCGGCCTTGAGCGAGCACAGGAACAGCGGCGGTCCGTCGGGTTTCATGAAACGCGCGACCTCCTCCTGACGGTCCCGGTCCTTGGTCGAACCGTCGAGGTAGCCGTAGGAGATGCCGCGCTTGTCGAGCGCCGAGCGCATGATCCGCAGCATCGAGGCGAAGGCGGAGAATACCAGTAACCGGTGGCCGCCGGACAAGATCTCGTCGACCGTCTCGAGGAACGCTTCGAATTTCGCGCTGGCGTCGGGATCGTCCCGATGCTCCTCGAACAGCAGGCCCGGATGCGCGCAGATCTGGCGCAAGCGCGTCAGGGCGGCCAGGACGTGCACGCTCGCGTGCTCGATGCCCTGCGACTCGACGACTGCGAAGACGTCGCGCCGGGCCGCCTCGGCCACGCCGCGGTAGAGCCGCCGCTGCAACGGCGACAGATCGCACGCGAGCGAAACTTCGGTGCGGTCGGGCAGCTCGGGAGCGACGTCCTCTTTCGTACGGCGCAAGAGGAACGGCTCCAGGCGCGAACGCAGCGTGGCCGTGGCCTTTTCGTCGTTCTCCGCGATCGGCAGCTCGAAGCGCCGCCGGAACGACGATTCGCTGCCCAGCAGGCCGGGCTCGACGAAGGCGAAGATCGCCCACAGGTCGCGCAGCGAGTTCTCGACCGGCGTACCGGTGAGGGCCAAGCGATGGTCGGCGTGTAAGCCGCGCACGACGCGGGCGATCTGGGACGACGGGTTCTTCGCATTTTGCGCTTCGTCGAGGATCAGCGTCCGGAACTGGAACTGCGAGAGCGTTTGCGCGTCGAGGCGGGCGAGCGCGTAGGACGTGATCACGACGTCCGCGTTCTTCACTTCGTCGTAGCGGGCGGCGCGTTCGCTGCCCGAATGGAGGCGCAGCGTGGTCAGCTCCGGCGCGAAGCGGGCGATCTCGTTCTCCCACGTGTGCGTGACCGAGGTCGGTGCGATCACGAGCGACGGTACGGCGCCCTCGTTCCGCTTGCGGCGCAGCAGGTAGCTGACGACCTGCACCGTCTTGCCCAGGCCCATTTCGTCGGCCAGGATGCCGCCGAACCCGAACTCCGACAGATAGGCCAGAAAGTCGAGTCCGCGCTGCTGGTAGCCGCGCAGGCTGCCGTTGTGCAAGGGCGGCGGCTCGACCGCCGGGATGCCCTGGAAGTCGCGGAGCTTCTCCCGCATCCGCTCGATCTCGGGCGGCAACATGACGTTGTTGCCGAAGTTGTCGTGGAGTTCGTCACGCAGCGCCAGCAGCGCCGCAAGCCCGCTGCGGCGGCGTTCGGAGATGTCGGTCAGAATCGCGTTTCGTTCGCGCAGCTTCTCGACGTCGACCAGCTTGCCGCGCACTTCGGCGAAACGGCCGTTGGAGGACAGCAGCGCGGCCAGTTCCTTCTGCGTCAGCGCCTCGCCCGAGCCGCCGACGAACACGTCGACCTTGAGCTCGAACCAATCGGCGTCTTCGCCCGAGCGCTGCGCCACGACGTTGATGTCGAGTTCGGTATTGCCCCGTACGAGGTCGTTCAGGCCCGGATCCAGCCGGCGGTCGAGGTCCTCCCACGTCGGCAAGACCTCGCGGACGAAGTGTGCGGCACGGTCGGCACCGTGCAGCGCGAAGCCGTCCGCCGAGCGCGGCACGAAACCCGCGTCGATCAAACGCAGGCGCAAGCGGGCGGCATCCTCGCTCGTAAAGCGGACGAACCGGTCGCCGTCCGGGGCGATCGCACCCAGCGCCGCGTAGGGCGCGCGCGCGCCGGTCGCACGGTCCACGAAGGTCAAGGTCGCGACCAGCGCGCCGAGCGCCCAGCCGAGCGCGATTTCCGCGCCCGGCGAAGCGGCGTCCGCGATGCCCAGCGCGCTGCGGTCCTCGGTGGTCAGAAACGGCGCGACGCGCGCGATCGTGCGCGGCGAAACGTTCGTCGCCGGTAGGGCCCCGTTGACCGAGCGCGCCGCCTCGATCGCCTTGCGCGCGTCGAAGGTCCCGTCGACCAGGTATGCCGCCCGCGGCGTCGCGATCCACGTGGGCGGGCCGTCGACCAGGAAGACGTCCTTGGCGCCGATCCGGACGCCGTCGACGGTCTCGAAGACGGGGACGAAGGCCGCGCCGCCGCGCATTGCGCGCAGCGCCAGTCCGCGCAGGTCCACGCGAAATTCCGGTAGCTCCGTCGGGTGCCGCGCGGCGGACGGTTCGTCGTCGAAACGCAAGCGGGGGTGGCGCGACAGGCGAAAGAGCGCGCGCGCCAGGGCCCGCTGCACGTTGCGCCCCGCGAAGGCTTCCTGGACCGCTTCGTCGCGCAAGAGCTCGCGGTCGACGTCGTCCCAGTCGTCGACCGGCGTCGTGTCCATCATCGCCACGATGGCGGCCGCGTCGCGCACGGCACCGCGCAAGCGCGGCGAATCCAGGACCAGGGTCGCGGCCAGCGTCGTGCCGTCGGGCGAGCTGAACACCGGCCAGACCGACCGTGCGCGCTGCTGCTTCGACTCGACGCGCGGCGACGGCAGCCAGCTCAGATCGAGGTCCGCCGTCGCGGCGGAGCCCTCTTCGATCTCCGTTTGGCAGCGCACGGTCTCGAGCGTCGCAACCACGTGCTCGCACATGCCGCTCGCGCCGCAGGAGCAGACGGCCCGCAACGCCAGCGGCCCCGTTCCCGAACCCCACTCGATCGCGACCTCGCGCAGCCCCCGCGGATCCTTGACCGTCGAACTGACCTTCAGATCTTCGACGGCGCGCAACGATACGCGCTTGCCGTCGACCAGCGCCAAGGCGTTACGGACGAGGTCGCGCGCGAACCACGAGCCGATCGTTGCGGGCAGGCGCGCCCGCCACGTTGCGAAGGGCGTCAAGGGCCACACGAAGACGGGCCCGCGACCGGTAGGGTCGCAGGCACGCTCGTCGACAGACCGGGCCACCGTGGGTTCGTTCGAGTCCGCGCTGCCCCGGCGATGCGTTGCATCGTGGGAATCGCGATCAGCCTACCGTCAGCTCCGGGGGTGGCGCGGCCGGAGGTTCGACCGACGGGATCTTCGAGAAGCGCAGCTTCTCCGGATTGTCGGGGTTGATCTCGGCCAGAATCCGGTCGCCCGCGGTGAAGTTGCCCTTGAGCAGCTCCTCGGCGAGTTCGTCCTCGACCTCGCGCTGGATCGCGCGCCGCAGCGGACGGGCGCCGAATTGCGGATCCCATCCTTTGCGAGCTAACAGCGCCTTGGCTTCCTCGACCACCTCGAGGTGCATCTCCTGAGCCTTGACCTCGCGGATGACCTTCTCGAGTTCGAGGCTGACGATTTGCTCGATCTGGTCGCGCGAGAGCTGGTGGAAGACCACGACCTCGTCGACGCGGTTGAGGAACTCGGGCCGGAACGTGTGCTTGACCTCGTCCAGCACCTTGTTCTTCATCTTCTCGTAGGCGGCCTGATCCTGTTCGCCGCCCGACTTCTGCGACCGGAAGCCGATGTCGGTCGTCGTTTGCATGCCGCTGGCGCCGACGTTCGACGTCATGATGATGACCGAGTTCTTGAAATCGACGACCCGCCCCTGAGAGTCGGTCAGCCGGCCGTCCTCGAGCACCTGCAGCAGCAGGTTGAACACGTCCGGGTGCGCCTTCTCGATCTCGTCGAGGAGGACGACGCAGTAGGGGCGGCGCCGGACGGCTTCCGTCAGCTGCCCGCCCTCTTCGTAGCCGACGTAGCCCGGAGGCGCGCCGACCAGCCGCGAGACCGCGTACTTCTCCATGTACTCCGACATGTCGATGCGAATCATCGATTCGGCATCGTCGAAGAGATATTCGGCCAAGCTGCGAGCGACTTCGGTCTTCCCGACGCCGGTCGGCCCGAGGAAGATGAACGAACCGATCGGGCGCTTGGGGTTCTTGAGGCCGGCGCGCGAGCGGCGGATCGCCCGCGTGACCACTTCGATCGATTCGTCCTGGCCGATCACGCGCTTGTGGAGCTGCTCCTTCATACCCAGCAGCTTGGCCGTCTCGGCTTGAGCGAGCTTCGAGACGGGGATGCGGGTCCAGGAGCTGACGATATGCGCGATGTCGGCTTCGGTGACTTTGATGGTCTTGTCGGCTTGCGCCTTGCGGTCTTGCCACTCTTGTTCGAGGCGCTGCTTCTCGAGCCGCAGCTTCTCCTCGCGGTCGCGAATCGCCGCCGCCTTCTCGAACTCTTGGGATTTGACGACCGCTTCCTTTTCGATCTTGACCTTGCGGATCTGGTTGTCGATCTCGCGCACTTCGGGCGGCGGCAACGTCGCCTGCAAGCGCACGCGCGAGCTCGCTTCGTCGATCAAATCGACGGCCTTGTCGGGCAAGAACCGGTCGGAGATGTAGCGGTCCGAGAGCTTCGCCGCGGCCACCAGCGCCTCGTCGGTGATCGTGACCTTGTGGTGCGCTTCGTAGCGGTCGCGCAGCCCCTTGAGGATTTCGACGGTTTCTTCAACCGACGGTTCGCCCACCATGACCGGCTGGAAGCGGCGCTCGAGCGCGCTGTCCTTTTCGATGTGCTTGCGGAACTCGTTGAGGGTGGTCGCGCCGATGCACTGCAGCTCCCCCCGCGCGAGCGCCGGTTTGATGATGTTGCTGGCATCGATCGCGCCTTCGGCGGCGCCGGCCCCGACCAGGGTATGAAGTTCGTCGATGAACAGGATGATCTCGCCCGAGGCGGCGCGGATTTCGTCCATCACGCGCTTCATCCGCTCCTCGAACTCGCCGCGGTACTTCGTGCCGGCCACCAAGCCTGCCAAATCGAGGGTGATGACCCGCCGCTCGCGCAGCGGCTCCGGAACCTCGCCCTTGATCACCCGCTGCGCCAGGCCTTCGGCGATCGCCGTCTTGCCGACGCCCGGTTCGCCGATCAGCGCCGGGTTGTTCTTGGTGCGCCGGGCGAGGATCTGAATCACTCGCTCGATTTCGTTGGCACGCCCGATGACGGGGTCCAGCTTGTTGTCGCGCGCGAGCATCGTGAGGTCCCGGCCGTACGCGTCCAGCGTCGGCGTCTTCGATTTGCCCTTGGGGGCGACGGGCTGGCCTTCGGCGCCCAGCAAGGACGTCGTCTGCACCCGGACCTTGGCGGGATCGACGCCGAGGTTCGTCAGAACGCGAGCGGCGACGCCTTCGCCTTCCCGGATCAGGCCCAGCAGCAAGTGCTCGGTTCCGATGTAGTTGTGATTGAGCTGGCGGGCTTCTTCGAATGCCAACTCGATCACGCGCTTCGCACGCGGGGTGAAAACCATCTCCTGCTGGACGGTCTGGCCGCCGCGACCGACGATCGCTTCGACCTCCTGCCTCACCTTCGCGAGGTTGACGCCCAAAGTCTCGAGGACTTTCGCAGCCAGACTCTCGCCTTCCGAGATGATCCCAAGCAAAATGTGCTCGGTCCCGATGTAGTTATTACCGAGCCGTTGGGCTTCTTCTTGCGCGAGCACGATGCTCCGTCGCGCCCGCTCGGTAAAAGGTTCCCACATTGACATGCTTCGTTAGACTCCTGTCCGCCTGCCATGGTGACGGCTCCGGCGTACTGCTATCGCCACGACTTGCCGGTTCTCGGCGTATACCCTTTGTCGGTTCGGCCGGTCGCCGTATGCGGGAATAACAGCGGCACGGGCGCGATAGTTTCATCCGGACGCTGGGAACGTGCCGTAAAGGGCAGGAAGGAGATGCGGCTACAGTAAACTCGTGGGAGTAAATTGGTGGGCGCGGCGACGTAGTAGTAAGTATGAACGAGACGTCCGAAGCATAGTCCGCGAATCCGGAGATTACCGCCTCGTGAAGTTTCGCAACCGCGGTGGACAGGCCGCCGAAGAAGTCCCGGCCCCCCCGGATGCGAGCGCTTCCGTGGACGAAGGCACCCTGGGCCGCGGCTCCGTGGCCAAGGTGTCGCACACGCTCAACAACTCGCTGGCCGAGCGGCTGCGTGAGTTCGCGTTCTTTCAGCGGGTCAGCGAGAGCGCCGTCATCGAGTTCTCGCTCCAGCAGTTCTTCGATACCGGCGACGACGACGCGCTGGGCGAACGCCTGCGCCGCAACGGCGCGGGCCGCCGGCGCAGAAGCTGACCGCCCGGGGCTCGCGGAAGTTTTAGGGCGCGCCGCGGCGCAGCGTCGCGCCGCGCTCCCGCAGAAAGGCTCCCAATTCCGGGGCCGGCGAAACGTTGAACAGTTCCTGGAGCGCGATCTCGACGATCGAGCTCTCCGAGATCCGCTCTTCGAAGGCGAGTTTGCGCAGCCGCTCCCCGACCGCCGCCGAAACGTTTACGGAGAGTTTTGCGGAAGGCCCGGTCGCCGCCGAGGCATCGGGTGCCGGCCCGGGATCGCGTTTGCCCTTCTCCTTCACGCGCGACGGCTTATAGCACGACTCTATTCCGACCTGCTATTTGAGCCGCGATTCCTGCGCCGGAGGGCGGCGCCGGACTCCCGGAGGCGCGCTCCCAGCGTCGCCTCGTCGGCGGATTCGAAGAGGAAGCGCAGCGCGAACTCGATGACGGCGCTTTCGCTAATGCGCTCGCGAAAGGCGAAATGCCGCAACTTCTCGGCCACTTCCGAATCGAGCGTGTGTGAAACGGTCGCGATCGCCGGCGCTTTGCGGCCGTCCATCGCCCCGTCCAAGCCGGCGCCCGCCCCGTCCCGAGAAACGGAGGCCTTCGCGCCCTGCTTCGGGGCTTGATTGGACGGCTGGTCGCTCGACGGCACCACCATAAGTGCTACGAGAACGGACCTACTCCTGCGTATGTAGTTTTCAGTTCACACCACCAGCCCTCAGGGACGCATTCGAATCCGAGCGCACTGCGCTACACTACACCCCGTGAGCTACGCTAGAGTCGGTTATACATTCGAACGCCGCGTTCGCTGGACGCGCGAGGATATCCGCACCTTCGCGCACGACGTGGGCGATCACAACCCGTTGCACCACGATGAAGAGTTCGCCGAAGACACCCGCTTCGCCGGAATCATCGCGTCGGGCGCGCAGCCGGTCGCCATCCTGATGGCGATGTGCGGCTCGCAGGCGACCCCCGACGCTCCGGGCGTCGGCCTCGAATTCAACTTCAAGCTGGTCGGGCCCGCGCGGGTCGACGACGAGCTGCTCTTCCGCTGGGTCGTGACCGCCGTGGAAAAGAGCGATCGCCCCAAGGGGACGATCGTGAGCCTGGAGGGCGAGGCGCGCGGCAGCGATGGAAAGCCCGTCGTCACCGCGACCGCGAAAACCCTGTCGGTCGAGCGCCTCTGAAACCGCGGCTCGGCCGTTACCCCCGCGTAGCGGCCGCTGCGACGGCCCGGCGAACGTACGCGTCGGACATCGCGGCCCGGTACTCCGAGGAGGCCTGCGCGTCGTGGCGGACCTCCTGGCCCGCCGCCGAACCCGCGACCGCCGCCTTCAGCGCGCCCGCGTCGCCCGGATCGACGCCGGCCAGCGCCTTCTCGACCGCTCCCGCGCGGTACGCATGGTCGCCGACGCCCGTGATGCCGACGCGGGCGGCGCCGATCGTGCCGTTTGCGAGCGTCAGCACCACGGCCGCGCCCACGATCGCGAAGTGCGAGGCCGGGTGATGGTACTTCGCGTACGCCGAGTGCGGCGCCGCGCCGAACGAGATTTTCACCAGCACCTCGTCGGGCGCGAGCGCGGTCTCGAACATGCCGGTCATGAACCCGCCGGCCGATTCCTCGCGCGTGCCGTCCCGGCCGGCGATCGTGAAAACCGCATCGAGCGCGAACGCCGCGGCCGCGTAGTCACAGGCCGGGTCGCCGTTGGCCAGCGCCCCGCCGATCGTACCGCGATTGCGCACTTGCGGGTCGCCGAGCGCGTTCGCGGCTTCCCACAAGACGGGCGCGTGCGCCTTGAGGTCAGCGTTCGCGGCGATCGCCGCGTGCTTGGTCATCGCGCCGATCGTGAAGCGCGTCCCGTCGAACTCGATCCCTGCGAGCCCGGCGATGCCGGCGAGATCGATCAGCACGGCCGGTTCGGCCAGCCGCAGTTTCATCATCGGGATCAAGCTGTGGCCACCTGCCAGCAACTTGGCGTCGCCGTCGTGCCGCCGCAGCAGCGCGAGCGCTTCGTCGAGCGAGCTGGGCTTGGCGTAAGCGAACGTGCTCGGAATCATGCGTGCGCCCTCCCGTTGGTTTGGGCTTGCATCGCGCGCCACAGCTTTTCGGGCCGCAGCGGCATGTCGATGTGCTTGACGCCGAACGGCGCCAGCGCGTCCATCACTGCGTTGACCACCGCCGGGGTGGAGCCGATCGTGCCCGCCTCGCCCACGCCCTTGATGCCGAGCGGATTCACGTCGGTCGAGGTCGAGGTGTGGGCGGTCTGGTACGCCGGCAGCTGCTCGGCGTGCGGAATCGCGTAATCCATGAACGTGCCGTTCGTCAGCTGGCCGTCTTCGTTGTACTCGGCGCCCTCGAAGAGCGCTTGCCCGATGCCCTGCGCGAGGCCCCCGTGAATCTGGCCCTCGACGATCAGCGGATTGATGATGGGACCGCAGTCGTCGACCGCGACGTACCTGACGATCTCGACTTCGCCCGTCTCGGCATCCACTTCGACGACGCAGGCGTGCGCGCCGAAGGGGAACACGAAGTTGGGCGGTTCGAAGCGGCGGGTGGCATCGAGCCCGGGCTCCAGGCCCGGCGGCAGACCGATGCCGCGGAAGGCCGTAAAGCCCGCCTCGGCCGTCGTCATCGATTTCGAGGGGTCGCCTTTGACGCCGATCTTGCCGTCCTTGTACTCGAGGTCGTCGGGGTTGGCTTCCCAGGCGTGCGCCGCGATTTTGATCGCCTTGGCTTGAATCGACTCGATCGCGAGCTTGAGCGCCGCGCCGCCGACGGCCGTGCCGCGCGACCCGAAGGTGCCGACGCCGTACTGCACCTTATCGGTGTCGCCGTGGACGATGTTGATGCTGTCGATCGGGACGCCGAGTTCGTCGGAGACGATCTGCGCGAAGGTCGTCTCCTGGCCCTGGCCGTGCGGCGAGATGCCGGTCATCACCGTCACGCTGCCGGTCGGTTCGACGCGAATGGTCGCGCTGTCCCAGCCGGGTGCCGGCATCGCGGCCGACGGGCCCATCCCGCAGACCTCGACGTAGGTCGAGAAGCCGATGCCGAGATACCGGCCCTGCTTGCGCAGCTCGGCCTGCCGTTCGCGCAGGCCCTGGTAATCGAGCAGCTCGAGCAATTTGTCGAGCGAACCCTGATAGTTACCGCTGTCGTACACGAGGCCGGTCACGATCGGGTGCGGGAAGGCGTCCGCCGCGATGAAGTTCCTGCGCCGCACCTCGACGGGGTCCAACCCGAGCTCGGCCGCGGTGAGGTCCATCATGCGCTCGATCAGGTAGGTCGCTTCCGGCCGGCCCGCACCGCGGTACGCGTCGGTCGACATCGTGTTGGTGAAGACGCCGACTAGCCGGCACTCGAGCGCTTGGACGTTGTAGCAGCCGGGCGACATCATCGGCGTGAAGGTCGCGATCGCCGGCGTCAGCAGGTGGTGGTAGGCGCCCAGGCCCGAGTAGATCTTCATGCGCAACGCCGCGATCGTGCCGTCCTTCTTGGCGGCCGCTTCGACGTACTGGATCTGGTCGCGCCCGTGGGTCATCGCGAGAAAATTCTCGGAGCGCGTCTCGATGAATTTGATCGGCCGGCCGAGCTGCATCGAGATCCACGACACCAGCAGCTCCTCGGAATACAGCTGCAGCTTGGCGCCGAACCCGCCGCCGACTTCCGGCGCGATCACGCGGACCTTCGTTTCGTTCAGACCCAGCAGCATGGCGATGTTGGTCCGCAGCAAGTGCGGGATCTGCGTCGACGACCAGAGCGTTAGCGCGGCCGGACCGGGCTCCCACTGCGCGAGCATCGTGCGCGGTTCCATCGGGAGCGGAATCAGCCGCTGGTTGACGATCCGCTGCTTGACGATCAGGTCGGCGCTCGCGAAGAGACCGTCGACGTCGCCGACTTTGGTCGGCAGCTCGTACGCGACGTTCGTGCCCAGCTCTTCGTGAACGTAGGGCGGACCGGCGACGGCCTTCTCCATGTCGACGACGACGCCCAGCTCTTCGTAGTCCACCTCGACCGCTTCGGCGGCGTCGCGCGCGGCATACGGATCGTTCGCGACCACGACGGCGACGCACTCGCCGGCGAACTTCACCTCTCCGGTCGCGAGCGGCGGGTGGGGCGGCTTCTTCATGCCGGGCAGATCGGCCGCGACCGGCAGCGAGACGTCGAAACCCGCGGCGGACAGATCGGCCGCGCTGAACGCGGCGAAGACGCCGGGCCGCGCCTTTGCCGCGCTGACGTCGACGCGCAGGATCTTGGCGTGCGCGTACGGGCTGCGGACGAAGGCCGCATGCAGGGTTCCGACCAGGTGCACGTCGTCGACGTACGTCGCGCGGCCGGTGATCAAACGCGGGTCTTCGCGGCGCCGGATCTTCGCGCCGACCATCGTCTTGAAAGCCATGCTCAGGAGCCTCCCGCGACCGGCAAGAGTTCGGCGACGCTGTGGCGCGGCTGCTGGTTCTTCAGAGCGGCCGCGGCCGAACGGACGGCGCGCACGATGTTCTCGTAGCCCGTGCAGCGGCAGAGATTCCCTTCGAGCCCTTCGCGAATCTCGCGATCCGAGGGGTCGGGGTTGCGCTGCAGCAGGTCGACGGCGCTCACGATCATGCCGGGCGTGCAGTATCCGCACTGGAGCCCGTGCTGCTCCCAGAACGCCTCTTGCATCGGGTGAAGCGAATTGCTCGCCCCGAGCCCCTCGATGGTGGTCACCTGGCAACCGTCGGCCTGAACGGCCAGTACGGTGCAGCTCTTCGCCGACACGCCGTCGATCATCACCGTGCAGGCCCCGCAGCTCGACGTATCGCAGCCGACGTGGGTTCCGGTGAGTTCGAGCTTGTCCCGCAGTGCGTGGACCAGTAGCGTGCGCGGTTCGACGTCGAGCGTACGGCGCGTGCCGTTGACGTCGATCTCGATCTGTGGCATGGGCGAAACCTCGCGCAGGAACGTGGGATGCAATCCTACCGCGCAGGAAAGATTATTCCTCGTGCGAGTTCTCTATTACGGGAAGCTGTATCGGCGTGCAGAATCGTGCCGCCCAGAATGAGTAGCGGGATCGACGTCGAGGGCCTAACCCGCCGCCTGCGCGAGGAGTCGTACCTCGCCGACCGCGGCCTGGCCACCGCGCTCGCTTGCGCGATCGCGATGCGGCGGCCGCTACTGCTCGAAGGCGACGCCGGCGTGGGCAAGACCGACGCGGCCCGCGCCGTCGCGCGGGCGTACGGCGCCGACCTGGTCCGCCTGCAATGCTACGACGGGCTCGATCTGTACGCCGCGGCATACGACTGGAACTACGCGAAGCAACTGCTGGCCATTCGCACCGCCGAGGCGGGCGGCCGGGAAACGCCCGACCTCTACGGCGACGAGTTCCTCGTACGCCGTCCGCTGCTGACCGCGCTCGGCGCGACGTCGGAGAACGGCGCCGTGCTCCTGGTCGACGAGATCGACCGCGCGGACGACGAGTTCGAGGCCTACCTGCTCGAGTATCTCGCGGACTTCGCGATGACGATTCCCGAACGCGGCCGGGTCGCGGCCGTCCATGCGCCGATCGTCATCCTCACCTCGAACCGGACCCGCGACTTGCACGACGCGCTCAAGCGCCGCTGCTTCTACCATTGGATCGGGCACCCGTCGCTCGAACGCGAAACCGAGATCATTCGCATGCATCTGCCCGACGTCGCTCCGCAGCTCGCGCACGACGTCGCACGCGCGGTCGCGGTCTTGCGGGAAGGCAGCCTGCGAAAGGCGCCGGGTATCGCCGAAGCGCTGGACTGGACGCAGACCCTGGCCGCGCTCGGGGCGGAGCGGCTCGAACTACGCTACCTCGACGACTCGCTCGGCACGGTAGTCAAGTACCCCGAAGATCTGGAGACCGCGCGGGCGGCCGCCCGCCGCCTGGCCGTTTGATGGCGGGACCCGGAGCCGGCGCCGCCGGCTTTGCCGCAACGTTCGACCGCGCGCTGGCGGCCCGCGGGGTCGACGCCGGAACGCGCCGCGCCGTCGCCTTCGGCGCCGTTCTCGAGCGCGCGCGGCCGCACCGTGCGGAGGATCTGTATTGGCTGGCGCGCGTGTCCATGTTACCGTCGATCGCCGACCTCGACCGCTTTCACGCGGCGTTCGTCGACGCGGTCAACCGTTTTGCCGATGCCGACACCCTCTCGTCGCTCGTACATCACGTGCCGGCGCCGTGGCACGAGCCGCCGCCGGAAAGCCGCCGGCGCACGGATCCGCCGCCGCCTTCGGCCGAACGCGGCGGCGAGCTCGAGGCCGTTCCGTTCGTGGCGATGGCGTCGCCCGAGGAGCGTTTGGCCAAGCGCGACCTGGCCGAGATGGACGACGCCGAGCGCGCGCGCGCGCTCCGCGCGCTCGAACGTCTGCGCGTCGCCGTCGAGTTGCGCCGCTCCCGGCGCCGGCGCGTCGCCGCCCGCGGCGACCGGCTGGACTTGCGCGCCACGATGCGCGCGGCCGCGCGCACGTCGGGCGAAATCGTACGCCGCCGGCAGAGCGCACGGCGCGAACGGCTCCGGCCGCTGGTCTTCCTGTGCGACGTCTCGGGTTCGATGGCGCCCTACGCCCGGGCGCTGCTGCAGTATGCCCGGGTGGCGTCGCTGGCGCGCCCGCGCGTGCGCGCGTTCGCCTTCGCGACGTCGCTGACCGAAGTGACCGCGGTCGCGCGCCGTTCGCCCGCCCGCGCCGTCATGGGCGCCTTCTCGGAAGCGTTGCGGGACTACGGCGGCGGCACGCGCATCGCGGCGGCGCTGGCGGAATTCAACGACCGCTTCGCGCAGCGCGGTGCCGCTCGCGGGGGAACGGTCGTCATCCTCTCCGACGGCTGGGAACGCGAGGACCCGGCCCGCGTCGGGACCGAAATGGCGCGCCTGCGCCGTCTGACGCACAAAATCGTTTGGGTCAACCCGCAAAAGAAGCACCCGGCGTTCGAACCGCTGGCGGGCGGCATGGCGGCGGCCTTGCCGTACCTCGATGCCTTGGTCGCCGGCCATAACCTTCGCTCGCTCGACGCGATCGCGGATGCGATCGAGAAAACGGTGAGGACGTGATCGAGATCTTGGAAACGGTCGAACGCTGGCGCCGGGACGGCCAGCGCGTGGCGCTGGCTACCCTGGTCGGGGTCGAGAAATCGGCGCCGCGCGATCCGGGCGCGGCCCTCGCGGTCAGCGAAGGCGGCGAAGTCGCCGGCTCGATCAGCGGCGGCTGCGTGGAGTCGGAGCTTTTCGAGGAAGCCCAGCGGACGATCGCGAGCGGCGTCCCGCGCTTCGTGAGCTACGGCATCAGCGACGCGGAAGCGGTCGAACACGGCCTGACGTGCGGCGGGACGCTGCACGTTTTCGTGGAGCGGCTGGATTGGTAGGGCCGCAGATCTTCGAGCGGCTGGCGCGCGCGATCCGCGAGGAGGTTCCGGTCGCGCTCGCCACCCGGCTCGACGCGGGCGCGCGCGGCGCCAAGCTCTTGATCGACGGCGACGGCGTGCTCGGGGATCTGGGCAGTTCCGGCCTCAACTTCGCGGTCGAGGGTGAGGCCCGCGCCCTGCTCTCGGCGGCGCAGTCGACGCGCCGCAGCTTCGGGCCCGACGGCGAACCGACCGGCACCGAGACCGACGTCTTCATTCAGACCTTCGCGCCCAAGCCCGACATGTACGTGTTCGGCGCCATCGACTTCTCACGGGCGATGGCCACGCTCGGCAAGTACCTGGGCTATCGCGTCACGGTCGTCGACGCGCGCCCCGTCTTTGCGACCAAGCAGCGAATTCCCGATGCCGACGAGATCGTGGTGGCGTGGCCGGACGAGTTCCTCGAAGGCGCGCGGGTCACGAGCGGCAGCGCGCTGATCGTGCTGACCCACGACATCAAGTTCGACGTTCCCCTCCTGCGCGTGGCGCTGCGCTCGCAGGCCGGTTTCATCGGCGTCATGGGAAGCCGGCGCACCCATGCGAACCGCGTCGAAGCGCTCCGTGCCGAGGGGTTCGACGAGGCCGCGCTGGCCCGGCTGTCGGCGCCGGTCGGCCTCGACATCGGCGCCCGGACGCCCGAGGAGACGGCGATCTCGATCGCGGCGGAAATCATCGCGCTGCGCTCCGGGCGGGCGGGCGGGCGCCTGCGCGAGAGCACCCTCCCGGTCCATGCGCCGCCGGCCGCGCCGCTGCAACGGGCCCGCCCGTGACGCTCGAAGACGCGTTCGACATCGAGGCCCCGCTCGCGCAGACGTGGCCCGTGCTGATGGACATCCCGCGCGTGGCGGGCTGCATCCCCAACGCCGAGATCACGGACATCCTGGATTCGACCCACTATCGCGCCAAGGTCTCGGTCAAAGTGGGCCCGGTCAGCGTCAGCTACAAGGCGCTGGTCACGGTCGCGGCGCTCGAGCCGGCGACGCACACGGCCACGTTCGAGGTGCACGGGGACGAAATCAAAGGGCGGGGCGGCGTGCGCGCGACCGTCACGACCAGCGCGGTCGCCGACGGCGCGGTCACCCGCATCAGCTTGAACACCGAAGCCCACATCAGCGGAACGGTCGCCACGGTCGGCGGGCGCTTGATCGAAAGCGTGGCGCGCAAGACCATCGCCGAGTTCGCGAAGAGGCTCACGGCGCTGATCGCGGCCGGCACGCAGGAACCGGCCTCCGCCGGCTCCTCGATCTGCGCCATTCTCGCGGCCGGCCGCTCCACGCGCATGGGGGCGCAGAAGCTGCTGTTCACGATCGGCGAGGCGACGCTGCTCGAACGCGCGCTCGCAGCGGCCGCGAACTACCCGCGCATCCTCGTTGCGGGTTCCTGGCTGCTCGACTCGATCGCGCCGGCCCCGAACGTACGGGTCGTCGTCAACGACGCACCGGAACGCGGGATGGCGCACTCGCTGCGCTTGGCGGACGCGGCGGCGGAAGCCGGCGCCGCGCTGGCGGTCGTCCTGGCCGACACGCCCTTCGTCGACGCGGCGCTCGTGCGGCGCGTGGTGACGGCGCGCGGCGACGCGGACGTCGCCTACCCGGTCCGCGACGGCGTACCCGGGCATCCGGTCGTCTTCGGGCCGCGTCCGCGCCGGGCGCTCGCGGACGTCCCCGACGGCGACACGCTGCGCCATTTGCGCGCCGACGCCCGCTGGACGCGCGTCGAGATACCGATTGCCGACCACCGGCCCTTCCTGGACGTCGACACGCCGGCCGACTTCCAGCGCGCCCGGGCCATGGAACCTTCGCCGCCGGGGCAGGCGTTGTAAGCGGCATGCCGACGCAAGAACAAGTTCGCGAAGCGCTCAAAGAGGTCGAAGACCCCGAGCTGCACATGGGGATCGTGGATCTCGGCCTGATCTACGGCGTCGAGGTGTCGGGCGCCGAGAACCAGGACGTCCTGGTCACGATGACCTTGACCTCGCCGATGTGCCCCGTCGGCCCGATGTTCAAGGCGGCGGTCGAGTCGAAAGTGCTGTCGCTGGACGGCGTCGCGAACGCGGCGGTCGAGATCACCTTCACGCCGCCCTGGGATCCCCGTACGATGGCCAGCGACGACGCGAAGGTTCAACTCGGCATCTGGTAAAGCCGGGGAGATGATCGTCTCCGAGAAGGCCCACGATGCGAAGCTGCGCGAGCTCGAGCGCAAGCGCGCGCAAGCCCTGGCGCCCGCCGGCGAGTACGCGAACGACCGGCAGCGGGCGCGCGGCAAGCGCACGGCGCGCGAACGCGTCGACGCGCTGGTCGACGAGGGTTCGTTCGTCGAGCTCGACATGTTCGCGGTCCACCGCACGACGGCGTTCGGCCTCGACGAACGCGAGTTTCTCGGCGACGGCGTCGTCACCGGGCGCGCTACGATCGACGGCCGCCAGGTGTTCCTTTTCTCTCAGGACTTCACCGTGCTGGGCGGATCCCTCGGCGAAGTCTTCGCGGAGAAGATCTGCAAGGTCATGGATCTGGCCCTGCGCACGGGCTCGCCGATGATCGGAATCAACGACTCGGGCGGCGCGCGCATTCAAGAAGGCGTCGTCAGCCTCGGCGGCTATGCGGAAATCTTCTGGCGCAACGTCCAGTCCAGCGGCGTGATCCCGCAGCTGTCGCTGATCGCCGGGCCGTGCGCGGGTGGCGCCGTCTATTCGCCGGCCATTACCGATTTCACGATCATGGTCGAGAAGATCTCGCAGATGTTCATCACGGGTCCCGAGATCATCAAGACCGTCACCGGCGAAGACGTGACGTTCGAGGAGCTCGGCGGCGCGTACACGCACGCGACCAAGAGCGGCGTGACCGACCTGATCGCGGCCGACGAGGACGCGATGAACGACGAGACGCGCCGGCTGCTCTCGTTCATCCCGCAGAACAACCTGGACGACGCGCCGCGCTACGCCTGCGACGACGATCCGCTGCGGCTCTGCCCCGATCTCGACGAGCTGATCCCCGACTCGCCGAACAAACCCTACGACATCAAGGACGCGATCGTCCCGGTGGTGGACGACGGCGATTTCTTCGAGATCGGCGAGTTGCACGCGGCCAATATCGTCATCGGGTTCGGACGCATCGACGGCGCCACCGTCGGCATCGTCGCCAACCAGCCCAAAATCCTGGCCGGCGTCCTCGACATCGCGTCGTCGATCAAGGCCGCGCGCTTCGTGCGTTTCTGCGACGCGTTCAACATCCCGCTGCTGACCTTCGTCGACGTGCCCGGCTTCCTGCCCGGCACCGCACAGGAATACGGCGGCATCATCAAACACGGCGCGAAGCTGCTCTACGCGTTCGCCGAAGCGACGGTCCCGAAGATCACGGTCATCACGCGCAAGGCCTACGGCGGTGCGTACGACGTCATGGCCTCCAAGCACATCCGGGCCGACTACAACATCGCCTGGCCGACCGCCGAGATCGCGGTGATGGGCGCGGCCGGCGCCGTCAAGACGATCTTCCGGCGCGAGATCGTCGAATCCGACGACCCCGCGGCGCGCGAGGCCGAACTCGTGGCCGATTACCAGCAGCGCTTCGCCAACCCGTTCATCGCCGCGCAACGCGGGTACGTGGACGACGTCATCGAGGCCCGCCGCACGCGCCAAGCCGTCTCGCGCGCCCTGGCGATGCTGGCCGGCAAGCGGGTCGAACGCCCGAAACGCAAACACGGCAACATCCCGCTCTAGTTTTGACGTGCCCGGCCGCATGCCGTATCATAGCGGTCTCTCGCCAAACTCTGCGGCGGCGCCGTGTCTTCCGGGGGACAGCTGGTGCGACAACGCGACCAAGCGGCCTACACGATAACGCCGGCCGGAACGCGGGCCTCGTGAGCGCGCCCGTTGCGGTCCGCGCGACGCCGGTGCGGCGCGGCGCCGTACAAAGACGCTGCGCGTGCGAAGGCGAGCGCGGCTCGTGCGCCTGCGAAGCCGGCGACCGCGATGCCGCTCCGGCCGCGCGGGCCGCGGCTGCCGTGCGTGCGCCGGGTCGTCCGATCGACGCCGGTTTGCGGCGCGCCATGGAAGCGCGTTTGGGCCACGACTTCTCGCGGGTGCGCGTGCACACCGGCGGCGAAGCTGCGGCCGCGGCGCGCGCGTTGCGCGCCCGCGCCTACACGGTCGGCGATCAGGTCGCGTTCGCGCCGGGCGAATACGAACGCGGCGGGACGCGCACCCGAGAACTCGTCGCCCACGAACTCGTTCACGTCCTTCAGCAACGCGCGGGCGGCGGCCGGGCGGCCGGTCCCGAACACGAGCGCGAGGCCTCGGCACTCGCGGGCGGAAACGGCGCCGGTCCGTGCACGGTCGCCGCTGCCGAGCGCGGCAGCGTGCAGCGCGCGCCGGCCGAGAGCGCGGCCCCCGCCACCGACTTCGTCGAGTGCGAGCCCGCGCTGCAGAGCGATCTCGCCGCAAAACACCCGGTCGCGCTGCAGAACGTGAGCGCCGCGATCGCGTCGCTCGCGCCGGGCTGGACGCATATGGCCCCGGCCGCGAAGGCGGCTTTCGCGCGCTGGTTCGATCCCGCCGGAACCGGCGACGTCGACGACGCCTTCGTTCGCGACGTGCGGGCTAACTTCGGCCGCATCCACGCCTACATGCGCTCGCTCACGTTCGATTGCAAACCGGACTCGGGCTCCCTTTGCGGAAGCTCGAAGAAGTGGTGCGTGGGCGGCAGGCTGATGTGGACGTGCTTCGGTAACTTGCACGTCTGCACCGACGCGTATCGTGCGACCGGCGACGAGCCGTTCAAGATCGAGACGATGATTCACGAGTCGGTCCACAACGCGCTGCACGTCACCGACCGGGCGTATTCCAATCGCGCGGAGTTCGGGAAGCTGCGCCCGCGCCCGGGCGGCGTGCTCGGCTTCCTCGCGAGCATTCCGATTCTCGGCGCGCTCTTCACGCCGCTGGTCAAACTCTTCGGTTCGAGCGACACCCTCTATAACCCGGACAGCTATGCCCGTTACGCGATGGACTCGGCTAGGGCATCTTAGCGGGCATCGCGCGCGCTAGCCCGACCAGCTTCCCTCGCGTCCAAACGCAATCCAGCCGCCGAGCGCGTTTGCGGGACCCACGAGAAGGGCATCGCCCCACGGCTCCGCGAGTGACGAGAGACCGTCCGTCGCCGAAGACATTTCTGCAGCGAGGCGCACTCCGACGGGGTGCGGCCCGATCCGTGCGAGTGGTGCGCCGAGCGGGCTCGTCGGGCCGGCCGGCTCCAGCAGAACGATTCTATGTGCGCCCCAGCCCAGCGCCACGCCGTGCGCCTCGAGGGGCGCGACCGAAAGCGCCGGAGCCACGATCGGGAATCCGGCGTCTGTGAACCGCGCCGCCGCTCGAGCGAGATCGGAGACGGCGATCCAGCTCTCGCGTACGCCGAGTGCGCCGTTGGCGTGGCGTTCGAAGGCTGCGTAGCTGTCGGCGTGCCCGCGCTTCCGGTTGCGCGGATGCGAGTAGAAGAACACGCGGCGCAGAATAGAGTCGTCGGAAAAGGCCGCGTAGCAGAACCCGGCGCCCTGGCCGACCGTCAGCTTGACGCCGCGTTTGTTCAGCGATGCCGCGGTTACCGTACAGCTCTGCACGAAGCCGCCCGCCGCTTCGGGGTTGGCCCCGCTTTCGATCCAGGTCCTCTCGTCGGCTTCATGGTCTTCGACGATCTCGAGATACGTACGATCGCGGAAGAGCGCAAACGTGCTCGACGCCCCGCCGACCTGTACGTAAGGCGTAGGAGTCAACGTGAATCCGAGCCGACGAAAGGCCGCCTTCGCGCGGGATCCGTCGGCGACGGTCCAGTACGAATGGTCCAACTGCCCGAGCGCGTCCGCCGCTCGTACTTCGCCACAAATCGAGCCGAACGCCAAGGCCGTGCATCCCGCAAGGAACGATCCGCGATCGATCACGTCAGCCTCCATGGCACGTGCCGAGGCGTATCCCGGTCACTTCAAGGCTTCTCAAACTAGAACTGCGCTCCGAGTCCGAGCCCGAATTGGACCGCACCGGAGGTGGTCGGCGTCGAGCCTGCCTGTACGGTTTTCGAGAGGTAGGAGCCGACCACCGAACCTTGCGCGATGACCTGTAGCCAGCCGACGTTCAGGTTCACCTGGCCGCCGGCGCTGGGCTGCGCCAAGAAGCCGACGAAGAGCTTGCGCTCGCCCGGCGCCGTGTCGGCGTAGTTGCCGCCGACGCCGGCCGCTAACTGCGCGAACACGCTGGCCTGCACGACGGCCCACGATTCGGGCGCGATCCGGAACTCGTGCCCGAGGTTCCACACGTGCTGCGCTTGGATGCTCAGGAGCGCGTTCTGGAACGCGTCGGTGTTGCCGCTGCCGAGATTGAATAACGAGACGCTGGCGAGCGCTTGCAGCTCGAACCCGCTCCTTCCCGCTTCGTGGAAACGCAGGTTCTGCCCGCCGGCCAGTTGGACGTTGTGTTGCGAGGGCGGCACCGCGCCTGCGGGGTGCGACGCGAACGTGATCTGCGGGGTGTACAGCACCTGCAGAACGGTTTGCCAGCGGTCTTTCTCGGCCTCCGCCTTCTTCTCGTTGTAGTATTGCCACACGTGCGTCCAGACCTCGACGCGCAGATCCGTCCACTTGTCCGTTCTCTTCTCGTGGACGAAGACGCCCGGCATCGTTTGGCCCAGCACGTCCGCCGTTTCGTCGGCGACGGCGTCCAGCGTCGATATCTCCGTTCCGTAAAAGACACGGCGCGCGCCGTCCCGCGTCTGCGCCGAATCCGCGACCAGCGGCAAACCGAAATGCGACTGGTCGAGCCAGTCGCGCACGCGCGTGCGCAGATCGTTCGCCGGTTTCGCAACGGCTTGCGGGTCGGCCGGCGGCGTTTGGCTCTGCTGCGCGCTCGGCTTGGGATCCGGCGCTTTCGCCGGCGGCGCGGGGGCGGGAGGGTCCTTGGCCTGAAGGTGGATCGAACCGGGCGCCGCCCGGCCGACGTCGGCCGGGGGCGCTCGCCCGTCCCGGAATGCCGCCGCGACCGCGGCGGCCTCGCGTTCGGCGGCCGCGGCGGACGTTGCGATGCCGCGCGGCCGGCTATCGATGCTTCGCTGCTGAACGACATGCGTCAGCTCGTGCGCGAGCGCGGCGCGGCCGCGCGGGTCGCCCGGACGGTACGCGCCCGCGCCGAAGACGATCTTGGGCCCGAACGAATATGCCTTCGCGTGCAGGTCGTCGGCCGAACGCGCCGCCGCGCCATCGTCGTAGACGCGCACGCGTGCGAAGTCGTGGCCGAACGACGCTTCCATCTCCGCGCGCTCGGCCGGCGGAAGCGGAGCGCCCGGACGCTCGAGAACCGCGCGCACCGATTCCGGGACGGCCGGCTCGGCATCCGCGCGTTTGGCGGCGGGGACGCGCGGCGCCGGAGCGCTCGCGCGCGTCACGCCGAAACGCCGGCCGCGACATCGCGGCCGGCGCAAGCGAAGCGCAGGAGCGGGATTCGAACCCCCTGTGGCCTCCTACCTTGGAGCCTCGCGCTTGCCACGAGTGTACCCGCTCGCGCAGACAATATCAAGACGTTCACGCGCGGTCGTCTATCCCGGCCAGTTGTCGCTGACCGTGCACGCCTGCGCGTCGATGTTGTTGCTCTCGACGACGTTATCGGTGACCAGCCACAAGTTGCTATTGGCGGTCCCGATCGCAGGCGGAGTCGTGTACCAGTACTTCGCGTCGTGCTGCGGGCCGGTGGGAAGCAGCGCGCGCACGAAGACGTCGCGCGTGAATCCGTTGACGTGGTTGTGGCGGACGATCGCCTTCTTGCCGAGATAGCCGTAGATCCGGATTCCGTCGCTCGGCAGTTCGATGAACGGCGGGTTCGTCAGCGAGACCTCATTGTTCTCGATCGTTACGTTCGCCGCATTCCCGACGAAGATGGCCCAGCGGGCATTCGAATAGCCGCGCGCCGCGTTGAGCACGACTCGGATCACGTTTCCCGAGATCGTGACGTGCGCCATCGTGTCGGCCGGAAGCGCGGGCGGCCGCTTCTCCTTGTGGCTGACGCCGGCGGTGATGCCTTGGAGCATGGAATCGATCGAGTTATCGCGGATCCGCAGTTCCGTGATCGCGCGGCCGCCGACCGCGATACCGCGCGCGCCGACCGCCGTATCGAATCGCTGCAGGTTATTGAAGAAACTCTGAAACGACGGGTACTGCTCGCGCGCGCTCGCGTCGGTGACCAGCGCCGTCGCCGCGCTCTGGACGAACGCGTACAAGTCCGCTTGCGTGGCGAACTCTTTGGGCGCGTTGCGATCGACGTACGTTTGCAGCACTTCGCCGACCGGGCCGGGCGAACGAAACGACACCGTCTGTCCCCCGGCGGTGACCCCGGGAGCCGGTTGGGCCTTCACGCTCGCGACGGCGCGCGCGCGCCGCGCGGCCGGCGTCTTTGCCGCCGCGGCCTTCGCCTGCGCGGGCGCCGGGGTCGCCGCTTTCGCCGCGGCGAACGACGCGCCGCTCAGCAGCACGTGGGCGAGCTCCTTTTGGAACAACGGCAGCTTGAGCTTGTCGGCCCAACCCAGGCGCGCCGTCGGCGGCACCGCGATCGCGTTCCCCTCGACGAAAGCTCGCGCTTGGTGTACCAGGAGAATGCCGTACTGCATTTCGCCGACCGCAAACTGCGAGCCGCGAATGCGGACCGTCCCGGCCCCCGTCGCGGTATTGGCCGGGGTCACGTCGCTGCGCGCGACCAGACACGCGGCGCCGGGCAACAGCGCGGCGCCGCAGGCGAGCGAGACGTTCTCGACCAGCACGTCCCCGCAGTTGTTGAAATCGAGCGTGCCGTGGATGGCGCGCGACGCTTTCGTTTCGCCGTCCGGAGGCCCGTCCACCGTGGATGCGGAGGCGTAGAGGTCGCGCACGACGGCGCTGGCGCAGCCGCTGAACTGAAGGACCGCTTCGAGGCCGGTGCCGACGAGTTGCGTGCCCCAGCCCGCGCCGCTGACCTTGACGTTGCCCGTCGTCGCGATGACGACCGGCTGGGACGTCGGGAATTGGCCCACCGCGAAACAGATCTCGGCGTCCGCGGCCGGATTCGCGCTGAAGAACGACTGCAGCGGCGCGCTCCAGTTCGTGCCCGGTTGTAACACGAGCGTGCACGGTCCGGTTTGGCTCTGGACGCTCGTCAGCGGCGGAAAGAAGAGCCGGCAATCCGTCACCGCGCTCGCGCCCTGCGGCGCCGAGAACGTCCCGCCCGCGTACGCGACGATGGCGAGCTTCGCGTAGTGGTGCTCGACGCCGCGCGGCGGCTCGAAGCGCGGCGCGTTCGTGGCGGGATCGAGCGGCCATTCGATCGCGCCGACCGTGGCGGCCGACGACGCCGCGCGGGCGGGAATCAGCCAGTAGTCGCCGACCGCGAACTGCGCGTTCGAAAACTGAATCTGCACGCCGTTCTCGAGATCGATCCAGCTGCCGTCGGCGATCGGGATGCCCGTTGCGGTCGCGCCTTGCGACTGGTCCCAGCGGCGCAGTTTCGGGTGTTTGGTCGCGTCGACCGTCAGCGTCGGCGCGGTCTGCAGTGAGATCGTCATTGCGGCTCGATCGACGATGCCGACTTGCAGCAGCTGGCCGGCGCCGCTTTGGAATTCGCTCGTATCGTCGATCAGTTCGACCCAGTCGCCGGTCGCGAACCCGAGCGTGGCGTCGCGCCCGACGCTCTGCACGTTGAAGGTCGGGCTCGCAAACGAACCGGCGAGCTGCGAAACGATCCCCGCGACGACCGACCCGTTTTCGCGCGACCACTTGAACGTCGCTTGCCCGTAGCCGCCGGCGGTGTGGATCTCGACGCGGTACAGCTGGTTCTCGAGGCTCCGAAATCCCGTCTGGGGCGGCAGCACGCACGGCAGCGGATCGGTCGAAGGCGCGCCGCCTTGCGCCGCGAGCTGCCCGGGCGGGCCGCTCTCGCCCCACGGCGGCAGAATCTGCGCGCAGGGCGGGTTGGGACCGAACTCGCTCGTATCGATCTGCCCGAGCTTCACTTGCCAAGCGACCTGCGAACGCAGCGACGTGTCGGGGCCCCCGAGCGCGGTCTCCACGATCAGAGGATCGTCGACCGGCGTTACCAGCCGTTCCCACACGTCGAGGTACACGCCGTACAGCCCGTCGCCGGCGACCCCGGCCGGCCCGAACGACCCTGTGGTCAGCGGCAGGAACGGTTGCTGCGACAGCGTCGTATCGGCGTCGTTCTCCACCAGCACGCCGTCGACGTAGATACGGCCGCGCGCGATCGTCAAGTCGCTGCCGCCGGCGGACAGGCCGATCTCGAAGCCGCCGTTGTAACCGTATGCGAGCGACGTTTCGGGAACGCCGCTCGGACCGATGACGTCGGCACCGGTCTGCTCGTTGATGCCGATATCGATCGAGGTCTGCTCGTTGCGGTCGGCGTCGAGGACCACCCGGCCTTGTTGCCCGAGCACGCGGCGGTAGTGACGCTTCGGATGGAACGTGTTACGACTGAAATCGGCCTTCATAGCAGCGCCTGCTCCTGTCTTCCGCGGTCAGCTCGCATGGATGATCCCCGCCTCGAGCCCGATCCGCACGTACTCGTCGAGGCGATAGCGGAGATTGCTCTCTCGCCTCGGGTTGTAGAGACCGTGAAATGCGCCCATCTCGTCCGCGCTCTCGGCGCCCGCGGCGATCTCGAGCGGACATGTCTCGGCCAGCTGCGCGTACCCGCCGTCGCTCTTCTTGCGGCTCGTGAACGCCGGCACGAGCCACGCTTCGATCCCGTCGCCGATCGCTTGCGCTTCCAGCGCTCCGAGCGCCGGGTTACCCCGGCGCGCCGCCGCAACGGCGGTATCGATCGCGAGGTCGGGTTGGCAGCGGAAGCGCGGCGGGACGCGCGAGTAGGGCGGGGGCGGCAGATAACTGTAACGCACGCAACCCGCTTGGGTGCGCGCTGCCACGACCGTACCGGTGACGATGCTGTTTTCGATCGATACGATCTCGCGCGCGCGCACGTCGCCGAGCACCGTCACGGCACGCAGCGAGAGATTTCCGCAATCGTTCGAGCCGTCCGCACCCGCGATTGCCGCGAACGCGTCGAAGCCGCCCGCCGAGCTGCTCGGCGCCGCGCCGCTCCGGAACGGTTCGTCGGGCCGGCCTGCGTCGATCACGCTATCGGAGACCGCGACGTCGACGGTCGGGTCGACGTAGAGCGCGGCGCACAGCGAGTTCCCGATCGCGAGCGTTCCGCCGCCCGCATACGTCCAGCGCAGGAGGCCGCGCACGGTGCAATGCTCGAGGTTGAGCGTGAACGCGGGCGTCGGCGCCGCGAAGACGGCGCCGGAAGAACTGGAACTCGAGGCCGAAGCGCTGCTGCTCGAGGCGCTCGGCGCGGGCGCCAGAATCGTGAGGGTGCCGCCGATGCCGAGGCCGCGCAGCGTCAGGCTGCCGCCCGGCGCGGCCACGACCGTGACGTTCCCGGCGACGACCGGACGAGCGTCGTCCTCGGCGCGAACGACGAGCCCGCCGGCCGCGGGCGCAAAGGTCACGTCGCCGAGGTAGATGCCGCTATCGCCGATCTCGACGACACCGCCGTTCCACGACGCCGGATCCGCGGATGCGAAGTCGCCGACCTCGAGCGAAGGGTTCGCCTCGCCCGGATCGGTCGCTCGAGCGTAGCTGCCGCCGCCGTACGGCCCGCTGAAGGTGTACGCGTACGAAACCCGCAGCGGCGACGGCGGGGTAAAGGCGGCCGGATTGAACGTCAAGCGCCCCAGCTCCGGATCGACCGCGACGTAGACGTTCGGGTCGGCCGGCGCCTGCCACGCCGAGAGATCGCAGACCGCCATATGTTGCGGCGGGATCGCGTTCCCCGCCGCATCGTAAACGGCCAAGACGGGCGACGCGCCGAAGTATACCGCCGCATCGGGTGCGATCGTGCCGGCGCGCAATCCCCGGAGCTCGTCGTAAAGCGGAAAGCGGCGCAGCCGGTAGGGGACGTGGGCCTCCGCCGGAAGCTCGAACTCCGGCAGGGTCTGCGGCGGGTTGACCAGCGCGACGTCGTCGCCGAAGGGGTCGAAGGTGTACGCGTTCGGGCCGACGTTGCGCGCCGTCGTCGCCACCAGCGCGTTCGCGAGCGGAAGGGACGCCGGGCCGAGGCCCAGCGCGGCGCCGCCGAACGCTTGCAACCGCCACACGAACAGCCCGACGTTGGGAATGTTGTAACGGCCCCGCCCGCTCTCGATGCGCCGCACGTCGGCGGAACGCGGCGCGGTATCGAAGGCGCCGCCGCTTTCGAGCGCGGTCGAATACCCGTGCACGTCGACGCAGGCGTTCTGCGGCCGCACGTGATTGCGCACGTACTGCGAAACGGCCAGGCGCGCGAAATACTCGACCGCAACGGCAGGCCGGCCCGTCACGTCGCGCGCGAGCTGGTCGAGCATCACGAGCGTCCCCTTGCGGCGCCGCAAGCCGATCGTGTTCGCAACGTCGGCGCGGGCCGGGCCTTGTCCCGGCGGAATCGGGCGCAGCGGACGATAGCCGATCAGATCGCCGATGTAGGGAATCGCCCACGGACTGCACGTCTCCACGAACAGGTCGTCGTAGAGCTGGTAGAGGTTGTCGTCGACGACGTTCGCCTGCGCCGCGATGACGCCGATCAGCGCGTACAGGGCACCCCCCTGCGCCTGGTCGCGCATGCGCACCGTCAGCGGCAGCAACCCGTAGATCGTGTCGGCGTCGAAAGTCTTCACGCGTGCACCACGCCCGGCAAGGGACCGCCGTCGATCGTGAGCAGCTCGGCGCCGGTCAAGCTCCCCGCCGACAGGGCCGGCGGCGCGGCCGTCAGCCCGTCCTGTCCCAGCAGCGACGGCTCGATCAGGTTGTCGTTGAAGCGGAACGCGTCGAGCGTCAGCGCGACGACGCCGGTCACGTTCTGCAGCGTCGCGATCACTTCGCTGCGATAGACGGGCTGCATGAACGCGCGCGCGCCGAAACCGAACGCCGCCTGCAACGCCGCCTTGGCGTTCGAGACGACCAGATCGGGGTCGAGCGCCGGGTCGACCGTCAACGTCGCACCGACCGTGAAGGTGCGCGGCACGTACGAACACAGGGTCACCGGCACGGTGCCGTCGCTCGCGCTCCCGATCGCGCCGAGCAGGTTGCGGTACGTGTCCGTTCCCGGTGAAATGGCGACGCCGCCCGGCCCGGCGACCGTGATGCAGACGACCTGCCGTACGCCGTCCCAGGCCCAGACGGCCGCGGCTTTCGCGACCGCGGCACTCGCGCTCGCGAAGTCGCCGAAGTCGTCGAGCGAGACGATGCGGTCGAGCGCGCGCACCGCGATCGGTGCGCTCGCGCGTGCGTCGTCCAGCGTCTGCGGATCGCCGCCGCCGCTCGCCGCCAGCGGGTTGATCGCGCTGCGCAGCCCGAGCGGACGCGTCAGCAGCGTACTGAGCCGGCTCGGTCCCACGTTGCCGGCGCTGCCCAAGCCCTGGCGGTAGTTGGCGATCACGTTGTTCGTGCCGGTCGGCAATCGCGCACCGTTTTGGGCGCCGTCGCCGAACTCCACATAACGATCGCCGTTCTGATCGACGCCGGTCACGTAGACGCGTTCCGCCGGCGAGTGCCCGTACAGGTACGGAACTTCGGTCCACAGCTCGCCGTTGACGCGAACCTGCAGCGTCGAGGCCGTCGTGCTGGGCGTGGCGGCGCTGACGTAGGTGACCGGCAACTGGTTGAGCGCGAACCGCTGGTATGCCTGGGTCGCATCGCCGCTGCCCAAGATCTGGCTCTTGCTCGCGCCGTGGGTGGCGGGCGCGACGTTGGCGTTGATCGTCACGCTGTTCCAGACGTACGTGTCGTCGAGCGCGCGATCGAGGGTGATGCGCGTGCGCCCGTCGACCAGCGCGAGCGCCTGGATCGTGCGCAGCTCGTTCGCGATCCTTCCCGTCTTGGTTGCAGAGGTGCCGGTGAGGATCAGCTGTTGGCCGGCCGCGAGCCCGAGCTCGGCCGAATCGAGCGTGATCTGCGAACCGCCGATCGTCGCACCGTCCAGAAACTCTTCCGCGGGCGCGAAGCTGTCGCTCGCGCCGAGTACGGTCGTCGCCCGCATCCCGAACGACGCCAGGACCGATTGACCGATGCCGCTGCCGAGCGTTATTTGCGTGACCGTTGAGGACAGCAGGAAGTTCGCAACGCTCACGGTCTTGGTCGCGACGATTTGAGCGGGCTGCGCGCGCCCGTCCTGCATCAGCACGATCCACGTTCCGTTCACGAGGGACGGATAGGTCGCATCGAGTTGGACGTTGGCCGAGGCCGGATCGGGATTGAGCTGCGCCAGCGTCAGCGCCTCCCAGTTCGCCGGCGTCTTTCCCGACTGGGACGTGTACGCCGGCAGCGTTCCCCAGTTGGGCGCGTTGTGACCGAAGACCGATGCGCGTATGCCCAGTTTGAACACCCGGAACGGCGGCGGCGACGGAGCTTGCGCCTTCACGGCGTCGATCAACGCTTGGGTCGCGTCGGGATCCCACTGCAGCTTCTGCGCCTGCGCGACGAAATCGCTCTGATCGCTCCACGTCACGCCCACGACCTGGCTCGCGATCGAGGCCGCGGTCGGCGGCCCGCTCAGTACGGAACCCAGCGTCGCGGGATCGGCTTGGAGTACCGGTGCCTGGCTGACGTAGGGCACGTTTTCGAACGTGACGAGGGTCGTCTGCGTCGCCGTGTCCTGGGTAACCGACGTCACCCGGTTGAGGCCGGTCAGCGTGTCGCCCGCAACGCTCACGACGATGAGGACGTAGTCGCCCGTCGCCAGCGTTCCGATCAGGCCCTTGAGGCGCAGGTGCGTCGGAAAACCGTTGGCTTCGTCGTTCGCGTAGGGCGCGGTCAGCCGCGGCGAGAGCGCGTTCCACGCATAGCGCGCGGCGATCGGCGCGACCGTTTCGAACGTGACCGGCTGCGCTCCCGGATCCGGTACGCTCTGCACTTGCAGGCCGGCCGGAAGCGCGATTTCGCTCGGCACGAGGGCAGGCTGCGGCGGCTGCGGCTTGACCGGCAGCGCGGGCGGCGGCGACTCCAGCGTGAACGCCAGCGCCGCCGAGGCCGCGACGCCCGGGGCGGGCTCGTATCCGATCAGCGCCGCCAGCTCGGCGATCGAAACCAGCTGCGTGGCGGTGCGCAGGTAGTGCTCGTTCGCGCTGCGTTCGTAATAGAACGTCAGGATGTCGCAGACGACGGCGAACGCGTCGCAGAGCGCGATCGTGAAGTCGTCGTCGTCGCGCGTCCGCAGCGCGACGAGCGCCGGCGTCGTCGAGAGCGCGTCGAGCATGCTCGCTTTGAACTGCGCCCAGGTCCCGACGCGGTAGGCGATCTCGGCGAGGCCCGGCCGGTTGTTTATCGTAGCCGGCGTCGCCGCCGCGACGCCCGCGCAGCAGCCGCACGTATCGACGCCGTTCATAGGCCGCCATCCACCGTCAGCACGAAATTGCCGCGCTCGGGATAGTTCGGATCGTTGGCCAGCTCGAACAACTCGAGGCGCTGCGGTACGAGAACCCCGGCCGCGGTCGCGTCGCCGCTCGGGTCGGACTCACGCTGAAAGGCATCGATGCGAACGTTCAGCACGCCGTCGACCGCCTGTGCGGCGGCGACGAGCGGGCTCGCGTAGTACGGCTGTCCCATGGCAAAGCGCTGCGGGTTGAACATCGCCGCGCTGCCGTCGGGCAGCACGCCGCTCGAAAACACCTGCAGCAACACGCTCTCGACGTCGGTCGCGACGTACTCGGGCCGCACGCAAACGTGCATCGCCACGTAGAGCGGAACGCGGATCGCATCTTCCACTTCGAGGTCGACGCCCGCCATGCGGTACGCATCGAGGTACTCCTCGACCGTGGTCTTGAAGCCGGCATCGAGCGGCACGTTGCCGTCGCGTTCGATCGTGACGAACATCGTATTCCAGCTGCCCGTCCAGCGGAAGGTCGCCGCGGCGCGCGCGACGCCCGGCACCTGCAGCGCGCGATCGGCATAGTCTTGCGGCGTAACGCAGCGTTCTTGGGTGCGAAACGCGACCGGAGCGTTCTGGCGAACGTGCTCGCTCGTCTCGGGATCGACGCCGCCGAACGCCGGCAGCGGGTTCGAGAGCGCGCCGATAAAGCCGCCGCCGGGAAAGGTGCGGTCGATCAGCACGATCGTCTCGCGCCCGACGTTGCCCGCCGAGCCGTTGCCGGTGCGATAGCGCGCCGCGAAGCTCATCTCGGTCGTGGCGGCCAGACCGCTCGTGCCGTCCCCGAATCGCAGGAAGACGGTGCCGTCGTTTTCCACCTCGGCAACGAAGCCCGCGGTTTCGGGCGAGGCCTCGAGCAGGTCGGCGGCGGGCGCCCATGCGAGCGTGTTGCCGAGCGCGTCCGTGCTCTCGACGGTCAATTCGGGCAACGTTTGCGCGGCGCTCCATTGCGCGGCGGCCTGCGCGGAAGTCAGCGCGGCGTTCGGATCGGACGGCTGGTCGAGGACGTACGGATTCGAGGCGGCAAAGGTCAGCGGCGACTCCGTCAGCTGCGGCCGGAAACGCACGTCGGCCGGCGCCGGCGACAGTGCCTCGGGCATTCTCTCGAGCGGCGCACCGAGCGGGCTGCCGAGGGTGCGCCCGTGATCGGCCAAGACGACGTTACCGTAGGCGACGCTGACCCGGACGAGCGGCTTGGCGCCGTGGGTGAGGTCGCTGACGCTCGACACGCAGAGCGAAAACGCGAGCGCATCCGCGTCGTGCCAGACGATGCGCGTGATCGGCTGTGCGGTGCCGTAGAGCGGGTCGAAGTCGAGCTCGGCGTCGGCGATCAAGCGGACGACCTGGCGGTTCGCCGGGTTCGCGTCGGCGGGATCGCCGGTCGCAGGTCCCACCGCTTCGGCGAAAATCAGGAAGTCGCCGCGCGCGAGGGTGTAGTGCCCGTCCAGCGTCGCACTCGTGGAACCGACGGGCAGACAGACCTCGGTTGCGCTCCAGTTGTAGAGCGGCATCGCGTTGTTCGCCGCGAGCAGCGCGCGCGGCCGGGGTTGCGGCGGTTCGCTCGAATCGAAACGATCCGCCATCACCTCGAAGAACTGCGCGCCGGCATCGATCGCGGCTAGGTACGCCGGCATCGACGGCGCGAGATCGGGAGCCGTCGCGCCGTCGAAACCGGTGCAGCAGCGCGTCCCCGCCGGGACTCCCCCCGGCAGATCGTCTGCGAGCGTCAGCGCGAGCCAGACGCGCGCGTTGGAACCGTCGCCGATGCGGTAGTCGACCAGGCGCGCGTGCCGGCGCACCGACGTGCGCAGGCGCGCCGTTTCCAAGTACGCTTCCGTGTCGACCACGTCGTGGCGGTAGCTGAGCTGGTCGGCCACGTAGGCCAGCACTTCGACGACGGTCACGCCGAGATCGGCCGCGTGCCGTTCGCTCCAACGCGGCGCGAGCAGTGCCAGCCGGTCGAGCATCACGCGGACGAAGGCCGGGTAGTCCTTTGCGAGGTAGTCGATCGGCGGAGGCGTCGCCGTCGCCGGCGGGCAGATCGTCGTCTGCTTGCAGTCGAAACGGTTGGCGCATTCGACGTGGAAGATGAACGCGGCGTCGCACAGCATCGGGTCGAAGCCGGGCGGCGCCGCGCCCGCCGTGCCGAGGTGCAGCGTGTAGACCGAGAAATCGCCGACCGGCGCGACGCTCACCGCGATCTGATTGCTCGCGACCCGTCCGATCTTGGTTACCGCGACCGGCGTGATGCGCTCGCCGCCGAGAATCGTGAAGTCGCCGCGCGAGAGCGTGCTGCCGATCGCGCTCCCCAGTATCGGATCGACGTCCGTGTTCACGTCGAAAACGAAGGAGACGAACAGCGTTCCCTCGTCGGCGGGGTCGACGTCGATGAAATCGAGCCCGTTCACCGGCGTGAGCGCGGGCTCGGAACGCGACTCGCGAACGAGTTCGAGCCGGTCCTCGTGGGCCCGTTCCGCGACCGTCATCGGGGCAGCGTAAACGCGGCGACGGCCGGCGTTCCCGAGCTGCGAATCGTATACGAGATCAGGATGGTCAGGCTCGAGTCTTCACTCGTCACCGTCACGTCGCCGACCACGATCAGGTCGCCGAGCCAGTTTTGCAGCGCGCCCGCGATCAGAAACTGCGTCGTCGCCGCCAGGGATTCATCGTTGGGAGCGAAGACGAGTCCAAGCACCCCGCTGCCGAACGTCGGTCGCATGACGCGCTGCCCGGGTGCCGTGAACAGCACCATGGCGATCATATCCCGCACGTGTACGTCGGGTGCGGTTTCGGCCGTGCGGCCGCGTCCGTCGATCGCGTACGGCGCGGCGACCGGTGCCGTTCCGGCGACGCCGATCACAGCGCGGTCACCCGCGGCTGCGTTTGCACGACGAGCGGCGGGCCGCCCGGCGCTCCGGTCACGAGAAACGCGAGCCCGGTGCTGAGCGCGGTGACCGGCGGAACGCCGTTGACGAGCACGCGGGTGGCGCCGGTCATCCACTGGACGCGCAGGCAGGGCGTCGGCGCACCCGCGATGTTGAAGACGCATCCGGCCACGAGGTATTGGTCGGCCAGCGTTGCGACCGGCAGGCCGCTCACCGAGACGCGCGCGTTCGAGGAAATCACGGCCACTTGACCGCCGTGCGGGCACATCGCCACGGCCCCGACGTGAAACAACGGGCCCGGCATCATACGACCGTTAGCGCGCCTTCGTTGACGGTCACCGTGGGACCGATCAACGTGATCGCCGCGCCCTTGCCGTTTTGGATGTAGATGCCGGTATCGTTGACGATCAGGGTGGCGCCCAGCGCGCTCTTGAGCATGATGCCGCCGGTCGGCCCGGGCACGTCGCTGACGACGATGCCGTTCTGCAGCGTCGTTTGCAGCGTGATCGCGGCGACGCCCGGCGGCGCCGCGTGCGACAGCACCGGCACTTCTTCGGCCGAGCCGTAGTAGCACCCGACCCAAATCGGATAATCCGGATCGCCTTGCTCGAATTCGACCCAGACGCCGGCGCCGAGTTGCGGGACGCCGAACACGCCCATCTGCATGCCGCCGGCCGGCACGCACGGCATCGCCCACGACGTCGGGAGGAACGCCGAGACGTCCGGCACCATCACCTGGATGCGCCCGATCTGCATCGGATCGACGTTGTTGATCACCACCGCGCGGTACTTGCCGAGAAACTTCGGCGGCTCGTCGGTCGCGCTCGAGTCGAGGCTGGGATCGTTCTGCTCGTCGGTGCCGTTCATGCCGGAATGCTCGAGACGGTCGAAACCAAGCCGTTGCGGGTCAGCTCGAAACTCTGTTTGTATTCGCCCCGCTTGATCTCGTGGGTCACGCTGTTGACGTAGTAGAGCCCGTCGAAGGCGGTGCCGGCGCCCCGGACGCCGACCAGCTTGCGCGGTGCGAGCAAGCCGCCGTAGCGCAAGACGTCGAGCGACCCCTTGGCCTTGACGCAGTCGGCCGCTTTCGACGCCTTCGCCATCGCGAGCAACGCGGCGCGCATCGCGGACCACTTGGCGGCGCCGGTCGCGATCTCGACCTTCTTGGGAATCGACGGGACGATCCCCAGCGGCGGACTGAGCGGCGTGATGTCGCCGACGGCGATCGGAATCGGGATCTTCGTCGTCGGTTCCTGGATCGTCACGATCGGCAGCTTGTTGTGCTCGTTGTCGAACGTGAACTGCAGTTGCTCGACGTTGCTGCCGGCGTCGGCGTCGATGCCGAGCGCCGGCTGTACCGGCCCGACTTTGATTTGCGGGCCCCAGTAGGCGACGCTCGTTCCGACGGCGGGTCCCGGCTCGAGATAGAACACGTAGCCGCACTGGTCGGCCAGCCTGCGAATATGTTTCAGGTCCGTACCTTTCTGGCGCGGGATGCGGTCGATCGGAATCGGTATATCGATCAGCACGCTCGGAACGATCAGCGGAACCACGCCCAGAACCGCGTATTTCGCCAGCGCGAGCAGCACTTGCGCTTCGGCCGGCATCGCCGGCAGCGGCAAGCCGCTGAAATCCAGGTAATCCATGATGCGCGACAGATCTTCACCGATCAGCGTCAGCGTGGTCTTTGCGTTGTGCGAATCCGTCCCGACGTGGTGGTCGGTCATGACACCGTCGATCAGCACCTGAGTCGACCCGTTCACCGTGACGGCCACGACCACGCGCAGGATCGGGATCGAGACGCCGCCGCCGAGCAGAAAGAGCGTTTGCAGCGGCGAGTTCACATCGACGTTGAAGGTCAGCTCGAAGCCGCTGGTGCCGACCGCTTTCGAGGTGACCTTGACCGATTCGAGGGCGTCGAGCACCGTTTCCGACACCGCCGCCGGCACGAGCGGGCCGATGTAGAGCGAGAGCTTGATGCCGCCGTTCATGCGAGCGGTCCGGCGAAACCGGCAGCCAGCGTCACGCGCAAGGTCAGGCCGGCCCGCTCGAGATCGTCCGGGCGCAGCGCGAGGTTCGCGTCGCACAGCCGCCAGTAGAGGAAGGGGTCCCCGAAGAACTGCGCGGCCAGCACGTCGATGCGTTCGCCCTGCCCGACGGTATGCGTCGAGATCGTCGAGAAATTCTGAGGCTGCGGAACGAACCGGCGCGAGGTGTAGCGGATCGTGCGCCCGCCGGCCGTCACGTAGGTGCTCGGCGCGAGCCCGTAGTAGCGGCTGTTGGGGGCGTACGAGGTTTGCGCGATCGCGCCGGCTGCGAGCAGCGCGCTCAACGTATCGGTCATGGAATGCTCCCGACGCCGAGTGCGGAGAGCCGGCCGCCGGCCAGGCTCTGCGCCAGGCGCTCCTTCTGTTGCTGGTAAGCCATGTAGATGCTCCCGCCCGTCGAGGAGTACGTCAGGTCGTCGATCGTGAGCACGCGCATCCCGAGCGAGACCTTCGCGCGGATCGGATTGAGCGAACTGTCGAACATCTCTTCGGTCACGCTGAATTCGGTAATGCGAACCGGCACGATGCGATACTTGCTCCACACGAAGAGTGCGAGCGGCGCGTCCATCGGGACGATCTCGAGCGTACCCGCTCGAGCGTCGGCGTTGGCGCTCTGCAGCTGCGCGCTCGTCGGGTAGACGATCAGCTCGAGGGCCGCCAGGAACGGCCCGATGCCGCTTTGGGCCGCACTCGGATTCGCCTGCGGGTCGGCAAGCAGGTCGGCCGCATCGATCTCCGTATCGAGTTTGATCGTTTCGATCGGCGGGCCTTTGAGGCGAAGCTGGTCGACGTGCGGCCCGCTGTCGGAGCCGACGCCCTGCACTTGCAGCGTGCGCGACAGCGTTTCCGGATTGTACTGTAGCGGGATCACGCGCAGCACCGCCGCGGTGGTCGGATCGACCAGCACGATGCCGCCCTTCAGCACGGCTCGTTCACCACACGGTGCACGTTGGCGGCGATGCCCGCGCCGAGCGCTGCCGGCTCGCCGTCGCGGCGGCCCGCGAAGCTACCCGCGTCCGCCCGCGCGACCTCGCGCGAAGTCTGCGCCGGGGTGCCTTGACCGAACAGCCGCGTCAACTCGCGTCCGAGCGCGTCGCCGATCGCCGACCGCGCGCGCGGGTCGAAACCGTGCAGACGAACTTCGCCGATCGTCACGACCACGGGTCGCCGTTTCATATCCAGCCTCCGATCTCGAGGGCGCTCGGCGCGCGTTCGATCTTCGCGCACTCGGCACGCGCCGCGCGCAACAGGTGCTCCATCCGAACGGGCTGCTTGCGATCGGCCGCGAGAAACGCCGCGTGCAGCGCGATGTTGCGGACGTTTCCGCCGGCCACGTTCAGCCGCGCGACCTTCGCGAAATCGAGACCCTCGGTCGGCACCGCCGCGGGGAACGAACGCTGCCACATGGCCAGCCGCTGCTCGTAATCCGGAAACGGGAACGCCACGACGAAGCGGATGCGGCGCAGAAAGGCGGGGTCGATCGCGCTTCGCAGGTTGGTCGTGAGAATCGCGAGCCCGCGATACGCCTCCATGCGCTGCAGCAGGTAGCTCACCTCGACGTTCGCATAGCGGTCGTGCGCGGCTTGCACTTCACCGCGCTTGCCGAAGATCGCGTCGCATTCGTCGAACAGCAGGATCGCGCCGCCGTCTTCGGCCGCGTCGAAAACGCGGCTGAGGTTCTTCTCGGTCTCACCGATGTATTTGCTGACGAGCCGGCTGAGATCGACCCGGTACACGTCGAGGGCGAGCTCGGCTCCGATCGCTTCGGCCGCTAAGGTCTTGCCGGTTCCGCTCGGACCGTGGAAGAGGGCGCTGAGGCCGAGCCCGCGCTCGCCGGCGCGGCCCATCCCCCAAACCTCGTACACGTGCATGCGGTGCCGCACGTGCGCGACGATATCGTTCAAGAGCTCGCGTTGCGGCGCGGGCAGAACGAGCGCGCCGGCGGCGTCACCGCCGTCGAGGCGTTGGGCAAGCTGATCGAGCGACGTGCGCGCCCCCGCGCGCGCCGCCTGCCAGGCGCGCCGCCGCGGGTCGCCGCCTTCTACACGCGTGAGGCCCGCCACCGCCCGGATGCGCCGCTCGCTGAAGTCGAAATGTCCGGCCAGTTCGCCGGCGGCATCGGCCGCCGCCGGGTCCTGGTCGCTCGTCGCGAGCGCGCGGCGCCACAGGTCGTGCTGTTCCGAGCGCGTCGGCTTGTTCACGTCGAGCGTGTACGTCTCGCGGCGGGCGAACGACAGCGGCCGGTCGACGCCGATCACGGCGAGGCCCGGGGCGTTCTCCACGAACCGCACCGCCGGTGCCGCGTCCGCCTCGTCGAGCGCGTGCGCGTCGAGGTAGAAGGCCGAACCGTGCAAGGCATGCTCGCGCGCCCATGCCTCAACCACGGTATCGAGTTCGGATGGATCGCGCGGCAGGGCGCGCGCGTCGAACGCGACCGCCGCCGTGCCGGCCGCCGCGAACGCGGCGTCGGCCACCGCGCGCGTCGCGGCGGCATCGCGCCCGGCGAGCTGGACGAGCCGCATGTCGCGCTCGCGCGAGCGCAACAGCCGAGCGCTGCGGTCGACGGCGTCGCGCTGCGAGGGCACCAGTTCGCTGCCGTCCGGCGCGGCGCTCAGGTAGGGCCGCAGGCGCGGATCGAGTTCGGATACGCCGGCCAGTTCGTGAAGAACGTTCTCGTCGATCCGCAGCGCGGCCGCCGTCACCGGCGCGTCGCGGCCGACCCGCACGAGCGACCAGCGGCGCAGCGGCGCCTGCGGCGTCAGCGCACTCCAGTGCGCGTCGTCGAACGCCGCAAGCGCTAACCCGAAGGTCGGAAAGGCGCGGGCCGGATCGCCCTGCGCCAGCGCGCACAGGGCCGCGAACGAGCCGTCGAGCTCGAGCGCGGCGCACATGACCACGATCTTGCGCTCGAAGCCCGACAGCGCGAAGGTACGGCAGACGACGTCCAAGGCGCTGGTAACGTCGGGCGCGGGACGGGCGCCCGACGGTTCCGGTTCGTGGCCGGCCAGCCGCTCGAGCGCGGCCCGGACCGCGCCCACCTCGTCCATCAGCGCGAGCTGGTTGGCGCGCGGCCAGTCGACCCGTGCCTGCGCCGCCATCAGAAGGCCGCCGCCGGGGTGACGAATCGTTTGGTTGCCGGGTCGACGTCGAGCGGGCTGTCGGCGCCGTCGACGCGCACGCGCACGAGATAGCTCTTTCCGCCCGCGACGCCTTGGGTTCTGAACACGACGGTGTCGGGCGGCGCGATGTCCTGCGCTAACGCGTCGAACGTATAGGAGAGCGGGCTCGCTCCCGGCGCGACGTTCAGTTCCGCCAGCAGCAGCGAGACCGTCTGCGAGGCGGCTAGCGCCGGAGCCAGGGTGACGGTCACCGGGACGGTCGGCGGCGTGGTCGAAGGATCCGGGGCGCCCACGCCGATCTCGTACGGGAACGGCGAGACCGCGCTGCGCGCGATGGCCGGTTGCAGCACGAACGAAGCCGTGTTCGATTGGACTACGGTCGTCAGCGGCGACTCGCCGAGGTCCACTTGGCGCGCGACTCGCAGCGTGTTGATTCCCGCTAACAGCGGCGGCAGCGGGACGCTCACCGCGGCGCCGTTTCCGATCGGCACCGGGGTCTGGGGCGAGGCCGGCGCGCCGTCGAAGATGACGACGGTATTCTTGCCGGTCAGGTTTCCGCCCTCGATCGTAAGCGACGCGCCGGGCACGTAGGCGACGAGTTGCGGGACGATCGCATCGATCGACGGCTCGGAAAACGGGATGACGGTCACGACCGGCGTGAGCACCGGCAGCGGCGCGAGCAGCGGCGCCTTCGTTTCGACGATAGCCACCGAGACCGCGTAACCCGCCGAAACGCGAAACTTCCCCGGCATCGCCGTCCAGAGCTTGGCCAGCTCGTCGGTCGTCAGCTGCTGCGGCGTGATCTTCAGCAGTTCGATCTGGTCCGCGAGCCCCGCCGTCGCGAGCGCCTTGTCGACTTCGGTCGCGAACGGCGGCGTGAAGACCTCCGAGATCTTCTCGCGAAACAGAACCGGAATCTCGTGTAAGGCCTGCATGCCGATGCCGAGCATGATCTGCGCTTCGTAGTCGCCCGCGCTGTAGGCGCTGAGCAGATAGTGCAGATCGAGTCCCAGCGGCGCGCGCCCCGCCGGCGCTCCGTTCGAGCCGCGCGTCGGCAGGCCGGCCTCGCGCCAGCCTTGGTTGTAGGTAACGTGATAGAGAAACAGATTGAGGTTCGTCAGCTCCGCATCTTTGGTCGTGTCGAGGTGGTCCGGCGGCGACGAGCTCGTCGTGGCCGAGCCGAGGATGCTCGGCAAGACCAGGCGCGCCGCCGAAACGGCGTCGTCGACGATCGCCGCGATCACGCGCGACGTAGCGGCCAGCGCGAGTGCCGTACTCATCCGGCGGCCCGGTCTCGAGCGCGCAGGTGCGCTTCGAGCGACGGTTTGCCAAGCGCCGCGCGCGGCGCCGGCTGCGCTTTCGGCGCGGGCGCGTCGACGGCCCGGACGTCGATGCGCCCGATGTGAACGTACACCGGGCCGGGGTCGCCGGTCGCGCGTGCCGCGCTCCCGCCCTCCAAGCTGCCGGCGGTCTGCCGCCCCCTCGCCTGCGGCGGCGCCGGTTGGGGTGGAAGCAGCCGTGCCTCGCTCCCCTCCTGCGCGCCGGACACCCACGGCGCCCGGCCCTCTTCCCGCGTCTCGAACCGCTCGAGGCCATCGTTCGGCCCGTGCGCGTCGCGCGCGCCACGCGAAGCGCTCGGTCCGGCGCCCGGTTCGGGGTGCGCGCGCGACGGGCCCGGCACCGCGTGCTCCGTCCGGGCGGGCGGCTCGGATGCCCGAACGCGGGCGCTGTCAGCGGCCGGGGGCACGGCCCCGGTGGCGCCGCGGCGCGCGCGCGCGTCGGCCCCGGGCCACGCCGCACGCGGCGCAACGGACGCACGCGGCGCGACGGACGCACGCGGCGCAACGGACGGACCGGGCGCGGCACCTTCGGCGTCCGGAACGGCCACGGCGGTCGCCCGCGCGACGTGCCAGCGGTCGATCGCGGGCCGGAGCGCGTCTTCTGCGCCCCGGGCACGCCGGACGAGCTGCGCGAGCGCACCCATTACCAGGCTCCCTCGAGATAACGGCGGCGACGCGCGTCGGGCAGCGCCAGAATATCCCGCTCGCTCCAGCCGTAGCGCAGCGCGAGGGTGTCGACGTCGAAGAGCAGGCAGCGCGCGTACGCGGCGATCTCCGTCCATACGATCGTCGCGATGTCGACGGGCGGCGCGAACACGTTCTGGCAGGCCGGGCACGCGACGGTCACCTCGATCGTAGCCGGCGCGCAGAGCGCGCCGATCGCCGCGTCGGCCGCCGCGAACGCGGCGGGGTCGAGCGCGTCCGCCGCCTCGATGCAGCGCTCTGCGAGCGCGCGCTCGCCCGCCGCGGCACTCTCGCACGCGGCGACCGCGGCTAAGTCGAAGCTGTCGGGCACGCGATAGGCGATCGAGCGCCCTCCCACGTCGAGCCGCCCGGCTTCGTCGAGGCAGGCGTCGGGCGCCGACAGCTCGAGTTCGAGTTCGACCTCGCACCCGCACGACGCGCAGGCGCTCACGCCGGTCAGCCGCGTTCCGAAGGCGAGCATCCGGCAGCGGATCAGCAGCGCGTCGCGCCGGTGGACTCCGAGTGCGGCGAGCGCGTCGCGGCGCTCGCCGCTAAACGCCGACAGGATCGTCAGCGCGCGATCGATCGAGTGCTCGCGTTCGCCCGCCTCCCAAACGTCCAGTAAGCCGGAAGCGCTGGGAACCCGCAGGGCGATCGGCATCGCCGGCATCCCGTACGCCTACGGACTAAGCGTCGGCTCGGTCGGCTCGGTGACGCTCTGGTCGCGCTCCCAGCCTTCGGTTTCGAGCTTGACGTGCTGGATCAAAACGGCGTTGGCGTTCGCGTCGAAATCCGCGGTCGCTTGATACTCCGACACCCAGCAGCGGAAGATCTTGTACGAGATCACCTTCTGCCCGGCTTCGTTGAAGATGTCGAGGATGATGTCTTTGCGGAAGTCCGCGAGCGAGACTTCCGCGCCCAAACCGGCGCCGAGGTTCCAGACCTTATTGGCCCAGTTCTCGAACTCCGGGTCGTGCGTGACGCCGCGCTCGAGCGTCACGGCGTCGTACTCGGTCCGGCCGGGCGACTTGCGCGTCGTGCTCGGGTCGCCGCCTTCCCGGTGCTTGACGACCTCGGTCGAACGCTTGAGCGTACTGACCTTGCTGACGCCCGCGACGTACTTGCCGTCCCACTTGACCCGGAACTTGAAGTTCTTGTATGGATCGAAGCGCTTCGTGTTCACGCTGAATTCAGCCATCGGCGTTCACCTACGGTTACGGTCCGGTTTGACCGGCGAGTTGTTGGATCTGCAGGACGACGAATTCCGCCGGATAGAGCGGAGCGAAACCGACCACGATATTTACGACGCCGGTGCTCTGATCGTAGGCCGTGGTCGTCTCGCTATCGCATTTCACCAGGTACGCGGAGGCGGGAGTCGTGCCGGCAAACGCGCCCTTCGTGAATAGGTCCTGCATGAACGACTGGACGTTGAGCCGGATCGAGGCCCAGAGCGGCTCGGCGTTGGGCTCGAAGACGACCCACTTGAGGCCGCGCTGCAAGCTTAACTCGAGAAACAGCGCCATCCGGCGCACCGGCACGTACTTGTAGTCGTCGCTGAGAACGTCCGCGCCGCGCAGCGTACGCGCGCCCCACGCCACGTTTCCGACGAACGGAAAATTGCGCAGGCAATTCACCCCGACCGGATTCAAGAGGCCGTTGTCGGCGTCGGTCATCTGTGTCGACAAACCCTGCACGCCGGCGAAGGGCGCGTCGATCCCGGCCGGCGCTTTCCAGACGCCGCGCGCGTTATCGGTCGTCGCCATGACCCCGCAGACCGCGCCCGAGGGCGGGAAATTGCCGAGGCGCCCCTGCTGCAACGGATCGCCTTCGACCAGCATCGGGAAATACAGCGCGCCGAAGTCGCCGTCGGCAGTCAAATTGAGCGCCGCGGGCCCGCCCGTCGCATCGCCGACGCTCGTCCAATCGTAGGGCGGATCGACGACCAGCAGCGCGCGTTTGGACTTGCAATAACTCAGCGCCGCCGGATAGACGCCTTGATACAGCGCACCCGCCGAAACCCATAACATGCTGTCCGGCGGCGCGCTGTCCGGCGGAATCGAGAGCAGATTGAAGATGTCCGCGTTCTCGAGCGCGTAGATGCCGTGCTTGCTGCCGTCGGTCGGCACGTACACGCCGGAATCGCGAACGATATCGCCGTCGTCGCCGCCGCTCAGCGAGATCGCCGCCGATGCCGCCGGCGTCGCGCTCGGCAAGATCGGCTTGAGGGTGCTCGGGTCGAGCGGCACGACGACGAGTTGCGATTCGGAGAGCAGGACCTTATCGAGACGGCGCATTCCGTCCGCGACGGAAACGTTGCGGATCGTTTCGCTCGTCTGGGCCCCCGTATCGGTGACGAGCAGGTTGAAGAGTTGCGACGGGCTGCTGTAGCCGAGGTTTGCGGCGACCGTCGCGTCGGGCGCCGGCGACGGGGTGACGACCTGCACCGTGACCTTGTTGCCCCACGTCCCGGGACTTTGCGCCTCGAGCGCGAGACCGATCGTGTCGGGATCGGTCAGGTTCGTACGCGCGATGCCGTCGGCTTGCCGCGGTAGCGCGAAGGCGCTGCCGGAACTCGAGCTGCTCGCGCTGCTTTCCGACGACGCGCCGGAGAGCGACGAACTGCTCGAGCTTGCCGCCGACGAGGCCGGCCCGGCGGCCCAAACGCGAACGATCACCGCCTGCCCGCCGCCGTTGATGAAAAAATCCCGCACCGCATAGCTCATTGGATAGCCGAGGCCCAGGCCGCCGAACAGACGGCCGAACTCGGGGAAGCTCGTGACGGTCGTGGGGGTATCGGTCGGCCCGCGCAAGGCCCGTCCCACGAAGGCCGCGATCGAGGTCGGCACTCCGGTGATCGCGTGGACGCCGCTCGGGATCTCCTCGACGTAGACGCCTGGCCACGACAGCGATGCGGGCATGGGTGACTCCTCGTATTAAATGGAACGGCGCCGAAACGCTAACGGACCAGCTGCAAGCCCAGTTCGCGCGCTAAGGCGAGAGCGGGTAACGCACTTTGAAAGTAAGCGACCGAGCCCGTCGCCGGATTGGCCAGGCTGACGCGCACGATCTGCGCGTCGAGCAAGCGCACCGTCAGCGCGAGCACGGCCCGTTCCAAGCGGATCGCGGCCGCGTCTTCGGCCACGTGCAGGACGATCGAGAGCGCGCCGTCCGGCGTGCTTTGCGCGGTGACGATCGCCGAGACGCCCTCTTCCAACGTACATCCTCTTCACGCTCACGCGGGCCAGTGTAGCGCGACGCCGGCTCGCTCCGCTCCGCTCGCGCTCGCGGCCGGCTCTCCGCCTGCCGTCGTCCGTCTCTCGCGGCGCTCGCATTTTACTTCCTCCGGCTTGACGCCGCGGACGTTCGTTTGCTAACGTCGGTGAACGGTCTTACCATCGCAGCAAAGGTTGGTAGCGACGTGCTGTCAACAGAAGTCGTGTTGCAAGTGCGCTGCCTCGGAGCGTTCGCCGTCCGAACCGAAGGCGAGTGGACGAGCGGCCCCGCGTTCAGGCGCGGCCGCGAACTCCTGCAGTTTTTCGTGAGCTATCCGCGCGCGGCAGCGTCGCGCGATACGCTGATCGGTACCTTCTGGCCGGCGCTCGACGTGGAGACCGCCGCGCACCGCTTGCACATTGCCGTCGCGGGCGCACGCGGCGTGCTGCGCGAGCTCGCCCCCGAACTCGAAGGCATTCGCTGTTCGGGCAGCGCGTACGCGTGGGACCCGGCGATTCGCGTCGACTCCGACGCGGAACGACTGCTTGCGGCCGCCCGCGGAGCGTCGGCCGAGGCGATGAAGGCTGCGGTCGCCCTGTATGCGGGCGAGTATCTTGCCGGCGAAGAGGCGGAATGGATGTACCCGCTGCGATTGCGTTGCGCCAACGCCTACGCGATCATCCTCGAACGCCTCGCCGAAAGCGCGCTCGCCCGCGACGACTACGCCGAAGCGCTCGACTACGGCTTGCGCCTGCTCGAAACCGACCGCGCTCACGAGGGCGCGACGCGCTTGGTCATGCGCAGCCTCGCCGCGTCGGGCAGGCGCGGTGCGGCATTGGCAGCCTACGGGGCCCTGGCCGAGTATCTCAAACACCACCTCGCGCTCAAGCCCTCCCGGCCGACGGAACAACTGCGCGCGAGCATCATGGAAGGCTAGTCCGACAGGCTCCTAACGCGACGCGAGCAGACGTTCGGCCGCCGCAAACACCTGCTCGCCCGTGAGCACGCGCGTCTCGACGTACTGCGTTTCGTAGCGCAGCCGCGACCTGGCGAACAAGCTGCCCGGTTTGCGATCGAGCGCGTGTTCGCGGACGTTGCGGCTGATCAGGTGAACGGCCCCGGGCCGCGGCTCCTCGTACCAGCTCGGCACGTGCTCGATCCAAAGCCCGACGACCGGCAGCTCGGGCTTCGCCATGGCCAGATGGTACGGCCCGACCGGTACGCCCACGCACAGGTCGGCGAGCGAAACCACGACCTTCATGACCAAGCCGAAGGGAATCATCGGCTGGTCGAGCGTCCCGAAGACCTCGGCATAGCTGTACGCTCCCAGCTCGGGCGAGCGCAACGTGTCGTCGCCCTCGAACAGGCGCTCTTCGATGACGAGAAACCTCCAGCGGTCGTCCGCACGCCGCATCAGACGCATGAACTCACGGCATTCCGCCCCTTCGCGGCGCTGGGGCGGCGGCAAGTCCTCGCGGAAACGGTGACCCCAGTTCTTTCCGATCGACGTGTAGCCGTTGCGCGCGATCACGCAGAGTTTGCGGCCGCGCAAGCCCAGCAGGTTCTTCAGCCGCGATTCGACCCACTGCGTGACCGAAGGATCGACCTCGAACGAAAGCCCGCTCGCGAGCGGCGCCGAGAGATCGAGCTTCGCCCGGCGCTCGGGCGTCAGCAGGAAGCGCAGCATGTTGCGGGCCTTCGAGTGGAACGGATACGCGACGCTCCCGCCGATCTCCGGAAACGACGTCCACAGCAGCGCGTCGATCCGTTCGCGCTCGCAGAATTCCGCCAGTGAATCCGGCATCAGCAGGTCGCGCTCGCCGCCGTCGAGCGAGTCGTAGTCCAGCCCGAAGTGGCGGCTCGCGTACGCCGCCCCGTCGCCGTTCTGCGTCCCGTTGAGGCCCAAGTACGCGGGGCGCGCGTACGCGCAGCGGTCGGCGAGGGCGACGTTGTCGTCGCCGAAGCGCGTCATCCAATAGCGGTTCGAGCGCTCCAGGAGCGGCAGCACCGCGGCGAACTGCACCCAGTCACCGAAGCCGTGCGGGAAATAGATCAGCACGTTTGCGTCGCGCAGCGCCGCGAACCCGCCGCGTTCGTGCGTGAGCGCGGCCAAGCGGTACGGCGAGAAGTGCACGCCCGGCGAAACGCCGGTCATGCGAATGCCGAGAGGGCGGCTTGGCAAGCGCGCGCTTCCGCCGAATTCAAGTAACGGACCGCACCGCCTTCGAAGTACACTTCGATCGCCCGGATCACGTCCGCGGCGGCGATGAGGTCCATGCAGCGCGGCAGCGAACCGACGACGTCGACGCAGCGGTGCGCGAGGCCGTCCTTTTCATCGCCGTCGCCGAGCGCGACCGTGCGCGACTTCCAGCAGCCGCCGTCGTCGCAACACGCGAGCGCCCCGGCGCGATGCAAGAACTGATGGTGGGGGTACGCCTCCCAATGCGGCGGTTCGCGGCCGCCGGCCACGACGACGCACGGGCGGTTCTTGGGCATCCCCGGGCGAACGTCGACGGCGGCGGCCAAGTGCATGTGCAACGTTACCGGAGCGAGCACGCCTTGCGCGTGGTGGACGAGCCGGATCAACTGGCGCAGGTCGGTTTTCCCGCGCAGATCCAGAACGCCGCGCAGCGGCGGGTGTTCGTGCCCGGCCTCGCCGGTCTGGACGAACAGGATCCGGCCGGCGAAATGGTTCACAACCTCCTGGAAGCGCGCGGCCTCCCACCACTTGATCGTGTAATCCCGCTTGCCGCCCGCGACGATGAGCCAAAACGGAACCGGCTCCTTGACGATCTCCTGGACTTGCGACATCCACGCCTTCTCGCGCGGCGCCAAGTGTATGTCGCCTCGGAATGCCGTCGGTTCGATCGAAAGATCGAGCCGCTCGTTGAGGAAATTGATAAAACCGTGGATAAAATGGTAAGGGGCGCGATTGCTGCGATGGATCAGCGGATAGTGGCAGTCCAGCCGCACGGCGGCGGGATCGCCGTCGGCGAGCGGCGTCACGTGCGGGTTGTGTTCCCACATCGCCGGGCACGGCGTGCGCACGTCGGTGACGAAGCGCCGCGGGTATTTGGCGTGCAAGTCTCGCACGGCGGCAGTCAACATGACGATGTCGCCCGGCGACAGGTAATTCCGCAGGATCAGCTTCTGCACGAGCGCATCGTACCGTGTCCGGCGCGCGCCGCCAAGGTGCGTCGCGACGCCGATGCGCGCGCGTAGCCGCCCCGGCGACGCGGCTGAACGCGCCGCCGGAGCCGCGAAAAGCGTGCGGCCGCGGGCGGAGCCGCCGGTGCTGGCGGCCGATGAGGCCTTCATCCGCACGTTGCCGGGCGGTGGCGCGCCGCTTGCGCCGGGAACTTGCGAACGCTACTCCGCCCGGTTCGGCCACGACTTCAGCGACGTGCGCGTCCACGCCGCGGAGGCCGCCGGCGCTTCCGCCCGGCGCTTGGAGGCGGCGGCCTACACCGTCGGCAGCGATATCGTCTTCGCCCCCGGCCGCTACCGGACGGACACGGCCGAGGGCTCGCGATTGCTCGCGCACGAGCTCGCGCACGTTGCCCAGCAGGCGGCAGGCGCCGTCGCCCCCGGCAGTATCCAGTGCCAAGACTTCGGGCCCGAAGCGAGCGGCGCGCCGCCGGACTGGGACGCAAAGGTCAAAGCCGCGGCGACCTCGGCCGACAAGGCCGCGCTCTTGCAGCAAGCGGTCGGGCTGACGGTCGTCGACAAGACCGCGGACGGCAGCGCCGACAAGAGCCCCGATCCGGCCCATCTCGTTGCGTACAGCACGGCGGCGCCGCAGGTGAATTTCGACGCCGGGCTCGAGCGCAAAGAGTCCCCGCTCGACGGCCGCAAGCTCAACGTCAACGCGGCCTACACGCGCAACGTCGGCTCGACGCCGTACGTCGTGCTGGGCGAGAAGGCGCTCAAAGCGAGCGATTTCTTCTGGTCGCGCAGCGTGCTGAGCCACGAGTTCGACCACGTACGCCAGCAGCAGGCCGGCAGTACGCTGACCGGCGACGAGGCGGAACTCGATGCGTGGACGAGCACGTTCGTCCGCGATTTCCATCGTTCGTACGTGTTGCGCCCGCTGCCGGGCGGGCGCGCCTTCGTGCAGAGCACGGCCGAGTGGCTGCCCCTGCAGCACTACTACGCCAAAGTCTCCGATGCGCGCAAAGACGCCTCCCGCGCGGCGATCGGACGCTACTACGCGGCCACGATCGCGCCGCATCCGGCCCATCTGGCGGTCTTCAAGTTCTGGATCCACCGGTCGATCGCGCGTTCGGGAACGCCGGACCTCGCCCAGCGCCTCAACGCCGATCTGTCGCTCGGCGTCGATGCGAGCGCGAGCCTTGCAACGACGCGGCAGTTCCCGATCGGGAACCTTCAAGCGCTGACGTATCCGGCGGGACCGGACGTGGCGCGCCCGTAGCCGGCGAGGAAGGTGCTCCATGACGGTTGCCAGATAATTCGTACCTAGATGGTTCAACCGTGGCGCCCGGCACGATTCGCGTGACCGGCGACGAAATCGCGGCCGTGGTGGCCGCCCTGGCAACCCTTCGGGAACGAGAACCGGCACCGGCGGCACCCGCTCCCGCATCGCGTTGGCGGCAGGCGGCGCGAATCTTCACCGCCTACGACGAGCCGGCACCCGACCGGTTCCGCCGCCCCGAATGCCGCCCCGAATGAAGAAGCTCTTGGTCGCGAACCGCGGCGAGATCGCGCTGCGCATCATGCGCTCGGCCCGCGAACTTGGCCTCGGAATCGTGGCGGTCTACTCGGAGATCGATCGCGGCGCGCTGCACGTCGCGTACGCCGACGAAGCGTACCTGCTCGGGCCGGCCGCGCCCTCGCAGAGCTACTTGAACGTCGAGAAACTGCTCGGCGTGGCGGCGCAGTCGGGCGCCGACGCGGTCCATCCCGGCTACGGATTTCTGGCCGAAAACGCCGGCTTCGCTCGCGCGGTCATCGCCGCGGGGCTCACCTGGGTCGGACCCCACCCCGACGCCATCGACGCGATGGGCGACAAGATCCGCTCGCGCCAAGCGATGGTCGCGGCCGGCGTACCGGTCGTCCCCGGCGCGACCGAACCGCTGCGCTCGATCGAGGACGCCCTGCGAGCGGCGGACGAATACGGCTTGCCGCTCGCGCTCAAGGCATCGGGGGGCGGCGGCGGCAAGGGCCTCAAAGTCGCGCGGACGCGCGACGAGATCGCGACCGCCTTCGGAACCGCCGAGCGCGAAGCCCAAGCCTATTTCAACAACGCGACGCTGTACGTCGAGCGCTATCTCGACAATCCCAAACACGTCGAGCTGCAGCTTCTCGCCGACAAGCACGGCAACGTCGTGCACGTCGGGGAACGCGACTGTTCGCTGCAGCGGCGCCACCAGAAGCTCTACGAGGAGACTCCGGCCCGCATCCCCGCGAGCGTTCGCGAACGCCTGCGCGAGGCGGGCGTACGCGCGGCGCGCGCGATCGCGTACGACAGCGTCGGCACGATCGAGACCCTCGTCGCGGGCGACGACTTCTTCTTCTTGGAGATGAACACGCGCATCCAAGTGGAGCACACGATCAGTGAAATGACCAGCGGCCTCGATCTCGTCGCGGAGCAATTGCGCGTCGCGGCCGGCGAGCCGCTCGGGTACGCGCAGAGCGACATCCACTTCCGCGGCCACTCGATCGAAGTTCGCGTCAATGCCGAAGACCCGGCGCGCAATTTCCGCCCGGAACCGGGCACCATTACCGCCTATCGCGAGCCGGCCGGATTCGGCGTGCGCGTCGATGCGGCCGCGACGCTCGGCGGGACGATTTCACCCGAGTACGACTCGATGATCGCGAAGCTGATCGTGTGGGCGCCGACGCGCGACGGCGCGCGCGCCCGTCTGCGGCGAGCCATCGACGACTACACCATCGGCGGCCTGCCGACGACGCTCGAATTCCTGCGCGCGCTCAACGACAGTCCCGCCGTGGCCGAAGGAACGTTCGGAACCGCGACCCTGGAAGCGTTCGCGGCGACCTGGACCCCGGCACGCGACGGCCTTGCGGACGCGATCGCCGAGGTGCCGGCCGCGCCGGTTCCGTCCGACGGCAGCGCCGACGTCGTGCGTGTCGAGGTCAACGATAAACTCTACACGGTTCGCGTGCTCGACTGGGCCGCCGCGGCGGGGAGTGCGGCCGGCACGCGCAAGCGCGCGCCGAAAGCGCAGCGCCCGAAAAACGGGCGAACGGCGGACGGCAACGACGTCGTCACGCCCATGCACGGCGTCGTCGTGGACGTTACGGTCGACGCCGGCAGCGAGGTCGCGTCCGGACAGGTCGTGGCGGTGATCGAGGCGATGAAGATGATGAACGAGATCCGGGCCCATCGCGCTGGCACGGTCGCCGCGGTGCATGCGGCTAAAGGCGAGACGCTGGAGGCCGGCGCGCCGCTCTTGACGCTCGCCTGAGCCTCCGTCACCGGCAAGCGCCCGTCTATGGCACCCGCCGCTCGGGTTGCCCTCGCGGTCGCCTTTCGGTTAGGATGGGCTCAACGGTATTTTCGAGGGGGCGAACCGCGTAGGTGGACCGAGCGACATTCCTGACGACGGCGGGGGCTTTCGTCGTGGGTTCCCACGGCGGCCGTTTTCTCGTCGGACGGCGTGGCCGGCCCCGCGTCGCGCGCGTCCGGCCTCCGGTCGAGACGCCGCTTCCGTATTACGCCTACGAAGGCGCCCCCCGGGAGCAAAACCAGAACTACTTCAATTATTTCTATTCCCGCGGCTACCGCATGACCTCGTTGAGCGTCTACGGCGGCGTCGCGAGCCCCCTCTACGCCTGCGTTTGGGTGCAGCAGGAGGGGTCGCCGTTCAGCGCGATTTCCGGCACGAACCTTAGCGGATACCTCAGTTGGCTGCAGTACAACGCGCAGTTCGGGTACGTTCCCTCGCTCCTGTCGATCACCGGAGACGCGAACGATCAGGTCGTGACCGGGGCGATCGAGGCGGGCAACGCGAGCGAGTACTACATCTACGCCGGGATCGCCGCGAACGCATTCCTCAGCTACGACGCGCAATTCCGGGCTCGAGGGCTTGCCCTGCGGACCGCGACGATCTACGGAACGAAGGCGGCGCCGCTGTACGCCGGCGTTTGGATCGATGACGGAGAAGTCGCCCCCGGCCTAACGCGCGTCGCCGACAGCGCGGCCACCTTGACGGCTGCGATCGCCGGCGAAAAAGCGAGGGGCTACCGGCCGGTCAGCGTCACGTTGACCGACGACCAAACGTACCTGTCCGCTTACCGCAGCGACTACGCCGGAGCGTGGGCCGAAGCGCACAACTTGACGCCGGCCGCGTACAAATCGCTCGAGAAGAGCTACGCCTCGGCCGGCTACACCCCGATCTCGCTGCATGGCGGAGGAACGGGCGCGAACGCGCGCTATGCCGCCGTCTTCGTGAAGAGCGACGAGGCCGTACCGGCCGCTCGGCGCTGAGCCGCGTCCATCGCGATCGATCTTTTCTCGCGCCGGCGCGAAGCGGGTCGCGGTACGCACGCCTTGAAATGAGGCCCGATGGCTGCGCGAACCGAGAACGGAAGCGGAATTCCGCTCAAAGACCACTACGACCGGCGCGACGCGGATGCGGCAACCGCCGCATTCGAACCGGGCGAGCCGGGAGCGTTTCCGTTTCTGCGCGGCGTTCGCGCGGACGGGTACCGGCAACGGCTGTGGACGATGCGCCAGTACGCCGGCTTCGCAACCGCGGCCGAATCCAACGCGCGGTACCACTACTTGCTCGAACGCGGTACGACCGGACTGTCGGTTGCGTTCGATCTGCCCACGCAACTGGGGTACGATTCCGACGCCGCGGTCGCGCGCGGCGAAGTCGGGAAAGTCGGCGTCGCGATCGATCACGTGCGCGACGTGGAGACGCTCTTCGACGGGATTCCGCTCGACGCGGTGACGGTCTCGATGACGATCAACGCGCCGGCATCGATCCTGCTGGCGATGGTGCTCGCGGTCGCGCGCCGCCGCGGCATTCCGTTCGCCGCGCTCGGCGGCACGATCCAGAACGACGTCCTCAAAGAGTACGTCGCACGCGGAACGTACATCTACCCGCCCAAGCCGTCGATGCGGCTGGTGACCGACGTGATGGCCTATTGCGCCGCGAACGTACCCCAGTGGAACACGATCTCGATCTCCGGCTACCACATTCGCGAAGCCGGCTCGACCGCGGTCGAAGAGGTCGCGTTCACGCTTTCCAACGCCAAAGCGTACCTGCGCGCCGCGCGCGCCGCCGGCCTCGATATCGACGCGATCGCGCCGCGCATCTCGTTCTTCTGGAACGCGCATAACGACTTCTTCGAGGAAATCGCGAAGTTCCGCGCCGCGCGCGCGCTCTGGGCGCGCATCACCCGCGACGAATTCGGAGCCGAAGACCCCCGCTCGCAGATGCTGCGCTTCCACGCGCAAACCGGCGGTTCCACGCTGACCGCGCAAGAGCCCGACAACAACGTGGTGCGCGTGACCCTGCAGGCGCTGGCCGCCGTCCTGGGCGGCACCCAGTCGCTGCACACCAACGGCAAAGACGAAGCGCTCGCGCTGCCGACGGCGGCGGCCGCGCGCGTCGCCCTGCGCACCCAGCAGATCGTCGGCTACGAAAGCGGCGTGACCGACGTCGTCGACCCGCTGGCGGGTTCGTATTACGTCGAAGCGCTGACCGCCGACCTGGCCGCGCGCGCCGCCGCGCTGATCGCCGAGGTCGACGAACTCGGCGGCAGCGTCGAAGCGATCGGCAGCGGCTGGATGCAGGCGCGCGTCGCCGAGTCGGCCTACCGCGCGCAGCAGGCGATCGAACGGGGCGATACCGTCGTCGTGGGCGTCAACCGCTTCGCGGAAAGCGGCGCGGACGCACCGATCGATCTGCAGCGGATCGACCCGGCGATCGAACGCGAACAGGTCGAGCGCCTCCGGCAGTACCGCGCCGACCGCAACCAGGCGGCCGTGAGCGCGCGCTTAGCCGGCATCAGAACCGCCGCCGAAGGCACGGCCAACCTGATGCCGCACTTCCTCGAAGCCGTCGACGCGGGCGCGACGCTCGGCGAAATCTGCGACGTCCTGCGGACCGTCTTCGGACGCCACGTCGCCACGGAGGCCATCGCATGAGCGACGGTTGGACGATCGATCACGTGGCGCTGGTCGTCGCCGATCTCGAAGCGGCCGTCGAGCTGTACACCAAGACGCTCGGCTTCGCGCAGCTGTACCGGGAGACGATTGCCGACCAAGGCGTCGAAGCGGTCGGCATCCGCGCGGGCGACTCGGTCGTCGAACTCTTGCGGCCGCTCGACGAAGCCGCTTCGCCGCTCGCGAAGTTTCGCGGCGACGCCCCGTCCAAGCTGCACCATATCGCGTACCGCGTGGCCGACATCGCGGCGGAGCTGACGCGCCTGAAGGCGCGGGGCGTCCGCCTGATCGACGAGGCTCCCAGGCCCGGCGCGCACGGCAACGCGATCGCCTTCCTGCACCCCAAGAGCACGGGCGGCGTGCTCGTCGAGCTGTGCCAGCCGGCGCCGCCGGCGCACTGAAGCGCGCGCACCGGTTCGGGACGGGTCGCCGTCAGCGCTCCGCGCGAGCGCGCAAGCCGTCCAGGAACCGATCGAGCGAGCGGGTTTCGCCGAGCACGTAGTGCGACACGAAGCGAAAGAACGGGACGTGGACCCGGCCGCGTTCGGTGATACGCAGGGTCGTCCCGCTGCCGGCGGGCAGAAACTCGTACGTCCAGGTCCCGCTGTACGGGCCGCTCCCGGGAACGACCTCGGTGACCAGACGGTGCGGTTCGTCGCGCTGTGCGACCGCGTACGAACCGTCGTTGGCCAGCTCGAATTCCGCGAGCGCGAGCGACCACAGCCGTTCGGCGGAGAGCGGGAACCACTCGCTGCGAACGGCGACGTGATCGGGCGGCAGCAGCGCGCCGAGGGCGGTCGGCACTCCCGCGACCAGGACGAGCGCGCCGGCCGCAACCGAAGCCGCGCGCAGCGAGGGCTTCACGACGCACCTCCGGCCACGTGAGCCCGGTCGGCGCTCTCGACGGCGGCGGCACGGGCGAGCAATTCGAGGCCGCGGAGCGCGCGCGTCCGGTCCACCTCCGAAAGGCGCCGCAGCACGGCCGACACGCGAACCGGGTCGAGCAGGGAACGCGCCTCGCGCACGCGCTGGCCTTTGGCGGTCAAGACGAGCCGCAGGCGCCGCTTGTCGGAACGGTCGCGCGTGCGCCGCACGAAGCCACCCGCGACCAAACGCTCGGTGGCCAGCGACATCGTCGACGGCGTGACGCCCATCAGGGCGGCTAGTTCGGAGAGACTCGTCGCATCGGTGATGCTGAGATGATCCAAGATAGTGGCCTGGTGGGAGCTCAGGACGTCGCCGCTCTGCGGTTCGCGGGCAGCGCGCGAATGACACGCGAAATAGATCCGCGCGTGATGCTCCAGGACCGCCGCGACGTCTTTCTCCATCACTGTTCGCAGTGTAGAGGCATATGGTTTGATTTGTCAAATCAATATTTTGGGGCGGCAACTTCGCACGGACTTCGCGGGCCTTTCGCGAAGCCTGGCTAGACCCTGGGGCACTATTGGGTGGAGGACTTCCCGTGACGAAGATTTCCGGTCGGATCATCGTGGACAGCTCGGCGGACGCGTGCGCCCACTACTTGGCCGCATTCATGTCGAACCGCCGGGGCCCGTCCGCCGACAGCGTCCGGCTCGACATCGGCGTCCCGCTCGCGGATCTGGCGATCCGGCGCAACGTGGTCGCAACGCTGACGCCCCGCACGGTCGGAGCTCCCACCGACAAGATCCTGTACGACATCCATTGGCAGCCCGAAGACGGCGGCCCGTATCCGGCCTTCGCAGGCGCCCTGAGCGTCAGCGACGCCGGCGACGAACGCTGCCTGCTCGAGCTGCGAGGCTCCTACAACCCGCCGGCCGGCCTGATCGGGCAGGCGTTCGATGCGGCGATGGGCCGGCGGATCGCAACGGCCACCCTGCGAGCGCTGCTCGACACGCTCAAAGGCGAAGTCGAAACCTCGCGGCGGCGCGAACTCGACGTGCGCCTCGACGCGTTCACGCGCCGTTTCGGTATGCCGAACGAGTGAGGCGGGGGAGACGCAGCCGCTTCGCTGCGTGCGTGGTAGGCGCGAATCGTGCCAAACGTACGTTTGGGTGATATGCCGCCGTCGCGTCCCGGCGCTCAGACGGGGGTCAGAGAACGACTGCGTCGCAAAGCGCTCGCGTAAGAACTGCCCGTTGGCCAGCAGGGCCTGGGCGTTGTCGGAGACCAGATTCTGCGCGATCTCTTTCATCTTGGCATCGAGCACGGTCAGCTGATCGACGAGCAATTGGGTCGCATTCTTACCGTCCGAGACGGTTGCGAGGTTGCGGAATGCCGCCGGGAGCTTGAGGTACGCCGCGACCGTTTCCGGCAGATAGTGCAGCGCGGTCTGACGGATCGTGAACGCGTCCTGATCCGCTAGGGCCGCCGACTTCGCGTCGAGCATCGGGAGGATGGCGTCGATCGAAGCGACGATGCTCGACACGAGCGCGTACACGCCGGGCGGGACCAGCTTTTCGACCTTCTTCGCAAAGGCTGCGAGCGACCCGGCGATCTCCTCCGACGTCATCCCGCGTTCGAACGCAGCCGGTTCGACCGACGTCTGTCCCGGTGCTGCCAAGAAGCCGATCCCGTAGGCGCCCAGCACGATCTCGGGCCAATAGTCGTGGATCACGCCGGCGAAGTACGCTCCCAGCGCCGCCAGCCCGAGCACGCACCCGGCAATGTTCTTGTTTCCGTAGAGGAACAGGACGAACGGCGACGGTCTCATTGGTACCCGCGGATCTCCTTGAAGACCGCGCCGAGCGACTGCGTCTTGGCGTCGAACAAGCGCCCACCGGTCAGGTCCGCCAAGCGCTGCAGCTGCTCGGGGTCGCCCTCGCCGAAAAGAATCGGAAAGACCTTGATCCGCTGCTGCGGCGGCAGCGCCCGGTATTTGCCGGCGAACTCTTCCTCCGTATCGCAGCGGTTGTTCTCACCGTCGGTCATCAAGACGATCGAATCGTACCGGGCGCCGTCGACTAGACGCGCCGAGGCCGCGTCGTCGAGCGCGGCTTCCAGCGCGCAGTAGATCGCGGTCGAACCTCCGGCATGCAAGGCCGCGGCGTAGGCGCGCACGGCAGCGAGCGTTTGCCGGTCGTCGGCGCCGTGCATTTCGAGATCCACCGGCGGGGTCACGTGCGAATTGAACGAGATCAGCGTGATGCGCTCCCGGTCCGCGAACCGCGCGAACTTGCCGGTCAGCGACGTGTCGCCGCCGGCCAGCGTATCCAGAGCCGAGCGCACGCCGTCGAGCCGCTCGCCCTCCATCGAGCCGCTCGTATCGATCACGTAGAACGAATGCGCCGGCACGCGGTTGTCGTTGAGGTAGCGGAGCAAGATCCCGTCGACTCCCGCCAGCGTGCTCGGAAAGGCGACTTCGTTGACCACCGGCGGGAATGCCCAGTCCGGCTTGACGTTCGGGTTCACCGGTCGACGGAACGTCCGGTCGACGATCGTCCGCTGGAACTCGTCGCTCCGCAGGTATGCCACGACTCTCTCGAATGGCGCGCGCTTCGATTCGTCGAGCAGCAGCAGCGGGTAATCCGCCGTAGCGACGCCTTCCTTCGGATAGAGGAGCGTCAGCTGCTCCTTGAGCTTGCCCGTACGGTTGAGCGCGAGCAGCGACGCCTCGTAGTTGATCATGCCGTCTAAGCCGTCTTGCTCGCGTACGTAGGCATCGGCGAGCCAGCCCGAACTGCCTGCGGTCAAGGCCTGCCCGCGGAAGAACGTGCGCAGCTTCTGCGCGTCGACGTCGCTCGCGCGCAGCGCGTCGGCCGTACCGGCCAGCGCGGACGCCACCGCGATCACCGCCGAGAACCCGCTGTTGGAGCTGGCCGGATTGGTCATCGCGAAGCGGAAGTCGCCCGAGCCCGATTTGGCGGCGATCTCCTTCCAGCTGACGCCGGAAGGAGTCCAGCCGAAGGCTTTGGCCTTGCTCTCCTTCACGCCGACGATCACGGGCGAGAGCATGATGCGTTCCTGCGCCTTGACGCGGTGCTGCGTATCGCTCAGCAGCAAGTACTTCGCGTTGGCGAACCAGGCGGCGTCGAACGCTTCGCCGGCGCGGATGCGGTCGATGCCGGCCAGCGTGCCGCTATACGTCAAGGTGAGGTGAACGCCGGTCTTGTCCTGGATTCGATCGAGATAGGGCTCGAGGTCGTGCAACTCCGAGCCGGCGATGACGTTGAGATTCTGCACCTCGGAGGCGGGCGACGCTTGACCGGAGCTCTGCGATTGGTCCGAACCGCAGGCGGCTAGCGCCAGCCCCAGCACCAGCGCCGCCGGTAGACCGAACCTACGCATCGGGAACGAGCTTGACCGTGCCGTCGCCCGGCCCCGCGTCCAGCCGGCCGATCGCATCCTGCGCCGTCGCGGCCCGGGTCCGGTCCAAGTAGGTCTTAGCTTTGTCGACCTGGGCCGAGAGTGCGTCCACCGTTTGTCGCATGCTGGCCAAGGCCTTGACCTTGTAGTCGGCGACCGCGTCCATCGTGGCATAGACGTTGTCGAAGGCCCGCTGCAACTGGGCGATGTCGACCGTGGACCCGGCCGCTTGCTGGTAGATCTGCCCCGTCTGCTGACGCAGCAGCTGGGCGGTCGATTCGATCAGGTTGCCGGTCGTCGAATTGAGCGCCGCGATCTGATCGAGCACGAGCTTTTCGTTGGCCAGCGCCTGCGCGACGACGATCGCGGTGCGCAGTGCGGAAATCGTCGTCGTCGTGGCCCGGTCGACGCCTTTGATCAGCTCGACGTTGTTCTTCTTGATCAGGTCCAGGGCCAGATACCCTTGCACGTTGACGGCCATCTGGGTCAGCAAGTCGGTGACTTTTTGGCGGGCGTAGAACAACACGTCTTCGCGCAGGACTTTGGCCCGCGGCGCGTCGGTCGCGTCGAGCGCTTCCAGCCTCGCCGACAGCGCCGCATCGATCTTCTTCCCAAGGTAGACGTACTGTTCCAGCCGCTGCATCAGCGCCCAGAGGCGCTGCTTCTCCAGTTCGATCGCAGCGTTATCCTGTTGCAGCTCGTCCTTGCTGCGGTACAGCGCCTCGACGATCGCGTTGAGGTGCGACTGCGAACTGCGATAGCCGTCGAAGTAGGCCACCAGCTTCGAGCCCATCGGAATGACGCCCAGCAGCTTGCGCGCCGAGAACAGATCGCCTTGGCGCGAGGGGTCCAGCTTCTCGATCGTCTGGCGCAAATCGAGCAGGTTTTTCGAGATCGGAGACTGGCCGTCGAACAGGCCGCCGTTCATCGCGTTGACGGGGCGTTCGAGCATGCGGTTCGAGAGCGCCGCCGCCTGCCGCACGTCCTCGTCGCCCAGCGTGTTGATCGCGTCGACGCGCGCTTTGAAATCGCTACCGTGCAGGTCGAGGCTGGTGACTTCCTCGATGAATTGGGCTACCTGGCCGTCGAGTTTCGCCGTCTCGGCCGGCGGTAAGGGCACGGCCGCGGCGGCCTGTTCGGGCGCGACGGCAGTTACCGGTTCGGGCGGCTGTAAGGCGATCGGGGCGGCGGCTGGCAGGTTGGAACTCACGTGAGACGGCCTCCATACTGCACGTTTATGACGTGCTGTCGAAGCGGCGCTCGATGCCGCGGATCATCGTTTCGAGGATTTCGTAGCTCGGCGGATCGACCACGTCGATCAACGCGCGCGGTGCGTGCACGCCGTTCTTGGCCCAGAACGTGCGCGCGTACTCGGCGTCGGCCGTGCGCAAGCCGTGCTCGACGGCCAGCCGCTGCAGGTCGGGGTCGGTCGCGAGCAACGCACCGAGTTTGGCTCCCTTGTCATCGAAGGGCACCAGCACGTGTTTCGTATAGATCGTCGGCTTCGGGTACAGCAGGACCATGTCGGGGTTGCGCGCGCTCGGGTGCTCGATCTCGTACTCGAGGAATTGCGCCTCGTAGATCATGACCAGCGGAGATTTGCCCATACCGATCGTCGTGTAGTCCTCGAACGGGCCGGCCGAGCTCGACTCCTGGTATCCCTGCCGCAGGAAGAGCTCGGCGGCCTGCGGCAGCACGGCGGCGATTTGCGAATCGTCCTGCACGATTTCGTCGCCGTTGAGCAAGTACGTCGCGAGCGCCAGATACATGGCGGCGCTGTTGGATTTGCGAACGTCCGTCGACGAGATCAGGACCGACTTGTCGACGTCGTACGCGCCGTGGCTCGCCAGTTCGTTCCAGCGCTTGTGCGCGACCATGGTGCGGACCAGGCGTTTCATGTCGACGATGTAGTAATCTTCACCGTCTTTGCGCACGATGCCGTTGGCGATCAGGATACCCGCGATCGGCTTCCACGACGCGACGGCCATCGGCGTGTAGAAGGGCGAATAGGACTGGGTCACGTGCTTGAGTTGCATCAGCTTCTTGGCCGCCGGCACGCCCGCGGGAAAGCCGAAGTCGTAGTTCGCCAAGTCCGTCCGCGTCGCGATGTCGCGCGAGCCGGCCGTTTCGACCTGCAGATCGATATCGTTGCGGCGCAGGATCGCGAGTACGTGCGGATCGGTCAGATATGCTTGCTTTTCGGAGCCGACGAGACCCCGTACCGTCACGACGGCCGCTCGTTGCAATGCCGCTTCGCGCGCCGCACGCTGCTGCGCCGCCGAAAAGTAGAAGGCGGCCGCCACACCGGCCAGCAGCGCGATGAAGAGTACCGGGGCGACGGCTCGTTGGACTCGCATCCGAACCTACGTATTCGGCCGCGCAGGTCATGTTTCAGCCTCGTCGGAACAGAAATCCGCTATGCCCTCGGGCCTGCGCCGACCCGGCACTCGTCTTAATGATCTCTTAAGTGATTCTTATTGATTCCTTATGTAACGACGAACGACGCTGGAGGAACGCCGGTCGGCGCAGCGCGTTAGCGTGCGCCCGGTCGCGTTACCGCGGCGCGAGCCGGACGTCGATCTGCGTCTCGAAGGTGCGGTCCCAGGGCAGCGTGATCGTCAGGCCCGCGTCGCGGTACTGCGGATAGATCTCCGCCAGCAGGTCGAGCGCGTAGGGCCAGAGCGCCGCGCGGTCGTCGTGGCTCGCCTCGCGCGCGACCTCGGGCACGAGCAGGGTGGTGTCGATCCCGCGCGCGCGCAAGACCGCGTTGAGCTCCGGGCGCACGAACTGGTGAAACGCATAATCGTCGACGTAGCGATCGAGCATGAACTGCGCGTGCGCGGGGGCGTCGTAGCTTCCGGTGCGCCGGCCGGCGCCGGCCGCGATGGCTTCGGGCAACGCGGTCCCGATCGTGTTGGCGTCGGTGTTCCACGAAGCGAACGCGTCGATCTTGCCCGCGACGCCGCGCGCGATCAGGGCCTCGGTCAAGCGGCGCTGCTCGGCCCCGGGCGTGCCTTCGAGAAACGAGAGGTCGGCGACCGCGACGCTGCGCCCGGCGCCGGCGGCGCTCGCGATCGCATCCTCGAAGGCGCTCTCGTCCGCCTCGTCCGTTCCGCCGACCCGCACGAACAACTCGATGTCGGCGCCGCTCGCGCGCCGGCGCGCGCCGCAGGCCTCGATGATGCGGCCGATCGTCGCATCGACCGGGACGAACTCCAGCCGGTCGACGACCGCGCCGCCGTCCGCGCGGGAGTACGACACCGAGACCGTCGGCTGCCAGCCGGCATTGCGAGCGAAGACCCGCGCCAGCATCACCATGCCCAATTCGTCCGCACCGGGTTCGATCGAGGCGCGGTCGCCGAGCAGAAAGCGGCGTGCGGTGCGTTCCAGCGCCGCGACGTCCTTGAGGTGCAAGCCGACCGGCCCCGCATCGTCCTGACCGAGCACGATGCGGTCGTACCCGCCTTCCGCGGCCATTTGCAGCGCCCACTGGTCCACTTCGAGGTTGCGCCGGCGCGTCGCCAGGTACGCGTCGAGCGTTTCCGGCCCGATCGTTTCGCGCAGACGTTCCGCTTTGCGCGCGTCCTCGGGAGTCCGCGGCGGATCGGGCAGGTTCGCGTACGCTTGGATCGCGTCGACCGTCGAACCGGTCGCGTAATACGTGGCGGCGGGACCGATCGGCGGCACGCCGGTCGGCGCGAGCCGCATGATCGTCGCGAAGACGCCGACGAACGGGATCGCGTGCGCGACTTTGAGCGCGGCGAGCGCGCGCAGCCGCGCGAACGCCATGCCCGCCGGCACGCCGGGCACGCGCGAGGCGACCAGACCGCCGTATGCGATCATGTCGCTCGACGCGACCAGCGCGCTCACGTTCTGCGTAGCGTCCGACGCCAGCCAGCGTGCGATGGCGCCCGTATCGCCCGGCTGCAAATACGTGCCGAGCAGCGGGCGCGGCGGCGTGACGACGGGCTGCCCCGCGATCGCCCCGAGCATGACCGGCAACTGATAGGTGACCGGCCGGTCGTCGAGCGGCACGAACGCGACCGGCGCAATCGCGACGCCTCTCGCGTCGGCGCTGGCGCTCGCCGCGACGGTCACGGCGAGCGCCAGCACGCACGCGCCGGCGAACGCCCTCACACCAGTTCGACCAGTAACTCGCCGGCGCCGACGCGGGCGCCGACCGGTGAGAGGATCGCTTTGACCGTGCCGTCGCCGGCGGCGTAGACGAGCGTCTGCATCTTCATCGCCTCGATCGTCAGCAGCGGGTCGCCCTTGCTCACGGTCTGGCCTTCGGTCACGCTGACCTTCACGATCTGTCCCGGCATCGGCGCGCCGACGTGCTGCGCGTTGCCCGGTTCGGCTTTGCGCGGCGCGGCTTTGAGCCCCTTGAGGTGATCGTCGTGCACCGCGACCGTCCGCGGCTGGCCGTTGAGCTCGAAGTACACGCGCCGCACACCCGCATCGTCGGGTTCGCCGAGCGCGGCGTACCGCACGAACAGCGTCTTGCCGCGCTCGAGTTCGACCTCGATCTCCTGCCCGACGTCCATGCCGTAGAAGAACACGGGCGTCTCCAGGTTGTCGACGTTCCCGAAGCTGGCTTGATTCTTTGCGAACTCGATGAAGACCGCGGGGTACATCAGATACGATGCCAGCTCGTGATCGGTCGGCGGACGGCCGATCTGCGCTCGCACCTGCGCCCGTGCGTCCTCGAGATCGAGCGCCGGCAACGTTGCGCCGGGCCGGCCGGTAAGGGGTTCGCGTCCCTTGAGGACCTTCGCTTGTAACGCCTTCGGAAAACCGCCCGGCGGCTGGCCGAGATCGCCGTGGAACAGCTCGACGACCGAATGCGGAAAGGCCACCTCGAAGGCCGGGTCCTCGACCTGCTCCACCGTCAGGTCGCCCGAGACCATGAAGAGCGCCAGATCGCCTACGACCTTCGACGTCGGCGTCACCTTGACGATATCGCCGAACATCCGATTGACGGCCGCGTAGGTCTTGGTGATCTGCGGCCAGCGGTCGCCGATTCCCATCGACTGCGCCTGCTCGCGCAGGTTCGTGTATTGGCCGCCGGGCATCTCGTGCTCGTACACGTCGGACGACCCCGAACGCATGTCGCTCTCGAACGGCCGGTAAAAGCCGCGCACGCCTTCCCAGTAGTTCGAGATCTCCTTGATCGCTTCGTGGTCCAGCTGCGTGTCGCGCGGCGTGTTGCGCAGCGCCGCGACGATCGTGCCGAGATTGGGCTGCGAGGTCAGGCCGCTCATCGCATCGATCGCGGCATCTACCGCGTCGACGCCCGCCTCGACCGCGGCCAGCACGCTCGCGCCGCTGTTGCCGCTCGTATCGTGGGTATGGAAGTGGATCGGCAGACCGACCGCTTCTTTGAGCGCGGTCACCAGGCGGCGTGCCGCGTCGGGCTTGCAGAGCCCGGCCATGTCCTTGATGCCCAGCACGTGCGCGCCGGCCGCTTCGAGCGCTTTGGCCATCTCGACGTAATAGCGAAGGTCGTACTTGGTCCGGTCGGGATCGAGGAGATCGCCCGTGTAGCACATCGCCGCCTCGCACAGCTTGCCGCTCTCGAGCACCGCATCGATCGAGACGCGCATGTTCTCGACCCAGTTCAGCGAGTCGAAGATCCGGAAGATGTCGATTCCGGCCTCGGCCGCCTGGGCGATGAAGTACCGCACGACGTTATCGGGATAGCTCGTGTAACCGACGGCGTTGGCGCCGCGCAGCAACATCTGCAGGGCGACGTTGGGGACCGCGCGCCGGATCGCGCGCAGCCGCCACCACGGATCCTCCTTGAGAAAACGCATCGCGACGTCGAAGGTCGCGCCGCCCCAGCACTCGAGCGACAGCAGGTTCGGCAGGCGCGCGGCGTAGGAGGGCGCGATGCGCACGATGTCGCGCGTGCGAACGCGCGTGGCCAGCAGCGACTGATGGGCGTCGCGGAAGGTCGTATCGGTGACGAGGACGCGCTCTTGCTCGCGCATCCAGGCCGCGAAGCCGCGCGGTCCGAGTTCCGCCAGCAGATCCCGCGTGCCGGGCGCCGGATCCGTCCGCCATGCGTGCGGTACGGGCGGTTCCGTGCGCGCCACGGCGTGCGTGCGGCCTTTGACCTCCGGGTTACCGTTGACGATCGTCTCGCCGATGAAGCTCAGCACGCGCGTCGCGCGGTCGCGCAGCCGGCGCATGTCGATCAGCGCGCCGTGATCGTCGAGGAAACGCGTCGTCACGGTGCCGGCGATGAAGTCGGGGTGTTCGAGGAGCGCGTCGAGAAACGGGATGTTCGTCGAGACGCCGCGGATGCGAAATTCGCGCAGCGCCCGCAGCATGCGGGCTCGGGTCTCCTCGAACGCGGGCGCCCAGACCGTGACCTTCTCCAGCAGCGAATCGTAAAACGGCGTGACGACCGCGCCGGCATACGCGGTGCCGCCGTCGAGCCGCACGCCGAAACCGGTCGCGGGCCGGTACGCGGTCAGTTGCCCGTACGTCGGTGCGAAGTTGTTCTGCGGGTCCTCGGTCGTGATGCGGCACTGCATCGCGTGCCCGCGCACCACGATCTCGTCTTGCGGCGGCACGCCGCTGGCTTCCGTTCCGATCGCGGCACCGCCGGCGATGCGAATCTGCGCTTTGACCAGATCGACGCCGGTGACCAGCTCCGACACGGTGTGCTCGACTTGAATGCGCGGGTTGACCTCGATGAAGTAGAACGCTCCGGTGTCGCGGTCGACGAGAAATTCCACGGTGCCCGCGTTGTCGTAACCGACCGTCCGCCCGAGCTTCAGCGCCGCGGCTTTGAGCTCGGCGCGCAGTTCGGGCGCGAGGTTACGCGCCGGCGCTTCTTCCACGACCTTTTGATGGCGGCGCTGAACGGTGCAGTCGCGCTCGCCCAGCTGCACGACCGTGCCGTACGAATCGCCGAGGATCTGCACTTCGACGTGGCGCGCCCGCCGCACGAACTTCTCGACGAAGAGCTCGTCGTTGCCGAAGGCCGCATGCGCCTCGTGACGCGACAGCGCGAACTGCTCCTCGAACTGGGCCGGATTGGTGACGACCCGCATGCCGCGGCCGCCGCCGCCCCAGCTGGCTTTGAGCATGACCGGGAAGCCGATCGCTTCGACGGCGCGCGCCGCCTCCGGCAGATCGGCGGGCAGGGCGAGACTGGCCGGCATCACCGGAACGCCCGCCGCCAGCGCCAGCGCGCGCGCCGAGACTTTATTGCCGAAACCGCGCATCGTCTCGGTGCGGGGTCCGACGAAGACGATACCGGCGGCCCGCACGGCATCGGCGAAATCCGGGTTCTCCGACAGGAAGCCGTAACCGGGATGGATCGCGTCGACCTTTGCTTCCAGCGCGATGCGCACGATATCGTCGGCGTCGAGATACGCTTGCACGGGCGAGCGGCCCGCACCGACCGCGTAGCTTTCGTCGGCCTTGAAGCGGTGCAGCGCGAAGCGGTCTTCGCGCGAGAAGATCGCGACGGTCGCGATTCCGAGTTCGGTCGCGGCTCGCAAGACGCGAATAGCTATTTCGCCGCGGTTCGCGACCAGCAGTCGGGAAATATGGCGCGGAGCGCCGTTCGAGGACGACATCGCTGCGGTCGTTAGAGGTGAGGCCGCAAGAATCCGCCGGAACGTTCGAGTCGCGCGCGCGCTTCGGCGGCGCCGACGCCTTGCCGTTCGATCACCGCGGCGACCTTGACGCTCCCTGCCGCCTGCTCCAGCAGTTCCCGGGCACGCCCTTCGCCGACCCCGGTGAGCGCGCGGACCAGCCGCACCGCGCGCACGCGCAACTTCTCGTTCGTGGCGGTGACATCGACCATCAGGTTATCGTGCACGCGTCCGAGCCGCACCATCGTCGCGGTCGAAAGCGCGCTCAGCACCAGCTTCTGCGCGGTGCCGGCCCGCAGCCGGGTCGAGCCCGCCAGCGGTTCCGCGCCCGTGTCGACCACGATCGCGAGCTCGGCCGCGCGTGTCAAGGCCGAGTCCGCGACACTGGTCACCGCGACCGCGAGCGCGCCGGCCGCGCGCGCGGTATCGAGCGCCGCGACCACGAAACGGGCGCCGCCGCTGGCGGAGATTCCGACCACCGCGTCGCGCGGCGCCACGTGCGCGCGCAGCGCGGCGGCGCCGGCCGCGGCGTCGTCTTCGGCACCTTCGACGGCGCGCACCAGCGCCGGCTTGCCGCCCGCCACGTACGCGACGACGAGCGACGGCGGCGTCCCGAACGTGGGCGGGCACTCCGCGGCATCGAGCGTCGCGAGCCGCCCGGAGGTTCCCGCGCCGACGTACCGCAGCTTGCCGCCCTCCTGCAGGCGCAGCACGATCGCGTCGACCGCGCGGGCGATGGCGGGACCGGCGCGCAGGACGGACGCGGCCGCGGCTGCCTGCTCGCGCACGAGCACCTCGACGAGATCGACCGTCGCCAGCAGGTCGAGGTCGCGGGTCGACGGGTTCTGCGCCTCGGTTGCGGGCAATCCCGCGTCGCCGCTCATAGCTGCTCGGCGAAGCGCAACGCCGCGCGAGCGGGTTCGTCGCGCGCGCGCAGGACGGTCGCGCCCGGAATCTCGTTGATGACGCGCGCTTCGAGCAAAAACGATAAGAGCGAGTTTTCGCGCAGCAGGCCGCCGGCGAACGCGACCGCCGGCGAGGCTTCCGCGAGCCCGCACTGCCGCGCGGCGCTTTTGAGGAGGTCGCCGAGTTCCTGCGCCGCGGTCTGGACGATCTTCGTGCTCGCGCGGTTGCCTTTGCCCGCGAACGCGAGGATGCCGGGCGCCAGTCCGGCCACGCGCGCGACGTCGAGCCGCTCGCCGTAGACGGCCGCGAACAATCCGTCGCGATCGCTCGCCTCGAACGCGCGCGCCGCGAGCGCCGTCGTTTCGTCGGGCTGCGTGCGTCCGTCGAACGTTCGCGCCAGCAGCTTGAGCGCCGCCAGACCGATGGCGAAACCCGAGCCTTCGTCGCCCAGCACGTAGCCCGCGCCGCCGGTTCGCACCCGCAGGTCCCCGTTCTCGCCGTATGCGACGCTGCCGGTTCCGGCCACGATCGCCAGGCCCGGACCTTCGGGAATGACGGCGCGCAGCGCCGCGCGCGCGTCGTCCTCGACCGCGATCCGCTCCGTCTCCGGGAACGCGGCCTGCAGTGCGGCGGCGAAGGCCGCGCGCACGCTCTCGCGCCCCGCACCGGCCGCGGCCACGAACAGCGCGGCGGGATCCGTATCTTCGACCAGCTGCCGGACGACGCCCGAAATCGTGTCGACCGCAGCCGGAATCCCGCGGAAGCTCGGATTGGCCGGCCCGCCGCGGGCGCTCGACTCGTACCTTCCGTCGCGCGAGAGCGCGGCGGCGGTCGACGTCCCGCCGGCATCGACGCCGACGGCGATTCGATCGGTCATCCCTGCCCGTTCGCCGCGCGCTCGGCCTTCATCTTCGCGAACGTCCGCTCCAGGTCGTGCGGCGCGATCGCGCCGAGCACGACGGGCCGCCGCGCACCGGTCGCGCGCGGGACGTTGGCGGGCCGGCCGCGCAGCGTCTCGTATCCGAGCACCGCGAACGCGATCGCCTCCTTCGCGTCGGGGTCGACGCCGAACGCCCGGGAATCGACCAGCTCGCATTTGGCAGGGCTCAAACGCTCGGCCAGCAGACGCATCAGGATCGGGTTGTGCGTGCCGCCGCCGCTCGCGACGACGCGCGCGCCGGCCGGCCCGTAGAGCGCGAGCGTATCGGCGATCGTGGCGGCGGTGAAGGCGGCCAGCGTCGCGCAGCCGTCCTCGAGCGAGAGGCCCTCGAAGAGCCCGCGGTGCGCGTCGAGCAACTGCGCGCCGAAGCGCTCGCGGCCGGTCGACTTCGGCGGCGGCAGCATCAGATAGAACGCTTCGCGGCTCGCCAGTTTGCGCACGATCAGCTCGTCGACCGTTCCGCGCGCCGCGTACGCGCCGTCGCGGTCGCAGCGCTCGGCGCCCCCCGTGCGCCGGTACACGAACGCGTCGAGCAGCATGTTCCCGGGTCCCGTATCCCATGCCAAAGCGGCGTCCGGCGCCGCGCCGCGCGCGAGCACGGTCACGTTGGCGATTCCGCCGAGGTTGAGCGCGACGACGTCGCGCTCGGGCGACGCGAACAGGAGGCCGTCGACGTACGGCACCAGCGGTGCGCCGTTGCCGCCGGCCGCGCAGTCGGCACGCCGGAAATCGAAGACGACGCTCGCCCGGACGCGGTCCCGGATCGGATAGGGGTCACCGATTTGCTGCGTCGTGCGCGCGGCGCCGTCGTGGTACAGGGTCAGCCCGTGGCTCGCCGCGTAATCGACCGGCTCGCCGCCCGATACGGCGGCCGCCGCGTCCGCGAAGCACTCGCCCAGTTCGCGATCGAGCGCCGCGACCTGGGCCGGCGAGGGCACGTTCGGGGGCAGCGCGGCGCGCACGCGCTCGTACGTTTCCGGCCCGAACGGCCGGGTGAGAAAATTCAATTGCTCGATCGCGTATCCGTCGCCGCGCGCGACGATCTCGACCAGCGCGGCATCGACGCCGTCGAGCGACGTGCCGGACATCAGCCCGAGCGCGCGCATCAGCCGAACTCCCGCACGCACGCATCGCACACCGCGGCGCGCAGATCGCGCAGATCGCGGCGGCCGTAGTAGACCGCGTTGGTCAGCAGCACGACCGCGAGGTCGCGCGTCGGGTCGGCCCATACGGACGTGCCGGTGAACCCCGTGTGCCCGAAGGACGAGCGGTCCATCAGCGTGCCGCACGAGTTCTCGTCCGTCGTCCGCAAGGCCCAGCCGAGCCCGCGCCGTAACACCGGATCGCGGCCGTGCTCGGCGATCGCCGAGCGTGCGAGCTGCGGCGGCAGCGGCGCGGCGTCCCGCGCGCGGCCGCACGCCGCTGCCAGATAGATTTCGGCCAGCGCACCCGCATCGCGCGCCGTGCCGAAGAGACCCGCGTGTCCGGCCACCCCGTTCATCAGGTGCGCTTTTTCGTCGTGGACCGCACCGCGCACCCGGCCGCGCCACGCGTCCAATTCGGTAGCCGGAAATTCGTGCGCGTCGTCGTTGCGCGGCCGGTACCCCGTGGCCTCGCAGCCGAGGGTCCGCCCGAGCTCCACCGCGACGGCCTGCAGCGACGTGCCGCGCAGACGGGCGAGCCACACGCCGAGCGCGATGAAGCCGAGGTCGCTGTAGACGACCCGCTCGCCGGGCGCTGCGACCAGCGGAGCCGCGACGGCGAAACGCTCGACGTTTTCGCCGAGCAGCGTGCGGTAATCCGCACCCGACTGGAACCCCGCGGTATGCGCGAGCACCATCCGCAGCGAGATCGCCGCGTGCGCGGTTCCGCGCCACTCCGGAAAGATGCCGGCCGGCGGTTCGTCCAGCGACGCGCGGCCGCGCGCGACCTCCAGCAACGCGGCGGTGGCGACGAAGACCTTCGTCAGCGAGGCGAGATCGAAACGCGTCGTCACCTCGGCCGCTCGCGCGCGAGGTTCCCCGTCGAGGGTCCCGTAGGCTCGCTCGAACGCCGCGCGCCCGTGCCGCTCGACCCGCAGCACCGCTGCGGTGAAGCGCGAGCCCGCGGCGGCTCGCAACAGCGCGTCGGCGTTCACGAGCCGGCGCCGGTCAGCGCGTCGGCCAGCGCTTCGAGGTTCGGCTCCTCGTCACCGTGCGTCGCGAGCACCGTCCGCGCGCGCTCGAAGCGCGGCACGTCGAAGGGCTCGAGCGCCGACACGACGATCGCGTCCGGCGCGAGTTCCAAGAGGGCGTCGATCGCGCGCGCCTGGGCCGCGTGGAGGTGCGCGCGCCGCGCCAGCACGACCAGGTTGCGCGCGCCCTGTGCGCGCACGACCTCGAGCAGCATCTCCAGCATCGCGGCGTCGGGCTCGAGCGCCACGCGCATCGATTCGCTCCGCGCGCGCCGCCGCCGTAGCGCCAGGTTGAGCGAGGGCCGCTCCGCAGCGCCCGCCGCGATACCGTCGCTCGCATCGCCCTCGAACGACACCACGGTCACCGGTTTGGCCGGATCCAAACGCGCCTCGCCGCGCACGCGCGCGAGCCCGCGCCGGGCGATTTCGGCGCCGAGACCGGCGTCTTCGAGGGCGTCGCCCGGTCGGTCGAACGTGCGCGGCTGTGCCGCGCGCAGCGCCGCCACGCGGCCGGCCGCCTCTTCCAGCCGGGCCGCCGCGACCTCACCCGAACGCACCGCCGCCACGATCGCGTCGCGCGCGGCGACCGCCGCGTCCAGTCCGTGGCTGACGACCAGACAATCCGCCCCGGCCGCCAGCGCCAGCGCCGCGCCGCGCGCGCTCCCGGGGCTGCGTGCGATCGCGCCCATCTGCAGGTCGTCCGTGAAACACGTGCCGCGGAAGCCGAGTTCGCCGCGCAACAGGCCGGTCAGCACCGCGCGCGAAAGCGTCGCCGGCCGCTCGCCATCGAGGGCGGGTACCCGGACGTGCGCGCTCATCACGGCCCGCGCCCCGGCCGCGAACGCCGCCGCGAACGGGACGAGCTCGCGCGCGCGGAGGGTGGCGAGATCGGCTTCCACCGAGGGGAGTTCCAGGTGCGAGTCGAGCGCGGTCGCGCCGTGTCCGGGGAAGTGCTTGGGAGTCGCGGCCACGCCGTGCGCCTGGAGCCCGCGCACGATCGCCGCGCCGAGCCGCCCGACCTGCTGCGGATCGGAGCCGAGCGAGCGCGTTCCGATCACGGTGCTGCCGGCGTCGAGCGCGAGATCGAGCACCGGCGCAAAATCGACGGTCGCGCCGACCCGAGCCAGTTCGAAGGCAAGCGCACCACCCGTGCGTTCGGCCAGCCGCTCGTCGGCCGCGGCGCCGAGGGTTCGCATCGACGGCAGCGGCGAACCGAACCGCAGGCGCGCGACCCGGCCGCCTTCCTGATCCACGCAAACGAGCGCCGGCGGGCTTCCCCCGCAGGCTTCGCGCGCGCGGGCGACCAGTGCCCGCGTCGCCTCGAGCGTCGAAACGTTACGGGCGAAGAGCACGAACGCGGCCGGCGCGAGGCGCGCCAGCACCGCCAGTTCGGGCTCGCCCGCTTCCGGCCCGGCAAGACCGACGCACAACACGGCGCCGGCCAGGCGCTCGAGGTCGGCGGACTCGTTCAGAGCAGGTGAATGATCTGCGCGATGTAGGCTCCGCCCTTCTCGCTCAGCAGCACTTCGACGCGCGCGCCCCGTTTGATATCCGCGATCTCGTAGAATTCTCTGCTCTTGCCCACGATGCTCGTGCTCGGCTGCACGACGATGTCGTAGCAGCGTTTCCCGGCCAAGACCGTCATGCGGCTGCTGCGATAGTCGATCTCGGACACCTTGCCGCCGACGCTGCCCACGTTCCGGCCCGGTCCCTCGGACGGGGACTCCGAGACCGTCGAGACCGCAGGCTCGGGGCAATCCGAGGCTTCGGCGATCCGTCCGTTGACGGGAGCGGTATATCCGAGCAACGCTAAAGCTGCGAGAGCGGCAAGTAACAACCGTGGCATCACTTCTCTCTAACGTAGCGTTTCGAGGAGAGCGTTCCTTTCGACGGCCGCGCAATCACAGGAACGTTCCTCACTCCAAAGCTCGAGCGTAGGCCGCGCGCGCGGCCGCCGCGAGCGCGGCGAGGTCCGCTCCGCAGTCCCCGGGCGCCGCAAGATCGGCCAAGTCGGCCCGGTCGCGCTTGAAGAGCGCACGGAGACCGGCGCGGTCTCCCGTCGCGCACGCGCGCGCGACCGCCGCGAGCGCCCGCAGCCGCCGGACCGGCTCGTCCGTGGGGGCCTTGCCCGCCAGCACCAGGCGCAGCGCCACGAACGCTTCGTCGGCGGCGCGCGCCCCGATCGCCTCGAGGGCGCGGTAGAACGGCGCGGCGGCGCGGTCGGCGGACCGGGCGCTCAGCAGCGCCGCGACGACATCCGGCTTGGAAACCGGTTCGCCGAGAAGATAGCGATCGACGACCTCCCAGCTCACCGGCGCTAGCGGCGGATCGGGCGGATCAGAGGTGCGGCGGGATCGCGGGAACCGCGGTGAAGCGGTACGGCTGTATGCCCAGCAAGCCCGTATAGGCGTCGATCTTGCCGTCGCGGTAGGTGCCGCTGATATAGCCCCGGTCGAAGCCGAGATCGATCCAGATCCGGTCGCCGCTCAGGCCGCCGGTCACTTGTCGGAGCGTGACGGTATCGTCCGCGCGATAGAAGCCGGTCACGATGCCGTCCCCGAAGATGTCCAGGTTGAGGGTCCCGCCGAAGGCGCCCGCCCCCACGTATTCCGGCGACAAGGCCGTGTGCAGGGTGACGTGCGTGGGCGCGACGTTCTGGGCGAGGACCGGCACGGCACAACCCAGGGTCAGGGCCGCCGCCGCGGCCAGCATGCGCAACGAGGACATAGCGTTTCTTACGACACGGAGGAACGCCGCTGCGTTTCACCCGTCACATCGGGGGCGGCGCCTAGGCCGATGCCTTCCTTCGCGAACGCCGCGAGTACGCGTGCGTTGAGTTCCCGCCGCATCTCGAATTGCCGCAGCGGGGCCGTCCGCACGCTCGCGCGGATCATGACGTAATCGCGGTCGATCTGATCCAAGCCGATCCATGCGACCGAAGCCGGCGGCTCGACGGCGGCCTTGACCAGTTCGATCGCTTTCAGCGCGTCCGCGTGCGGGTCGATCGGCACGCGGTAGTCGAGGCCGGACCAGTAGCGCGATTCGTTCTTGACCATCGTTACCGAACCGTGCGAGATCGTGATCAGGTTCTCCGATGCGTCGCGGATCTGCACCATCCGCAAGTTCAGGTTTTCGACCAGCCCGCTGCAGCCGTTGACCGAAATGAAATCGCCCACGACGTACTGGTCTTCGAACAAGACGAGAAAACCGCCGATGAAATCCCGCACGAAGTTCTGAGCCGCGAACGTAACCGCCACCGCGGCCACGCCGCCGATCGTGATGACCGAACCGACCGGGACGCCGATCTGGCTGAGCGCCAGCAAGCCGGCCAGGAACGTGACCGTGAATCGTGCGAAGCCCGCGACCGAACTCGAGATCGTCGGACCGCGCAGCAACTGGCGGGCGCGCTCGTCCGACGATGCGGACGAACCGAAGTGCCAGCTCGCCCAACGCGTGATGACGACGTCGAGGACGCGCAGCAGCAGACCGGCGACGATCCAGATCGCCAACACGGCAAGCGCGCGCCGGGCCACCACGTGCGCGAGCGGCGTGGTCTGTGGGAAGAGCGAGAGCGCCCACGTGACCGCCACGAGCCAAAACAGCAGCACGACCCAAATAACGACGCCGATCGCGGCGTTGAGCAGCTTGATGCGCTCCGCGGGCAGCCGCCTGCGCAGCGCGGACAAGAAATCGCGGGGACGCGACGCGCTCGGCCCCAATTCCGCTTCGCTCATTGACGCGCCGGCCTCGGCCTCGGCCTCGCGCGCCATGAAGTCGCGTTCGGCCGCCCCGATGCGCCGGCGCATCAGCGCGATGACGATGCCTGCGAGGGCGGTCAACGCGATCAGGCCGGCCGCAACTTGACCGACCGTGATGAGACTCTCCCGCTGGAATGCGGGCTGGCGCTTGAGCAGTGCCCGCTCGAGCGCTCCCTGCAAAATGCCTTGCCACTGCGACGCCAGCTCTTCCAAGCGAAGCTGGTGGTAACGGCTGTCGACGGAGGTGACCGTGAGGATCGAAAGCGGATCGCGGTGCGTCCGGTCGACGATCTCGAGCGAATCCTGCGCGCCGTGCTGCCGGATCTGGACGATGATGCTGTGTGGGTCGTAGACGGTTTGGGCGGAGCCGCCCGAACCCGTCGTCGCGACGGCTTCGCCGATCGCGGCCTGGATGTAGGATTGGCGGAGCGGCAGCGGGAGCTGGTCCGGCGACTGGTTTTGCAGCGCCGCGATGCGGAACAGTTCGGCGCCGTCGAGCGTGATCGGCGCCGTCGTGTAGACGCTCTCCTGCCGTACGCCCGACTGGGGTGCGGGCGGCGCGGACGCGGCCGGCAAGCCGAGCACCTGCGCGGTCACGTCGTCCGGCGCAACGGCGGTCCACCACGCGAGGACGAACAGAACCAATCCCAGGAATCGAACGAGCATGGCTAGCTCGCTACCTGGAAGCTCGCCCGCCGACCTCTAACGGCAGCCCGCTATGCGTGCGCTGCGGTTTTCGCGCCCGCTTCGAGCTGGGCTAGGAACTCCGTATGGTCCATCGGGCGCGAGAACATCGGGTAGTTCTTCTCGGTCGCCAGCCGCTGCTCGTCCTCGCTCACCGTCGCGGTACAGTCCTTGAGCGTGATGACGTTGTAGCCTTTTTCATACGCGGTGCGCATCGTGGATTCGACGCAACAGTTCGTCAGAAAGCCGCCGAGGGCGATGGTGGTGATGCCTCGGCTGCGCAAGATGAAATCGAGATTGGTGCTGGCAAATGCGTCGAGGCCACGCTTCCCTTCCACTACGATGTCGCTCGGTTCGGGCGCGAGGTCGTCCACGATCGCGGCACCCCAGGTTCCTTTGACGAACGACTTGCTGTCCACGACGCCCTTGAGGATCCCGTACGGTTCCGGCGAGATCTCGCCGTACCCCGCGACGAACGTGATCGGCGCGTGGACCACCGTGGCTCCGGCCGCGCGCACCTTGGCAACGGTCTCCTTGGTGTTGGCGAGCATGTTGGTGCTCTCCATGACCGGCTTGACGGCTGCGTGCAGCGTCCCGCCCTCCGAAGTGAAATCGTTCTGGTACTCGATGAGAACGAGTGCGGTGGAATGTGGATCCATCGGTGAGCCCTCTCTTCAAGCTAGCGTCGGCGCGGTCAAGCATACCGCGACCGCAGGTGGTCGGCAAGCGTAGCCACCCCCTCCTCCCGCGGGACGGGACCTCGCCTCCGATCCTGGAAGGACTCGCGATGGCCTGGCTGACCGCAACCTACCTGATCGATTCGGAACCCGCGCTGGTGGAAGCGCGCGCGGAGGCGCTGGCGCTCGAGCAGAGCGTCGAGTGTCCGCTGGCGGCGATCGGCGACCAGCGGATCCTCGACGAGATCGTGGGGCGCGTTGCCGGTATCGCGCAGGTCGACGAACGCCGTTTCCGGGTCGACGTCGAGCTCTCCGTCGCGACGACGGGCGGCGAGACGGCGCAGCTCATGAACATGATCTTCGGGAACTGCTCGCTGTGGGACGACGTGCAGTTCGCGGGCCTCGACCTGCCGCCGGCGTTGCTCGCACAGTTCCCGGGTCCGCGCCACGGCATCGCCGGGATCCGCGCGCTGGTGGGCGCACCGGCCCGGGCGCTGACCAGTGCCGCGAACAAGCCGCAAGGCCTCCCGGTGGCCGAGCTCGCGCGTCTGACGCGTACCTTCGCGCTGGCCGGAGTCGACATCATCAAGGACGATCACGGCATCGCGGATCAGCCGTATTCGCCGTTCGCCGAGCGCGTGCGGGCCTGCCAGGCGGCCGTCGCCGAGGCGGTCGCGGCGACCGGCAAGCCCTCGTTCTACGCGCCGAATCTGATCGGCAGCCCGCTGGCCCTGCGCGAACGCGCGCGCATCGCGCGTGAAGAGGGCGTGCGGGTCGTGCTCGTCGCCCCGATGGTCGTGGGTCTGCCGGCGTTCCGGGAGCTCGTCGACGAGTTTCCGGACTTCGTGTACCTCGGGCACCCCTCGGCCGGCGGGACGTCCCGGATCCTGCCGCCGCTGCTGTTCGGGCGCTTGTTCCGGCTCTTCGGGGCGGACGCGACGATCTTCACCAACTACGGCGGCCGCTTTGCCTATCGCAAAGCAGACTGCGCGGCGCTGGCCGAAGCCGCACGCTCGCCCTGGGGCGGCCTGCGCCCGATCCTCCCCGTTCCGGCCGGCGGCATGCTGCTCGAACGCGTCGAGGAATTACTTGCCTTCTACGGCCCGGATACGATGCTGTTGATCGGCGGAAACCTGCTGATCGCGCGCGACGGGCTGCTCGAGCGCACGCGCGAATTCGTTACCAGCGTAGAGCGCTACTCGTGGGGAACCGCTTGACGCCGGGGCATCGTACGGCCCCGGCCGGCGGTCGGCGAGCCGCACGTTGCAGGGCCGAACGTCCCTTGTAGACGGCGCGGCTCTGCCGAACGACCTCTCATAGAGAAACGCTGCGACCGGCTATCATTTCAGTAGCACGGCTGAAATAGCCTTGACGCTTCGTGACAATATATTGTCACTACTGTCCGGTTAAAAATCGAACAAAATCAGCTGTTTCTCGGGATCGTGCATATTGCTGGCGATCGAGTCAGGCTGGAAGGCCTGTGATATAACGGATTTTTCGAAAACAGAGATCGACAGAATCTGTAATATTGTGTAGAGCGATGCCTCCAGTTTCAGTTCCTTCTTGATGATGGCGATCAGCACGTAGGTTGAAACGGCGCACCAGATTTGGGTCTTGACGGCATTCTCGCTTGTCCCGAGGAACTTCTTGATGCGCAGGTGCTGCTTGATCCATTTGAAGAAGAGCTCGACTTGCCAGCGGCTCTTGTAGAGCGCGGCGATGGTTAAGGGCGGCAAGGCGGTGTTGTTCGTCAAAAATACCAGCGTCTTGTCCAGATTCTCGTCATGGAACCGGATGCGTCGGAGATGCTCGGGGTAGCCCTTGGAGGCGTAGAAGCCGTTTAGGGCGATGGTCTGATCACAGATGACGCCATGGCCTCTGTCGTTTGGCGCAGAGTAAAGGCGACGGGCATCCATCCCACGTTTGGCACGGGTGACGAAGAATGCGCCCGTCTGATGTATCCCGTAAAGCCGGGCGAAGTCCAAGTACCCACGATCCATGACGTAGAAGGCCCCGGCTTCAATGGGCATGATATCAAGCACGTTGACGTCGCCCATCTTGCCGTCGCTGATGTGAATGAAGGTGGGAATGTTCCCGCGCAGATCCAGGAGCGTGTGCATTTTGACTGCTGCTTTAGTCGAACGAAATGACGCCCACTCGAATAAGCTCAGACACAGATCGATCGTGGTCGAGTCCAACGCGTAGACCGTGTTGCTCAAGTCGAGCCCGAAATCGCAGTCGCTATAGAGCTTCCGAGCGCGACGGATGAGCAGCGCCGCGAAGTCCGACCAGATCCGCCAATCACGGGATTCGTTGGCGTCGGCCAATGTCGAGCGGCGAATGTCATGTCGTAACCCGATGGCGTAGAGCCTGTTTCGATTCGCCGCCAGCGTGACTTCGATATCTCGAAGGCTTTCCCGCCAAGTTAGCTGGGCGAAGGCCATGACGCGGAATTGCTCCGCACAGCTCATGCGTCGAACGCCGGCGTTCCCCGAATAGCGGTCGACGATGCGCCCGAAGCTCGTCCACGGAACAAAATCCATCGTCTGCGCGAAAATCGTCTTGCCGACATTCATGCCACATCCCCCAGAGCCTCAACTCTGGGCCGTTCAACGCGACTACGCCTACGTCGGCCGTTCCCTCCAGGTCCGCCAGGTGCTTGCTGTTCCTGCAGGAACGCCGCCCTTACGATTTCAAATCGACACCAAAAATTCTCGCCGCAAAGCCTTGTGAATACAGGCTGTTTTCGAAAAACTCAGTGATTATACCGGACAGCACTGATATATTGTTAGCTGTTTTTACATATTTCTGCGGTCCATTCGAGTCGCGGAACTTCCGTTAGCGACTCAAGGAGCTTCCCGTGTTCGACTTCGTTTCAAAGCAGAGGGCTTACGTGTGTCCGAAGCTTGCCGCCGCCGCGGTGCTCGCGGCCGCGAGCCTCTTGCCGGCCGCGGCTTCCGCGTACGCACGTTTACCCGTAAGAGGCGCCGTCGGCGCGCATGCGGTCGATCGAACCGCCGTGACGTTAGGGTATCTTCGCAACGGCGTGCTCGCGAACGATCTGCGGTTTTCGGTGCTTCCCGGAACCGTTTCGTATCTCGTCGTGATCGCGTACGCCTACAACGCCGAAGGTCAGAAGATCCTGGGGCGGCTCGCCACGCCCGTTCCGCTCTCGTTCGCCGGCAGCGCCGTATCGCTCGTCGCCCCCGCCACGGGTTCGATGACGGTTAGCCCCTCGGCGATCGTCATGAAGTTCGGCGGCAGCACGGCAGCTTCGGCGTGGGGACTGACGGAAGTCCGCGGCGGCTCGACGCCGGTGCCCTTCGACATGCTGCAGACGGGACTGCCGGGATGGGGAAACCCGAGCCAGAACGCGTCCGTCTGCTCGGCGGCCGCATTACCACAAGCTAGCGGGTACCCGTCGAACACGACTTTCCAGGCCGACACGCAAGGCTGTGTGACGGTCGCCCCGCTCATCATAACCCCGGGGGGACAGCTAGGACCGGATCTGACCCTTCCGCTCGACGTTCCCGGCCAGTTCAACGGCACGCCTTTACAGGTCCAGCAGGATACGGACGTGCCGATCGCCATCTTCGAAGCGCGCACCGGAAGTGGCAACGAGCCCGAGGTCGCGAACACGACCTTCACGTTCTCGAAGAACCTGTTTTACGCCGGAGGCGCGTGCGAGGCGAACGTCGGCCCGCCCCACGACTACGGCACTCCGCTGTATGCCGGAGCGTGGCACTACTGGTTCGCGCACGGCTGGTTCGCGGGCGATGGAAACCCGTTCTACTGGAGTTACGGCGGTCCCAATTGCGGGAGCTATTGGCCCCCGTCCGGAGTGAGCAGCTCCCTGACGGTCGGTCCCAGCGCCGCGCGGTTCCCGTGGGACGGCAACGTGCACGGGGACTGGACGGCCGGCTTCATTCGCATACCGGCATGGATCGGGCTTACCGATGGTCGCGTGACTCGCCTCATGTTGTGGACCGTTACGCGAGAACCCGTACCGTCGGTTCACCGGCGCGGCCACAGGTAACGGAGCCGCTCAAGCTCCGTGGCAGCGCTTGAACTTCCGACCGCTGCCGCAGGGGCACGGTTCGTTGCGACCGGTCCGCGCGCTCTTCAATGCGGCCTCGCGCTCGGCGAGGGCGGTCATGACGCCTTCGGCGGCCATCCCGCGCCGGAGGAGGTCGCCGATCATGCGCATCGGGGCGTCGATGTGGTGGAAGAAGTTCTTGTAACCGGCGCAAAGATAGTTGAGGCCCGGCTCGCCCGAGGGCGTCGTGATGAAGCGGTTCTTCGGGCATTCGCCGTGACAGGCGAAGCGAACGTCGCATTCTAGGCAGTACCCAGGCAGCGTAGCGCGCTTGTCGCGGCCGAACTGCTGCTGGAAGTCCGAGCCGAGCAGATCGATCAAGCGGTCCGATTTCACGTTGCCCACGAGGTACTTCGGCTCGACGTAGTGGTCGCAGGAATAGACGTCACCGTTGTGCTCGAGCGCCAGACCCGAACCGCAGGTCTCGTTGAAAACGCACATACCCGAGCCCGGCATGCCTAGCCAATTTCGCGCGCTCGCCTCGAACGTCTGGACGAAGATCTCGCCCACGTCGTGGTGGACCCACTCGTCGAAGACGCCGATCAGGAAGGCGCCGAACTGCTCGGCGCTCACGGAATGCTCCGATACCTCCGCGCCCTCCTGATACAACGTCCGCCCGTCGGCGTTCACGCGCTCGACGACGGGGATGAACTGCATCCACTTCGTGCCGGCTTCGTCCCGCAAGAAGCGGTAGATTTCGACCGGGTGGTCGCCCGTGACGCGATTGACGGTCGTGAGGATGTTGAAATCGACCCCGTGCTTCTGCAAGAGGCGCAAGCCGCGCATCACTTTGTCGAACGTCGGGCGGCCGCCCTTGTCGACCCGGTTGGCGTCGTGCAGTTCGCGCGGGCCGTCGAGGCTCAACCCGATGAGGTAGTCGTGCTCCTTGAAGAACTCGCACCACTCGTCGTCCAGCAGCGTTCCGTTCGTCTGCATGGTGTTCTCGAAAGTCATGCCGGGCTTCTTGTACTTTTCCTGATACGCGACGGCGCGCCGGTAGAAGTCGACGCCCATGATGGTCGGCTCGCCACCCTGCCAAGCGACGGTGACCTCGCTACTCCGATGCGCCTCGATCAGCTCGCGAATGTAGCTCTCGAGCACGTCGTCCGTCATCCGAAAGGTGCTGCCCGGATAGAGCAGCTCTTTGTCGAGGAAGAAGCAGTACGTGCAATCGAGGTTACAGATTGCGCCCGTGGGCTTCGCCAAGACGTGGAATCTCGGCGGAATGTGAGTCGACATGCGCGGGCATTTGACGGGCCGCCCCGTTTTTCAGCTCGGACGGCTTCCAGCCGGGGCCCATGCGGCCGGAAAAGGAGAATGCCGCGATCGGCCGTCGCGGCATTCACCAAACGGTTCGAGTCCGCGTGCGGCTAGTGCTGCGCCGCGATCGCGCCGCACGACGTCGTGGCTTTTCCGCCGTACGTCACGTCGCTGTACAGTGAGAAGTGGTGGTCGATCTTCGTACCCGGCGCGAACGCACCTTGATCGGTGACCTTACGCAGGTAGTTGCTTTCCGAGTTACGGTAACCGACCAGGAAAGTCACGCTCGAGTAGGTGTGCGTTCCCTTGTTTTCATAGACGATTTGCGTGCCGCTGGCGTTCTTCGAGAGCAGCTTCGGCGCCGTCACGAAACACTGGTCGATCTTCACGTCGGGCAGGAAGTGCTGGGCGGCGGGCTTGGCCTGCGCGAAGGCGGCGGTGCCGGCGGCGGCGGCGAGCGCCAGAGTTGCGACAAATGTCGCCGGAATGCGTAGGTTCATGAGAACTCCGTTCGTAAAATGACAATAGGTTACAAGGCCAGCTCGGCCCGGGGCCGAGTCACCGACTAGATTACGCTCTCAGGAAAGGGCGAACCTCGTCTCCTCCCTGGTACGAAGAGCGACCCGGCGATGCGGACACCCTTTCAATCACTCCGTTTTCTCGACGCGAAAGCCGGGACTCTGGTAGTCGGCCGGCAGGTAGCTCTGCGGAATCGTCGTGTGATTGCCGTCGCGAACCGCATGGTACCCGGGTGAGAGGATCTCGATGCCGCGCGCGTTGCACTCGTCCTGCATGTTCTCGTGCAGCTCCGAGTAAATCCGGTGGATCCGTAACGGCTCGCGCGTGTAGGCGTTGATCTGATAGGCGACGTTGTAATCGTTGAGCGCGGTCTGCGATACGAAGGGCGCGGGGTCGCTGAGGATGTGAGTGGTCTTGAGTGCCGCAGCCGTCAACGCGGCATTGATATCCCGCCACGGGATGTCGTATCCGAGCGTCACCGTGGAGTGCAGGATCAACGGCGTTTCACCGCGCAGCGCCATACTGCTGAAGTTGAATACCGTCGCGCTGATGACCGACGAGTTCGGCATGCTGATGACGACGTTCTTCATCGTTCGGATCTGCGTGACGAAGAGCGATTTGCTCACGACTTCGCCCTCGGCGTCGCCGATTTTGATGTAATCGCCGATGCGGAACGACGGCAGGTAGGTGAGCACGACCCCGCCGAGGATATTCGCGACCGTCGTCGCGGAGCCGAAGGTGAGCAGCGCGCTCAGGACCAGGCCGACCGCCTTGAACGAGGGGGAATCGAAGCCCGGAACGTGCGGCAGCAGCGCCATGACGGCACACGTGAACACGGCGAACGAGAGCAGGCGGTACGTCGGCTCGATCCAATCCTGCTCGAAACCGCGGATCGTGAAGCGGCCTGCGGTCATCTCTTCGCGCACGACGCGCAAGAACGTGATCGTCTCGTACGCCACGAACCCGATCAAGATGATGATCGCCAACTGCGGTAGCCAGGCGACGAAGCCCGTGACGAAGGCGATCAGCGCGTTGACGAACGGCTCGGTGAGCGCCCCGGCAAGGCTCCGCGTGAGCGGAAACTGCTTGAGCACGAACGAGATGCAAACGTAGGCCATGAAACCGACGGCGACCAGCCGCACGAGCCGTACGAACGATATCGCCACCTCGACGAGCGGCCGCAGGGGCAATGCGACCCCCGGCGCGATGTCGACGTCCCGATCGTGCGTCGCCCCCCCGTGGAACGCGTCGATCAGGTACCCGAAAAGCCGCCATACGATGAGCACCGCGACCGCGAGCGCCAGCAGCGCGGCGAGCGCGATCGCCGCGTGGATTGCGATCCCGCGCGGGCTGCGTTCCTCGCGGTCGTTCACGACGGCCTGCCGGATCGCCGCCGCCGCGGCGTCGGCAGCCTCCGGAAGCGGACGTTCGCTCGCCGCCGCGTCCTGCGCGGTGATGATGAACAGCGTCTGGGTACCGGCGCGGACCGTCGCCGCGGACCCCGAGACGGCGGTCACGATCGAATCGGGCGCGACGCTCGGATCGGTTTCGACGGCCTCGATTCGCTCCGCGATCACGCGTGCGCGCCGCAGCGCCGCCGCTTCGTTCGGCGCGGTGACGTAGAAGAGCTTGTCGCCGAAAACGACGACCGGCTCGCGCGCAAGCCCGCGTTCGTCGGGCGCCGGCGCGGCGGCCGCGCCGGCGGCGAGGAGCACGACGAAACCGATAACGGAGCAGATCGTCTTCAATCGTCGCATCGACGCGCTCTCAAATGTGAGGACGGAATCCAAACGTTTGCGCCGCGATGAGGCGCACGCCCAGGACGATCATTTGAACCGAAAGCGCGACCTGCAGGACGCCCATGATCGTACCCAGGATCTGCAGCGGAACCCCCAGCAGGCCGAGGATCCGATGCGCTAAGAGCATGGCGCCGAGATCGAGCGCCATGATGAGGAGCAGCATCCCGACGATGGGCAAGGTGCTGTTCGGCATGAGCGTCAGCACGAAGATCACGGCGGCGATACCGTACGGGCTGACGATGATCGGCACGAGCCGGCGAAAGACGAGTTGCGAGGGAGGAAGCTCGGTCTGGGGGGCGTCGGCGGGACGGCTCGCCGTGTAGGGCTCGAGGACCGCCGAGATCGCGACGAGAAAGAACATGATTCCGCCCGCGACCGACAGCGCCCCTTCGCTGACCTTCCACTTGACCAGCATTCCGTGACCGATGAAGCTCGCCGCTACGACCGTGAGCGCGGCGATCGATATCCCGCGAAACGCCAGCGCCCGGCGCTCGGCGTCGGAGTTTTTCGCAGTGAGCTTCGCGAACGGACCGAGGATCTTTATCGGCCCCAGCATCAGGAAGAAAAACGTGAAGATCTCGCTCAAACCAAACGCGACGTGAGTCGGGGACCCGCTCACGCGAACGTCGCTTCGGAAGGAACGAGCGGGGACGTCCGAAGTTCGACGTCGACCGCCCGGATCGAGCCGTCGAACGGGAAGGGGCGCCGGTCGAAGTAGTCCAGCGAAACGGGCGAACCCAGATCGATCCCGACGTTAAACGTTTCGCTCGCCGAAAACGCGGCCGGCACGGTGCGCTTCACCGTCGTGCGAGCGACCTCCGACCCATCGACGCCGATCGCGACGTCCGCCGGCGCGCCCGGGCTCGCGATCGTCGTGTCGACCTCCACTCGATGTATCCCCGGCGCGAGCTTTTGGCGCGACCTGGCCACATACCGTTCGATGATCATCATATTGTATTCGTAAACCAGGTAGCCGCCGTCGACGTAGAGGGTCACGCCGCCCGCCGCGCCGCCGAGCGAATACAGGACGCCGGATGCGTCTTCGCCGCACTCGATGTCGACCGTTACGCGATTGCTCTCGCGGCCCAAGCCGGGCGCCGCAAACTCGGGCATGCGGATGGTGGTGGAGTCGAACCGCCAGCGCGCGTACGGGGTTTTGACGCGGTCCTCCGGGTGAAGCCGCAACCAGATTCCGGCACCGATCGGAAAGACCTTATTCGCCTCCGCTTCCCGCAGGAACAGCCCTTTTAGCTGCTCCAGGAGCTTCGGCGCTTCCCGCGCGAGATCTCGAGCCTGTGAGAAGTCGGTTCGGAGATCGTAGAGTTCCCACGTGTCTTCGTCGGAATCCCACGTCGACAGTCCCGGGCTCACGGTCAGCCACGGCGTCAGCGGCCCGAACGTGCACGCATACCAGCCATCGTGATAGATGCCGCGGCTTCCGTTGTTCTCGAAGTACTGCGTGCGCTTGCGCGTCGGCGCTTCGGCGTCCGCGAAACTGTACGCCATACTGACCCCGTCGATCGGATCTTGCACGAAGCCGTCGACCACCGCCGGCGCCTCGATGCCGAGGACCTCGTACACGGTCGGCACGATATCGTTGACGTGGTGGAACTGCGAACGAGGCGTCGGGTCGGGTGCGATCTGCGCGGGCCACGACACGGCCAGCGGGTTACGGGTGCCGCCGAAGTGAGAGGCGATCAGCTTCGTGTGGTGAAACGGCGTATCGCCCGCCCAAGCCCAACCGGCGTGGTACATATTGTCGACCTTCGGGCCGCCGAGCGCGTCCAAGCCGCCGAGCGCGTCCAGCGCATCGATGTGCTGCGCGATCGTGCTTGGAATCTGATTCTGCGCCAGCAGCTCGCTGATCGTGCCGCTTTGGCCTTCGGCGCTGGAACCGTTGTCGCCCCAGATGTAGAAGACGAGCGTGTTGTCGCGGATGCCGAGCTCTTCGAGGCCGTCGATCAGCCGGCCGGCCTGAGCGTCCGCGTGCTCGACGAAGCCGGCGAACACTTCCATCAGCCGCCGCTGAAAAGGCCGCTCGGCCTCGGGAATGCTGTCCCACGCCGGCATCGTATCCGCGCGCGGCGTCAGTTCCGTCTCCAGAGGAATCCAGCCGAGTTCTTTCTGACGCTTGAAGACCCGCTCGCGCATCGCGTCCCAGCCGTCGTGAAAGCGACCCGCGTATCTGTCGGCCCACTCCTTGAAGATGTGGTGCGGACCGTGGCCGGCACCGGGCGCCCAGTACATGAAGAACGGTGTATCGGGCGAGAACGCACGATGGCGCTTCATCCACGTGAGCGCGCGCTCGGCGAGATCCTCGCTCAGGTGGTACTTCTCGTCGCGCGGCGGTTCGACGGGATTGAGGTTTTCGAACAACCTCGGTTCCCATTGCGACGTCTCACCGGCCAAAAAACCGTAAAAGTAGTCGAAACCGATACCTTCGCCGGTCGGCCAGAGCGTGAAGGGTCCCATCGCCGTCGTTTCGGTCGCAGGCGTGTTGTGCCACTTACCGAACGCGCACGTTCCGTAGCCGTAGTAGCCGAGCACCTTGGCGAGCGTAGCTGAGGTTCTCGGGATCACCCCCGTGTAGCCGTCGAAATCGACGGCTCGCTCGGCGATCGTGCCGGAGCCGACGCGCTGGTGGTTGCGGCCGGTCAGCAGCGAGGCGCGAGTCGGCGAGCAGATCGCCGTAGTGTGGAAGGCGTTATAACGAACGCCCGCATCGGCGATGCGCGTGAGCGTCGGCGTCTTGATCGGACCGCCGAACGTCTCGGCGAGACCGAACCCGACGTCGTCCAATAGGACGATCAAGATGTTGGGCGCGTTTTCGGGCAGATGCCGCGGCTGCTCCCGCCTGGTCATCACCGAATCTTGCAGCCGTTGCGCGGTCACGCTGGCCGAGGGCACCGGCGCAAACGGCAGCACCGCGCCGTCATCGAACGACATCAAAAGCCACCTCTGGGAGACGTGTGAGTGAGAGACGTGCGAGCCCGGTCATTGCTTGGCAAGGGCGATCCGTAGTTCGGCCTCGTGGTCGGCCACGTGCTCGCCGCTGACGTCGACGATCACGCGTTCGATCGTCCCGGTGAACCGGAAGGGTGCGCTGTATTCCGGCGTGACGGTCGAGCCGGTGTCGGCGCCGACCAGCATCGCCCCGCCCTGGGAGAGACGTATCGGTGAGGTCACGGGAAGATCGCCGCGACCCGCTTCCTTGCCGTCGACCAGCAGGGTGACGGTGCCGGGAGTGCCCTTACCGTGCTTCGGGTCGGCGGGTCCGGTCGGCTGGAACTCCATGCTCAAGAAGTGCCGGCCCGCGGGCAGCGGCCCATCGGATTTCACGTAGAACAGATCGACGGTCACGTAGTTGTGAACGAAACAGAGCTTTGCGTCCTTGACGTAGAGCGAGATGCCGCCGTCGTTCCCGCCCATGCTGAGCAGAACGCCTTCGGCACCCTGCGGCGGAATGTCGACTTCGGCATTGATCGAGTACGGGCGGTTCAGGATCTTCGGTGCCGCCGAGGCTACGATCGACTGCGTGCCGGGGTAGAGGACGTACCGGGAACGGTTCACGGCGATCTGCGGCCGCTCTTCCGCGATCCGCTGCAGCCCGCGGCCGTCGACCGGCAGCACGTTGTACTTCCCGGCCTCGTTGTACCACATACCGACCATCGCGATCAGCCGGTCGCGCTCTTTATCGGCGACGTTATTGGTTTCGGCAACGTCCTCGCTCAGGTCGTATAGCTCCCAGCCTTTTGCATCGAGTTCGGTCAGCCGGTCGTACGAGATCGGCGTACCGAAGGCGTCGCTCGTTTCGGCGAACGAAGGGCCCGGCCACGGGCAGACCGCCCGCCAGCCGTCGTGGTAGAGCGATCGGTGTCCCAGCATCTCGTAGTACTGCGTCACGTGCGTGGCGGGCGCCGCCGCGTTGTCGAAGGAGGCCTTCAGGCTCACGCCTTCTAGCGGAGACTGGGTCACGCCGCGAATCGATTCGGGCGGTTCGAGACCCAGCGCGTCGAGCACCGTGGGCACCATGTCGATAATGTGGGCGTACTGCGTCCGGATCTCGCCTTTCGCGGTGATTCCCTTGGGCCAGTGGACGATGAACGGGTCGCTGACGCCGCCCCGGTACGTTTCGCGCTTCCAGCGGCGGAACGGCGTGTTGCTGGCGTAGGTCCAGCCCCACGGGAAGTGGTTGAACGTCTTGGGGCCGCCGATATCGTCGATCGCAGCGAGGTTCACGTCAACCGTGTCCGCCACGTTGTTGAAGAACTTGACTTCGTAGACCGACCCATGCGGGCCGCCCTCGGCGCTCGAGCCGTTATCCGAGATCAGCATGATCAGCGTGTTATCGAACGCGCCGAGCTCCTTGAGGAACGCGAGCAGCTCGCCGATGTAGTGGTCGGTGTGGGTCAGGAAGCCCGCGAAAACCTCCATCATGCGCGCGTACAGGCGGCGCTCGTCGGCCGGCAGTGCGTCCCAGTCTTGGACGTCGGGATCGTGGCGCGAGAGCGCGGTGCCCGGGGGGATCAGGCCCAGCTCTTTCTGTTTCTCGAAGACGCCCTTGCGGTACGCGTCCCACCCCGCATCGAACCGACCCTTGTACGCGTCCGTCCACTCCTTGGGCACGTGATGCGGCGAATGCATGGCGCCGGGCGCGAAATACATGAAGAACGGCTTGTTCGGCGCCACCTGTTTCGCATCGGCGATCATGGCTTTGGCCTTCTCGACCAAATCCGGTGTGAGATGGTAGCCCTCTTCGGGCGTCGTCTCGGGCTCGGTCTGCGAATTGTCGCGAACGAGTTCCGGATAATACTGGTTCGTGTCGCCGCCGAGGAAGCCGTAGTAGCGCTCGAAGCCGCGACCGAGCGGCCACCGGTCGTACGGTCCGGCGGCGGTCATCGTCTCCTCCGGCGCCAGGTGCCATTTCCCGACCGCGTAGGTGTTGTATCCCTTCTGCTGGAGGATCTCTGAGAGGAACCCGTTTTCGAACGGAATGTAGCCGTCCGACCCAGGGTATCCGGTCGACCCGTTCGTCAGACACGCCAGGTGGTTCGAATGGTGGTTACGGCCGGTGACGATGCACGCGCGGGAAGGCGAACACAGCGCCGTGGTGTGCATGTTGTTGTAACGCAGTCCGCCCGCTGCCAGCGCGTCGATGTTCGGCGTCGCAATCGGGCTGCCGTAGCACCCGAGATTGCCGAAGCCCGTATCGTCCAGAACGATGAAGAGCACGTTGGGCGCGTCGTCCTTGGCCCGATTCGGCTGCGGCCACGCCGGTTTCGAGACGTCGACCGTGCGCCCGATGACGCCCGGGAACTTCGTGCCCGGTCTGTACTCGGTGAGTGCCATGGATCGCCTCCTTACGAAGCGGCGGAGACTGCGGACTGCAGCTTGGCTAACGCTTGGTCGATCGTGAAACTGCCCGGTTTTTGCCGAGGCGGGAACTCCGCGAACGTCGCGAGGAACCGTCCGACGATTCCTTGGACCGGAACGGCGAGGAAGGAACGTTCGTACCACCACCGGTCGTAGCCGAACCCATCCTCGCCTTTCTCGAGCGGATCGATCTCGAGATCGAAGAAGATCGGCGCGCGCAAGGTCGTGAACGGCTCGCGCCAGACGGCGATACCGGTCGCGCGTTGGACCGTGAAGTGAATCTTGACCCGCTGGAACCGAATCGCCAGCAAGTCGCCGTCGTCGCTGAAGTAAAAGAACTCCTCGCGCGCGCTCGGACCGCGGCCTGCAAGCAGGGCGGTCTGATCGTAACCGTCGAGGTGGACCCTGTACGTCGTGCCACCGGCTTCATAGCCGGTCAACAGCTTCTCTTTGACGTCCGGCACGCCGGCCGCCGCGAGAAACGTCGGAAGCCAATCTTCGCCGGCGAAGATGCCGGTGATCGTCGAGCCGGGTGCCACCACGCCGGGCCAGCGCACGATGCACGGCACGCGGAAGCCGCCCTCGAACCCCGTGTTCTTTTCGCCGCGGAACGGCGTCATGCCGGCGTCGGGCCACAGGCAGAGCATCGGACCGTTGTCGGTCGTGTAGATGACGATCGTATCGTCGGTGAGACCGAGCGCGTCGACTTTATCGAGCAGCTGCCCGATCAGGGCGTCGTGCTCGACCATCGCATCGGCATAGAAGCCGAGCCCCGTCTTGCCGAGATGCTCGGCCTTGACGTGCGTGAAGTTGTGCATGCGCGTGGTGTTGAACCAGACGAAGAACGGCTCGTCACTCGCCTTCGCGCGTTCCAGGTAATCGCAGCACGCGGCGAGGACCTCGTCGTCGATCGTTTCCATCCGCTTCTTCGTGAGCGGCCCCGTGTCTTCGATCGTTTGGCCGCCCTTGCCGTCCGCCTTGCACTCGAGCACGCCGCGCGGGCCGAACTTCTCTTTGAATTCGGGGTTTTTCGGATAGTCCGGGTTCTCAGGCTCTTCTTCGGAGTTGAGGTGGTACAGATTCCCGACGAACTCATCGAACCCGTGGACGGTCGGCAGAAACTCGTCGCGGTCGCCCAAATGGTTCTTCCCGAATTGAGCGGTCCGGTAACCGAGCGGTTTGAGCAGCTGCGCTATGGTCGGATCCGCCGCGCGCAGCCCTTGATCGGCGCCCGGCATGCCGACTTTCGTCAGGCCGGTGCGGTAGGGCGATTGGCCGGTGATGAACGCCGCGCGGCCTGCCGTACAGCTCTGCTGCGCGTAGTAGCTGGTCAGCTTCGCACCTTCGTTCGCCAGACGGTCGATGTTCGGCGTCGCATAGCCGAGCAATCCCTGGTGGTACGCGCTGATGTTCAGGTAACCGATGTCGTCGCCGAAGATAACCAGGACGTTGGGTTTCTTCTTGACCGGTTGCGGCATGGCACGATCCTTTCGCGGTCGTGAAGGAGATCGCGACGGGAGTGCCGCCGCGATCTCCAGACTCGGGCGTTATAGGCGCGAGTGCTAGTGGCCGACCAGAGTGAGTTGCTGCGTATCGAGATCGTACTCGCCCGCGCTGACCGTATCGTTGGGGTTCGCGCAGATCACGCTGTTGTTGGGTCCGTAGATCACCACGAGGCCGGGCGGCCCGCATTGGGTTTGCTGGAGGTGGTAATTGCTCAGCAAGGTCGCGCCCGGGCTACTGGCCGCCACCTGGTATGAGGTGTAGGTTTGACCGGAGCGGACGATCGAGCCGTACACCGCAGCCGACGTTGCCGCCGCCGCGGTCGTTATGGCGAGCGCACCCCAGAAGCCACCGCCGTAATAGTTGGGCGCGGGATACCAGGCGGCGCCGTGATTCCAGCCCCAGGCCGGCCCGGACGCGTACACCGGGTTCACGACGATCGGCCGGCCGACGTAGGCGCGGTTCGTGCCGGCGTACGTGGTCCGGTTGACGTTGGCGTTGACGTTCGTATTCCGGTTGACGTTGACGTTGTTGCCGGACTTATTGATCGTGTTGCCGTTGCCCCGGTTGGCCGTGTTGCCGTTACCCCGGTTGGCCGTGTTGCCGTTACCCCGGTTGGCCGTATTGCCGTTTCCGCGGTTGCCGTTGTTCGCGACCGGCGGCCTATTGCCCGTGCCGGGCGAGTTCGGACGCTGCGCCGGTTTTGCGCCGCCCGATGGCCGCGACGCGGGTTTCGGCTTCGAGACGTCGTTGTTCAATGCGAATCCGTTTGACGGATGCGACGGCTTTGCAGCGGTGCCCCGCGAAGCGGGCGCAGAATGGGACGGTGCCGAGCGCTGCTGCGGAGCCGAACGCTGCGGGGCCGAGCGCTGCTGCGGAGCCGAACGCTGCTGCGGAGCCGAACGCCCCCCGCCCCCCCCACCGCCGCCGCCCCCGGTAGGTCGCGCGCCGCGCTCGGCGAGTGCGAATCCCGATGATTGGAGGATCAATAACGTTGCGAGGCCGGCCGCCGCGAGGATTCTCATTTCACACCGCTATCGATCGTGCCGATCAGCGAGATGTACGTGCCCACTTTGGTCTGCAAAGACATCACGATGCCGCCGGGCGGGACCGACTGCGACGAAAGCGGTAAGTTGACCTTATCGCTCGTCGTGTTCGCATAGATCGTGCCGCTTTGAAAATCGAGCGGATGCGTCACGCCGTTGTTGGTCAGGGTCATGTGGGTGAGCAGGCACCGGTAGAGCGCTCCGACGTAGGAGCACGCAGCCTGGTCGATGACCAGGACGCCCTTCCCGTCGGCCGTCGTAATCGTCAGGGCTTTTGCCTCCTTCGAATACCGGATCGTGGCATTGGGATATTCCTGGACGGACCCGTCGCTCTGCTGAACGCGAACGAGACCGGTGGCGCGAGCCGCCGAGGGAAGCGCAAACGCGCATAGTAAGGCGAGACAGACCGCTCGAATCAACGTAGGGGTCCTCCGATCTGAGAGAGGGGTATCGTAGCGCTACCTGAGCCGTCGCTGCGGCGACTACCCGTAGAGGCCATCTCCCGGATTTCAAGAACTAGATATCAAGAACATTCTTAGTAGGTACGACTAACGAGAGCGTCAGGCATGAGTCAGTCCTCGGACGCCCGCGAGTACGCGAGCCCGCTCGCGAAGCTCGGTCTCTTCCTGCGCGGCCGCCGCATGCTGTTGACCCCCGGCGAGCTCGATCCGACCTCGCGCCGCCGGCGAATCAAGGGCTTACGGCGTGAAGAAGTCGCGATGCGAGCCGGCATCAGCGTGGACTGGTACACGCGGATCGAGCTCGGAACGGGGGTCGTTCCGTCGGTCGAAACGCTCCAGGCGATCGCGAATGCGCTCGAGTTCGGACCTTTGGACACGCAGTATCTCTTCGAGCTGACCGCGCTCCCCATGCCGACGATAGAGCGGCCGCCGCAGGGTGCATCCCTCACGGCGCTGGAACAGACGATCTTGCTGAACGAACGAACCGCCGCCGTCGTTTACGACTGGTTCGGTTCGCCCCTGTGCTGGAATGCGACGGCCGACGGGCTCTTCCGGTGGTCGCGGTTTGCGGATCCCTTCGACCGCAACATGATCGTCGCGGGTCTCACCGACACGTATTACCGGGAGTTTTTCGGCGACGAGTTCGAGGCCATCTCCCGCAGGGTCGTCGGGCTCTTCCGGCGCGCGTACACGACCGCCGATCCGCCCCCGCTGGCACGCCGCGTCTACGGTTTCGCCGCCGGGCATCCGTTCTTCAGGACGATGTGGAACGAGCTCAACGTCGCCGAAGACCACGCGCCGCCGGGACCGTTCGTCCGCTTCGTGCCCGAAGTCGGCAAACTCCGGCTCGACGCCAGCGATCTGGTGCCGCTTCATCGCCGCGACCTCATCTTCCGAGTGATCGCCCCGCACGACGCGGCGACGCGGGCGAAGTTCCCGAGAATTGCGCGTCTCGGGACGGCCAGCCAGACGTTAGCCTCCGAAGGCTTCAGCCTCGCCCCGCTTTAGCCGAGGGTCGAAGTAGCCGGCGGGAGTCCAGCTAAGCGGAGGGACCCACGTACCCGCCGGCAAGCAGCCCGTTCGTTGCGATATCGAAGCCCGCTTCCATGCAGTAGAACGGATAGTGCCACGTCGGGTAAGTCGCCACGAGGTGCGCGCGGAATCGCGCCACGGAATCGATGTCGTTCATCAGGGCTGCGACGAATTCGGTCATGGCCCAGGGGTAGGCGATTTTCGGATTCGTCTGAACTCCGTTCTTCCAGCCGTCGGCGGTGCCGAGCGTGAAGTCGCGATCCGAGCCATTGCGCCAATTGTCTCGAACGCTGGTCCACAGGCGCCGCGCCAACGGGTCGGCGGGCTCGATCAGGCCCGTGTAGATCGGAAACAACTGGAAGGTCGCATCCGGGTACCACGTCTCCGCGATCTTCGCGGGGATGAACCGTCCGCTGCGTTTCTTAGCCACGGCTACGTACGCGGGCGATCCGCGCATGAATCCATCCGGCTCGCTGCCGAGCAACGCGGCTTTGATGCGCCCGGCTGCACGCGTGTATTTCGCGACGGCGACGGCATCGCCGGCCATCAGATATGCGGCATCCACGAGTCCGCGCCACACTTCGCAGTTATCCGCGGAATACTTCAAATCGCCGTCGGGATGCGAGAAGCTCAGGCCGTCGGCTAATAATTGCGCCAGCAGATTATCCGCTTCATCGATCACGAGTTGGCGGTTACGCGGATCGGCAAGCCAGGCTTTGCCGTCCGGAGCGTTGTCGTAGTATGCGCGGACCAGCGACACGAAGACCGCCGGATAGGAGTCGGTGGAGTCGCACTTCTTCTTCGAGGCGCCGACCGTTCCGCTCGTGACGTCCGGTGATCCACCAACCACCCAGTAGTCGTAGGTAATGCCGTCGAGCCGCATGCCGAATGACGTATCGCCCCAGGCATCGCGCACGCGGCTCGCGCGCCAGCGAAGGTGCGATGCCACCGCGGCTTGCCCGGACTCGGGCAACAACGTCCAGCAGCGCGCCATCAGTGCGGCGCAGAGGTCCCCGAAGTACGGCGAAACCGTTCGCGTTCCCGACCGGATGACGCCGTCCGCCGTCATCATGCGCGCCACCACCGCGTCGGAGACGATGGCCACGTTCTCCCGCGCACCGGTTGCCCCGGCCGCCGCCTCGGATGCGAGCCCGAACAGGCCGGCCGCGGCCGCTGCGGCACCCGCGCCGAGGAACGTTCTTCGCGAGATCATCGCGCAGCAGCGTTTTCCTTGGTATACGGCGGCGCGACCTGCTCGATCGAGCGGCCGCGGAAGTCCGTTACCAGAAACGTGCCGTCCCGCGCGGCGACGACTTCGCGTGCCATCGTTCCCGCCGCCAGCGTCGCGGGTGGCAACGGCCGGCCCGCCAGAGCCGCGCCCGCATCGATGACCGAAAGATCCGCTTCGCCGGCAAGGTCGCGGTCGATCGCGCGGTGTGAGTTCGCCACGAGCACCGTGCGTCCATCGGCTGAGACCGCGAGCCCGACGGGCACGTCGCCCACGGGAATTTCGGCGCGGAGCGCGTGCCCGGGATCGCTGCGCAACGCCGCCGTGCCGAAGGCCAGCACGCGACTCTCGCCTTGCACCGTCACCCACGCGACGGAATCGTCCGGACTGAGAGCGACGCGCACCGGCGCGCAGCCGGCGGCGATACGCGCGATCACGGCATGCGCGGGATCGGCGACGGCGCGTCGCGTATCGATGACGGCGAGCACGCCTTGCGCCCCGAGATTCGCGGCGCAGCGCAGCCGCCCCAGACGCAGATCGCTTGCGCCCGGCACGCTACGTGGATCGCCGGCCGCGATCTCGCTCGTTACGTACAGGATCCGTCCGTCGTGCGAGAGCGCCAGGCCGCCGGGCAGCCGGTCGAGCTGCACGTGCGCGACGATCCGCGGCACGGGCGATCCGTCGATGCGTTCGCGGTCGACCGCCGCGACGCCCAGCGTCGCCGTGCCTTGATTTGTGAAGTAGGCGTACGCGCCGTCGAGCGAGGCGACGATCCGGTTCGTACGCGGCGCATCACCGTCGCGCACCGCGTTTACCGACGCCGTCCCGTTGCGTAGCGCGCCCGCATCGAGCGCGGCGATGCCGACGCGCGTCGCGATCAGCACGGTCCCGCCGTCCGGCGTGAGGGCCACGTTGACGGCTCCGCTAGGAATCGTCGCGCTGCCGACCGCGGCGTAAGCGGAATCCGTGCGACGATAGGCAACGACCGTCCCCTCCGGCCGCAGCGGCCGGCTCTCGCTCACGAACAGCGTGCCGTCGGCAGCGGTCGCGACGCCGGTGGGGAATCCGGCGACGCCGAGCCACGACTGCGCCGCGCCGGCGATGGAACCGAGCGCGGCGGCGAATCCGACGGCAGCGCCGAGTATCGCTAACGGTCTTGCGGCCACGGCGGGCCCAGGCGAAGCTGATTCGCCGTCGTGATCGCGTTGACGTGGTAGACGTGGCGCTCATCGTAGGTGCCGTGCAGCGCGACCGGGCGGTTCGGATACAGCACGCCGACGCGTTCCGACGCCCGCGCGATGCTGACGTCGAACCGTACGAGCACGCCCGAACGCGTCTGCACGATGAGGGCGTCGCCGGCCAGACCGCGCACGATGCCGTAGACGACGTGCGGCCCGTACGGAACCGGCGCCGCCGGCGCGCTCGCGCTGGAGGAGGCGACGGCTAGCGCGAGTGCTGCGGCTCCGAAGAAACGGTTCATGTGACGCTCCTTACTTCAGGCCGAACACGGCGATCGAGTTCGGTGTCGCGACGTAGACCTTACCGTTGGCAATCGTCGGCACGATTGTCGGATGGCTGTCTTGCGTGGGCCAGTTCCCGAGCGGCGCGCTGAAGAGTTGATGGTGGAGATTCGCTAGGTCGAAGGCGTATAGCGTCATCGGGAGCGCGCAACATGTCACGAGCGTTCGTACGATCCAAACGACCGCTGTGCCGGCGACGTTGCCGTTGGAAGATACCGACGGCGTCGAGCCGTTCCCACCCACCGAATAGAAGCCGAAGTAGGTCTGATCGACCACGCGCAGCGACGGTCGCGGCGCTCCGACGAGGACCTTGTACAATGGCCCCCCGGTCGTGAGGATATAGGGCTTACCCGCCGGGTCGCTCCAATAGGCGGGTCCGGCCCACACTCCGCCGAGCGAGAGTTCCGCTAAGGCATTGTCGGGACCGCCGGAAACGAATCCGCCGAGTGCGTCGCGGTTGAGCAAAAACAGCACGCCGTCTTTCCCTTGCGCGGCGACCAGATTCCGCGTACCGTACTTCTGCGGCGGCAGCAGCATCACGCCGCCGGATCCGGTATCCGCGTCATCGCCGTTGTCCGAGAACACCGTGTACGGCGTGAAGAACGAGGCGCCTGCCGCCGAGAGCGTGGCCGGCATGCGCATCACGCTCTCGCCGAAGTCGTAATGGCCGCCGTCGAACACGCCGTTGCCGACCGCATAGTACACGTAACCGTTCGGATCGGCGGCGAGCCCGTAGCCGCTCATCCAGATACCGCCGAGATACGCGCTCCCCTCCGGCGTGGGCGTCGTGTTGAAGATCGCCTCGTTCTTCAAGGTCGCGGCGGAGTACGAGAAGACCCAGCCGTGATAGAGGTTCCCGAAGAAATCGCACTGGCTGCCGAAGGCGATGTATATGTTGCCTTGCGATTCCAAGAGAGCCGGGCGCTGCATCTGCACGTCGGCATTGAAGGTGAGCGGACCCTTCGGGCCGACGAACGTGCCGCCGATTTCGACGGGGGGCAGCGTGTCGAGTCCCGTTTCCAGCGATACGGCGTGGAGGCGGAAATGTGCGTGCTGGTGCGGAGCCACGCCCTCCAAGGTAGTCGTGACCGCGTAGATCCGATTCGTGGTGCGGTCGATGACCGGCGTGGACAGCAGCCCCATCTCCGGGCCGCCGGCGTCGCAGCCGTTGAAGCTGGGCGGCAGCGGCGTGACGTTGCGTCCGGCGAACGACCTGCGCCAGATCCTCGTGCCTACGTCTGCGTCGTAGGCGAGGAGCGTGTCCTTCTCCGTGCCGGTAACGAGCAAGTCGCGAACGCCCGCGCCCGGAACCGTCACCTTGGTCGCGATCAGCGGCTGGCCGTAGACGAGGTCGTCGGTCGGCACCGAGAATAACAGGCCGAACGACGGCGACGCGACCTTGGCGACCGTGAGCGTGCTCTCGTTTGCGTTCCAACCCGTCCGGTAGTTGTCGTTATGATAGGTGTCCACGTCAACTGCGCTCGACGCGGCCGCACTCCAGGCCGCCTCACACATAAGTACGATGGCGACTGCGAGCGCGAACAACTTTTTCACGGGATCCATCCTTCCGTCTCTTCATGCAAACGTGGCGATCCAGTAGCCCGTGACGAGCGCTTCCGCGCCGTCCTGCACCCAGGCGCCGCTGGTAGGTTGCAGGCCCCAGCGAAACCCGCCGTCGTCGCCGGCGGAGCGGGCGAAGCAATCTTCCAGGAGGTCGCGCGAGCGCTCGTCGAGCCGTCCGCCGGCTTCGAGCAGCTGATAGTACATCGCGGAACTGACGACGTCGAAGTAGGGCTCGTCGCCCGCATCGAATCCCGGGCCTCCGGTGTCCACGTCGATGTAGGCATAAAAGTTGCCGCCCGTCGGTTTGCACCAGCGCAGGTACGCCTCGACGCTCTTCGGCGCTCCGAGTCGCAGCGCCCCGAGCGCCGACATCATCATGTTGTCGCCTATAGCGATCCGCCGCCCGGCGCCCTCGGTCTTGAACCAGCGCCAGCGGTTCGGCGAGTAGCCGCGCGGCGGATAACCGGGGTCGTAGTGATCGTAGTACGCGCCGTTCGGGGCCTGCACCGAATCGAGCAAAAACGTACGGCCTCGCTCGAAGAGCGACGCCGTCGGCCGGTCCGACGCAACGTCCGCGTAATCGTGCAAGGCGTCCCAGAACAGCATCGCTACGTTGGGCACCAGCGCGTTCTGGTACTGCCCGGCCGGCGTCGCGTACTGCATCGGAAAATCGAGGTTCTCGACCAGGAAACCGTTCCGTTTTCCATCGACGAGGTGCTGCACGTACTGTACGAACCCGCGCGCCGAGCGCAAGTAAGCGGCATTGCGCGTGACTTTGTACGCAGTTATCAGCGCTTTCGTCGCCGCCAAAGCGTCCGATGCGTAGAACAACCGCGACTCATCGTTGGCGATCGAGGGCACGCCGCCGCCGACGTGCCGGTTCCCGCCGTAGCGTTCCTGCAGCCGGCTTAGTCCGCCCGCGAGTCGGTCCGCGACGTCGGGGTGGCTTTCGCTCAGCAGCAGGATCGCGTAGGCGGTCGCCAGGGGCGACTCCTCGCGTTCGTGCGGGCCGAAACGGTAGTACCGGCAGAGATCGTCCCCCGTGATTTGATGTTCGAGGATCCAGTGCGTGAAGCGGAGCCGCCGCGAATCCGGCGGCTCCCCCGCTTCCGCGCGACAAGACCGTGCGTTTCCGCTCATGAGCGCGACCGTTCCGGCGAGTTGGAGGACGAACCGCTTCCGGGTTTCGCACGTCATTGCGTCACCCATAAGCCGACGCCCAGGCCACGGCCCGCATAGAGCAGCGACCTGTTCGGCTCGTTGTTCAATAGAGAGTAAAACACCCCGGCCTTAATGCCCCAGCTCCGGCCGCGCGGGTCCGTGCGGCCGAGTTGTTGTTCCGTTCACAGATTGTAGGTCTGTCCCGTGACATTCTGCAGCGCGACCGGAACCGCCGGAAGCACGACCTGATATTGCTGCGGTCCGAGCAGCGCCGTCACCGTGTATTTCGAGCGTACCGTGGGAATGTAATCTCCCGCAAGCCACACGCCGCTCTTGGTCGCGGCGTTCGTATTATTCGAAACCGTATAGTGCGCCAGGAGATCGCCGTGGTCGAAGTAGTACATCGGGCCGACGGATAATTCGGTGAGCGTCACGTTCGAATAATACGTCACGAAATCCTCCGAGCCGCCGAGCACGAGCTTGAGATCCGGAGTGGCCTTGTAATCAGCCTCGACGTGGAAATCGGTCCTTGCGTACGGACTAGCCGTGCCGTATCCGAAGTTTAGATACGCGTAGAACCGGCTCGACAGGTTGCCGATGATTCCCGCACCGATGTAGTTGCCGTGTGTCGGGTAGTTCACGTCGCCGTCATTTTGGTGCGCGAACTCGAGCGACACCGCGCCGCGGCCCACTTCAGCAAAACTCGCGCGAAGATCTTGGATGTTCCAAGGACCGTAGGCATTGCCGGGACTCGTGAAGCCGATCGACGTGTCGGTGAGATCCAAGCGCGTGTAGGTCTCGCCGGCCGCGGCGGGTGCTGCCGTCGCGAGCGTCACGATCGCGCAGAGTAGGATTCGAATCGGTGCGCGAGCGTTCATTGCGAGCTGGCTTCGGCGAGCTCTGCGCTCTGCAATAGCGAAGCGCGGTGGGCTGCCATGCTTTCCTCCATTGCGTCGCTGACGTGCGGCGTGTGGAAAATCCAGTCCGTCTTCCCGACGGAGAACAGCGCCCAGATCAGCGCGGGCGGCCACGCCAGGAGCGCGAAGACCAGCGTATATAGCGAGTAGAGGAGAACCCGCCACGCGCGCACGAACCGGTTTTCGCTCAAGGCTCGCGTGCCCCAGAAACCTACGACTTGGTAGCCGAAGATGAAGAACAGCGCGACACCCTCGAAAACGTGTTGCACGGGACCGGCGGAGAGCGGTCCATCGATCGTCAACGGCCCCATCGAGACCCCGGCGAGGAGGGGCCAACTGCAGAAGCTCGTGAGCAGCGCGAACGGCACGAGGTAATACGACGCGAGCTCGATGAGCGCGAAGTCCCCGCGTTTGACACCCTCCCACAGGCAGGGAAAGAAGTAATAGTATGCCACGCGCGAGTGTCCGCACATCCAGCGCATGCGCTGCCGGATCGAGACGTAGATGTTGAGCGGCTTTTCGTCGTAAATGTGCGCTTCGGGAACGTAGCCGACGTGCACGCGCGATTCGAGGGCGAGGATCCCGTTGAGCTCGATGTCTTCGGTTTGGGTCCGGATGCGCTTCCAGTGATCGCGCAGCAACCCAGCCTCACAGCACCAGCCCGTCCCGCAGATCAGGACGTTCTTGAGGCTACGCATCCGTCCGGTCAGGTACATGCGCGACGAGGCGACGCAGGAGCACCACAGCGCCTTGGTGATCCAGTTGTCCGCGCCGTTGAGCACGTCGTGGAACGATTGCATGCAGCGAAACCCCTTGGTCTCGATCGCGTTGTTCATCGCTTGTAGATAATTGCTGCCCACGACGTTGTCGGCATCGAAGACGGCCACGTAGCGATCGTCGCGATCGCGCAATAACTTGCGGAAAGCGTAATCGAGCGCACGATGCTTGCCGTAGCCGTTGGTCGGCGTCACCAACACCTGCGCCCCAAGGTTACGAGCGATCTCCGCGGTGCCGTCGGAGCCGTCGAAGATCACCCAGACCTCGAAGAGCTCCGCCGGATATTCCTGCGCCAGCAGGCTGCGCACGGGGTTTCCGATAACCGTCTCCTCGTTGTACGCCGGTATCATGCAAATGAAACGGCGTTTCGGCGGGGCCGGCGGGTTCGGTCGAAGCTGCGGAACGCTGAAAAGCATGAAACCCAGAATCGGAGCGATCCAGACCGCGTACACGAAGACGAACGTGGGATAGTACACCCAATCGACGTTGACGTGGAGGTCGTACCGACGCATCGCAAGGAGCGCCACAACGATTAGAATCGGAACTCCGACCATAAGGATCGCGAATCCGGCCGGCATGCGAAGCGAGCCCACGGTTTTCGAGAAGGCGCCCTTCGGTTATTGGTCCACAAATGTCGCCAAGGGTTTCTCCGGAAGACGTCTGGGCAAAATTAGATTACTTACCTATGGCCCCGAGCGGCCACATGGAAGCGGATAAAAATTGGCGGCTCCGACTCGAACGCTCGTTCGATTTCGGGGCCGCTTTCAGTTGCTGTACGCCGTGAAGGCTGAAGACTCTGAAGCCAAGGCTGGGCTCTTCCCGGTCCCCGCAGTCTTCCTCTACCGGTTTTCATTTCTTAGCGAGGCACTCGAGCAATCTGCCCACAGTCCGAAGCGACGGCTGATCTTCTGCTAGCTTCGCGTTGAGAAGCTTGTCACGCCGGGCGTTTCTTCGTGCATTCGTGATGCAGTCCTACAAGATCGCGGATGCACGCGACAACGATGCAAATCGTCCTTACCTATTTTATGCCCTTTGACGTTTTCGTCAGTCCGACCTTGCGGGAGCCATGGCGGGGCGAGCCCTGAAGGAACTACCTGCTTTCCGCCGACGCTTGGCCGGAAGGTGTCAGCTTGCGACCGTGCACGTGTCACGTGCCGTTCGCATCTTAGTGATTGTTACATTCGATCGTTCGTTCGTCGCTGCAATCGGACAAAGGTGCCGCCCCAAACAGTCCACGCTTGCGTGACCGGCGCGCCTCATTGTGACGATTGCGGTTTCCACGGCAGCGCCTCCTGGAAGATACACACGGTCGGTGAATCACCGCCATAGAGCACGGTACGCTTGTGTTCCGGAGCGTCTAAGCGTCCTGAACCGTCCTGGTATTCGAGCGAAACGTCGAGGGGCGACTCGGGGTATCCGACGCGCCATAACTCCGAGAGCCGGTAGTATACGTGTGCGAGCGCTACTCGGCGGCGTGATTTCTTACGGCGCTTAAGACGTCGGCGTACCGGCCCTCGCGTAATGTGTTAACGGGCATCGCAAACCAAGTACGGGGTTTGCTCCGCGAAACCACTGCTCGGCATTCGTGGAGGTCAGGCCAAAATCAGGCAGTGCATAATTAACCATCGCCGCATGCCGCAGTCGGTCGAGGCGATCGGCGGACGGACGATTTCGTCCCAGCGACCACCGGGTGAGCTTTTGAGATCCGGTGCGTCCGTCAAGCGCGCGAGAGTCGCGCGGCCGAGTGCGCGCAAGGTCCTTGGCCAATGCAGCGTCCTCGGTGTGATAGACGCGGTCATGGACCTTTTCGGAAACGTGTTGTCGTTCTAGAGCGACCCAGGATGCCCCTAGCTATGCCCCCAGTTATGACCCTATAAACGCCCCTGTCCCTGCGTCCAGGATATCCTAGCCGGCCACCGCGGTCGAGATTCGTCGTGTGTGCCTTCATCGAACATCCCTGTTCGAGAACCGGCTCCTCACGGGCATGCGGCTCACTCATGGCCCGCGACTCGGGCCGCCTCCCGCGCTCCAGCCATGCGGCCTTTGCGGGAGACTGTCGTGGCGATTTCGCCCGACAACTGCATAATACACCCGCACTATGCCAGGAGCCTGTCACACCCCGCACAACCTTTCGCGCCGTTCGAGCAGCAACGCGCGGAACCGTCGGGTTCCGCACTGCATCCGATGATTCCCGATCATCGCGGCGGCGTCACTCGCCTCCTGTTCGCTACCGAGGGACGGAATTCAGGTCGAGGGTTGGCTGGTGCGGTCACGGCGTCCGTTCCATCGTCGCCGCAGCGACGGAGGCGGCGATGATCGCGGCAGCCTCCGCGAGCAGGGGAACGCGATCGTATGGCCGGCGGAGGTCGAGCGGGCGCTGCTCCAGACTTCGCCGCAGTGCGGCACGGGAGGTTACGGTGTAAAGCTTTGAAGTGGCTCCCGAAGTTGGACTCGAACCAACGACCCGCTGATTAACAGTCAGCTGCTCTACCAACTGAGCTATTCGGGAATGGCCGTTCTATAAGGCTTTTTCCTGACTCACCGACGCCTGAGGGTCGATTTGGCCGACGGGATCCGCCGCCAGGCCGACCACCCAGGTTCAACGGGCCCTGAGCCGTCCCTTGCAGGATGCGAAATTCACGTGAACGTCTTCGGTCAAGACAAGAACGCGCGGCCCGGAGCGCGCCAAAAGGAGCAGGCAAAAACGGACAGCCCATGCCCTGTCGCACGCTCAACCGAGGGCGCCCGCCGAACGCGCCGAAATCCAAAGGCGAGGTGCTTACTGCGTCGCGGCCGCACCGCTTCAGCGTCGAGGAGGTTACCTGGCTTCGGGCGTTCCCGGCCACACCGAGCTCGTCGATGGAGTGATCTACGAAGCGTCGCCCCGCAAGCCGCCCCACATGAACGCCGTGCGGGCGCCCGTTGAGTATCTCGCTCACGCCCTCTCGACCGGGAAATCTACGCCGTCCAAGTGCAAGACCCGATCGCCGTCGCGCAACATAAAAATCCCGCTCTACATCGCGGCCGGCATCCCCGCCTGGATCGTCAACATCCCCGAGCGGAAGGTCGAGTTCTACGGGTCCCAACGGCGCGACTATCGCGAAGGAGAGACCTTCGAGGTCTTGGGAGTCAGCATCCCGGTCTGGGACCTCTTCTGAAAAATCACACCGCGGAGTCTCTCGACGCCGCAAGGGCCCGGTTGGAGATCTCACCCATCGGCTTCGCTTCGAGCACTGGCTAAACGCCGAGCCGCTACGCGCGCTTTCTGAGAGCCGGCAAGGCAGCTGAATCGGCACTTGGGGAGAGCCCGGTGGCCATCGACCACCGGGCCCGGATTTACGGTGGCGTAGGACGGCGCCACCGCGGTCGTCAAGGAACGCGAGAACGAAAGGAGCCCCATGTCAGGGAGCGCCCTCGGCGTTGCGTTCGAACGGGAGATTCGCGAGCAGCCCGACGTGTGGGACCGGCTGGCGGCGTCCGACACGGCGGCGCGGCTCGCGGCAGCGCTGGACGACGAGGTCGTGCTGGTCGGCAGCGGCAGCTCGCTCTTCGTCGCCCAGCTCGGGGCGCTCGCGCTGCGCCGCCGCGGCGTGCGCGCGCACGCGCTGGCCGCAACCGAAGCGCGCCTCGATCACCGCGCGTACGAAGGCCGGACGGTGGTCGCCATCTCGCAGAGCGGCCGCTCGAGCGACGTCCTAGAAGCGATCCGCGTGCTGGCCCCGCGGCGCCTGATCGCGCTGACGAACACGCCGGATTCACCGCTGGGCGAACGGGCCGACCTCGCGCTCGACATCGGCGCCGGGCACGAACGCGCCGTGCCGGCCAGCAAGAGCGTCTCGGCGACCGCCGCGCTGTTGCTGTGGAGCGCGTCGCTCGCCGGCCGCGACGGTCGCCGCGATGCCGCGGTCCTGGGGCGGACCGCCGCAGCGGTCCGCACTTGGCTTACCGGCGAGGCGGTCGGCGGCGTCGTCGAGGCCGCGCGCCGCATCGCGTTGCGCCGCAACGTCGTCGTGCTCGGCTCCGACTACGGCTTACCGATCGCGCTCGAGACGGCCCTCAAACTCAAAGAGGCGAGCTACCTGCACGCCGAGGGCTTCGCGGCAGGCGAGTTCCGGCACGGCAGCGTCGCGATGGTCGACGCGTCGTACGCCGCGATCGGCATCGTCGACGCGGACGCCTTCGCGATCGTCGAACGTCCGCTTCGTGAAGTGGCTGTAGCGGAGCCGCTCCGGTACACGCTCGGTTCGCGCGCGGTGGAAGGCGTCACGGCCCTCGGACCCGCCGTCGAGGATCCGTTCAACACGCTCGCTTGGCTCGTGACGGCGCAGTTGATCGCGCTCCACGCCGGCCGCGCGCGGCAGGTCGAGAGCGACGCGCCGCGAGGCTTGGCCAAGGCCCTGACGTCGGACGCGCGTTGAGCGCCGAGCGCTTGGTCCGCGGCGTCCGGCTGCCCGGCGCCGTCGCGGTCAACGTGATCTCGATGATCGGCATCGGCCCGCTGATCACGATTCCGCTCGTGCTCACCGCGCTGCACGGACCGCTGTCGCTGGTGGGCTGGCTCGCCGGCGCGCTGCTCGCAATCTGCGACGGGCTCGTGTGGGCCGAACTCGGGTCGCTGCTGCCGGGCTCCGGCGGCACCTACGGCTACCTGCTGGAGATCTTCGGCCGCGAGCGCCTCGGACGGCTGCTGGCATTCCTCTTCGTGTGGCAGACGCTCTTCTTCGCCCCGCTGGTCCTCGCCAGCGGGTATATCGGCTTCGCGAATTACGCCGGTTATCTATTTCCGCAATTGACCGCTTCGAAGACGGCCGGCGAAGTCGTCGCAATCGCGGTCGGGCTGGTAACGCTGTTCGCGCTCTACCGTGCGATCGGCACAATTTCGCGCGTCAGCCTGTTCCTCGCGGGGGCCGCGCTGCTGACGCTGGCGGCTATCATCGTCGCGTCGTACGCGCGTTTTTCGATCTCGCAAGCGGTCGCGCTGCCGGTCCACGATTCGATCTGGGAGGGCTTGCGCGCGGGCCTCGGTCAAGCGCTGATCATCGCCGCATACGACTATTTCGGTTACAACCAAGCGAACTGCATCGGCGACGAAATCGTCGATCCGGCGCGCACGCTGCCGCGGTCGATCGTCATCTCGATCGTGCTGGTCGCGATCGCGTACGTGACGATGCAATTCGGCGTGCTCGGCGCGGTCCCGTGGCAATCGGTCGTCGCGCGCCCCGACGGAAGTTTACCGGCGCTGGGACAGCACCTCGCGTCCGCGGTCGTGGAGCGCGCGTTCGGTACCGGCGCCGCCACCGCCGTGACGGTCTTGATCCTGATCACCGCCTTCGCTTCGGTATTCGGCGGGTTACTTGGTTTCAGCCGCATTCCGTACGCGGCGGCCGTCGACGGCGTGTTCTTGCGCGCGTTCGCGCGCGTGCATCCGAAGGGCCGCTTTCCAAGCGTCTCCCTGGTCGCACTCGGCCTGCTCGCGCTGCCGGGATGCCTCTTTCCGCTCGATCAGGTCATCAACGCGCTGACGACGGGCATCGTGCTGATCCAATCGATCGCGCAAATCGCGGCGCTGGCCGTCGTGCGCGTGCGCGGCATTCGCGCGCCCTATCGCATGTGGCTCTATCCGTTGCCGGCACTGCTCGCGCTGGCCGGATGGCTGTTCCTATTCTTCAGCGCGGGCAGCGGCGCGATCGCGTTCGGCGTCGTGACGCTCGCCGCCGGCGCCGCGGCGTTCCTGTTGCGCGCGGCGTCGCGTCGCGAATGGCCGTTCCGCTCCGCCCGCTTATCCTGATAAGCGACTTCATAGATAGCGCACCTTACTGCACCGGATGCGCGGCAACTGCTTAGTATGGTGGTGTTCTCACCGCCGGAACGCAACTAAGGATAACGCACATGATCTCACTTCGCTCAATCGCCGCCGCCGCCGCAGTCGCTGCCGTCGCCGCCACGCCGCTCGCGGCCTCCGCCGTCAGCACCAAGGGGCCGGTCGCCGTAACGTCGTGCGCCGCGGATACGGTGGCGCCCACCACGGCCTTCGCGCCCGTACCGATCCAGTTCGGCAACGTCTACCTGAGCTTCACGAACACGTCGAGCGTGCCGGCGAAGAACGTCGAACTGCTCGTCGGGTACAACGGCACCGTCCAGACCTTCGACACGGCCGGCACCTTCTCGCCCGGCATCCGCATCGAGCGCTCGGCCTCGACAATCCCGTTCGTCAACGCGACCGACGTGACGTGCCAAGTCGCCAAGGTCGATTTCAGCGACGGCACCAGCTGGACCGCGCCCGACCTGGCTCCGCAGACGACCGCACAGCTCTAACACCAGCCGCTCCGTTCAAGGGAAGACGCGGCCACAAGACGCTCCGGCAAACGCCGGGGCGTCTTTTTCTCGAAAGCAATATCGCCTCGCGGAGCGAATCGATTAGGTTCGCCGAAGTGGAGCCTTTCCGATCGTGACGGTTCGTACCGAAAGCGTCTTTCGCAGCCGCAGCTTCAGCTTGTTCTTTGCCGGGCAGGCCTTCAGCTACGTTGGCGACGGGCTGCGCATCATCGCGATTCCGCTCCTGGTCTACCACCTGACCGGCTCGGCGCTCTCGGTCGGTGTGACCTACGCCCTAGAACTGGGACCGTTCGCGTTCTTCGGCCTCGTCGGGGGGTCGCTGGCCGACCGGCTCGACCGCCGCCGGCTCATGATCGCCTGCGACGCGGTCCGCTTCGTCGTCATGGCCTTTTTTGCGGTCGGGTACGCCACCCATATCCTGACGCTGGGCGGACTTTACGCCGGGATCGTCGCGATATCGATCGCAGCGGCGATCTTCGTCGGCGGCCAAGCATCGACGATTCCGTACCTGTTGGGCAAGCACCGCGCCACGAAGGCGATGTCGGCGCTGCTAGCGGCGGAACAGCTTTCGCAGACGGTCTTGCCGCCGGTCGGCGGCGCGCTGTTCGCGCTCGTCGGGCCGCTGCCGGCGCTGGCGGCGAACGCCTGTACGTATCTGGTCTCGCAGATGTCGCTCGCAGCCGTGCCAAGCCTCGGGCCCGACGAACCGGGCGGTCTGCCGTCGCCGCGCGTCATCGCCTCCGACGTGGCGATCGGCTTTCGCACGATGTGGGCGGATGCCGGACTGCGGACCTTCTCGGCCGTTTCCCTCGTGTTCAACTTCTTCGGCCTGATGGGGGGCGCCGTGCTGATCCCGTTCCTCAAGCGCGATTTCGGCGCGAGCGATACCGTCGTCGGCTACGCCCTCGGTATCGGTGCGATCGGCGCGCTCGCGGGCTCTTGGATCGCGGGCCGCGTGCCGCACTCGTGGCCGTTCGGGCGCATGATGACCGTCGCGTACGCGCTCGACGGCCTGCTCTTCGTGCCGGTCATGATCACGCGCAACCTGGCGGTCGCCGTCACCTTCCTCGCGCTCACCAACGCTTGCGTGCTGTTCGAGGTCGCGCAGCTGATCGGCTGGCGCATGCGCGTCATCTCCGAGGACCTGGTCGGCCGCGTTTCAGGCGCCGCGCGCTTGACCGCGCTGGCCGGCACGGTTCCGGGCGCGCTCGCCGGCGGAGCGCTGGCCGATCGCCTCGGCGCCCACTTCGCGATCCTCGTGGCCGGTTACGGTTACCTGGTGATGGCCCTCGCCGTCGCCGCCATCCCGGCGGTCCGCCGCGAGAGGCGCTAAGCGCAGGCGGCTCGCGAACGCGGCGGGGACTCGGGCGATTCAGTAGTAGAACTTCTCGGCGGCCCAGAGCGCGCTGACGGAGCGGCGCAAGCCGCGGCACAGGTAGAGCTCGTGCGCGCGCTCGAACGGCATCGCGTACGGGGAGATGGCGATCGGGCCAAGGTCCTCGAGTTCGCGGCAAGCACCCGGCGTCACGTCGCCTTTCGCGCGCACCAGCAGCGCGAGCGAACCGTCCCACGGGCTCGGCCCCCACAGCCAAAACTGGTTGTGCGTCGAGATCACGTGAAGGTCGGGTGCGTTCGAGAAGAGGCGCAGCGCCGATGCGTCGCCGTAGTTCTGCACGAAGACGACGGCGTGTCCGCGTTCGGCAGCCGGCAGCTCCCGCCACGCCGTGTCGACGCGGCGCGCGAAGTCGCGCCAGCCGAACGTGTCGGCGAACGTCTGCGAAAGGACCCCCGAACTCTCCACCTCCGCACCTTTGGGGTGAAGTCCGAGCGCCTTGCCGACCGCGATTTGGCCCGAAGCTCCCAAAAGCGGAATCGCGTAGGGCAGGATGGCCGCATAGGCGGCGAGACCAGCCGTCACGACCGCTCGCAGCGCGACGGGCCGGACGAAGCGCTCGAGAGCGACGCCGCCCGCCGCGACGGCCGGCGGCAGCGCGGCCGCAAAGTAGTAGTCTTTGGCGTGCAGCCCGAGCATCGCGCCCAGCGACACGAGCCAACCGACACCGATGAAGCGGCCGGCCCGTCCGTCGCGCGCCGTCAGCGTCCACGCGACGCCGCCCAGCAGGACCGCGAAACCGAACGGCCCGACGAACAACACGACGTGCGAGAGGTACTCGAGCGGCGCGAGCGGCGTGTTTTTGCCCTCGCGTGCGTCGTCGAGCAGCAGTTCCGCGAGCGGAAACCCGTGAGCGGCCTGCCACAGCACGCCGGGAGCCGCGAGCAGCGCCGCTACGCCGGCCGCCTGCCAGAACTGACGTTGGACGAACGCGACCCGCAACGGCGAAAGCGCGAGCCCCAGCACCAACCCCGGCAGGAAGAACAGCAGGCCGTACTTCGCCTCGAGCCCGATGCCGAGCGCCGCGCCGGAGAGCAGCCACCAGCGGCGGTCGCGCTCGGACAGGGCCGCCCCGAGGACCACCAGCGTCCAGGCGAGCGGATCGAAGACGTTGGTCGTGAACAGCCAGCCGAACGACGCGAAGACCGGCGCGACCGCGACGACGAGCCCCGCCGCGCCGCGCGCGAAGAGCTTTCCGCCCAGCGCCCCCGCGAGCGCCATCGTCGCGACGACCGTGGCCGCGTGCGCGAGCGCCGGAATCGTGCGAAACCAGGCCACGTTTCCCTGCGCCGCGAGATATGATATGCGGGCGAGTAGCGGCACGAGCGCCGGCTGGTCGACGTAGCCCCATTGCGGCGTCGCGCCGCACACGATGAAGTACAGCTCGTCGCGGAAGAAGTCGAGCCGGCCCGAAGAGCACGCGTGCAGCACCAGCACGAGCGCGACCAGCGCGACGGTCAGAACGCGAACCGGCGTCATCGCGCTTATGTAGCTCGTGGTAGGCGCACGTGTTTCACGGCGCGCGCGAAACGCGTTCGAAACGCGAAAGGCCGCTGCGCCCGGCAGCGGCCCTCCCGAACGAGCGGGCGCTCGCGACTATGCGGGGACCGCCTCCGCGAGACCTGCGGCTTCACGCAACGCGTCCTTCTTGTCGAGGCGTTCCCACGGCAGATCGAGATCCGGGCGGCCGAAGTGGCCGTAGGCCGCGGTCTGCTTGTAGATCGGGCGGCGCAGGTCCAGGTGGTGGATGATCGCCGCCGGACGCAGATCGAAGAAGGCCTTCACCAATTCCGCGATTCGCTCTTCGGCGATCTTGCCGGTTCCGAACGTCTCGACCAGCACGCTGACCGGGTGCGCGACGCCGATCGCGTATGCGACCTGCACCTCGCAGCGGTCCGCCAGCCCGGCCGCCACGATGTTCTTCGCGACGTGACGCGCCGCGTAGGCCGCCGAACGGTCGACCTTCGTGGGATCCTTGCCGGAAAACGCGCCGCCGCCGTGCCGCGCCATCCCGCCGTACGTATCGGCGATGATCTTGCGGCCGGTTAGCCCGGCATCGCCCTTCGGGCCGCCGATGACGAAGCGTCCGGTGGGGTTCACGAAGATGCGCGTGTTCGCGTCGCGCAACGAACTCGGAATAACGCGATCGATGATCCGCTCGGTCACGTGATTGCGGATCTCCTCGAGCGTTATGTCCGGATCGTGTTGCGTCGAAATGACCACGGCGTCGACGCGCACGGGCCGGTCGCCGTCGTACTCGACGGTGACTTGCGACTTACCGTCGGGGCGTAGCCAACCGAGAATACCGCTCTTCCGCTCGTTCGCGAGCACGCGAACGAGGTTGTGCGCGAGCACGATCGGCAGCGGCATCAGTTCGTCCGTGTCGCGGCAGGCGTACCCGAACATCATCCCTTGGTCGCCGGCTCCCGTCGACTCGAACTCATCGTGATCCCCGCCGCGATACTCGAGCGACGAATCGACGCCTTGCGCGATGTCGGGCGACTGCTCGTCGACCGAGACCGACACGCCGCAGGTATCCGCGTCGAAACCGACGTGCGAGTGCGTGTAGCCGATATCGGCGATCGTCTGGCGCACGAGCTTGGGAATATCGACGTAGGTCTTGGTCGTGATCTCGCCCGCGATGTGGACCTGGCCCGTGATCACGAACGATTCGCACGCGACCCGGCCGGCCGGATCGTCCTTCAGAATGGCGTCGAGAACCGCGTCCGAGATCTGGTCCGCGACCTTGTCGGGATGGCCCTCGGTGACCGACTCCGAGGTGAACAGCCTCCGATACGCCACTTAGGTGCCCTCCGACCAGGACGCCATGTACTTCACTTGTTCCGGCGTCGGCGTATCGATCGCGATGTGGAGCGCGGCCAGCTTGAGCTGCGCGACTTCCTGGTCGATGTGGTCGGGAACCGAATAGACCTTCTTCTCGAGCGACGTGTGGTTCTGCGCGAGATAGGCCGCCGCCATCGCTTGGTTGGCGAACGACATATCCATGACCGCGGCCGGGTGGCCTTCGGCGGCCGAGAGATTGATGAGACGCCCTTCAGCCAGGACGCGCACGGTGCGCCCGTTCGGCAGGAGGTACGCGTCGACGAACTCGCGCGGCTTCGTCTTGCCGACCTGCAGCTTCTCGAGCGCGTCGAGATCGAGCTCGTCGTTGAAGTGGCCCGAGTTGCAGACGATCGCGCCGTCCTTCATCGCCTCGAAGTGTTCGAGCGCGATGACGTGGTAGTTCCCGGTGACCGTGATGAAGATGTCACCGCGCTTCGCAGCTTCGGCGATCGGCATGACCTGGAAGCCGTCCATGGCCGCTTCGAGCGCCTTACGCGGATCGATTTCGGTCACGATCACGTGGGCTCCCAGACCCTTGGCACGCGAGGCGACGCCGCGACCGCACCACCCGTAGCCGACGACGACCAGGGTCGAGCCGGCGATCAGCACGTTGGTTGCGCGGATCACGCCGTCCAGCGTCGATTGTCCGGTGCCGTAGCGATTGTCGAACATGTGCTTCGTCAACGCGTCGTTGACCGCGATGACCGGGAAGGGCAGCACGCCGTCCTTCTCCATCGCGTGCAGGCGGATCACGCCGGTCGTCGTTTCTTCGCACCCGCCGATCATGTCGGCCAGCTGGTGGTTGTGCTTGGTGTAGATCGTCGTGACGAGGTCGCAGCCGTCGTCCATCGTCATGTGCGGCTTGCTGGCCACGACGGATTCGATGTGCTTGTAATAGGTGGCGTTGTCTTCGCCTTTGATCGCATGCGTCGCAATCCGGTAATGCTCGGCCAGCGCGGCCGCGACGTCGTCCTGCGTCGAAAGCGGATTGGACGCGCACAGCTCGATCTCGGCGCCGCCCGCTTGCAGGGCGAGCACGAGATTCGCGGTTTCCGTCGTGACGTGGAGGCAAGCGCCGATCCGGACGCCGGCCAGCGGCTTCTCTTTGGCGAAACGCTCGCGGATCTGCGCGAGCACGGGCATGAACGTCGCGGCCCATTCGATCCGCGAACGTCCTTGATCGGCGAGGCTGCGGTCCTTGACGTCCCCCAGTTGCTTGTCGATGAGTTGCAAGATAACGACTCCTTCGTACGGGGCATAGCCCCCAGGTGCCCCAAGCGATACGAGCGTATCGGGGGCGTGTCATCTCGCTGATCTTTGAAACAATCTGAAGCGGATTCCGGGTGGCTTTCGCCGTGCCGGCCCGAATACCCCAGCGTGGAGACGCTCGAAGGATACCTCGATAAGCTCGCGTCGGCCGCGCCGACGCCGGGCGGCGGCAGCGCGGCGACCGTGGTCGCAGCCGCCGCTGCTGCTTTGGTCGCAATGGTCGCGCGGATCACGCGGGAGAATCCGCGCTTCGCCACGGTCGCGGACGAGGCGCTCGCCCTGACCGCCCAAGCCGACGCCGCGCGGCTTCGCTTGCTCGAGGCGCGCGTGGAAGACGAGCGGGCGTACGACGCGGTCGTCCGGGCCGGCGCTCTGCCGCGTGCGACTCCGGCCGAGAAGGAGCAGCGCAGGGAAGCGCTCCAGGCCGCGCTGACCGGCGCCGCGGCCGCACCGCTCGGCGCCGCGGCCATCGCGGTCGACGTGCTGCGTCTGGCCGAGCGCGCACGCCGGCTCGAGAACGAGCACTTGCAGAGCGACGTCGCCTGCGCTGCGGCGTTCGCACGCGCGGCGCTCGAGGCGGCCGCGGCCAACGTCCGCGTCAACCATCATTATATGAAGGACGCCGCGACGATCGGCGCTCAGGAAGCCGCGTTACGCGCGCTCGAGCAAACGGGTACGCAGTTCTACGCGCGCGCGAATGGGTTCGCGCGGACGTAGCGTCACCAGCGGCAGGGTCGGAACCTCCGCACCGCCAGGGCGCGCGAGCCGCACTCGCTGCGCGATGGTGGCGAGCACGAGAACCCCTTCCATCCAGGCGAACGGCTCGCCGACGCACAACCGGTTTCCGCCGCCGAACGGAAAGTACGCGAACTTCGGCGGCGGGGGGCCGAACCAGCGGCCGGGATCGAAGCGCTCGGGATCCGTGAAGTACCTCGGGTCGCGATGCGAGACGTACTGGCACACGATCGCGATGTCGCCGCGGGCAAGCCGGCAGGGGCCGATCTCGACCGGCGCGAGCGCGCGCCGCGCCGTCGCCCACGCCGGCGGGTACAGCCGCATCGCCTCTGCGAACACCGCGCGCACGAAATCCAGTCGCGGTACGTCGGCGGCGGTCGCCGTGCGGTCGCCGAGGACGTCGTCGACGTGCGAGTAGAAGCGCCGGGCGACCTCGGGATTGCGTTCGAGCAGATAGAAGGCCCAGGCCATCGCATTGGCGGTCGTTTCGTGGCCGGCCAAGAGAATCGTTAGCGCTTCGTCGCGGATCTGCTCGTCGTCGAGACCGGCGCCCCCGTCTTCGTCCCTCGCGTCGAGCAGCATCGAGAGCAGGTCGTCCGGATCGCCCGCTCCGGCCCGGTGCTCGCGGATCATCCGGCACGCGATCGCCGAGAGCTTCTTCTTCGCGGCGTTCAGCCGCAACGTGTTGGGAAGCGGCACGTTGTCGAGCAGCTCCGCGAAGGGCAGCATCGAGGCGGGAAACGTTTCGAGCGCGGCGTCGAGCGAGCGCGAGATGTCGTCCATGTCGGCCGAGAGGTCGGAGCCGAAGAGCGACTTGGCCACGATCGTGAGCGCCAGCCGGTTCGTCTCACGCTCGACGTCGAGCGATTCCCCGTCGCGCCAGCCGGCGACCCGCGCGAGGGTTTCGCCGACCACGATCGCCGCGTATGCATCGATGCGCTTGCGGTGGAACGCCGGCTGAATCAAACGCCGGTGCCGCAGGTGTTCGGGCTGCTCGAGGGTCAGCAGCCCCCGGCCGAGCAACCGCGCGAGCCGCTGCGTGCCGCGGCCCTTCATGAACGCGGAGCCCTTGGCGACCAGGACCTCTTCGACCAGCGACGGTTCCGTCACGAGATAGATGCGACGGCGCAGGTTACGGAAGCAAACGACCGGCCCGTACTCGCGCGTGACGCTCGAAAAGTACTCGGGCAGCGTGAGGAAGGAACGTGTCGCAAGCACGTAGCCCGGCAGCGTCCGCATCTACTCGGCGTCCAGCACGAGGTCCAGAAAAGGCTGCAGGTCGTCGCGCGCGACCTCCATGCCGACGCCGTGCGGGTTGTAGCGCGCGTCGTGGAAGTCGGCGCCCGCCGTCATCACGAGCCCGTAGTCCGCCGCGAGCGCGCGGAAATGCGCGACTTGAGCCGGTTCGTGCGACGGGTAGAACACTTCGAGCCCGGCCAGCCCCGCGGCCACCAGCTCGTCGACGATCGCTTCATCTTTAAGGCGGCCGGGGTGCGCGAGCACCGCGACCCCTCCCGCGCGTGCGATCAGCCGGACCGCCTCCTGCGGCCGCATGTACGTCGACGGGACGTAACCCGGTTTGCCGGGCGTCAAGAGTTCGCGGAACGCGACCTCGAGGCTCGCGACGTGCCCGGCGCGGATCAGCGCGCGCGCGACGTGCGGTCGTCCGAGCGAGCTGCGTGAATAGCCGGCTTCCGCGCGGACGCTCGCGAGGTCGAGCTCGTAGCCGGCCGCGTTGAGCTGGTCGACCATCCGCTGCGCCCGCAGTTCGCGCTGCCGCCGGTTCTCCGCGATGGCCGTCGAGATCTCCGGCGCGTCGAGCGGGAAGCCGTACCCCAGGACGTGCACTTCGTTGCCGCGATAGGTCGTGTTGATCTCGATGCCGGATACGATCGCGGCAGCCCCCTCCGCGCCTTCGAATTTTCCATAAGCGCCGAGCGAATCGTGATCGGTGACCGAGAAGATCTCGACGCCGCGTCGCTGCATGAGCTGCGCGAGCGCGGCCGGCGCGAGCGTTCCGTCGCTCTCGAGCGTATGGGAGTGGAAATCGACGAGCACCGGTCGCGCTACGACCGCGCGCGAACTTTGGCCTTCTTTCGCGCCGCGACGAAATAGACCAGGACGCGCTTCTCCTCGCGGAAGCCGACCAAGCTCCGCTGCGTCTGCGGGTCGCGGATCGCTTCGAGCGCGTATTCGACCAGCTCGTCCGCCGCGAGGTCGTCTTCGAACCCGTCGTCCTCGGCGGCCGGACTCTTGACCAGCGAGTCGCCGAAGCGTCCCCTCAAGACCGCGACCAGAACTTGCAGTTCTTCGCGGGTGAAACTGCGCGCGTCGCGCGTGATCCGCACGAAGCTAGCCCGCTCGTCGAGTTCGTACTCGACGGCGAGGGTGTCGCACTGCTCGCCGGACAAGGACAAGAGCGCTCGCACGTGGTCGAACACGCTCTCGCGAAGATCGCGCTCCGTCGCGCGGTCGAGCCGCAGCGAAAGCGCGAACGAGAGCGTCAGCGTTCCGTCGGCGGGGTGCGAGACGATCGTCGCGAGTTCGGGATAACGAACCAAAAGCGCGATCACGAGCCCGACAGCATCGGACGCTTCGCTCGGAACGTGGCTCTTGGCGGTGGGTCGCATGGGCCTCTTCTTGGGGGATCGGGAGACCGTACCCGGGGGTCGGGGCCGGGCGGGCTGTGTTCGGAACGGCGCTCCAGGTCCCTTGGAGGAGTCGGAGGAGCGGCGGGCGGCGGGGAACCGGGGAGCGGAACCGAACGAAACCCGGCCATGACGCTTCGCAGGCTGCTGGCCGGGATTCCCCTGGCCGCGATCGCGGGTCTGCTCGTTCACATGGCGTGTGCCGGGTCCGACCACGTGCCCGGGCTCGGCCAAGCGCCGACCTTGGCCGGCCTGCTATCGACCGCCCTGCTGCTGGCCGTTCTGACGACCTTCCTCGGGGCGGCGCTGGGGCCCGGACGATCCTCTATCGCGACGAACGCCTCGAACGGCGCGTCCATGGCGGCGCTGACGGCGGGGGGACTCGCCGCCTACGTTGCGCTGGAGCTGATCGAAGGCCACGGTTTCGCCGGTTCCTTCACGGCACTGGCCTCCGCCCCGCCGGCGGCGTTCCTGGTCCTTTGGGCGGCGCGCTCGGTCAGGGCGATCCTGCAGGCCGCGGGGACGGCCTTCGCCGCGTACGCGCGCGGGCCGCGCATCGCCGAAGCCGGTTCCTTCAGCATCCCGTGCGACCGGCGCCGCTCCCAGCCGACCATCCTCGTGCCGTGGGTCAAGCGCGGCCGCGCGCCGCCGGAATTCGCATAGCCGAGCCCTCGAGCCGGGACTGATCCCGGTCCACAATGCCGCGCCGCTCGCGGCGCGCTCGCACCGACCGCGAGGAGCCTCCATGCGATCCTTCATGGCGACGCTGTGCGCCGCTTCGTTTGCATTCATCGTGTTCGCGGGCGCGCCCGCCCTGGCGGGCACGACCGGCTTGGTACGCGGGACCGCCACCGTCGCAGGAAAACCGGCCTCCGGCGTCACCGTCACCATGCGCGCCGAAAGCAACTCCCTGCAAACCGTCACCGACGCCGCCGGAGCGTTCGTCTTCGACCACGTGCCCTTCGGCCGGTACACCCTGACCGCGCACGCGGCGGGCATGCCGGACTACACGCAGACGCTCGTCATCGCAACCGATAGCGTCGTAAACCTCGCGATCGATCTTCAGCTCAAGGTGATCGGACGAACGCAAGTGGTCTCGGTCAAGGGGCCGGGTTCGGCGCCCGTCTCCGAGAACTCGATCGGCCGCGACCAGCTGGCGGCCTTGCCGCTCAATCAGAGCCTCAACCAAGTGATCACCACGTTCCCGGGCATCGTGCGTTTTTCGTACAACGAACCGGTCGCGCACGGTTTCCACGGGCTGCAGTACGACCTCGACGGCGTTCCGCTGCCGCAAGCGACCACCTCGAACTTCACCGAGATCATCGACCCGCGGACGATCGATTCGCTCGAGGTCTTCACCGGCGCGTTTCCGGCCGAGTTCGGCGGAGCGAGGCAGGGCGCGGTCGTCAACATCCTGAGCCACCGGATCAGCAGCCTCGAAGTCCCGGAGTCGGGATCGTTCACGCTGGGCGCGGGCTCGTACGGCGACCTGCAGAGCACGCTCTCGGAGTCGCTGCGCGCCGGCGGCACGCAGGTCTTCCTCAACGTCAATCTCGAGCGCACCAACCGCGGCATCGATTCGCCGACCTTCGTGCCGGTCCACGACGACTCCAATACGGGCAACGAGTTCGTGCGCGTCGTCTCGAACGTCGGCAGCCGCGACACGCTCGCGTTCGACGCCTCGAACAGCACCGCGCTCTACCAGATTCCCATCAACGACACGCCCAACGTCAACGACCCGCTCGTCGTACCGGCCGCCACGGACGACGTGCAGCGCGAGTACGGCAGCCTCTTCAACCTCACGTACACGCTCAACGCGCCGGGCGGCAACGCCTACACCCAGATCACGCCGTGGTACAAGTACGACCGGGTCGTCTACGCCGGCGACATCGCGAACGATCTCCAGGGCGGACTCGACGGCGTGCAGCAGGACCGTCGCAGCACGATCGACGGCCTGCGCTTGACGCACTTCCAAGCCTTCGCCCACAACGCGCTCAAGGCCGGCGTCGACGCCTCGCTCGAGAACTTCGCGGGCAACACGCTCATCGTGTACGACACGGACGCCAACGGCAACCCGATCCCGGTCCAGTCCTTCACCGACGATTCGAGCCAACGCGGTTCGCTGTTCGGCGCGTACGTCGAAGACAAATGGACGCCGACGAATTACGTCGCCGTGCAAGCCGGCTTGCGCTACGACCACTCGACCGGCTACGTCGGCGGCGCGCAGTTGAGCCCGCGCATCGAGTTCAACGCGCAGGTCGACCCGCAGGATATCCTCCACGCCTTCTACGGCCGGCTGTATGCCGCGCCGTTCCTGGAAGACACGCGGCGCGCGGCCTTCATCCTCAGCGGCGGGGGAACGGGTTTTCCCGAGTACGACTTGCAGCCCGAACACGATTCGTACTACGAATTCGGCCTCGCGCACACGTTCACGTCGAACGCCCGCGCGACCCTCAACTTCTGGAAGCGCGACGTCAACAACGTCCTCGATACCACGCAGCTCGCGAACACGCCGATCTTCGCGGTCTTCAATAACACGATCGGTATCGCAAAGGGCGTCGAAGGGCGCGTCGACGCCCATTGGGCGGGCGGCGATTCGCTCTTCTTCTCGACGCAGTTCTCGAACTCGCAGGCGGGCGGCATCTCGGGCAGCACGTTCCTCTTCCCGCCGAGTTCCGGAACCAATCCCGGCGACGTGACGCTGAGCCCCGAGGACCACGATCAAACGTTTTCCGCCGATCTCGGGTACACGAAACGGCTCGGGCGGGACCGCAGTTATTTCGCATCGCTCGAACCGGAGTACGGGACCGGATATCCGGTTCAGTTCGAAAACGGCAGCGGGCGTCTGCCGCCCCACTTGACGTTCAACGCCTCGTTCGGGCGGCAAGTCCAGCGCGGTTCGAAACCCGCACTGGGCTTCGACGCCACCTTCACCAACTTCACCAACACGCAGTATCTGATCAAGATCAATAACGGCTTCAACACGACCCAGTGGGGGGCGGGCTTTCGCGCCGACCTTCGCGTCACCGCGCCGTTTTGAGCGTTCGCCACGGAAACAGGCGCGTAGAGTTCGAGATGAAGAGCAGCTCGGACGCCACGTGAACGAAGGCCGCCGCCAGCGGGTGGAGGATGCCCGCGGCGGCGAGCCCGATGCCGGCCGCGTCGACGAACAGCGTACCGGCGAAATTCTGCATGACGATCGCCTTCGCGCGACGCGCGATCGCGATCGTCTCCACGAAGCGTTCGAGGTCGTTGCCGAGCAGGACGACGTCGGCGCTTTCGCGCGCGACGTCGGTGCCCGACCCCATCGCGACGCCGACGGTCGCGGCGACCAGCGCGGGCGCGTCGTTGACGCCGTCGCCGACCATCGCGACCTTGCGGCCGCGCTTGACGAACTCGCCGACGATCGCGGCCTTCTGAGCGGGCAACAGTTCGGCCAGCACCTCGGCACCGAAACCGAGCTCATGCGCGACCGCCTGCGCGACCGGCGCCGAGTCGCCGGTCAACAGCACGACGCGCAGGCCGCGCGCCGACAAGGCGGCGACCGCGCGCCTGGCCTCCGGCCGGACCCGGTCGGCGAGCGCGATCGAACCGAGCGCGACGCCGTCGCGCGCGACGAAGATGCGGGCCAGCCCGTCGGGCGGCCGCGCCGCGACCGCGACGCCGAAAGCCGCCAGGTGCCGCTCGCTGCCGACCGCGATCGCGGAGCGTTCGCTGCGTGCGCTGATGCCGCGCCCCGGCACGTAATAGAAATCGTCGGGCTCGATCGCCGGTAATCCGCGGGCGTCCGCCCGGCGCAGGATCGCGACGCCGAGCGGATGTTCGGAGCGCCGCTCCGCCACGGCCGCGGCCGCGAGCAGTTCGTCGTCCGTCACGCCGGCTTCGGGCGCGAGTGCGACGACCTCGGGAAGACCCCACGTCAGCGTCCCGGTCTTGTCGAAGACGACCGTGTCGATGTCGGCTAACGCCTCGATGTAGCGCCCGCCCTTGACGATCGCACCCGCCCGTGCCGCGCGCCCGATCGCGCCCAGCATCGCAAGCGGCGTACCGGCCGCGATGCCGCACGCTCCCGCCACGATGACGACCGAGATGGTCGCCCGGACGTCGTGGCGGATCAGATACGTCAGCGCCGCGGAACCCAGCGCGAAGTAAACGAGATACCCCGCCAGCCGGTCGGCAAGGCGTTCGACGGGGGCGCGCGAGCGCTCCGCGGTTTCGACCGCCTGCACGATCTTCCCGAAGCTCGTATCGGGCCCCACGCGTTCGGTCCGCACCTCGAGCGCGCCCGACTGCACGATCGTGCCGGCGAACACGCTGCTGCCCGGCAGCTTCTCCTGCGGCAGCGACTCGCCCGTGATGCGCGCCTGATCGACGAACGAGTCACCCGCGACGACCGTGCCGTCGACCGGAATCGACGAGCCGGGCGCCAGCAGCACGAGGTCGCCCGGGCGAAGCTCGTCCGTCGCGACCTCGGCGACCACCCCGTCGCGGCGCACCCGCGAGCGCCGCGGCAGCACGTCGAGCAGGTCCGCGATCGCGGTGCGTCCGCGCGCGACCGTCAGATCTTCGAGCACTTCCGCCGCCAAGACGAATACGGTGATCGCGAGCGCCGTGAAGGTCTCGCCGATCGCCAGCGCCGCGACGATGGCGATCGTCATCGACAGTTCCATCGTCATGCGGCGCGCGGCCAGATTCTCGAACGCTTCCTTGAAGATCGGAAAACCGCCGGCGAGCGTCGCGACGATGCCGAGCACGCGAACGTCGAACGGCGCGAACCACACGACGGCGGCCGCCAGCACTACGGCGCCGATCCGCGCGATCTCGATCGGTTCGACCGCGCGCTCGCGCTCGCTCACTCGGGCGTTTCGCTAGCGTGACCGGCGCGGCTGGTCAGATACAGCGAGAGCGCGACCAGCGCGATGCCGAGCGCGAGGTAGAGCAAGTCGAGTGCCGACTCGATCTCCGACTGCAGCGCGAACTCGAAGTAGCGAACGATCAGGATCAGGAAGACGACCTTCGCCAGCCGGTCTTTGAGGTCGTCGAGGCTGCGGATGAGGAGCAGCCGGGACGCGAGCGAGTTGCGCTCGATCGCGTGGATGCGGTTGATGAAGAGCTCGTAGAGCCCGAGCCCGAAGATGATCATGATCGTCGCGAACAGGTAACTGTCGATGATCGCGGCGGCGTGCGCCACGATCGCGCCGCGCAGGTGGTCCCGCGGGATGACCGCGAGCGCGGCGTAGTGCGAGACGTCGGCGACTAAGAAGAACACGTCGGCCGTCGCGAGATAGAACAGCACGAACGAAACGACCAAGCTCGCGATCACCGCAACGACGATCACGAGCCGGCTGTTCCAGATCAGTCCCTCGAAGAAGCGCTCGAATGCATTCATATCGGGCGCCTTTCGAGGCGCGCCGGCCGTTAGGCCTTTGCCTGCTGCGTCTGCTCGGGCAGGCGGTAGTCTTTCAAGCGCCGGCGCAGCTGCAGCTTCGAGACCTTACCCGTGGCCGTGTGGGGGAGCTCGTCGACGAAGATCACGTCGTCGGGCATCCACCACTTCACGATCTTACCTTCTAAATATGCGAGCACGTCCGCGCGTTCGAGCTGCGCGCCGGGAGCCCGGATCACGACCAGGACCGGGCGCTCCGACCAGACCGGGTGCCGCACGCCGACGGCGGCGGCCTCGGCGATGCCGGGGTGCCCGACCGCCACGTTCTCGAGATCGATCGAACTGATCCACTCGCCGCCCGACTTGATCACGTCCTTGACGCGGTCCCGAATCGTCAGGTAACCGTCGCCGTCAAGCGACGCGATATCGCCGGTGCGGAACCAGCCGTCATCGGCGATCGCCCGTTTGGTGCCCGCTTCGTCCTCGAAGTAGCCGCTCGCGACCCAATGACCGCGCACGTGCAGCTCGCCCTGCGACGTGCCGTCGTCGGGCAAGATCTTGCCATCCTCGTCGACCAGCCGCATCTCGACGCCGTAGTTGACGCGGCCCGCGATCGACTTGTAATCGAAACGCTTCTCGGGCACGTCGTGCTTGGGTTTGATCGCGCCGGTCGTGCACACGGGCGAGGTCTCCGTCATGCCCCAGCCTTGCAGGACTTCGACGCCGTAGTCGTTCTCGAACGCTTCGATCATCGAGCGCGGTGCGGCCGAGCCGCCGACGCCGAGCGCCTTGAGCGTCGAGAACTTCAGATTATTGGCTTTCACGTAGGCCAGCAACCACAGCCACACGGTCGGAACGCCCGCCGTGAAGTCGACCGCTTCCGATTCGAACAGTTCGTACAGGCTGGCCGGATCGAGCTTGGCGCCCGGGAAGACCAGCTTCGCGCCCACCATGGGCGCCACGTAGGGCAGGCCCCAGGCGTTGACGTGAAACATCGGCACCACCGGCAGGACCGTCTTGAGCGCGCCCTCGCGCGAGCGATGCGAGGCCGCCCCCGACATGGCGTGCAGCACGGTCGACCGATGGCTGTAGAGCGCGCCTTTCGGATTACCGGTCGTCCCCGACGTGTAGCAGAGCCCGGAGGCGGTCCGTTCGTCGAAGACCGGCCATTCGATCGCACGCTCTTCGCCGGCGATGAAGTCCTCGTAACAGCGCGCGTTGGGAAGCGTGGTCGCGGGCATGCCGGCGGCGTCGCACAGCACGACGTAGGCTTCGACCGTCGGCAGCTTCGCGGCCAGGGGCTCCAAGATCTTCACCAGATCGGCGTCGACGAAGATCGCCCGGTCGCGGGCGTGGTTGACGATGTACTCGAGCTGGTCCGCGAACAGCCGCGGGTTGATCGTGTGGACGATCGCGCCGATACCCGAGATCGCGTAGTAGAGCTCGAGGTGGCGCTGCGAATTCCAGGCCACGGTCGCGACGCGGTCCCCCGGCTCGATACCGAAGCGTTGCAGCGCACGGGCGAGCTGCGCCGTCCGGGCCGCGACGTCGGCGTAATTCGAGCGGTCGATCCCGCCGTCGCTTCGCCGCGAAACCACCTCGACGTCGCCGTACCAGCGTGCGGCGTGCTCGAGGATCGAGGAGATCGTCAGCGGGATCTCCATCATGAGGCCGCGTACGGGCCGGCCGTTGCGCAAAGTAGGTTGCAAGGGGCGACCCCTCCGAAGGGCAAGGTTTCTTTTCTCAGAAGTTTCGACGGGAAGGCTCGAGTCCTGTCACCGCGGGGAGAGGGAAACCGGATGGATCTGACGTTTAGCCCTGACGAAATCGCGTTCGGCGAAGAGGTCCGCGCGTTCATCAAAGCGGAGTTGCCGGCCGACGTCCGCGCCAAGATGCAGGCCGGGATCGAGCTGACCAAAGACGATTACGTCTCCTGGCAGCACAAGCTGAACGCGCGCGGCTGGCTCGCGCCGGGCTGGCCCGTCAAGTACGGCGGCACGGGCTGGGATGTCGTCAAGCGCCACATCTACGATCAGGAGATGGCGCTGGGCTGGACGCCGCGCCAGATGCCCTTCGGGGTCGCCATGGTGGCGCCGGTCATCATCGAGTTCGGCAACGACGCCCAGCGCGAGTACTTTCTCCCGCGCATTCTCAACAGCGAACACTGGTGGTGCCAGGGGTACTCCGAGCCGGGCTCGGGCTCGGACCTCGCCTCCTTGCAGACCAAGGCGGAACGGGACGGCGACCACTATATCGTCAACGGCCAGAAGACGTGGATCACCCTCGCGCAGTTCGCGGACTGGATCTTCTGCCTGGTCCGGACGGACCCCGCCGCACGCAAACAGAGCGGTATCTCGTTTCTGCTGATCGACATGAGCACGCCGGGCGTCACGGTCCGCCCGATCGTCACGATCGACGGCGGCCGCGAAGTCAACGAAGTCTACTTCGAGGACGTGCGCGTGCCGGTCGAAAACTTGGTCGGCCGTGAGGGCGAAGGCTGGACCTACGCCAAGTTCTTGCTCGAACACGAGCGCAACGGCACGGCCGGAGTGGCTGGTTCGAGCCAGCTGCTGGAGCGCCTGAACGCGATCGCGAATTCGCAGCGCGTCGGCAACGGCACGCTGCTCGACGACGACCATTTCGCCGAGCGCATCGCCAACGTCGAGATCGAGCTGACCGCGCTGTCGTACACCCAACTGCGCTCGCTCGCGGCCGAGCAGTCGGGCAAGAGCCCGGGGCCGGAATCGTCGTTCATCAAGATCAAGGGCACCGAGATCCAACAGGCGCTCACCGAGTTGATGATGGACGCCTCGGCGTACGAAGCGTTCGACCCGGCCGTGCACAGCGCCGCCTGGTACTACAACTTCCGGAAGACCTCGATTTACGCCGGGTCCAACGAGATCCAGCGAAACATCATCGCCAAACGGCTGCTGGGGCTATAGGTAGAAGCGTTATGGATTTCGCATTGACATCGGAACAGACGCTGATCAAAGACAGCGCGTTACGTTTCGTCGCCGACGAGTACGGCTTCGACAAGCGGGTCGCGCTGGCGCAGTCGGAAGACGGCTTCAGCCGGGATCATTGGCGCCATTTCGCCGAGCTCGGCTGGCTCGGCATGCCGCTGCCGGAGGAGCGCGGCGGCTTCGGCGGCTCGCCGGTCGAAACGATGATCCTGATGGAGGCCTTTGGGACCGGCCTCGTGCTCGAGCCCTTCGTGCCGACCGTGGTGCTGGGCGGGTCCGCGCTCGCGTACGGCAGCAACGGCGAGGCGCACGACGCGTTGCTGGCCGAAGCGATCGAGGGGAAACGGCTCCTGACGCTCGCGTACGCCGAGCCGGCGGGCCGCTACAACCCGGCCGCCGTCCGCACGCGCGCGCGCCGCGACGGCACCGGCTTCGTGATCGACGGCAGCAAGCGCGCCGTCCCGTACGGCGCCGCCGCCGACACCTACGTCGTCTCCGTGCGAACCTCGGGCGAGGACGAGTCCGAGTCGGGCATCAGCCTGCTGCTCGTCGACCGCGACGCGCCGGGCGTTCGCCGGCGCGACTACCGCGCGGTCGACGGCTCGCGCGCGTCCGACGTGACCTTCGAGGGCGTACGCGTCGACGAGAACGCGGTGCTCGGAGAGATCGATAACGGCCTGCCGCTGCTCGAGCGCACGCTCGACGCGGGCATCGCGGCGATCTGCGCGGAGGCGGTCGGCATCATGTCGGTCATGCACCGCTTAACGGTCGACTATATCAAGCAGCGGAGGCAGTTCGGCGTGCCGATCGGCAGCTTCCAAGCGCTGCAGCACCGCGCGGTCGACATGCTGATCGCACTCGAGCAAGCGCGTTCGATGGAAATCTACGCGGCGATGACGCTGAGCGGCGACGCGGGTGACGGCGAACGCAAGCGCGCGCTCTCGGCCGCAAAGGTCCAGGTCGCGCGGTCCGGGCGGTACGTCGGCCAGCAGGCGATCCAGCTTCACGGCGCGATCGGCATGACCGAAGAGTACCTGGTCGGGCACTATTTCCGGCGCATGTCGGTGCTCGAACTGTCGTTCGGCGATGCCGACTTCCACGTCCGCCGCTACGTGGCCATCGGCCGCCGGCTTGCGGCCGGGGCGTCGCCGGAACGGCGCCCCGCGGGGATCGCGGGCTAGGCTAGGCGCTCTCGGGCTGGGCCGGCTTCGCGCCTACGAGGTTTGGCCCAGCAGCGTCAGCGCTCCGTACCACAGCCCCAGCCCCACGCACACGACGGAAATCCCGATGGCCACGACGTTGCCCAGCATCGAGTTGCGGCGTTTGCCCAAGATCTTCTCGTCGTTGGCCATCACGAGCAGAAAGCCGAGAACGATCGGCAGGACCAGCGCGTTGAACGCCTCGACGTAGAGCGTGATCTTGACCAGGGGCAGGCCCGGAATCAGGACGATTCCAGCCGACAGCGCCACGATGAAGCCGTAGAGGCCGTAGAAGCGCTTCGCGTCCATACACTTGTAGTTGAGCGAGCAACGCCACTGGAACGCCTCGCCGAAGGCCCACGCGGTCGCGAGCGAGACGACGAAGGCGCCGAGCATGGACGCGCCGACCAAGCCTGCGGCGAAGATGATCCCCGCGAAGCGGCCCGTCAGCGGAATCAGCGCCAGCGCGGCGTGGGCGGCGTCGGTCACGGAGATATTGTGGACGTAGAGCGTGGCGGCAGTCGTGACCACGACCGCGATCATGATGATCTGGGTCGCGACGGCCCCGACGGCCGTGTCGATGCGCGCGAAGTTGAGATCGCGCAGCTTGAGTCCCTTGTCGACGGTGGCGCTCTGCTGGTAAAAGATCATCCACGGCATGATCACCGCGCCGATGTTGCTGGCCACCAGCAGCAGGTAGTTGCGGTCTCCCAGCGGCTGGGAGCCGAAGATCCCTTCGCGCACGATCGATGCCGCCGACGGGTGCGCCGCGAAGGCCGCCGGGATGAAGAGCAGTTCGAGGGCGCACAGCCCGAGCGCCATGACCTCGGCTCGCTTGTACGCACCGGCCAGCGACACCGCGATCAGCACCGCCGCGGCCGCCACGATCATCAGCGCCGGGTTCACCCCGAAGATCAGCGACGCGCCCGCGATGCCGATGAACTCCGTGACCAGTGCCGCAACGTTGGTCAGCAGCATCGTCCCCAGCGACACCCAGCACCACGCGAGGCCGTAATTCTCCCGGATGAGCCGCGCGTGGCCCTTGCCCGTTGCGGTGCCGAGCCGCACGGTCATCTCCTGCACCACGTAGAGCGGCACGATCAGCAGCAACTGCAGGAGCACGAGTTTCATGCCGTACTGCGCGCCGGAACTGGCGGCCGTCGTGATACTGCCCGCTTCGGTGTCCGCGAAGGCCACGATGAGACCCGGGCCCACGACCGCAAAAAGGCGCACGAAGAAGCCGCGCAAGCTCGAAGCCGGTGCGACTGGCGGGAGGCTAGGTTTCTCAGCCGAGACTACGGACACGCGTTCTCCGTCGGCGAGGCGATTAGGTCCACCTGTTCTATCATTTAGTTAAACCTAATTATCTCCTTGTACCCTTCCCCTCCCGCGGGAGTTCCCGCCGGATGAACCAATAGAACGCTCGATGGGTGTGCCCAAAACCCCGCTCGAACCGCCGACCCCCGAACAGGCGGCCTTCCTCGAACGGGCTATGACGCAATACGGCAAGGCGACGTACAACTTCGCTTTTCGCCTGACCGGAAACGAAGCTGACGCCCGGGACCTCACTCAAGACGCCTTCATTCGCGTTTACCGGGCATGGCGTTCCTTCCAGCCGGGAACCTCTTTCCTCTCCTGGATCTACCGAATCGTCACGAACTTGTACCGGGACGAACTTCGGAGGCGAAAAGGGCGTTATCAAGAGGAGATACCTGAAGACAACGCCCCCCAGGAGTTCGGCGGAGAAAGGCCGCTCGCCGTCACCCCGATCGACGATTATGTCGAGCGGCAACTCAGCGAACCGCTTTCACGGGCGCTGGCCGGGCTGTCGCCCGAACAGCGTCAGGTCGTCATCCTCGCCGACATCGAGGAATACAGCTACCAGGAGATTTCGGAGATCATGGGCTGCTCGATCGGAACGGTCCGCTCCCGGCTCCACCGGGCCCGGGCGCTCCTCCGCCGCCTCGTCGAACGAGCACAGCAGCAACAACAACGATGAACCAGCATTTGAACGCCTCCTTGCTCGTGGACTTCGTCCACGGCGAACTCGCACCGGAAGACGACGCCCTGGCGCACGCCCACCTTCAGACGTGCTCCGAGTGCCGGCGCGAATACGACGCCGAGGTGGCGCTGACCGACGCGTTGCGGGTCGCGGCGGCGGCTGAGGAACTGGAAATGCCGTCGCTGGTCAACGCAGCGGTCTGGGAACAGATCCGCCGGGCACAGCCGGGTCCGCTCGCGCGGCTGGCCGGTTTTTGGCGTCCGGCGCTGGCGCTCCCCCTCGCCGCGGCACTCGTGATCGGCGGCTGGTTCGCTTCGCCCTTCGCTCCGCATCAGGCAACGACGCCGACGATCGACGCTTCCTATTACCTCGAGGCCCACGCGGCGCAGACCTCGCAGACGCCCCTTTCGGAACACTCGGGAGCGCAGGCGATCGAAACGTCGATGGCCGACGGCACCCGGCCGCCGGCCTTGGTCCGGCAGGTCGACACGAGCTACGCTGACACCGGCGCGCTCGATGCGGTTCTGTAGCGCGCGGGCGGCAAGCCTGGCCGCGCTCGGGCTGTTCGCCGTCCTGCCTGCGGGCATCGCGTCCGCCGGGCCCGCAGCGCAGCCCGACCCAACGGAGTTGCTGCGCGCGAGTATCGACGCCCCCAAGACGGTCTCCTACGTCGGACAGTTCGAGACCGTACGCTTCAGTTCCAACCGGGCGACGGCCACGATCGTGAAGGTCGAGCACCGGGCGCCGTCGCTGACGCGCCGCTGGTACGTCGCGCCCGAAGCCCTCTACGGCGACTACACGATCGCCAAGGGCGGGTCGACCTACGAGTTCGATCCCAAGCGCAGTCTCGTCGTGATCTCACGCAACCCGGCGCTCGACAACCAGGTCACCGCGACCGGCAACTTCGACCGCGTGCTGCAGAATTACCGAGCGCTCTACGACGGAACCGAGAAGACCGTAGCCGAGCGTCCGACCATTTCGGTCGTGCTGATCAACAAGTACACGGGCGAACGGGCGGTCCGCGTGTGGATCGACCGCGCGACGAAACTCGTCCTTAAGAAGGAAGAATATCACGCGAACGGATCGATCGCGTCGCAGACACGTTTCGAGGAGATTCGCTATACCGGCTCGATTCCCGACGGCCTGTTCTCGACCGACATTCCGGCGGGATACTCGCAGGTCGCGGGTCAGGACGTCGCGCTGCCGTCGCCCGACGTCGAACGCGTCATCCGCGACGCCGGCTTTTCACCGATCGAACCCAAGAATCTCCCGCAGGGCTTCGCCGTCGAGGGGGGCGACGTCTCGAACGTCAACGGCGTACGAACGCTGCACTTGCTCTATTCGGACGGCTTACGCTCGATCTCGCTGTTCGAGAACGCGACGGGCGCCGCAGCCGATTTCGGCACGCTTCGCCCCAAGACGATCTATTTCGAGGGACACGACGCGCAATACGTCGAGGACGGGCCCACCACGCTGCTCACCTGGAAAGAGCATCACTTGAACTTCGCGCTGGTCGGCGACCTCATGCGCAACGAACTGGTCGAAATCGCCAAGAGCGTCGTCGAATAACGGGGGTTAGCTCTTCAACCCCATCTTCGGATCGGGGGCCTTACCCGTCAGCGCGTTACCGATCGCGCCCGTCAAGTCTGCGAGCGGGATCTCGCCGGAGCGCATCGAGAGGATCTTCCCGTTTTCGCCGATCAGCACGACTTGCGGAAACCCGTCCTGCAAGTATGCGTGCGCGACGGCGAGGTCCGGATCGAACGCGATCGGGTACGTGACGCCGTATTTCTGCATGAAGTTCACGACGTCGGCCTGCGATTCGGGCTGCGGCGTGCCGGGGTTTTCGCCGGGCGGCCCGCCGATATCGTACTCGCTGCCGCTGACCGCGACTACGTTCACGCGGCCCTTGTACTTGGCGTAAACCTGATTCAAGACCGCCGTCTCGCGCTGGCAGTGCGGGCACCAGGTCGCGAAGACTTCCAATAACGTCGGCTTGCCGCCGGCTTTGGCGAGGTCGAACGGGCCGCCGGTCGTGGAGACCGAGAACGTCGGCGCTTTCTGGCCTACGACGAGCTGGGAGACCACCGGTCCGTTGGCGGCCGACTGCGGCACCACGCGCGAGCCCAGCGAAATCGCGACGATCGCAACGATGGCGAAGACCCCGATCGAGAGGAAGATCGTCGTGCGGCGACGCCTCGCGAGAGCCGCTTGCGCGGCGGCGGAGGAGGAGGAGGCGTTCTTACGCGTTTCGGCACGGTTCATGGCCGGTCAGGCTTCGCGTTGCGCTTCGAGTTTACCGCCTACCCGGAACCCGCCGAGCGCCACCGGCGGTCGACCGCGAACGCACCCGGCGCTCGCAGGGCAACCAACACGGCCGCAAGCGCGAGCGCGCAGTCGAGTGCGACGTGCCCCCACGACGGCGGCGTCGCCACTCCGGAGCCGAAGCAACCGCAATCGGCCCGGATGTTCCGCACGACGAGCGAAGCGACCGCACCGGCAAACACCGCGAACTGCACGGCCGCCACCCACGCGGTCGCGCGCGTGAAGAGGCCGCTGACGAGGTAGGCCCCCAGCAAGATCTCGAGATACGGCAACCCGACCGCGAGCGGCGCGACGACCCAGCCCGGCAAAATGCGGTAGGCCGCGATCGAAATGGCGGTCAGCGTCGGCCCGTCGTGGGCTTTGAGGACGCCCGCCGCCAGCAGCACGAGCCCGAGCACGAGGCGGATGGCGAAGATCAGATACGCCATGCGTCGACCGCGTCGGCGAGCCGTCGCTGCCGCGCGGGGATCGCGTAGCCGTCCGCCGGCTCGCTCTGCCGTTCCGGTGCGTTGTGAACGCGCACGGTCGCGGCGACGGCCGACGCTAGGATCTCCAGGTCGTAACCGCCCTCCAAACAGTACACGACGCGCCCGCGCGAGTACTGCGAGGCGACCTCCCGGATCAGCGCGGCGAGTTCGCGCGCGGCGTACGGCGCGTCGACGCCGAGGTCGCCCACCGGGTCGCCCGCGGCAAAATCGTAGCCGGCGCTGACCACGATCAGGTCGGGATGCACGTGCGCGGCCACGCCCGGCAAGACCCGCTGCCACGTCGCCACGAACGGTTCGGTTCCGTAGGAATGCGGCGGCAGCGGGATGTTGACGATCGCGCCGTTCGCGTCGAAGCGCTGCTCGCCCGCGCCGCCCGTGCCGGGATAGGCCGGGAATGCGTGCGTCGAAACGAACGAGACGCCTTCGCCCGAGGCCGCTTGGGTGCCGTTGCCGTGGTGGTAGTCGAAATCGACGACGAGCGCGCGCCCGCCGTGCGTGGCGACGAAGGCGCGGGCTGCGATGGCCGCGTTGCCGAACAAGCAGAAACCCATGCCTTTTTCCGGCTCGGAGTGATGGCCGGGCGGCCGCACGAGCGCGAACGTCGCGCGTTCGCGCTGGACCGCGAGTTCCATCGCGACCAGCGCCCCGCCGGCCGCGCGCCGCGCCACCGCAAGCGACGAACCGTCGATCACGGTGTCGCCGGTCGAGAGATAACCGACGTCGTTACCGATGTTTTCAACGTCGCGCTTGACGACTTCCAGGTACGCGTGCGAATGAACGCGTTCGATCTCGGCGTCGCTCGCATCTCGCGCCGCAACGCGTTCGCCGAACAGACCCAGCGCGTCGAGCCGCGCGGCGACGTGCGCGACGCGTTCGGGCGATTCGGGGTGCTCGACGTACTTCAGATGCTCCGTGTAGAGCTCGTCGTAAACGACGATCATCCCCGCTTCGCCGCCTTCCTAGTGGCTTGGCTTCGGTGAGCCCTGCGGCTTCGGCGAACCCTGCGGCTTCGGCGAGGGCTTGCTGGACGGCTTGGCCTGTGGACCGAGGTTCGCGATCGCTTGATCGACTTGATGCGCGAGCGGGGAACCGGGTTTGACATACGTCTTGAAACGCGAGTAGGCGCTGCGAGCCGTATCCTTGTCGCCCGTCTCGGCCGAGCACTTCGCATAGACGAACAGTAGCTGCGGGTTGGCTTTCATGAACGGCTGCGCGTTGCGGTCGATCGCGCCGAAGACCTCACCGCATTCCTTGTAGTTGTGCAACTCGAAGTCGGCCGTCCCGACACCCGCCAGCGCCTGCGGCGTGCGCGCCAGCTCGAACGAATGGCGATACGCGTCGTGGGCCTGCTGGAACTGGCCGTTTTGCGCGTAGACCGCTGCCAGCGCCGCCCACGCACCGGGCTCGCCCGGCACGACTTCCGTCAGGCGCTTGAAATACCCCAGGGCGTCCGCGCGCTTGTTCTGCGATAGCGCGAGCTCGCCCAGCCGCTGCAGCGCGTCGGGGTTATCGCGGTTGGGTCCCAGCGCGGTCTTCCACTCGGCTTCGGCAGCCGCTGGGTTCTTGCCGATCGAGACGTCGTAGTCGCCGTACGCGATGTGCACGGCCGGCACGTTCGGGAGGGTCGCTTCGCCGCGCTTGAGTACCGCGACCGCCTGGTCGAACATCTTCTCATCGCGGTACAGCTGGTATTCCTGAATCAGCACCGCGCCTCTGGCTTCGTCGGTGGTCTCGACCGCATACAGCTGCTCGTAGGTGGGAATCGCGCCTTTGACGTCGTGGTTGGCTGCCTCCAGGCTGGCTTTGCCGAGCAGCGCGTCGGGGTATTTCGGATCGATCGCCAGCGCCCGGTCGAAATCTTGCGAGGCCATCGGCAGCGACTTCTGGGAAACGTACGCGCGCGCTTCGAGCACGACCGGCAGCGGATCCTTCGGATCGAGCTTGGCCGCATTCTCGAATTGGGTGCGCGCGTCGTCGAACTTGCCTTCTTGACCGAGCACCAAGCCGTAGTTCTCGAACGAGCGCTTGTCGTTCGGATTGAAGGTCGTCGCACGCTTGGCCACACGCTCGGCGTCCGCGGCACGATTGGTTTGCAAGTACAGATTCGTGAGGGTCAGAAGCACTTGGGCGTTGGTCGGATCGAGGTTCGAGGCTTGCTCGAAATCGCTCGTGGCTTCCTTGATATGGCCGAGCGACTCGTTCGCGATCCCGTCCAGATAGTACGATTGAGGGGTCTTTACGCCGAGCGAGATCAAGCGCTGGGTCAGCCCGAGCGCTTGATCCGGCCGGTTCTCCTGAAGGTAGTAGCCCGCTAACTCCTCGAGTGACGCCTTGTCGTTGGGATCGGCCTTGAGCTTCGCTTCGAGCCGCGGGATCGCGGTGTCGGGCGATTCCGGCGTCGCGGTCGGAAGCGGCGCCGCCGAGCCGGACGGCGAGGGAGAGGGGCCGGCGTCCTTCTTCGCCGCCTCCACGCCGTGCGCGGCGCTTACGAGGACGGCCAACGCGAGGGCGGCGGCGACGAAGAGACGGGCTACAATCTTCAAAGCGTGTCTTTCGGTTAGGCGTGAACGGCGGCGTTCGCGCGGATTTGCTTGGTCAGCTCCGGTACGATTGCGAAGAGGTCGCCGACGACCAGTAGGTCGGCGAACTCACCGATCGGGACGGTGCCGTCCTTGTTGATAGCAACGATGTTGGCGGCCGTCCGCATTCCGACTTTATGTTGGATGGCGCCCGAAATTCCGACCGCGATGTAAAGATTCGGCGCGATCGTCTTGCCGGTTTGGCCGATCTGGTGGCCGTGGCCGATCCAGCCGGCGTCGACCGCCGCTCGCGAAGCGCCGACCGCTCCGCCCAGCGCGTCGGCGAGATCCTTGAGAATCGTCTTGAACGGCTCGGGTCCGCCGACGCCGCGGCCGCCCGACACGACCGTCGACGCTTCCTCGACGCCCAGCTCGCCGGCCGCTTCCACGACGTCTTCCTCGACCTTGATCCGATAGGTCTTGCCCGCGGGCTTTTCGAGCTGGACGACGTTGCCGGCGCCCGGGTTCTGCGCCGCCTTGAACGAGTTCGGCCGCACCGCGACGACGCCGGTGTCGCCCTTGAACGCGCAACTGGTCACGACCGTGCCGCCGAGTTTGGGCGACACCGTGATGACCCGGCCGCCGTCGATTTGGATATCGGTGACGTCCGCGGTCTGACCGGCACCGAGGCGCGCCGCGAGACGGCTGCCGACGTCGCGGCCGATCATGGTGTAGGGAACCAGCACGAGCGAGGGACCGAGCGACTTGACCACCGCTTCGAGGTAATCGACGGACGGATCGATCAGGTACGCGTCGACGTCGGGATCTTCGGTGACGTGAATCGTGTCGGCGGGGTACCCCTTGAGCTGCTCGGCCGCACCGCCCGCGTTCTTGCCGAGGACGACGGCGTGCACGCTGCCGCCCAGCGCCGCGGCCAGCTCTTTGGCCTTCGTGACGATCTCGAACGAGGCGCGCCGCGGCTGGCCTTGGATATGTTCGATGAAAACGACGACGTCTTTCATTAGACGAGCTTTCTTTCACGTAGGAAGTCGAGGATTTTCGTTGCGCCCGCGACCGCATCGGGGGCCTCGAAGATTTCGCCCTTGCCGCGCGCGGGCGGGGTCGCCACGCCGGTCAACTCGGTGCGCGCGCCCTCGCTGCCGACCGCGACGTCGACGCCGACGTCGGCCAGCGACTGGACCGCGATCGTCTTTTTCTTGGCGCCCATGATGCCTTTGAGCGAGGGGTAGCGCGGCTCGTTGCCCGACTTGGTCACGCTCACCAGCAGCGGGAGCTCCGCGCTGACGCGGGTGTAGCCGTTGTCGGTCTCGCGTTCGGCCTTCAGCGTCGTACCCTCGACCTCGAGCTTGCGGACGTTTGTGACGCCGGGCACACCCAGCAGTTCGGCCAGGGCGCCCGGCAGTTCGCCCGTGATCGCGTCGGTCGACTGCGTCCCCGAAAGGACCAAGTCGAAGCCGGCCTTCCCGATCGCCTTGGCCAGCACGTAGGCCGTGCCCCACACGTCGGAACCTTCCGCTTTGGGATCTGAAATCAGGATCGCGTCGTCTGCGCCCATGGCGAGCGCTTTGCGCACGATCTCTTTGCCGGTCTCCGCCGCCAGCGAGACGACCGTGACCGTGCTGCCGGCATTCTTTTCCTTCAGTTGAAGCGCCGCTTCGATCGCGTACTCATCGAAGGGATTCAACACCGTCTCGACGCCGGTGCGAACGAGGCGTTTGGTCCCCGGGTCGATGCGCTTGTCGGCGTTCGTATCCGGGACGAGCTTAACGGTGACGACGATCTTCAATCGCTGTACTGCCTCCGGGGAAATGGGGGAAACTCGTTGCGATTGCGTGGTCGAGGTTCCCGCCCCTGCTCGCCAAAGGTCGCACCTCGCCTGCTCCCCCTACCGGCGGACGGGGCTCAAGAACCGGCCCGCGAGTGACGATACACCGGTGAGACCCCTGCTTGCGGTCACGTTCAGGCCGCTCTGGCTAAAACTTAACCTTAGATGGGCCGAAAGACCTATGGGACGCGGAAGCTTGGCATATTTCCGCTCCGTCTTCGACCCGCTAGAAGTTTGTCGGACGTTCCATGCCGACGTGAAATCGACCGAAATCTACATCCAAATCGGTCTAGAGATGAAGCGCGCTGCTCTCGAAAGGGCGGGAACTCCTACGTCTGTTGCACGGAAGCATCGCAAGCGCCTAAGGACCTTATTGCGTGGCTTGAAGCACTATAGGAATTATGCTGAACGCAGGACCGCGGAGGTCGCAGACGAGTCGGCTTCGGAGCCGGCTTTATCTGCCTAACTCAGCATAACGCAGCGCTCTGGATAATCGTCGCCTCGTGGCGTCTCGAAACTACAACTGATCTTTGGATCGCGAACCGGGCGCACTTTACGTACAAAGCGCTTCACCGCGTCGTAGGCGTCCTCGTAGCCGTGATGCTCGACGAGGCTTTGGTAGATCAGGTGGCGTTGCAGCCGTTCGCGACTTCGCCACGATGAAGGCACGGTACGGCTCGCAAACGCTTCGGCTTGCGGCTTTGCCGCCCTCGGATCCAGCGAGTGGATCGGTGGGCACTTCCGACGCGGTGGCCGCTTTTGCCGGCAGCAGGCCGGCTTCGCGCTGACACCGCGCGATCGTTCTCGCGGCGATGGCCCGTTTCTCGCTCCACTCTCCGCTGGCTCCAGCCCAAACGGGGTCGCCCGATGATCGCTTCTCGTACCGTCAAGCTCAGCTCGTTCATCATGGCGCTTTCACAACTGGCCGTTTTTGGGTGCCCGCCGAGGACGTCGGCTCTGGAGGAGAAGCTGTTATTGGCTGCACACGCGAGCAGGCCGTGCGGTCTACGCCCTGCGCAAGCAGACCGTGGAGCCCGTGTTCGGGAACGTCAAGAGAGCGATTGGCTTCCGCCAAACACCCTTGCGCGGCAAGAAAAACGCCACGGCGCCAGTGCACGTGAAGGAGGCACGCGCGAATGCGTCACGCTGAATCTGCCCACGGCGCGAGCCCTGGCCCACCCGCACGGTGTCTCGGCTCCTCGGCCTTCAGCATATCCCTTAACCCGACAAATTCCCCTAATGGCAGCGCCCGCCTTTACGATGAACCCCGACATGCACCGAGCCTTTCACTGGCTCACCGGAGTGCGGATGGAAGCGGGGCGGACCGAAATCGGACGACGACAAGCCGGCAATAAGAACCCTCAGTCCCCGTTGACACCACCCTACCACCGGCCTCTCATGGAAGGAGCCTGCGCCCCAACGTCAAGCCGGGCAGCCATCGGGCAGCGACGGAAGTCACGGTTATTGGCAAGCGCAACGACGGCGGCATGACACTGTGCTCAGATGATCTGGCCGATGTCGACGTCGATAACGCCGCTCAAGACCCGTGACATCAGCTCGCATGGCAGTCCGGGTACCCCGCATCCGCTCGGATCGCTCGCGCGTGCGGTCGGCCTCGAGGGGCTCGCGCAAGCAACAGGCTGACCTCGGTCTGGTTTCGCATTGAACTGCTCGGCCAGGCTCTTCCAGTGGTTCAAGGACCCGGCGATCGCGCGGCGGCGGACCGCGCCGCCGAGACCGAAACGGTCTTTAGCCGAAAAGCACGGTCGGCGTGGAATTTAGCCTCGTTTTCGCCTCGTCAACGAGGTCGAAGTCCCGCCTCGGGGGGAGCGGCTTTAGGCCTTTCGATTTAGGGCTTGTAGTGTTTTCGTCTCTAAGGGAAGCCTTTAGGGATGATTCTTCGATCTTTGCGCGGAAAGATTTTCCATGATCCGAAAGCGTGCCCCAACGCGTAAAGGCGCGGTCCCGCTCGACGGGCTTCCGCCGGCGACGGGCGTTGACATCGTGTCGGCATCGGCGATCGTACCGAAGCCGTCGGCGGCCTCGAAGAGGCACAAAACGGTCGCAACGAAAGCCCCACGCGCCAGTGTTACGAGCCGTGACGCCGGCAGTGCCTCGATTCGTCGCCGGCCAAAGGCGCCGAGCCCGCTTTTGCCTCCGCGTCGGCCGCCGGCCGCTCAACCGCGCACTGCAGTTGAGCGGCCTTTCAGCCGATTCCTTTATTGCAATAGCTTTACACGGGGGTGTGATGGTCCTCACGCAGGACGGCTGATGGGCACGATCGCATACAGCACGAGGAAAGGAAGGTAACAATGCGAGAGCGGCAAAGCCACCGGGCCGAGCAGCGCCGCCCCAACGCCGACGGCGGGCAGGCGGTCGTTGAGTTCGCCATCGTTGCGCCGATTCTGCTGTTTGTCATGTTAGGCATCATCGTTTTCGGGATCGCCTTCAACCAATATCTGCAGTTGACGAATGCCACGAACATCGGCGCCCTCGCCCTTTCGGAGAGTCGCAGTCAGACGACGGACCCGTGCCAAACGACCGTTACGGCGGTCGAGAACGCCGCGCCGAGCCTCACCCCGAGCAACCTTACCTTTTATATTACGCCGAATACCACCGCAACTCCGGCCTCCACATACTCGGGAGCATCGCCGTCGTGCCCTTCGGCCGCGTCGAGCCTCTCCGCAGGCAATAGCGCTCAGGTGGAAGTGACGTATCCTTGCAAGCTTCAATTTATGAGTTTCAATCATAACTGCAATCTCACAGCAAACACAGTCGTGCGTATCCAATGAAGGTGCGTGTCCAATGAACCTGAACGGCGAAATGAATTTCCGCCCGGTGCGCGATAACAATCGCGGGCAAGTCGTTCCCGTGATGGCGGTAGGGCTCGTCGCCCTTCTCGGAGTTACCGGGGTAGTCATCGATGGCGGCAATCTCTACAATGCCCATCAAGAGCTCCAGGCGGCAAGCAACTCGGCAGCGTTGGCCGCAGCTTCCGACATAGGTCCCAATAACACGACGATCTCGGAGAATACGGCGCAGACCGATGCGACGACGTGGAGCGCTATGGCGGGGAGTTTGAACGCTAAGAGTAATCTCTCGAACGTCTCGATCAGCGCTCACTTCAAGTGTCTGACGACCCTCAAGACGGCGGGAGTACCGTGCCTTACGCCGAGCGATACGGTTGCGAATACGACGCCGACAATCAATGCCGTCACCGTGACGCAGAAAGCCGCCGTGCCGTCGTACTTCGCCCGGCTCTTCGGTGTCACTTCGTTCAACATCTCGGCGACCGCGACAGCAGTTCCGGGCGGGGGAATCCCCAGCCCGGCCAACGTCGTGCTCGTCCTCGATACGACGGCCTCGATGGGTACCGCCGATAATAACTGCACGGTCCCAGGCATTGGGACTCCCACGAGAGAGCAGTGCGCTTTATACGCCGTCAGGACTCTGCTGAACGGGCTCGATCCTTGCCCGGTGGGCCTCACAAGCTGCGGGACAGCCAAAAACGGCAGCGTCAGTAAGCCTATCGATCAGGTCTCCCTCATGGTTTTCCCAGGGCTGACGCCGCAGCAGACCGGGACCTTGGACAATCCTCCGAAACAGGCTCCGACAGCCAACGTCGACTACCAGTGCCCCGGCGGCAGCCCTAGTATCACATCTTACAACGCTAACCCGGGGTACATGATCCTTCCGTATCAGAGCGACTATCGCACTTCCGACTCGGCTGCCGGGCTGAATACCGCTTCGAGCCTCGTCATAGCGTCGGGTGGAAGTAGTTGCAGCAAGGGCTTAAGCGATCCGGGCGGCGAGGGAACGTTCTATGCGGGTGTAATCGATTCGGCACAGTCATACATCGCCCAGAATACAACAGCAAACGTCAAGAACGTGATGATCCTCCTGAGCGATGGCGACGCAAATAGTCAAGCGAAGTTAGGCGGCACAGCGACGAGTTGGACATCCGCCACCGACGGTGGTGAGTGCCACGCGGCGATCGCGGAGGCAAATGCGGCTAAGAAGGCCGGAACCACGATCTACACCGTCGCCTACGGTGCGGCGGCGACTGGGTGCGACACCGACACAGGAAAGTACGCGATCACCCCGTGCGCGACGATGCAGCAAATCGCCTCCAACGCGAACACGTTCTTTGGCGACGCAACGGGGAGCGACACATCTTGCACCAATGCCGCCCGACCGATCTCTAGCCTGAGTGACGCCTTCGCCGGGATCGCCTCCGATCTGGGAGGCGCCCGATTAATACTTAACAGCACGACATAGCGGCTCGCAAGCCGCAAGCCACCGAATCCCCGCTCCTCAGTGATCAGCGAAAGAGCCTTCAGGCCTAGCTCGGTTGGTAGAGCAGCTGATGCGCGAGTCGAGCCAGGTGGTATCGCCTAATATGGCCTGATCCCGAAAAGCCCGTGGAGTAAGGCGCCGCGGGTTTTTTTTCGGGGTCCGGAAGTTGGAGTGGGCAGGCGAGAGACACCGAACCTCCCCGCGCGCTCTTCGCGATCGCGATCCTGTGCCTCGCTCGAGGCGACCTGTTTCATGACGACGCTGGACGGTGCGGTTCCGGCCGCCCTTCCGGGCGCCGCGCTCGCGATCCTCATCGGCGCGGCATTTCTGCAGCGCGACTTCGGGCCGCTCGTCTCGGCCACGGCTGTATGCGACGATCGACAACGCCCCGCCCGCGATTCGCACGGCGTGTTACGACGGAGCGAACCCGGCCGTCGTCGCGCAGCTGACCGGCCCGCCCCCGGGCGCCGCCCTGCCGCAGTTTTGGCTGCCCGCAACCACCCCCGCCCCCGCCTCCCTGCTCGCCGTCCCGTGCGCGAGCAAGATTGCGGTCATCAGCACCAACGCAGGCGAGACGTATTCGCTAACGGTGCTGCTGCGGAATAACTACTCATCGATCTCGGCGTCCGCTCCGGTCAACGGGTTCATCTCCAGCGCCGCCCTGCATGGGCTCACAACCACGGGCGTCCGCGCTGCGCAGAACTTCTTCCGCTCGCCGGACATCCCGACGCTCCTGCTGTGCACCAATACGGCCGGGTCGCTCGGGCCGGCCGTGAAGAACAGCCTCGAGGCGGTCACCGACACGGTAACGTCCACAACGGTCCCGACGCCGATGCCGACCACGGTCCCCGCAACCGGGATCGTCTCCAGCGCCACCCTGGCCAGCTGCGCCGACACCTCGACCTTCGCATCCCCGACATCACCGTACTGAGGTGAACGTGCTGCTCGGAGCACTCGTTTTCGGGTGCCTCGTGTACGTGTCCATCGCGGCCTGCGAAGCGTTCACCCCGAAACCCGCTCGCTCCGGCACGATCGGCGCGGAGGTCTTGCGCGTTGCCCTCTGCGCGGCCGGCGCGGTGATCGGCGGCATCCTGCTCGCACACGCGGCTCCGCCGCAAACGCTCTTCGCGATCGCGATCCTGTGCGCCGCGCTCGGGGCGACCTGTTTCCTGACGACGCTGGACGGAACGGTTCCGGCCGCCCTTCCGGGCGCCGCGCTCGCGATCCTCATCGGCGCGGCACTGCTGCAGCGCGATTTCGGACCGCTCGTCTCGGCCCTCGTGACCGGCCTGCCCTTTGCGGTGACCGCCCTCGTCGCGCACGATAACAGCGCCGACTGGCGCGATGCGATCGTCGCGGCGCTGGGCGGCGCCGCGTTCGGCGTGCAGCTCGGCATCTTCGTGGTCTGCTTGGCCTGCGTGGGGGTAGCGATCGCGCGGCCGTACCTCGCGCGCCGTCGCACCAAACCGCAGCCGCCCCCGCGCTTCGCTTCGGCCCTGGCGGGCACGTTCTTCGTCGTCCTGCTGGGCCAGCTCGCGATCTCGTAGCGCAGCCGTTTGGAAGGCCTGTGCGCCGGCTCCCGACGCGCACGCGACAAGACCATGAACATGTGCTATAACATGGTCATAATGCGAGTCAACATAGCGGAAGCGAAGGCGCGACTTTCTTCCTTGCTACGTGCCGCACGATCGGGCGAAACGGTGACGATTTGCGATCGCAACGTGCCGGTCGCGGAACTGCGGCCGCTCGGGATCAAGCTCACGACCAAGCGCGTGCTGGGTGCCGATCTGCCCGGCTATGAAGTGCCCGAAGCGTTCTTCGAACCGTTGCCGGAGGAAGCGCTGGCTGCCTGGCAGGGTCGCGAAACGTGACCGTTTTGCTCGACACGGTGACCTTCATCTGGGCGCTACAGCAACCGTCGAAACTCAGTGCGCGCGCTCGCTCCATCATCGAGACTGAGGCGAACGAGCTCTTTCTCAGCGCGATCTCCGCGTACGAGATCGCCGTCAAGGTCGGCATCGGCCGCCTGAAGCTCCCCGCAAAGCCTGCGGCATACGTGCAGGCCGGCCGAGCGAGCCTCGGAATCGCTTCGCTGCCCATCGACGAAGATGCAGCGCTTACGGTCGCGCGGCTTCCGGCCTTCCACTCCGATCCGTTCGATCGCTTGATCGTCGCGCAATCGATCGTTCAAGGATCGGCAGTGCTGACGCCCGACGCATCGATCGCGCAGTACCCGGCCCGCGTTATCTGGTAGAAATCACGGCGCTCGCATCGCCGAATCTCGTCCCGTGCCTTCGGGTAGCGGAATATGCCGCTGCGTAAGGGTTTGCGGCGCATCGCTCGTGCCTATGCCGCCGCCTCGTGTGGTCTTCGGACGTCGACCGATAGTCGTCTTCATCCATTCCGATCGCGCGGGTCATTGCACGAAGGTCCGGCATCTTCAAGCCTTCCGCAATTTTCTTGGAGCTCGGCGTTCCGTCTGCGGCAATCGCGGTCTTGAGCTTTGCGAGATGCGGATTAGCGTCGAGCTTGCGCTGACGTTCGTTCACGATCGCCGCCCACTTGTCGGACGCGCGGATGCGAGGCGTGGCGAGTCGAAACCGCTCAAATGGCTCCGAGGTCAAATAATCAGAAGAACGCTTCGGGTCTGCTCGCATCCAGCAAATCTTTACGAGCGCCTCAAAACGAGTCCGGCGTGCGTTATGAGGCTCCGCGCTGCCTTAGCCGTCGCTAGTGCGTTGAGAGCATGAAGGAGTTACTGCGAGCCTAGGTGGTTTTCAGGACTTGCGCGCATTCGAGGACCCGCACCGATACCAAGACGGCGATTCACCGGAGGGGTCGGCCGAGGGGCGGAGATCGCTAGGGCGATTCCCTCACCCTAGAAGAACGGGAGTGGTGCCGAGCGGCCCACTCATCCGACCAAGGCTTCGAGTTCCTTGGAAGTTCTGCGCAGGGCCCGCTGGCCTTCCTTCGCCGCGTTGACTTGCAAGGCGACCCGCGCCACCTCGAGGACGCTCTTGGCTTGCAAGTAGCCGTCCTTGGCCTGCAACCAGGCTAAGATGTCCGCCAGGTGCCAAATCGATGTGCTGCCCTCGTGTACCGGCACCGGGAAGCTGCCCGAATGAGACAGCATCAGCTTGCGCATGTTCTGTCGCGACACGCCTACGATGTCGGCCACGTCGGTCAGCCCGACCAAGTCCGGCGCCACTTCAATGAACTTGGCCAACGGCACGGCACGGCGCACGTCGTCGAGCGCGCTGCGCACGGCTTCGTCCGCATCGGTCCCCTCGCGAGTGAACTCCAGGGCCAGACGACCGGGTTGCCCGATGCCGACCAGCGCGTCGTCGCAGCCCGCTTCGCCCAGGCGCTCGACGAGCGCGTTCGTGTCGCGGTCGTCGTCGGCAAGCTGGTATTTCAGGGTGAAGGTGTATTCCATCGTGCTACTCCTCGTCGCCGCCGCCGGCCTCATGCTGCTCACGGTGCGTGGTACAGTTATCTACGACGCGCTTCAAGGCGCGTGCATGGTTGCCAGGGTTCTTCGGGGTGCTCCATACCGACGTAATGCAGAACTCGCCGCAGCGGCATTCCTTGTCGTTGTACGGGCAGTACATCCGCCCCCAGGCGTGGCTACCGCCTACCTCAACACGCCAGCCTTGCTCTTCGGCGTGCCTGAGGGCTTCCTCGACCTCCTTCTTCGGATGAGAGGAGCGGGCCATCAGTGATTCCTAGTATGGGCGAAGCGGAACAGGTTGTCAAGTGACAACTCACCATGCATATTTCACCGTTTTGCCGCGACGAACGGGAGTGAGCCCGGCTGTGAAAAGTCCGGGCTCTCTTTCGTTTGGTGCCTCAGGAAACGACCGGAAGCCTTATACGCCGGGCTTTTCCCAATGGGATGACCGAGACTCGAACTCGGATGCTCTTTCGAGCGGCAAATTTTAAGTCTGCTGTGTCTGCCGATTCCACCATCATCCCGTGCGCGGGGAGTTCGACAGCGTGCCTTCCCGCTCCATCAGGGGAGCGCGCCCTCGCGCTCCATCAGGAGGAAGCCGAGCAAGAGGTCGTTGGATTCGAGCCGGGCCGCCTCGACGCCGAGCAGCGCCAATGCTTCGGAGACGATCAGCGCGCCGCCGGGCAGGATGTCCGCGCGCTGCGCGAGCATCCCGGGCAGGGCCCGGCGCTGGTCGAGCGTCAAGTCCAGCAGCCGCTCGATCGCGGCGTCCAGCGTCGCGCGCGGCAGGAGCATCCCGCTGACGCGATCGACGTGCGAACCCGCGACGACGGCCCCGATCGTTAGGGCCGTGCCGGCCACGCACCGCACTTCCGTCACGGGCGCGAAAGCGCCAAACGGCGCGAGAATCTCCGCGATCTCGAGCCGGGCCTCGGCGGCGGCCGCCCGCGCCGGCGCCCCGGGGCTCCCTCCCATCAGCGCCGGCCGGCGCTCGGCGACGCGCACGGAGCCGATCTCGCACGACACCGCGGTTTCGAGCGTTCCGCCGCTGCCGACCGCGCATTCGGTGCTGCCGCCGCCCACGTCCAGCACGGCGACCCGTACGCCGGCGGCGACGGGCGCCCGGTAGGTCGCGCCGCGGAAGCTCGCCCGCGCTTCGGTTTCGCCTTCGATCACGCGCAGCGGCACGCCGGTCGCCTCACGCATGCGCGCCGCGAAAGCGACCGCATTGTCCGCCCGCCGCACGGCGCTGGTCGCGATACTCCAGAGCCCCGTCGTCGCGCCGTGCGCCTTCGCGCGCGCGGTGAAATCGCGCACGGCGGCGAGCGTACGCTCCATCGCCTCGGGCCGTAACGCACCGGCCTCGCGCAAGCCCTCGCCGAGCCGCGTTCCGGTCTGCGCGTGCTCCACTTCCTCGAGCGATCCGTCGGGCGTATCGCGCACGACCAGGAGCCGCGTCGTATTCGTCCCGAGCGAGATGACCGCGCGAATCAAACCGGGCGAAATCCTAGATCAGTAACGCTTGCCGGCGGAGGCTTCACGCGTCTTCTGGATGCGAGCGAGCGCACGATCGTAATTCTGGTTCGCGATGCTCGCAAAGAGCGTGTCGATGATCGAAAGCTGCGCGATCCGGCTGGAGGTCGCGTCCGAACCGAACGCCGTCTCCTTGGCCGCCGTAAAGAGCTTGATGTTCGACACCTTCGTGATCGGCGACGTCGCCCGGTGCGTGATGCAGATCGTCGTCGCCCCGGCGTTCTGCGCGTGGTCCATCGCATCGCAGACGTCTCGCGAAGCGCCGGTGTGCGAGATGCCGAGCGCGACGTCGCCCGGGTTGAGCAGCGACGAGGACATCGCCATCAGGTCGCTGTCGTTGAGCCAGACGGCGGGGATACCGAGCTTCATGAACTTGTGATAGGCGTCGAGCGCGAGCGGCGCGCTCCCGCCGATGCCGTAGATCTCGACGCGGCGGGCTTGCGAGATCGCATCGACGGCCTTGCGCAGTTCCTCGTCGGAGAGGACTTCGATCGTATCTTTGAGCGCTTGCGCGTTCGCCTGAAAGACCTTCGTCTTGAGCGATTCGAGCGAATCGGTCGACTCGATCTGCTCGTACACGGTCTCGGTCGGGCCGACCAGATCGCGCGCGAGCATGATCTTGAACTCTTGATAGCCCTTATAGCCGATTTTCTGACACAGCCGGACGACCGTCGACTCGCTGGTCTGCGTGCGCTCGGCGAGTTCGGTAACCGTCAGGTAGATCAATTCCTCGGCATGTTTGAGGATGAAATCCGCAACGCGTTGCTCCGCAGTACGTAGGGAGCTGTACGTACCTTGGATGCGTACGAAGCAACCGGGAACGTTGACGGGCTCGATGCGGGGGCCGTCTGACGACGTCTTCACCCCGGAACCTTCTACGTCGACGTGTTCCGAGCCTCGAAAATTCTCGCGCGCCGCGTCTTTCGGATGAAATGGCGCTCGGCCGGGGCGGGCCGGTCGGGCGGAGCCCACTCCTGCGTCGATTTCAGATATTCGTCCATCCGCTGCTCGAACGCTTGATCGGTGAGATGCGGTGCGGCGGCCTCGCCCCCGGCCGCGCGTTCGGCGCGCGGAAGCGCGACCAGCGCGTACCGCCCGCGGCGGTCGAGAACCAGTTCGAGCGACGAGCGGCGTTGCAGACTAGCGACGTATGCCGTGCGATTTTCAGCGAGCTCGGCCGGCGCGACGGCCGCGAGCGTGCCGTCTTCGAGCCGTACCGTCGCGCCGTGATAGTGGATGTTGATGACCGTGCCGCGCACGCCGCTCAACGGCCGTCCTCGTCGGTCGCGCTCCATGCGTCGGGCGGAGCGCTCGGCGCGGGCAGACCGCGTACGTAGATGATTTCCTCGTTCGGGCCGACGAGGCGCAGCTTGTCGTGGATCTCCGGAATGGCGCCGCGCGGATCGTTCAAGCGCCGGATGACCTGAAGCTGGTGCAGCTCGCGTTCCTGCAGCGCGCGAATCTCCGCGCGCGATACGGCCACCTCGCGCGCGACCGCGAGGTTTTTCGCGACGATACCTTCGAATTGCATCGCGACCACCCCCAGCACGCACGCGACGACTCCCAGCAGGCCGATGCGAGCTGCTAGGCGCGCGGATCGCTGCAAGGCGCCCTTCACGGTCCGGCGGCCATCGCGGCCAGCGGCGATTCGCGTTCCCACGCGCCGATGCTGCGGAACTTCCGATAACGCGACTCGCGAAGTTCCTCCGGCGACAACGCTTCGAGCGCCCCCAGCTCTTCATCGACGGCGCGCAGTACGCGGGCGATGAAGGCTTCCGCGTCGCGGTGCGCGCCGCCGAGCGGCTCTTCGACGATGCGGTCGACGATGCCGAAGCCCGCCAGATCGCCGCTCGTGAGCTTCAAATGCTCGGCGGCCTCGGGCGCGCGCGCCGCGTCGCCCCACAAGATCGCGGCGCAGCCTTCCGGCGACGCCACCGAATACACGGCGTTCTCGGCCATGATCGCCGTGTTGGCCAGCGCGAGCGCGAGCGCACCGCCCGAGCCGCCCTCACCGATGATCGTCGCGACGACGGGCACGCGGGCCTTGGCGAGGGTCATCAAGCACGACGCGATCGCTTCGGCCTGGGCGTGCTCTTCCGATGCGATGCCGGGATCGGCACCCGACGTATCGACGAAGGTGACGATCGGGAGACCGAAGCGCGACGCGAGCTCCATCAAGCGTTTGGCCTTGCGATACCCCTCGGGCGAGACCATGCCGAAATTGCGGCGAATGTTCTCCTTGGTATCGCGGCCCTTCTGCTGCGCGATCGCGACGACGCGCCGCCCCCGCAGCTTCGCGAAGCCGCCGGCGAGCGCGCGATCGTCGCGAAAGTGCCGGTCGCCGTGCAGTTCCTCGAAGAGGTCGAGCGCCGCCAGATAGTCGCTGCCGATCGGACGCTTCGGATGGCGCGCCATGTTGACGCGCTCCCACGGCGTCAGGTTGCCGAAGAGGTCGCGCAACAGCTCCTCGTATTTGCCTTCGAGCAGCCGCACGTCGTCGGAACTGGCACTGCCGCGCGCCCGCAGCGTGGCGATGCGCGCCTCGAGTTCCTGCAGCGGGCCTCGTTCGCGTTCGACGATGACGTTCACGTGCGCCCTCTCATCCGGCCGCGAATTCCGGAACGGCTTTCAAGACCGGTCCGATGCCCTTGCGATCGAGGACGAAGTCCAGCAGCCGCACCAGCGTGTTGCGGATCTCCCCGCGCGTTACGACCATGTCGACGTGGCCCTTTTCGAGCAGGAACTCGGCCGTTTGAAAATTCTCGGGCAGCTTCTGGCGAATCGTCTGTTCGATCACGCGCCGGCCGGCGAAACCGATCGACGCGCGCGCTTCGGCCACGATCACGTCGCTCTGAAACGCGAACGACGCCGATACGCCGCCGGTCGTCGGGTCGGTCAGCACGGTGATGAACGGGTTGCCGTCGGCCATCAGCCGTTCGACCGCTTCCGTAGTCTTGGCCATCTGCACGAGCGCGAGCATCCCTTCTTCCATGCGCGCTCCGCCGCTGGCCGTGAAGATCACGCAGGGCAAGCGCCGCCGCCGGGCTTCCTCGAGCAGGTTCGTGATCCGCTCGCCGACGACCGTACCCATCGTGCCCCCGCGGAAGTTGAAATCCATGACGCCCAGCGCCACCGGAAAACCGTCGAGGGTTGCGAAGCCGGTAACGACCGCCTCCGAGAGCTTCGATTTCTCGCGGTCCGCTTCGAGTTTGGCCGGGTAGGGGCGTTTGTCGACCCATTCGAGCGGATCGCCGGGCAAGATGTCGGCGCCGATCTCGACGAAGTCGCCGTCGACCAGCGAGTTGATGCGGTCGTACGCGCTCATGCGAAAGTGGTACGTGCATTTGTTGCACACCGAAAGGTTGGCTTCTAAATCTTTCCGGTACAACATCTCGCCGCACGAGGGGCACTTGACCCACAGCGCCGCTTCTTCAGCCGGGACGTCTTTCTCGCGAAGCCCGCGCAGCCAATCCGGCATCGGCATCAGGCGGTCTTCTCGCCCGTCGCGGGCCCGGGCGCGATCGCCGCGTTTCCGCGCGCCCGCGCCCCGAAGAGCCGGGTCGCGTAGATACGCCGCAGTTGTCGCAGATAATTCGCAATCTCTTTTCCGTTGAGTTTCGATTCGCCGACGACGCGATCGGTGAAGACGTACGGAACCTCGAGCGCCTTGCCGTACTTCGCTTTGGCCGCGACTTCGAGCCCGATCTTGAAGCCGATCGGATCGAGTTCGACGCCGTCGAGCGCGGAGCGCTTCACCAGGATGAAGCCGCTGGTGATGTCGCGGATCGGCGTCAACGGCCACGCCAGCATGCAGGCGACGATCGACGTCACCTTGCGTTTGAGCGGCCAATTCGTGATGCCGCCGCCCTTGACGTAGCGGCTACCGACCGCCAGCCCGTACTTTCCGCTTGCAAGCGCCGCAACCATTGCGGGCACGATCTTCGGATCGTGGCTGAAATCCGCGTCGATCGCGCCCAGCGCTTCCGAATCCGGCCGCGCGAAACGCCAGCCGTCGATCACGCCGCTCGAAAGCCCGAGCTTGCCGGCGCGATGCAGGCAACGCACCGGGTAACGGTCCGTCAGCGAGTCGACGATCGCGCCCGTGCCGTCGGGTGAGTTGTCGTCGACGACGATGAGTTCGCCGTCGAGACCGTTCGCGCGAAAGACCTCCGTCAGCGTAGCGACGAGCTTTTCGATCCCGCCCGCCTCATTGTAGGTCGGGATGACGATGCTAAACTTCACGCGCTCGTTGGCAGAGCCAAACTCATAACTGCAGTTTATACGCCGAAAACGTGCCTCTCTCATGCTCTCGCCGGCGTTTCACATGTCACCGCTCTCGTAGAGAACCGCACTGCAGGCGACCAAGCCGGCCGTTTCCGTGCGGAAAATGCGGCTGCCGAGCGAAATCAAGCGCCCGCCCGCATCTTCCAGAACGCGCGCTTCCGCATGGGAGAGCCCCCCCTCCGGACCGATCGCGACCACGACCGAGCGCGCGCCTTCGAGCAACGCGGGCAGGCGTTCGCGCAACGGGACGGCACCGGCCAGCTCCCACGGAACCAGTGCGACGTCGTAGCGCGGGAACGAGCGTGCGAGTTCCGCAACGCCGATCGGGTCGGCGATCTCCGGTACGTCCGTGCGTCCGCACTGCTGCGCCGCCGACTTCGCGAGCCGCCGCCAGCGCGCGACCTTGCCCTCGCGCGAGCCCTCGCCGACGGTTCGCTCGCTCGCGAACGGAAGGATCGCGGCGACGCCGAGCTCCGTCGCTTTCTCGACCACGAAGTCCATCTTCTGACCCTTCGGGATGCCTTGCGCGAGCGCGAGCCGCAGCGCCGGCGCGCGCGGCGCCGCAAGCGCGGCCTCGAGCCGCGCGCGGGCGGCGCTTCCCTCGAGCAGCAGCGTCGCGCCGAAGACGCCGCCCGACGAATCGACGATCTCTAGCGGGTCGCCGTGTCCGCGCCGCAGGACCAGCGTCAGCTTGCGCGCGTCCTCGCCCGCGAGTCCGACGACGTCGCCGACGGCGTGCACGCCGGCGACGAAGAAGCGCGTCGCGCTCAGTCCGGCCGGAACGCGTCTTTGACGCGATCGAAGAACGTGCGTTCGTCCAGATGATCGCCGCTGACCCGGGCGTACTCTTCCAGCAGATCGCGCTCGCGGCGCGAGAGCTTCGACGGCACGACGACGTGGACGGTCGCGAGCAGATCGCCGCGCGACGAGCCGCGCACGGTCGGCATCCCGCGGCCGCGCACCCGGTACGTCGAACCGGTCTGCGTGCCGGCGGCGACTTGCAGCGCAACCGCGCCGTCCAGCGATTCGACTCCGAGGGTCGCGCCAAGCGCGGCTTGCGTGAACGTGATCGGCACGTCGAGGTAGAGATCGGTTCCGTCGCGCCGCAAGCGCGGGTGCGGCGCCACCGTCAGGTAGACGTAGAGGTCGCCCGGCGGGCCGCCGCGCGTACCCCCTTCGCCGCTGCCGCTGACCCGGATGCGGCTGCCCTCGTCGACACCGGCCGGAATCTTGACGGTCAGCGTGCGGTTGCGCTCGACCCGCCCACGGCCCCGGCAGACCTCGCACGGCGTCGGCACGACCGTGCCTTCGCCGCCGCATTTCGTACACGTGGTCTGGGTGACGAACTGGCCGAGCGGCGTCTGGCGCACGCTGCGCATCGAGCCGCTGCCGTTGCAGCGGTCGCAGCGTTGCACGAGCGTCCCCGGCCTCGCGCCCGAGCCCTTGCACGTCTCGCACTGGCCGAGATGGTTGAACGATATCTCGCGGTCGACGCCGCGGAAGGCTTCCTCGAGCGTGATCTGCAGGTCGTACCGCAAGTCGGCGCCGCGCTGTGGGCCTCCCGGCCGCGCCTGCTGCGCGCCCGGGCGCCCGCCGAAGAACATGTCGAAGATGTCCGTGAAGCCGTCGCCGCCGAACCCGCCGAAGCCGCCAGCGCCCGGGGCCGCGCCGTTGGGGACCGTCCCGAAGCGGTCGTACTGCTGCCGCTTGGCGGGGTCGCTCAGGACCTCGTAGGCCTCGTTGATCTCTTTGAAGCGCGTCTCGGCGGCGTGCTTGTCTTCGGCCACGTCGGGATGGAATTTGCGGGCCAGCCCCCGATACGCGCGTTTGATATCCGCTTCGGACGCATCGCGTCCCACGCCGAGCACGGCATAAAAATCGGTCGGCACGGTTCCTCTAACGGATCTCGGGGTTGGTGAAGTGACGGTTGAGCGACGTGGCGGTTCCCGTCGCGAGCGCCAGCAGGCGCGCGTAAGGCATGCGTCGCGGTCCAAGAATCGCCAGCACGCCCACGGCCGCCTCGCCGACGCGGTACGGAACGGCGACGACGCTGCACTCGGTGATCTCGTCCGAACCGAGTTCATGGCCGATCTTGACGCTCGGACCCTCGCCGTTGAGGCCGTCGGCGACCAGGTCGTAGAGGGCCTTCTGGTCCTCGATGATGCGCAGGATCGAGCGCAGCTTGCGGAGATCCTGGAACTCGGGCTGGTCCAGTAGGTGCTGCGCGCCGCTCGAGACGATCGAGGGCGGCTCGTCCGCACCCGTGGCATCGGCCAGCACGGCCGTCAGCGTCGCAACCAAGTCGGCGGGCAGCCCGGCGGCGTCGACGATGCGCGCGATTTCGGGGCGCGCGATCTCGCGCAGGTTCCGGCCGCTGAAGGCAGCGTTGAGACGGTTCGAGAGCCGCGTAAAGTCGTCGGCGTCCAGGCCCTGATGCTCGAAGTGCCGCTGTGCGGCCACGCCGAGCGAGGTGACGACGATCCCTAGCCCCGTCCGCTCCGAAAGCCAGATCAGCTGCACGTGCCGGAAGGTCTGCGACTCCCGAGCCGGTGAGGAGACGACGAACGCGACGTTGCGCGAAAGCTGTCCCAGCAGCCGGGTCGTGTGCTCGATCACCTCGCCCAGCTCGCGGCTCGCCGCCCGGAACTCGTCCTGGATGCGCCGCTGCTCCTCGTTGAGGAGCGGCTCCGGGCGCATCAGCTGGTCCACGTAGATCCGGTAGCCCGCGTCGGAGGGCACGCGGCCCGCCGAGGTGTGCGGCTGCACGAGGTACCCGCCGGCCTCGAGCTCGGCCATCTCGTTGCGGATCGTCGCGGAGCTGACGCCGAGGTTGTACTTCTGCGTCAGCGTGTTCGAGCCGACGGGTTCGGCCGTGGCCACGTACTCGTAGACAACCGTCGCAAGGATGAACGCCTTACGCTTGTCGAGTTCGGGACGAGCCGCTTTCGGCTCCGTCGGCCGCTGGTTCTTAGCAGTCACGGACGAGGAGTGCCAGCATTACACGTCAGCGTAGCAAATGCGGGGTCAGGGGTCAAGTCGATTGGGCAGAAGGAGCCGCATCCGGGGCTCCCGCCGCCGAGACGGCTGCCTGTAACTCGTTCCAATCGAGCTCGCCGACCGAGACGTGGCCGACCCGGCCGGCGCGGTCCAGCACGATGGTCACGGGAATCGGCCCCACCGAGTAGGCGTCGAAAATCTTGCGGTCCGGGTCCTCGACGACCGGCCAGGCCAGATCGCGAGCCTGTAGGAACGCGCGCGCGACGCCGGGGTCCTCGGCCGAGATCGAGATCAGCGAGACCGCATCTCCGTAGGTGCGCCGCAGGTCGGCGAACGCCACGAGCTCGTCGGTGCACGGCTTGCACCACGTCGCCCAGAAGTTGATCACGACCGGGCGCCCGACCAGATCGCCCAGCCGCGTCGGCCCCGCGCCGGCATCGAAGGTGAAATCGGGCGGCGCCTTGGCGAACGCGACCGTGCGCAGTCCCGTCGACGGCTCGTGGTGCCGCCCGGCCGCGGCGGAGTTCGGCCATGCGGCAACCGTCGCGGCAGCTAACGCGAGCGCCAGCGGTCGCGTCGAGAATATGCGCTTCATGCAAACCATGCAACGGCGGCGCTAATTTGAAGGTTTCGCGACCTCGCGTGCTGCACGATTCCGCCTGCTCCAACGGAGCCGCAATTCGGGGGCGAGGCCCCGCGTAGGAGGAGGACAGCGTAAGATGGACGTTGCCAAAAGCGATACGATCGACACGCTCTTCAAAGAAGAGCGCACCTTTGCGCCGCCGCCCGAATTTGCCGCGCAGGCAAACGCGCGACCAGGCATTTACGAAGAAGCGGAACGCGACTATCAGGCCTTCTGGAAGACCTGGGCCGACAAACTCGAGTGGAGCGCCCCGTACCACACGGTTCTCGAGTGGAACGAGCCCTTCGCGAAGTGGTTCGTCGGCGGCAAACTCAACGCGTCGGTCAACGCCCTCGACCGGCACGTCGCGGCCGGCAAAGGCGACCGCATCGCGTACTACTACGAAGGCGAACCCGGCGACCGCCGGACGATCACCTACGCCGAGTTGCTGCGCGACGTGTGCCGCTTCGCCAACGGCCTGCGCGCGCTCGGCATCGGGAAGGGCGACCGCGTCGCGATCTACATGCCGATGATCCCGGAGCTGCCGGTCGCGATGCTGGCCTGCGCGCGCATCGGCGCGGCGCACTCGGTGATCTTCGGCGGCTTCGCCGCCGACGCGATCGTCGACCGCGTCAACGACGCGACCTGCGTCGCCATCATCACCGCCGACGAAGGCTGGCGGCGCGGAAAGAAGGTGCCGCTGAAGCAGACCGTCGACGAAGCGCTGGCGCAGACGCCGTCGATCCGGCACGCGATCGTCGCCAAACGCGTCGGCGATCCGGTCCCGATGCAGGCCGGCCGCGATATCTGGTGGGCCGACGCGATCGCGAACCAGCCCGACACCTGCGAGCCCGAGCAGATGGATTCCGAGGACCTGCTGTACCTGCTGTACACGAGCGGGACGACGGCCAAGCCGAAGGGCATCAAGCACACGACGGGCGGCTACCTGACCGGCGTCACCGCGACGCACGAGCTCGTGTTCGACCTCAAAGATAGCGACATCTACTGGTGCGCGGCCGACATCGGCTGGGTGACGGGTCATTCGTACATCGTCTACGGCCCGCTCTGCAACGGCGCCACGAGCGTCATCTACGAAGGCACGCCGGATTTCCCGGACAAGGACCGCATCTGGGACATCATCGAGCGCTACAAGGTCACGATCCTCTACACGGCCCCGACGCTGATTCGCACGTTCATGAAGTGGGGCACGCAGTACCTCGACCGTCACGATCTGAGCTCGCTGCGGTTGCTCGGAAGCGTCGGCGAACCGATCAATCCGGAAGCGTGGATCTGGTATCACGAACACGTCGGCGGCGGCCGCTGCCCGGTCGTCGATACGTGGTGGCAGACCGAGACGGGCGCCATCATGATCGCGCCGCTGCCCGGTATCACGACGCTCAAGCCCGGCAGTGCGACCAAGGCCTTTCCGGGCGTGCTGGCCGATATCGTCGACGAGCAGGGCGCGAGCGTTCCCAAGGGCGGCGGCTACATCGTGCTGCGCCGCCCGTGGCCGTCGATGCTGCGCGGCATCTGGGGCGACGACGCGCGCTACGAACGCACCTACTGGTCGCGTTTCCCGCACATGTACCTCGCCGGCGACGGCTGCCAGCGCGACGAGGACGGCGACTTCTGGTTCATGGGCCGCATCGACGACGTGATGAACGTCAGCGGCCACCGGATCTCGACGACCGAGGTGGAGAGCGCGCTGGTCGACGACCCGCGCGTGGCGGAAGCCGCGGTCGTGGGCCGTTCGGACGACGTCACGGGCCAAGCGATCTGCTGCTTCGTCAGCTTACGCGGCGCGGGCATCGGTTCGGCCGAACTCGCGGAAGAACTGCGCCGGCACGTCGCCAACCGGCTGGGGAAGTTCACGACTCCGAAGTACCTGACGTTCACGCAAGAGCTGCCGAAGACGCGAAGCGGCAAGATCATGCGCCGCCTGCTGCGCGACATCGCAGAAGGCCGCATCCTCGGCGATACGACGACGCTGGCGGACTCGAACGTCGTGCTCGAACTCCAAGCGCGCGCGAAGACCGAGGGTCACCAGGAAGGCTAGGCGCCGACGGGGTGGAGGCCGCCGATGCGGCGGACGAGCTGCGTGCGGACGAACGAACCGCATTCGCAGGTCCTCCACTGCACGACGACCGCGAAACTTCCGCGATGCCGGACCGTCTCCGCGACGGGCTCCGCGTCGATCGAACAACCGCACGACAAGCACCGCGGCTGTTCTTCAGGCAAGGTCGACACGGGTAGAAACCGGATGGATCCCAAGATATTTCACCTCCGCTTTCCTGTTCGGTACGAACGGGTAGCGAAGCTATTCGATAGGGTTACGGCGTAGTAAAGAATTGTCGCAGTTCGTGTAAACCTTCCACCCGGCGGGCCGGCGGCAACGCGGCGACGATCGCTGCTCCGTAGCGCATCGAGACCGCGCGGCCGTCGAGCAGGGCGATCACACCACGATCGGTCTTCGAGCGAATGAGCCGACCGAAGCCCTGCTTGAGGCGCACGATCGCCGACGGGATCATGTACTCCTCGAAGCTCTGACCGCCGGCGGCCGCGATCGCCGCGAGGCGTGCGGCCACGAGCGGATCGCTCGGCGCGGGAAAGGGCAGGCGGTCGATGATGACGCACGAGAGCCGGTCGCCGACGACGTCGATCCCTTCCCAGAACGTGCCGGTCCCGAACAGCACCGCATTGGGCGTGCGGCGGAACCAATCGAGCAGGTGCGCGCGCGGGAGCTCGCCCTGCAGCTTCATCGGGTACGGAACGCGCTCGCGCACCAGCGCGTACACTTCGTGTAGCCGCGCGTACGACGTGAAGAGCACGAACGCCCGTCCGCTCGAGACGTCCAGCAGCTCTTCGACCAGCGGCGCGGCGCGCTTGGCGAAATGCGGGTCCTTCGGGTTGCAGTCCGCCGGCGCGACGTACAGGCGCGCCTGCGAGCGGTAATCGAAGGGTGACGGCGCCACGTATTCCTGCGCGTCCTCGACGCCGAGCGCGTCCTTGAGGAACGCGAACGAGTTGCCGGTCGCAATCGTGGCGCTGGTGAGCACGACGCTTTGCGTGCGCCGGAAGAGCGCGTCGCGCAAATACTCCGCGACGTCGAAGGGCGCCGAGTTGACCTCGTAACGGCTCTCGCCGTCCAAACGCTCGACCCACGTTATCGCTTCTTCTTCGCCGAGCGCGGTCCGGTCGATCGTCGAGATGTGCGCGAGCACGCCGCGCATGACGAGATCGCGCCGGCGTTCCGCTTCCGCCACGTTATCGGGCGGCCGCTTGAGGCCGGCCTGCCAGTTGGCCAAGAGCCAGTTCTCGAGCCGGAAGAACGAGCTCTGCAGCGCGCGCAACGCATCCGGGGCGTTTTCGTTGGCGCGTAACGGATAGCGTTCGCCGGGCACGCGCGCCAGCGTCTGCACCAGACCTCGCATGCCTGCGTCGATCTCGGCTTCGTAACCGGCCGGCAGCTGGTAATTGCGGTGGACCCGGCGCATCAAGCGGTTGACGCTCGCGGGCGAGAGGGTCGCGGTCAAGGCCGCGGAAGCCCAGCGCTCGGCCTGGTGCGCTTCGTCGAGGATCGCGAAGTCGTAGGGCGGCAAGAGCGTGCCGCCCAGCGCGAGATCGAGAAAGAACAGCGCGTGATTGACGACGACGATATCGGCGTACTTGGCGGCGTCGCGCCGCTTGAAGAACCAGCAATCGCGAAAGCGCTCGCAGAACTCGCCCACGCAATCGTCGGCGTCCGCGTCGAGCGCTTCCCACTCCAGGGGAGCGGGCGCGAACCGCAATTCCGCGCGATCGCCCGTCGCGGTGCGGTCGGCCCACGTCCACATCGCTTCCATCGACGCGCTCTGCGCGATCAGCCGTTCGGCGCGCATCTTATCGAGTTTTTGGCGGCACAGGTAGTGGCTGCGGCCCTTGAGCAATTCGACCCGCGCCGGAACGCCGAGCGCGCGGATCACGAGCGGAATGTCCTTGCGCACGAGCTGTTCCTGCAGCGCGATGGTCGCGGTCGTGACGACGACCTTCTTCCCGCTGCGCAGCGCGGGCACGAGGTACGCCAGCGACTTACCGACGCCCGTGCCCGCTTCGACGATCGTATGCGCGCTCTCGAGGAATCCGCGTTCCACCAGTTTGGACATCTGCAGCTGACCGGCGCGCGCCTCGAAGCCCGGCAGCGCCGCCGCGAGCGGGCCGCCGGCTGCGAAGATCGCTTCGATCGAGACGACGGGCGCGGCGCTCAGAAGCGCGCCTCGGCCGGACCCGGCGCTTCGGGGGGCAAGAGTTCGGCCTCGGCCTCTTCCCCCGTCGCGTTGTCGACGACGCTCGCGTACGATTCCGGCGCCGGCTGCTGACGCAACGAGAAAAACGCGAGCCCGGCCAGAAAACCGCTAACGAGTCCGCCGACGTGTCCCGCCTTTGAGATGAACGGCACCGCGAAGGTGAAGACCAGATTCAGGACCAGGATCGGCAGGGTTTGCGCGATCAGCGCGCGGCCGCGCTCGCCGAGCCGCAGCCCGATCGCCAGCAACGCGCCGAACAGGCCGAAGATCGCGCCGCTCGCGCCGACGGTCGCATCTTGCGGATCGAAAACCACGACCGCGAGGCCGCCTCCCAGCAGCGAGATCGCGTAGATCGCGAGCATGCGCCACGAGCCCAGCTGCGTTTCGACGAACATCCCGAGCTGGTACAGCGCAATCATGTTGACCGCGACGTGCGCGAACCCGCCGTGCAGGAACGCGCCCGTGACGATGCGGTACCACTGCCCGTCCTGCAACACGGCAGGCCCGTACAACACGCCCGCCATGTAGTACGGGTCGTTCGCGTTCGGGCCGCCGTGCAGCGCGATGAACGCGTAGACGGCGAGATTGATGATGATGAGGACGTTCGTGACGCTGGCGACGCCGCGGACCTTCATCGGCGCGGTCCGTACGTGAGAGCGCTGCCGGTGTTGAACAGCACGACCGGCCCCTCGAAGGCCGTGCGGCGCGCGAGCAGTTCGGCCAAACCCGCGAGCGCGGCGCCGCCCTCCTCAGACGCGTCGATACCTTCCTGCGCTCGCAGCGCCGACATGCCCTCGAGCAGCGCGCGTTCCGAGACCGCGACGGCCGCGCCCCGCGACGCTCTTATCGCTTCCAGCATCAGCCGGTCGCCGAGCGCGGAGGGAACGCGCAAGCCCCACGCGGCCGTTCGCGGGCCGTCCCACTGCGACGCGCGTTCTTCGCCGCGCTCGAACGCGCGCACGATCGGCGCGCAGCCTTCGGACTGCACGGCGAACATCTTCGGGCGGCGCGGGCCGATCCAGCCCAAGCATTCGAGCTCGACCACCGCCCCGAAGGTTCGGCATTCCTCGATCAGCCCCGGCGGCGTATCGCGCGGCAAGAACACGGTCACCGGCAAGCCCGCCCGCGCGCCGTACGCCGCCAGCGCGCCACCGGCGTTGCCGGCGCTCGGCGCCGCCAAGGCCCGCGCGCCGAGCCGTCTGGCGCGCGTTACCGCAGCCGACATCCCGCGCGACTTGAACGACCCGGTCGGGTTCTGCGATTCGTCCTTCACGAAGACTGGTATGCCGGCGCCGAGACGGCGTTCCAAACGTGCGGCCCTCACGAGCGGCGTGCCGCCCTCGCCGAGCGTGACGGGCGGCTCGCCGTTTCCGATCGGAAGTGCCTCGCGGAAACGCCACATCGACGGCGGCCGGGCAGCCGCATCGGCCCGCGAGAGCTCCACCGCGTCGCAGCGCGCCGGCAGCGGAGCGCCGTCGTGCGGACACGTCGAAGCGAGCTGCCCGGCGTCGGCGCGATGCGACGCATCGAGCGAGCACGCGAGGTAGGCGAGGGCATCCGGGGCCGGCTACGCCGTGGCGAGCTGCGCCGTTTCGGCACCGGTGAGCGGGATGACGGTGACCATGCGGGCGAGTTCGAGCGAAATCGCGTGCTGGCGTTCGCTGACCCGGATCGTGATGGGACCGCCAAGCGGTGCTTTTTCGACGATCGTGACGTCCGCGCCCGGGCGCAGACCGATCTCGCCGAGGTAGCGGAGCATCTCCGAAAGTTCCTCGGTCACTCTGAACACACGGGTCACCTCGCCCGGGCCGACTTGCGCGAGCGGGACGCCGGGCCGGTCGGGATCGCTGAGGTCCGCGGGCGGGATCGGATGGCCGTGCGGGCAGACCTTGGGATCGCTGAGGATGGCGATCAGGCGCTCCTCGACGCGGCCGGAGATCGCGTGCTCGAGGCGGCAGGCCTCGGCGTGGACCTCGTCCCACGGCATGCCGAGCACCTCGGTGAGAAAGCACTCGGCCAGGCGATGGCGCCGCAAGACGCGCACGGCGATCGCCAGCCCGTCGCGCGTGAGTTTCGCTTCGCCTCGCGCCCGATGTTCGACGAACCCGTCCCCCGCGAGCTTCTTCAGCATCCCCGACACCGAGGCCGGCGCGACCCCGAGTGCCGTCGCCAGCGCCGAGGTCGTTACCCCCGGGCCTTCTCGTTCGAGGCGGTAGATCGCCTCGAGATACTCTTCCGTCGACTCATCGAAGTGCGTATGTCCCGCCATGGATCCTAACGTTCGCTAGGAAGCCGACATTTCCAGGCCGGTTGCGGAAACAAGTTCGCGGCGCAGTTGCGCCTTGCGCTCCGGCGAGGCAAAACTGACGTCGATCGCGTTACGAACGAACGCGGCAAGGCGCGCCGGACCGCACAATTCGGCGACCACCGCATACTCGCGTTCGAGGGTCGTCGAAAACAGCGCGGGGTCGTCGGCGTCGACGGTGCAGACGACGCCGCGCGCATCGAGTGCCGCGATCGGATGCGGTTCGCCCGCCGGGACGACGCCGGTCAGGCGGTTCGAGGTCGGGCACAGCTCGAGCGCCGTGCCGCGCTCGGCCAGCAGGTCGACGACCGCCGGATCCTCGAGCGCGCGGACGCCGTGCCCGATGCGTTCGGCCTGCAGCACGTTCACCGCGTCCCGGACGCTGTCGGCCCCGGCCGCCTCGCCGGCATGCGCGACCGCATGCAGACCGTGCGCGCGCGCGAACGCGAACGGCCCGGCGTAGAGCGCCGGCGGGTAGTTGGCCTCGTCGCCGCCGAGCCCCACCCCGACGACGCCGAGCCCGGCTTCGGCGAGGACGACCGCCTGGCGCGCCGTCGCCCAGGCGCGCTCGAGACCGAAATTCCGCGTCAAGTCGCAGATGAGCGCCACCTCGACGCCGCCGCGAGCGGCCGCCGCGTCGAACTCGGCGCGCATCGCGCGCACGGCCTCGAGCACGTCGAGGTCGCGGTGAAAGAACGTCCAGACCGACGGCGAGACGAACAGCTCGGCGTACCGGACGTTTTGCGCGGCCGCATCCGCCACGTAGTCGCGCGCCAGCCGCGCGTAGTCCTCGGGCCGTTGCAGGGTCTTGCAGACCTCGGCGAAGGTCAGCAAGAACTCGCGGAACGTTCCGAACGCGTAGGTGTGCTCGAGCGGCCCACGAGCCCGCGCGCTCTCGACGCCGCGCAGGGCCGCCAGTTCCCGGAACGTCTCCGGGCGCACGGTGCCCTCGAGGTGGCAGTGCAGCTGCACTTTCGGCAGGCGCCGTACGAAGGCGGCCTGCTCGGAGCTGCCGCGCGTCATCGCCGCGCGCGCTCGAACAACGAACGGACGTCGAGGGAAAGGCCCGGCAGCGCCGCGTGCGAGAACCGTGGCCCGGCGGTCGGGTGCGCGCCGACGCGATCGTGCGCCGCGAGCGTCTCCGTCTCGGCATCCACGACCATGACCGCCGCGCAGCCGCCCGCCAGATAGGCCGCGATCTTGTCTTCGACGTCCGCGCGGCGGTCGTCCGGCGACAGCACCTCCACCGCCACCGTCGGCGCCATGCGCGGAACGGCCACGTCCCCGTCCGGCGCATCGGCCGCAAGGTCCGCATACGACAGGAAGGCGACGTCCGGGACCAGCGGCCGCGTGAAGCTGCCGCGCGGCGTGACGCGAAAGCGCCACTCCGGCGCGACGCGCCCGTGCCGGCCGGTCTCGGCCCACTCCGTCAAGGCGATCAGCAGCAACCCTTGCAGGCGCCCGTGGCGGTACGTCGGGCTCACCTTTTGCAGCGCCCGCCCGCGTACCCATTCGGTTTCCGGCTTCGTCTCCGCCAGCACGATCTCGTGAATGGACATGTCACGCCATCGTATCACGACGGCCGGCTCTACCGGCAAGGCAAGAAACCGGAGCCCCCGAGCCATTTGACAGCCGTTCCCGGTGGGCGTATACTCGGGGTCGCCCATCGCGGGGTGGAGCAGTCCGGTAGCTCGTCGGGCTCATAACCCGAAGGTCACAGGTTCAAATCCTGTCCCCGCAACCATCAGTGAAAAGCGCCAAAACAGGCGCTTTTCTCGTACAAAGACGGGATGGAAACGGCTTCCAAAATCCACCAACAGGTTTTGGAGCACAATCCATGTCCAGGTTCCGAAAAGGCACCCGTTTAGACCCCAATCCAGGCCTCTCCGAGACCATTCCCATCCGAACGGCCGTGGACGAGTTCCTGGCCTCCCACATCCGAAAAGGTTCCGGGGAACGATATCTCGCCGAGCTGACTTCGTACCTCATCGGGGCTGTCGGGCCGGCGAAACAAGTGGCAGCCCCTGACGCGATGGTGCGAAGCGAAGGGCTTGGCGACCGTGGCAGCCCTGGATGGGACCACCGTGTCGACGTACCTCGTGGACACGAGGTCCGCGACGACGCAGACCGTCTACTTCAAGGTCTGCTGCGTCCTACGGCTCTTCCTGCGGTTCCTGGTCAGCGAAGGATACGTTCCGGCGCTTCCACTGCCCTCTGTGTCAGTATCGTGTGAGGCCAGTCCGCGGGAGTAAATTACTGAGAGGGCGTGAGAGGTTTCACGATGCCTACCAACCCCCAGAGCCGCCCAAATGGAGCGACGGCAGTGCAAGAGAACGAGGTGGCCGCTCGGGTTAGCCGGCGCCGCTTCACGGCCGCCGAGAAGGCTCGCATCCTCGAGGAATACGAGTCCGCCTCCACGATCGAGCGCGCGGCGATCTGCCGCCGGGAACGCATCTATTCGTCCCACATCTCCAACTGGCGCAAGCAGCGTGCGAGCGGCAAGCCTCTGGAGGCCAAGCGCGGTCGGAAGGCGGATCCGCAAGCCGCGGAGATCACGCAGCTGCGCAAGAAGAATGTCGAGCTGGAGAAGCGCTTGGCCAAGGCTGAGCAGGTCATCGACGTGCAGGGAAAAGTCTACGCGCTCTTGCGGGCTGTTGCCGGCGAGAGCGCGGATCAGATGGACCTGCCGCCGTGGCAGAAGCGGTAAAGGATCTGGCCGTGGTCGTCGGGGAGCGCGAAGCGTGCGCGCTCGTCGGCTACTCGCGGGCGACCTTTCAACGGCACTATGAGCTAGCGCCGGTGGCAGAACCTGCGCCGGAATCGATCTCCGAGTTGCAATTGGGATCGCAACCGCTGACGCGTCAGGAAAGGCGGTATCGAGCACGTCAAACTCGACGGCGAGAGAAACGCGAGAGCACTCGGCGTCCCTCGCCTCTAGCAGGTTGCGGAAAAACTCGGCCCGACACCTCTGGATTGGACGAGTGCGGACCATTCGGTGTATGATCGGGGCAAGTCTCCTCGATTCTGTTGAGGTTGCGGCCGATGCGGTCCAAGGATGTCCGGAACATAGCGATGTGGAGCTATATTTCGCTGGAACAACGCGTGCCGTAGAAGCTTGCGGTGCTTCCAGATCGTCGGCGTACAGTGCGGTTTCAAGCACCCGTTGACCTGGGGCATCGCTTCCAACCTCCTCTCGGTGCCGCGGTCGAAGGCAAAGTGGTCTTCGTGACGCACGCCAGCAAAGGCACGCTGAAGGCCGCGCTTCCGAGCTGTCGCCTCCGGGCTAATCGCCAGCGAGCGGGCACCGCCGCACCCAACGCACGCTACGCGCTGCGTCAGCTAGGGCCGCTCCTGGACTACTTGCTGCCCTTCTTCAGAAAGTCGGAAAGCGACTTCGATCTCGTCGCCTGGAGCAGCGTCTTCAAATGCGCGTCGCTACGCATTCCGGCGGCGAAGCCTGGTCCATAGGTGTCGCGCAGTGTTCCGATCTCGGTCGAGCCGTTCTTCTGACGGATCCGGCCGCTCTGGTCACGACAGCGGTCGTCCAGTCCGGGTGAGCATCGTTTCTTAGCCATGATTTCTCCTGGATCGGCCTCGGCAAGGGCGTCCCTGCCATGGACATTGTGAGCTGAAGCGATTATAGTAAATACAAGGGTAAACCGTCAACTAGGGAGTAAACCTTGGAACTGGCACCCACCCAGCGCCCGAAGGAGCCCGAAATGCCTACCAGATCGGTCGACGCGCTGCCGACCTACGAGCGCGTCCTTTTCCCGGCCGCCCATCTGGAACTCGCACTCGTCCAGGTCAAATTTCCGCCGCTCCCTCGCTTCGATGAGGAAGGTTACCTCACTAACCTGAAGGAGGCTCTCTCATCCGACTACCCGCTACCGGCCCTCGAGCGCGCCCTCAACGTCATGGTGACGCCCCAGGGCGTAAGCCCGTCCGAGGGCTCTAAAGTCTATCGCTTTTCCAGCCTCGACTACCAGTGGTCGGCCAGCTTGACCGCTGACGCGATCTCACTCGAATGTCGCACGTACTCCGACATCAACGAGTTCGCGGCGCGCTTTTGCACCATCCTGGAAAAAGTCCGAGACACGCTAAAGCCGCGCCATCAGTTGCGTTTTGGTCTACGCTACGTGAACGAATTCCGGCATCCTCGTGGAGCGACGTACGAGGGTTGGGCTGACCTTGGGCTCAGCGCTGAGCTCCTTGGCATGGGTGCTCGCAACGTGCTCGGCGGTATCGTTCAACAGACCGTCAGTGAGTTTCGGACGAACCGCTCCGATGGATCGCTCGTAATCCGCCATGGCTTTCTCAATGGAACAACCGTTCCGCCTGCCGCAGGGCGCAAGCCGCGATCGGGTCCGTTCTACCTTCTTGACCTCGACTATTTCAACGAACAGCCTGGGGATTTTGATGCGCGACCGGTGGATCGGATGATCATCTACAACGAGTTTCTCTATCGCGTTTTTCGCTGGTGCGTTGGCAACGGCGAGCTGTACCGTCATCTACAGGTTGGCTGATGCAAATCACCATCAATGACATAATGCTGCAAGGTCTTGCGGCGGGCTCCATCGCTGCGTTCCTCCTCGTGCAGAACGTCGGCGAGCCGCCGACAACCGCCCGCGCTGCCATCGTCTGCGCCGGAGACTGCATCACGCCCAAATCGGACGGCCCGACGGCCGCAGGCACGACGTTTGTGCGTGACGCCGCCGGCATTGGCATCCTCACAGAATCCAGAACGACACTTGCCTTGACGGCTCCCCTGGAGCCCGTTGCCCAGCCGGATCCCACGGAGCTACCACAGCGTCTCAAGCATGAGACCGGTCTCGCCATCGAAGTCCTCGCCAAGGCGGTTGGCGTCAGCAAGGTCAGCTATCACAAATGGCTCAATGGTGCCGGAATATCGGCCGAGTCTCGTGTGCGTCTCGGCGAGCTGCTCGATACGCTGAATGTGCTCGCCGCGATAAAACCAAACCTTCGTCAATTCCTTGACCGGCGGACCCCAGCCGGCACGCCGCTCGAACTCTTGAGTCAGCGAAAGGACGCCGTCGTCATCGGCCTTGCGCTCCAAGGCGCCGTCACGCATTCCGCAGGTGAGGCCAGCGCCTCGCGCAGCGGCCTTCGGCGCGCCCGCTCTCTTGGTTGGGCTCGCACGCTTGACCGCGAACGACTTGAGGATTTGAGTCCGAGCGCAAGTGCAGACGAGGCTGCAGACGCGCCCGACGAGAGCGAGCCGACCGCCGTGGGCTATGGTCTCTTCCAGGCGTAGATGAGTCAGGACATTGGGCGCAAACTGCACGAAAAGGGTTGGACGCAAGGCGCCCTGCTCAATACCCTTGCGATCAGCATCGTATTTGCGCCCGATCGTCCAGTCTCGAAGCTCGCACGGGCCGCGGCCCGAAAGGCCGAGCCCGATACCCGTCTGAGCCCAAGTGTACCGCACGGTGTCGCATTCGGCATCCCATCCTCCACGATACGCTTAGTCGTCATCAGCCAAGCGTGCGACATCGTGAAGCCCCTCAACGAAGAGCCGAACGTTTTCGCCATGCCGGTTTTCCGAACGGACAACGTTAAAATACTCGGACCGGCTGCCCGCAACAGCAGTCGCTACTTTCTCCTCGATCCCGATCGCGGCTACGTCGTCGACGCGACCAGCTGTGTCGTCATCGAGAAGCCTCTCCTCGAAACGCTTTCACCGGAAGTTGGCGCAACAACTCACGACGCGCGCCGCCGCTTCGCACGCTGGATTACGCGCCGCTTCAATAGGCCGGCATTGCCAGACGACGTCGTGGCCGTGATCGTTCGGCCGATCCTTGAAAATCTCCGGATCCTACAGGCGCAAGGGGCTCTCGACATGGGCCTGCTCGATCAGATCGCAGAAGTCAGGCTACACGTCACGAATGACAGCATGCCGTTCACCTTTGATTTACTTTTCCTCGTCGACAATCCGGGCGAGGGATTCGAAGTAGCCCTCGCTCCGCTCCTTGGCGAAATGCGATCGTGGTTCACGCCGCCACTAGCCGCCCTTCGCAACTGGTACGCACTTGGTTACGGGGACATCTCTGTGGCCGACTACCTCGAGTCGGAGCAGCTATACCTTGACCAGTACAGTTACGAAGGCGGCACAATTCACGGGCTCGTCGCTCCGGATCCAGACTAAAGGCCGGTTCCCCCTGTTGGGATTAACCTGCGTTGGGGCCCTTGCCCGCGGCCGGATAACGCCGCCGGGACGCCTGGCTCGGGCATAAGCGCAGACCTGAGTCTCCACCGTGCGCAGCCACCGGTCTAACGCGGTTGCCATTCGGTTGCCGTCAGCGGCAACCATGGGCGACCTCCGGCAACCGTCGGGCGACCGAAAACCGCTATTTTATGGGCGTTTTCGACCACGGACGACCTTCCGTGGCCCTCGGCAGACCGGTTCAAATCCTGTCCCCACAATCAAGTCGAGGAAGCGCCTGCAACGGCGCTTTTTCGTTCGGCGCCCGGTCACGCCGCGAACTTTCGCTCCCCCGCCAGCCACGTCTCGCTGACCTTGATGCCGGCGATCGCATCCGGGCTCACCTTGTAGGGATCGCTTTCCAGAATCGTCAGATCGGCCTCCTTGCCCGGCTCGAGCACGCCGATCGAATCCTCGAGGCCGATCTGTCTCGCGGCGTGGATCGTGATCGCTCTCAACGCCTCGTCGATCGTTATCGCCTGGTCCGCGCCGATCACCGAATTGTCGATGACGCAGCGACGGGTAACCGCGATCTGCAGCAGCCGCAGCGGACCCGCCGGCGAGACCGGCGCGTCGGTGTGCACGGAGAATGGGATGCCCGCCTTCACGCAAGCGGCCATGGGCTCCATGAACTCAGTCCGCTCCGGCCCCAATATCTGGTCGCGATACGCCGCGCCATACAGATACAGCAGGTCCGGAAGGAAACTGGGCTCGGCGCCGAGCCGTTTCATGCGGTCGAGCTGATCCTGACGCGCCATCGTCGCGTGCTCCACCACGTTAAGCCCGGTGGCCGGATTTGCGCCGTAGGCCTGTTCGATCGCGTCCAGCGCATCGTCGATCGCCGCGTCGCCCTGGCAGTGGATCAAGATCGGCCACCCGGCCTCCTTCGCCGCCCGGCACAGCCCGGCCATCCGAGATGCGGAGTAGTTTGTTTTGCCTTTTTGCGAAGTGCGCAGGTAGGGCTGCGTCTGCGCGGCGGACTCGGCCTGGTTCGAGCCGTCCGCCCAGAATTTGATGCCATAAAGCGAAAACCGGCTGGCGGGGATCTTCCTCGCTTTGGCGCCGGGCCCAAGCGACGTGAAGGCCTTGCCGGCCTCGATCGAATCCGTGCTCAGGCTCGCGCTCATCCGCACGTCGAGCGCGTTCGACAGTTTTGCGAGCGGCTCCACCCACTCCGGCTTGATGGTTCCGGGCTCGTGGAGCGTCGTATTGCCGGCGGCCGCCACCCGTTTCGTATAGGTCGCGAGCGCCGTGGCGATCAGCTCGGGCGTAACGGCGGGTACGGCGACGGCGACGAAGCGGAGTACCGCCGGTTCTTCGTACATCAGGCCGTTCAGCTTGCCGTCCGGCGTGCGGCCGAAATGACCGCCGCCTGGGAGTTCACCGACATCCTGCGGGATTTTCGCGAGCTTGAACGCCATAGCGTTCGCGGCGCCGACGTGCCCGTTCACGTACAAGACGAAAATCGGATGCTGGGTCGAGATCGCGTCCAGCTCCTGCATCGACAGATCGCCGCCCTGCAAGAGGTTGTCGTAGGCACCGGCGCTGATCCACCGGCCCGGCGGCGCTTTCGCGACCGCTGCCTTCACCGCGGCGAGCGCGTCGGCGCGATTCGAATATTTCGCATAGCCGATATCGAGTAACAGATCGCTGAACAGCGCGGAGAGAACGGTGTGATGGTGCGGGTCGATGAACCCTGGGAACAGGGTGCGGCCCTGAAGGTCGACGATCCGGGTCGCGCCGCGCGCGAGCGAGGACACGTCGGAGGCCGGCCCGCCGGCCAGAATCCTTCCGCCGCCGATCGCGAGCGCCTCGACCGGCCGCCCACCGGCCGTCATCGGATAAATCGTCCCGTTGCGAAAGATCGCGTCCGCGCCGCCGGCGGCGCGGGCCTCGCGCCCGGCCGTCATGGCGGCGGCCGCGGCCCCCGCCGAGACGGCATAGGCCAGGAACCGGCGCCGGCTCGGCGCGGCTCGCCAAAGGCCGGAGGTCAGGTGATCGGTTATGAGAGAGTTCTTGCACGCTAGGCACATCGGCGGCTCCTAAATCGCAACAGAGGCTTGACCCCGTAACGCCACCCGGAAAGCCCCGTCACGCCGGGAACTTTCGCTCTCCCGCAACCCACGTCTCGCTGACCTTGATGGCGGCGATCGCGTCCGGGCTCACCTTGTACGGATCGCTCTCCAGGATCGTGAAATCCGCTTCCTTGCCCTTTTCGAGCGAGCCTAGGCGGTCGCCCTGGCCGAGCTGGCGGGCGGCGTCGATCGTCACGGCGCGGATCGCGTCATCGAGCGAAACGGCCTGATCGGAGCCGACCACGGAATTGTCTATAATGCAGCGGCGCGTCACCGCCGTGCCGATGAGCGCGAGCGGCCCCGGCGGCGAGCATGGTCCGTCGGTGTGCAGCGTGAAGGGCAGGCCGGCTTTCACGCAGGCCCCGGCGGGGTCCATGAAGGCGGCGCGTTCGGGGCCGAAGATCTGGTCACGATAGGCGGCGCCGTACAAGCGCACGTGATTCATCAGAAAACTCGGCTGCACGTTGAGCCGCTTCATGCGCGCAATCTGGTCGGGACGCGCCATCGTCGCGTGTTCGATGCGGTTGACGCCGTAGTCGGTTGAGCCCGAGTAGGCCGCCTCGATCGCGTCGAGCGCAATGTCGATCGTGTAATCGCCGTTACAGTGGATCTGCACCGGCAGACCGAAGGCTTTCACCTCGGCGACCATCCGTTTCATCTCTGCGGCGTCGACGTTCGGCGACCCCTTGGACGTCGAGTTCAGATAGGGCTTGGTCTGCGCCCCGGTTTCGGTCTGGTTGGAGCCATCGCCGACGATCTTGACGCCATAGAGCGAGAACAGGGAATCGTCGACGGGCGCGCCTTTCCCGAGGCCGAGGCTGCGCCAGGGCGTCAAGCCCTTCATGTCGTCGAACATCACGCTCGCGCTGGTGCGGCAGGCAAGCGCATTCGAGAGCTTGGCGAACGCCTCGATCCAGTCCGAGCGGAGCGTTCCCGGCTCGTGCAGCATGGTGTTGCCCACGGCAGCGGTATGCCGGGCGTAATCCGTGACCGCCTTAGCCGCGATTTCGGGCGTGATCTTCCCGAGGAAGCGGGCCGCAAATTTGAGCATCGCGCTTTCCTCGTAGACGATGCCGTTGAGCTTGCCGTCGGCGCTCCGGCCGAAATGACCGCCGCCGGGCAGCTCGCCGATATCCTCGGGGATGCCCGCGATCTTCAGCGCCGCGCTGTTGACGCACGCGTCGTGCCCGTTGGTGTACCAGACGAACATCGGATGGTCGGTCGATATCGCATCCAGTTCGGTCCGCGTGAGATCGCCGCCCTGCAGAAGGTTATCGAAATTGGAGCCGACGATCCACTGCCCTTGCGACGTGCGCGCGGCGACCTCTTTCAGATGCGCGACGAGCTTCTCACGGGTCGGATATGTAGCGTAGCCGACGTCGTCGAGAAGTTCGAAGATCAGCGAAGCCAAAATCGTGTGGTTGTGCGGATCGATCAGGCCCGGCAGCAGCGTTCGACCGGCGAGATCGACGACGCTCGTGTCGCTCGTCGTGAGGCCCGACAGCGCAGTCTCGTCGCCGACTGCAAGCACCTTGCCGCCCTTGATCGCGAGCGCCGAGGCGACCGGCGCGCCCGGCAGCGGACGGACCGTCCCGCCACGCAGAATGAGGTCTGCGCCTTCGCCTGCCGCCAGGGCGGGAGCGGCCCCGAGGGCGGGCATGTCTGCCGCCTTGCCGAGCAGGCCGGCCATCCCGCCGGAATGGAGCTCATCGTGGAAAAAGAGCTGACCGGTACACCCGCGGCACATGGTGAAGCCTCCCGAACCCAGCAGCGCGCGCTATGGCGGCAACGTGTATATTCCCAAATCGAATGTAAAGTAACTGAATCAGGCGTCGGTTTTCAGGTGCGAGGATCCGGGTTCTCCGAGCTGCGGCGCGAAGCCGGGTTGCAACATCTCCAATAATCAGCGTACACTCGTACGACACAGCGCCCGTCGACCGGCTCGCTCGCGTACGTATGCATGCATGTATGGAAGGATCGATAATGCCGCAGGAGCTCCTAAGACGCCGGTTTCCCCTTCTCACGTTGCTCGCCGGAACCGCTATCCTCCTACATTGCCGGACGGCAGCCGTTGCGGCGGCGACCGGTCTGCCGCATCAGATCACGCTCGCGCCGCGTCCGAGCACCGGATACACGGTGCTCCACCGATTCGCGGGCGGAGCCGATGGGGCGAGCCCGGAAGCCGGGCTGATCGCGCTGAACGGCACCCTGTACGGAACCACCACCTACGGCGGCGCACACAAATACGGCACCGTCTTCGAGGTAACTCCGGCGGGCAAGGAGCGCGTGCTCTATGCATTTCGAGGAAAGCTCGACGGAGCAAACCCGGAAGCCGGGCTTGTAAACGTCAGCGGAGCGCTCTACGGAACCACCTATAACGGCGGTGGAACCGAGTGCTCGAATGCAGGCTGCGGCACGGTCTTCGAGGTGACGACCTCCGGCGAAGAGCGAATCGTCTATCGATTCAAGGGCAAGCCCGACGGTGCGAAGCCGGTGGCCGAGTTGACGGACGTCAACGGCTCGCTCTACGGTACCACGACGGCCGGCGGCACGTACGGCTCCGGAACCGTCTTCGAGGTCACGACGTCCGGAAAGGAGCTCGTGCTGCACGACTTCGGATTGGGATCGGACGGGTCGCAGCCGCAAGCCGGTCTGCTCGCACTCAACGGCATGCTCTACGGCACGACGGCTGCCGGCGGTGCCGACGCGCCGAACGGAACCGTCTTCGAGATCACGACATCGGGCAAGGAACGCGTGCTCCACAGCTTCGCCGAGGCGCCGGACGGCGCGGATCCGCGAGCGGGTCTGGTCCTGCTGCATAACGCTCTGTACGGCACGACCTACGCGGGCGCGAGCATTTTCGATGCAGGATGCGTGTTTGAGATCGACGCGGCCGGCGTGGAGCGCATCGTTCACTGGTTCCCATTCTTCCCCGTCGGCTACGGTTGGGGACCGCAAGCCGGCCTACTCGCGATCGACGGTACCCTCTACGGCACGACGACCATGGGCGGGACCGATGGTAAAGCCGGAACGATTTTCGCGATGAGCACGTCGGGCAGCGAACGCGTGCTTCACGGCTTCGCCGGCGGCTCGGACGGCGCAACCCCCCAGGCGAACCTGACCTACCTAGACGGCGTCATCTACGGCACCACGACCCGCGGCGGCCCGAACGACGACGGAACCGTCTTCGGGATACTGCCGTGAGTTAGCGCCGAGTCGGCGGAACGGTTTGCGTCTGCACCGAGACGCGAGCTCCACCGCGCACCGGTCGGCCTGCAACCTCTTCCGCAGGAGCGCGAAACTCTTCCGCAGGGGCGTGGAAGACGAAACCCCGCACCGCTTGCGGCGCGGAGAAGCCGAGCGCCGACGGTACCGATGCGTGGTAGGGCGATGCCTGCAGCGCTACGGGCGCCTGTGGCCGCACGTAGACCCAGGGCACCGCCGCTGCGAAGAAACCGGCCGTGCCTCCGAGGATCTGCGACCCGAACGGCGACCCGAAAGCCGACGCGTCACCGGCGCACTGAGGCTGCGTGAAGGTCCGCGTCAGAGCCGTCGCATCGTTCCACAGCTGCGGTCCGAGCTGCGGCGCGCCGAACGTGCAGATCGAAATGGAGCTGTCGCCACCCAGCGCCAGGCCGTCGATCGGTTTGTCCAGCCCCAAACCACTCGTGGCCCCGGCCGTCTTCACGAGCTGAACGTCCTGGGTCTTGACGGCATCGGGGTCGACGCCCGACAGGTTGATCATGGCGAGGAACAAGGCAAGCATCGGGGACCTCGCAAGAGCGGAACGTAGACGTCGCGTGGCGCGCGTCCGGTGGCGTCCACTTCGGCGGCTCCGCTTGGATGCCTACTTCGGCGTCGCTGCGGCGGCGCCGGCAAGCTTGGCGAGGTCGACCGCCCGAAAAGCGTTCTCGTCGACGTTCATGTCGACCCCGTTCCCCGTCACCGCGACGAAGAAGCGGCCTCCGACGATGCCGATCAGCTCGGCGTGCTTGCCTTCTTTCTCCCACTTTTCGTGCACTTTGACGTCGCCGAGCTGGACGGTCTTCTGGTAGCCGTCGTCGTCTTCGCTCTCGACGTTCATGGCAAGATCCATGAGCGAGGTCAAGCCGCCCATATTGGCTGCGTCGGTCACGTCGATGGAAACCGAGCCGCCGGTTCCGCCGTAGTTGGCCACGGCCGACGTTCCGCTAATTCCGGAAAACGAGCCGCTGCGGCTCTCCGAGGCCGTGCGCGGCAGCGAACCGACCGCGGCCGGCAGTACCGCCTCGAGCTCGTCGCGCGAGAGCGTCTCGACGTGAGCCTTGCCGCCGCCCACGAACGCCTTGAGCGCGGCCACGCCCGCTTGGGCGGAGTCGGGCGAAGCCCCGGCCTGCGCGGCGGCTCCCTGGGCGACTCGCGCCGCGTTCGAGGCATTGTGCAACGCCGTACCAACGACCCGGAACGTCAACCACACGAAGGCGAACACGGCGATCAGCAGGATGGCGAGCAGCACGCCGCATCCGATCAGCAGCGGCTTCACGAATCCGTTCTTGGCGGGCTGTTGCGGCGCGTACCCCGGCGGCGGTTGAATCACGAACGTGCTCCTTGAGTCTGCGTCGGTTCCGCGCTACGCGACCCGGTACCCACTCGTCCGGCGGCCCGGAAAGGTGCTCGCCGGCTACGGGTTGGACGGCGTTCCCGGATCGCCGGCGGCCATGGTTGCCGGTATCCGCATGAAGTTCGTGCCGATCGGCGAGCCGAGACCCGTGATCGCATTGTAGCCGCGCTGCCCTTTCGCGACGCTCACGACCCCGTTCCAGCCGGGGATTCCTTGATGGAAATAGTGGCCCGTCGCGTTGCTCGCGGCGAGCTTGTAGAGCGCGGCGTTGACGTTGCCCAAGCGCGACTTTCGAGCGGCGACGTCGAGAGCGAGTTGTGCGGCGAACTCGGGGGCCGATGCGCTCGTACCGCCCGCGCCCCAGATCTTTCCGTTCCAGCCGATAAAGCGCCAGCCTCCGCTAGGAGCCTTCGGATCGAGGCACGCCGGCGCCGAGGAGAGGATGCAGCCACTCATATCCATCGCGACGTCGGGAACCGAACGGCCGGGTGCCTTCGTGAATCCGGCTTGGTATGGCGGCCGGGGCCAAACGACGCTAACGCCCCCACCGGAACCCCAGATCTCGTTATCGACGTAGTTACCGGTTCCGAACATGTCGTCTTTCCCGATCCACGACGCATACTCGCTTTCCCCGACGTAGCTCGCCGCCCGCACGCCCCAGCCCGGAGTCGTTTCGAGTACCGTGCCTCCGACGGCCGTGACGTTCGGATCGTCGGCCCAAAATCCGACCGACGGAACGTCTTTATAGATCTTCCCCGTCCCCTTTCCGAAGTACCCGGGTTCGGGACACATCCGGCCGCCCCAGTCGCCGGAGCTGAACACGAACGTAATCCCCTGCGCGTTGCCCTGCTTGAAGAGCGCGTTGTAGGATCTCAACTCGCCGCTGTCGTCGTATCCCCCGGTATAGGCCGGCGTAACCGAAAGCTCGCAACCGACGTACGACGTGCTGACGATATCGACGTCGTTCTTCGAGACGATATACGAGTACGTGTCGAAGAAATCGCCCGTGTCGATATTGATGACGGTTGCGCCCGGCGCGCCGCCGGCGACCTGCTGCACGTCGAGATCCGCTTCGAATGAGGCCATCGATTTCGGGTTGAATCCGGCGGCGCCCGAGAGATATAGGTGCCGAATTTCGGGGTTCGGAGCGGAGCTGCCGTCGCCCGCGTAACCGGCTTGCGTTCTGAAGTAGAGCGCTGCGTCCGAGTCGCGAAAGTCGCTCTCGTTGACCGTGGCCACCGTGACTCCGCTCCCGCGGTCGACGACGTAGGATGGGGATTGGTATGCCTGCTTGAGGTCGGTAAACCAATAGAACCCGTACGCCCCGTTTGCGCTGAGCGGAACGGCCCGGGAAGCCGGCAGCGGATCCGGAACGGCGTCGAGCCCGACGATCGTGGCGCCGGCCGCCTGAAGTTCGCTCGGGAGGCGCAAGGCCCCGCGGACGACGGGACGCAACGATGCCGATCGCATCGCGTCCACCCGTATGGCAAACGCGCTCTCCACCTGCGCGAGGTTTCCGCGAACGTGCAGACTCTGCGCGCCTACGCGGCCGACGCCGAAGCCACGCGCCCGCAGCGCCGCGATCGCCGCGTCGACGGTCGCCGCGGCCGGTCCGTAGCGCGCCGCGAATTGCGCCGGCGTTAGAAACCGGTGATAGAGCGGCGAGGTCTCGTCGCCTTGCAGAGCGATGAGCCGGTCGAGTTCCGCTACGTTTCGCAGCGGCAAGGAAACGTCGAATTCGACGTGCGCTCCAGGGCTCTGGGCCGCGTTGGAATTCAGCGGAAAAGACGCTGCAGTTGCGACGGCCAGGGCGGCGGCCGCGCGCGATAGATACCTTCTCACGTGCGTGACTCCGGCGCCGGGTGCCGAGAGCTACGCCCGGGCCTAGTGCATCGATCGGGTCAACCCACGCTGCACACGAGACGCTTCGTTCAAGCGTACGGCGAGCCACAATTCGCGCAGTCCGGTGCGAACGTCCGAACGTGATTGCCGAATCACGACGGACCGCATACCGAAGCCCGTACCGAGTAACCCCGGACACTCTTTCTCGCGCTCCGCGAAGTCGAAACGCGCCTTACGCCGCCCTCTCAAGCATGCGGCCAGTTATATGTGGTTGCTTATGATATATCTCGATCGCAACGAACGTGCGGCTCGCGGCGCCGGCGAACGCGACGGACGCGACGAATTGCGCTTCAACATGTCGCCTCGTACGACCTCGTGCGACGCGACTACCGTACGGTCGGTAAGATCACCGAAGCGTATCGCACGACGTACGGCGACATCCAAGACTTCAGGATCGGCCCGGTTGCGTTCCGGGACTTCGTTTCGGAGGTGATGTCGGGTGACCGGCCGGCGTTCGAAGGCGAGGATTGCGACGGGGCTACGAGCTGGAAACGCCGCCCTAGAGGCGCCCCGCTGACGACTGCGCCGAGATGCGAATACGGTCCTCGAGCTCGAGCACCGTTCCTTTGAGGATCCTCGTCATATCGTCGCGGCGCTTGTCCTGCGGGCCCTTGCAATAGGCAGCGATCATCTCGTTATAATACCACAGGAGGTCGAGACGACCGGCGTTGAAGCGGCCCCATAACGCCTCGCCGAGAGCGATATAATCGGATAAGATCGCGCGGGCGTTGTGCAGTTTGTCGGCCGCGCTAACCAGAAACACCGCCGGATCGTCGCTCCCGCGTAGATGGGCGATATAACGCTCCTTGCGCTCCCTCCACGGCGGTTTCCGGGCCGGGTCCTCGACAAGCGAGTCCGAACATCCGGCCACGATGCCGGCGACGACGGGACCGAAGCGCGCGGCGATGTCGTCCAGGCGCCGTTGACCGCCGCAGTCTTCCGGAGCGTCGTGCAGCAGGGCCGCCATCGCCTCCGTCTCCGTGCCGCCGTGATCGATGACGAGCGACGTCACGCCGAGCAAGTGTCCCGCATACGGGATCGTCGTGCCCTTACGGAGCTGGCCGCCGTGCACGACGAGTGCATACGATAACGCCTCTGCAAATCGTACGGTTAGCGCTTGCTCGTTCAAGGTATGGGACGGGACCATGTCGATGCGACCCGTTAGCGATGTCTCGACCGGGCTCCTTCGGGCGGCGTGTTCGGGCTCACCCCGCGACGAGTTGGGGGGCGCAAGGCCGAGGCATCCGGAACGTCCGCCTCATGAGACGGCTTTCGTTGACGTACGCCATCGCTTTTGCGGCGCTAGCGGCTTCCGCAGCATCGCTCGCAGCCTGCAGCCAAGGGAGCGGCAGCGCGAACCCCGTCCCGCCCGGAGTGGCAGCGCCCGCGAACGCGCTCGAAAATGCGCGGCCGCTGCCGAACTCGCTTCCGGTCCTGACGGCGTCGCTAACCACCCCAGCGGCGGCTGCGTTTTGTAAAGCGCCGAAGTATCCGGCGCGCTATCTCTGGAACCCCGCGGCGACCGTCGAGCCCCCGTCGCCCGCGACGAGCGGGAAACCGCGCGTCGAACAGTACCGCGGCGGCAAGCTGATCGCGACCTACGCGACGCTCGGCTCTTACGATCCGAACGGCACCTGCGCGCGCACCGAAAACGCCAGCGCGCATCCGGCCGCGACCGCCGGCTGCGGACCGTTCAACCGCAGCGAGCCCTTCCGCCAATGGCTCCCCGGGGACCGCTTCTACGTCTACCCGGCGGTGTACCGCGGCGCGCAGAACCAGCCCTGGATCGGCCCCGGGTACGACACCGCGGCCCAGTACAGCGCGGGCAAACCGTTCCTGCCGACCGACATCCAGGTCGTCGGAGTGACGGTGAACGGCGTGCGGCCGGTCATCGTCGTCGGAGCGACGGGCGCCTCGAACAACACGCTGGGCCAGAGCGCCCTCTATTTCGACCGCAGCCTGAACGTCCGGTTCGAGAACATCGATATCGACGCCGCCGGCGCGACCGCGATCGGCAAAGCCGGCGTGTACGTCAACGGCCCGCGGAATCTCACGCTGGCCGACATGCGCGTACACGGCTTCGAGACGGCCGCCGCCAACGGGTTATTCGGTACGCCCAACAACTCGGGGACCCTCGAACTCGACCGTCTCGAGCTCTACGACAACGGCGGCAACGACGGACCCGACCATAACGCCTACATCAACGCCAGCGCGACGGACGCGAACTATACCGTGCATCTGGTGAACTCGTGGTCGCACGATGCGTACTACGGCCATCTCTTCAAATCGCGCGCGCAAGTGAACGATTTCGAGGGCAACTACTTCGAGGGCGGCTTGCCGCAGCCGGGCTTATCGCAAGCTGAGGCCTATCTGGTCGACATCCCGAACGGCGGCCGGCTGACGCTGCGCGACAACGTCCTGGTCAAGACGGCTTCGGGGCCGGACTCCAACGGCGCCTTCGTGACGTATGCCGTCGAGGGCATTCCCGACGCGCGCAAACTGGGCATCACGATCGTCAACAACACCTTCGCGGCCTTCGCCCGGACGTACGACGGCTCGCACCCGCTGTGGCCGATGTTCTTCGAGAACGGCACCGTGCCGGGAGGTTCGGGCTTCCCGGTGCCGGCCGTCACGATCGAACGAAACGCCTTTATCGGATTCTGCCCGCTCGGCCGGCCGAGCCTCGACTACCGCGGCACGCTCGCGCTGACCTTGGCCTTCAGCCAGCTCACCACGCAATACCAGCTCGGCCTTCCCTACGTCTCGCAAGATCGTTCGATCGTCGGCGCTCCGGCCTACGCGCACGCCGCGCAGGGCGGCAAGCTCCGGAAGCTGCCGGTCATCGGGGCGAGCGACTGACCGCATCCGCACGGAAACGTCAGGATCCGCCTCGAAAGCCGCTCGATGCGCACGGCAACATCGGTTTGCGGGGGTTCGAAGTGCTGCTGACCGCTGCGGCGTGGGTGCAAGACGTCGCGCAGGCCGTTGCCTCGCCGGCGCCGACGGCGAGCCCCACCGCCACGTCCCCGATCCAGCACATCGTGATCGTGCTGCAGGAGAACCGCACGCTCGAAAACATCTTTCACGGCTTCCCCGGCGCGAGTACCGTGAGCCAAGGCCTCGATTCGAGCGGCAACCTCGTCACGTTGCAACCGGTACACCTGATGACGGCCTACGATCCGTCCCACCAGTACAAGAACTGGTTAACCGAGTACAACGACGGCGGGATGAACGGCTTCGACAAGGAGACGCTCGACTACGGCAGCGGCGCGCCGGCGAACTTCGCCTACGCCTATGCGATGCAGTCCGACGTGCAGCCGTACTGGGACATGGCCACGAACGGCGTGCTGGGCGACCAGACCTTCGCCGACCACCGCTCGCAGAGCTTCGCGGGCCATCAGTTTCCGATCGCAGGCGCGTCGGGGCCGGTCTCGAGTGCCTTGCCGAACTACTTCGCCGCGGAGAACCCGAGCGGCGGCAACGGCTGCGCGACCCCGGGGACCGGTACCGCGGTCAACATCCTGACCGGCGCCGAGGACCAGAAGTATACGTCCTGCTTCACGTACGAGACGATCGCCGATCTGCTCGACGCCAAAGGCAAGTCGTGGGCCTACTACATCCCGACCTCGGACCGCGACGGCGCCGCCAGCGGGTTCGCAGCGATCGAGAGCATTCGCGACGGCCCGGAGTGGACTGCGAACGTCCTCTCGCCGGAGACGCAGTTCTTCACGGATCTCTCGAACGGCAAGCTCGCCAACGTCACCTACGTGGTCGGGCAATTCGTCAACAGCGACCACGCCGGCCAGACCGTGCCGAGTTCCAACGGGCCGGCCTGGGTGACGATGGTCGAGAACGCGGTCGGCCAAAGCCGGTTCTGGAACTCGTCGGCCATCATTTTGGTCTACGACGACTGGGGCGGCTGGTACGACGAGGTGAAGCCCGTGACGTTCAACGCGTTCGAGCCGGGCTTCCGCATTCCGCTGGTGGTCGACTCGCCGTACGCGCGGCGCGGGACGGTCGATCACACCCAGCACTACATCGGCAGCATCCTGCACTTCATCGAATCCACCTTCGGGCTCGGCAGCCTCGGCACGTCCGACACGCGCTCCGACGACCTCTCCAGCATGTTCGATTACAGCCAGGCGCCGCTGCCGTACGTAACCATCACCTCCGCGGCCGCCGCCGCGTCGCTGTTTCACCAGTCCACGTACCGCCCGCCCGATCTCGACCGGGACTGACCCGCCCGGCGGAACCGTTAGCCGATTCGAGCGACCGTCCTTCCGTCGTACACGATGTCCGACGTCAGCTCGCCGAGGATCGGAAGCGTGAACCGCTCCAGCGGCCCGCTGATGGCAAGTAGTCCGTCGGCAGTGCGTTCGTGGACAAGCATCCATCTCCGGCGGCTGTCGATCAGGACGTAATGAGTGAGATCGCGGATGAGGTTATAGCTGTCGAGCTTGTCGCCGCGATCGTCCTTCTCGGTGGCCGGGGAGAGTATTTCGATGACGAGCCAGGGATGCTCGATCAGCGCTTCCCCAGCCCGCTCCAAGGCGAGGAGATCGTCCGGGTGGCCCGTGACCCCGAAGTCGGGAATGACGCGCTCACCGTTGGGACAAGCCACCTTGACGCCTCCCGAGAGCATCCGGCAGCGTGACCTCTTGAGCAGCGATCCGAACTGCAGCACCAAGTTCTGCTGAATCTGCTGGTGATTTCCCGACGGCTCGGCCAGCCCCACAATGTAGCCATTGCGGTACTCGTGCCCTACCGGCGACGTTTCCTCGAATCGGAGGTATTCCTCGAGTGAGACGCGGCCGCTCGCTTGCTCGAACATGCCTCCCAGTGTATCCCAAGAAGCCGTCCCTGACCATTCTGGAGGCGTTTGCGCGAACCTGACGCCGACGCGGCTCCGGTTCACCCTCACGGCGTGGGGACAGATTACGTCTTATATCCCACCGGGCAGTCGCCGTCCGTCGTATCGTTGCTGATGTAGTTTTGGTCGTTGTCGAATGAGAAGCTGTAATTCAAGAGCGTGGTTTCGTACGCTGGCTTCAGATTCGTGCACAGCAGCAGGAACCCGGTCGCCCCGCCGTCCCAGGGCGACCCCGGGAGATTGAAGTGGTTGGACGCCGCGACCACGTTCGAGATTCCCCTCACGGCCGCCTGATAGAACTCGACGCCGTTCTGCGCGATGAAGTCCACCGTCCCGAGCCCGATCACACTGCTGTTGACGATGCTGACCGACGATGCCGTATGGAAGGCGACGCCGTTCTTTTGATACTGGCTAATGAATGCGCCCGCGATGCTTCCCGTGGCGCCTTCGAAATCGATGCCGACGCCGGTCTGATCGCCGTTCGGATCGAACGAATTGGTAACGCCGTCGTGATTGCCGATCCGGAAGATCGTCGTATTGAGGATCAATGCACTCTTCGCCCCGACGGCAAGGATGCCGAACTGGTTTGCGTCGTAGATCTGCGCATCGAATATTCTCGCCAGGCTCGACTTGGAATCGAGGTAGATCCCGACGTCGCACCCGCCGGCGTCGACCGGCCCCTTGACGGTCGCAGGGTCGATCTCGGCGGCGGTCAGCGTTACGGGTGAGTTCACCGGCGAACCCACGTTCGACGGAAACGTGACCGTAAACGGCGTGCACGCAGCTAACCCGAGGGAACGTCTGCGCGACGACGCAGCGGGCTGAGGCTGTGAAGACCGCACGAACCTCCCCGTGTCGAACGGCGACGCGCGCCTCACGTGCGACAGCACCCCGAACTGCTCGGGTGCCATCGCCCCAGGACCGAACGCGAGCGGCGAGGCCGCACACGGTGAAAACGAAAACGTCGCCACGCCCAGCGAAACGGCTGACAATAGCAAGCTCCGGCAGCTCATACCTGATGACCTTCCACTTTCTGTAATAGACAGACGGATGGCATGTCCTTGCTGGGCTCCTGGAACTCCTTCATATCGGCTAATTTAGCCTATGAATTGCTACCGCCTCACACGGCGCTCCTCAGCGCGAATCCAGTCGCAATCGAACGCATCGGCGACGGTGGCGCGCTCGAATGTTACTGTCTCTCAGCAAAACAAATTGCATAACCAAATTGTGTAAAGAGTTTCTAGTATTCGAACTCAAAGTAACGATACTTGCTGTGGAGAACGTGCCAATATGGATTCGGTACTCGGCCGGCGAGGGGAGCCCGATCGCCGAGCGGTTACGGGTCGGGCCGCGGCGCGGTGCGCCCGTCGGCGTGCCCGTGCGCGACGTGCGGGTGATCTCGACAGGTGCGGGCCCCGCGGGCCTTTAGGGCCTAATCCCCGGGTCGAAGGGCGGATGCGCGGTGCTGATCGAACCTATACCGTAAGGCCTGCATGCTGAAGGCGGAGTTTCTCACGCGTCTTGTGGCCGCGCAAGCCGCAAACGACTGTCGACCCGCGCTCGCCGGCGGGTAGAACGATGCTCGTTCCCAGCATGCGCTGCCGGCTTCTCCTCGTCCTGACGCTGGCCGCGCTTAGCGTGGGCTGCGGAGGGGGAGGCGGGAGCGGCCCGCCGGGTCCGATCCCGAGCACGGGACCTACGGCGCGTCCTTCGGCCACGCCGTCCGGCGGCCGTTCGCCGACGCCGGCGCCTTCGGGAAAGCCGACCCCGACGCCATCGCCGACGCAGCCACCATCGCCAAGCCCATCGCCGACGCACTCGGGAAAACCGACGCCGACACCGAGTCCTTCGCCCACGAGCACGCCTGTTTGCGGCTCGAACTTACCTGCGACCGGGCCGAAATTCTACGTTTCGAGCTACGACAACCTGGGCCACTCCTCGTTGCTTGGCGGCGTGGGAGACTTCTCGGGCTCGCCGGCTAACGTGTTCGCGACCGGGTCGTCGTACCTCAACCAGCCGCAAGGAATCGCGCTCGACTCCGCCGGGAACCTCTACGTTGCAAATGCTGCGGGCTCACCGAGCGTACAGGTCTATCCGCCGAACATCGGCTGCGCTGGACCGAGCACGGTGTTGACCGGCCCCAATACGCTCTTGCAACGCCCGACCGACGTCGCGCTCGATCCGTCCGGCTACCTCTACGTAACGAACGGGCCGGCAAACCTTCTGTTATACGCGCCGCTGTACAACGGCACCCTGAACGCCGCCCCCCTAGCTAACGTCGCGCTGCCGATCGCGCGAGGCAGCGGGTCTCAGAGTAATCAGCCGGCGCTGGCACTCGATGCGGCCGGGCGTATCTACGTGACGTCCGAGCTGGATAACGAGGTCTTGGTCTTGCCCGCCCGATCGGGAAACACGCTCAGCGGTACGCCCGTCGCAACGCTCGCCGGTCCGGCGACCCTGCTCGACGCCCCGCGCGGCATCGCGCTCGATCCTTCGGGCAAGATCTACGTCTCGAACGGCTCCGGCCCGAGCGGCGCCGGGTCCGTCACCGTCTACGCGGCGCAACCCTCCGGTACGACCGCCTCCGCGCCCATCGCGCAGATCGCCGGCCCAAACACGCGGATCGTGAGCCCATACGGCGTGGCGACCGATCGGCTCGGCGAAATCTACGTCGCGGATGCCCAAAACGGTCTGTTGGAGTTCGCTCCAAACCCTAGCGGCGTGTTGAACGAAGCGCCCGCCGGTGCCATCCCGATCGGCCCGCTTGCGGGCGGACGTTACGTGCTATACCGGCCCCTCGGCGTCGCCGCGCGCCCCGTTCAGCTCCCCGAATCGAAGGCGATCGTGTTCAAGCCTTCGTGGTTTTACGTGAATTCGAGTCAATACGATTACTTCGGGAAGCTCGAGTACTTCGCGATACCGGGCGCCCAGCCGAAGCCCGTCCCGCCGTGGACCGGATACCTTGCGTGCAACGACGGCCATAACGGAAACTACAGCGTCGACCTTCAGGTCTCCGCCGGACCGTACGACAAAGGCGTCATCGAAGACCGTTTCGTCGTGCTACCGCAATCGGTGAAACCGCCGAAGGGAACGATCCTGCAATGCACGAGCGCCTGGGGTCTCTACACGAGTTCCGGCGACCTTTTGAGTTCGACGACGCTTTACGCGACGATCGCCTACAACACGGGCATGCCCCCGATCCTGTTCGAGCCCGGGTCGGTCGTTCTCAAGTCCAGCGACGGCGACTTCACCGGTACGCTCGCGTACGAGGATACAGCCTCCGGAGGCGTCCGGCCGTTACCCGGAAGCAGCGGATACCTGACGTGCGATAACGGCGCGAGCGTACGACTCCAGGTCGCTTCAGGGCCGGATGTCGGCGGCACCGTTCGCGATACGTACACGATCGTCCCACAGTCGTCGAGCGAACCGTTCGGAACGACCGTAAACTGCTCGTCCGTCTGGGGCGCGTACGACTCGAGCGGCACGTTACTCGGTCAAGCCACACTCCAGGCATCCATCTACTACGATCGATAGCGCGGACGCCGGCTGAGATTCCGCCGTCTCGAAGCTCGAACTCGGCACGGCACTATCATTAGCTTAACAATCCTTAACGCTCGACTTAATCTCGGTCCCGTCCGCAGGTAGGCACTCCGGCAAGTGGGAACTCGACGCTGCTGTCTCAACCACGCGCCATTCGAACGGCGGGGCGGAGTCCGGCGTTGCTGTACGGGTAACCCAAAGGTCGAGCATGAACGCAGGCGAATTGCACGACGGCGCGACACAACCGGAGGACATCGACGAGCGCCGCATGCGGCGCCTGCTTCCGTTGATGGCGCGGCGACCGCTCATCAGCGTGATCGTACCGGCCTACGACACCCAGGAGCCGCACTTGCGAGCCGCCGTCGATTCCGTTCGCGCACAAGTCTATCCGGATTGGGAACTCTGTATCGCCGACGACGGATCGTCCGATCCGCGCGTGCGCGATATCCTCGCAGAATACGCCGCACTCGATTCCCGCATCAAGCTGACGTTCCGGGATACGAACGGGCATATTTCGCGAGCGACCAATTCCGCACTCGCGCTTGCGACCGGCGAGTTCGTCGCTTTCCTCGACCACGACGACGAACTCACTCGAGATGCGCTGTTCGAGTGTGCGCTCCTGGCGAACCACCACCCGGACGTCGACATGATGTACTCGGACGAGGACAAGATCGACGAAGCAGGAGCACGCTGTAACCCGTCCTTCAAGCCCGGCTGGAATCCGGATACGTTCCTCTCGCGAATGTACACGGGCCATCTCTGCGTCTACCGGCGCGCGCTCGTCGAATCGCTGGGCGGGCTGCGTCCGGAATTCGACGGAGCGCAGGATTACGATCTCGTGCTGCGGTTGACGGAGCGAACGCAGCGCATCCACCACATCCCGAAGATCCTCTACCACTGGCGGATGCATCCCGTCTCGACCGCGTCCGACCCCGCCGCGAAACCGTACGTGCAGGATGCCGCCGAGCGCGCGCTCGGCGAGGCGATCCGGCGCCGCGGCGAGCCCGGACGCGTTGGGGCGAGTTCCGAGGCGCCGTGGACCTACATCGTGCGCTACTCGATTCGGGACCGGAAAAGAGTCAGCGTCATCGTTCCGGCTCACCGGCGCGGCCAGGACGTCGCGCGCTGCGTCGAATCGATCTTGACCAAGACGACCTACGACGATTTCGAGATCGTTCTGACGGGCCGCGCTTCGATGGAGATCCCGGTCTTGCGCGGGTTCGCCGGTCGCGAGGCGCGCCTGCGGTACGTCCGATGCGACGCGATCTCCGGCGTGGCCTACATCACGAACCGCGCGGTCGCGCTCGGCACCGGTCACTACGTGGTGCTGCTCGCCGAGAACGCGGAGGTCGTATCGGCCGACTGGATGGAAGCGATGATCGAACAGGCGCAGCGCCCTTCGATCGGCGCGGTCGGCGCGCTGTTCCTCGATCCGGACGAATCCGGCTGCCATTCGGGAGCCGTTCTCGGCATCGGCGGCGCGCCGGGCAACGCTTCCGCTCTGCGCGCCGTCAATAACGCCTCGGCGTTCGCGGGCGCGTGTCTCATGGTCCGGCGCTCCATCTACGATCGGGTCGGCGGCCTCGACGAGGGCATTCCCACCGCGTTCCAGGACGTGGACTTCTGCCTTCGAATCCGGGACGCCGGTTACCGGAACGTCTACCTGCCGCACGTGAAGCTCCGACACTTCGAACCGGAAAGCAGCTTCCCGGCGGGCGCGCTCGCGTACGAGCGACTCGCGATCGGGACGAGGGGTGGTTCGTGCGGCGTCTAGGATCTCAACGCTGGATCGTCACCGGCGGCGCCGGGTTCATCGGCTCGGCGTTCGTGCGTCTGGTCCTCTCGGAACGGCCGCACGTTCGTATCGTCAACTTCGATGCGCTGACCTATGCGGGTAATCGCGCCAATCTCGCGTCGGTCGAAAGCGATCCGCGCTACAGCTTCGTCCACGCGGACATCTGCGACGCCGCCGCAGTCGACCGAGCCGTCGGGTCCGGCGCGGACGCGATCGTGAACTTCGCGGCCGAGACCCACGTCGACCGCTCGATCCTGTCGGCCGAAGCGTTCCTGCGTACCGACGTCCTCGGCACCCACGTCCTGCTCGATGCGGCGCGCAAGCACGGCGTCGCGCGCTTCCTCCAGGTTTCGACCGACGAAGTGTACGGCGACGTCGCTGCAGGAGAATCGAAAGAGACCGATGCGATCGCGCCGCGTTCTCCGTACGCGGCCAGCAAAGCGGGCGGCGACCTGCAAGTCTTCGCACACCGCACCACCTACGGGACGCCCGTGCTCGTCACGCGCGGTTCGAACACCTACGGCCCATATCAGTACCCCGAAAAACTGATCCCGCTCTTCGTCACCAATCTGCTCGACGACCAGACCGTGCCCGTCTACGGCGACGGGCTGCAAGTCCGCGACTGGCTCCACGTGGAGGATCACGCGCGCGGCATTCTCCACGTGCTCGAACGCGGCGAGCTCGGAAACGTCTACAACCTCGGGGGCGGGAACCCGCGCACGAACCTCGAGATCACGCAGCGTCTGCTGGCAGCGTGCGGCCGCGCCTTCGACACGCACGTGCGGCACGTGCTCGACCGGCCGGGGCACGACCGGCGCTACGCACTCGATTCGTCGAAAGCGCGAGCGCTCGGCTGGCGGCCGCGCCACGACTTCGAGACGGGTCTGGCGCAGACCGTGGCCTGGTACCGCGAGAACGAAGCGTGGTGGCGCCCGATCAAGAGCGGAGCGTTCTTGGAGTACTACAAGCGCCAGTACGCGGAGCGGGGAGTGCGATGAAAGGCATCATCCTGGCGGGCGGGCTCGGTTTACGATTGCGGCCGCTCACGAAGATCACGAACAAGCATCTGCTACCCGTCTACGACCGGCCGATGATCTACTATCCGCTCGAGACCCTCTGCAAAGCCGGCATATCCGACATCATGATCGTCACCGGGGGCAACTCCGCCGGTGACTTCCTGCGGCTGCTCGGCAACGGTCGAGCGTTCGGGCTCGAGCACCTCAACTACACCTACCAGGAAGGCAACGGGGGGATCGCGGACGCGCTGGGCCTCTGCGAGCATTTCGCCGACGGCGACCGCATCTGCGTCATTCTCGGCGATAACATCATGGAAGAAGACATCGCACCGTACGTGCGCGCGTTCCAAGCGCAGCCGAGCGGGGCGCGCGTGCTGCTCAAGGAGGTCCCGGACCCGGAGCGTTTCGGCGTCGCGGAAATCGTCGGCGACCGCATCGTCGGTATCGAGGAAAAGCCGGCCGCGCCCAAGAGCCGCTACGCCGTCACGGGCGTCTATTTCTACGACGAGCGCGTCTTCGGTTTCATTCCCGGGCTCAAGCCGTCCGCGAGCAACGAACTGGAGATCACGGACGTGAACAACGCCTACGTCGCGGCCGGCGATCTCTACTTCGACATCCTCTCGGGATGGTGGACCGACGCCGGTCAGTTCGAGAGCCTGCACTTGGCGTCGAATCTCGTCGCTGCCAAACGTAAGGCGGAAAGCGCCGTTCCGATCGCCGCGCGTCGGGTAGACACCGTCCGGCCGGTATGAGCCGCGCGGCCCCGAAGAAACGACGGCATTGAACGGACTGCGATGCGCGGTCCTTGGTGCGGGCGGCTTCCTCGGCGGCGCGCTGTCGGCGGCGCTCCACGAACGCGGTGCCGACGTGCACGCGTTCGGCCGCAGCACGAGCCCCGGCTGCACGGCACACGGATGAACTGGACGCAAGCGTCCGCGTCCGACACTCGCGCGCTGGCCCGCGCCTTGGAAGGCCGGAGGTCGTCTTTCCATCTCATGACCTCGTCGGTTCCCGAGACCTCGAACTGCCGGCCTGGAGAGTCGTTCGTGGAAGACGTTCGTGCAGCGGTCGAGCTGCTCGATCTCTGTACGGCGAGCGGCGTCGCGAAGGTCATCTTCACGTCGTCCGGCGGTGCCGTCTACGGGATACCGTCGAGCATTCCGACCCCGGAGACCGCGCCTACCGATCCGATCTCGGCATACGGCATCGGCAAACTCGCAATCGAGAAATACCTCGGCCTCTACCGGCAGCTCCACGGCCTCGACTACGTCGCGCTGCGGATCGCAAACCCCTACGGCCGCGGACAGTCCCCCTTCAAGAAGCAAGGCGTCATCGCCACCATGGTGTACCGGGCCCTCTCGGATATTCCGATCGATATTTGGGGCGATGGAGAGGTGACGCGCGACTTCGTGCACGTCGACGACGTCGTCGCGGCACTGCTTGCAAGCATCGGCTATGCCGGCGAATCCCGAGTGATGAACGTCGGCAGCGGCTCCGGCCGCACCCTCAACCAGCTGCTTACGGACGTAGGGCAGGTGCTGCGCTGCCGCGGCTGCAAGCCGTCTACAAGGACGGGCGCGCGGCGGACGTACCCGTTTCGATCCTGGACATCGCGCTGATCGGACGGGAGTTAGGCTGGCGGCCGCGGGTGGACTTGGCGGCCGGGCTCTCGGACACCGCCGGCTGGATGCGCGCCGAGTTTCACCTGCCGTAGCCGGTCCGGTTCTCCGGCCGCGTGACCTCGCCGACCGTCTCCCGTAGGGCGTTTGCCAGAATCGACGCGAGCCGCCTTTGACCTTGCGCGTTGAGGTGCGCCTCGTCCACAAACTCGCCCGCAGTAAAACTGGACTCCAAGTCCAACACGTGGGCGCCTCCGCGTGCGAGCACGCCTTCGAGGTAGCGAGAGTTCGCGCGGAACCGCGCGCGGTCGACCAATCCGTCTATGGCGGCGTGGTTCACCGGCACGAGAAAGGCGACGACGGGCGTACCGGCAGCACGCAGCAGGGCTACGGTCTTCTCGAGATAGCGGACGCTCACGTTTTTCTCATCAAGCTGCGGCAGGTCGTACAGCAACCGCCCGAGCTGCGGATCCAGCGGCGGCGGCGCCGGATCGTTGTCGCCGTAGATCGCTTCGCGAATGTCGAGCCGCATCGCGTACAGGAGCGACAGCGAAGCGAGCGCGCGGTCGAGCTGCGCGTGCAGGCCGGCGCGCGCGGACACGAACGTCGCGCGATCTTCTGCGGTCACGAAGGGGGCGGAAAGCTGCGCGACCGGTCCTGCCAGCGAGCGATAGCCGGCGGTATCGGGACTGAACACTTCGCGGTTGACTTCGATCACGACGGCCCTGGGCCGGATCCCGTACCCCTGCAAGATGCGCACGAGCGCGTAGAAGTTTGCGGGGCCGGCATGCTTGTAGGCGAGATTGCGACACGCGCACCCTCGTTCGTCCAGCACCGCGACCGCCGTATCTCGAGGCGGAAGCCGGAAGCCCCAGAGAATGGAATCTCCCAAGAACACCGTCTGCCCCGGCGTCGCGGCGAGCGCCGATAGTTCGCGCCGCAAGTACGCGGTCGAGAAACTCGTCGCGAGCCGGCTCGTGCGCGGGAAGAACGTCGCGACCGCGATATTCTGGGCGATCGATAGGACGAGCGCCGTCGCCACGGCGATCGCCGCGCACGTCAGAGTGCGCCTCCGCGCGGCGGCCGCTTCCTCGCCGTTCGCGCGGTCGTTCGTCTCGATGCGGCCTGCCGCCGACTGCGCCATCACGCGCCGTCGACGGCCGAACGATACAGTTCGCGAACGATCGGCAGCATGACCGCTACGCCGTCTTCACTCTCGGCAGGCACGATCGATGCCGTCTGATCGGTGAGCATCCGAGGCAGCCGGCGGACGACGATCCGAAGCTGCCGCCGATACTCCTGCAGATCTTGGCATAAGACTTCGCCTGCGGCTTTCGCCATCGCGTATTCCGTCGTCCCGCGCGGGCGTTCGCCGATGAAAACGGTGGACGGATAGAACACGGACAACGGCCGCGTACGGCCCGCCGTGAGAGCGTCGCACATGCCGGCGAACGCGTCGACGTAATAGTGCAGGAGTTCGTCCAGGCGCGAGCGCGAGAAAACGGCCGTCGCTTGATGCGCGATCGGCGGCGTGGCGAAGTAGTACGCGCAATCGGCGGCCGCAGACGCCGCGACGATCTCGGCCGGCACCGTTTCGCGGACGTCGTACCGAACGACTCGCACCGCGTCCGCGCAGCGCGCGCCGGCCGCAACCTCGCGCGCCTCCGCCGCGCCGACCGCGTAGGTCAGGATCACGCGCGCGCCGCCGGCCAGCAGCAGGCGCGACGTCAACGCTCCGAGCCCGCGCGAGCCGCCCACGACCAGAGCCGTGCTCCCGGCGAACTCGCCGTCTCCGACCAGCGCCGAAAGATCGTCGGCCGACGGCGGTTCGACCGGCGGGCGGCGCACGAACGCATTGACGGTGCCCGAAATGCCTGCGCCCGCGACCGCCATCTCGACGTTGCGGATCCGCTCGTCGACGGAACGAACCGCAAACGCAACGCCCGCACCGTCGTCGTCCACCAGGTCGACCTCGAGATCGCCGAAGATCGAGTGCAGCCCGGGGCACTGCATGCCGACCAACGTCGAGAGTTGCGCGAGTGCCGCGATCCTGGCGGCGCCGAAGCTGCGGGCCGCATGCGGGAATCTCTCGGCGACGGCGGGATCGGGAACCGGGAACGCTCCACGGCACTCCGAGAGTTCCTCGAAAGCGGGCTTCAGAGGCGTATCCGGGAGCTCGATCGCGGGCGGCGCTTCCACCGGCCGCCAAGGTTCTTGCGCTTCGCGGCAGTGCAGCTCGATCGCTACCGCGGTCAGCCCGTCGACTCGCACCTCGGCGCGCGTCGTGCGTTCCGAACGGCGCCGAACGCCGAGCTCGACCGGCCGGTCGAGGTACACGAATCTCTGAAAACGCGCGACGATCGCGTTCGCGTCCCGTGGAACGACGCCGGCGGCGCTCAACGCATCCAGACCCCACAGCAACGCGTGGATGCCGTGGACGACCGGCGCACCCGCTTGGGTCCGCCGCGCCCGAAGGGGATCGACATGCATCGGATTGACGTCGCCGCTCGCGCTCGCAAACCAGAGCTGGTCGGCGAGGTCGAAGTTGCGGCCGGCACCTTCGCGGGCAAGGGTCGCCATCAGAATCCCTTGTACACCAGGCGCGCGGCGGGCGCCCGCAAGAGCACCGTCACCGAAAACGTGATGACGACCAGCGTCGTCGCGAACGCGGTCCGTACGTACGGCGACCCGATCACGCGCACGCCCCGGAACGCGAACTCCGCCAGCGGCCGTTCCAGGCGTATGAGTCCCGAAAGGACCAAACCCGATGCGACGATGACGAGTGCAATGCCGCCGATCGCCGACGGCACTCCGAGCGTCGCAATAAAGCGCGCGATGTCGGGCCAGGTCGACCAGAACCACAGCATCGAGAACCCTAGCCACGCAAACGTCAGACCGCGCGAGAGCACGACGTACCAGGGCGTCGCGCAGAGCTTCCGGTAGCGGTTTCGCCCCAAGCGACCGATCATCACGATTTGGTACAGCTTGTTGACGCTCGTGCCCGCGCCGTACAGCACGCCCAGGAACAGAAAATCCGCGCTCTGCCCGTGCCACGCACCCACCAGAAAGAACGTCACGAAATAGGCCAACAGCCCGAAGTACGGTTCGAGCGCCTCGGACGGGAAAGCGCGCATCAGCCCGATCGTCAGCGGCGAATAGACGTAGGTCTTCAGCCAGTTCGAGAGCGTCATGTGCCAGCGCGTCCAGAACTCGATGAAGCCGGTCGAAACGAAGGGACGGTTGAAGTTTTCGGGCAGCTCGAGCCGCAGGAAGCGGGCGACGCCGATCACGACGTCCATGTAGCCGGAGAAGTTCGCGTACAGGTACACCGGAAAGATCGCCACGAGCGCGGCCGCGTCCAAGACGCGCTCCGGCCGGCCGAGGGGCCCGGCGAGCCACCCCGTCGCCAAGTGTTGCGCGTGCGACAGCAGCGGCGAGACGATACTGACCTTGAAGACGCCCAAGATGATGCGCTCGAGCGCGCTCCACGCCACGTTCGCGTCGAGCGGCGCGGGGGATTCGCTTTCGGTGCGCCGGTAGTCTTGATAGAACTGGATCGGCCCCGACACGAGGCTGGTGAAGTTCAACGTGAAGTTGACGTATGACAGCGCATCGATCGGCGCTTCGAACGATCCTTGGTACGTATCGATCGCCAGATGCAAGATCCGGAAGAACACGTACGACATCCCGACGGTGAAATAGGCGAACGGCAGCAGCAACGTACCCGGGACGAACGCGTACCGCTTGAGCCAGCAGAAGGCGAACATCAGGGCGGCGGCGAGCACCCAGAACGCGAGCCGGTTCCGCCGCCGCTCCAGCAGCTTGACGCTCGCGAAGCCGAACGCCAGGAGCGCGGCGAACGGCAGCAGCGCGCGCGGAGAGTGCGTGAAGCTCAGGACGAACGCGAGGTTCGCCGCCAGCAGCACGTAGCGGCGCCACGCCGCTTGCGCCGAGAGGTTGATCAGCAGCGCGACCGCCGCCGCGAACCCGAAGAAGGGGAGGGATGGAACGTTCACGCGATCGCCGGCCGCTCGAAGCCGGCTCGCTCGACCGTCATCGGCGCCGGCTCGATCTCCACATCGGTACCGAGTTCCCACGTGCTGGTTCCCGATGCGGAGCGTTCGACCAGGCGAAAGCCGAGCTTTCCGTAGTGGTCGCTCACCATCGCGTTCTTTGCGGTCGGCAGGTAGATTCCGATAAGGGTACGGACGCCGCGCGCCCGGGCGTGATGCACGATCTCGCGCAAAACCATCTGCTCGACGCGCCGCCCCAGTACGCGGCAACTCATCAGCCACGTGTCGATCTCGAGGGCATCCGCGCCGCGCGGGCGGCAGACGATCGTGCCGATCATCCCGTTATCGCCGAAGCGGTCCGCCAGCCGAACCTGCAGCGTCAGGATCTCGGGATCCGCCTCGAACCCGGCGACGTCCACTTCCGTGTAGCGCCGCGTGGTCAGATTGAACTGGTTGGACTTGTTGATCAATTGCGCGATGCGCGCGCGGCCCTCGGCGTCGAACGGACGGAACGTGATGCGCATGTCGAGCGACGCCAGATACGCGTCGAGATCGCCGACGCTCCCCTGCAGCGCGGCGCGCCGCGCGTTGTTCTCGTAAAACTCCGCACGCTTGCGGTCTTCGTCCGAAAACGCTACGCTCTCGAAGTAGCCGGCGGCCGCCAGCGTCCGCGCGTAGAGCGCCGGATCGTCGGGCAGTTCGGGAACCGCGACCTCCGGCAACGATGCGCGGACGAAATTGCGTTCGACCGGATTGTCGTCGAGAAACACCATCGAGTCGATCCCGAGCGAAAGCTCGCGAGCGATCGCGGCGATGTTGGTGGCCTTGTCGTTCCAGTTCGCCTGAAACACTGCGATGTGCTCTTCGCGCAAGAGCATCTCCGAATGTTTGGCGAACGCGCTGCGGGCGACGGCATCGTCGTTCTTCGACGAGACCGCGAGCACGATGCCGCGCTCGCGCAGTGCGAGCGCGGCCCGCTGTACCTCCAGGAACGCCTCGCCGGTCGGATCGCCTTGACCGAGAACGATGCCCTCCAGGCCGTCGTCGCCGATCGTGCCGCCCCACAGCGTGTTGTCCAGATCGAGGATCAGGCACTTGCGGCTCTTGCCGCGCAGCGCGCCGATCACCCGGCACACGTGCTCGGCATAGAGCGGAATCAGCCGCTCGTCGAACGCGAACTTCGCCACGTTCCACTGCCTCGGCGAATGCCATTCGGCCAGCCCGACCGTCTCGGCCAACGCCGCCACGTCCAGGAGCACGTCTTGCGTGCCGCGCACGTCCTCGACCAGCGCGGCGTTGAAGGCCGCTGTCAGGGCGCGCGGCGTTCGCGGCGCGAGCCGCTCGAAGCTGCCGAATGCGGTCTCCGGCGGCGGAGCCAGGGTCGGGACGATCGAGAGCGCACCGCCGTGCGCGCGGAAGCCGTCGCGCAGGCTGCGCACGAACCCGAGCGCTTCATCGAGCGACGCCCACGGCAGCCCGCGGTAGTCCAGCGCCAACAGCACGGCGTCGGGTCTTGCGCGGTTGACGGCCGACTCGCCCGACAGAGCTTCGGACAGCGTCTGCGCGTACTCGGCCTTCACGCACGAAAGCGCGATGCCGTGCCGCGCCGCCGTGGCGACCAGTGCGGGAACCAACGGGTCGAGCGTCGCGTTGCCGACGATGCCGAGCGCGAACGGCTCGAGCGGTGCCAGCGACGTTCCGCGCCGGCGAAGCACGTCGACGGCATCCGCCAGCCGGCGCAATTGCGTCTCGTCCAGCGCGAACGAGGCCAGACGTGCCACCGCCGAGCCGTCCGCATCGGACGATTCGCCGAGCGCGCGACAGCGCTGCCGGAAATCGGGCGGAGCGGTAGGCAACCACTCGAGGTCGATGAAGAGCCCGGCGCTCATCGCACTACGTCGCCGTCCGCGATTCGATCAGGTTCGCCAGTTCGCCCACGTTCTTCAGCGAAGAGATCTGCGCGGCGGTGAACCGGACCTTGAACCTCCGCTCCACCGTCATGATGAGTCGCAGGTGCGCGAAACTGTCCCATCCGTCGACGTCGGCCGCGGTCAGGTCCGCGCGTGCGACCAGCGTATCGTCGTCGAAGACGTCTTGCAGTATTCCGGTGAGTTTCGCGTAGATCGTTTCGAGCGGCATTCCGACACCCTCCTTAGCTTCCGCCGACGACCGGTTCGAGCAACGCCGCTAGCCGGCGTTGTCCGGCCGCGTTCAAGTGAACCTCGTCTTCGAATTCGTCCGCGCCGAACGCGGCGTCGTAATCGGACACGCGCACGCCGCGGCGTTCGAGGAAGGCTCGCAGGTACGCGCCGTTGGCGCGGTAGGCGGCGTCGTCGACGAACTCGTGAAAGGCGGCGCGGTTCACCGGCGCCGCGAACGCGGCCACGGGCGCGCCCATGCCGTGCAGCACGTCGAGCGTTCGGCCCAGATAGCGTACGCTGAGGTTCGTATCGTCGAGAGGCGCCGAAGCGTAGACGCCGCGCCGCGTGCTCGCGTCCATGGGCGGCGGCTTCGGGTCGCTCGCGCCGAACAGCGCTTGCCGAATATCCGTTCGCATCGCCACCAGCAGCGATACGGACCCGAGGACCCGCTCCACGCGCTGCCGCACGCTCGTTCTCGGCGCCTCGAGCGCCGCGCGGTCGGCCGGCGTCAGGAGCGGCCACGCAAGTTCCCCGACGGCCCCCGGCATGCGGCGATACCCGAAGTACGCCGGGTTGAACGCTATCCGGTCGATCTCGATGACGACCTTCTTAGGATGGATCCCGTACGCACGCATCAGCAACGCCAGCGCGTAGTAGTCGACGGGGCTGCCGTGCTTGAACGCGAGGTTGCGGCACGCGCAGCCGTCCGCCGACAAGATGGCCACGGCCGTCTCCTCGGGCCGCAGCCGGAAGCCTGCCAGCAGGCCGTCGCCCAGGAAGATCGTCTGCGGCTCGAGTCCGGCAATCGTCTCCAGGTGGCGCTGCAGGTACGCCGGCGAGAAATCGCCGCTCAAGCGGCTCTGGAGCGGGAAGAACCGTGCGATCGCGGCGTTTTGCAGGACGTCGATCAGGACCACCGCGGCCAGCGCGATCGTCGCCGTGCGTGCGAACGAAGGGGTGCGGAGGAACGACTTCACGGTTGGAGCACGTCGCGCCGCGGTCGCGGCGCCTCAAGAACCACTAACGCACGGGACGTTATCGTTCGCAAGGCACCGCGCGATCGAGAACGCCCCGATTTGGTCTTCGCTGCCATCGGACACGATCTGATACGTCGGTATCGCTCCCGCGCCGACCGTGCCCGCCCCGGCCCCGATGCCGAACGGGTCGATGACGATCGTCGACGGTTTCGTCGCCGGTGCCGACCGGTGTACGTCGGTCACGACGAGATCGATCTCCCTTCCCCCCTTGCCGCACGTCGCCGTAGCCGAAACGCCGTTGGCGCCGTCCGTTACCGTATGCGCGCACGCGATCAGCGAGCCGTCGGCGCCGTAGGTGGCCGTACCGCTCGGGAGCGCCGGGAAGTTCAGCAGAGACGTTTGCGCGCCCAGCACTCCCAGGACCGTCGGCGGCCACGTCACGTTCGATTGGCCAAGCGGAAACGGAACGCTCTGATTCGGCGAGTCGGCGGCCGGATCCAGCGAGTAGTACGGCTGCGTGCCGGTCCACGAGAGCGTGACCCGCCCGGCGGCATCGGGACGCGAGCTCCGAACGGCAAAGACGTCCGTCGTTCCGAGCACGATACTCTGGAGGTTGGCGTACGGGTTGGTGAACGTGCCTCCGTAGCGGATCCCCGCTTGCGATGCCGCGGGCCCCGCTTCATCCGCCGCGAAATACGTGCCGACGTTGCCCGGTGACGGCGCCGGCAGATTGATGGGGAAGGTCGCGGGAAACGGCCCCGGCGCGGGCGGGGTTTGCGGGAACGCGGGCTCGCTCGCGGCCTCGGCGCCGGTCTGCTGGGCGTCGCTCAGATCGAGCGACGTGTGCCCGTCGCCGGTGTCGTATAGCACCGCCGTGAATTGCTCGAATTCCGCCAGGACGCCCGGACGCGACGTCGGGTCGCCCGGCGGGGCATAGCTGAGCTGGTACCCGTTGGCAACCGGCGCCGCACCGGCGCCGCCGCCGTACGCCCAAACCAGGATGCGCGTCGGTGACTGGGAGCAATTCGCGTCGCCGGCCGGGTAATAGACGACGGTTTCGATGGAACCGGTTGAACTCGACGCCGTCGCGGGCGAGGTTGCCGGCGAAGCCGAGTGGTGGCAGACCGGCTTCGAGGCCGGCCCCGGCCGCGTCAGCACGGTACCGACGCCGGGCCGCAGGAAGCGCGCGTAGAACTCGTCGATATTGACGGCGTCTAAGGCGAGCTGCAGGGTGCCGCGGGTGGCGGATGCGGCGCTCGTGTAGAGCGGCCCCCCGGTCGCGGCCGGAACCGGTCCGCCGCCGCCGGACGACCCGCCGCAGGCAGCGAGGGCCGCCGCGCACGACGCCAGCGCGGCGCGCGAAGCCAGCGTCGCCGTTTTCACCGGTGCCTCGCGCGCCTTACCGCGGCCGGACGCGTGTAGTTCCCGCTGACAGGCGCCGAGGTCGTGACGTCGGCCTGGCCCGCCGCGTCGGCGATGACCGGCGAAACGGCGGTGCTTTGCGGGTACGACGCTTCGTAGGCCGGGTAATCGAAACCCGGCTGCCTCGATCGCGTACGTTCCGCCCGAAGGGTCGGAGGCCGTACAGAACGTGTTCGTCGGGTTACCGTTGGAGTCGGGTGGACCGAGGTTATTCGTTAAGGTCAGCGTCTGCGCACCGGTTTGCCTCGTAACGACCGAGTATTCGTTGTTCAGATACTTCGGATCGCCCGTATCGCGGCACACCCCGACCGCAACGCTCACGACCGTCTCGGCGACGCCTCGAGGCACCGTCAGCACGATCGTACCGCTCCCGTCGCTGTTCACCGTCAAGCGACGGCGTGGGCATGACGGGCAACGCCGTCGCGTTCGACAGCGCCGCCGTCGCTTGCGCGTAACTGTATTGCGTGCCCGCCGGATTATTGAGGTACTCGACGGTCAACGAATACTGGCCGAGCGCCGGCTTGACGTCGTCGAAATCCATGAAGCCTAGCGGGTAGCCGCGGAAGTACTCGCCCGTGGTCGGATCCGGCCCCGGCATGCCGTAGCCCTGGGGGGACGGCCACGCCGGCGGTCCGCCGTACCATGCGAACGGCGTGACGAGCTGGTTCGTTCCATTACAGGTAACGTTCAAGTCGAGCGGCAGGGAAAGCGCCTCGTACCGGATCGATGACGAGATCAGCGTGTTGGGCTCGAAGATTCCATCGCAGCCCGTGTAGGGATTCTTAGGACTTCCGTAGACGGCTTGATTCGGCGCAATGGCCACGATGTTGAGCGGAGCGAAGCCGTAACCGAAAACGCCGATCAGCGACCCTAAATCGCCGGGCGGCGGCGCCTGACCCGCCGAACTCGCAGCCGCGAGCACGTCGGTCGGCAGCGCGCCGCTCAACGCATTGCTAGGCGTTCCGTCGGGGTTCAGGCCGAAGGTGGCCGGGCCGCTCAGCGTCGGCGTATTGGCCAGCGTTGCGTTCTGGCCGCCCGGCTGGCGGAACGTCGCAACGACGTTGAGACCCACGACCGAACCGCCGCTATTGGTCGCGATCCGCGCGGTACCCACCGCCAGACCGAGGCCGAACGTTGCCGGATTCGTCCCCGACTGCGCGGGCAGCTGGCCGACGCTCCCGGTACTGCAGCCCGTCGCAACCAGGACCGAGCTAAGGAGAAGAACGCGACGTTTCATTTAGACTTTCGCTTGAATGTAGAATCGAAGCAGCAACGGAATCTGATTCGGGAAGATGATGTATGGGGCGTAGGTCGTGCCGACGCCGAGCGGTGTCGTGTGCGACGGATCGTTCGCCGTCAGGTTTCCGCCGTACGCGTAATTGCCGTTGGAGACGGGAATCATCAGGCGCGTGACGTTGACGACCGGTACGTCGGAGAGCTGGTTGAAGAGATTGGTCGCCGACACGCCGTACGTGATCGTCTTGCCCGGCGGTGCGATCTCGATCGTCAAGTCGGTCGTCAAGGCGGGTGCCGATAGCAGCGAGCCGGGCCCCGACGTCAACTTCTCCGTGCCGCGCGAGGCCACGATATACGGGTTGGTGATCGTGCCGGGGTTCTGCGGGTTGACGTAGGCGTTGGCGACCAGGACGCCCTGCGTGCCCTGCACGATCGCGTCGGTCAGCGGGACGTAGATCGCCTGGCCGTTGTAATCGAGCGCGTAGTAGATGCCGGCGCCGAACGGGTACCCCGAGCGCAGATGAAACACCGGGTTGATCTTCAGCCCGTCGTGCATCCGGTACGTCAGACCGAGCGTGCCCTGAAAGGGCGCGAGCACGGGCGAACGGTACTGCTGGCCCAACTGCACCGACGCGGTCGGGATGTAGGTACCCGGCGGGTCGTTGCCGATCTGATTGATGTAGGTCGCGCTCAGCTGGTAGGAGAGCCCGAAGAGGCGAGGCCTCGCGAGGTAGAATTCGATTCCCGACGCCGCTTGCGACCCGAGGTTCGAGTAGATGTCGGGGCTCAGTGCCGGGACTTCGGTCGTCGGATCCCAGCCGAGCAGCGTGCGCGTCTGTTCGACCACGTCGTACCCGCGACGGTAGAACGGCGTCAGCTTGAAGGCGGTGCCGTCGCCGAACTCGTGCGAGTACGAGAGGTCGTAGTTGGTGAAGGTTGCGCCGCGCAGCGGAGACGTGATCAAGCTCTGTTCGGCGAACCGGTAATTTCGGGTCAGCCAGTACAGCTGATCGGCGTAGCTCGCGCAGGGCTCGTGGCCGACCACCGCCTGAACGTTGTTGACCGTCGTGATCGTGCCCGGTCCGCAGTAGTCGGCCTGCGTCGCGAGCGGCCGCGTCGGGTCGTACGGCCCCTTCGAGTTGTCGTACGAGGGAATGTTGTTGAACGCGTTATAGGCGTTGCGGTCGATGTTGATGCCGAGAAACGTCGGCAGCGGAATCGCGAGCGTCCGTCCGAAGTTCAAGCGGATCGCGTCGTGCGGCCGAAATTGCCAGCTCACGCCCAGGTGAGGTTCGTAGAGGCGCTGGTGGCGGGCGCCGTCGACCGCCGGCGGGTTGGACGGATCGCTCGGAATCAAGAAGTTGTAGCCGTCGAGGCGGAGCCCCGCGAGAACCTTCAGCGTCCTCGAAGGCGAGTACGTGTCTTGCGCGTACAGCGCGTACGATTGCTGGCTCGCGGTCGGCACTTCCGTCTCCGGCGGGATCGGCGGAATATCGTTGCCGAAGAAATGCGCTAGGTAGCCGCAAGGGGTGGGCCCGGTCGGCTGAAACGGCGTCCCCGTGCAACCGGGCGTGGCCGCGGTGGGGATCACGAAATCGCGCACCGGCGACGAGAACTGGTTCTGCGTCGCGATCTGGGAGTAGAGGGGCTGGACGTCGCCGTAGGCCGGAAGGTAGTCGATGTAATCGCTCTGGACGCCGTAGGGTAGCGCGAATTCGTACTTCCCGCCGATTTGGATCGTGTGTTTCGTGCCGCCCGCGACCTTGGTGATATCGCCCGACACGCCCGTCCGCGTCCCGCCGTTGAGCGGCGCGATCAAGCCCTGGGAAGCCTGGAACTGGCCCTGGTCGGACAGGAGGCGGTAGTACCGCAAGCCGAGCGCCGTCGTGGCGTTGAGACTGTTTCCGTACTCGAACTTGAACAGGGTGAGCGTGCTCTGCGCGTAGTCGTTGCTCGTCAGCGGCGCCAAGGGGATACCGCCGGGGTACTGCGCGTAAGCGCTAGAAGCGAGCGACGCTGCTTCGACCGAGTTGCCCCCGGCGATTTGCGCGAGCACGAGGCCGTTCTGCCCGACCAGCGGGTACGTCAGGCCTTCGAGACCGCCGTAGTTCTGCGGTTCGTACTGGTACTGGTGCTGAAGGTAGAACTGCAGCGATTGCGACCCGTTCTTGCCGAACTTATACACGAAATTGTCGAGGTAGTCCGACGTGTACGTGCGCGCGGTATTGTAGAACGCAGACACCCAGAGGGCGCCCGTGTGCGCGTTGATGTTGCTGTTGGCGTTGGGATCGGGGGTGAGCGCGTTCGCGCCGATCGAGCGCGGGTCGGTGTGCTGGATACCGAATTGCGCACCCAAGTTGTCGCTCAGGAGGCTGAAGTAGTTGGAGACCCGCCCGCTGTTACCGAACGTGCGTGCGTCCTGGAAGGAGTACTGCTGCACTTCGCCGTTCAGCCCGATCTCGTAATCGAAGTGGTCGTACGCCGGTTTGGTTCCGCGCTTGATCGTGAACGCGATCAAACCCGTCCCCGTATCCCCGTGCGTCGCATCGCCCGCGCCGGGCACGAGCTCGAGCGACCCGACGCCATTGAGGACGAACGAGTTCGCCGCGTTGCTGTACTGGTTGAAGACGCTGCGCGACGGCAGCGTCACGTCGATGCCTTCGATCTGTTCGGCCGTCTCGAAGGACGTGCCGCCGCGAATGAGCGGGGTGCCTTCCCGGTCGACCGTGACGCTGGGCAGTTCGCTGAGCAGCTTGCGGCCGTCGATCGCGTCCGACTTGCCCAGCAGCTGATCGATGCCGGTCGAGTTGACGGTGTAACGGTCGACCGTCTGCGCCGGCTGGAACGGGCTCGTGATGCTGCGCATCCGCACGCTCGTGTTCGCGATCGTCCGAAGGGACCGGCTGAGCGTCACGGTGAGCCGGTAGCCCTCGTCCGCGGTGACGGTCGCGCCCTGCACGCTGAACGCGTCGTATCCCGGGCTCTGCACGCTGATCGTGTACGTGTCGAGCACCACGCCGACGATCGAGAAGCCGCCTTTCGCGTCGGTCTTCGTGTCGTACGTGCCCGAGGGCGACGTCGCGACGATACGGGCGCCCGCGATCGGAGCCTTCGTATTCGCATCGACGACCGTACCGACGATCTGACCGGTCGAAGCGGCGCACGCCGGCGCGAGCGCGCTCGCGAAGAGTACCGCGATCGCCGCCGCGGCCAAAGCCGAATTTCGCGCTCGTCTCAACCAAACGCGCAGAGCTCGCTTCAAGCGTACCATTTCGAGGCAGTAGACCTTACACAAACGCACAAAAGGAATGGCCGAGCGGCATCCGCAGTCCGGACCGCGGTCACAGTATAGGCGACAAACGTAAACGATAACTTAAGGGAGAAACGATGTCCGTCTAAGGAGATTGGACGTCGAATTTCTGTGCCACGTAGATCGCGGTGGCGTGCGCCAGCGTCTTCGCGTCCAGCTTCTCCTTCGCCGACGTGAGCAGATGGCCGATCGTGCTCATCGATAGCTTCAACTCGCGCGCGATTCGCGCGCGGGATTCACCCCGCGAGAAGAGCTCGAGCGCGCGCTCCTCGCTCTTCGACAGCGCGCGCCGGCGCGTCGCGGATACGGTAACGCCGTCCATAGGTTGCACGGCCTGGATTATAACAGCGTCATCATAACCGAAGGTAAAGGCTTTGTAAGGAAACGGCTGACGATTAACCTCAGACTAAGTCGTTAATCGCGCTTTAAGCCTAAAGCCGGACGGCTAAAATAGCCTTGCGCGTTCCGTACGCTTGCCGGTACATTTCAACCGCAATGAGGCGCGAGCTACGGACGGCGTCGATTCTGTATTCGGGGGAGTCCTAAGCCTTGAGTCACGCTCTCATTTCGATGCCGGACGATCGGAGCTAGTATGTCCGCGGGGCGTTCGTTGCTGATCTGCGGACGCGTGACGACGCTCTGCCTGGCGGCACTTGCAGCAGCCTTCGAGCCGGCACTGGCGGCGCTTCAAAGCGGCGATCGCGTTAACGTCTACGTCTACAATCATCCCGACATCACGTCGACGGCGGTCGTTACGAGCGACGGCACGATAACGGTTCCGCTGGTGGGACGCGTGCCGGCCGCGGGCCGCGATCCGGACGAGCTCGCCGTCGACATCGAGCAGCGTTTGCGGACGTACGTCGTCGACCCCGCCGTCGAGATACGCCTGCTCGAGCGTCCGCTGGGTGTGGACTATGCGACGATCGCGGGTGCCGGCGGCGGCACGATCGCGCTGAAGCCGGGCGAACGTCTGATCGCGGCGATCGACGGCGCTCACTTGACGTCGTCGGCCGACGTGCGCCGCGTTTCCGTCGAACGGTACGGCCGCACGATCGGCAACTACGATGTGGCCGCGATGCGGGCCGGAGGCGATCCCGGGCCGGTCATCGTTGCGGGCGACGTGATCAAAGTCCCGAGCAAACCGGTCGGCGTCACGGTCGACGGCGCCGTCCTCAACGCCGGCACGTACTTCCTCGCGGCGAACGAGCCGCTGGGCGATGCCCTACAACAAGCCGGCGAAGGCCACGACGCGAACTTGACGCGCATCATTCTCGAGCGGGCGGGCGAGACGAAACTCGTTTCGCTCGGAAGCGACGACCTGTTGCGGCCGGGCCAGCCGGGCGATCACCTCACGGTTCCTCAGAGCCAATTGATACAAGTGATCGGCTACGTCGGAAACCCCGGCGTGGTCGCACTCAAGACCGACCGCACCCTGATGAGCGCGATCTATCTTTCGGGCGGCCCGCGCCAGGACGGGGATCTGCGCGGCGTCACGGTCTTCCATCGCGACGGCAGCCGCAGCGACTACGATCTGAAGAAGCTCGCGGGCGGCGACTTCAAGCAAAACCCGGACGTGCAAGACGGCGACATCGTATTCGTCCGTCAGCAGAAGCCGCCGTTGATCAACGCGCAGATCCTGTTCTACTTCCTCTTGGCCTATAGCTTGCGCTACCTTCCGCCGCCGAACTATCACTACTGATGAACGACACACGCCCCGTCGTCTACCGCTACCGCGCCGTTCCGACCACCCTTCGGAGGTTGGTCGACATCACGCTCGGCCTCTCGTTCCTGCTGGCTGCGACTCCGCTGCTGCTTGCCGGATGCATCGCGGTCTTCGTCGAGGACGGCTGGCCGGTCGTGTTCAGGCAGCGCCGGGTCGGCCGCTTCGAACGGTCGTTCACGATCTACAAGCTGCGAACGATGTACAAGGATCAGTGCGTGGACCGTGCGAAGCCGCGCGACGGTCGAGACCCGCGCATCACGCGCGTCGGCAGGCTCCTGCGGCGTTTGTCGATCGACGAGATGCCGCAGTTCGTCAACGTCGTGCGCGGCGACATGTCGATCGTCGGCCCGCGCCCCGAGATGCCGCACGTCGTCAGCCGCTATCTGCCGTGGCAGCACCTGCGCCATCTCGTTCAGCCGGGAATAACCTGCTTCTGGCAGGCCGAAGCGCGCGGCCTACACCCGCTCGAATCGCCGGAAGCGACGAAGATGGATCTTCTATACATCGAGAAAGCCGGCGTCGTCACGGACGTCCGCATTCTCGCGCAGAACCGTTCCATCGGTGCTGACCGCCCGAGGCTCGGTCTAGACGGTGGCCGTTCTCGAAGTACTCTGGCGCCAGCGCGTGGTCGTCGCTCTCATCCTGATCGTCGGGATCGTGACGGCGATCGCGACCACCTTGTCGCAGAAGACGAAATACCAGGCGACGGCGACGGTGCTCTACACCGGGCACGATGCGAGCAACAGTCTCGCGCTGGGGCCGCTCGACATGGCGACGCTGGTGACGAGCCAGGCCGTAACGAGCCGCGCGCTACGCGCGTTGCACGTCGGACATTACGCCGGCCGAATTCGCGGATGCCATCGTTACGAAGACCGGCCTACCAGTCGAACATCATGCCTATCACGTTCACGAGCACCGGAGCCGGACTTCGCCGTCAACGCCGCGAACGCGCTGGCGCACGCATTGCGCGACTACTTTCTGCGAAATCACCCGCACGCGTTTCGAGGGGCTGTCCACATACCTCGATGGAGCGCTTGCGCAAACGTCAAGAGCAAGTGGTCGAACTGGACCGCAAGCTCGACATCGCATCGGCAGGCGATCCGACCTTGGCGGAGGACGGTGCCGCCAACGACCTGAGCGAGCGTCTGGACTCGCTCGTCTCGGAGCGCGACCATAGCGCGGCCGGGTTGGCCGGTTCGCAGGCGCTCGCCTCGGCCGACGAGCCGCATCTGAGCGAGATCGCTCCGCTCGTTCGCCAGCAGATCGCCGGGAAGCGACTACGTGTACCGCCAACTGCAAGCGCAGTGGTCACTCGACGCGGCGCAACTCGCATCGCAACGCTCTCAGTACACGCCGGCGTATCCGGGCCTCAAGGGGCTCGCGAAGAAAGTTGCAGGCGAAGGCGATTCGGTCGACGAGCGGCTCTCGGAGCTGAGCGCCAAGCCGTCTGAAGAGAGCTATGCGTACGTCGGCGCGCTCATCAGCCGCGACGTACATGCGTCGCTCTCGGCGGGCAGTCAGGCGGAGGTCGCCGCATTCGATCGCGAGATAGCGAAAGTCCGCGCCGAACTCGCGAGACTGCCTTCTCGAGGGCGCCCGCTTGGCGGCGCTGCGCCGTCAGCGCGACACGGCGCGCCTCGCCTACGAGACGCTTGCGGAACGCCGCGAGATTTGGCTCGCGGAACAGGCGCAGGCCGCGACGAACGGTACGATCGAGATCCTCGACGAAGCCCGAATCGCGACCGTCAGCAAGAAGCGCGGCCTGCTGCTCGCGCATCGGTGCCGGCCTCGGCTTCTTGCTGCTCGCCGTAACGGTCGCGTACCTCCTGGATTCGGCCGACCGGCGCATGCTTGGGATCGACTCGATCGCCGAGCTGTACGGAAAGCCGATCATCGGCACGATACGAGCATCGTAGGTTTTGTGAAACCCGCATTCGACCCCGGCGTCGTCGTCATCCGCACCACCCTCGAGGCGACGCTCAAAGCACCGTTCTCCGTGGCCGTGACCTCGGCAACGGCAGGCGACGGAAAAACGGCGCTAGCCGTGGGTTTGGCCCAGGCCTTCGCGGATGCGGGCTATCGTACCGCGATCGTCGACGCCAATCCCGAGAGATCCCGCGGTGGCACGGGCTCTCGGGATCGGCTCGCTGGCCGCGGCGCGATCGCTCGAAGCCGTATCCTCGTTGCGCGTGACGGCCGCGGGACCCGAACCTCGATGCGGGTTCGATCGCCGATACCGGACTGATGATGGCCACGTCGTCGAGCGCGCTTCGTTCGTTCGCCGCGGACCTGCGCGGGCTGTACGCCGTCACCGTCTGGGATACGGGAAGTCTCTTCGGGGACTCGCTAGCGATCCAATGCGCGACGGCGTGCGACGGCGTCCTGGTCGCCGTCCGTTACGGGCGCCGAATCCTACCGGACGACAGCCGCATCGTTTCGACGTTGGAACAGGTCGGCGCTAACGTGATCGGGGTCGTTCCGACCGGCTGCGGTCCAAATGCTAACGGAAGGCGCGTGGCCCTTCCGCAGTCCGCTCCCGAAGCGCAGCGCCGCGTTCCCTCGCTCCAGTTCTGGAAGGCCGAGAAATCTTGAACCACGGCGGACGTAACCCGGCCCTTGTATGACGGTCGCGCTCCTGGCACCGCGATTGCCGCCGGCGTGCGACGGCGTGGGCGACCATGCCGCTGCCGTCGCACGGTCGCTCGCGCGTAACGGTAATCGCGTCGTCGTCTTCAGCGAGGTGCCGGCGCGTCTCCCCGAGCTGGAAACGTCGCTCGTGCCCGCGTGGAACGTTCGCGGAATCCTGCGGACGCTGCGCCAGATGCGCGCGCGGCGCGTCGAGTTGCTGCTGGTCGAGTACACGCCGTTCAACTTCGGTCCGCGCGCGCTCGCGCCGCACGCGATCGCGGCCATCGTGCGGCTGTGCGGCATTCCGGTCGGCGTGTTTCTCCACGAGGGCTTCTACGGACCGCGTTCGCTGCATAGGACGGGCCGCATAAAAGGTACGCTGCTCGGCGCGCGCGACGCCCTCATCGTCGCCGCCTCGAACGTCACGTTCACGGCAAGCGAGGAACGCCGGCGCGAATTGCGAGGGACGATCCCGTGGCTGGCCTCGCGCCTGCACGTCGTGCCGATCGGAGCCAACGTCGAACCATCGCCCGCCGACGTATGGCGCGCGCCCTGCGAACGACCGTACCGTCTGGTCACGTTCGGCGTGGTCGGGCCCAAACGCCGGCTCGAGCCGCTGGTGCGAATGCTGGGCACGGCCGCGCAACGAGGGATCGATCTCGAATTGACGGTCGTCGGCCGCGTGTGGGACGAGCGTTACGCCGCACGCTGCAAGGATCTGGCGCGCGATCTCGGGGTGTCGGAACGATTGCGTTTCACGGGAGCGCTCGAGCCCGGTGACGTGACGGCCGAATTGCTGCGCGGTCATTTGGCGGTGACCGCGCTGCTCGAAGGCGCCGTCTCGTCGAGTGGTTCGCTGCTGGCGCTGCTCGCTCACGGGCTCCCGCTGTTAGCGGTCCGAACGCCGCACGACGAGCCGGACGTTCGAGGGCGTCGTGACGTTTACGAGCGACGACCCGTCGACCATGCTGGACGCGGCACTCGCGATCGTCGGTTCGCCCGATGGTGGAACGGAACTCGGCCGGCGCGCGCGCGCGCACTACGAACGCGATTTCCGGTGGGACGAGATCGCGCGCCGCGCGCAAACGCTCGCGCTGACGGCGCCGCGCCGCCGAGGAGCCGTTCGTGCGGGATAGCGCCCGGCTCCGTCAAACCGCCTGGATCGCGCTGTTCGCGCTTCTCTCGGCGGCAGTGGGCGCCGGCATCGCTGTCCACAATCTCACGCTCGTCGGCGGTACGCTCTTCCTGGTGCTCTTGGGTTGGTTCGCGGTGTACTGGCGGCAGGGCATCGTGTTCCTGCTGGTGCTCGCGTGCGTCGACGGTTTTATCAAATATTATTACGGCACGCTGGGAACGTATCTGCTCAAGGATCTGGTGCTGGCCGGCGTGCTGGCGGGCGTCGTCTACAAGGCCGCCGGCGACCCGAAGTTCCTGCCGAAGGGACGCTGGTTCGGACTTCCGGTCGTCGTGTTGTACATGGCGTTCGACCTCGCCGAGATCCTGATCCCGAACGGCGAACGAGCGACGGCGGTGGCGGGTTTTCGCGCGCACGCCATGTACGCCGTACTGTACTTCATCGGCACGCTGTACTTCGACTCGGCTTCGCGGCTGGTTCGCACGGCGGCCATCTCGGTAGGAGCGATCGCGTTCGCCGCAGCGATCGGCGTGCTGCAGTATTTCCTCGGACCCACGTGGCTGAATCTGGGCCGGGGGTTCGTCGTCGCCAGCAGTCATTACATCGGCGGCGTCGGCGCCGATGCCTCGACGGCGTACCGCGCCTACGGCACGATGGTCGATCCGACCGCGCTCGGTCTCGCGTGCTGCTTTGCGATCCTCTACGCACTGGGCCTGCTCTTCGTCGAGCGTTCGTGGCTCGAACGGTTCTCGCTCCTGGCTGCCGTCGCGGTTTGCGTGGCGGCGCTCGATTTCACCGGAACGCGGTCCGCGATTCTCGGCTTCGTGGTCGGCCTCGCGGCGCTGGTCGGTTTGCTCGCGGCCAGGCGCGACTCGAGGCGCTACATCGGCGTGGGAGTGGCCTTAACCATGGGGGTCGCGGTCATCGCCCTGCCGTTTGCCTTCAACCTCTTGGGCTCGCAAACCCAAACGCGCTTCGGAGCCGAGTCGGAAAACTACGCGCTCGCTACGCGCCAACGCTCGTTCGACTACGTGCTCGCGACGGCCGGCTCGAAGCCCTTCGGCTTCGGTCTCGGCGTAACCGGCGCCGGCGGCCGCATCCGGCCCGAGCAATTCTTCTTCTCGGTCGACAACGTGTACCTTACGGCGTTATACGAAACCGGACCGATCGGCTTTCTCACCCTCGTCGCAGTGCAGGGCGGCCTGCTCTTTCTGACCGTACGCCTCGCCCTCACGACGGCGAACCGGCGGCTCGGCATCACGTACGCGGCGATCGCGGCGGGACAGGTCTCGCTGCTCGTATCCGGTTGGTTCAACCAGGGCGCGTTCGACTACGCTCCGATGGCGCAGATGTTCTGGCTCTTCGCGGGCGCGGTCGCCCTGCCGAAGCGCATCGAAGCCGGTGCGTCCGCTGCCGCTCTGCGCCCCAAGGGTGCGATCGCGCCCTTGCGCGCCGTGTTGCGGCCGCTTGGCGACCCGCGCCGCATCGAGTTGCCGGCGCGCATGCGTTCCCCCGGCGCGGCGCTCGCGGTGAAGCCGCTGACCGAAGCCGAGTTCGATGCGGCGATCGCACGGTTCGGCGTCCGCTTGCGCGCGCGGCTGCTCGCACTGGCTGAGGCCGGGCATTGGTCGCAGTATTCCTCCGACGAACTCTTCGGCCGCGCGGGCCGCGAGCTGTTCGTCGATCTCAAGCGGGCGTTAGCCGCGCTCGATACCGACCCGTTCTCGCGCGACCGGGCGAACGCGGTGGTCGACAGCTCCGTGGAAATCGCGGCGCTCATGATGATGCTGAGCGATAAGTTCTCGACCGACCCGCCCCAAGGCGGCGCGCCGTGAACCTGCTCGTCGTCGGCCACGCACCCGTCCATAACGCGAATCGCGACGTGTATCGGGCGCTCGCGCGCCACGATCTGGACGTCACGCTGCTGGTTCCCGACCGTTGGAAGGGCGCGTTCGGCGAGGTTGCGGTCGAACCCGCCGAGGACGACCTTCGGGTCGTCGCCCGTCCGATCGCGGGCCGCCACCACTCGAACATGTACTGGTTCGCCGGCGGCGTCACGCGCGTCGCGAAACGTGCCGGGGCCGACGTAATCTACGTCGACGAAGACCCGGCGGGATTGGTCGCCTTCCAAGCGACGCGCGCCGCCGCGGCGCTCGGCATCGGTCTGGTGGTGCTCGCCGTCCAGAACATCTACAAGCACTATCCTCCGCCCTTCGGATATATCCAGCGCCGCGTACTGCGTCGAGCCGGTGCGGCCGTGACGAACTCGCAGCAAGCGACGCTCACGTTGCGGCGGCGCGGCTACCGCGGTCCGGTCTTCGAGAAACCGCTAACGATCGAGCTGGAGCCGCTCGCTGCCGAGGTTCGACGAGCCGTGCGCGAGCGCCACGGCATGCGGTTTCCGACGTTCGGGTACGTCGGGCGCCTCGTTCCGGAGAAGGGGATCGACGTGTTCTTGCGCGCGCTGGCCGACGTCGACGGCGCCTGCGGGCTGATCGCGGGCGACGGCCCGGAGCGGGCCGCGCTCGCGGCGTTGGCCGCGCGTCTGGACATCGAGCGGCGCGTGCGTTTCACGCCCGCCGTTCCGCCGCGGCAGGCGACGACCCTGATCGGCGCGCTCGACGCCCTCGTCCTTCCGTCGCGCACGACGCGAACGTGGACCGAACAATTCGGCCGGGTCCTGGTCGAAGCGATGGCCACCGGCATTCCCGTGATCGCCTCGCGCAGCGGCGCGATCCCCGAGACCCTCGGCGATGCGGGCCTCCTGGTAGCGGAGGGCAGTCCGAACGAACTCGCCCAGGCGATGAGACGCCTCTGCGAACCCGCGACCGCTCGCGACTACGCGCGGCGGGGCCTCGAACGCGTGGCGCAACGCTTCACGCCCGGCGTCGTCGCCGCGTCGCTCGAAGCCGCGTTCCGCCAGGCCGTGCCGGGCTCGGCCCGATGATCGTGCCCGCGTACGGTTCGGAACAAGGACGGCTGGCAGATGGTGCCTTGCGCCGCGCGTTCCTGCGCGTCGCCGGCAGCTACGACCTCGGCGCGCGCGCGCGCTACGCGGTCGTGGAACCCGAACTCGCGCGCCTCCCGGTGCCGCGGCGCGTGCTCGATGCGGGCAGCGGCCACGGGGAACTCTGTTTCGCGATGGCTCGGCGGTGGCCGTCGGCCGAAATCCTCGGCGTCGATTCCGACGCGGCCCGCATCGCTCGGGCCGAACGCGTTCGCGTCCTCGCCTTTCCCTCCGGCCGGATCGCTTTCGCGAACGTCGCCCTGCCGCACGCGTTCGCGTCGCCTTTCGACGCCGTCGTGTCGATCGACGTCCTCGAACACATCGACGACGACGCCGGCTTCTTGCGCAGCCTCTACGACGCCACGGCGGAGAACGGTACGTTGATACTCCACACGCCAGCAGCGCAGCAGCGGCGGTTTCTCGCCGCGTTCGCGGAACAGCACGATCACGTGCGCGACGGCTACGCACGCGAGGGGCTCGAACGGCTGCTGCGGGACGCGGGTTACCGCGACGTGCGCGTGCGCCCGACCTTCGGGACGCTCGGGGCGATCGCATGGGAAGGTTTCGCGCTCGCGCGCGCGGGCAACCGGCTCGCAGCCGCCACGCTGCCGGTTTGGTACGCACTCGCCGCGCTCGACACGCGGCGCGTGCCGCCGAGCGGCAACGGCCTTTTGGCGACGGCGCGGCGCTGATGGCCGTCGTCGTCGCCGGAGGCGCGGGCTTCATCGGAAGCCACCTCGTGGACCGCCTCGTTGCCAGAGCCGAAGTGGTCGTGTTCGATAACATGTTCACGGGCCGGCTCGCGAACCTCGAGGGTGCGCTGAAGACCGAGCGTGCCGTCCTTGCGTACGTCGACGTGTCGCAATCGGCCGAGTTGCTCGACGACGTGCTGGCTCGCGCGACCTCGGAGCCGGTTACCGAGATCTATCATTTCGCATCCTCCGACGGGGATAGCGAGCGAACGCGGCATCCCTGGCCGTCGCTCGCCGTGCACGGTCTCGGCACGATGCAACTGCTCAAGCTCGCGGAGCGCCACGGTGCGACCTTCGTGCTCGCGTCCTCGGCCGAGTCGACGTTCGCGAATTCGTCCGCGACCGCGCAGCACACGGCGGAGGGGAAGCGCTTCGCCGAAGCGCTGGCGATCGCCGCGCGCACGGAACTCGGCGTCGACGCGCGGATCGTACGCCTCGCGGAGTGCTACGGTCCGCGCATGTCCCTCGATAACCGGACGCTCGTAGCCACGCTGCTGAAAGCGATGGCAAAGGACGAGCGTCCCACGATTCAGGACGGCACGTCGGAACGCCGTTCGCTCACCTACGTGGCGGACGTCATCGACGCCCTCGAATCGATCGCCGCCGTGCCGCGCGACCGGGCACCCCTGGTCGATCTGGACTCGAGCCGCATCGATCACGTGACCGACATCGTCGAGACCTTCTCGCGCGTCGCGGGACTCCGGCGCGAGGCCCACTTCGTCGCGAACGAGGAACCCGGCGGCGCTACCGGACCTTCGCTCGCCCCGTACCCGGAGATCGCGGCGACGGAGCTCGGCTGGGCTCCGCGCATCAGCCTGGAAACGGGCTTCGAGCTTACCTGCCAGTGGTTTCGCGAGGCCGCGAAACGCTATGCGATCGTCTGAGCATGCCGGTCGCTCGGCAGCACGGCCCGCGCCCCTTCGGCGTCGCGCGCGCGCCCGCCGGCGTCGGGCGTCGTCGCGACGCGCTCCCACTTCTTCGCCTCGTCCATGAAACTCGACGCGGCGTAGCACGCGCAGGTGACGACCCCAAGCGCCCCGTCCTTGAAGCCGCGCCGCTTGAGGTAGAAGACGAGAAAGGTCTTCAGCGGCTTCCAGAGCATGTTGAAGGCCGCTTTGCGTTCGCTGTAATCCCGCAAGTCGGCCAGCTTCGCGTCGCGTTCGCTGTAGAAGTTGCGCTTATCGAACCACTGCGCGATCGAGGTGATCGTGAAGTGGTCGTAGTGGTGTTGCAGCCGTTCCCAGCGCCCGCCGGTCGTGAGGTCCTCGTGCAGCGAGACGCACGCGTAGCGGGCGGCGCCGCGCCGGAACAGCCGTTTGCGGAAGCGCTCGCCGGGACGCTTGGCGTGCGGGTCGTACTGCGGTCCGTACCGCAGCACGCGGCCGCACCAGTACACGAGACTCGGCACTTCGTAGCCTTGAACGTCGGCCGGTGCGGTCGCGATCGTCTCGCGGATCTCGCGGGCCAGCTCGGGGGTTACGACCTCATCGTGGTCGACGATCATGACCCAGTCGCCGGTTGCGGCCTCGAGACCGACGTTGATATTTTCGTTGAGCAGCGCTTCGCGCTGGATCAAACGCGCGTTCGGGGTCGCGCGCACGAATTCGGGCGTTCCGTCGGTCGAGAACTCGTCGATCACGATGATCTCATCGCCGAACGCCAATGCCGCGAGCGTCGGGCGCAACAGCGAAATTCCGTTTTTCGTCACCACGACGAAACTGAGCTTGGGCATTGGTGAGCTCCCGTGCGAACGTTGCGAACGCCGCTGACATTCGACGCTCGTCCGTGGAAAAGCCCGCTCCGCTCGTATGGGTTGCGATCGTTCTGCTCGGCGCCGTCGTTGCGGGCGCGTTCGCTTCGACCTGCGAGGCGGTCGCGCGCAGCGCGGCAGGGTACCCGTTCTCGCGCGGCCTGCCCGTTGCGGTGCTTCCGCCCGGCACGACCTTACCGGCTAACGTGGCCGCGTGGATCGTCGCGTGCGCGCTCGTCGAAGCGCTCGCGCTCTGGTCGATCGCGCGTCTGCTGGCCCGCGGCGCCGTTCCGTCGCGAGCCGGCGCCGCGGCGGTCGCGGCCGCGTTGGCCGTCATGAGCGCGATCGCGTGGAACGCGCGCGGTTCGACCAGCGTCGATCCCTACACGTACATGCAGTACGCGAACGCCCGCTCGTTCGCCGCGGCCTACGCACCGGCGCCGTACGAACCGCTCCCGCAGGCATTCCGGAGCGCGGGGGCGTTTGCGGGCCCGCTGCCGGTACCGTGCGTGTACGGACCGCTCTGGCTCGCGGCGGACCGCGCGCTGCTCGCGGGCGCGCGCACGCAGGCCGATGCGTTCGCACGGCTGCGCGCGGCCGGCATCGCCGAGTTCGTACTGTTCGTCGCGTTGCTCGCCGCCGGCGGCGTCGAAGCGCCCGCGCTCCTGACGCTCGCGCTGTGTCCGGCTCTCTACCAGTTCTTCATCGTCGAGGCGCACAACGATCTGCTGGCGCTCGCCATCCTCGCGGCGGCCGGCGCGCTGTTGCGCACGCCGCTGCGCGCGCTCGCGGCTTTGCGGGCGGCTGCGCGGCCCTGGTGAAACTGAATTTCGCGCTCCTGGCCCTCGCGACGCTGGCGCGCCCGCAATCCTCGCGTCGGCGTGCTGCCGAGGCGCTGGCCGTCGTAGCGATCGCGCTCGCGGGTTCCGACCTGATCGCCGGCTCGGCGTATTTCGCCGCGATCCGGACGGTCGCGGGCCATCGCCCGCCGGACATGTCGAATCTCAAATTCTTTACCGTCGCAGGACTCAAAGCCGCAGCCGCGCTGATCGCCGCCGTAGCCGTCCTGGCGGCGTTCGCGCGCGACCGCTGGTGGCGCGGCGCGACCTGGACGCTACCCGCGCTCGCGTCCGCAACCTGGCCGTGGTACGGCTCGTGGGCGCTGCCCTTCGCGCTGCGCATCCGCGGGTTCGGCGCCGGCTTCGTCGCCTCACTGCCGCTCGTCGCGCTCGCATTCGATCACTCCGTCACGATGGGTCTGGGGATCGGGCTCGTCTCGCCGTACCTGATCGGCGCCATCGTGCTGGCGCTGGCGGACCGCGCGGCGGCGTTCGGCCGCGTCACGACCGAATCCGCGACTTCACCCTGAGAAACGGCAATTCCACGTAGCGGTGCAGCACGGCTGCGAGTGGGACGACAATGCCGCGGTACATGCGATAACCTGCACGACGAAGGCCAGGTTGGGCGGCGAAACGTGGACGAACGCCGCAGCATGTTCAGGATCGGCTCGTGAAAGAGATACACCGCATAGGAAAGCGCCGCCGCGGCTTGCCAGCGCAGCCGCCGAGAAACGTAGCGCGACGCGTGAAAGCGCCCGATCGCGAAGCCGAACAAGATCGCTGCAGCAGCAAGCGCGGCAACCGCATCGTAGGTCGCAAATCCCGCTAGGCAGCCGAACGAATGCGCGTGTTCGGCGTTACGGCGCGTCAACGCGTGGCCGGCGGCGAGCGCGACACCGGCGGCGATTGCGATCGCACCGGCGCGCGGCCGCGGGGCGCCGCTCGGCAAAGGTCGTCTGCATCTCGAGCGCGACCAGGATACCCAGCGCGAACGCGGCCGCCATGCCGAATACGTTCTTGAGCCAAATCACTTGGTCGACGAAACGTTCGAGCGCCGGCGGGGTGTGACGTGCACGACCGATCGCACGATAGAGGATCGAGCCAAAGCGATCGCAACGAGCACATAGCGCAGCGCGTCGCCCGCCGTTCGGCACTAGACGCCACGTCCCGCATACAGGGCCGCGAAGAACAGCGGCAGGGCGAGGTAGAACTGGACGTCGACCGGCATCGTCCAGAGCGGCGCGTCGATCGATAAGGCGGAGGCAGAGGAGAAATCGTGCAGGAACAGCAGGTGTGCCGCAAAGTTCCATGGCGAGATCGGAACGTGGCCTTCATGGCGACGATTCCATAGATCTCCTCGTACGCGGTAAATACCAGCACGGCCGCCGCGTAGAGCGGGTAGATCCGTAGGAATCGCTTGAGAAGGAATCGTCTCGTATCGGGCTTCGGGCGGGATCCGTCGAGCAGGGCCTCGATGAACCGCGGCGCGAGCAGAAAGCCGCTCAAGACGAAGAGGCATGCGACGCCGATCGTCGAGAGATACGTGATCGCGCGCGCGAGGTCGACGTGAAGACCGTCAGCGCGGCTGCGTATACTGCGCCGCATGCACGACCACGATGCCGAAAATCGCCAGCGCGCGTAAGGCGTCGGCGTACACGTAATCGGTCGCGGTTGCGACCGTCGGGCGTTGGTGTTTCTGCATCGGTCGGCGGATGCGCCGTTTCGAAGTATAGCACGTTTACGGGGCCGGGCCGGACGTGCGAGACTCGCGACAGGTCCTGCGACGATCGGCCTACAGCGCTAGGAAAGTCGCCTCATAACGCCGCGAACGAGATGGTGACCGGCGTCCATACGACGAAGCGCCGCTTCATGCTACTGCCGTCGCCTTGCTATCGTGCATCGTCGCGGCATTCGTCGCGCGGTTGCGGCGGCGGCGGAGCTTCGAGTACGCCCCGGCCGACGAGCAACCCGGCGGCGCCGTTCATCGCCTTCGCGCCGTCGAACATTTCGGTCCGTTCGAGCCAATTCGACTACTTCGGGTATTTGACGTATACGGCGCGCGCGGGCCTGGTGCCCAAACCGATTTCGCCGGCCAACGGCGCGCTCGGGTGCGATCGAGGGCTCAACGTCGCGCTGCAGATCCACCAGGGCCCCGCGCCGATCGGCGTGGTCCACGACCAATACGTCGTGCTGCCGCTGAGCGTAAACCCGCCGAAGGGAACGACGCTGACCTGTTCGTCGACGTGGGGGCTCTTCGACGCGTCCGGAGCGATTGTGGCGCAGGCGCCCTTGCAGGCAAAGCTGGTCTACGATACGGGCAACCCCGCGATCTACTTCAACCCCGCGAAGCTCACGCTTGCGTCGACCGCCGGGATCGCCACGTCGATGTTGGCGTATGCGGACAGCAGCGGATTCAAAGCACGACCGGTCGTGCCTGCCTCGCTCACGATGGCGTGCACGGGCGGAGCAACGCTCAAGCCCCAGATCAGCGCCGGCGGGATACTGCAGGGATACGTGCAGGACCGCTTCGCGATCGATCCCACGGCCGTGACGCCGCAGCCTCCGGCGGGTACGAAGTCCGTCGCGTGTTCGACCGAATGGGGCCTGTTCGATGCAAGCGGCAACCTCGTGCAAAAGGCGGTTCTGGCGGTGGTCATCACCTACGCCCAGCCGTGAGGCGGCTGCCGAAGGATCTCGAGTTCGACGAATCGTTGCGCGAACATTACGGATTCGGCGATGGCCTGCGCGCCCTCGCGATCCTGCTGATCGTCCTGTTCCACGCGCACGTCGAGATCGTACCGCAGCTGCGCGTTCACCGTATCAACCTGTTCGTTCCACTGCTCGACGATCTGGGCCGGCTCCCCGTCGCGATGTTCTTCGTGCTCAGCGGCTTCCTGTTGTCGCGACCGTTCCTCGTGTCGATCCTGGGCGCGCGCCCGCTCCCCGCGACCGGCGAATTCTGGCTCGCGCGGATCCTGCGGATCTATCCGCTGTACGCCTTTGCCGTGGTCGCGGTGGCGCTGGTCGACGTCTTCTGCATGCATCAAAGCGTGACCGCGGCCGACCTGGCAACGCATCTCACCTTCACCCACACGCTGTTCGAAGCGACCGCCGAAACGATTTCGGGGCCGTTCTGGACGATGGCGATCGACGCCCAGTTCTACCTGCTCTTGCCGTTGCTCGCTATGGCGGCGGTCGCGCTGACGCGCCGCGCCGGCGTAGCGGGCCGCATCGAGTTCGTCGTGGCCGCGTCGCTCGGCATCCTGGTCCTGGGGGCGCTGCTGCGTTTCGCACTCTTGCTCCCCGTCCGCGTACCGGTCGGCACCAGCCTCGAGAAAGTGCTTCTCAAGAACCTCTGGGGCGTGCTCGGCGTGTTCCTGTTAGGCGCGCTCGTTCAGCTGTGGACGATGTTCGCCGGCCGGTTCTCGGAGGTAGCCCGGCGGCGCTTGTCGCGGCGCGCGTTCGCCGCCGCTGCCGTCGTGCTCGCGGGTCACGTCGTAGGAACGGTCATGCACTTGCACGGCGCGAGCGGGTACGTCGCAATGCGCGACAAGGTCTGGGGCGCGCTCGAGGATCCGATCGCGGGCGTCGGCTGCGCCCTCGTCGTGCTCGGGTTCGCAGCGCAACCCGGCGCATACGCGGCCCGCGTACTTTCCGCGCCGGCGGCCGTCGCCTTCGCGGGCCTCTCGTACGCGATCTATCTCTTCCATTCGACGCTGCTCAAGGCGATGTCGCCGTTGCTGGCAGCGGTACCGGTCGACCTCGGCTTCGCCGTCCTGTTCGTCGCCGGGCTGGCAGCGGTGCTACCCCTGGCCTACGCGGCGCACCATGCGATCGAGAAGCCGTTCCTGCGGCTCAAGGAACGCCTGCGGACCCGAACGCGCCCCGCAGCGGACCGCCGTCGAGCGTCCGCTGCGCGCCGAACCCTGATCCCCCTGAGCCCATCTTGGGAAGGTAGCGCGCGAGGCGGCGGCGGACGCGCAGGGCGAACATCGCCCGGGCCGCCGCCAACCGCTGCAGGGGCGAGAGGTCGCGCACCGATGCCTGTTGCGAACGAACGAAGATCAGGTTCGCGTCCGTCACCGCGATCAACCGGTAGGGGTGCCGTTCGACGAGCTCGATCATGCGCGCGCGCGAACCGCGCACGATGTGTTCGCTCGGCTCGCATTGGATGACGTACGGCTTGAAGCGCGCGAAGTCGAGCGCCGCGACGATCTCCAAATCGACGCCTTCGCAATCGATCGAGAGGTAATCGACGTCGCCCGGCGCGTAGCGCTCGAGGAACGCGTTGACGTGCAGGTTGGGCACGTCGATCGCGTGCGTGACGCCGTCGTTGCCCGGCAACCCCTTCCAATGGTCGGTGTGCCCGGCCCGCAGCGACGTCAGTTCGGTCAGCGCCGCGACGTGCAGCGTGACGCTCGGCGCGTCGCTCGCCGAGATCGCGAAATTCACCACCGTGTCGCGCGGGCGGACTCGCTCGAGCCGCGAAATGAGCGCCGGGTCGGCCTCGGCCAGCACGCCGCGCGCGCCGTATTTCTCGTACAGCAAGAACGTGTTGCTCGTGGCCACCGGATGGTTGGCGCCGATCTCGACATAGAGCAGCGAGTCCGGCAACCGACCCTGTTTCACCAAGCGCGCCAGCAGGAGCGCCTCGACGATCGTGTCTTCGCCGAACTGCGCGTAGGATTCGCGCAGAACCACGGGGTGTTTCGAATCCCTCCACACCCTCGCGCGCGTTGACGGATTCGACAAACGGATTCAGATCGCGCTTTTCCCTCACGCCGGCCTCAAAGCGGCAGCTGCCAGTCGCCCTTGGGGTTGACGAACGCGGAGTAGAGCGGGTGATCGAAGCGGTGGAGTACGTACGTCTTCAGGTGCCAGGCCGCGGGTACCCGGCGCTTGTAGGCGAGCCCGTGAATGGGAGCCAGCTTCCTGTCCGCGTGCTCGTCGTTGAATTCGCGGACGGCCAGTAGTTCGCCGATAAACTCGCAGTGCAGCTCGGCATCGTCACCGACGACGTCGTCGAAATAACACAACGCCCGCGGCAAGAACCGCTCCGGTCCCTCGGCCAGAAGACGGAACGCATCCTTCGTGGCGGAGTAGTAGTCCATGTCGAAGGCGAGAAACCCGATCGGCGCGGGCCCGTGAAGTCTCGCTAAAGGTGCCGATCGATTCGCCAACGTCGCCGATCACGAACGTGGCGAAGGCCAGGCGGCTCGCGCAGCTTCGACTTGGTCCATCGCGAATTGCCCGGCTTTCCACACGAAAGGAACGTCCCGATAGTCGCGCGGCGGCGGGTTGCCGACGCCCGTATCGAAACCGTAGATCTGGAACCGCACGCCGGTCTACCCCCGCGATGCCGCTGCCAACCGCTCCATCTCGATGAGGCCTTGACCGCCCGCGACGCCGAACTCGATTGCCGCAATCTCGCCGATCCCGAGCGCCTTCGCTTGACGGGCGGCTTGGTACATACCGTACGCATAGTTCGGGCGGGCGAAGGCATCCCAGCGCAATCGCATCTCGAACGGCAGGCTCGGTCGCGCCAGCATCGCGCTCCGGACGACCTCCTTCGGTTCGACGTACAGCCGGATGGCGTTCTTTACGTACGGACGAAGCATGTCCGTTAGGAACTTAAGCTCCATCGCGCGCGTTCCCCGGTCCCTCGCTGTTGTGTTACCAGTTGTTTGCGGTTCGGGAAGGCGTCACCTAGCGCGTGTCGCGCGGAGGTCCGTTCGGCCTAGGCCTTTGCACGGGTATGCTCGCGCCCTTCTTGCGACCGGACTCGAGCGCTCGAAAGACGAACGGCGCCGTAGTGTTCGCTTGCATCGCACGACAATTGCGTTGGGTCGCTCGCGCTGAGACATCGATGGCGGCCTTTGCCAATACGTTCGGCTCGCGCGTCGCGTTCTTCATCGTTAGTCTGGGCACCGGCGTGCTGGTCGCGCGGTCGCTGGCACCGGCCGGACGAGGCGAACAGGCGGCGATCGTCCTGTGGCCCGCATTCCTGTGCGGGCTCGCGACGTTCGGCGTACCGGTCGCGCTACGCTATCAATTGCGGCGCAATCCCGAACGCGAGCGCGAGCTGTTCAGCACCGCACTCGCGCTAGCGCTGGTGTTCGGCCTCGTTGCCGCCGCGGTCGGGGCGATCGCCGTCCCGCACTGGCTTGGAGGCCACAGGTACCCGCCGCAGGTGGCGCAGTTCGCACAGTTGGCGATGCTGTTTGCGATTCCGCTGATGCTGTCGTACGTGGTGCAAGCGTTCCTGGAGGGTAGCGGCCATTTTGCCAAAGCGAATTCGATGTATTTTCTACCGGCACTCACGACGCTGGCGATCCTGCTTGTCCTCCTTCTGCTTCACCGGTTGACGGCATACACCAGCGCCATCGCGTACCTGCTGCCGCCCGTTGCCCTACCGGTCTGGTGGCAATGGCAGATGCGCGACTACGTACGCTTCCCGGTTCGCGATTTCGCGGGAACGGCCCGCAGCTTGCTCTCGTACGGCGTGCGAGCGTACGGAATCGACGTACTCGTGAAGCTGACCTATCAGATCGATCAGGCGCTGGTCATCCGGTTCCTCGCGGCGCGCGAACTCGGCATCTACGTCGTCGCTTTGAACGTCGCTCGGAGCTTGAACGTCGTCGCGTCATCACTCTTCATCGTCCTTTTCCCGAAGGCGTCGGGTCTGGACGAGGAGGAGGCGATCGATCTCGTGGGACGCGCCGCGCGCGTCACCTTGGCGATCGCGTTTGCGGCGGCGGCCGCCGTCGCGTTGACGCTCCCCTTCGTCTTGCCGCTCCTCTACGGACGGGCGTTCACCGGTTCGGTTCGCGTCGCGCAGGTCTTGCTGCTGGACACGGTGCTGCTGGACACCGGCGGGATTCTCGCGCAAGCGTTTCTCTCGACCGGACGTCCCGGAATCGTCACGTTCATGCAAGCGACCGCACTCGGTGCCGCCGTGCCCGCTCTTGATCGTGCTCGTGCCGCGTTTCGGGGTCCTCGGCGCTGCCGTCGCGCTCTTGGTCTCGACGATCTTGCGACTCCTGTTCTTGCTGGCGTGCTATCCTCTAGTCCTGCGGAGGCCGCCGCCGCAGTTGCTCTTGTCGCCGAGCGACGTGCGCTTCGTCATTTCGCGCATCGGCGCACGGGCCGAACGCGTCCCGTGAACGCGCTCGCACGCGCCGCAGCGCGCGTCCGACGCTTCGTGACCGACGCGCGGTTTTCGGGGTATTCATTCGACGGCTCGCTATCGGCGTCTCGAGCGGCGCTATTCCTGCGCGCGAAACTCGTAACGCTCGACGTCTTCGACACGGCTTGCTGCGCATCGTGGAGAAGCCGGCTGACGTATTCGCCCTAGCGGAGTGGCGTTTCGCCCTTCGGCGTGGCCGCGAACCCAAACTCGCGGCGTTCGGATGGGCCCGGCGAGCCGCGGAAGCTGTGGCCCGCGCTGCCGCGTCCGCCGCCGGACGCGGCGAGGTGACGCTCGATGAAATCTATGCGGCGCTCGCGGAACGCGATACCACGGTACGCGCCGAACGCGACGCCCTCCGGGCCGAGGAACTCGAAACCGAGCGCGACGTTTCGCTCGCGAACCCGCCGATCCTGCGCCTGCACCGACAACTGCGCGCCCGCGGAAAAGACGTAGCGTTCCTGTCCGACACGTACTTTCCCGCGGCGTTCGTGGCCGGTTTGCTGCGCTCGGCCGGTTACGCGGAACCGATCCGCGATCTTCACCTCGGCAGCGTTCGGGAAGACCAAAGCGCGCGGCGACCTGTACGCGCCGCTCGCGCGGGCGGCCGGCACCGATATCGCCGGACTCGCGCACGTCGGCGATAACCCGGTCGCCGACGTGCGCAATGCGCGGCGTGCAGGTGCGACCGCTTTCTGGTACCGTCGCCCGTACCGCCTCGAAGCTCGACCCGCGCCGCGGGCGACGGTGAAAGCGCGCTCGCCGCATCGGTTCTTCACGGACTCGCTGCGAGCTCGCCGCGGAAAACCGAAGCCGAAGCGCTGGCGGCGGACGTCGCCGCCCCGCTTTACCTGGGCTTCGCGCAATGGCTGCACGAAGCGTTCGGGAAGACGCGACCCGATGCCGTGCTCTTCTGCGCCCGCGACGGCTTGATCGTCAAACGCGCCTACGACCGCTTATGCCGGTTTTATCCCGATGCCCCGCGTTCGATCTACTTTCTGGTCTCGCGGCGGACGCTGGTATTTCCGAGCTTCACGCAGCTGGGCAAACGAGAACTGGATTTTCTGTGCGCGAACCCCGTGCCGATGTCGCCGCGGCACTACCTCGAGCGAATCGGCTTCGACGCCGGCCGCTACGCCGATGCCCTGGCGGGCGTCGACCTCCTGCCCGAAAAACCCGTCGCAACGGGCGACGAGCGGCGTGCCCTGCGCGCGTTCTTTTCGAGCGTCGCCGCGGACGTGCTCGCAGCGGCCGCAGCGGAACGCGCGCTGCTGTTGCGCTACTTGGACGAACTCGGGCGCGCGAACTGGTCGCGCATCGCCATCTGCGATATCGGCTGGCACGGCTCGCTGCAGCGCGGGCTCGCCGACGTGCTCCGCAGCGCCGGCCGAGGTATCGAGATCGAAGGGTATTACGTCGGCGTCAGCAACCGCGCGGCGCCGGACGTCGCGGCCTCCATGCACGGCTGGCTGTGGCGCCCCGAGGACGGAGAAGAGGCCATGCGCACGCAGAGCGACGGCCGCGAGGTCGTCGAGACGTTCTTCACCGCGCGTCACCCGACCGTGATCGGCCGTGCTTTCGACGGCAATCGAACCTATGCGCTGTTCGATCGCGCGGCGAAACTGGATGCGAACAATCGGGCGGCGGCAGTCGCCGTCCAGGCCGCCGCCCTGCGAACGATCGATCGATACGTGGCGGCCTTCGGCGGCGTTCGCCCCGCTCGGGTCGGGCAAGCTGACGTCTACGCGTACGTCCGGCGTCTCATCGAACGCCCCAGTGCGTCGGAGGTGGCATTCCTGGGCCGACTCGTGCACGTTGCCGGCTTCGGCACGACACGCACCGGCCAGCCGCTCGCGCAGCCGCCCACCGCTCTTCAAGCGCTTCGGCGCCCGCACGAATTCGCCGCGGCGTATCGTCGAGCTCGCTGGCCCACGGGTTTCTTAGTCGCTTTCGCAGGTTCGTGGCGGTTCGCCGCAGCGCGCCGTAGCGCCGGCCGGTTGCTGAGGCGAGTGGTTCGCCGATCCGAACCTCACGAGCCTTTCGCGAATCGCCTGAAGACGGCGAAGCCCGGCAACTCCACGAAATCCTGATCGACCAGGCGCGTTTCGACCCAGAAGCCGCCGGGGTTCCCGTTGTCGTAGACGTTGACGTAGACGATGCCGTCGACCGTCGGGTCGGCCAGCATCCGGTTGAAGCCGAGCGCGACGTACAGGGCTTGCACGCGCGGATCGAATCCGTCGGGCACCTGCGCCGTCGAGAATCCCCATTCCGTCAGCATCACGTGCGCATCCGCGTCGCCGTGCTCGGCCGCGATCGCCTGCAAGTCCTTGTACACGTCGAAACGGTTCGGCGCGGCGGGATCGATGCTGTAGTCGGGATTGACCCAACGGTAATTGTGCACGGAGATGACGTCCCAGCAAACGCCGCGCCGGCAGCCCGCCGCATACATCGCGCTGAAGTACTTGCGCGGGTCGACCTCGTGCCCGCCGTCCGCCAGCGCCGGGCCGACGACCGTCATCTTCGGCGCGGCGCGTTTGATCGCCGCATACGCAGCTCTCATATAAAGCGCGGCCGCCCGGCCCGACTGGTCGCCGTACGCGGGATCCGGCCCCGTATAGTACCACCAGCCGCCCAGGTTCGGCTCGTTGAAGAGCTCTATGCGCGTGACCTTCGGATACTTCGCCGCCAGATGCGCGGCGATCGTTCCCGCGTACCGCGCGTAGTCGGCCGGGTCGTTGTAAATGGCCGGGTACGGCTTTCCGCCCGTGGCCCACTTGGGCGCGCAGTACTGGTCGACGATCGGCATTTCCGTGATGCCCTTGGCCAGCAGCCGATCGAGGATGCCGTCCTCGACCGTGAAGTCCGGCTGCGCCTTCGGCACGTCGTCGCCGAGGTTCTGGTTACCGCAGTAGTCGATGCGCACGAAGCGCGCCCCGCCTTTGGCTAGGACGTCGACGACCTTGTCCGCGCCGGGGCCGGCGAGTGAGCCGGGAAAGGGGTGCGCGAGCGCTCCGTACCGGTACGGCTCGCCGGACGTCGCGCGCAGCGGCGGCGGGATCTGCGGTTCCGCGGCAGTCGTGAGGTGGAAGGTCACCGGATGCGCCAGCGACGCGCCGGCCAGCGACAGCAGCCCGGGCGCGAGCGCGATCGCGTACGTGACGCCCGGCGTCTTGCGAATCGCGAGGCCGATCCGCTTTCCGTACGGGAACGGGTAGGCGGCGAACGGTGCGTTCGGTGTCACCGAAGCGTGGGCGAGAAAGGACTTGTAATCGACGGGCTGCGTGAAATCGATCGTCGCGACCTCGCTGTACTCGAAGCGGTCGCCGTCGCGCTGTGAAACGTACTCGGTGCCGCGTAGCCCGCCGAAGCCTGCGGTGTCGAACGACGTGCCGCCGGCATCCGTCGCGAACGCGCCGACGGACAGGCCGAATGCGAATAGCACGAACGCGCCGGCACCGATTCTACGCAGCATCAGAACTTGGCGAACCTCTGATACGTCGCATACCCGGGTTCCGGCGAAAAATCGGGATTCGTCAAGGCGGTCCTACTCCAGAAGTCCGTTGCACCCGGAGCGTACATGTTCACCCAGACGACGCCGTCGACCGTGGGATCGGCCAGCGCCATGTTCGCCCCGATCGACAGATACTGCGCCTGCACCGCAGGGTCGAAGCCTTGCGGAACGTTTGCCGTCGAGTAGCCCCACTCCGTCAGCATCACGTGCGGCGTTCCGTCCTTGAACCAGCCCGCAACGCGCTGCAAATCCTTGTAGACGTCGAAGCGGTTGGGACCCCAGGTGCCCGAGTATGCGGCGGTCGCGTACACCGGATTCATCCATGCGTACGGATGCACCGAGAGCACGTCCCAGCACTTCCCGGTGCGGCAACCGGCCTCGTACATGTTGTAAAGGAACGTGCGAGGGTCGGTCTCCGTTCCGCCGTCGGCGAGAGCCGGGACCGACCACGGTCATGTGCGGCGCCGCAGCTTTGACGGCCGCGTACGCCGCCATCATGTACTTCGCGGTCGCAGCCGCCGGTCGGATCGCTATACGGTGCCGGCGCCAGCCACCAGCCCCGCAGATTGGGCTCGTTGAAGAGCTCCACGCGCGTGACCTTCGGAAAATTCGCCGCCAGATGCGCCGCCACGCCGCCCGCAAACTGCGCGTAGAGCGCGGGCGTCGACCAGATATTGAGGCCGTTGTACGAGCCGCCGTTGGCCCACGCCGGCGCGCAGTACTGCTCGAGGATCGGCAGTTCCGTGATGCCGGCGTTCGCAAGCTGTTTCGCGATCGAATCCTCGAATCGAGAAGTTGAACGTGTTCGTCACGTTCTCCGACTGCGCGCCGCAGTAGTCGATGCGCACGAAGCCCACGCCGGCAGCCCGCGAGCTGCGCGATCTGGCGCGCTGCGGTCGGCGCTGGTCAGCGACGTCGGAAAGGGATGCGCGAGCACGCCGTAGCGATACGGTCGGCCCTTCGCGCCGGCAATCGGTGCCGCAGCGGCGGCCACCCGAGCGCGTCGTGAACGTGTACGTCACCGCGGAGGTCGTCGCATCGCCGGTCGCGGACTTGATCCCGGCCGGAATCGTCAGCTGGTACTGAACGCCCGGCGTCTTCCGGATGACGAACTGTACGGCATCGTACCCATAGAATCCGTAGACGGCGCGGGCGCAGCCGGAACGAGCGTATATTTGAACGACGCAAAGGCGATCGGTTCGTTGAAGACGATGGCCGGGTTCTCGCTATACTCGAGCGAGTCGCCGCTCGTGTGGTTCACGAAGTGGTTGCCTTGAAAGCCGCCGAAGCCGGTCGCCGCAAACGAGCTCGCGCCGGCTGGGGAAACGCTAGCGGTTATGGCCACCAAGGTGCAGGTCAGAGACGCACGGACGTTCATCGAGCCGATCTCCTCGGACGCGCGCGGCGGCGAGTGCCGCCGGCATTCAAGGTATCGGCAACGCAGAGTCGGTCGCATCGCCGGCCGCCGTCACGATTTCTGCGGGAACGCGCCGGCTCTCGAGATATGACCTCGGCGAGAAAGGTGTCGCTTCTGCAACGGGCGGCACCGCATCCTCAGTACGTTGCGAAACGTTGCAGCGTCGTGAAGCCGGGCAGGATCGAAAAATCCGGGTTCGTCAGGGCACATACCGCTCCAAAAATCCAGGCCCGGGGCGGCGTAGATGCAGGGCCACACGAAGCCGTCGACCGTCGGGTCGGCCAGCATCATATCGGCTCCGATCGAGAGGTATAGCGCCTGCACGGCCGGGTCGAAGCCCTCCGGAAACTGCGCGGTAGAATAGCCCCACTCGGTGAGCATCACGTGCGGGATCCGGCCCGGCACGGGTCCACGGCCGAGCGGTTCGCATGGCGCGATCCGCTGCAAGTCCTTGTAGATGTCGAAGCGGTTCGGTCCCCACGTGCCGGAATACGCCGCGGTCGCATACAGCGGGTTCATCCACGCGTAGTCGTGGACGGACAGAACGTCCCAACACACGCCGGTTCCGCAACCCGCGGCGACCATGTGCGAGAGGAACGTGCGCGGATCGGTTCCGCCGCCCCCGTCGCTCAGCGCAGGCCCGACCACGGTGAGGTTCGGTGCCGCCGCTTTGATCGCGGCGTAGGCCGCCGCCATGTACTTCGCCGTCGCGTAACCCGTCGCGTCGTCGTACGGAGGCGGCGCCAGCCACCAGCCCCGCAGATTGGGCTCGTTGAAGAGTTCCACGCGCGTGACCTTCGGAAAATTCGCCGCCAGATGCGCCGCCACGCCGCCTGCGAATTGCGCGTAGAGCGCGGGCGTCGACCAGATATTGACGCCATTGTTCGAACCGCCGTTGGCCCACGCCGGCGCGCAATACTGATCGACGATCGGGAGTTCGGTGATCCCGACCTTCGCCAACCGCTGCGCGATCGAGTCTTCGATCGTGAAGTCGAACGTATTCGAAACGTTCTCCGATTGCGCGCCGCAGTAGTCGATGCGCACGAAACCGATCCCGAGGGTATGGAGTAGCGCAATTTGCCGCGCGGCGGTCGGACCCGTCAGCGAGGTGGGAAACGGGTGTTCGAGCACGCCGTAGCGGTAGGGTTGGCCCTTGGCGCTCGCAATCGGTGCCCACGGCTTCGGCGCGGCGGACGTCGTAAAGGCGAAGGTTGCCGGCTTCGTGGTTCGGTCGCCGCTCGTCGATCGAATGCCCGCGGGAATCGTCAAGGTGTAGGTGACGCCTGGGGTCTTGCGGACGACGAACTCCAAGATCCGGCCCGACTTGATACCGTAGGTTGCGGGAGCTTTCGGGCTTCAAGAGTATACGTAACCGACGCCGCGGCAACCGGCGCGTTGAAAACGACGGCCGGATTTTCACTGTACTCGAACGTGTCGCCGCTGCGGTGAGTGACGAAGACGTTGCCTTTGAAGCCGCCGAACGCGCTCCCCTCGAAAGGCGGCGTTATCGCGGGCGCGGGCACGACGGTCAATGCGAAGACGAGTGCCGGTAAGACACCGATCTTAGCGAGCGCCCTTACGTGTATCAGGCGGCTACCTTCCTACGGCGCGAAGAGCGGCGGCCTGCGCCGGTCGAGCGGTTCGAAGATAAAATTGTTCGCATACCCGTTCGGGACGCGGCCGGCCGCGACCTCGCCAAGATATGGTAACTGGTCGCGTTCGTACGAGAAGGTCTCGAGCCTCTCCAGCGTACCGCTGCGAAAGAACCAGCCGCAATAACCGAGCGCCACGATTTGCGCGAACGCGTCGAAGATCGACGTTCGGCCGAGGTGGCGCTGCTCGATTTCGACGATCAGCGTCGGCCTCCAACGCCCGAGCGTGCGCCGCGCTCCGGCGATCACCGCGCGTTCGTGGCCCTCGACGTCGATCTTGATCAGCGACACGTCTTCGAACGTGAAGTCGTCGAGCGGAGCTACGTCGATCGTCTGCGAGTCGGTCCTACCCTGAACCGGGGAGAGCGTGGCGAGGCCGGTCGCCCGGTAGGTCCGGAACCGGCCGCGCACGATCGGCACGTTGAGCGCCACGCGGGCGCGCCGGTCGGAGAGACCCATTCGGTGCACGCGCACGTGCGGCGCACGCCGGGCGTATTGCTCGATGGTCGCCGCACACTGCGGCTGCGGCTCGAACGCATCGACCGCGTCGAAGCACTGCGCGAAGGCGTACGTGTAGGATCCGCTATTGGCGCCTACGTCGATCGCGCGTCCCGCGAAGTGCCGGTCGAGGGGGAAACGAGCCAGCACCGGATCGTGGATGCCGCGCGCGCGCTGGTAGCCGAAGTCGAGAACGAGCCGCTGCGACGGCGGCGAGAAGGCCAACACCGCGCGGCGCAAGCGGTCGTTCCAGTCTCCGGCGAACATCACCGCTGCGGCGGAGCCCAGCGCCGCGGCGAAAGGTAGGTCGTCGCCTGCATGCCGCGCACGTCCGCGGGAACGCTCGTGACCGAGCCGCGCGGGCCGAAGGCCACGCCGACCGGCACTTTGACGGCACCGCCGTAGATCACGGTCGACGGCATCCCGGCCGGCACGCCGAGGTGGAAGCCCGAAACGCCGCCGTCGTACACGTCGACTTCGCCCTCCGGACCGTGGTTAAAGCCCGCTTGGCCCGGCGGCGGGCAGTTCGGGTCGGGACACGGCGTCGGCCCGACCGGATTCGCCACGTAGACGCGACCACCGCCCGCCGCGATCGAGTTCGCAAAGACGAATGGTGACGCGCCGGTCTGCGCGGCCGGGAACCGTGCCAGTCCGTACGCGGCGACCGGCGCGACGTTCAGCTGGCCGGTCGCACCGGCGAACGTCTTGAGATCGAAGGCTAATAAGTACTCCTGACTGCCGAAGAGTGCGGGTTGCGCGATCGGCACTTGGGACAGATTCAGCCCACTGGCCAGAACCCAAAGACGGTCGTGGACGGTATCGACCGCGAGCGAGATGACGGCGGTCATCTCGGTCAGCGGGCCTTCGAGGTACGCAGCGTCGGCGAGCGCGGGCCAGCCCGTCTTCTGCTGGGCCGGCGAGACGCGCACGATAGCAGACTGCTGGCAGCCGATGGTTTGCGGCGGACACGTGCCGGCGTACTCGTCGGTCGCCGCAAAATACAGACTCCCGTCCGGACCGGCCGCGAACGGAAATTCGTTCGCGGTCAACGCACCGTGGCCGAGGGCGTCGAAGTCGTTGCCGATGGTCGTGGGGCTGCACGACGAGGCGACTGTGGCCGTGAGGCAGGGCGTCAGGCCCGGACTTGCCGGATTGAATCCGAGCACCGGGTCCGGTTGGGTCGAGGGTAACCGGAACGCACGCAAGATGTCCAAGCCGGAATCGTCGGCGACGTCGAGCGTTCCGGCCTTGGCGTCGAACGCGATACCGACGTCCTGGGGCGCGGGCGCCAGCGTCACCGGGTTTTGTACGTCCGCGATCTCGCTCGGAGCGGAATTGAGGACGGCTGCCGGGCCGAACACGTCGACGGTTTGGGTGGACCCGCCGGTGCACTGGATGTCGGTCGTGCTGACGCCGGTCTCGGCACTCGCATCGACGGCGATACCGTTGACGCCCGGCAGGGACGCACCGAGGTTGGGCGGGCAGCCGGTCTTATCGCCGCCGAAGATCCGGCGCGGGTTGGTTTCGACGACCTGACCGCTCTTCGACGGTTCCGTGAACTCCGCGACCGTATTGTCGACGGCATCGAGCACGTACACGCTCGACGTCGACGTACCGGGCGAGACGACGGGCTTGGGCGCGACGGGGAGCGGCGTGACGGCAGCGGGGCGAGGCGTGGTCAGCACGACGAGCGGCGGCGCGCTGACGGTTGCGCCCGCGGCGTTTGCGGAGGTCGCGGTGAGGACGCTGCCGCCGGTGGGCGGCGGCGTCGTCGAGCCGTTGTACGCCAGGACGACCGGTGCGTTCGCGCTCTCGGGGCCGGCCAGCAGAAGCGACCCGTCGCCCTGCAAGCCCGGCCCTGCCAACGACAAGCCCGGCGCGGGCGAGGCGAGCACGAGCTTGATCGCCTGCGCGAACTGCACGTTGCCGACGATCGTCGCGCCGCCGGCATCCTGCGGAATGACGACGACGACCGTTTGCGACGCCGTGCCGAACGTCAACGGCTTCTCGAGCGAAAGCAAGATGGAAGCGACGTAACCGCCGAGCGCGAGCTGGCCGCTCCCGCCGATCGTCGTGTCGATCGTTCCACCGGCCGTGACCGCGACGTTGACGATGCCGCTCGAGATGACCGCACCCTGTCCGCCGCTGCCCGTAAACGTCGTCACCGCAAACGTGTTGGTCCCGACGGCCGCCGGTACGTTAGGAAGCGGCACGCTGCAGCCTTTGGGGCGGCACGTTTTCGGGACGTCGGCGCTCGACGCCGCCGGCGGCGCCTGCAAGGACGTCCCGTCGACGGCGACGACGCGGACCGAAATGGAACCGGTCGCCGGCGACACGTACACGTCGTCGGGCGAACGGCGGTTGCCGGGAGGCTTCGCCGCCGCAGGGGGAGCGGCTGGGATCTTCACCGTGAACGCGACCCGCTGGTTCAGCTGCGGCGCCACGCCTGCACCGCCGCCGCTCGAAGGCGCCGGCGGTGCGTTCACACTACCGCCTCCTCCGGAACACGCTGCGACTGCCGCGCACGCGACAAACGACGCAACCACGTAGAAGCGTTTCACGAGACTCCAGACTATCGTAACGAGCGTTCGATGCGCGCCGCCGGCGCGGCCGTGCATAAGTAAATCACGCGGCGATTAAGGGCGACTAAAGATTGCGTGTTACCGAGAGAAAGCTCCGCTCAGTCGATGCACTGCGGAAGCAGACCGATCGTCGGGTTGCTGTAAAAGACGTCGGCGATGCCGAGCGACGAGAAACCGGTCGTACCGGCCGCCGTGCCGGCCTTGTCGACGGTGGTGAGACCGCCGGGTCCGAAGACGGTGGAGGGGCTCGCCAGGAGGTCGCCCAGAAAGCGCAGGCCCGGCGAGTAGACGCCGTTGCCCGAGGAGTAGAACTCCAAATTCGACACGGCGACGATCGGGTAGCCGAGCGGCGGGGCGGCGTACGAGGCGGGATCGACGATGCCGAGGCACCCGGCACGGTAGACGCCCGAGGCGGCGACGAGATCCGGCACCGGCCTGCCGGCAGCCGAAGTGCACGGCGTCGCGATCGTGCCGACGATGCCGCCGTTCCCGCACGTCAGCACGACCACGCCGTCCTTCTTGAAGCTCGTGACCAGCTTGGCCGCCGCCGGAAGATCGGCGATCGGGTCTTTCAGAAACGCCGCCAGGTTGACGGGTAACGTGTAGATCTTCGCGAGGTAGGTGTGAAAGAGGTGCGGGATGGCCTGCGTGTTCACCGGCTCGACGTACCCGATCGAGCCGTCCTGCTGCTCGATCGACGCGACGACGGCGGCGTTGCCGGCGGCGCCGACGAAGTTCGAGGTATCCTGGAACGCCGGCGTCGGAAGCGCCTGCACGAAGCTGTCGTTGAGACCCCAGGTCTCGCCGGCTCCCGTGCAATGCGACGGATTCGAGCGGACCGTGGCCGAGAGGAAGTTGGTGAACGCCAGCGTCAGCCCGTTGTTATCCGCGCGATACGTGAAGACGATCGGCTTCTCCGGAAAGCCGGGATTGGTCGCGCCGACCGGCTGCGTCGGGTTGCCCCTGGTCACGGTCGGGTCGGCGGCCCTGGGAATCTGGTCCCAATCGGTGATCTCGCCGTCGGCGATCTGGCAGATTTCGGGGATCGTCAGTTTCAGATAGTGGCCGGCGACGTCGACGTTGTGGAATGCGATCGCGACGGAACTTGCGATGAAGGGAACCTGGACGAACTCGCCGCGGACCGGCAGATTCGACGCCAGCGCGGAGTATTGCGCCTGCGTAACCGGGGTGTCGGAAACGGTGAAGTCGGCGCCGTCGGTCTCACCGCTCGCGTCGAACGCGTTCCGGCCGGCTACCGGGCTGACGCCGGGCGACGGACAGGGATCCGGCTGCGCGTTCGTGCCGTTGACGACGCCGATCCCGAACTCGCTGCCGGCTTGGCAGTACGACGTCAGCCAAGTCGTGTTCGCACCGGCATTCACGGGCAGCGGAGCTTTCGCGTCGAAATATCCGAGGATCGAACCGGGGGCTTGCGCGACCGCCGGCTGCGGGCCCGCCGCCGCCGCTTTGCCGCTGAAGGCGGCGGCGGCGAGCGTGTCGCCGCCGCCGAGAACCAGCAGGCTCGCATCGTTGACGAACGGGCGGCGCACGATGTAGGGACGCTTGCCGATGGAATGAGACGTGATGCCGGCCCGCGCGACCGCGTACGTCGCCAGCAAAGCGGCGGCGGCGAGCGACAGCGTCACCGCACCGCGAATGAAAACGTTACGTCTGCCCAAAGTATGATGACCTCACGATTCGGTGAAACGGGTCTATTCGATGCAGTTGGGAATCAGCCCGATCGTCACGTTGCTCAAGAGCGTGTCGGGAATCGCGAGCGACGAATAGCCGGTCGAGCCGGTCTTCGTGCCTTCCTTGTCGACGGTCGTGATCGCATTCGCAGTCCCCGGCGGCCCGAACGCCGTCGCCGGATTCGAGAGCTCGTCCGCGAGGTAACCGAGGCCCGGCGAATAGATCCCGTTGCGGGAGGAATAGAATTCGAGGTTCGTGACGGCGACGATCGGGTAGCCGAGCCCCGGCGCTTGATACGCGGCCGGGTCGACGATCCCGAGGCAGCCGGCCTTGTACACGCCGCTCGCGGCGACGATGTCGGGGAACGGGCGGCCGAGCGGCGACGTGCCGGTGCAGCCCGTCCCGGCGATCGCGCCGGCCGTACCCGTGTTTCCGCACGTGAAGCTGACCACGTAGTCCTTCTTGAAGGTATTGATCAGCGTCGCCGCCGTCGGAAGATCGACGATCGGGTCTTTCAAGAACGCGGAGTTGTTGACCGCAACCGTGTAGATTTGCGCCGCGCGCACGTTCGACGGCGCGGCCGCTAGAACGTTTGCGCCCGCAGCGTACCCGATGGCGCCGTCGGTCGCAGCGAGGTACGACAGCACGCCCGGGTCGCCGTTCGCGCCGACGAACCGCGAGGTATTCTGCGCGGCCGGGGCCGGCAAGGCCTGAACGAAGTTCTGGTTGAGACCCCAGGTTTCGCCGGCACCGGTGCAGTGCAGGCGCGACGTCGCGTTCGCGGCGGCCGACAGGAAATTGGTCAGCGCAAACGTCGTGCCGCTAAGGTCCGAGCGGTACGCGAACGCGATGGGCCGCTCCGGGAAACCCGGGTTCTTCGGACCGACGGGCGTGACGGGCGACGGCGTGTCGCCGGGCGCCCGGTCGACCCAGGCGCTGTCGGCGGCGTGCGGGATGTACTGCCAATCCGCGATCTCGCCGTCCGCGATCTGGCAGATCTCCGGAATCGTCAGGCGCAGCGTCCCGGCGACGTCGGTGTTGTCGTACGCGATCGCGACGGAGGCCGCCAAGTACGGAACCTGCACGAACTCGCCGCGCTTAGGGTAGATCGGGGTCAGCGTCGAGTACTCGGCTTGCGAAACCGGCGCGTCCGACGCGGCGAAGTCGGCGGTGTCGCTCTCGCCGGCCGCGTCGAACGCGTTGCCGGGAGCCGCCGCGACGCCGAGCGCGGGACACGGATTCGGCTCCGGCGCGCTGCCGTCGACGACGGCCTTGCCGAAACCGCTGCCCGTCTGGCAGTACGACGCCGACCAGGCGGTCACGCCGGCCGGAACGGAGTTCGGCAGCGGCGCGTACTGGTCGAAGTAGCCCAGGATCGAACCCGCACCTTGGACGACGGCGGGCTGCGAACCGAGCGCGGCGCTCGCACCGCTAAACGCGACGGCGGCCGCGTTCGAGCCGCCGCCGAGCACGAGCAGGGACAGCTGATTGACGTGCGGGCGGCGGCCGCGCACGATGTAGGGACGCTTACCTAAGATTTGCGACGCCGGCGCCTTGAGCGGCTTCGCCAAACGCTGACCCGGAACGGCGTCGGCCTTTGCGCCCGCCGCCATCGCAAGCGATGCAGCGGCCGCAAGCGCACACGCCGCGGCCCCACGAACAAACGCGCTCTGTTTGAACAAGAAGAACTCCTTAGCGGTATGCCGCCGGACTGCCGCCGAGACTAACGTACTCGCCGAGGCGACGCGGCGCAAGGCCGTTATGGCCGCGTTTTCCGCCGCACGAATTCCACTAACGATAACGTGACCGCGTGCGATTCGAGCGCAACTCGAAAAGCGGGCCGTCGCAGCGCGACGGCCCGCTCCCCGCTCGAACCGCTTACGCGGTACGCGCTACGATCCGTTTAGTTGATGAACCGCTCGAGACCGATGTAGGGGCTGGTGATGAACACCGAGGGGACGCCGAGCGTCGAGAAGCCGGTCGTCCCGACGGCCGCGGTGTGCGGGTCGACGGTCGTGACCGTACCGGCCGCACCGCCGGCACCGGTGGCGACGCCCGTCGTGTAGAGTTCGCTGGCCAGGAACTTGAGGGCGTTCGAGTACACGCCGTTGCCCGAGCTGTAGAACTCGAGGTTGGAGACGGCGACGATCGGGTAGCCGATCACCGGCTTCGCGTACTTGAGGGGGTCGATGATGCCGAGCGCGCCGGCCTCGTACACGCCGGTTGCGGGGACGACGTCCGGAACCGGGCGGCCGGGGGTCGTTCCCGACGGCGGCGCGCTTGAGGTCACGTTGCCGACGGCGATGCCGCCGGGGTTGCCGTTACCGTTGGTGTAGACGACGACTTCGTCTTTCGAGAGCGACAGGATCAGCCCGGCCGCCGCCGGCAGATCCTTGATCGGGTCCTTCCGGAAGGCCGCGACGTTGATCGGCAGCGTGTAGACTTCCGAGAAGAACGTGTGCAGCGGTGCCGCCGCGAGGGCGTTGGCCGCCTCGGCGTAGCCGATGGAGCCGTCGGTCCCGTCGATGGCGCTCACGACGCCGGCGTTACCGCTGGCGCCGTAGAAGTTCGTCAGGCTCTGGCCGGAGATGCCGATCGGTTCGGCGCTGGCGAAGCTCTGGCTCAGGCCGAACTTGCTGTCCTGATTCGACAGGAAGTTCGTGAACGAGAAGGTCGTGCCGCTGTTGTCCTTGCGGAAGGTGAAATGATGGGCTTGGTGGAGGAAACCCGGGTTGGTCGCGCTGACGGGCTTCGTCGGGTCGGCCTTCTGAACGACGGCGCCGTAGTCGCCGGCCGCCGCTCCGACGTAGTCCGCGGATTCGGGAATCTGGCTCCAGTTCGTGATCGTGCCTTCGGCGAGTCCCACGATTTCCGGAATCGTCAGCGCCAGCGAGTTGCCCTTGTCGTCGGTGTTGTGGAACGCGATCGCGACCGCGCCGGCCACGTACGGGATCTGAACGAACTCGCCGCGGCCCGCGTAGTGGCCGACGGCGGTCATCGCCGTGTACTCGGACTGCGAAACCGGGGCATCGGATCCGGCCCAGTCCGCCAAGTCACCGGGGCTGTCGGGTCCGTTGAACGCGTTCGTGCCGGCGACCGCCGACACGCCGATGGCCGGCGCGGGATTGGGCTGCGGGTTGCTGCCGTTGAGGACGCCCTTGCCGAAGCCGCTGCCGGTCGAGGCGTACGTCGCCAGCCAGGTGTAGCCGACTCAGCGAAGTTGACCGGGTACGGCGCATGGGCGTCGAAGTATCCGAGGACGGAGCCGGCGGACACGAGGTTGGCGCCCGACGGGCCGCCGGTCGAACCGGCCGGCTGCGAGCCGCCGGTGGCACCGGCACTGCCGACGTAGGCGATGGCGGGCAGCGTCGCGCCGCCGCCCAGCAGGACGATGTTGGTGCTCGGGGGATGGTTGCCGACGTTGGGGCGGCGCGAGCGCGACAGGAAGGGCTGCTTGCCGTAGGTGTGCGCGGCGCTAAACGTCTTCGCGGCGTGCGGACCCGGAACCACGTTCGCGCCGGCAACGGCCGACATTGCGAGCGAAGCCGCGCCGACGAGCGAGATCGCCATCGTGCCACGAGCAACGATGCTCTGATTGGACAAAGAAGAACTCCTTCACGGTGAGTGGAGGCGTGTATTTTACGGCGCCCGGCCCTGCGCGACCGCACTAGCGCCGCTCGTAACGTACGCGCACCCGCTGTGCAGCGCAAGGCTGCAGTAGCCCACTTTGTCCGTGAGATATTCCTACATTATTTGTACGTTAACGTTCGACGCGACGGGGGCGCGCGCGTTAATAGTCGCTTAACCGAGACCGGTACGAATCGCGTGGACCGCAGCTTGCGACCGCGCGGACACGTTGAGTTTTGAAAAGATCTTGCTGACGTGGTTCTTAACGGTCTTTTCCGAGAGCTGCAACCGGACGCCGATCTCTTTGTTCGTGAGACCGTCGGCGATCAAGCGGATCACTTCGGTCTCGCGCTGCGAGAGCTCGCTCGCGTCGGGCCGCGCGCCCGATCCCGCGCGCCGCTGCAGCGCGCGCCCGGCGACGCGCGCGTCGACGTAGGTCGCGCCGGAAGCGACGATCTTGACCGACCGCACCAGCTCCCCCGCCGGGACGTCCTTCACGATAAAGCCGAGCGCGCCGAGCGCAAGCGCCCGGTTCATGAGCTCGGGTTGCAGGTGGCTCGAGAGCACGCAAACGCGCGTGCCGCGCCAGTTCTGTCCCAGTAGGCGCAGCGCGTTTTCGAGGTCGCACGACTCCGCGTCGTAGTCGATCAGCACGACGTCCGGGGCGGCGGCCTCGAAGCGCAGCGAATCGGCAACCTCGACGACGTCGACGATCTCGAGCGACGCGTCCGCGCCGAGAACGTCTCTTAGAATCGCTGCAAAAAGAACTTGGCCCTCGACGATCGCGATGCGGATCGGTCTAGTCAGCAGCAATGGAAAATTACTCCGGCGGTCGTGCGTCGTCTGGCGGGAACGTCCATGCCATCGTAATGCGTCGACGTTAAATCAGGATTAATCTCGGCCGAAAAGATGCAGCGCCGGAGTGCTTTCGGCCTAGGTCTACGTGCGAACGCCAATGGCGGCGGAAGCGACGCGATTGCGACGCACGCGTTGCGCAGGTCACGACAGTTTCAAACACGAACGGCGCCGCGCCGCAAGGATGCGAGCACGCTAACTTCTCCCCGTAACTCTCTCACGGCTTTTCGGAGAACGAATTTTATGAAGAATCGCTATGCGATTCCACTCGCCGTCGCTTCGTTGACGACGGCGATTACCGGTATCGCGTGGGCCGCTCCGCGCGTCGTTCCGCTCGCGATCGCGACGTGCGCCACCAGCGCCGCGTGCGTGAGCGCGAGCAACTCGAGTACGGGACCCGCCATTTTAGGCACGAGCGCGTCCGGCACCGGCGTGCGGGCCGCGACGTCCGGGACGATCGCGGTTGCCGCGCTGTCCGGTTCCGCCTCGAGCGGCGGTACCGGCGTGACCGGGAAATCGTCGACGGGTCCCGGCATCGAAGCCGTTTCGTCGACCTCGAGCGGCGCGCTGGCAACGAGCGCGGGTACGAACCCCGCGCTCTCCGGCACGGCGGCGGCCGGCGCGACCGGTGCCGGTGTCGAGGGAATCGCAGCAAAGGGAACCGGCATCGCCGCTAGCGGTCTGCAAGCGTTCGCGGGCGTCGGACAATTCACGACCCAAGCGGCTCCGGCAAGCACGGGCAATCTGCTGACCCTCGTCGGCAACCTGGACCCCGGCAACGCTCCGAAGCTCGCGAACGCGTTCGCGGTCGATCAGGCCGGAGACATCTACATCTACGGGCAAAATCCGATCGCGTGCGGCCGTGCGTCGCAAGCGACGTATCTGGCCACCGCGTGTTTAGCCGAGAACAAACCGCCGGCGAGCGCGACGCAACGGCAGACCCTCCCGGCACTCGCCGGGCGCCTGATGATTCGCACCGTACGCGTCGGCCAAGCGAATCTGATCGGCGGCAGCGCGCGCGTCGCACTCGACCCCGCGCTCGCGCGCAGCCTCGCGAACGGACGCGCGTATCACGTCTTCCTGACCGATGCCGGCGCGTCGTCGAGTTGGCTCTACGTCGCCGATAAGGCGGCGGGAGGCTTCGTCGTACGCGAACACGGCAACGGCCGCTCGTCGGGCACGTTCGGGTTCCGCATCGTAGCCGACCTTCGCCCCCAAACCATCTCCTCAGCACCGAGCAAGGAGCCGCTCTAATGCGCCCGACCGCGAAATCGATCGCTTTTTTCGCCGCGCTGACCTGCGTTGCCACCGCCGGTGCGGCGTGGGCCACGGTCGCACGCGCAATCGTCACCTGCAATAGCGCGTCGCCCTGCACCGGCGGCAGCAATACGGCTGCCGGGATCGGGATAGACGGCGCGTCGGTCGCCGGCATCGGCGTCGAGGGCGCGAGCACCAAGACGAACCCGGGCATCTGGGCGTCGACGGTCGCCGCCGCCGCGCTCGCCGGCAAATCGGTTTCGGGAGCGGGCGCTCAAGGTACGTCCACTTCATCGGACGGCGTGCTCGCCACGACGAGCGCCGCAAAATCCGCGGCCATCGTCGCCGAAGCGACGGCGAAGACGCCCGCATACGCAGTCAGCGGCATCGCGCCCGCCGGAACGGGCATCGCCGCAAGCGGCGTCACCGCGTTCTCCGGCGTCGCGTCGGCAAACTGTTTTGCCTCGCCGGCCGGCGTCTGCTTCACCAATGCGCCGCCTGTCCGCTTCAATAGCTTCGCGGTCACGGCGTTGACCGTGCATGCGGTGGGCACCCAGACGCCCCTGGTCCTGCTCGACGCCAAAGGCCAGGTCGTGTTCTCGGTGGACCCGGCGGGCACCGTATTCTTTGCGGGCAAACTCAACTGCCCGCTGATCGCTCAAGAACTCGTCGACGCCAGCCAAGGCCTCGACATTTGGATCTGCCAGGGGGCCGACTATTCGCCCCTGGTGCGGGGACGGGGCGGCAACCCGGCCGAGTTCGACGGTCAGGCCGTCGTCGCCGGCGGCGTGGCGCGGATCGCACTCCCGCCGGACGACGCGGCGAAGGTCGCCGGCGGCTACCGGGTCTTCCTGACGCCGCTCGGCGACACCGCCGGCTCGCTCTTCGTCGACGGGCAAAGCGCCCAAGGGTTCACCGTGCGCGAGCGGGGAACGTCCGCTGCGACCACGCCGTTCGCATACCGCGTCGTTGCCGCCCAACCGGCGCCGAGCGCTTCGCTCGCGGCATTCGGCGGCGACGCGGAAACGCTGCTGCCGGGATCCGCGGCCGCCGCCGGCGCCGCGTTGACGCCGGCGCTCGAGCCGCAGGCCGTGCCGCTCGTCACGACGTGCGCCTCGGCCTCGGCCTGCGTGGAAGGGAACAATACCGGCACGGGCCCGGCCGTACTGGGCCAATCGAAGACCGGCTACGGCGTGGTCGGAACGACGCAGAGCGGCGCGGGCGCCGGCGTCCTGGGCTCCGCGGTCGCGGCTGCGGGCGCGTACGGTACGTCCGCGAGCGGGTACGGCCTGCGCGCGTCGTCCACGTCGGGGACCGGCCTCGCCGGAACGACGTCCTCCAAGACCGCCGCGGGCGTGCTCGGCCAGTCGAGCGCCGCCGGCGGCATCGGAATAACGGCGGTTTCGACCTCGGGCACCGCCGTCTACGGCTCCGGAATCCGTTCGTTCTCCGGCATCGGCGGCGTAACGGTCACCGGCAAAGGGGGCGCGCCGCTGCTGATCGTTCGCAGCGCAACGAATCGAGACGTCTTCTCCGTCGACACGTACGGCACGCTCGGCTTCGGCGGCATCTTCAACTGCCCGGCGGCGTACCGGAAGGTCACCGACACGGTCGATGGCTTCTACGGACTCACGTGCCAAGCGCAAAACCCCAACGCCAAAGCCGGTAAGGCGCGCGTGGAGCGCATCGGCGAGGCGCGGCTCGTCGACGGCGTCGCGTCGGTCGCGCTCGATCCCGCGTTCGCGCGCCGGCTGGATCCCTCGCAGCCGTACGGCGTCACGCTGACGCCCGAAGGCGACTCGGCGGGCTGGCTCTACGTGGCTTCGCGTACGCCGAACGGTTTCACGGTCCGCGAGCACGGCGGGCATTCGTCGCTCGCGTTCGAGTACGACGCCGTCGCGGACGTTCCCGACACGGCACCGTAGGCACCGGAGCGCTACAACTTTAGTACTGTAATGCTTACACGAGCGCGCCCGCACGCGCCGAGAAGGAATCTCCCGTGCCGGTATTGTTGACCAACGACTTTCCGCCGGCGGTCGGCGGAATCCAGCGGTACATGGAACGCCTGGCGCACGCGTTGAAAGATATCGGTTGCGCGGTGTACGCCGTGGCGCCGGGGCCCGGCGACGATTCCGCCGTTCCGTTCTCGGTCGAGCGCTTTCCCGCATCGGGCAGGTTGGGGCGCCTCGTCGAGATGGATCGCGCGCTCGGGCGAGCGCTGCGGCGCTGCGGCGACGGCGTCACGATCGCATCGACCTGGAACCCCGCGGGCGTGGTCGGGACGCGGGGGCGCGCGCCGAACGGGACCGTCGCCATCTTCGCGATGGGCGGCGAGGTCGTGCGCCAGGATACGACCTTCCGCCGTCAACTGATGCGCTCGACGTTCGAGCGCGCGGACGTCGTCTTCAGCATCAGCCGTTACACATCGAAGCAGTTGGCGCTGGCCGGGGTCAAAAAACCGCCGGTCCTGGTCTTCGGCGGCGTCGACACGTGGACGCGGCAACGCCCGCCGGCCGAGCGGCCGACGATCCTCAGCGTCGGCCGGCTCGTCCGCCGCAAGGGATTCGACCGCGTCATCGAGGCGCTGCCGTCGTTACGCCGCTTCCATCCCGACGTGGCGTACGAGATCGTCGGGGACGGCCCCGATCGCGCGTACTTGCACGATCTCGCGGTCTGCCGCGGCGTCGCGGACCGCGTCCGCTTTCTGGGCAGCGTCGACGACGCGGCGCTGCGCGCGGCATACGAGCGCGCGTGGTGCTTCGCGCTACCGGTTCGCCGCGACGGCCACGAGGTCGAAGGCTTCGGACTCGTTTATCTCGAGGCAGCGGTTGCCGGCCTCCCGTCGGTCGGCGGCAGGAACTCGGGCGCCGAGGACGCCGTCGTGCACGGCAAAACCGGCCTGATCGTCAACGGAAACGACGGCCGCGAAATCCGCGACGCTTTGGAGCTGTTGCTCCGCGACCGGGATTTTGCGGGGCTGCTCGGAAACGCCGCGCGTACGCGCGCGCTGCGCGATTTCTCCTGGCGGCGCGTCGCGGAATCGGTCGCGCACGGCGTCGGCTTACGCGCGAAGGCCGTGCACGAAACGGTCTCGAGTGCGAGCATCAAGCGGCCGGCCGCGATGGCAGCGTCCTGAGCGCGGTGCAGAATCGTTCTGCGGCCGCGTTCGCCGCGGCCGCGCTCGCGACGGCCATCACCGGTATCGCCTGGGCGGCACCGCATGTCGGTCCGCTCGCGGTGACGACCTGCGACGGCACGGCTGCGTGCCTGAGCGCGAACAACGCCGGGACGGGACCCGCCGTGCTGGGCGCGGCGGGCGCGGGGATCGGCGTACGCGGGATGACCTCGGGGACGAGTGCCGCCTCCGCCGGGATCTACGGTTACGCATCGAGCGGCGGTACGGGCGTTGCGGGCCGTTCCTCGGCGGGGCCGGGCCTACGCGCCGGTTCGTCCGATTCGAGCGGCGCGTTCGCGCAAAGCGCCGGCGCGAACCCGGCACTCTCGGGCTCGGCTACGGCCGCCGCGACGGGCACCGGCGTCGAGGGCATCGCCCCGAAGGGGACCGGCATCGCGAGCCGCGGCTTGCAAGCGTTCGCGGGCATCGGCCAATTCACGGCTCGGGCCGCCACCGGCGATCTCCTCGTGCTGATCGGCTCCTCGGGGTCGACCGCGTTCTCGGTCGACCAAGCCGGAGACGTGTACTTCGCGTCGTTCTCGCCGGTCGCGTGTTCGGCGGGTTACCTGAAGTCGTGGGGCACCTGCGCTGCGGAAAGCGCACCCGCGGCGAACGGCGCGCCGCTCGCACGCACCGCGGCCTCCGGACGGTGGACGACGCGCGTCGTGCGCACCGGGCGCGCGCTGCTGATCGACGGCAGCGCGCGGGTCGCGCTCGATCCCGACCTCGCGCGCGCGCTCGCAAACGGACGACCGTATCAGGTTTTCTTGACCGATGCCGGCTCGTCGTCGAGCTGGCTCTACGTCGCCGGCAAGTCGCCCGCCGGCTTCGCCGTGCGCGAACACGGCGGCGGCCGTTCGACGGGTGCTTTCGGGTATCGCATCGTCGCCGACGTCGTCCCGGCGCCCCTCTCCGCGAGCGAAGGCCCGTTGTAATCGTGCGCACGACGGGCCGGCAGATCGCTCTTTTCGGGACGCTATCGGTAGCGCTGGCGAGCGGCGCGGCCTGGGCCGGAATGGAACGCGCGAGCGTTAGCTGCAACAGCGCGTCGGCGTGTGCCGGCGGAAATAATACCGGCGCGGGGCCCGGAGTCGCCGGCACGTCGGCCGGAATCGGGGTCGAAGGCACGAGCGCGAAGAGCAATCCCGGCGTCTTCGCGTCGACGGCCGGCGCCAGTGCCGTCATCGCGAAATCGGTTGCCGGCTACGGCGCGCGCGGGACGTCAGCCTCGTCGTACGGCGTGCTCGCAACGACGGCCTCCGCGAAGGCCCCCGCCATCCTTGCCGAGGCGACGGGAAAACACGCCGCCTATGCCGCGAGCGGCATCGCGCCGGCCGGAACGGGCGTCGCCGCAAGCGGGCTCACGGCCTTCAGCGGCACGGCGTCCGCTAAGTGCCCGCCGGCGCTCGCATATTATTGCGCGTACGGCACCGGCTACGATTACCTGCCGATCACCGCCTTGACCGTTCAAACGGTGGGGACGCAGCCGCCCCTCGTGCTGCGCAACGCGAAGAACCAGGTCGTCTTCTCGATCGACTCCACGGGCACGATGTTCTTCGCCGGCAAGCTGAGCTGCCCGAACGACTCGCTCTACATCTACGACAACGAAACGCGCGAGCAGTTTTACATCTGCGTGGCCAGCCAAATCAACGGCACGCTCGCGCGAACGCGCGAACCGGCGGAGTTCGACGGTCAAGCGCAACTTGTGGACGGCGCGGCGCGCGTCGCGCTCGCGCCTGAGACCGCGGCCGGCGACAGCGAATATCAAGTGTACCTGACGCCGCTCGGGGATACCGCCGGCCGGCTTTTCGTCGAACGCAAGAGCACGCGAGGTTTCGTCGTGCGCGCTCGCGGCGCCGCCGCGCGCTCGGTTCCGTTTGCATACCGCATCGTTGCCGGCCCGGCGCGACTGCCGGGCGATTCGCCCGCGTCTGCGAACCCGATCGCTGCAACGCCGGCGCCGGAGACAGCATCCGCGCCGACGCTCGCCGCGCCGGCGCCGTGCACGTCCGCCTCGGCGTGCGTGAGCGTAATCAACACCGGCGCCGGACCGGCAGTCGAGGGTGCCTCGAAGGCCGGCTACGGCGTGGTGGGAACGACCACAGGGCCGGCCGGAACCGGCGTCGAGGGTTCGGCAGCCGCCTCGTCCGGCGCCTACGGCGCCTCGACCGGCGGCTACGGGATCAGCGCGACGTCGGTATCGGGGACGGCTCTCGCCGGTACGACGAGCTCGAACGATGCGGCGGGTGTCGTCGGGAACTCGACCGCGCCGAGCGGCACGGGCATAGCGGCGGTATCGTCCTCGGGAGCCGGCGTTTTCGGGTCGGGAATCAGGTCGTTCTCGGGTTCGGGCGCGGTCGTCGTGCGCGGCACCGGCGGCGCGCCGCTCCTTATCGTGAGACACGCGGCCTCGAAACGCGACATCTTCTCGGTCGACGATAGCGGGGGAATCGGATTCGGTAACCGCTGGAACTGTCCCGCGGCGTACAACAAGACGGCCGGAACCTGTAACGAGCAAGATACGCTCGCTGCCGGCGGCGCGGAACGCATCGAGCGTACCGGCGAGGCGTCGCTGATCGACGGCGCCGCCACGGTCGCGCTCGATCCGTCGCTCGCACGCCGGCTCGACCCCTCGCGTCCGTATAGCGTCACGTTGACGCCCGAGGGCGATTCGGCGGGCTGGATCTACGTGGCAGCGCGTACGCCGACCGGGTTTACGGTGCGCGAGCACGGCGGCCGCTCGTCGATTCCATTCGAGTACGACCTGGTCGCGGAGGTACCGGCACCTTAGCGGTAAATTGTCATACCAATCACAATTGGGGCGAAGCGTTCCTGCGGCCCGTTTCGCGCGCCGATGGATGAACTGTTCATGCCGGTCCTGCTAACGAACGACTTCCCGCCCTCGGTCGGCGGAATCCAGCGGTATATGGACCGCCTCGCGCACGCGTTGGGGGACATCGGCTGCGCCGTGTGCGCCGTCGCCCCCGGCCCCGGCGACGACTCGGCGGCACCGTTTTCGGTCGATCGCTTTCGAGCGACGGGACGGTTCGGACGCCTCATCGAGATGGACCGCGCGCTGTCGCGTGCTCGCCGGCGTTGCGGGGACGGCGTGACGATCGCCTCGAGTTGGAATCCGGCGGGAATGGTCGGCATCCACGGACGCTCGACCGACGGCATCGTGGCCATCTTCGCGAACGGCAGCGAAATCGTCCGGCAAGATACCGCCCTGCGGCGCTCCTTGATGCGCTCGACGTTCGAACGCGCCGACGTCGTGTTCAGCGTCAGCCGCTACACCTCGGCGCAGCTCGATCTGGCCGGCATCAAGAAACAGCCGGTCCTGATCAACGGCGGGGTCGATCCCTGGACGCGCCGGCGCTCGCCGTCCGCCCGGCCCACGATCTTGAGCGTCGGCCGGCTGGTCCGCCGCAAGGGCTTCGACCGCGTCATCGCAGCGCTTGCGACGCTGCGGCGATTCCATCCCGACGTGGTGTACGAGATCGTCGGCGACGGACCCGATCGCGCGTACCTGGAACAGATCGCGACCTGCTGCGGCGTCGACGACCGCGTTCGTTTCCTGGGCTGCGTCGACGATACGGCCCTGCGCGCGGCATACGAGCGCGCGTGGTGCTTCGCGCTGCCCGTGCGCCGCGACGGATACGACGTCGAAGGGTTCGGACTCGTGTACCTCGAGGCGGCCGTCGTCGGCGTACCGTCGCTCGGCGGCCGCGACTCCGGCGCGGAAGATGCGATCGTGCACGGCCGGACCGGCCTACTCGTCGACGGCAACGACGTCCACGAAATCGGCGACGCCTTGGACCTGCTATTGCGCGACCGCGATTTCGCCGCGTTGCTCGGCGACGCCGCCAGGGTTCGCGCGTTAGCTGCATTCCCATGGCGGCACGTTGCCGAAACCGTAGCGCAAAGCCTCGGCTTACCGCACGCTACTTCACGTACGGACCGACGCGCAGGATTCCCGGCAGCTTCAGCGCCGCGTTCGTTATCGACCGGACGGCGCTAGTCCGGCCTCACGCCGAACTGGCCCGGCAGGCAGGTCGGATAGGGCGACGGCACGGCAGCTGCGCCGGCCACGCTGTAGACCCATTGCGCGCCGCCGACGTGCCCGCCCAGCGTATCGGGGTGGACGGTGTCCGCGAAGCAGGGCCCGTAGCCGGCGCGCGGTAGGCTCGCCGCGTAGACGACGCTCTGGTATACGACGTTGAATCCCGCACTCGGGCCTGACGCCACGTAGTCGTATCCGACGATTTCGTGGTCTGTGCCAAGCGTGATGCTCGCCGACGCGATCAGTGAGCGGTCCGTACCGGGCATACCGTACGCGACCCTCGGGCCGCCCGGCAGGCCGACGACCTCGAAATAAGCCTGCGGCACGGTTCCCGGGCGGAGCCGCCGAAACTCCGCCGACCGCAGCCGCGCTCGCAGGGATACCGATCGACGCCGTCACCTGGTCGTATGAGGATGCTGGGGCGTTATTCGCCCCGTAGTAGAAAACGCTGACGAACCCGGCGCACGACGGCGCGGCCAGAACTCCGCCCGCAGCCTTCACCCGCTCAAGACAGCGGCGATGCACACGGCCGGGCGAGGCGACTTGCCGCAGCTGTCGCGGTAGCCCCACGGTCGCGCTTGTCGCGACCACCAGTCCTAAGAACGTTAGAGCAGCACTACGGAGATGAAACAACGCGCCGTTGCCTCGAGGTCGCGTTTCCGGCCATCAAGCTGACGTCGGCTACGAATTGATACGTGGTATAGCCGCGCCACCCGTCGCCGTGAACGCCGAAATACAGATAGAGTGATCTCCCGGCGTAGGCAGACACGTCGTAGGTGAGCCGCTTCCATCCGTTCGTATTGTCGACAGTCTGGTAGAGTGAGTCGGCCACGTTCCCGCTCGCGTCCAGCAGCGCCGCCCATTGCCAGGCATAGTTGGAATTTGGTTCGGTCGAACCCTGATAGACCCAAAACGACAGCACGCCGCCCGCCGGAACCGTCACCAGCTGCGAGAGGCCGGCATCGCCGTCGACCTCGCCGCCGGACGTCGTGCCGGCGAACTCGGAGAATCGCCCGGAATGCGCTCTCGCGGGCGTCACGCCGGCATTGACGGTCCCTGTCTGTTGCCAATATGCATATCCACCGGACTCGAAACCCGCGTCCGCGACGACGTTCGTTGCGTTCGCACTCACTTGCCGACGCAGACGCGTCACCGGCGGCCGCAGACGAACGGGCGTCGCCGGCTTACCCGCCGGCCGCGTGCCGATCGATTGCGCAAGCAGGCGCGCGCGCTGCTGCTGCGCCAACCGCTGTCCCGGGCCGGCGAAACGGTGGAGCGGACGGACGACGTCGAGGTTATTGAGGCCCGCGACCGTTCCGAGGATTCCGCGCAATTCGGTGGGGACGACCGCGGGCGAGACGTTCGCGTAGCGGATGCCCGTGGCACCCGGCTGCGCGACGCGATGGATCTCCGTCGAGAAGTAGCGCTCGGCGGACGCGGCGGGCGCGACCGCGTCGATCACCGTGCGATTGGAGAACGTGTGCGTGATGCGAAAGCCCGCCCGCTCGAGCGCGCGCTGCGCGCGCGCGTAGTCCTCTTGCGCGGGCGCGAAGTACTCGTTGAATTGCTCGTTCGTGAGAAACCGGTGGTACAACGGCGAACGCGGATCGCTCTGCAAGCGAACGAGCTGCTCCAGCTCCTGATCGTGACGGTAATTGAGCGTGACGGCAACCGAGACCGGAAGCGAAGAAGGCGCGCGGCCCAGATCGCGCATACCAGCCAGGCGTGGCACGTCGGCCGCATGGCCGCTTGGAAGTTGCGCCGCTTGACCGGCGATCCCGTTGGCGGCGAGCGCCGCGACCGTCAACGCCGGAAGAAAGCGAGTGATGATCCGCACGTGAACCTCCTGATCGACCGTGTTACGGCAACTGGAAGGAAAGGCCGTATCCGCTCGAGATAGAGCCGATACCCGAGGCTTGATCGTAACCGGGTTGCGCGACGTACCCGAAATTGTTCCCGGACGTGATGTCGTGGAAGTACGTGTACGCTCCGCCGAAGGCGCCGTAGATCGACGGATTCACGAAGCCAGCTCGTGTACCGGTCTGCTGCGCGACCTGCGTCAGGTACGCGGTAAAGATCGGCGAGGCCCAGGAGGTACCGCCGATCGGTCCTCGCCACGAACCGTTGAAAACGAACGACGCGCCGTAGCTCGGGTCAGACGAGAGCGAGATGTCGGGCTGGTTGCGCCCGCTCGCGATCACGCCGCTCACACCCGTTTGGTACGCCGGCAGCGCGAAGAACGTCGAGACTCCGCCGCCGCCCGCGCCGCCGTCGGAGTTCCAAACCTCCTCCGAGCTCCAAGCGCCGTTCGCGGTCACTTGCAGCGACGTGCCACCGAGCGACATGAACGCGGGGCCGCCGGCCGGTGTCGAGACGCCGGTGCCGCCACACTCCAAGGAACCCGAGTCGCCTGACGAAGCCGAGAACGTGATGCCCTTTGCGGCGCCTTGTATGGCGATCTGGTTCGTCGCCGTGGCGAGCGTGGTGTCGTTGGCCTCGCAACCACCGAAGCTCGAGTTGAGCACGTCGACGACGTTAGCCGAAACGACAGTGTTGTACGCGTCTTCGATGTCCTGGTCGGTCGGCGACGGGAATTCGTAGACGTAGATATTCGCGGCCGGGGCAAGGCCTTCGATCGCCTCGACGTCGAGATCCGCCTCCTCCGAAGCGACGCTGCTGCCGCTGAAACTGGCGCCGCCGTCGACGGCAATCTTGTTCGTCGTGCCGGTGTGCCACATGCCCCATTCGCTCTCATATCCCACGATATCGCGTTCGAGGTAGTCGGCCCAGATCGCCACGCCCACCGAGCGTCCCGTGCCGTTGAAACCGTGCTGCACCGGCAAGTCGTAGGCGTTCGCGATAGCGAGCGGACCGTACCCACCGTCGGGTCCGTTGAGCGGACCACCGATCGGTGATCCGGGTCCCCCTGTGGGCGTCGGCGTCGGCACCGGCGTCGAGGTCGGCGTCGGGGTCGGCGTCGGGGTCGGCGTCGGCGTCGGGGTCGGCGTCGGCGTCGGGGTCGGCGTCGGCGTCGGGGTCGGCGTCGGGGTCGGCGTCGCCACGGGGTCAATCAAAAGCTGAGGAATCTTCGTCTGGTCCGCATAGCGCGAACTTGCGAACTGATCGTAGTCGTTCGAGTTCAGGGTCGGCCTCAGTTCGACGCCGTAGTTCGGCACGGCACCGCTTTGCCACTCGTTGTAGAGCGCCGTTATATCGATGTCGTAGAATGCGTTCTTGTTGGGCGCCGGAAACGGACCGCCCCACTGAACTGCAGTAGGTTGATACGACCACCAAAGCCGGTCATGATCGCAACCGTTGCCTTGCGTTGTCCAATCCCACGACGAGGTTATGGCATATACGAAGAACGGTGTTTGCGAAACGCCGCTATCCCCGTTATAGAGCCGCAAGATCGCAGAGTGCAGGGCGGGGGGGAACCCCGTTACATCGAACTGCACCAGCGAATAATATAGGTCTGACCAACCACCGACGCGCAGTCGGTCGTCGGCAAGCCCCCCGCCCGGGCCCGGGCTGCTGCAGGACGCGTAGGAGTACACGCTCGTGGTCCAGATGTCTCTGACGATTGGCGGCGTTGCTCCCAAAGGTGGTGACGGACTCGGGCTCGGTGTCGGCGTCGGCGACGGGGTTGGGGACGGCGACGGGGTTGGGGACGGCGTAGGGCTCGGTGTCAGCGACGGGGTTGGGGTCGGCGTAGGGCTCGGCGACGGGGTTGGGGACGGCGACGGGGTTGGAGTAGCGGGCGGAATCGCGAGCAACGCGAAATACGCATGCGTCAACTGCGGCAACGTCAGCCCCGACAGCGGCGACTTCACGTACAGCACGCGCGCTACGCTCGCCGTGTAGACGCCGCTCTGGTATATGACGTTGAACCCGGCATTTGGGCCCCTCGCAACGTAGTCGTAGCCGACGACTTCGTACTTTGTGCCGCGAGTAATGCTCGGCGACGCGATCAGCGAGCGATCCGTGACGGGCGTACCGTAGGCGATACTCGGCCCGCCCGACAGGCCGACGAACTCGAAATAAGCCTGCGGCACGGTCCCGGGCGGAGCCGACGGAAGACCGCCGACCGCAGCTGCGCTTGCCGGCATACTCACCGACGTCGTCAGCTGGTCGTATGACGATGCAGGGGCGTTATTCGCCCCGTAATAGAAGAGGCCGAAGAACCCGCCGCACGATGGCGCGACCAGAACTCCCCCCGCAGCTTTCACCGGCTCAAACAGCGGCGGCACACACGGAGTCCCAGTCGCCGGACGAGGCGCGACTTGCCGCAACTGTTGCGATAGCCCCACGGTAACGCTCGTCGCGATCGCCGTGCCTCCGAGCGCAAGAGCAGCAATACGAAGGCGCAATGCCACAAGTAACCTCACAACAGCGGCTGCGGGAACAACGACTTCGTTTCAGTCTCTTCACGACGGAAACCCTCTGGTAGAATAGCCGTCCCGACTGCTCCGCACGTGCTTCAAGTAATAAAGCATAACAGCGCATAATGCCGTCGGCGCGCTTGCGGAGATTGGAGTACTGCGTCGCAGGAGGTTTAGAGTGTAGATCTGTCAGCTACGACGCGCCGTTCTGGTGAGAACCCGTGGAAACGGCTATTTTACCAAAGGGCGACGTATCAACATGGGAAAGTCCCCCAGACGTCAAGTCGCGTCCCCGGTTCCGGTGCGCGTGCGTTTTCGTGGCCGAAGCGCCGGTCCAAACGATCGAAGGTAGATGGAATGTATTCACGACCCTTGCGCGCCGCTGCAGCCGCCTCGATGCTCGTCGCCTTCGCTTTCGGCGCAGTCCTCCCGGCCTCGGCCGCGATTCGCCTCGTCGGCGCCACGCCGGCCGGTCCCGACGTCCAGCTACGGGCCTTCAACGATCCGCTCGTCCAGCAAATCGTCGCTATCGAGCGCCGCCGTCCGCGCGACACGGCCCTGTGCAATAAGCCGGACATCGTTCCCTTAGTCGCGAGCGGCGGGATCTTGGTGCCGTACGCTTGCAACGGCCTGACCCTGCTCACGAGCTACACGCCGCCGACGTACGGCACGGCTTCGGCTACCGCGAGCTACGCAGAGTTTATCGAGTCATCGGCGATTCCTGCGAGCGCCGCCGTCAGCCAAGGACTCTATGGAGTCGCCTTCCCGAGCGCCCCTCTCGACACGACGCCGGCCGCATATTTAGAGTTCGTCGGCGTTTCGCCGTATCCGAGCGTTACCTTCGCGGGCGGGCTCGGCCGCTTTTCTGCGGATAACATGATCGTCTCGACGAGCATCACGAAAGGCGCGACTTTCGAGATCCTCGGCTACCGGTGGGACCCGGTTCAACATCAGTACCTCCCCGGCTACGCGAGCGGACCGTTTACGTCGAGGTACGGCACGCTCGCGAGCTTCACGGGATTCCTCGACAACGGCGAAGTCATCCCGCAGCTCTCGCGCCTGTATTTCGTCATCTACGCCTGCGCGAACGCAGCCTGCACCTGACGGCCTCGTTCAACCTACTTCACGTACGGACCGACGCGCAGGATTCCCGGCAGCTTCAGCGCCGCGTTCGTTATCGACCGGACGGCGCTAGTCCGGCCGGGTTCGTAGACCGTGATCGCGTCGGGGCCGCCGCCGAACAAGCTCGGGTAATTCGCGACGTAGACGATTCCGGTCGCATCGACGCCGACGCCGGTGGGCTGGCTGATGCCCGCGTCGACCAGCGTGCGAAGCGGCGTCACGGCACCCGTCTTTCCGGCCGGCAGCTCGAATACGGCGCTGTTGTAGCTGCCTTGCGGCGAGCCGCCGACGAAAACGTCACCGGAACGGCCGAGACTGATGCCGGTAAAATTATAGGATCCCGAAGGTGCGTACCCGGTGTAGATGACGTGCGGCGATACTTTGCCCTTGGCGGTTACCGGAACCACGAGCACTTCCGGAAGGCCGCCCTGGTTCGTGTTGCTGACGTAGAGGTTCTTTTGCGCGGGATCGAGCGCGAGCGAGTACGGACCGTTGAACGCGTCTGCGGCGATCGTGCGCAGCGGCGACGCTTGGCCATTAGCCGTCGCCGCGAACACCGCGATCTGCGACATATTGGTTTCGAGCACGTAGATCGTGCCGGCGCGGTCGACCACGACATCGCTGGCGCCGTTGGGGCCTTGCCCGTAAATCCGCCGGAACGGCAGCACGTTGCCGTTCGAGCCCGCCTTGAATTCCAGCACCGCGGACGAGCCCGTGGAGTCCAGCTGCTCCGCGACCCACATGTTGCCCTTCGCATCCGCGAACGCCGAGTTCGCCTGCTCGAGATACGTCCGGCTGCCGGCGATCTCGACCAGCGGCTTCGAATCGGCCTTCGTGCCGGCCGTGAAGCCCAGCAGCGTCTTCGACGAGAGGTCCGCAACGTAGACCGCTTCGTCCGCGAGCGGCGGCGGAGTCGGCGTCGGTGTCGGCTTCGGCGTCGGTGTCGGCGTCGGCACCGGGGTGGGCTTGGGGGTCGGCGCGGGCGTCGGCGCCGACGCGACGGGCAGCACCGCGACGGATCTTGGATCGGTGATGCCGCTCGCGCTGCCGCCGATCGTCGCGATCGGTTTGGTCGCGCTCGTGGCGTTCGGCGGATACACGAGGATCTGGCTCGCCGCCCGCGTCGTCGGAACCGGGCCGACATTGGCGACGTAAACGTAACCCGCGTCGTCGACCGCGACCCCGAAAGGCTCGAGCTGGTACTGGGTGTCGAGCAGCGAGTGGCCGAGAATCGCACGCGGCGAGTGCGATCCCGCCGGATAGACCCAGATGCCGCCGCTGTAGGACGAAGCGACGTACACCGCGCCCGCCTTGTCGACCGCGATGGCGGTCGGGCTCTGCAGCGGGAGGTTGAAATGGTCGAGCGGCGCGACGTCGTCCTTCGCGTTCGCAGCGTAGACCGTCACCGTCGCCGGGCCGACCCCGCCCCCGAGGTTCGCCACGTAGATCTTTCCGGTCGGGCCGACCGCGATGGCGGCGGGCTGCGCGAGCAGCGTCTTCGAGCCGTAGATCTTCACGGCGGGCGCGACGTCGCCTTTGGCACCGGGCGCGAACACCGAGAGGTACCCGTTGCCCGCGACGTTGCCGTTGGCGACGTACACGGCACCTTGGTCCGTGACCGCGAGCGCTTGGCCGCCGAGTTGCGCACGGTTCCCTTCGATCGTCGCGACCGGCGCCTTACTGCCCGTCAGCGGCGGCGCGAAGACCGCGATCGCGTACGGGTCGCTCTGGGAACCGTTGAGGTTCGACTCGCCGACGTACGCATAGCCGCGGCGGTCGAGGCCGACGGTAAGCGGATAGTACAGTCCTGTAGCGCCTTCGATCAGGCGCGTGACGGGCGCGATATCGCCGTTCGCCGACCCGCTGAAACCGAGCACCCCCCAGGGCACGTAGCCTGGGTTGTTGACGGTCACGAAGGGGCCGTGTAGCGTCCTCGCGCCCGGCAGTTCCTCGAACGCCGCCGGCGCCTGCATCGGCGCCAGCGAAGACCCCTGCGGCGCCTGCGGCGTGAACCCCGCGCCGCGGCCGGCGCAGCCCGCCACGGCACATGCCAAAACGGCGAAGACGGAAAACGCGATCGACGAACGTCTCATGACGCGCAGCGTAGCACGCCGAGCGTCTCAATAGCGTCTACACGCGCGCCCGCTCGGCATGAGGCGTCGCGCCGTCCGCTCCACCGAGCTTAGGAAGCTCTTCGTGCAGAACTGAGCGTCTTCGCAGACGCCTTGCGAGGCCGACCTCCTTTCGCCCCGTTCGCGCGCGATGCGGCTGCCCGCGCCGGCGACTTCTTGGCCGCGTTGATTCGGGCACCGATCGTCCCGAGCGTTGCCTCACCGGCTGCAAGAACCAAGAGCTGCTCCAGCAAGACGCCGTCGTCGACGGCGTCCGACCACAGACCCTCGCCGCCCGGGGTGATCGAGAGGTCTGCGAGTTCGCTCGCCGAGGCCTTGGCTAAACCGGAAACCGATGGCCGGGGAACGACGAGGGTCGAACCCGTCGAAAGGTCGGCCACGATCGCGTCCCGTTCCTCGTCGTAGCGCGCCGAACGAATTTTCGTTGCCTCCCGCTCGCGCTTCCGCGCCGCCTTTACCGCTTCTCGCATTTCGGCTGCGGTGGTCAGGATGTCGTGCGGGACCTTGGCGCCTGCATGGTCACCCGAAATGCTCGGTAGCGAACCTGCCCGATACGCCTGCTTCCCACTCATCCCTAATAAGGAATCATGTAACCTAGGCCTAGGTTTGTCAAGTGCGCCACGGCGCTACGCCACCGCCCCCAAGGGCAAGCTCATCTACGTCTATTTCGTGTTTCTCAAAAATCACAGTTGCATCTGGCTGCACTGCCGCAGCGGCACGAGATTCGCACTGGTTGGACCGCCGGCCGGCGCGCGACCGAACCCGTCAGCGGCTTACTGAGGGGTTGCGGCGCAGAAGGCGGTTTCGGATTTTTGAACGTCGCTGTCGAACGGCGTGCCGCCCGAGCGGACGTAGGTGATCGTGTCGAGGCCGTTACCGTCGGGGACGAGAATGCGGTTGATCACGATCTGGTGCCCGTCGGGTCCGGTCGAGAACTCGACCACGTGGCCGGTCTTGCCCTGGCAGGGGATGTCCTTGTCGGCCGACGGCCTGATCTTGTTGGTCGAGAAATTCGTCTTGATCAGCGCCAGAGCGTCGGCGTAGCTCGTTACCGAGTCCTTGATGAAGGTGACGGACGCGACGTCGCCGGCGATGTGCCACTGCTCCGTCTTGCGGTTCGGATCGGCCGGCGCCGCAGAGGTATCGACCTGGCTCCAGCCGGCCGGGCCGATGAACGCCACGTCGGTCGCCGCGAGGGCGGGCGCGGCGGCTCCGGCAAGAACGAAAACGGCAAGAAGGGTGCGTCGCATAGCGCTCATTGTACGGTTCCTCGCAGCGTGGCTCCACTCGCGATAAGGCCAATCGCATCGAGCCGGCGTGTTACAGTGGGTGGAGGTGATCAGGCAACGGACGCGGGTGCGATGATACCCAATTCGCGACCGGTTCGTTCGAAAGCGCCGAGTGCGCGGTCCAGGTCCGCTCTTTCGAGGGAGGCGCTCATTTGCACCCGTACCCGCGCCGTTCCTTCGGGAACGACCGGAAAACCGAAGCCGGTGACGAAAACGCCCTCGCGCAAAAGCCGGTCGCTCAGCGCGATGGCGAAGGACGTCTCGCCCACGATGATGGGCACGATCGCGCTCGGGCCGTCGAGCGGCTTGAAGCCGAGCCGGGCCAACCCGGCGCGGAAATACGCGACGTTCTCGCGCTGCTTGCGGACGAGCTGGGGCTCGGCTTCCAGAATCTCGATCGCCCGCAGGGCGCTGGCCGCCACCGTCGCCGGCAACGCGTTGGAGAAGAGCTGGGTGCGCGAGCGCTGCACGAGCGTGTCGATCAGCGCCGCGCTGCCCGCCACGAAACCGCCCGCCGCCCCGCCGAGCGCTTTACCGAGCGTACCGGTTACGATGTCGACGCGGCCTTCGAGGCCGAAATGTTCGATCGTCCCCCGGCCCGAAGGTCCCATTACGCCGGTACCGTGACTATCGTCGACAATCGTAACGGCACCGTACCGTTCGGCCAGCGCGACGATCTGCGGCAGCTTCGCGACGCTGCCTTCCATCGAGAAGACGCCGTCGGTCACGACGAAGGCGGTGCCTTCGGCCTCGCGCAGCTTCGCCTCGAGATCGGCCATGTCGGCGTGCTTGTAGCGCAACCGCTTGGCGCCCGCGAGCCGGCAACCGTCGATGATCGAAGCGTGGTTGAGTTCGTCGGAGATCAGGGTGTTGCCGGCCGTTGCGATCGTCGGGAGCAGGCCTTCGTTGGCGGACCAGCACGACACGTAGCTGAGCGCGGCCTCGAAGCCCAGAAACGACGCGATCTTCGCTTCGAGCGTGCGGTGGATGGCGAGCGTCCCGCAGATGAACCGCACCGAGGCGGTACCGGCCCCGTACGTTCGCAGGCCCTCGATGCCGGCCGCGACGACGTCGGGACGCGCGGCCAGCCCCAGATAATCGTTGCTGGAGAGCACGACGACATCGCCCGCTTCTTCCATGTGCGCGTGCGCGCCCATCGGCGTCGTCAGGTGGCGCAGGCGCTTGTACGTGCCGGCGTCGCGCAGGGACTGCAGTTCGGCGCTCAGCCGTCGTTCGAAAGCGGCGTTCACGAATCGCACTCCACGTCGAAGACGATCTTGGCGGCGGTACCGTTGCGCATATATTCAAAGCCCTCTTCGTAGGCGGCCAGCGGCATCTGGTGCGTGATGATCGGGCGCAGGTCGACGCGGCCGCTCTTGACCAGGGCCTCGGTCTGGTACCACGTCTCGAACATCTTGCGCCCGTTGATGCCGAGAACCGTCAAGCCCTTGAAGATGATCCGCTCCGCCAGATTGATCTTCACGTCGTCGGGCGGAATTCCCAGCAGCGCCGCCCGGCCGCCGTTTCGCAGCATGAGCAGCCCGGCGTCGATCGCCGACGCGCTACCCGACATCTCGAGCAGCACGTCGGTGCCGGCACCGCCGGTGCGCCGCGCGATCTCGTCGAACACGCTCGGATCGCGGGCGTCGAAGACCGCGTCGGCGCCCACGCGTTCGGCCAGCGCCAGCTTTGCGGGGTTCACGTCGATCGCGAATACGGAGGCCGCGCCGGCCGCGCGCGCCACCGGAATCGCCATCAACCCGATCGATCCCACGCCCGTGATCGCGACGCTTTTCGTGCTCACGCCCGCCGCCATCACCGTGTGCACGGCGTTACCGAGCGGGTCGAAGATCGCCGCAAACGCATCGGGAATCGCGGGATCGAGCGGCCACACGTTGACGGCCGGCATCGCGATGTACGTCGCGAACGCACCCGCCGTGTCGACGCCGATGATCCGGACCCGCTCGCAGATGTGCGCTTCACCGGTCCGGCACAACAGGCAGATCCCGCACGAAATGTGTCCCTCGGCGGACACGCGCTGCCCGAGCGCGAGGCCCCGCACCGCGTCGCCCAGCGCCGCGATCGTGCCGACGAACTCGTGGCCGACGATCAGCGGCGGCTCGATCCTGCGCTGCGCCCAGGTATCCCACTCGTAGATATGCAGGTCCGTACCGCAAATACCGGCCTTGCGGACGCGGATCAGCACGTCGGAAGGTCCGATCGCCGGGACCGGCACTTCGGCGAGCTCGAGGCCGGGGGCTTGCGCCACTTTGCAGAGGGCCGTCATCGTCGCCGGCATGGCGGGCGTTTCGCGCGAGCGCCGGAGAAGTCCAGCCGTGCCGCGAGTCGAAATCCGGAAGAAATGTTGAACGGCCGCTTCGTCGAGGTCGTACCGCTCGAGCGCTGCCACGCGGCCGATCTGTTCGTCGCGGCCGCGCGGCCCGAGATCTGGCGCTACATGCCGCTGCGCGGCTTCTCCGATCTGGCCGCCGTCGAGCGCTGGATCGACGCCGCGCGCTACGCCGCCGAAGGCGGGTGCGAGGAACCGTTCGCCATCGTCGAACGCGCGAGCGGCCGGGCGATCGGCTCCACCCGTTACCTCGACATCCGCTTCGAAGAGCGCGCGCTCGAGATCGGCTGGACGTGGCTGGGCGCCGCGTACCAGCGGACGAGCGCGAATACCGAAACCAAGTATCTGCTCTTGCGCCACGCCTTCGAGGAGCGCGACGTCTTGCGCGTGGCCTTCTTCACCGACGCGCAAAACGGCCGCTCGCGCGCCTCGCTCGTGCGCCTCGGAGCGACCTACGAGGGAACGCTCCGCTCGCACCGCGCCCGTGCGGTCAACGGTTTCACGCGCGACAGCGCCGCCTACAGCATCGTCGCGCCCGAATGGCCGGCGCTCAAGACGCGCCTGGAATCCAAGCTCCGCGCGGTTCGCCGCGCCGTTTAACCGTAGCGGCCCGTTATGTAGTCTTCGGTGCGCTTGTCTTTGGGCTTGGTAAAGATGTCCGAGGTCGTGCCGACTTCGAGCAATTCGCCGAGCAGGAAGAACGTGGTGAAATCGGAGATGCGCGCGGCCTGCTGCATCGAGTGCGTGACGATGACGACCGTGTATTCCGCTTTGAGCACGCCGATCAGATCTTCGATCTTCGAGGTCGCGATCGGGTCGAGGGCCGACGCCGGCTCGTCCATCAGGATCACTTCCGGATTGACCGCCAGCACGCGGGCGATGCAAAGGCGCTGTTGCTGGCCGCCCGAGAGATCGAGCGCCGAGCGCTGCAAGCGGTCCTTGGCTTCGTCCCAGAGCGCGGCTTGCCGCAGGCTCCGCTCGGCGATCTCGTCGAGCCTGGCCTTGTTGTTCTCGCCGTGGATGCGCGGGCCGTACACGACGTTCTCGTAGATCGACTTCGGAAAGGGATTGGGGCGTTGGAAGACCATGCCGATGCGGTGGCGCACCGTCACCGGGTCCACGCCGGGACCGTAGATGTCCACGCCGTCGAGCGTCACCTTGCCAGTCACGCGAGCTCCGGGCGTCAGGTCGTGCATGCGGTTGAGGGCGCGCAGGAACGTCGACTTGCCGCAGCCCGAGGGGCCGATCAGCGCCATCACGCGCCGGTCCGGGATATTGAGGTCGGCGTTCTTGATCGCCTTGAACGTGCCGTAGAACACGTCCATGTTCTCGACCTTCATCTTGTCGTCCAGAGGCGGGACGCCCGGCTGCGTCTCGAGCGCCGGCATCAGGATTTCCCCGTGAGGCGAATCGTCAACTGGCGCCCGAGGACGCGTGCGACGATGTTGAATACCAGGACCATGACGAGCAAGACGAGCGCCGACCCGTTAGCGATTTGATCCGCGTCGGGCACGAGCGACTCGCGGTGCGTGGACCAGAGGTGTACGGCCAGCGTCTCCGCGGTGTGGAAGGGGTTGAAGTCGTAGGCGCTCTTGCCGTACGAGACCGACGCGCCCGCCGTGAACACGAGCGCGGCGGTTTCGCCGAAGATGCGGCCCGAGACGAGCACGATTCCGGTCGTGAGCGGCCCGATCGCGCTGGGCAGAATCACGTTGATGACCGTCTGCCACTTGGTGGCACCGAGTCCCATCGAGGCCTCGCGGTAGGTGTCGGAGACCCCGGCTAGCGACTCCTGCGTCACGCGCATCAGCGAAGGCAAATTCAGTAAGGTCAGCGTCAGCGCGCCGCCCAGCGCCGTAAAGTGCCAGTGGAACGTCTGTACGAAGATCAGCAAGCCGAAAAGCCCCATCACGATCGACGGCACGGTCGCGAGCGACTCCGCGCTGAACTGCACGATGTCCCGGAACCGCCCGAGGCCCGCATACTCCTGCAAATAGACGCCGGCTCCGATCGAAATCGGCACCGTGAAAATCAGCGTCAGTACCAAGATGTAAAAGGAGTTGAATATTTCGGGTCCGACTCCGCCTCCGGCCTCGGATGCCGATGGGTAGCCGGTCAAGAAGTGCCACGAGATCTCGCTCGAGCCTTTCACGAACTCGTAGCCGATGAAGATCAGCAGCAGCACGACGATCGACGAGGCGGCGGTCCACAGGACGCCGGTCATGAAGCGGTCCAACAGCCGGCGCGAGCGCGAGCGGTCGCTGGACAACGAGGCCGGGGCCGCGGCGGCGGTGATGACGCCCGCCATCAGGCCCGTTTCCGCAGGGCGTAGTGGATGAGAACGATCAAGCCCATCGAGATCAGCAGCAGGAGGAAGGCCATCGAGAAGAGCGCGTGCTGGAGACCGGACCCGTCGGGCGCGTCGCCCATGTCGAGGATGATCTCCGACGTCAGCGCGGCGGCGGGTTTGAGCATCGACGTCGGGACGACGCTCGCGTTCCCGAGCACGAGTTGCACCGCCAGAGTCTCGCCGATGGCGCGCGCGATGCCGAGGATGATGGCGACGGCAAGTCCGCTCGAGGCGGCGGGGATCAGCACGCGCGAGATCGTCTCCCAGCGCGTCGCTCCAAGCGCGGCCGAGCCCTCGCGCAGCGCGTTCGGAACCACCCGCAGCGCGTCTTCGGAGAGCGAGATGACGGTCGGCAAGATCATGATCGCGAGCACGATACCCGCGGCCAGCAGGCCGTCGCCTTCGACCTTGAAGACTCTGGCGATCAGCGGAACGAGCAGGGTGAGGCCGAGCCAGCCGTAGACGACCGACGGAATCCCCACCAGCACTTCGATCGCCGGCTTCATCGCGCTCGCGACGCGGCGCGGCGCCAGTTCCGAGAAGAACACGCCGACGGCGACTCCGAGCGGGCCGCCTACCACGATCGCGAACCCGGTCGCAACCAGCGATCCGGCGATGAACGGTGCGGCTCCGAACTTTCCGCCCAACGAGTCCCAGTCGGGCGAAAACAGAAACGTGAATAACGAGTAATGGTCGACGAAGAAGAGCTTGGTCCCGCTCCAGGCGAGATAGATGAGGATCAGCGCGATCGCGAGGACGAATATACCGCTGCACAAAGTCAGGAAGACGAGCGCTATCCGCTCGTCGCGGTGCGCCTTGCCGGCGTGGGCCCCTAACATCGGATCGCGGTATCCCTCATCGTCGCAAAATAGGGCAGAGGAGCGACGCTTTCGCCGCTCCTCCGGTACCTCTTTTCAAACCGCGTGTAAATTAGCGATCCGTCTCCGTGACCTTCATGGACCCCACCGGGATATATCCGGTCTTCTTGAGCAGTTCGCTGCTGCTGGAAAGGAATGCGATGAAGCGCGACACGTCCTTGTTCGGCGGACCGTTCGTGTACACGTGTTCGTACGACCAGAACGGGTACTTTCCGGTGGTCACGTTGTCGTCGGTCGCGGCCACGCCGTCGATCGAGACTTCGGTGATGCCGGTCTGGTTATGCGTGCCCGAGAACGACGCATACGAAACGGCGCCGTCCGACTGCTTGACCTTCTGTACGACCGTGCCGGTCGCGTCTTCGATCAGCGTGTCGTTCGCGAGCGTCGCGTTCCCGAGCAAGGTCTTCGTGAATACCGCGCGCGTCCCGGAGCTGGGCGGCCGGTTGATGACGGTGATGGCGAGATCCTTGCCGCCCACGTCCTTCCAGTTGCTGACCTTGCCGCCGAAGATGTCCTGGATCTGCTTCTTGGTGAGGTTGGTGACGCCGCTGGCCGGGTTGACGACGACCGCGAAGCCGACGACCGCTACCTTGTGGTCGACGAGGTCCGGGGCGTTGACGGCCAGGATATCGGAATCGCCGAGGTCGACCGATTTCGAGCTGACGAGCGAGAGCCCGGTGCGCGAGCCGCCGCCGGTGACGCTGATCTTGACGTCCGAGTGCTCGGCCTGATACGCCTGCGCGGCTGCCTGGACGAGCGGTTGCAGGGCGGTGGATCCGGCTGCGCTGATGTTGACGTCGGCAAGTGCGAGCGACGGAGCCGCCAGCACGGCGCCGAGAGCGAGGGCCGCGAAACGTGCGGACCTGGACATGATTGAACCTCCTGGATTTCCGAAATGAATAAAAACGCGAACGCGCGGGGTCGATGGTCGCAGCCCGAGCCTAAGGTGGGCTTAACGGGTGGTTAAGGATTCCTTAATATCGGGACGCAGCAGACCAAGCGAATCCAGCGATTCGATACACAACGAGCGGGCGTCGCGTAAGGTAAGTTCGCCCCAGTTGCGCTCGAGGAACGCAAGCAAGGCTCGACGATCTTCCCGACGCTCGCCCTCGCTCATCTCGATCCAGTATGATCGCTCCGCTTTATCGCCGGGTTATCGTCCGCTTAAGGCCAATTGAGACGGCGTGCGCGAACACGTTCGAACCGGCACGGAAGCCGTCGACGGCCTGCGGGGCATAGCGATCCTCCTGGTGCTCGTCTACCACACGTGGCTCTTTTCGTGGCTGACGCCCGAGCTCTCGGTCTTCGGCCACGCGCTTCCGGTCGACGTCCCGGCACGGTCCGGCTATCTGGGCGTCGAGCTGTTCTTCGCCATCAGCGGGTTCGTGCTGTTCTTCCCGCACGCCGAGTTCGCCCTAGGGGGCGGCAAGCGGCCGAGGGCCGTCGATTTCGCATACCGGCGCTTCATCAAGATCGTGCCGTCGTACGCGCTGGCGCTGGCGGCCACCGCGCTCGTCGCCGCGCCGCTCTTTCACTCCGGGACCGCATTCGCGGCGGCTCTCGCGCAGCACGCCTTCTTCGTGCAGAGCTTTTGGAACGACGATTTCGGGCCGGTCAATTCGGTCTTCTGGAGCCTGGCGATCGAAGTCCAGTTCTACCTCTTCTTCCCCGCGCTCGCGGTCGCGTTCAGGCGAGCGCCGGTCGTCACGGCGGGCGCGATGATCGCGGCCGCACTCGGCTACCGCTATGCGACGGCCGGCTGCTGTTTGCAGAACGAACCGGTGACGCGCGAGCTGCCCGCCTTTCTCGACGTCTTCGCGTTCGGCATGCTGGCCGCGTACGCGGTCGTTTGGCTGCGAGGCCGCTTCGACCGGCTCGAGCGCTTTCGCTGGGCGTTCACGCTGGCGGCGCTGGCCCTGGTCGGCGCGTGCTTCGCCATGATGGCGGGCGCGGACGCGGTCACCTACGTCGACGGCGGCCGCGAACGGTGGATCCTCGCGCACCGGACGCTCTTGGCTGCGACCCTGTCGTCGCTCGCCGTCGCGTCCTGCTTCGCGGCGCCGTGGTGGCGCAAGGTGCTGGCCAACCGCGCCTTCGTGTTCCTGTCCATCCTCTCGTACAACCTCTATCTCTGGCATACACTGGTGCTGATCTGGCTCTGGAAGCACGGCGTGCCGCGCGCCGCGACGGCCAACCCGCGCGACGATCCGCACTGGAAGCTCGCGTACATCGCGCTGGGCTGGACCGTCAGCCTCGCCGTCTCGGCCGCGGTCACGTACTTCGTCGAACGGCCGTTGCTCGGAACGGTTCGGCCGCAACCGTTTGCGTTCGACTGGCAGGCGCTCGCGCGCCGCGCCGGGTTCAGGCGAGAGCGGCCGCCGATCGCGCGACCGGAAACACGCACGTGAAGGTCGCGCCGAGGCCGAATTCGGACTCGGCCGTCACCGTGCCGCCGTGCGCCTCGACGATCTGCTTGACGATCGAAAGGCCCAGGCCCGTACCCGAGGCGTCGCGCGCCCGCGAGCGGTCGACGACGTAGAAGCGCTCGAAGATATGCGGCAGGTCGTTGAACGGAATGCCGACTCCCGTGTCGTGCACGACCAGGCTCGCCCGGAAGTCGCGACGCTGCACGGAAACCTCGACCGAGCCGCCCGCCGGCGTGTGGCGCAAGGCATTGTCGATCAGGTTGACCAGGACTTGCGCGAGGCGGTCCGGGTCGCCGTCGATCCGCGCGGTTTCGCCCGCGAAGCGAAGGTTGACGCCGAGCTGCTTGGCGCGCGGTTCGAACGTGCGCAGGATGTTGAGCGCGACGCTTTCCAGATCGACGTCCTCGCGGCGCAGGCGCAAGCGGCCCCACTCGGAGCGCGCCAGGTCGAGCAGATCCTCCACCAGGTGCACCATGCGGTCGACCTCGCGCTTGATGCGCGGTAAGAACAGCTTCAGCGCCTCGGTGTCGCGTTCGTCCGCGAGGATCGTTTCGATCATCAAGTTGATCGACGAAAGGGGCGTGCGTAGCTCGTGCGAGACGCTGGAGATGAAATCGCGCCGGGTCTCCTCGAGTTCGTGCAGGCGCGTCTCGTCGCTGGCAATCACGAGCACGCCCGCCGTGCCGTCGAGCGGCAGCGTCGCCACCGTCAGCACCCGCTGCCCGCTCGGGCCGTTGAGGGCCACGCGGCCGCGCGACGGGTGGCCGTCCAGCGCCTCACGCACGCGCCGGTCGAGATCGAACGAGGGCACGGCTTCGATGATCGCGCGGCCGAGCACCGGTCGCGAGCCGAACTCGAAGATCGTCGCAGCCGCTGCGTTGATCGATTCGATCTGACCGCGCTCGTCGAGGGTGACGATGCCCACGGTCAGGGAGCGCAGCAGTTGCTCGAAGCGCGAGTCGAGCGGCGCTTCCTGGGCCTCCGGCCGCGGCGGCGGCGAGTTCCGTTTCGAGCGTACGCGCAGCGCCGCGCCGAAGCCGGCGGCACCCCCGGCCGCGGCGGCCAGCGCGAGCTCCACGATCACGCGGGCGTTATTCTTTGAACATGTAGCCGCGGCTGCGGACGGTGACGATGTGCTGCGGGTTGTTGGGGTCGATCTCGATCTTCTCGCGCAGCCACCGGACGTGCACGCTGATCGTCTGGTGCTCGCCCTCGAAATCGTATCCCCAGACCTTGTCGAGCAGCGTCTGGCGCGTGACGACGCGCCCCCGGTTCTCGAGCAGCACGTGCAACAGGCTGAATTCCTTGGGCGCGAGATTGACCGGCCGGCCCCGCACGACCAGCGACTGCCGCGACGGATCCAGTTCGATCTCGCCGACGACGATCGCCTCGCTACGCGGCACGCCCTCGCCGTTCTGGCGCCGCAGGCGCGCCTTGACGCGCGCGAGGAACTCGTGCAGGGAGAACGGCTTGGTCACGTAGTCGTCGGCGCCGAGCTCCAAGGCCAGCACCTTGTCGATCTCCTGATCGCGTGCGGTCAGCATCATGATCGGCACGCCGCTCGACTTGCGAATTTCCTTGCAGGCTTCGATGCCGTCGAGGATGGGCAGCATGATGTCCATGACGATCAGGTCGGGCCGTTCGGTGGCGGCCAGCGTGATCGCCGTGCGGCCGTCCCCGGCCGTCGCCACCGCGTAGCCGTTGCGCTCCAGATTGAAGCGGAGCGTCTGCAGGATGGCCGACTCATCGTCGACGACGAGAATTTTCTTCAGCTGTGGGCCGACGGCTAACATAAAATCTTCCCCTCGTGAGCCACGCTCGTTTCGCGTTCGCCACACGCCTTGACGGCCCCGTGAAGGTACGCGGCGCCGCGAGTAAGATACCGTACATTAAGACTTCAGGGCAAGGAGGAAAGGTGGCGAAGGTGCCCTCGCTCGCCGGTTTGAGCGCCGGAGACGCCGTTGGACGCCGGTGCGCGCACGATCCTGCGCGCGCTCTACGACGAGGTCCTGGTTGCGGTGCCGGCCGTGCTGCGCGGCGACGACACCAAAGCGGTGCACGACATGCGGGTCGGGATCCGCCGGCTGCGCTCGGCGATGAAAACCTTCGAGAAGTGCTTCCCGAAGAAAGCCTGGCGCGCGCTGCGCGCGCGAATGCGCCGGCTGGGGCAGAAGCTGGGCGACGTTCGCGATGCGGACGTCCACCTGGCGGCGCTGCGCGGCGCGCTCGGCGGTGCCACGACGACGGAGCAGCCCGGCGTCGCCGCGGCGCTCGAGGACCTGCGCGAACGCCGGCGGCGCGCGCTCGCCGAGTTCGCGGTCGAACTCTCGCAATTCGACCGCGACGCGCTGACGGAGCTGCTCGCGTGAGCGGTCGCTTAGGCCCCACCCTGCACCATGCGGTGCGCATGCGCCTGCGGCGGGTGCTCGAGAGCGGACCGCCGGCCGTCGCGCGCGGGCGCGGCACCGAACTCCACGCGCTCCGCATCGCCGTCAAGCATCTGCGCTACGGCCTCGAGCTCACGCAGACGTTCGTCCCGGAGGCCGCCCCGGCGCTCAAGCTGCTCGCGCACCTGCAGGACAAACTCGGCGCCTTGGCCGACGCGGACGCATTCGGCCGCACCTACGCGGCGATGCTGGACGGGATCGGCCCGGACGACCCTCGCCGAGCCGGCCTCGACGCGCTGGTCGCGAGCGCGCTGCGCGAGCGCGAGCGCGCGCTCGAAGCGGTCCGCGCGCTCTGGGCCGGCGAGCACCGGGAGCCTTACGCCGAGAAGCTGGCAGCGTCGATCTCGGCGGCGCTGGGTTCGCTCTCGCCGAAGCCCGATTCGTAACCCGGCCGGCGCACGGCCTCGAAGGTCAGCGGCAGCCCGAAGGCGCGAACGAACAGGTCGGATTTGAAAGCGGCGGCCGCGAGTTCGGTCGAGACGTCCTGCAACGCCTCGACCGCGACGGCGGCGGTCGACGGCGAGACCGCGACCGAGAGCGACTGGACGACGCCGAGGTGGCGCCGGTCCAGGCCGTCGGCTACCCGCAGGATGCCGGCCAGGCCTTCGATCTTCAGACGCGCGGCGGGCGACGCGGCGGCCCACTCGGGGTGGGTCGGCTTCGGCAGCGACTTTCGGTGATAGCGCACGAGCGCCGCGATCAGCTCGATCTCCTCGGGCCGCCAGCCCGGCAGGCCCGCGTTGCGAACGATGTATGCCCCGTGCTTGTGATGGGCGCTCGGCGAAATCGCCATACCGACGTCGTGCACGAGCGCGGCGGCGAAGAGCAGGTCGCGGTCGGCGGGCTCGAAGCGGTGCACGTCGCCGAGCTGGTCGAAGAGTTGCAGCGCGATCGCGGCCACGTGGTTTTCGTGCACGCCCATCTGGCCGAACCGTCGCGCCAACGCGTGCGCCGCGTCCAAACGCCGGGTTCGCTGGTCGCCGAGCTTGCGCGCGACCGCGATGTTGCGCTCCAGGTAGTCGACCACGAGCCCTTCGCGCAGCGCCCGCTCGCTGACGATCAGCTCGTCACGCCCCAGCGCCTCGAGCACCGCCATGACGATCGCGTTGCCGGCCACGATGATGTCGCCGCGCCGGGGGTTCATGCCGGGCATCTTGCGCCGCTCCGCCGGCGTCAGGCGCAGCATCGTGCGCTGCAGCGCCTTCAGCCGTTCGAGGCGCAACACGTAGCCGTGGGCGCGCTGCGACGTCAAGCCGGACTCGGCGGCATCGAGCGCCGCCAGGCCCAGAATCGTACCCGACGTGCCGATCAGAATGTCGAAGCGATAGTCCGCCAGCTGGTGGGCGACCGGTGCCAGCGTCGTGTGGACCCGCTGCTCGAGAGCGCGGAACCCGATCCCGGCCGCGCTCTCGTCGCGCATGTACTCCTCGTAGAGCCGCAGGCTTCCCAAGCGCACGCTGTGCAGGAAGAACGGCCGCTCGGCGTCGCCGACGATGAATTCGGTCGAGCCGCCGCCGATGTCGAACATGCACGCGACCCGGTCGCCGAGCGGAAAGCCGCGGCTAACGCCGAGGTGGATCAGCCGCGCTTCCTCGACGTCGCCGAGCACCTCGACCTCGACGTTGCTGGTCGCCCGCACGGCCGCCAGGAACTCGTCGCGATTGGACGCCTCGCGCACCGCGGAGGTCGCCACCGCTCGAATGTCGTTGGCCCCGGCCGCGCGCGCCGCGTCGGCGAATTTCGCGATCGCCGCGACCCCGCGCTGCACGGCTTTCTTGCTGAGATGGCCGCGCGCGAGCGCCTCGCCGCCGCCCAGCCGCACCATTTCCCGCGCTTTGAGAATCGTCCGCGAGGTACCGAAACGCGGATCCAATTCGACGACGATCAAATGGATTGAGTTGGTCCCGACATCGATCGCGCCGAGGAGCATCGCACCCGGGCTACTCGACAGGTCCGGCGCGCACCTGGCTTCCGGGCCAAAGAGTGGCGGGCCGACAGGGCCCATGAAAGCGCTGGTAGCAGTTTCCCGGATGATTTGCTGTGCGGGCTACCCCTTCGTCGAAGGCGGCGACACGACGTTCGAGGTCGATATGTCGCGCATCAAGTACGGTAGCGGCGTGCTGCGCGAGGTCGGGCCGGAAGCGCACGACCTCGGTCTCAAACGGGTGGCGTTGTTCACCGACCCGCAGGTCGCGCGGCTCCCGTTCGTCGAGACCGTGGCGGACTCGCTACGGGGCGCGGGCTGCGAGGTCGCGCTCTACGCGGAGTCGGCCGTGGAACCGACCGACACGTCGTTCCTCGCGGCCGCGGACTTCGCGCGCGAAGGCCGGTTCGACGGCTTCGTCTCGGTCGGCGGCGGTTCGTCGATCGACACGGCCAAAGCTGCGAACCTGTACAGCACCTATCCCGACGCCTTCGACGCCTACGTCAACGCGCCGCTCGGCCGCGGCTTGCCCGTCCCGGGGCCGTTGCGCCCGCACATCGCGTGCCCGACGACGTCCGGCACCGGCGCCGAAGTCACCGGCATCGCGATTTTCGATTACGTGGAGCACCACGCGAAGACCGGCATCGCGTCCAAACGAATCCGGCCGACGCTGGGCGTGATCGATCCCGACGTCACCGCGTCGCTGCCGCGCACGGTCGTCGCGTGCAGCGGCTTCGACGTGCTCTCGCACGCGCTCGAGAGTTACACGGCGCGCCCGTACACCGCGCGCGAACGGCCCGCGTCCCCTGCGGCACGCCCCGCGTCGCAGGGGGCGAACCCCTTTTCCGACATCGCCTGCATGGAGGCGTTGCGCCTGCTCGGGAAGTTCATCGTCCGCGCCGTCAGCGACCCGCGCGACCTGGAAGCGCGCGAGCGGATGATGTTCGCGGCCACGCTGGCGGGCATCGGATTCGGAAACGCCGGCGTTCACGTGCCGCACGCGATGTCGTACGCGGTCGCCGGGCTCGTGCCCGAGTACCGCGCTCCGGAGTATCCCGGCCGCGACCCGATCGTGCCGCACGGCATGGCGGTGATCGTCAACGCCCCCGCCGTCTTCCGCTACACGGCGAGCGCGAATCGCGAGCGGCACCTGGAGGCCGCCCGGCTGCTAGGCGGGGACGTGGCCGCCGCAGACCTGGGCGAAGCGGGCGAGGCGCTGGCGACCCGCATCCAAGCGCTGATGCGCGCGACCGGCATGCCCAACGGCGTCGGCGGGGTCGGCTTCGCGAGCGGGAACATCCCTTCGCTCTCGGCGGGCGCGGCCGCCCAGCGCCGGCTCCTGTCAAACGCCCCGCGCCCGGTCGGCGAAGGCGAACTCGAAGGGCTATTCGCGGACGCGCTGGCCTACTGGTAGTTGGATCTCGGATTCGTAGCCGAGCTGCCGCGAGAGCTCGTTCGCAATCGCCCGCGCGGTTACCGAGAGCTTTTCGACGCGCTCGGGCGTCATGCGCGTCGTCGGACCCGAAACGGACATCGCGCCGATGCAGTCGCGGCGCCGGTCGAAGATCGGGACGGCCAGACAGCGCACGCCTTCTTCCATCTCCTCGTTGTCGACGCAGTAGCCGTTCTTGCGAATCGTCGCGAGTTCGGCCTCGAGCCCGGCCCGCGTGACGATCGTGCGCGACGTGTAGCGTCGCATCGGCGCGGACAGCACGGGCTCCGCGAACTCGCGGTCCTTGAAGGCCAGGATCACCTTGCCCGTGCCCGTGCAGTAGAGCGGCGCGCGCATGCCGGGCACGGTAAACATCTTGACTAAATGCAAGCTCGCGACTTGATCGAGGTACACGACTTCGCGGTCGGCCGCGGCCACGAGATTAGCGGTTTCTCCGGAATTGCGCATCATACGTTCGAGGTACGGGCGCGCGACCAGGCGCAGGTCCAGGTGCAGGTCGGCCGCACTCGCCAGCGTAAAGACGCGCGAACCCAAATGGTAACGCGAGCTCTCGGGATCCTGCCGCACGTAACCGCGGTCGACGAGCGTTGCCAGGAGCCGGTGCACGGTGCTGACGTGGAGCCCGACCAGCTGCGAAAGTTCGCTGATTCCCGTCGCACCGCGGCGCGACGCCAGCGCCTCGAGGACGTCGAGGGTCCGGTCGACCGACTGCACTTTCGGCCGGCCCGAACCGGTCGTGCGGCGGGCCTTGGGCGGCGGCGCGAGTCCCTTGAGCTTGTTTTCCATGAAGTGAAAGCCATTTTCGCTCTCGGTTCCGGGCGCTTCCTCCGTCGTTGACGACGTTCGCCTCGGCGCGCGCGCGGCTCGCCGCCTTCGTCCGCCTCTCGCGCCTGAAGTTCTTGGCAGGCGGCTTCGCAGGCGGCGCGCTCGGCACCGCGATCGCGGCCTACGAGCGGGGGACGACGGACTGGGCCGCATACGGACTCGCGCAGCTCGCGATCTCGGCGTTTCAGCTGATGACCCAACTCGCGAACGAGTACTTCGACCGGGACGCCGACGCACTCGCGACCCGCACGCCGTATTCGGGCGGCAGCGGCGTCCTGGTCGACGGGTCGCTGCCCGCTCGCGCAGCGCTGGTCGCGGCCCTCGTTTGCGCGCTCGCCGGCGCCCTGGCGACCGTCGCACTGCTCGTGACGGGGCGCGGCGTTGCGGCCGTCCTGGCCGCCGCGATCGCGATCTTGGCGTGGTGCTACTCGGCGCCGCCCGTCCGCTTGCTGGCGCGCGGGCTCGGCGAGCTGGACACGGCGCTCGTGGTCGCCGTGCTCGTGCCGCTCTGCGCCTTCGCGGCCCAGCGCCACACGCTCGACGTGCGGGTCCTCGCAAGCACGCTTCCCGCGGCGGCGGCGATGTTGGCGATGATGCTCGCGGTCGAATACCCGGATCTGGCGGCCGACGCGGCCGCCGGCAAGCGGAATCTCGTCGTGCGGCTCGGCCCGGACCGTGCGAAGCCGCTCGGCGTGGCCGCGGCCGGCGCGGTCTACGCCGCGACCGCTCTGGCGTTCGCGCTCGGCGCGCCGTCCGTGTTCGCGTTGCTGGAAGCGTGCACGCTGCCGCTCGCGGCCGCCTACGTCCTCGCGCTACGCGCGCGCCGGGAAGCCGGGCCCGTCGCGGACGAAGCGCTGGCCGCCCGCGGCGTGGCCTTCTTCTTCCTGGTCGCGGCGTTCGGAGCGCTCGGTTATGCAGCCGGCGCGCGCGCAACGGACCGGGCCGCGCCCGCGGTTCAAGAGCGTGTAATGGCACCGACGCAGACCGGAACCGGCATACCGCTTGCCGAGCGCATCGAGGCGGCGCTCGATCGCGTCCGTCCGGCCATCCGGCGCGACGGCGGAGACGTGTGGCTGGTACGCGTGGAGGACGGCGTGGCCTACGTCCAGATGGCCGGCGCATGCGGCGGCTGCCCGATGTCGACCGCGACCCTCAAGGGCGCGGTCGAAACGGTCGTGCGCGCCCGCTGCCCGGAAATCGAGCGCGTCGAAGCGATCTAGGAGAGGTCGTCCGCCTCGGCGGCTTTGAAGAGCGCCGTCAGATACGATTTGGCGCTGGTGTACGTTTCGCCCAGCTCTTGCCGGACGTCGAGATCCTTCGAGCCGATGTCGACGATGGCGACGGCTGCCGCGACGGCATCTTCGTCAGCTGAGGGTCCTTGCGAATTTCCCATGTCCGACGGTTTCTCGGTTGAGGCCCGCGTACCCGCAGGTCAGCCGAACCGCACCGGCGTCGTGCGCAACCCGATGGCGGCGGCGTCGTCGTCGCCGCGCCCTCTCGCAAACACGTGCTGGGCGACCGCACAAGCGGCGTTGAGGTCGGGCCGGCCGTGGGCGTAGCGTGCGGCTTCGACGAGTTCGACCTCGCCGCGGATGGGGTCGCGCCGGTGTTCGGTTATTCCGTCGGTGTACAAGACCATCAGCGCGTCCGGGGGAAGCAGCACCATGTGATCGGCGGCGCTGTAGTGCGGGAAGATGCCGAGCGGAATATCCGCGGGCGATCGTTGTAGGAAGGAGAACCCGTCGCGGGTCAGCAGGAGCGGCGGCGGATGTCCGGCATTTGCGAACGTCAGCGTGCGCGCGTCCTGGTTCAGGATCGCAACGACGGCGGTGACGACGACGCCGTCGCAGCGGCTGGATGCGACGTCGTTTGCGACGGCCAGGACTTTCGAGGGAACGAGGTGTTCCGCGATCGCCTCGAGCACCGAACAGCGCATAACGGTCTTGGTGCGGGCGACGGACTCGCCATGTCCTGACACGTCGCCGATCGTCAACGCGACGAGCCGGTCGGAGATGGGCAGCGTTTCACACCAGTCTCCGCCGCTCAGCGCGCCCCGCGCCGGCGAGCTCCAGAGCGCGATCGTGGTGTCGAACGTGCGGACGGTCGAGAGGAGCGTGCTTCTTCTGACCGCCCGCCGGCTGCGTACCCGTTCCGCGATCATGCCGCGAACCGGGGATCCGTGTAGCAACCGTTTCGCAATGCGGAACGGAAGCCGGCCGACAGGTGTCGCGCGTCGGAGTCTTTCGAGAGCAAGCAGTTCGCGCCGGCGAGATGGCAGGCGACGCCCCACGTGCGCTTCATGTTGCCGGTGTATACGGCGATCGTGCAATCGGGCAGCACGAAGCGGATCCGGCGCAGGAACTCCAGCGGATCGACCTCGAGTTCGTCGATATCGCATACGAGAAGGTTAGGAGCGAGCTTACCCAATTCGGTGACGTCGAGCCGGGCAACGCTTACCAGGGCCGGTGTGCCGGCTATGCGAAGCACCGTACTAAACATTGGGACCGCTGCACAATCGATGCCGGCCAAACAGCAAACGTAGGCCATGCGAGCAAATCTTTCAGAAGCGACAGGGGCGATGCCGGGAGCGCCGATACGGGAGGCGCAACGACAGTATGCCGTTCCGCCGCTCCCCGGTTACCGCTACTATAGTAGCATCGCGGCCGAGACGAACACATCGTGAAAAAAGCCGATTCGGAGATGAGCCCGAACGCCGGCAAGACGCCGGCGCCGCTCGAGACGATGCCTCGATCGGATCCCGCGTACTCGATCGTTGCCGGGATTCTCGACGTCGTTCCCGCTTCGCACTGGACCTTCGCTCGCGTGGAGCCCGGCGGCGAGCTCGTTTCGTTCTTTGGTTCGAAACCGAACGGAAAGGGGCTCGCACTACTTGCGGAAGAGCTGAAGCGCCAGCGTAAGAAGGCGCCGGTGGGACCCCGGATCGCCGCGACGCTAGGCCCCCTCGACGAGTTCGCGAGCGGGATAACGCTTTTATTTGCGGATGCGCGCGCGAATTTCGGCATCCTGACGCTGCTGCGAACGCCGGAACTGGGGCCCTTCACCTCGAGCGAGATCAGCATGTTGACCTTCGCCCTGGATGCCGCTTCCGATCGTCTCTCGTCGCTGCGCTTGCAGCCGCCGGCGAACGTCGCCCCCGCAAGCGCCGTTCGCGAGCTCGACGAACCTTTGGAGCCGGCGACGGGCGCTTTCTACGTGCTGGACCGCGATCTTCAGATCGTCCTCGCGTGGAGCGCCGACGATCAGCGCCGCGTCGCCATGACCGGGCTTCACACGCGGATCGCGGAGCGTCTCCCGGCAGTGCTCGAAGACACCGTGCGGGAGCTCACCGCCGCCTGGTCGAGCAACTCCGAGCAAAAACCCGGCGTCGCACGCCCGGTTTCGTTCCTCGTCGTCCGGACGCAACCGATGTCCGGCCCGACGGGGCTGTTCATCGGCGTCCACGTCGATCGCTTCCAGCCGCACAACTCGCTCACCGGCGCCGCGTCGCGGTTCCACATCTCGCCGCGTGAGGTGCAGGTCCTCGCGCTGCTCCTGGACGGTAACCACCTCGACCAAATCGCCGAGCAGCTTCACATCACCTCATCGACCGTCCAAGACCATATAAAGAGCATGCTCGACAAGACCGAGAGCCGTAACCGCAGCGAACTGATCGCCCGCGTGCTGGGCTGGGAGTCGACGCCCACCGCTCCGCGAGACTAGCGCGGCGGCGCCTCCGTAAATTTCGGGATACCGCGCTCGGCTCGGCTGCGTTACAGTGAGTCTCTCGTTTCGTTGGGAGAGAAGCCGATGCCGCGTCCGCATGAAGACCTCGAGCGCCACACACCCGTCGACCACCGTCCCGGCGGGCCGCCGGTAACGTTCGCGCCGAGCGCCTGGTGCGCGATCGAGGTCGCGCACCAGCCGGCCGAGCGCGCCCGCGCCGAGGTCGCGACGTACGAGACGCTGATCGAGAAAGCGCGCACGTCGCCCGCCAAAGCGCGCGCGGCCGCGGTCTTCCGTTCCGTCAACGCCCGGCGCGTCGTCGCGCTGGTCGAACTCGGCGGGCACGAGAGCTTCCGGCACTTGACGGCCGCGTGGGACGAGCATCATATGGTCGCCGAACGTCATGCCGTGGCCGACTCGGGGTCGCTCGGCCTCTACCAGCTTGCCGCTAGCGCCGGCGAAAACACGATCGACCCGGAAACCAAAGACGCGTATGCGTTCGAGCGCGTCGCGCGCGACCCGCACCGCGTGCGCGACCTTATCGCTCCGCTCGCACGGGCGCGCGGGTTTCGAGGGGCGCTCGTGTTCGGAAGCGACGACGGCACCGCGTCGGCGCTCGTCTACCGGTTCGAGCGTTCCGAGGAATTCGATTCCTTCCGCGCGAGCGCGGCGGCGCTGGACGTCCTCGGTCCGGCCGGTGAGGCCGGCGAAACGCTGTTCGCCGTTCATCCGGTGAAAACGTTCGCGTAAGGTTCTCCGGCCGCCACCCGTGTTTTTCACGATACCGCGTCCGGCCCGCGCGCGTTACAGTTAGTATCCTGCCGCTCGAAGGCTCCCGCTCCGCGGGCCGTACTCGCGAGGATGCAGGCTGAAGGCCTTCGATGCTCCCGTTGACCGGATTCGCCCTGCCGCTTTTCGCAATCGTCGTGCTCGGGCTCCTCGCGAATGCGTCGATCAAAATACTGCGCGAATACGAGCGAGCGGTCGTTTTTACGTTCGGCCGCTTCACCGGCGTCCGGGGTCCCGGCTTGATCTTCTTGATTCCGGTCGTTCAGCAGATGGTGCGCGTCGATCTGCGGACGGTCGTGATGGAGGTTCCGAGCCAAGACCTCATCTCGCGCGACAACGTCTCGGTGAAGGTGGACGCGGTTCTGTACTTTCACGTCACCGATCCGGAAAAATCCGTCATCGCGGTCGAGCAATTCGTCGCGGCCACCAGCATGCTGGCACAAACGACGCTCCGGTCGGTCCTGGGGCAGCACGATCTCGACGACATGCTGGCCGAGCGCACCAAACTCAATACCGACATTCAAGATATACTCGATTCGCGGACGAAGGCTTGGGGTATCGACGTGAGCGCCGTCGAGATCCGCGACGTGCAGCTGACCGACAACATGATCAAAGCGATCGCGAAGCAAGCCGAAGCCGAACGCGACCGCAGAGCCAAGGTCATTCACGCGGAAGCCGAGTTCCAGGCCGCCCAGACGCTCGTCGACGCCGCCAAGATCCTCTCTGCGATTCCGGCCGCCATGCAGTTGCGGTACCTGCAAACGCTCACGGAAATCGGAGGCGAGCACAATTCGACCGTGATCTTCCCGATGCCGTTGGATATCGTCAGACCGTTCCTCGACATCCTCGACAAGAACGCCCACTCGAAACCGGCCGCCAACGGGCTCAAGGCAGTGTCGCCGTGAGCCTCGCCGCGCAGCCTCTTTACGGTACCGACCTGCTGAGCCGGACGACGTTACAACTCGACGGGGACATGTCGGCCCCTTCGATCGCACGGGTGACCCGGGCTCTTCAGCGCGTCCCCGGCGTCTTGTTAGCTGAAATAAACTCTGCAAGCTCGCGCGCAACGGTCGCGCACGACTCCGCGGTGACCTTAGCATCGCTGTTGGCCGCCGCCGCCGGAGCCGGCGCCTTTGCCCAGCTCGTGGCGCCGCCGGCGATCGCGGTGGAGGGAGCGTTACCGCTCGACGGCAAGCGAACTCGGCGGCTGTTGAGCGTCGCGATGGCCGTGGCCGCGGGCTTCGCGCTCGTCGACCTGCTGTTCCGGAGCACGGCCGGCCAACACTGGCTGCCGGCCGCGCTCTTTTCGCTCGTATGGATACTCACGCTGGCCGGCGCGTCCGCCGCCCGCCGTCCGTAGCGTCCGGTAGCATGGAGGCACTACTAACCCCGAGCATGGATTTCGCCGCGACGCGGCTCGGCGTCGTCATGAGCCCGCAGAACTGCGAAGCACACGAGCGCTGGGGCGTGCTCAACCCTGCAGGCGTACGATCCGCGGACGGTACGATGCACCTCTTCCCGCGGCTCGTCGCCGAGGGGAACTATTCGCGGATCGGGCACGCGTTCGTGCGGCACGGCGGCGACGCGCCCATCGGGGTCGAGCGCCACGGGCTGGCCCTCGAGCCGCGCGAAACGTACGAAGTCGGTCCGGGCGGCGGCGGCGTCGAAGACCCGCGCGTGGTGTACGTTCCCGTACTCGGACGCTACGTCATGACCTACACGGCCTTCGTCCCATACGAACCGCGGGTCGCGGTCGCGGTCTCCACGGACCTCTGGACCTGGCGGCGGCTGGGGCTGTTGCGATTCGAAACCACGCCGGACGCACCGGACCTCAATCAGTGCGGCAACAAAGACGCCGCCTTGATCCCCGAGGTCGTCTCGGATCCGGAGGGCGTCCCATCGCTTGGGATCCTGCACCGGCCGACGACGCGCGTTCACCTCAAACAGGGCAAACCCGACGTGACGAAGCCGCCGGCCGGCGACGAGACGCGCGAGCACATTTGGATTTCGTACGTCGCCCTCGAGGCCGTTCTCGCCGACATCGTCCATTTGACGACGGTCCGGCGACACGAAATGGTCATGGCGCCCGAACAGCCCTGGGAGACCAACAAGGTCGGCACCGGCGCGCCGCCCGTGCGGCAGCCGTACGGGTGGGTCCTGCCCTATCATGCCGTCGCGATACCGAACGGCCACCCCCGCTACTGTATGGGAATAGCGATCCTCGATCTCGAGCGCCCGTCGCGCGTTCTGTACCGCACGCCCTCGCCGGTGCTGGAGCCGGAAACCCCGTACGAGCGTAAAGGCGTCGTCTCCGACGTCGTCTTTCCGACGGCCACGGACCTGCGCGCGGACGGGCTGCTCGACGTCTATTACGGTGCGGCGGATGGGGTGATCGCGGTCGCGCGCGTGACGCTGCCGAGCCGGCTGCCGCCGGCGCAAGACGGCGTGTGAAACGCTGGCATTGGCTCGTCGTCGCCGCCGCGGTGCTCGCAACCGCCGCCCTTCTCTCGATGGGCGTTACGCACGTCTCGCTCGGCACCGGGACTCGATAGTGCGAGCCGTTCCCACGTATTTCACGATACCGGCCTGACGTAAGAAAGCTGCCTACATGCCGAAGACGATCGACCACGCGGATCTCCTCGTTCGACCGGGAGGCGACGTCAAGTTATCGGATTTCGATCCGGCCTTCACGGGCGGCTTCAAAGACAAGCGCGACGCGGAGGACAAACTGCATGACGATCTCACGCGTCTAGCGGCGCTTCAAGATCTCTTTTACGCCGATCAGCGGTACGCGCTGCTCGTCATCTTTCAAGGCATGGATGCGGCGGGCAAGGACGGCGCGATCAGGCACGTGATGGCCGGGGTCAGCCCGCAAGGCGTCGACGTCTACCCTTTCAAGCAGCCGTCGTCCCGAGAGCTGTCGCACGATTACCTCTGGCGGTGCGCGAAGGTGCTCCCCGAACGGGGACGGATCGCCATCTTCAACCGCTCGTATTACGAAGAACTCGCCGTCGTTCGCGTACACGAGCCGCTGCTCGAGGCCGAACGGCTTCCGCCCGAACCGTCGGGGTCGCAAATCTGGGAAGACCGCTACGAAGACATCGCGGCGTTCGAACGCCACCTGGTGCGCAACGGCACGGTGATCCTCAAATTCTTCCTGCACCTCTCGAAAGACGAGCAACGCAAACGCTTGCTCGAGCGCATCGACCGGCCGGAGAAGAACTGGAAGATCTCGGCAGCCGACGTTCGCGAGCGTACGTTTTGGGACGCTTACCAGCGCGCATACGAGGAGCTGCTGACGCACACGAGCACCGAGCCGGCACCCTGGTACGTCGTGCCCGCAGACCGCAAGTGGTTCACCCGCGCGAGCGTCGCGGACGTCATCGTCGCGCGGCTGAAAGCGCTCGGTCTGAGCTACCCGAGCCTTACCGGCGAACAGCGCTCGCAGCTCGCCGCGGAGCGCGAGCAGCTCGCCGGCGCCGAGCCGCCCGCCGCGGAACCGGCGCCCGACGATGGCGGATAAGCCTGCGGCGCAGCCCGGCGACGATCTGAAGACCGTTTCGATGCCGGACCTGTTCGCAAAGCTGGGGTCGACGAAGGACGGGCTGACGGCCGCGGAGGCCGCAAAACGCCTGACGGAATACGGTCCCAACGAGATCGCGGAGAAGGCCGCTAATCCGTTCTTGAAGTTCCTGAGCTACTTCTGGGGCCCCATCCCCTGGATGATCGAAGCGGCCGTGATCCTGTCGGCGGTCGTCCGCCATTGGCTGGACTTCGGCGTCATCCTGCTCCTGCTGTGTACCAACGCCGTCGTCGGATTTTGGGAAGAGCACCAGGCCGGCAATGCGATTGCGGCATTGAAGTCCCAACTCGCGACCAGCGCCCGCGTGCTGCGAGACGGGAAGTGGAGCGGCGCGAAGGTCGCCCAACTCGTGCCCGGCGACGTCGTTCGCATGCGGCTGGGCGACATCGTGCCGGCCGACGCGCGTCTGCTCGCAGGCGATCCGATCGAGGTCGATCAGTCCGCGCTGACCGGCGAATCGCTGCCCGTCACGCGCAAGCCGGGCGATGCGGTTTTCTCCGGATCGATCGTGCGACGCGGCGAAACCGACGCGATCGTGTACGCCACCGGCACGAAGACCTATTTCGGTAAGACCGCGGCGCTCGTCGAGCAGGCGCACACGGTCAGCCACTTTCAAAAGGCCGTCCTCAAGATCGGCAACTACCTGATCGTTTTCGCCATCGTCTTGGTCGTGCTGATCGTCGCCGTGGGGCTCTTCCGGCACGACCCGATGCTCGAGACCTTCGAGTTCGCGCTGGTGCTGCTCGTCGCCGCGATCCCGGTGGCGATGCCGACCGTGCTGTCGGTCACGATGGCCGTCGGCGCCCGGCTCCTCTCGAAACGACAAGCGATCGTGACCCGGCTTTCGTCGATCGAGGAGCTTGCCGGCGTCGACATCCTCTGCTCGGACAAGACCGGTACCCTCACCGAAAACAAGCTAACCTTGGGCGACCCCTTCTGCCTGGGCGGCATTCGCGGCGATACGGTCGTCCTCTACGCCGCACTCGCATCGCGGGCCGAAGACAAAGACACGATCGATCTGACCGTGATCGGCGGAGTCAAAGACCAAGCAGCCTTCAAAGCATACCGGGTCCTGCACTTCGTGCCGTTCGACCCGGTGCACAAGCTGACCGAAGCGACGGTCGAGGACGTGGACGGGAAGCAGTTCCAGGTCGCCAAAGGCGCTCCCCAAGTCATTCTGAAGATGTCGAGCAACGCCGGCGAGGTGAAGGCGGCCGTCGAGAACGCCGTCGACGCGTTTGCCGCACGCGGCTTTCGCTCCCTCGCCGTGGCGAAGGCCGGTGAAACGGGGGATTGGCAGTTCCTCGGGGTGCTGCCGATGTTCGATCCACCGCGTCCGACGGCGAAAGCCACCATCGCGAGCGCCGAGCAGATGGGCGTCCGGATCAAGATGGTCACGGGCGATCAAGTCGCGATCGCCCAGGAAACGGCTCGTACGCTGGGGCTCGGCACGAACATCCTCGATGCCGCGGGTCTGGGCGACGCCAAAGGTCCCGAAACGGACGCGCAAGCAACGGCCATCGAGAACGCGGACGGCTTCGCTCAGGTATTCCCCGAAGACAAGTACCACATCGTCGACGTCCTGCAGCGGCGCGGGCATATCGTCGGCATGACCGGCGACGGCGTGAACGACGCACCCGCGCTCAAGAAAGCGGACTGCGGCATCGCCGTTTCCGGTGCGACCGACGCGGCAAGAGCGGCGGCCTCGATCGTGCTGACGACCGCGGGCCTCACCGTGATCGTCGCAGCGATCGAGGAGAGCCGGCGCATCGTCCAGCGGATGAACAGCTACGCCATCTACCGCATCGCCGAAACGCTGCGGGTGCTGATCTTCATGACGCTCGCCATCTTGGTTTTCAACTTCTACCCGCTCACCGCGGTCATGATCGTGATGTTGGCGCTGCTCAACGACGGGGCGATCCTGGCCATCGCGTACGACAACGTGATCTATAAAAAGCGGCCCGAGACCTGGAACATGCGCCTGGTGCTCGAAATCTCGTCGGTGCTCGGTCTGATCGGGCCGATCGCAGCGTTCGGCCTGTTCTTCCTCGCCGACCGCGTATACCACCTCGGCCATCCGCAGATTCAGACGCTCATGTACCTCATGCTCTCCGTGGCCGGTCACCTGACGATCTTCATCACGCGAACCCGCGGCCCGTTCTGGTCGATCCGGCCGGCGCCGATTCTCCTGTTCGCGATCCTGGGAACGCAAACGTTCGCGACCCTCGTCGCGGTCTATGGTTTCCATATCGTGACGCCGCTCGGCTGGGGGTGGGCCGGCTTCGTCTGGTGCTACGCGCTGGCGTGGGCGCTGCTGACCGACCCCGTAAAGCTGCTGGCGTATCGCATCTTCGATCCGCTCGCGCCGCCGGCGACGTCCAAGACGCCGCTCGACCGCCCGCACAAGATCGCGCCGGTCGCGTCATAGCGGCACTCGCGGCGACTGAAGGAAACATTCACGTGCTCGAATACGATCCTGGAACCATGCCCGGCCGCAACGGCGCGTTCGGGTTCGACGTCGCGCTCTCGACCGCAGTCGCGTCCGACGGCGCGCGGCCCGCGCCGGCGACCGTTCCCGACGGGCCGTTGACGCCGCAGCTGCTCGACCGGATGCATCGCTACTGGTGCGCGGCCAATTACCTCTGCATCGGACAGATCTATCTGTTCGAGAACCCGCTGCTGCGCGAGCCGCTCAAAGCCGAACAGATCAAGCCGAGATTGCTCGGCCACTGGGGCACGTCGCCGGGCCAGAACCTCATATACGTTCATTTGAACCGCCTCATCAAAGAGCACGACGCGAACGTCATCTACATCGCGGGACCGGGCCACGGCGGCCCGTCGCTCAATGCCAACTCCTATCTCGAAGGTTCGTACTCCGAAGTGCATCCGGAGATCACGCTCGACGAGAACGGCCTGCGTCTGCTCTTTCGGAGCTTCTCCACGCCGGGCGGGGTTCCGAGCCATTGCGGTCCGCACGTGCCGAACTCGATGCACGAGGGCGGAGAACTCGGCTATTCGCTGGTTCACGCCTTCGGAGCCGCTTTCGACAACCCCGACCTCATCGTCGCGTGCGTGATCGGCGACGGCGAATCCGAGACGTGTCCGCTCGAGGGAAGCTGGAAATCCAACAGCTTCCTCAACCCGGTCGAAGACGGAGCCGTGCTGCCGATCCTTCACCTCAACGGCTATAAGATCTCCGGGCCGACCGTTCAAGCCCGAACGAGCGACGAGGACTTGAAAGCCCTCTATGTCGGGCGCGGCTACAAGCCGCATTTCGTCGAAGGCGACGATCCTGCCGCGGTGCACCAGCTCTTCGCTACGGCGCTCGATACCTGCTACGCCGAGATCCGGGCGATCCAGCACAACGCTCGCGCGGATCGCGCCCGCAAGCAACCGGTGTGGCCGATGATCGTGCTGCGCACGCCGAAGGGATGGACCTGCCCGAAAGAAGTGGACGGGATCCCGATCGAAGGAACGTTCCGCGCGCACCAGGTTCCTCTGGCCGGCGTCCGAGACGATCCCGAACATCTCGCGATCCTCGAAACCTGGATGAAGAGCTACAAGCCGAGCGAGCTCTTCGACGAGCGCGGCAGGTTCATCGACGAGCTGGCGGAACTCGCACCGGCGGGCAATCGCCGTATGGGAGCCAATCCGCACGTAAACGGCGGCCGGCTGCTGACCGAACTCGACCTTCCCGACTTTACCGATTACGCTCTCGACATTCCGGGGCCCGGCCAAGTTGCCGCCGAAGCTCCGCGCAAGCTCGGCGCGTTCTTCGCCGATATCATCCGGCGGAATCCGACGAACTTCCTGATCTTCTGTCCTGACGAAACCAACTCCAATCGCTTGAACTCCGTCTTCGACGCAACCGACCGCCGCTTCATGGCGCAAACGGTTTCGATCGACGATAAGCTCGGTCCGAGCGGCCGCGTGCTAGAGGTCTTGAGCGAACATTGCTGCCAAGGCTGGCTCGAAGGTTACTTGTTATCGGGACGCCATGGGATGTGGGCATCCTACGAGGCCTTCGCACAGGTCGTGGATTCCATGCTGACGCAGCACGCCAAATGGCTGGAACAGTGCCGTGCGTTCTCCTGGCGCAAACCGCTGGCGTCGCTGAACGTCCTGTTGACGAGCCACGCCTGGCGAAACGACCACAACGGTTTCAGCCATCAGGCCACCGGCTTCGTCGACAACGCATTGGCGCGCCGGAGCGACACGATTCGCGTCTACTACCCGCCGGACGGCAATTGCCTCCTGAGCGTCTTCGACCATTGCTTGCGCAGCCGCGGCTACGTCAACGTCGTCACGTGCGGCAAGCAGCCGCAGCTCCAGTGGTTGACGATGGACGAGGCACTCGAGCACTGCTCGCGAGGAGCGTCGATCTGGAACTTTGCGACTAGCGACGGCGGCGGCGAGCCGGACGTCGTCCTGGCGTGCGCGGGCGACGTGCCGACCATCGAGATCTGCGCGACCTCGTGGCTGCTCCAGAAGCACGTGCCGGGCATCAAGGTGCGGGTCGTCAACGTGGTCGACCTCAGCGCCTTGATGATGCCGGACGCGCATCCGCACGGGATGGACAACATGTCCTTCGACGCGCTCTTCACGACGTCCGCACCGGTAATTTTCGCATTCCACAACAACCGCTGGCTGATCCACACGCTGGTTCACGGCCGCTCGAACGAGGCCCGCTTCCACGTGCGCGGATATATGGATCGAGGCACGACGACGACGCCGTTCGACATGGTCGTGCTGAACGAGATGAGCCGTTATCACCTCGCGCTCGACGCGCTCGCCCAGCTCCCCGGACTGCGAGCGCGAGCGGCCGAAGCCGTCGACCTATTCGAGGCCAAACTCTGCGAACACCACACCTACATTCGCGAGCATCTCGAAGACATGCCGGAGATCACGAACTGGCGATGGACCGCGGACTTCAGCCAAGCGAGTTCGCCCCCGCCGCTGGCAAAGGGGCATCCGCGCGCGGCCCTGTTTACCGACAGCTAAACCGCCCGAGTCAGGTTTGGAGGCAAGCGACGACCGTCTCGATCACGCGCTTGGTCTCGTCCGGATCTCGGACCTGAATGCAAACCACGCCCGTCGACCGCGCCGGATAGTCGTTTCCGCCGGGGAACAAGGCATCGCCAACGTAGATCATGTCCGCGACCGGAATGCCGAGGATGTCGCGGAGCTTTCCGATCCCGTAGGCCTTGTCGATCCCCGGAAGGGTGACGTCGATCGAGGTCGTGCCGCCCAAGCGGACCGAGAAGTCGGGCAGCGATACGTCGAGCAGGGCTTTGATCTTCTGGCGCTTCGTAAAATCGGGGTCCCAGGTCTTCTTTGCGTCCAGCGGGGCTTGCTGGCCGAGCGCCGAGTACGTGATCTGGCTCTCCCGGTCCTCGATCACCTCGCCCCAGGTCTTGGCGGCCCCGAACCCCGTCGCGGCGACCGCCGCCTCGAGCGCCGCTTCGATTTTCCGCTTCTGGTCGCCGGTGAGATCCTCGGAGTAGAGCTTGTGCCAGCCGTCGCGGTACTGGAAGAACCGCGTCCCGCAGGTCGGGAGCAACGAGAGGCCGGCGAGGTCCGCACCGGGCTCGAGGCGGGCGATGACCTGCTTCTCGAACTGCGGGAGGTCGCCGCCCGAGATGATCGCCACTTTCACCACGCCGAGCAGCGCGGCAAGCAGCCCCGACATCTCGGAATCGATCGCCGACTTGCTCTCAGCCAGCGTCCCGTCGAGGTCGAAAACGACCAGCCTTTTCAACGGCGGATCCCGAGCGGCGCGGCCGGGAATTCCGGCTTTCCATGAATTTGAGGATACCGCTGCCGCGCGCGATGCGATATAATCGAAAGCGCCGCCCGCGGCCGAGCCGGCCCCACGGTTTGAGCCGCCGCTTTCGCCCAGCTCGCGGATGACGTCGTAACCTCGTGCGACCGAAGGATCGTACAGTCTGCCATTCGCAACGGCATTGAAAGAGTGCGAAGTCATGACCTGCCAAAGCGTCGAACCGCAAGAAGGTTCGTTCCCGGACGAGCCTCTGGACTTTAGCGGCGAGGAACCGGGATCGCTCGCACCAGCGCCGGAAGCCGACTCCGGCCCCTCGCGGACCGGATTCGTGCCGAGCCTGCCTTGCTCGGAGAACCCGGCCAGACTGGTCGCTCCGGCGATGAGTCCGGGAAGGAAGTGGTTCCCACACTGAGCCGCGCGCTTCATTTCGGACCGAGGTCGCCGAACCAGTAGGCGGCGGTGACTCCGCCGTCCTGGAGGAAGTCACTGCCGGTAATGAAGGCGCCGTCCGCGCCCATGAGGAGCGCGCCGACGGTTGCGACCTCGTCCGGGGTGCCGGCGCGTCCGGCCGCCGATCCCTCGATATAGTGCCGGTACCCGGCGCCGCGAGGCCCGGTCAATTCGTCGTTCGCGAGCGGGGTGATGATGATTCCGGGGCTGATCGCGTTGACCCGCGCACCGCGTTTTCCCCACCGCACGGCTTCGGCCATCACCCGCAGCGAATTCGCGCGCTTGGAGATTTGGTAGGCGTTCAACGGGTCTTTCACCCGATCGGGCTGGAGCATCGGGAGCGCCAGTAATTCGTCGGCGGGCGTTGTCGCGAGAGCCTTGTTTTGCTCGGCGGTCAGCGCCGGCAAGCGGTGTCCGGACATCGAAGCGACCACGACGCAGGACCCGCCGGAGGCAATGACGTTGCCGAATTCCTCGAGCACGAGCGCGGTGCCGTAAAGGTCGACGTGCAGGATCGTCGCCGGCGATGCCTGTGACGGTGAGACGCCGGCGGCGTGGATAACGCCCCAGACGTCGCCGAGCGCCGTGGCCGTTCGGACGAGCGCGTGGACCGACTCGCGCGAGGATACGTCGACGGTCGCCGTGCTCACGTCAAATCCGGCATCGCTCATGACCTTTGCCGCCACGGCGGCGACGTCGCGGCGCAAGTCCGCCAGTAGGACGTGCTTGCCGGCGCTGACACGTCGAGCGATCGCCTGCCCGATAGATCCGGCGCCGATAACGACGACGATATTTGTCATGGTTACTTCCTGTTCCGGTAGGGGCCCTCACGGGCACCGCGCGTTCCGCCCGCTCTTCGCAGCGCTCTCTGGCGGCAATTCGAACGGCTCCTCCCTCACCCCTCACGACACAATGCCATACTGGTGGCACACCGCGGGGGTGTAATGAGGTCGGAGGTTACCCACACCATGGACATGAGCCCACGCTTCTTCTGCCCCGAGTGCAAAACGGTCCACGACGCGCCGGCCGAGGCGTCCTACGTCCTGACCGTTCTATGCCTGGACTGCGACCTCGAGGAGCGGCGCCGCGCGGCCGCGCCCGAGCCCCGCGTCGCCGCAGCTGCGTGAGCCGGCGTCACGGCTGACGTTTTCGATCGTTCCTTCGTTTCGGGCTCGTAGCTCGCAGGCAAAAGGAGCAATGAGTGAAGGTCTCCCGACAGATCGCGATGGTCGCCGTCTTGGCGTTCGCCGCCCCGGCGGCGGCGGTCGCGCAAGGTGCGGACGTGAACGTCGATGTCGACGGCGTCCAAGTCGCCTTCGACCAGCCGCCGGTCGAGCACGCCGGGCGCATCTTCGTGCCGCTGCGCGGGATCTTCGAACGGCTCGGTGCCAAGGTCACGTATGCGGACGGCCGGATCGGCGCGACCTCGGGCCCGCACACGATCGAGCTGACGATCGGCTCCACGGATGCGATCGTCGACGGCGCGCCGCGTACCTTGGACAGCCCGCCGCTGCTCGAGGCGGGGCGGACGTACGTTCCGATTCGTTTCATCTCCCAGGCACTCGGCGCGAGCGTCGCCTTCGACGCTTCGACCCGCACCGTCACGATCGCCCAGGCCGCCGCCTCGCCGACCCCGCCGACCCCGCCGACCCGCGACCCCGCCGACTCCCCCGACCCCGGCGACCCCGGCGACCCCGGCGGTCCCGATCGTGCTGCGGTTGCTGCGCGTCGAGCCCGCACGCGGCGAGTCGACCAACCTGAAGCGGCCCGAGATCTCCGGCAGCTTCTCGGAAGCCGTCGACCCCGCCACGATCGCGCTGGCGGTCGACGGCCACGACGTCACGCAGAACACCTACGTCAACAGTCGCAGCTTCGCGTTCGTACCGGCCTCCGATCTCGCGACGGGTCCCCACGAGGTCGTCGTCTCGGGCCGTACGCCGCAGCACGAACCCTTCACGCAGAACTGGACGTTCGCGGTCAACGACAACCCCGACACCAACTACATCAGCGGCTTGGAACCGCCCAACGGCACCCCCGCGCGCAGCGAGTTCGTCGTTAGCGCGATCACGCGCCCGCGGTCGCACGTGTTCATCACCACGACCACGAGCGAGATGGTCGCGGGCTTCAGCGAGACCGCGAGCGGGTCGACCGTCACGGGCGCGATCGCCGACGCCTCGGGTTACTTCCAAGCACGCGTCGTATTGCCGGAGCGCGCGACGGCGCTCGTCGACGTGCGGATCGTCTCGACCGCGCCCGACGGCGTGGCCGCCGTCAGAACGCTGCGGCTGCAGCCGTGACGACGTCCGCCAGCGCGCCGGCCTCGAACGGCGAGCGTAACCCCGCCGAGCGCACGAGTTCCCCGAACGGCGCCTCGCCGCCGCGCGCGCACAGCTTGACGTACGCCTCCAACGCCGCATCCCGGCCGGCTTCGGCGCGGCCCAAGAACTGCAACGCGCAACAGAGCGCCAGCGTGTAGTCGATGTAGTAGAACGGCGCGACGTAGATGTGACGCTTCTCCTGCCACAGCCCGCCCGCGGCCGGATGCGCCAGATCGCCGTACGCACGCCACGGCAGGTACCGGCGTTCGACTTCCTGCCACATCGCGTTCCGTTCCGCCGGCGATGCCGACGGCTGCGCGTAGACCAGATGCTGAAAGTGATCGACCGCCACGCCGTACGGCAGGAAGAGCATCGCGTCGAGCAGGTGCTCGCGGCGATATGCGGTCGCGTCGTCGCCGAAGAAGCGTTCCATCTCCGGCCACGAGAGGTATTCGAGCGACATCGAATGGATCTCGGCCGACTCGTAGGTCGGCGTCAAGTAGTCGAGCGCGCCCTTGTCGCGGCTCTGCCACGCTTGGAACGCATGGCCGAATTCGTGCATCAGCGTGCGCACGTCGCCGCACGTCCCGTTGAAGTTCGCGAACACGAAGGGAACGCGGCGCGTGGGGAAGATCGTGCAGTACGCCCCGAGCGCTTTGCCCGGGCGGTAGTCGAGGTCGAGCAGGTCGCGCTCGATCAGCATATCGGCGAACTCGCCGAGCGCCGGATCGATGGCGCGCAGCGCTTCGCGCGAGCGCTCGAGAATCCACGCGCGGTCGCCGCGCGGAGCCACCCGCTTCTCCATGCCGAGCGTGGCTTCGTCCCAGAAGTACACCCGGTCGTAACCGGCCCGGGCGCCGCCGCGCCGAACCAGCTCGGCCGTCAGCGGGACGACGACGCTCGCGACCTCGTCGCGATAACGCTCGACGTCACGCGCGCCGTAATCGACGCGGCGCATGCGGCGATAGCCGAGTTCGGTGTAATCGCGAAAGCCCAGCTTCTTCGCCATTGCGTCGCGCAGGCGCACGAGACCGTCGAAGATCGCATCCAGCCGTTCCGCGCGTTCGGCGAACGCGGACCAGCGCGCGCGTTCGGCGGCGTGACGGACGTCGCGGTCGGAATCCTGCGCGTAGCGCGCGAGCGTCGAGAGCGCCCGCTCGGCACCGTCGAACGGCACGGTCGCCGAGGCGATCAGGTCGGTGTACTCGCGCGTTAGCTCGGATTCGCGCACGAGATCCGCAGCGATCGCCTCGTCGAACGTCGTGACGTCCGCGTCCCAAAGCGCGAACGCCTGCGCACCGAGTCCGTCCCGCAGCGCCGCACGCGCCGGGCTGGACAGGAAGCGCCGTTTCATCGCCGTATCGAGCGCGGCGATCGCGGGAACGCGGCTGTCGAGGCGGGATTGGGCGTCGCGGTATTCCTCCCGCCGCGTGTCCTGCGTGTAGCGCAAGCGCGTCGCGTTGGCCCACGACGACCAGCTGCGGCGCAGGGCGTCCCAGCGGGTGAATCCCTCGCGCCACGCGGCGGCGGAGCCGCCGGCCGCGAGGGTCGCGCCGATCGCTTCGTACTCGCGCGTGAGTTCCAGGTCGCTCGGCTCCGAGATGCCGTTCATCCACCCCATCAGATCGAAATCGCTCCCGCGTAGCCGGTCAGCTCGACGTAACCGGCGCCGAGCGGCGCACGGCCGTCCGCACTGCGAACGTCGACCGCACCCTCCCAATACGAAACGTTTCCCGCCGTGCCCGCGAGTTCCTGATCGAGCACGACCGGCGTAAGGCGCACGTCGACGCCCGCGCTCGGCACGCGTACGCGCCAGCCGCTCGGATAGACGCCGCCGCTGTGCGGGCTCTTCCACGTGCCCGTCGCTTGGATCGCGAACGCGTTACGCGGGAGGTAGCGCACCGTGCCGTCGCGTTCGATGAGGCTTCCGCTCGACTGCGGCGTCACGCTGCCGTCCTTTTGGCGCAGCAGATAGAGCATGAGTTCGCGGCGGTCGTCGAGTTGCAGCGAAAACCAATCCCAGCCCGCCTGGTTCGGCGCGAGTTCGCCCGACCCGAACTCGTGGTCCATCCACGACAGTCCGTCGACCCGCAGCGCCGCCCCGTGAAACGTCAGCGTCCCCGTCGTGCGCAGCCGCGTGTACGAATAATAGTGCGACGCGCACGACGCGCAGGCCGCCTTGCGCGACACCCCGTCGTGTCCGTGCACGGCCGGCGGCTTTTCCGGGATCTGCGTGAAGTCGATCGCAGCGGCGCCCTGCGACCCCTCCTCCCGCGCGTGCATGACCATCCGCTCGAAGTCCGGCCGGCCCGGCGTATCGCCGCGCAGGTACCAGTCGTCCGCGCGCACGTCCAGCCGCGCGCTCGACGCATACCCCATCCCGAGCGCCTCGCGCGCGAACCGCTCGACGTGGAAGAACGTGTTGCCCCGCTCGTCGGTCAACGCGAAGTGCGCGGGATACAACTCGTTACCCCGCCAGCGGCTCTGCCCCGTCCCCGGCTGCGGATCCCCAGGCCGCATGCCGACGCGAAAGAACGTGAGCTCGTACCCGAACCGGCGGCCGTCCGCCGTCCGGACGTGGCCGGTGTAGTACCACCATTCGGTCTGATAATCCGGGTGCGCGGCGTGGTCGCGCGGGAACGAAAACGCGTACGGTGCGGTTGCGATCGTGAACCCGTCGGCTTTAGCGCGTGCCGGATGGCGGGCGTCGCGGCAACGGCCGGCGGGGACGCGCGCTTTTTTGCATCCATGCAAAAAAGCTACTGCCTTCGCGTCCGCTCCCGCCATCCGTGGCTCCGCGGCCGCCTCAGAGCCCCCGCCGGCCGCTGCCGCGACGCCCGCCACCGGCCGGCTTGCCGGTATGCTTTGCGCGAGAAACAGCACCGAAGCGAGACACACCGTAACGAGTTTCATTCGCTTCTCACGGCTTCGGCGGTGCGGATTCGGGCGGCGACGGCGGCGGGGTAGATGCCGGCAACGAGGGCGGCCACGACGACCAAGACGACGGCTTCGGCGAGGAAGTCCCAAGGCATGTGGAGTTCGATCAGCCAGCCGAAGGCTTGACGATTGATGACGAAGATCAGCAGAAACGCGAGCATGATGCCGGCGGCGACGCCGGTCAGGCCGCCCAGAGCGCCGATGTAGGCGGCTTCGTACAAGACCATGCGCCGCACGTCGCTCGTGCGCAAGCCGAGGTAACGCAGCAGGCCGATCTCGCGGCGCCGTTCGAGCACCATCGCGAAGAGCGTGCTGACGACCCCCAGGACCGCGATCGTGATCGAGATGATGTAGAGCGCGTACGTGATCGCGAAGGTCCGGTTGAAGATCGCGATAACGAGCGCGCGCAGTTCGCGCGTCGTTTGGACGTCGATGCGCAGCGGCAGCACGGCGCGAATCACGCGGGTGCGCAGCGCCGTCAGATCGGCCCCGGGTGCGGCGTAGATGGCCAGCGAATTGACGCTGTCGTCGCGGAACAGCCGCTTGAAGGTCCGGGCGTCGATCATCACGATGCCGGCGTCGCTGGAATAGTCGTTGTACACCGCGCGCACGCGCAGGGCCACGCGCCCGCTCGGCGTGTCGAGATCGACCGCGTCGCCGACCTTCGTTGCGAAGCGGGTGGCGAACGGTTCGCTGATCACGCAGTCGTCGGAGAACGGCAGCGTGCGGGCTAGCGCGGCGGTATCGGCGTTGTCGAGGAAGCGCAGCTTGTTGCGCTCGGCCACCGAACGGAAGTCCGTGGCCGCGAGATTCGACAGCGTTCCCTTATACGGAATCGAGATGGCACGGAACGTGTCGACCGCCGCCACGCCGGGAACGCGGCGGATCGCGGTCGCGACCTGGGGTGAGAAGCGCGCGTCGTACGACGCGTCCGAGAGCCCGAGCGGGCGTACGAACAGATCGGCCTTGATCGTCTCGTCGGCCCACGCGACGACGGTCGTGCGAAACGACCCGATCAGGATCGCGACGCTGATCATCATCGCGATGGCCACCATCAGCGACGCGACCGCGACGCTGTTGCGCCGGAGCGAGGAGCCGAGATTGAGCGCGCCGAGAAAGCCGGCGACCGACGAGCGGGATGCGAAGGCGCGGGCCGTCGCCGCGACGCCCGCGATGGCCAGCGGCACGCAGAGCGACGCACCGAACACGATCGCGAGGCCGGCGGCATAGCCCGCGACGGGGACGCCGTCGAAGGCCGGCAGGAAGGTCAGACCGTACGCCAGCGCCAGCAGCGCCGCGCCCGCCAGCGCGAGGCCCACGCCGGGCCGCGGCCGGCGCCGCTCGAAGCCCTGCGCGCGCATCGTGATGGCGGGCTCGGTCGAGGCGGCTTCAAGCGCCGGGAAGAGCGCCGACAGCGTCGCCGCCGCGACGCCGACCACGAAGGCCTTGGCCAGCACGAGCGGATCGTACGCAACGTGGTCCGCGTGCGTGGCGACGTACAGCGTGTCGACGGTCCGCGACACGGCGCCCACCGAGAGCTGCGCCAAGAGCGAGCCGAGCGCTAAGCCCAGCACGGAACCGCCGATGCCGAAGAGCGCACCCTCCGCGACGAACGTCGCGAAGATCTGGCCGCGCGTCGCCCCGAGCGCGCGCAGCGTTCCGATTTCGGGGCGGCGCTGCACGACCGAGATCGCGACCGTGTTGTAGATCAGATACATCCCCACCAGCATCGCGATGTACGACAGCGCGGCGAGGTTGAGCTGGAAGCTGCGCAGCATCCGTTCGATCTCGTGCGTCCGCACCGTGGGCTCGAGCGCGCGCGCGCCGTGCGGCAAGACCGCGGCGACCGCCGCGCGGATCGCGGGAACGCGCCGGTCGTCGACGATCGCGTCGATGCGGTCGAGCACGCCGACCTTATCGAAGATCTCTTGCGCGGTCGCGATGTCAACGAACATGACGCTCGTGTCCAGCCCGGCCACCGAGGCCGGCAAGATCGCAGCGATGCGGAAGCGGACGGGACGGTCGCCCGAAAGCGCCGCCAGCGTCCCGCCGACGCGCAGGTGATAGCGCGCGGCGACGCGCTGCGAGACGATCGCGCCGCGGCCGGAGATCAGCGTCTGCGCATCGGGTCCGCCGCCGCCCGCGGCTTGGAACTCGCCCGGCGCCGCCGCGCGCTCCGCTTCGTCGCGCGGCAGCGGCTGCAAGAGATCGATTCCGAGCACGCGCAGGATCTCGCCGGAGAACGGATCGCCGGCCCGCGCCCCGACCACGACCGACTCCTCGATCGCGGGCGATGCGTACCGCACGCCCTCGACGCGCCGCACGCGCAGGAGCGCGCGTTCGTCGAAACCCCGGCCGACGCCGAGAACCTGTAGGTTCACGTGGTTCGCAACCACGTTGACGCTCGCGGCAAACGACCCGACCGCCGTCGCGTTGGCCAGGTCGATCGCAAGCGAAATCGCAACGCCGAGGCCGACCGCGAAGACGGTCACCAGCGCCCGCAAGCGGTTCGAGCGCACGTGCCCGAGCACGAGGCCTCGAAAGAGAGCGATCATCCCCCCTTCGACGCCTCGCGGGACGGGCCGGTTACCAAAAGCGTCGTAAAGCCCCGGCGTTCAGGCCGGGGCTTTTCGCCTTCTGGAACGCGTCTTTCCCCGGCCCGCGCACGTGGTACGTACGGCCGAGCATCCACCTGCGCTCGTCTTGCGCCCGAGCGCCTGGTCGCGACTGATTTACACGTGCATCCGTGGAGTTGCGGTTTGTCTATGCGCTTATACGCCACCCGGTACGAGCCCTACGTATGCAGCCGCTGCTAAGATCGTGTCGCCTCGCTCGAGCGCTAAGTGGACGCTCCCTTGGATTAATGCGACGCGTACGTGACCCGAGACGGGATGCGTCTCAAATGACGCGACCGTTTCCGAGGGCGCATGTTCAGCTGATCGCGACCGAACGCCGTTGAGCTTTGCATCGTAGAAAAGGCGGGACGCAGCGCGACTGATTTGGCGATTTGACCCGACAAGATCGCCGACTTTGAGTGACCCGTATCCGAGATCGGCTAGGGTGTCCGCGAGCGCATGCTCTAAGAACGAGCGAGTTGCTCCATGGTGGACGTCGACGACGAGTTCATCGGGATGACTTGGAATGAGGATTCCCAACCATCGACTCTTCAGGCGCTCTCGCACGAGTGCGGCCACGTTGGGTTAAGCTTCATCGTCGCCGGTAATCGCTGCAAGCATTTCAAGCGCTTCGCTGTTCTGCCGTAAATCCTGCAGCACCTCGACAAACGCTCCGATTTCCGCATCGGAGCAGTAGAGAACGCGATAGTCCTCGGCGGTGTCATCCCAGCGTCCGCGAGACCCTTGCCGGATGTCGCTCCAGGAGGTCAGACGCAACGGATCGGGCCCGCGCGACACACGAAAGACGCGCTCTGGTAGAGCTACTAATGCTGGTTCCACGGTGGCTAGCGACGCGCGAACTCAAACGCCGCGCGAACGATTTTGGTGAACGTTTCGGTGTCGTCGTCTTGGATGACAACCAGCGGCGCGCGGAAGTCGAAGTGCTGATTGCAGCCGGTGAACCAGGCCTGCGCGACAGACGCATCGTCGGCGTCGGCGATGAGGCGGGCGGCTTGCAAGGCAGTCCGCAGCGCCTCGGGACGCTGCGGCTGACGCTCGCCGCTTATCCACTCGCGGACGCGGCGCGTTTCATTGACGCTGCCGATCGCGGCGGTCCGTTTGAGTCCCAGCAACGCGGCGAGCTCCTTCGCGACGTCGCGGATTGGCATCCGGGCGACCTCGTCCAGCCGCTGGGGATCGGCGCCCCGGCCTTCTGAGGGAAGAAGAAGTTCCATGCCGTGAGTATGGGCTATCCCAGGTCAAATAACAAGAGATATGCCGTCCTCAAAGGTCAGATTCAGGGGCTGGCGGCGAAGCAGGAAGCGCAGCGCACCGCGTGAGCGGCATGTTGCAGAGCAGGTCAAAGCTTGACGGCCGCGTCGATCGACGGCAAGAGCTGCGCGCGCTGGCTCAGCCGTACGTCGATGCGGTGTTTCGCCCGGGCCGCTTGATCGGGCGGCACGTTCTGGGTGGCATCGATCAGCGCGTCGATTTCGGCGACGGGGGCCGTGTTCCAGAACAGCGGCGCCAGCTGCGGGAGCACGAGCGGCCGCTCGAACGCCGACAGTTTGGATGCCAAGGCGTCCGCATGCGTCTTGAAGTACGCCCACGCAGCCCGCGGTTGCCGGCCGTTCAGCGCGACGACGACCACGTCGTAGTACCCGAGTTCGCCGCCCATCTGCGGCGGCAGGTCCGTCGCCATGTTCAGGTTTTTTGCCGCCAGCTGCGGATCGCGCGCGCCCCAAAGGGCGATCGCGTACTGCCGGCCCTCGACCGGTCCGGTCGCGCTCGCGAACAGCGCGTGCAGTTTCTCCCAGGTCGCTTCGTCCGCGTACGTGCCGGCCGTGCCGAGGACCGGCTCGCGCAGCGCGGGTGCGAGCGACGCCGGGTTCGCGACGAATGTCGCAAAGCGCGCCCGAGCCTCCGCGATGACGTCCCGATCGCCGGCATCGCCGAGCGCGGCGATCAGCTCGACGCGCAGGGTTTCGGTTTGCGGGTCTTCATTGGGCTTGGGGTCCCAGCCGACGCGGGCGAACACGGGCGCCAGCACGCGCACGCGGTACGCGTCGAAGGCAGCCTGGCCGCTTTGACCGGCTTCGAGGTCGTTCATGCCGCGCAGCGCGGCCAGGACCGACGACCACACGGTCAAGGCATCGTCCGGACGGACGGCGGCGATCGCCGCGACCAGCTGCGAGGCGGGCACCACGCCGGCCAGCATCAACGCGTTCGTGTCGCCGATGAAACGCGCGCGCTCGGGCACGCTCAGGTCGTTCAAGCGCGCGATCTGCGCCGCGGTGCTGGCCGGATCCAAACGAACGCGGAAGTAGCCGATCGCGCCCGCGTTGACCGCGAAGGGACGATCGCACGAGCCGCCGTCGGCGTTCGCGGTCGGACCCGAGAGGAGCGTGTACGACGTCTTCCCGTCGACCGCGATGCCGACCGGAATCGTCCAGCGTTCCGTCGAGTGCTGCCCCGGCTCGACGAAAAAGCGCTGCTGGGATAGCGCGATCGTGCGCCGGCCGTTCGCGCAGGTCGCATCGGCCGTCACCAGCGGCACGCCGGGCTGTTCGATGAACGCGCTCGCCAGCGCGCCGACGTTGCGGTGGGCGGCCGAATCGAGTCCGTTCCAAAGGTCGGCGGCGGTTGCGTTCGAGTACGCGTGCGCCCGGATATAGGCGCGCACTCCGTCGCGGAACGTATCCTCGCCGAGATACTGCTCCAGCATGCGGATGACCGCGCCGCCTTTCTGGTAGGTGATCTCGTCGAAGGCACCCGACGCCTGCGTCTCGTCTTCGATCGGCCGTTCGATCGGGTGTGCGGTCGACTGTTGGTCCGAGCCCATCGCGAACTCGACGTCGCCTTCGACCCGGTCCCACATATGCCACTGCGGGTTGAATCGATCGGTGGCTTTCGTCTGCATCCAGTCGGCGAAGCTCTCGTTGAGCCAGAGCCCGCTCCACCAATCCATCGTGACCAGATCGCCCGTCCACTGGTGCGACATCTCGTGCGCGACCGTTTCGAAAATCTCGATCTTGGACGACTCGCCTTCCAGCTTCGGATCGAACAGCAGGAGCGCTTCGTTGAACGTGATGCCGCCCCAGTTCTCCATCGCACCGGGGAAGCCGCCGGGCACGTCGATCAGATCGAGTTTCGGTAACGGGTACGTGTAGCCGTAGTACGAGTCATAGTACGCCAGCAGCTTCTTCGCCGAATCGAGCGCGTAGGCGGCGTTGCCGATCCGGTCGCGCGGCGCGACCACGCGCAGCCGCACGCCGTCGACGCTATCGGAGATCGACGCAAAGCGCCCGGCGCAAAGCACGACCAGGTACGTCGCCATCGCGGGCGTCCGCGCGAAGGTGACGGTCTTCACGCCGCCTGCCACCTTCTCGCCGGCCGCCGGCATGTTCGAGACCGCCTCGAAGTCCTGCGGCACGCTGACGGTCAGGCGGTACGTCGCGCGAAAGGATGGCTCGTCCCAGCTCGGAAACATGCGGCGCGCGTCGGTCGACTCGAATTGCGTCGCCAGCATCTCCTCTTTCGCACCGGTCGCCGACGTATAGGGCTGGACGAACAGACCTTGCGGCTGGGTTCCGATCTTGCCCGCGAAATCCAGCGTCAAGTCGTACGTGCCGGGTGCGACCGGGTGCGGAAACGTCAGCGTCGTCTGCTGCGCTTTGTCGTCGGTCGCGATGACGGGAGCCCCGGCCCCTCCGCCCAGCGTCGCGTGCGAAACCGACATCTCCAGCGTGTTGAAGACGATCGTGCGCGTCGTTTCGCGCACGCGAACGCGCACGACCTCGCGACCGGACGTGGTCCGGTTCGCGACGTCGGTGCGCAGCGTGATGTCGTAGCCGGTAGGCACGACCGTCTTCGGTAAACGCCCGTAGGTCTTGTCGAACGCATAGGGCTGGTCCGCGGAGGCCGGCGCGAAGCCGGCCGCGACCGCGGCAAGAGCGAATAACGGCCCGGCGCCCGAGCGCGCAACCCGGAAATGAAACATCGTCCCTCCGACGCAGAAAGGAGCTTTACGCGCTCTCTACAGGCGGGCGCTCGCCGATGTTTCGCGTTCGGCGGCTCAGCCGACGATCCGGCCGTCCTGCATGCGAACGATGCGGTCGCAGACCCCCGCGGCTTCCGCCGAGTGCGTGGCCATCAGAATCGCCTGGCCGCACCGGGCGAACTCGCGCAGGAGGCGCAAGACGCTCGCCCCGCTTTGGGAATCGAGATTGCCGGTCGGCTCGTCGGCCAGCACGATCGCGGGCCGGTGGATCGTCGCCCGGGCGAGCGCCGCGCGCTGCATCTGACCCCCCGAGACCTGCGCGGGAAAGGCGCCGGCCTTCCCGGCGATGCCGACCGCCTCCAGCGCCGCACGAACGCGTTCCGCGATCTCGCCGCGCTCGCGGCGTTGCAGTACGAGCGGCAGCCCGACGTTCTCCGCGATCGTCATCGCCGGCAACAGGTTGAAGAACTGAAAGACCGTCCCGATGCGGTCGCGGCGCAGCGCCGTCAGCGCGTCGTCGCCGAGCGAGGAGGTCGGACGGCCGTCGACTTCGATCGTCCCCGACGACGGCAGGTCGACGCAGCCGATCAGGTTCAACAGCGTGCTCTTTCCGCAGCCGCTGGGACCGACCAGCGCCACCATTTCGCCCGCCCCCACCTCGAGCGAGACGCGGTCGAGCGCGCGCACCGGCTCCGCCCCCATGTCGGCATACGTCTTGCTCGCGTCGAGCGCCCGCACCGCGATCCGGCGCTCGAGAGCTAGCCCGGGGGCTTCAGTTCTCGACACTGCGCAGCACCAGCGCGGCGTTGATACCGCCGAACCCCGTCGAGTTGGAAAGGACGACGCGCGGCGCGAGCGCGCGCTCTTCGCGCACGTAGTCGAGGTCGCAGGCGGGGTCGACGTGTTCCAAGTTGACGGTGCGCGGCACCCTGCCCTCGTGGATCGCCAGCAGCGACAGTGCCGCTTCCCAAGCCCCCGTCGCACCGAGCGCGTGCCCGTGCTGGCCCTTGGTGCCCGTCACCGGAACGCGGTAGGCCGCGTCGCCGAGCGCGCGCTTGAGGGCGGCCGTTTCGGTCACGTCGTTGAGCGGGCTCGACGACCCGTGCGCGTCGACGAGCTCGAGCTCCCCGGCCGACACGCGCGCCTCGCGCAACGCGTTCTGCATCGCGCGCGACGAGCCGCGCCCCTCGGGCTGCGGCGCCGTCATGTGGTGCGCGTCCGACGTCACCCCGAAACCCGAAATCTCGCCGTAGATGCGCGCGCCGCGCGCGACCGCGTCGCCGTACCGCTCCAGCACCAGCATGCCCGAGCCTTCGGACATCACGAAGCCGTCCCGGTCGCGGTCGAACGGCCGGCTCGCGTGGACCGGATCGTCGTTGCGGGTCGACATCGCCCGGATGACGGCGAAGGCGCCGAACACCAGCGGCGAGAGCGGCGCTTCCACCCCGCCGGCCAAGGCCGCGCGCACGTCGCCGCGCGCGACGGCACGGAAGGCATCGCCGATCGCGACCGCGCCGGCCGCACACGAGTTGGAGTTGGCGACGTTGGGGCCGCGCACGCCGAAGGCGATGGCCACGTTCGTCGTCGACGCTCCGCCGAAGACGGAGATCGCCAGCAGCGGCCGGACCGCGCGCGCCCCCTGCTCGCGAAACGCGTCGTGTTGCGCTTCCGCGAACGCGAGCCCGCCGAGTGCGGACCCGATCCACACGCCGACGTCGTCGCCGTCGTCCCCGATCTCGAAGCCCGCATCGTCGAGCGCGAGCTGCGACGCGGCCAGCGCGAACTGGCCGAAGCGTTCGGTTCGGCGCAGCTGCTTGGCGTCGAGGTAGTCGCCGGCGTCGAAGTCGTTCACTTGCGCGGCCACGCGCGAGTTGAAGGCGCTCGGATCGAAGCGCGAGAGCGCCGCGACGCCGACCGTGCCCGCAAGCACGTTGTTCCAGAAGGGCCGGACGCCGATGCCCAGGGGCGAAACGATGCCGAGGCCCGTGACGGCCACCCGGTAGAGCGGGGTCACGCCGGGCGCTCCGCGAGGACCTTCATGCGCGCGAGCGTCTTGCGCGCGACGTTCTCGACGAAGAAGTCGCCGACGACGTGGCGGCCCAGCCATTCGCTCGCGACCGGGAACGCGAATTTCAACCGGTGCTCGATCGTCACGCGCGTTCCCCCTTCCACCGGCTCGAAGCGCCACTCGACGTCCATCCCGCGCGTCCAGCCGCGGAGGTGATGGAACCGGATGCTCGGACGCTGCGGGTCGTCGATCTGTTCCGCCACCCACGAGATCGGGATCGCGTCGCGCCAGGCGGCCATCTCGACGATTCGGACGGGCCCCCTGCGCGAGAGCACCCGGACGCGCCGGTAGTGGGGCAGAATCTCGGGCCAGCGCTCGGTCGCGGCCGCATAGGTGTAGATCGCGGCGGCGGGCGCGGCGATCGTGATCTCCGTCGACATTTCGGTCACAGCAGGAGTCTACCCACAAGAGCGGGTGCGAGCGCACGCTCGGGCGCAACGGTGCCCGCCAAGGCCCCCAGGAGCGTGTGCCCGAGATCGGGATGCCGGCGCAGCCGGTCGCCGGCCCGGCGTGCGAGCACCGGCACGTCGACCAGAAGGCCGACCATGGTGGTCAAGCGGCGGCGCACGCGAAAATCCGCGCTGCGGCGCTCGGCGTACGCCGCGAACAGGGCGTCCTCGCGACCGGAAAGGCCGAGCGCGCCGGCGATCGCCGCGGCGGCATCGCGCGCGCTGCGCAGCGCGAGGTACACCCCTTGACCGGTGAAGGGGTTGAGGAAGCCGGCGGCATCGCCGATCAGCAGCGCGCCACGTGCGGCCGCGCGCGACACCTCGAACGCTAGCGGCCCCACCGAAACGCGCGGACCGATGCGACGCGCGTTCTCGAAGCTACGGTGTCCGCGCCCCAGTTCCGCGGCTTTGCCGCGCATGCCCTCGTCGACCGCGCCGGACCAGGCTGCGAGATCCCGGTCGCGGACGACCAGCATGACGTTCGCGCGCTCGCCGTCCAGCGGATTGACGGCAAAGTACGCGCCGGAGCCCACGTACATCTCCACGTAACCGCCGAGCTCGCCGAAGCCGGCGTAATGGCCGCCGACCGCAAAGCGGAGCTTGCCGCGCGGGGGCTTCGCAAGGCCCAGCTTGCGGGCGACGAGCGAGCCCGTGCCGTCGGCGCCGACCGTCACCCGGGCGCGCAGCGTCCGCCGCTCACCGTCCTCGCCACGGACGACGACCCCGACGGCGCGGCCGCCCTCCGAGACGACGTCCTCGGCGTGAGCGCGCACCACCGTCGTACCCGCAGCCCGTGCCGCGTCCAGCAGCACGGCGTCGAGCACGGCCCGCTCGCACGCGAGCGCCGGCGAGGGGAACGGCAATTCGAGCGCTTCCGTACCGGGCGGCACGAGGCGAATTCCGAGCAGCGGCGAGGCCACGGCCCGCACCGCCGAACCCATGCCCAGCTCGTCGAGGGCGGCGACCGCGCCGCCGTTGAGGTATTCGCCGCACACCTTGCGACGCGGGAAGGGCCGCCGTTCGATCAGCGTGACGTCGGCACCGCGGCGCGCCAGCGCCAGGGCGCAGGCCGAGCCGGCCGGACCGCCGCCCACGATCAGGACGTCAGGCACCGTCGGTCATCAGCATCCGGAAGAACGGCGAGCGCCGCACGACGGGGGACGGCCAGCCCGCCTGGCGCGCCAGCTGCGAAACTTCGGCCGGCGTGTAGGCGCGCCTGACCGAGAGCGGCGCATCGTGCTTGGTGAGGCGATTGCGCGCGATCAGGTGGGCGTACGCGAAAGCCGCGGCGTAACCCGCGCGCGAGCGCACCAGGTCGCTGACCAGCGGCGTCTGCCGGCTGACCCGCCGCAGCTCGCGCAGGACGTGCACCGCCTCCGGCGGCTCGAAGTGATGCAGCGCCAAATTGCAGATGGCCACGTCGAACGAGCCGTCGCCGTACGGCAACGCGCGCGCGTCGGCGCGCTCGAAACGGATCGAGGCGTCCGCGGCGCTGCGGCGGCGCGCGATCGCGAGCACCGCGTCGCTGTAGTCGGAGGCCGTGACGGCGAGGCTGCGGCCGCGCTTGCGGGCCTCGCGAAGCAAGCCGCGCGCGACGTCGCCGCAGCCGCACCCGACGTCGAGCACCGACCGCGCATCGCGCGCGAGCACCGCGCGCACGATCGGGCCCACGCCGCCGAAGTGGCGGTTCACCCGCTCGATATCGACGAAATTTCCCGCGAGCTCGCGAACGTCGACGCCCGCGTCATCCATCAGCTCCCGAGCGACGACGCGCCTCAACAGAAGAGCGCGCTTCCTCGCGCCTCAGGAGTTCTTAAAGTAGTCCGCGTTGATCTGCGTGTACGTCTTCCACTTCTCGGGCACGTCGGTGTCGGCGTAGATCGCCTCGACGGGGCACGCCGAAACGCACGCGCCGCAGTCGATGCAAACTTCCGGATCGATGAACAGCTGCTTGTCTTCGTCTTTTCCATGAATGCAGTCGACCGGACAGACGTCGACGCACGACTTGTCCTTCGTACCGATACAAGGTTCGGTGATAACGTAAGCCATGACTTCCTGATGAGCCCTCTCGTTCGCAGACCTGGCTGGTCGTATTGGGGAAGGTACGGCGGCTGTCCTTGCGACTTTACGCCGGGACCGGCACGACTTTGCCCCGGCGGCCGCGAAACGATTGTCCGTCGGAGAGAGTAAGGGAAAACGATGGAGCCGATCTGTGAAACCTGCGGGGTTCGCCCCGCAACCGTGCGCGATTTCACATTACGCAGCGGGACCTGGGTCGACGCGGAGGTCTGCGCGACCTGCGCGCGCGGGCGCCGTACGGGCGTCGTCCCGCTGCTTGGTTCGGCGCTGGCTGCGGTCGCGCTGGCCGTCGGCACCACCTACGCCCTGGACCGTATCGCCCGCAACGAACGCGAACTGCCGGCCTCCGATCCGCGTGAGTGGGCCAAGCGCCTGCGCTCGTCGACCCCGACCCTCGCATCCTATTCGCGCGACCTGACCGCCGCCGCGCGCGCCGGCGAACTCGACCCCGTCGTCGGGCGGGACCTCGAAATCGAACGGGTCGTCGCGATCCTCTCGCGGCGTTCGAAGAACAACCCGGTGCTGGTCGGGGAGCCCGGCGTCGGCAAGACGGCCGTCGTCGAAGGCCTGGCGCAGCGCATCGCGCGCGGCCAGGTGCCGGCGGCGTTGCGCGACAAGCGCATCCTCGCGCTCTCGCTCGGGCCGCTGGTCGCAGGAACGAAGTATCGCGGTGAATTCGAAGGCCGCGTCAAGCGCATTCTCGAAGAAGTCAAGCGCTCGGCACGCGAAGTGATCCTCTTCATCGACGAGCTGCACGCCCTCGTCGGCGCGGGTGCTGCGGAAGGCTCGCTCGATCTCTCCTCGATGATCAAGCCCGAACTGGCGCGCGGCGAGCTGCAGTGCATCGGCGCGACGACCTTCGACGAATACCGCAAGCACATCGAGGCCGACAGCGCGCTCGAACGCCGCTTCCAGCCCGTCATGGTCGCCGAACCCACGATCGACGAAGCCGCGGCGATCCTGCGGGGCCTGCGGCCGCGCTACGCGGAGCACCACGGCGTCACGATCACGGAAGGCGCGATCGACGCAGCCGCGGCGCTGTCGGCCCGGTACATCGTCGACCGGTTCCTGCCCGACAAGGCGATCGACCTGATCGACGAAGCCTCATCGTCGGTCGCGCTGCGCGGCGCGGCCGTCGTCGACGTGGCCGACGTCGCCGCGATCGTCTCCAAGTGGACCGGCATTCCCCAAGGCGCGCTGACCGAAGAACAATCGCGGACCCTGCTCGCGCTCGAAGCGTCGCTCGCCAAGCGCGTCGTCGGTCAGGACGCGGCGATCGCCACCGTGGCGCAAGCCGTCCGGCGCGGCCGGGCCGGGCTCAAAGACCCCCGCAAGCCCGTCGGCGGATTCCTCTTCATCGGCCCGACGGGCGTCGGCAAGACCGAACTGGCACGCGCGCTCGCGGCCGAGCTCTTCGGAGCCGACGACGCGCTCGTGCGCATCGACCTGACCGAATATACGGAGTCCCACACGGTCTCGCGACTGCTCGGCGCCCCGCCAGGCTACGCGGGCCACGACGAACCGGGACAGCTGACCGAGCCGGTGCGCCGCCGCCCGTACTGCGTCGTCCTCTTCGATGAGTTCGAGAAGGCGCACGGCGACGTGGCCGCGATCTTACTGCAAATTCTCGACGACGGGCGCGTCACCGACGCCAAGGGCCGCGCGGTCGATTTCCGTCATGCGATCGTGATCCTGACCAGCAACGTCGACCCATCGGAGCTGGAGATCTACGTGCGCCCCGAGTTGCTCAACCGCATCGACGACGTCGTGCACTTCAGCCCGCTGGGCGAACGCGAGATCGAAGCGATCGTCGAATTGCAGATGCACCACGTCGCGCAGCGCCTGGGCGCGTTGCACGTCTCCATCGTGCTCAGCGACGACGCGCGCCGCTTCCTCGCACTGGAGAGCGTCGCGGCCGGCAGCGGCGGCCGTTACGTCGCGCGTACGATCGCGCGCCTGGTGACCAACCCGCTGTCGACCGCCATCCTGCGCGGCGAAATCAAGGAGGGCGGTTCGGCGCGCGTCATCCTGCGCGACCAAACCAATATCGAAGTGATCGCGGCGTAGGCCGCTCGAGGGCCCGGACTTCCGCCGCCACGGCCTCCGGCTTGCGGCACGGTTTTCAATATCAAAGGGAACGCCTACCGGCTCGTCGCCGAAATCTATTACGTCGGCCAAGTACTTCTCATCCGGCATATTATGACCCACGCCGAATACGATAAGGGAAAATGGCAATGACCACGACGATCGACCCTCAGGTGTACGGCGAGCTCGTGCGCGAGGCGAAACCACGCCTCGGTAGCGAACACGAGGTGAGCGACGCCGCCGCGACGATCCGATGATTGTCGGATGCAGTGCGGCCCACAGTGCCGCACGTAGCTGCTCGAACGGCGCGAAAGATCGCGCTGGGTGTGCCAGGCGTATGGCATACAGCATGTGTATCATACGGTTGTCGGGCGAGATCGCCACGACAGTCGCCCGCAAAGACCGTACGGTCGGAGGCGGGGGACGGCCCGAGTCGCGGGCCATGAGTGAGCCGCATGCCGGTGAGGAGCCGGTTCTCGAACAGGGATGTTCGGAGAAGGCACACACGACGAAATTGCGACCGAGGAAGAGAACGAGGCGACGCTCGAGACTATCTCCGTCCTCATGGCGAAGGGTGACGATCTCTCACCCGAGGAACGCGCGTTGCTCGATCTCATGGTCGTTCTCGTAGAACGGTTCGAAGCCGAGCACTACCCCGTTCCCGATGCGTTGCCGGTCGACGTTCTCCGCGAGCTGCTCGAGGCCAACGGGCTCAAGCAAAAGGACCTCGTTCCCGAGATCGGATCGAAGGGTGTCGTCTCAGAGATCGTCGCCGGCAAGCGCGCCATTAGTAGACGGCAAGCGAAAGTGCTCGCCGCTCGTTTCGGAGTCTCGCCGGCGGTCTTCTTCTAACGATCGCCAGGCACCGTGACGGCGCAGAGCCGAGCGAGGAATGGCAGCGCTTTCCGATTGGCATCCGCCTACAGGATTTTCTTGATCGCGTCTTCGATCTCGCCGGTCTGCATCTCGCCCAGGCGCAGCGTGCTGACCTTTCCGTTCCGGTCGATGAACACGTGAACCGGTAAACCCACGACGCCGTAGTCCTTGCCGGTGTCGCCGCCGTCGACCGCGACGGCGAACGGCCACCTGTACTTCTGCGCGAACGCCTCGGCCTTGGACTCGTTCTCGAGTTCGTTGATCCCGACGATCGCGAGGCCGCGCGGGTGGTACTTCTTGTAGAGCTCGTTGACGGCCGGCGCTTCTTCGTTGCACGGCCCGCACCACGATGCGAAGAAGTTCAAGTAGACGGGCTTTCCCTTGAGCGCCGCGAGCGAAATCGTCCCACCGCCGGCCTCCGGCAGCGCGAACGCGGGCGCGACGTCGCCGGCATGAGGCACGGCGAGCGCCGCGGTCGCCGTCATGCCGGCCAGAGCCGCGGCCAGCGCGAGGGTGCGAAATATTCGGGTCACTTCGGCAAGAACGACGGAAAGCGGACGTGCGTTGCATCGAGCCGCATCTGATCCAGCAACTCCTGGGCCGAAGCGAACTTGCGCTGCTCGCGAATGAAGCGAAAGCGGCGCAGCGCCAGTTCCTCGCCGTAGATCGTGCGCTGAAAATCCTGCAGCCACACCTCGACCGTGCGCGCGCGGCCGTCGAAGGTCGGATTGGTCCCGATCGAAACCAGGCCGTCGTAATCGCGCGCGTCGTGCCGCCCGACGGCCGTATACACGCCGTCCGGCGGCAGCGTCTTGGCGGGATCGACGGCGAGGTTCGCCGTCGGGAAGCCGAGATCGTGACCCCGGCCGGCGCCGAGCACGACGCGGCCGCGCAGGGCATAGGGCTCGACCAGCAGCCGGTCGGCCGTCTCCATGTCGCCGCGCAGGATCGCGGCGCGCACGCGCGTGCTCGACACCCGTTCGTCGTTGTCGAGGACCGGGGCAACCGCAACGACCTCAACGCCGGCGCGCGAGAGCAGCTCGCGTGCGAACGTCGCATCGCCCTGCCGCTCGCTCCCGAAACGAAAATTCTCGCCGACGACCAAGCCGGCGATTCCGAGCGTGCGTTGCAAGATCTCGACGCAGAAGGCGCGCGCGTCGACGGCCGCGATGCGCCCGTCGAAGGGCACGAGAAACAGCTCGTCGATCCCGCTCGATGCGAGCAGGTTCACGCGTTCGTCCAGGGTCGCGATCAGGGGCGGTACCTTCTCGGGCCGCAAGTACGTCGACGGGTGGTTGCGGAAGGTCAAGACCGCCGCGCGGTACCCCGGCCGGCGCAAGCGCAGCAGCGTCCTGACGATCTCGCGGTGACCCGCGTGCAAGCCGTCGAAGAACCCGATGGCGAGGACGAGCGGGCGCTGCGTCGCCGGCGCTTCGAGCTCGTGGTGGATCTTCACGGGCGCGCGCGCTTCACTCGAAGACCTTGCGCGGCGCGAGCAGCGCGCCGACCGTTTCGCCCACGCCGACCAGTACCCGCGACGAATCCCGCACGAAGACGTGCTTGGCTGCGGACCCGCTGGGCAGCGGCACGAGTCGCCCGGCGCGAAAGTCCGCGGCGCTGCGCCCGTCCAGGACGATCGTGGGAATCGGAATGACGCGCTCGGGCGCGATCAATGCCGCTTCGGGTGCGGCTTCGATCTCGTCGAGCGTCAGGCTCTCGTAAAGAACGAACGCTCCCGAGGCATCCCGCAAGAGCGCCCCCATGTGCGCGGCACAGCCGATCGCGGCCCCGAGATCTTCGCACAAGGTACGCACGTAGGTGCCTTCCGAGCAGGCGACGGCCATCCGCGCGACGCCGTCCTCGTATCCGAGCACGGTCAAGCCGTAGATCACGATCTTGCGGGGCGGGCGCACGACCGTCTCTCCGCGCCGGGCGATATCGTAGAGGCGCTCGCCGCCGGCGTGCAGGGCGCTGAACATCGGCGGCACCTGATCGATCGTCCCGATGAACCGCGGCACCACGCGTTCCAGCAGCGCCGCTGCGTCGGCCGGGACCGGGCTCTCGCGCACGACCGTTCCGAGCGCGTCGCCGGTCGCGGTCTGCCGCCCCAGCACCAGCGTGAACGCGTATGACTTGCGCCGGTCTTCGATCAGCGGGATCAGGCGCGTCGCCTTGCCGAGGGCCAGCGGCAAGACGCCCGCCGCCATCGGGTCGAGCGTGCCGAGATGCCCGACCGGCAACTTTCCGCCTGCCCGCGCGAACATGCGGCGCACGCGCGCGCCGACCTGCGTCGACGTCGGTCCCGCCGGCTTGAAGACATTCACGAACCCGAGCATCGCGTTACGTGCCGGCCGATTCCGCCCCGCTCACAGCCCTTCCGCGCGCAGCGCCGCGCGCACGGCTTCCACTGCGGCCTCCGCGGGGCCGTCGAAGGTCAGTCCGGAGGCCCGGTAATGCCCGCCCCCACCCAAGCGTCCGGCGACGGATTGGACGTTGACGCGGCCGTTGCTGCGCAGGCTCACCCGCACGTCGCCATCGTACGCTTTGAAGAGCGCCGCCACGTCGACGCCCTCGATCGCGCGCAGATGCCCGATGATCTCCTCGGTATCTTCGCCGTCGGCGCCGAACCGCTCCAGCATCGCCTCGTCGACCAGCGACCAGCAGAACTTCCCGTCTTCTTCGATGTGCGACGTTTCAAGGGCCGCGCCCAGCAGCCGGGTCGCCGCGACCCGCTTGTTCGCGAAGATGCGTTCGGTGATCTCGTCGCGGTCGGCGCCGAGATCGATCAGCCCGGCCGAGATACGCAGCACGTCGGCGGTCGTGTTCGAATGCATGAAGCCGCCGGTGTCGGTCATGATCGTCGTCAGCAAGCAGGTCGCGATCGCCGAGGTGATCGGCGCTCCCAGCGCGTCGAGCAGCCGCAGCACGCACGTGCCCGTCGAGCACTCGGTTTCGAGCACGTAGTTGAGCTCGCCGAAGTGCGAGTTTGCCAGATGGTGATCGATGTCCAGGACGTTCTCGCGCCGCAGCGGCGGCAAGAAATCGCCGGCCCGCGACGTGTCGCTCATGTCGCAGAAGACCCACAGCGTGTCGGCGGGCAGATCGGCGGGCACCTCGCGCGTCACGAGCTCCGCATCGGGCAGGAAGCGCAGGTTCCGCGGCACGGGGTCCTGCTGGAAATAGTGCACGCGCTTGCCGAGCCCGCGCAGCGCGAGACCGAGCGCCAAACCGGCGCCCAGGGTGTCGCCGTCGGGTTTCACGTGGCTGACCATCACGAACGCCGGGCGCGCGCGCAGTTCGGCCACGACCCGCTCGGTCGTCGCCTTCCTCGTCTCACTTCGAATCATCGCCGCCTCCTCCCGCCTTGGACGTCCGCGCCAGCACTTGGCTGAGCGCGATCGCCCGTTCGGTGGTCCGGTCCTCGACGAACGCCAGTTCGGGCGTGTGCCGCAATGCTACCGCATGTCCGAGCTCGCCCCGCAAAAATCCCTTCGCCGACTCGAGCGCATCCATGCTCTGCCGCGCCACGTGGCGGTCGCCGACGATCGAGACGAAGACCTTGGCGGAATGCAGGTCGTTCGTGATCTCCACCCGCGTGACGGTGACGAAGCCGAGCCGCGGGTCCTTGAGCTCGGTCGAAATCAGCCTGGCCAGCTCGCGCTGCAGCTCGTGGTCGATACGCCCCATGCGCTCGCGTTTCATCGTATGCCTTTCCGAATTCGCGGCCTATCCACGCATTCGTCCCCGTTGCCAAACCCCCAGCGCAAATACGCCGAGCCCCACCCCGAGCCCGAAGAGCATGCCGACAAAGAACTCCCCACCCGGCGGCGAGGTCTTGTCGAGCACGACCGCCGCCGCCAGCGCCAGCCCCGCCGAGATCCCCAGGTCGCGAGGCGAAGCAAACCGTAACCGCGCCCAGAGCGCGTTCATGACTTACGCAGGGACTGGTTCCGACGCGACGAGCTCCGAGGTGAAGGCTTCGACGACGTCGCCTTGCTTGAGATCCGAGAACTTCGCGATCTGTACGCCGCATTCGAAGTTCTCGGCCACCTCGCGCACGTCGTCCTTGAAGCGTCGCAGCGATTCGAGTTCGGACTCGAAGATGACCGCAGAATCGCGCAAGATGCGCACCTTGGCGTTGCGAGTGAGCTTCCCGCTCTGCACGTAGCAACCCGCGATCGTCCCGATCTTGGAGACCTTGAACACCTCCCGCACCTCCGCGCGGCCGAGGATGACCTCGCGGAATTTCGGCGCCAGCATGCCCAGCATCGCCTTCTTCAGGTCGTTTTCGACATCGTAGATGACCTGATAGAAACGGATGTCGACCTGTTCGTTCTCAGAGAGCCGCTTGACCGTCTCGTCGGGCCGGATGTTGAATCCGATCAGGACCGCGTTCGAGGCGCTGGCCAGGTTGACGTCGTTGGGCGTGATCGCGCCGACGCCGGCATAGATCACGCGGACGTCGACCTCGGCCGTCGTCAGCGACTCCACCCGCGCCCGCAACGCCTCGACCGCACCTTGGCCGTCGGCCTTGAGGATCAGGTTGAGCGTCTTGCGGCCGCCGTCGGCCGGTGTCGACATGAAGGTCTCGAGCGAGACTCGCGGCCCGGACGTCGCGGCGATCGCCACGTCCTTGCGCCGCGTCGACCGTTTGGCCGCCGCTTCGCGCGCCACGCGTTCGTCGGAAACGACCATCAGCGTGTCGCCGGCGCTCGGAACGTCCGAAAGTCCCATGATCTCGACCGGAATCGAAGGCCCGGCTTTCTTGACTTGCTTGCCCTTGTCGTCGACGAGCGCCCGGATCTTTCCGAAGGCGCTGCCGACCACGACGACGTCGCCGACGCGCAGCGTGCCGTTTTGGACGAGCACCGTGGCGACCGCGCCGCGCCCTTTGTCGAGCGCGGATTCGATCACGACGCCCTGCGCGCGCCGCGTCTTATTGGCTTTGAGGTCGCGCAGTTCGGCTTCCAGCAGCACGGTCTCGAGCAGCTGATCGATGCCTTGGCCGGTGCGCGCCGAAACGGCGACCATTTCGGTCTTGCCGCCCCATTCGACGGGCTGCAGCCCTTGTTCCGAGAGCTGCGACTTCACGCGGTCGGGCTGCGCGTCTTCCTTGTCCATCTTGTTGATCGCGACGACGATGGGCACGTTCGCAGCCTTGATATGCGAGATCGCTTCGAGGGTCTGCGGCATGACGCCGTCGTCGGCCGCGACCACGAGAATCGCAACGTCGGTCACCTTGGCTCCGCGCGCGCGCATCGCCGTGAACGCTTCGTGGCCCGGCGTATCGATGAAGGTGATCTTATGATCGTTCTTCTCGACCGTGTAGGCGCCGATGCGCTGGGTGATGCCGCCCGCTTCACCGGAAGCGACGCTCGACGAACGGATGCGGTCGAGCAGCGACGTCTTACCGTGGTCGACGTGACCGAGCACGGTGACGACCGGCGGCCGCCACGACAGCAGCTCGGGGCGGTCCTCTTCCTGCTCGACGACGACTTCCTCGCCCGCTTCTTTGATGACGGCGTTGAAGCCGAACTTGCGCGCCACGTTCTGCGCCGTCTGCGCGGGGATGTTCTGGTTGATCGTCGCCATCGTGCCCATCTTGATGAGCTCCTTGATGACGTCCTTAGCCGGAATGATCATCGAGGTTGCGAGCTCCTGAACGGTCAGGACGTCGGGAATCTCGATGGTCTCGAGCACCGCGGCAGGGTTGGCCAGCGTCGCGTCGAGCGAGCTGCGTTTCTTGCGCTGCCGCTCTTTATCGAGCAGCATCTCCGTTTCGCGGTCCTTCTTCGCACCCGACCGGTCGCGATCGCCGCCGCGGCCGCCGGGGCCGTGGGGTCCGCGCGGTCCGCCCGAACTCGGCGTCGGAGCCTGAGCGCCCGGTGCGGCCGGCGCCGAACTTCCCGGCGGCCGGGGCGTGAAGGGTCGCGGGCCTCCCGGCGGTGCCAGTGGTCGGAACGGTCCGTTGCCGACCGGGCGCCTGCCGGCCGGAGGCCCCACCTGACCCGGGCGCGGCGGAATCTGCCCCGGTTGCGGAGGACGGTAGCCTTGCCCGGGCACGCCGGGCTGACCGGGACGCGGAGCGACGCCGGGCCGGCCCGGCATGCCGGTTTGCGGCCCGGGACTAGCCGAGGCGGCGACGCCGTTCGGCGCCTGCGCCGGCGGCTGAACCGGGCGCGGCGGAGGAGCGACGGTCGAGCGGCCGGCCGGAACCGGGCGCAGGGTCGGAATCGGAGTCGAGTCCGCCGGCGCGGCCGGCCGCGGGCGAGGCGGCATCGGAGCTTGGCCGGGGCGCGGCGGCGGGCTGCCGACCAGACGCGGCGGCGGCCCTCCCGCGACGCGAGGGGCCGGAGGACCGGCCACGCGGGGCACCGGCGGAGCTGCGACGCGCGGAGCGGGCCCGGCGACGCGCGGTGCCGGGCCGGGTGGGCGCTGCGTCCCGGCGGACCCGCCGGAGGCCGGCGCCGGCGGGGGCGCCGCGGAGACTGCAGCGGCGGGCAGCGGCGGCGCGATTCGCGGTGCGGGCGTACGGCGCGCGGGGGGGGCGGCGGCAGGAGCGGCTGCCGTGCCGGGCGCTTGCTCGGCGGCGGCCGGAACCGCCTCGGCGGGCACCTGCTCGGGCACGACGGCGGCGGGCACCTCCACCACGGGCTCGGCGACGGGCTCGGCGACGGGCGTCGGGAGCGGCGTCGCGACGGCTGCAACCGGGGCCTCTGCGGCCGCAGCGGGCGCCGCGACCGGAGCCGCCGGCGCCGTGGCGGCCGGCTTCGCGGCCCGGCGGGGCACCGCCGAGACCGGCTTGAGCGTCGGGATCGGCTCCGCATCGCGCGCCGGCGCGGCCTTCGGTTCGGCGCTCCTGGGCGCTTCCTGCTCGGCCGGCGGTGCGGCCGGGACGTGCTGCGCCGGCGGCGCGGGGCTCGGCGCCTTGGAAGCCGTCTTGCTCGACGGCCCGCCGAGAAGGACGCCACGCACGAGGTCGGCGATGGGGTCGTCGACGACGCTTAGTTGATTCTTCACTTCGACGCCGAGGCGTTCGAAGAGCCCGATCAAGTCTTTTGAGGACAGACCAAGCTCCTTCGCCAGCTCGAAAATACGCACTTTACCGGTTGCCATATCGTCCTTCTGATAACCCGCGCGCGTGCCGTTCGGCTGCGCTCGGGACGTCCGCTTTAAATCATGTACGTGCTCCGGCCGTCCGGCCGCCCTTTTACTCGAGGTGTCCCCGCCCGCTGCGGCGGGGAACCGCACTATCATACACGCCCGGTTCGCGCTCGAAAAGGGCGGCCGGTCCTTTCCACGCCACGGCACGCGCAGCCCCCCCGAGGCCCGGGTAGCGCGAGTTCTTGAGCGCGCGAACCGCGCAGGCTTCCGAGCAGAGGTAGGCCCCGCGGCCGGGCGCCCGGACGCGTCCGTCGTCGAGCGCCCACGCCGCGCCGCGCCGCACGAAGCGAACGAGTTCCGATTGCGGCGCGCGTTTGCGGCAGCCGACGCACGTGCGCGCCGGAACGTCGTGTGCTATTCGCCAGGCACCTCGCTACCGGCGGTATCCGTTCGTTCGCGATGGGCCGGGTCGAACATCTGGCGCTTGAACTCCTCGAGCTTGCGAATCAGCTCGGGGTCGATCGACTGCGCGGCCTCGCCCGCGTCCTCTTCCTCGGCCTCGCCTCCTTCGCCGGCCTCGACCGCAACGGGGATCTGCATCCGTTCCTCGCGTTCGGCCAAGTAGCGCGCCCGCGACTCCTCGGCGTCGGCTTCGCTCGTGATGTCGAGCCGCCAGCCGGTCAGACGGGCGGCGAGCCGCACGTTCTGGCCCTCCCGGCCGATCGCGAGCGAGAGCTGATAGTCGGGTACGACGACCAGTCCGACGCCTTCGTCCTCGAACAGCTCGACGGAGAGGACCTTGGCCGGCGCCAGCGCGTTGTTGATGAACGCCACCGGGTCGCCCGACCACCGGATGATGTCGATCTTCTCGCCGCGCAGCTCGTCGGAGACGCTGGCGATCCGGCTGGACTTCGGTCCCAGGCACGCGCCGACCGCGTCGACGTCGGCGCGGTGCGAGTGGACCGCCACCTTCGACCGGCTGCCGGGTTCCCGCGCGATCGCCATGATCTCGACGATGTTGTCGACGATCTCCGGGACCTCGCGCTCGAGCAAACGCTGCACGAGCCCCTCGGCGGCGCGCGAGAGCACGATTTGGGGGCCCTTATTGGTCTTGCGTACGTCGAGCACGAACGCCAGAATGCGGTCGTTGATGCGGAAGTTCTCGCGCGGAACCTGCTCCGAGAGCGGCAGCAGCGCTTCGGTTTTGCCGAGATCGACGAACATGTTGCGCTGCTCGTAACGCTGGACGGTGCCGTTGACGAGATCGTGCAGCTTCTGGCTATATTCGTTGAAGATCGTGTCGCGCTCGGCCTCACGGATGCGCTGGACGATCACCTGCTTCGCGGTCTGCGCCGCAATCCGGCCGAACTGTTTGGGCGTCACTTCCTCGTCGAAGTAATCGCCCGGCTCGTACTTGGCGCCCGCGTCGCGTTTGGAGATCTCGAGTTTCGGATCGGTGACCGCGTCGACGACCGTCCGGCGGTGATAGACCTTATATTCGCCCGTGTCGCGATCGATCGAGACGATCGCGTTCGCTTCACCACCGAAATTTCGCTTGTACGCCGAAATCAACGCCGCTTCGAGGGCCTCCAGCAACATCTCGAAAGGAATCGCGCGTTCGCCCTGAAGCAGGCGCAGCGATTCGCGCAGCGTCGGTTCGTCGGACGAGCTCTTCGCAGCTTTGGCAGGCATCAGCGTTCTCGTTTCTCTCGCTTGGCGCGACGCAAGTCGGCCCGATAATCGTACTCGACGTTGGCGGATTTGACCATTTCGAGCGGAATCGGAAGCTCGCCGTTCTTGCGTTCGAGTATCACGGCGTTGCCGCGCACTCCGAGCAGTTTTCCCCGATGGGAGTATTCGCGCTCGACCGGCAGCGTCGTCTTGACCAGGATATCGGAACCGCGGAAACGCTCGAAGTCACCCGGACTCAAGAGCGGCCGGTCGATGCCGACCGATTCGACTTCGAGCGTATAGGAATCGGTTTGGGCGCCGAGCACGAGGTTGAGCCGGGCCGCCACGCGCCGGCAGAGCTCCAAATCGACCCCGCCCGAGCGGTCGACGGTGAGCGACAGCTCGAAAGCGCGCCCGCTGCGGCGCGCGCGGTGCGAAACGATTTCAACGTCGCGAAACTCTTGATCGAGCGGCAACGCGCGGACCGCGTCTTCAAACGCTTCGGCGAGACTCACGATACCCCGTACAACAACGAAGCGCGGGACGCACCCACGCTCTAACGACCACTCCGCCCATACTACCACACGCCCCCACCCCCCCGCAACCGCCCCCCCGCCGCCCCGTCGCCCTCCGTCCCGAACTGTGCGAAGCACAGGAGTCCCAGCAGCAGCAGCCCCCGCCCACCCCCAACACGAAGTGGCCTGATCCCCAACACGAAGGGGGCTGATCTTGGTCTCCGGCGAGGAGCCTAGGTCCGACGTGTGCGCACGCACATGAGGACCGTAGCGACGACGTCCGGAGGCCAAGAGCAGCCCCCTAACGCGGAGGAAGGGTGGGAAGGCCGCCCTGCGGCGTAAACTGCTCGCCGCCGCAGGGTCCGAACGTGTAGCCGCCGGTCGGCGGGCCCCCGTCCGGCGACTGCTCGATCTTCCACCCCGTGCAGATCTCGATGCCGAAGAATTTTTGCCGTTTGAGGACGTACACGACGCTCGCCGGGCCGACCAGCGAGCCGCGCTGGCGCACGATGTACAGCGCCTTCGCAAGCACCTCCGGCGGCGGCGCCGCGGCCCTGAAGTAGTCCTCCTGCGCTCGCTCGACCGCCGCCTGCATGTCGCCGGCGTACTCCTTGCTTCCGTAGGCGACGTCGCCGCCGGGCAGCATGGCGTTGAGGCGCGCGTTGAGCCGGTCGAGCGACCCGCGCGGACCCGGCGTCGGGCCGCTGCGCGGGGCGCTCGCGACGGCGGCACCGCTCGCACGCGGCGCCGGCGGCGCTCGCTCGGGACGAGGAGCTGCCGCCGCGCCTGCAGATTGCGAGTTTGCACTGCCGCCGGCCGCTTTGGCGCCGGCGGCGTTCGACCCCGGCGCGGTCGCCGCGACCCTCGCTTCCGCAGCCGGCGTCGCCGCCGGTGCGGCCGTGTGCGGCGCAGCGGCCGGTGCCGCCGAAGGCCGGGCGGGCGCCGCAAGCACCGGCCGGGCCGTCGCCGCAACGGCCGACGGCGCGGCGGGCACCGGAACCGGCCGCGCGGTCGGCGCGACGGTCGCGGCCGCGGCGGGCGCCGCGGTCGGTGCCCGAGTCGGCGCGATGGTTGGTGACGCGGTCCGCGCTACCGTCGGAATCGCGGCCGGCACGGGAGTCCGCGCGGCGGTCGGAGCGGCGGTCGGCGCCACGGTCGGGGCCACGGTCGGGGCCACGGTCGGCACGGCGGTCGGAGCTCGTGTCGGCGCGGCGGTCGGAGCGGCGGTCGGCGCGGCGGTCGGAGCCAGAGTCGGCGCGACGGTCGGCTCGGGGGTGGGCGGCCGGGTCGGCTCGGGCGAGGCCGGTACCGGCGACGGCGCGGGCGGCAGCGTCGCGGGAACGGCGCTGGGCTCCGGGCTCGGTTCGGACGACGCGACCGGCGTCGACAGCGGCGCGAGAACCGCGATCCGCTCGGGCAACGGCGTCCCCGTCGGCGAGAATTTGGAGAGCTCGGGGCGGCGCGGCGCGCTGCGGGCCACACGCGGCCGTGCCGGGCGCGGCTTACGCTTGACCTGCGACGATGCTTGGGTCACGCGGGGCGGAACGATCGTTGCAGCCGGAGCGGGCGCCGCGGTCTCAACCGCTTTCGCAACCGCCGCGGTCGCAACCGCCGTCGGCGCCGGAGAGCGCACGGCGACCTCGCGCGTTATCGAAATCGCCTCCGCCGGCGTCGGCGCTTCCGACCCTCCGACGGGCTCGAGCGAACGCAATGCAAACAGGATCGCGATGATGATGTGAACGACGATCGACCCCAGAAACGCGACGACGTAGCGCCGCCGAGTATCCGGTTCGCTTTGTCTAAGACTCGATCGCACGGCTGCGAGCTTCGCGCAAAGGCTCCCGGAGCACTTCGTCAAACGCAGCTACCACGTTATGAGACAACGCGGGTTGAAGCGTACCAAGATCGTCGCCACGATCGGACCCGCCTCGCGCGAGCCCGCGACTTTGCGCGCGCTGATCGACGCCGGGCTCAACGTCGCGCGGCTGAATTTCTCCCACGGCACGCACGCCGAACACGCGACGGTGATCGGAGACATCCGCCGCGTGTCGAGCGAAGCGGGCGTCTCCATCGCGGTCTTGCAAGATCTGCCCGGGCCGAAGGTGCGCACGGGTCCGCTGGCGCCGGGAATCGAGTCGGTTCGGCTTGCGAACGGCGCGGCGTTCGCGCTGGTCACGCACGACGTCGAGGGCACGGAACACGCGGTCTCGGCGAACTACGGCGGGCTCGCCCGCGACGTCGAACCCGGAAAACACATCTATCTCGCCGACGGCGCGATCGTGCTGCGCGTCGTTGCAACCGGCGACGAGCGCGTCGACACGATCGTCGAGGTCGGCGGCGACTTGCGCGCGCATCAGGGCATCAACTATCCCGACGGCACGCTCGCGATCGAACCCGTCACCGAGCGCGATCTCGAGCATTTGGCGTTCGGACTGCAGTGCGGCGTGGACTGGGTCGCGATATCGTTCGTCAAATCCGCCGAAGACGTACTGCGCGTCAAGCGTTTCATCGCCGAGCGCGGTAAGAACGTGCCCGTCATCGCGAAGATCGAGCGGCACGAAGCGCTCGCGGCGCTCGACGACATCGTCGAGGCCGCCGATGGCATCATGGTCGCGCGCGGCGATCTCGGCATCGAGATCCCGCTCGAGAAGGTTCCGCTCGTGCAAAAGGACGTGATCGCGCGCTCGAACCGGGCGTCGAAGCCGGTCATCACCGCGACGCAGATGCTGGAATCGATGCTCGCCGCGCCGCGCCCGACCCGCGCCGAAGCGAACGACGTGGCCAACGCGATCATCGACGGCAGCGACGCGATCATGCTCTCCGGCGAGACCGCTCGCGGGGCGTACCCCATCGAAGCCGTGCGCACGATGGCCCGGATCGCGCGCGAAGTGGAGCGGGACTATCCGCACGAGCACTTACGGGAACGGCGCTTCGCCGGCACCACCCGTTCGACCGGGACGTCGATCGCCAAGGGCGCGGGCGTGATGGCCGAGGAGCTCAGCCTCAATTTCATCGTGGTCGGCACGACGACCGGCAACACCGCGCGCCACATCTCGTCGTTTCGTCCGCGCGCGCGCATCGTCGCCATGACGGGGATCCCCGCCATCGCCCGCCGCATGGCGCTCATTTGGGGCGTGGAAGCGCTGGTCGTCGAGCCGTACAAGTACTTCGAGACCCTGATCGATATCGTCGAGGCGCGGATGCTGCGCGAACGCCTCTGCGAAAGCGGAGAGACGATCGCGATCACCTCCGGCATGCCCGTCGGGGGCGGCGGCACCAACGTGCTCAAGATCCACAAGTTACCCTAAGCCCGCCGGTCCGGCCGGCTCTCGCTTACTCTAGATCTAGAGACGATCGGGCGTAGATCGTGTCTAACGCGATCGCGCGCCCGTCGACGAACGCTTCGCCGGCGTCGTACGTCCGGGTTTGCCATACGCCGCCCGTGCCACGCTCGTCGACCTCTACGCGGCGCATGTCGCCGTGCACGACGACGAACGCGGCAAGCGGCGCCATGGTTCGATAGGCCGCGCGCTTCTCGACGAGATCGTAGGACCGGGTGCTGCGCGAGAGGACTTCTGCGACGATGCGCGCCCGTTCGATCACCGTCGCGTCGCCCGGCACGGCTTCGCACACGACGCCGGCATCGGCGTAGTAGAACGTGTCCGAAGCCACGCGGACTTTGCGTCCTGAGTCGCTTCCCAACTCAGGAACTCGCGCTCGGCGAGTTGCGGAATGACGGGTTCCCTCATGGAACTGCCATTCGCGGACCATAGACCACGACCCGTAGAGGCGCGCGGACCGATGCGGCGATCACGGCGACGTTATCGAAAGGCGGCGCGACGCGGGCCGGGCCGCGGCTTTGCGCGCGCGCGCCTCGCGAACCAGGGCTTCGGCGTGCTCGAGGGCCACGCCGGCGGGCGTGCCCGAGAGCATCCGCGCGACCTCTTCCAGCACGGCCTTCCGTTCGTCGAGCCGCACGAGCTCGACGACGGTCGAACCGTTCGTTTCACGCTTGCGCAAGGCGTAGTGGCGGTCGGCCCACGAGGCGATCTGCGCGAGGTGGGTGACGCACAGAACTTGCGAGCGCTCCGCGAGTGCCCCGAGGCGCACGCCGACGGCGCTCGCGGCCGCACCGCCGATGCCCGCATCGATCTCGTCGAAGACCAATGCGGTCCGTTCGCGACGCCCCGCCAGCACGACGACAAGTGCCAGCAGCACGCGCGAGAGTTCGCCGCCCGAGGCCGAACGCGCGAGCGGCCGCACGGGTTCGCCGGGATTGGGCGAGAGCGCGAACGCGGCCGTTTCGGCGCCGGCGGGCCCCGGAGCGTCGAGCGATTCGAGTGCCACGCCGAACCGCGCGGCCGGCATCGCGAGCCCGGCGAGTTCGGCCGCCACGCGTTCTTCCAGCGCTCGCGCGGCGCCGGCGCGCAGGGCGCTCAGCTCGCGCGCGTGCCGCGCGAGGGTTTCGTGCGCCGCGATCAGCGCGGCGCGCAAGTCCGCCTCGCGTTCGTCGCGCGACGTCTCGCGCGCGACCGTTTCCTCGAAGCGGGTGCGGGCGTCGGCGACCGCCCGCAGCGACCCTCCGTATTTCTTTTTCAGCCGCTCCAGCAGGTCGAGGCGCGCGGTCGCCGCTTCCAGTTCGGCGCCCTCGAACTCCGTTGCGTCGAATTCGCGCGCGAGCGCGACCGCCGCCTCGCCGGCATCGCTCTGCAAGCCCGCGAGCGCATCCGCGAGCGCGGATAGATTGGGCGCGAACCGGGCCACGGACGAAAGCGCCGCCGAGGCCGCGCCGAGCGCGTCGACGGCCGGCGCCTCGCCGCCCGTCAGCGCCTCGCGCGCGCCGCTCAGCGCCGCGCGAATCCGCTCGGCGTTCGCCAAGTAATCGCGGCGCTCGCGCAACGCGTCGTCTTCGCCCGGCGCGGGCGCGGCGTCTTCGATCTCGCGGAACGCGAAACGGGCGAACTCCAGTTCCGCGAGCGCGCGGCCGGCGTTGTCGGTCAACTCGCGCAGCCGGCGTTCGAGATCGGTCGCGCGCTCGTAGGCCGCGCCGACGTCCGCCCGTTTCGCGAGCGCGTTCTCGCCCGCGAACGCGTCGAGCAGCTCCAACTGGTAGTGCGGCGCGAGCAGCCGCTGCTGCTCGTGCTGGCCGATCTGCTCCACGACCGCTTCGCCGAACGCGCGCAGTTGAGCCGACGTCGCCAAGCGGCCGTTGATGCGCGCCGTCGACTTTCCGCCCGCCAGCATGTCGCGCGAGAGCAGCGCGGCCTCGCCCTCGTCGCCGTCGAACCCGTCGGCCGCAAGCCGAGCGCGCAACGCGTCGTCAGGCTCGACCTCGAGCGTCACGCGCGCGCGGGCGGCCCCCGCCCGCACGATATCGGGCGACGAGCGTTCGCCCAACACGAAGGCGAGCGCCCCCAGCAGCATCGTCTTGCCCGAGCCGGTCTCGCCGCTGCACACCGTGAACCCGTCGGCAAACTCGAGCGACGCCCGCGCGATCAGCGAGAAGTCCTCGATCTCGAGCCTGGACAGCCGCGGCGCGAAGGTCACCGGTCCTTGACCGGAGCGTTCCAACGCAGCTTCCCTTCGAGCAGCGCAAAGAAGTCCAGCGGCCGGCGCCGCGCGAAGTACACGGGCAGCGGATGGCGCGTCACGGTGACGCGTTCGCCCGGGTGCAACTCGTCGACCACTTGACCGTCGGCTTCGAGCGCCACGCCTCTGGTTTCCGCGTCGCAGGCGATGACGATGGTCGAGGAGGTCGGCACGACCAGCGGCCGCGAGAACAGCGTGTGCGGCAGCAGTGCGGTAATGATGAACGCATCGACGGTCGGCGCGACGATCGGCCCGCCTGCCGACAGCGAATAGGCCGTCGACCCCGTCGGCGTCGCGACCACGATACCGTCGGCCGGAACGTGCGCCGCCTCCTTGCCGTCGACGAAGAGCCCGAAGGGCGTCATGTGCGGGCTGGTTCGCGTGACCACGACGTCGTTGAGCGCGAAGTGCGAGCGGCCGTGCGCCTCGATCGCGATGGCCGCGCGCTCGTCGATATCGAATCCGGAACGCAGAATCTCCGGTAACGCGGCGAGGGTCTCCTCGCCGCCTTCCATCTCGGTCAGGAAACCGAGCCGTCCCGTGTTGATGCCGAAGAGCGGAATGCCGTGCGGCGCGGCGATTCGGGCCGCACGCAGGAGCGTACCGTCGCCGCCCAGCGTCACGAGCAAACGCGCTTCGGCGACGTTGGCGCCGTCCGAAGCCAGGCCCAGTTCGCGGTCTTGATCTTCGCAGAGCGCGACCGCGTAGCCCGCGCCGCGCACCCGGCGCGCCAACTCGGCCGCAGCTTCGCGGGCGTGCGCGCGGTAGAGGTCGACGTAGATGGCGACGGTGCCCATCGCCGGCGGCGCGTCCATCAGGCCTCGATGTGCGCGCCCGTGCGAACCGTCGCGAGCGCTTGCGCCGCTGCAAGCGCCGCGTCGAGCGCCGCGTCGTCGAAGGCGAGGCCCTCGCGTCGCACCAGGATGAAGAATTCGACGTTCCCGGCCGGCCCGCGCAAGCGGCTGGCCGTCAGCGCGGTCGCGACGAGTCCGAGCCCGGCCGTCGCCGCGCGCACTTCGCGCAGGATCTCGCGGTGCACGGCCGGATCGCGCACGACGCCGCCGCCGCCCAGGCGCCGGCGGCCGGCCTCGAACTGCGGTTTGACGAGCGCCACGATCTCGCCCTGCGGCGTCATGAAGGCGCGGGCCCGGTCGAGCATCGCCACGACCGAGATGAACGACGCATCGACGACCACGAGGTCGAACGGCGCGCCGAGCGAGCCGTCGGGCACCAGCCGAAAGTTCGTGCGTTCGACGACCGACACGCGTTCGTCGCCGCGCAGTACGAGCGCGAGCTGCCCGTACCCGACGTCGAGGGCGGTCACGTGGGTCGCCCCGCGAGCGAGCAGGCAATCCGTAAAGCCGCCGGTCGACGCGCCGACGTCGAGGGCGCGCACGCCGCGCACGTCGAGCCCGAAATCCGTCAGCGCCCCTTCGAGTTTTTCGCCGCCGCGGCTCACGAACGGACGCGGCCGCTCGACGTCCAGCACGACCGCTTGCGACACCGCCGCGCCCGGCTTCGTTGCCGGCCGCCCGTCGACCCGGACGCGACCGGCGATGATCAGCGAGCGCGCGCGGGAACGCGTGACCCCGGTCCGCTCGGCGACCGCCTCGTCCAGCCGCATCAGCGCTTGTCGTCGCCCGGCGGTGCGTCGGAGCGGGCCGCCGTTTCGATCGCCGCCTGCGCGCTCTTCAGCAACTGCTCGCAGCGCAGCGAAAGGCGCTTTCCTTCCTGAAACAGGCTGACGGATTCGTCCAGGCTGACGTTTTCGCGCTCGAGCGTAGCGACGATCTCCTCGAGGCGCTTTAGCGCATCTTCGAATTCACCCGATACGTTGGTGGCCATCCGTCCCTTCCATGCGGTGGGCGACGCCCCCCGATTCCTGCGTTCGTTCGACGCGCGCCGACAGCGTTCCGCGAGCGAGCCTGGCGTCGATCGTCTCCCCGGCTGCGACGGCGGCGGCGTCGCGCACGATCGCGCCGCGATGCGTTACGATCGCATAGCCGCGTTGCAGAATGGCTTCCGGATTCTTACCTTCCAGGTGCGCGGACGCCAGCGCGAGGCGCTGGGCCGGCCGGGCGTACGCGACCCGCACGGCAGGCTCGAGACGGGCGGCCGCCTCGGTCGCGCGCCGCCGAAGGGACTCCGCCAAGCCGCGCACGGCGGCGTCCAGCTTGAATCTCGCGGCCTGCAAGCGCTGCCCGCGCTCCGCCAGCCGCCGCGACGGATCGCGGGCGGCCAGACGGCGCGTGAGATCTTGGACGGATCCCTCGCGGACGCGCAAACGGCGGGACGTCGCATCCGCGAGCGCCGCATCGAAGTCGCCGAGGCGCTGCGCGAGCGGCGTGAGAAAGAGCCGCGGTTCCGCGAGCTTGGAGCGAACCAGCGCGTTCGCGAGCCGCCCGTTCAGCCGTTCGACGCGCAAACCCGCCGCACGCCGCGCGCGGCCGGTGCGCTCGGAAATGCGGGCGCGAAGCTCGCTCGTGTCGGGGCCGATCGCTTCGGCCGCGGCCGTCGGCGTTTCGACGTGACGGTCGGCGGCGAAATCGCAGAGCTGCTGGTCCGCGGTGTGCCCGATCGCGGACAGCACCGGATGGCGCGCGGCCGCCACCGCCCGGACGACCGCTTCGTCGCTGAACGCGAAGAGGTCCTCGAACGAACCGCCGCCGCGCGTGAGAACGATCGCGTCCACATCGGCTCGCGAGGCTCGCCGCAGCGCCGCCGAAATCTCCAGCGGCGCGTTCGGGCCTTGGACCGCGGTCTCGCACCACACGACCTCGACGTGCGGCGCGCGGTCGTGCAGGATCTTGACGAAATCGATCGCGCCGTTGGCCGCGCGCGACGAGACGAGCGCCACCCGAAACGGAAAGGGCGGCCAGGGCCGCTTGCGCTCGGGTGCGAACAACCCTTCAGCGCTTAACTTCTTCTTTCGCTCCTGGAAGAGCGCGTGGACGTCGCCGATGCCCTCGAGCACGACGTCGCGCACCACCAGCTGGTAGGTGCTCTTGGCAGGGTACGTCGTGACCGCGCCTCGGGCGACCACCGCCCGGCCGTTCGCCAGAGCCGGAAAGTTCGCGACGTCGTTGCTCCACGCGAAGCAGCCGAGCACGACGTCGCCCTCCTTGAGGTCGAAGTTGAGGTTGCCGCTCTTCGCCTCCCGATAGTTCGAGATCTCACCGCGCACCGAGACGTCGCGCAGCTGCACGTCGGCCTCGACCTTCCGCTTGAGGTAATCGGCCAGCCGCTTGACGCCGACGATGCGGCTCGGCGCGGCCGAACTCACGGAGTCGGGGTCGCTGCCGGCGGCGCGCTGGCCGCCGCCACCGGCACCGGCGCCGCGCTTGCTGCGGCCGCCGCGGTCGCCCCGGGGGGCGACGCGACGTCGACCGACGGGTTGGTGGCCGCCGCCGCGGCGGCCGGCGTCGCCGCTTCGGCCGTCGGTTCGGAAAGGGCGTTCGACGGAGCTGCCGTCGCGCGTGCCGCCGGGAGCGCCGGGTGCGCGACGGGCGCACGGGGCGCCCCCGCCGCGATCGGCTCGGCCACGACCGGCGGCGCGTCGTACGCGGTCCGCGAGCGGCCGTCGTAGCCGGCGCTGGCGCACGAAGCGGCCGGTTCCGTCCCGTCTAAGAAATACTCGTAGCGCTTGCCGCCGCCGCAATAAGCGAGCTTTCGCAGCTCGCTCGCGGGATACGCGAAATCGTGCTTGGGCACGCTCGCGAGCGCGGCTTTCATAAAGCGCGCCCAGGTGCGCGCCGGCACGTTGCCGCCGTACGACTCGTTCATGCGCGTGTAATCGTCGTTCCCGAGCCAGACCGCGGTGACGAGATCCGGCGTGTATCCCACGAACCACGCGTCGCGGAAGTTCGAGGTGGTGCCGGTCTTGCCGGCGGCGGGGCGTCCGATTTGAGCGTTGGGGTAACCGGTGCCTTCGTTGATGACGCCCTCGAGCATCGTGGTCACGATGTAGGCGGTCCCCGCGCTGACGACTTCGGTTTCTTGCGGGAAGCGGTTGTCGAGCAGCGTCGTGCCCAGCGGGTCCTTGACCAGCCGGATGCTGACGGGTTCGATGTGGATCCCCTGGTTGGCGAGGGTCGCGTAGCCGGACGCCTGTTCGAGCGGCGAGATGACCGAGCTTCCGAGCGCGAGCGAGAGGTTGGGCTCGAGGGTCTCCTTGATGCCCATCCGGTGCGCGTATTCGATCACGCGGTCGACGCCGATCTGCTGCGCGAGTTTTACCGCCACGATGTTGCGCGATTGGGCGAGCGCGTAGCGCAACGTGATGGGTCCGAGGAAACGGAAATCGTCGTCCATCGGGCTCCAGCGCGTGCCGTCGCCCATCGGATACGAGACGGGCGAATCGTCGACGGTCGCGGTCGCCGGAATGCCGCTGTCGATCGCCGCGGTGTACACGTACGGCTTGAAGGACGAGCCCGGCTGACGCAGGGCCTGCCACGCGCGGTTGAACTGATTGTTGAGGGTGAAACCGCCCGCGCCGCCGACCATCGCGACGATTTCGCCCGTCTGCGGCCGGATCGCGACCAGCGCCGCTTCGTGCGCGTTGATGCCCTCGGCCTCCGCCCGGCCGACGCCCCAGTTCACCGCTTCCTGCGCCAGCTGTTGCAAGTGGGGATCGAGCGTCGTATCGACTTCCATGCCGCTCTCGTTGACGGCCTGGCTTCCGAACTGCCCTTCGAGAACGTGGTTCACGTACGTCGTGAAATACGGATAACGGTACGACTGCAGGCCCGTGGGCCGCTCGCCGATTAGGCCGAGCGGGGCGTCGGCGGCGGCCGCCGCCTGCTCCTGCGTCAGGTAGCCGCTCGACACCATGCGATCCAGAACGTGGTGCTGGCGCTCGCGGGCGCGCTCGAGGTTCACGTACGGCGAGTAGTCGGAGGGTGCGGCGGGCAAGCCGGCCAGCAGCGCGGCCTGCCCGACCGTGAGCCGGCCGACGTCGGTGCCGAAGTACTCGTGCGCGGCCGCTTCGACGCCGTAGGCGCCGGAACCGAAGTAGATCAGGTTCAGGTAGCGTTCGAGGATCTCGTCTTTGGTATAGTACCGCTCGATCTCCATCGCCAGCAGCGCTTCCTGGATCTTGCGCGTCACCGAGACCTCGTTCGAGAGAAACAGCGCGCGGGCCAGCTGCTGCGTGATCGTCGAGGCGCCCTGGAACTGCTCGTGCCGGTAGTCCGCCAGCGCCGCGCGCGCGATACCGCCGAAATCGACGCCGTGGTGGACGTAGAAATTATGGTCTTCGTTGGCGACGAACGCGTCGCGCACGCGCTGCGGGATCTTCGAGATCGGAACCCAGATGCGGTTTTGGTTGTAGAGCGTCTCGAGCAGCTCGCCGTCGCGCGCATAGACGCGCGTCGTGCGCTGCGGCTGGAAATCCGCCATCCGGCTGATGTCGGGCAGGTTGCGCGAGTACGAGTAGACCACGCCGGCCACGGTGCCGGCCGCGAACAGCACCAGCAGGAAGACCACCGTCAGCGTTCCGTAAACGATCCGCCCGAAGATCGACAGCTGCCGCCGGCGGCGACGGCGCGCGGCGATCGTGCCGCCGCTCATGCGACCTTGCTCGCGCTGGCGAGAACGCCGTTGACGAAACGCCCCGAGTCCTCGGTCGAGAATTTCTTAGCGAGTTCGACCGCTTCGTTGATCACGACCGCGGAGGGCGTTTCCTTGCAGTGCTGCAGCTCGTACACGCTCATGCGCAGCACCAGGCGGTCGAGCGTCGGCAGCCGCTCGAGCGTCCAGCCCTGCAGCAGCGGGACGATGACGGCGTCGCTCTCGGCGGCAAACTCGAGCGTCCCGAAAACGAGGTCGCGCACGAAGGCGCGCTGCTCGGAAACGTCCGGCATGGTCAGCGTCTGCTCGAGTGCCTCGGCGGGCGTGTTCTTGCCGACCTCGATACTGTAGAGCGCTTGCAGCGCGAGTTCGCGCGCGTAGCGTCGCGTCACGGAAGCGCCTAGCCGCTCGCCGCCGCCGCGGCGGAGAAGGTGGGCAAGTAATCGATCGCGACGCCGCCCGCACGAAAGAGCTCGTCCCGCATGATCCGGCGGCAGACGTCGATCGTCGTGTTGACGCCGCCGATACGCGTGTCGCCGAGCGCCGCGATCATCCGGTCGAGCGCCTCGAGCCGCGAATCGGCGTGGACGACGACCTTCGCCAGCAGCGAGTCGTAGAACGGCGGGACGGCCAGGCCCGCGTACGCGTGCGAGTCGACGCGCACGCCGCAGCCGCCGGGCAGGTTCACGTCGACGAGCGTACCGGCCGCCGGCGCGAAATTCGCGGAACCTTCCTCGGCGTTGATCCGGCACTCGATCGCGTGTCCGCGCGGCGCGAGGTCGCGCTGGCGGAACGACAGCTTTTCACCTGCGGCGATCTTGATCTGCTCGCGCACGAGATCCACCCCGTAGAGCATCTCGGTCACCGGGTGCTCGACCTGGATCCGGGTGTTCATCTCCATGAAATACACGTCGTCGCCGCCGACCAGAAACTCGAGCGTTCCGACGCTGGAATAGCCGACCGCGCGCGCCGCCGCCACCGCCGTTTCGTGCAGCTTGCGGCGCGTGCTCTCGCGCAGCTTCGGGGCCGGCGCTTCCTCGACGAGCTTCTGGTGCGACGGCTTTTGCACCGAGCAGTCGCGCTCGCCCACGTGCACGACGTTCCCGAACGTGTCGCCGACGACTTGAACTTCGATGTGGCGCGGCCGGTAGATCAGCTTTTCCATGTACAGGCGGCCGTCTTTGAAGTTGGCCTCGGCTTCGGCTTGGGCCGTCGCGAAGGCGTGCTCGAGTTCGGCGGCCGCGCCGACGGCGCGCATCCCCTTGCCGCCGCCGCCGGCGGTGGCTTTGAGCATGACCGGGTAGCCGATCGAGTGCGCCGCGGTCAGCGCCTCACCGACGGTCGCGAGGATATCGGTGCCGGGCGTGATGGGCACCTTGGCGTGGTGCATGATCGCCTTCGCGGTGGCCTTGTCGCCCATGCGCGCGATCACGCTGGGCGCCGGGCCGATGAAGACCAAGCCGTGGTCGGCGCAGATCTCCGCAAAGCGGGCGTTTTCGGCCAGGAACCCGTAGCCGGGGTGGATCGCATCGGCACCCGAGATCAGCGCCGCGGAGATGATATTCGGAATGTTGAGGTACGAGTGCGCGACCGAACCGGGCCCGACGCAGTACGCTTCGTCGGCGTTGCGCACGTGCAGCGACGCGCGGTCGGCCTCGGAGAAGATCGCGACCGTTTCGATGCCGAGCTCGTGCGCGGAGCGGTTGATACGCATCGCGATCTCGCCGCGGTTGGCGATCAGGATCTTCTTGAACACCGCTTAGGTCTCGATCGCGAACAGCGGCTGACCGTATTCCACCGGCTGACCGTCGGAGACGAACACGCGCGTGACGCGCCCCGGGCCGCCCGACCTGATCGGATTGCGGATGCCGAGCGATTCGACGTACGCGAGTTCCCGGTCGCCGGACACGAGCGCACCCTGCGTGACGCTGGGCCGCGAGAAGCGTACGATGCCGACGAACTCCGCCTTCAGGATCGCCGGCTCGTGCTCGTCCCGCACGGCGCTGCCATTGGAGAAAACGTGGCTGCCGTTCGCGATCCCGCCCGCACCGGCGGCCGGGGAGGCGGCGGCTTGGGCGGCCGGACGCGGGCGGCGGCGCACTTCGATCGCGAGATCTTCATCCTCGAGCTTGAACCGCGTCAGACCGGCCGAGGCGCAGAATTCGGCGGCCGAGCGTATGCGCTGCAGCGCCACGTCCCAATCCACAGCCCCTTTGGTTCGAGCCGCCGGCGCCGGTATCCGCTGGACGCCTTCGCGCTCGGCGGCGGGCAGCGCGGCGAGCGCGGCAGCGAAGGCCGGGTCGATCTCGGCGAGCGGCGCCAGGGCGAAGGCGCGCTCGAAGAGACGGGCGTGCGGTACGGTCAATTCCGGTAGGCGCACTTCCCGAGCACCGTAGGTCAAGATGTCGAGGTCGATCGCGCGCGGTCCCCAGCGGAACGTCTCGACGCGGCCGAGCTCGGCTTCGACGGCCTTGAGCGCGCGCAACAGCTCGAGCGGCTCGAGCTCCGTGTCGAGCAGCGCCGCGGCGTTGATGAAGTCGGGCTGGTCCGCTACGCCCCAAGCCGCGGTGCGGTAGAAGCTCGAACGTGCGACGACGCGCCCGAACCGCCCGAGCGCCTCGAACGCGCGCTCCACGGTGGCGCGGGCATCGCCTTCGTTGGCTCCCAAGCCGATCGCCGCCAGCGGCACGTCAGGACGCGGGCGAACGCTGCGCGCGCAGCGTGACGGACGGCGTCGCGCCCGCCAGCAGCCGGGGTTTCGCGATCGTCAGGCGGACCGCAAGCACGCGCCGGTCGCGCAGCACTTCGGTCAGGATCTCCTCGCCGAGGCGCTCGAGCAAATGATGGGAACGTTCGCCCACCGTCCGCACGACGAACCCGTGGAGCGCCGCGTAATCCAGCGTATCGGCGAGGTCGTCGCTAGCCCGCGCAGCGGCCAGATCCACGTCGAGTTCCAGATCGATGTCGAAGGCTTGCGCGAAGTCCCGCTCGCCCGGATTCGCGCCGTGCCTGCCGTACGCGCGGATGCCGCGCACCGCGATCGTGTCGACGCTCACGGCACCGCGCCCCAGCCGGCGGGGCGCCAGCCGCGCACGATCGCATCGGCGACGCTGACGACGTCGCGCATCGCCGCCACGTCGTGCACGCGCACGATATCGATGCCGGCCGCGACGGCGAGCGCGACCGTCGCGGCCGTGCCGTAGGACCGGTGCGCGACGTCGCGCCCGGTCAGTTTTCCGATCGTCGATTTGCGCGACGTCCCGAGCAAGGTCGGAAATCCCAGCGCCCGCAGCCGGTCGAGCGCGCCGAGCAGGGCGACGTTATCCTCGGGAGTCTTCCCGAAGCCGATACCGGGATCGAGAATCACGCGCTCGCGCACGAGGCCGGCCCGGAGCGCGCGCTCCGCCTGGTACTCGAGGTGCGCGAGCACTTCGTCGACGACGTCGCCGTCGTACAGCCGGGCGGGGGCCGGCGCCCGCACCTGCTTGTTGTGCATGAGGACGACCGGAACGCCGCGCTCGGCGGCCAGCGCGAGCAACTCGTCGTCGAAGCCCCAGATCGAATTGAGGATGTCGCCGCCCGCCGCGTGGGCGGCCGCGAACACGGCCGGCTTGTAGGTGTCGATCGAGATGACCGCGTGCGGCAAGCGCTCCCGCAGGCCGCTGACGACGGGAACCAAGCGGCCGATCTCCTCCTCGGCATCGATCGGCACGTGGCCGGGCCGGGTCGATTCCGCGCCGACGTCGACGATGTCGGCCGACTCCTCGACCTGCCGCAGCGCGTGCGCGATCGCCTCGGGCGCGTTCGGAAGTCCGTCGCCGGAAAACGAGTCGGGCGTCGCGTTGACGATGCCCATGACGTACGTCCGTGCGCCCCACGCGAAGGTGCGCCCGCGCAGCGTCAGCGCGCCGCGCGCGGTCGCGTCAGTTTCGAGTGCGTTCGACGACATTACGGACCCACCAGTCGCGCAGGATGCCCGTTACGAAGGTGGAGCCGGTGACGACCACGACGTGGTTACCGTCGGCCTGGCGCCGCGCCACAGCCAGCGCTTCGATCGGATCGGCGATGGCGCGAGCCGGCACGCCGGCCAAAGCCGCCATGTTGAAAAGCCGTTGCGGCCGCTCCGCCTGGCGGCCGGCCGCCTCGAACGACGTGAACACGAACGACGCCGGTAACTCGAACCAGGGCCGCAGCGTGTTGACCGCGTCCTTCGTCTCGCCGATCGCGACGACGAACGCGAAGCGCCGGTCCGGGAACGTCTCGCGCAACGCGGCCGCCAGCGACGCGGCCTTGTCGGCGTTGTGCGCGACGTCGAAGATGACGCCCGGGAACCCGGGGAAGAACTCCATCCGGCCGGGCAGGACCAGCTGCGTGAGACCGCGTTCGATATCCGCACGCGCCGGGCGCAGCGGGCCCTGCAGGCGCTCGAACGTCACGATCGCCGTCGCGGCGTTGCGCTGCTGGAACCGGCCGAGCACGGGCAGCGAGAGCTCGTAGGTTGCGGCCGCGGTCGTGACCGCGAACGACTGGCCGTACGGTTCGCTCGGGCGCTGCTCGATCGACGCGCGATCGTCGACCGCGAAGAACGGCGCACCCACGCTCGCGCAGATCTGCTCGATCGTATCGCGGGCGACGCCGTGAGCGTCCGAGACCAGCGGGATCCCGGGTTTCGCGATGCCGGCCTTGTCGCGCGCGATCAGCTCGTGGGTATCGCCCAAGAGTTCCGTGTGATCGAGGCCGACGTTGGTCACGACCGTGGCTTCGGGCGAGATCAGGTTCGTGCCGTCGAGGGTTCCGCCGACACCGACCTCGATGACCGCCACCTCGGCCCCTTCGCGCGCGAAGTAGAGGAACGCCAGGGCCAGCAGCGTCTCGTAGTACGAGGGGCGCCCGAAATCGCGCGAGGTCGCGTCCATCGCGGGCCGCATCTCCTCGAGCAGGTCGGCGAAGGTCTGCCGGTCGATCGCGCGGCCGTCGATCCGCGCGCGCTCGGTCATCGAGCTCAAGTGCGGTTTCGTGTGCAGCCCCGTGCGCTTCCCGGCCGCCGTCAACGAGACGGCGAGCATCGTCGAGGTCGAGCCTTTGCCGCTCGTGCCGCCGACGTGCAGCGTCGGATAGCTCAAGTGGGGGTCGCCCAAGCGGTGCAGGAACGCCGCCATACGCTCGAGACGGTGCGGGTGGCGGCGCGACGCGGTCTCGTTGATCGTTCCCAGGAGGTAGTTCGAGGCTTCTTCGTACGTCATCGCTATCCGTCCGTGACGGTGTCCGAGAGGAGATCCAACGCGTGGGGCAGGGCGGGGACGAGCACCGAAAGCGTCTCGCGCACGGCTTTCGGGCTGCCCGGGAGGTTGACGATCAGCGTGGTCCCGCGAACGCCCGCGACCGCGCGCGAGAGCATCGCCGTCTTGACGAACGCGGCCGAAGCCGCCCGCATCGCTTCACCTATACCCGGTACCTCGTAATCGAGCACGGCCGCGGTCGCCTGCGGCGTCCGGTCGCGCGGCGCCAGCCCCGTGCCGCCGCTGGTCAGCACCAGCGCAACGCGGCGGCGGTCCGCCAGTTCGATCAGTTCGGCTTGTAACGCGGCGGCATCGTCGGGTAACACGCGCTCGTGCACGATCGCGAAGTCGCCGCCCAGCGTTTCGGCGACGGCCGGAATGCACGCATCGGGTCGCGTGCCCGCGGCCGCGCGATCGGAGAGCACGAGCACGGCGACATCGTAGGACATCAGCGTTCGCCGTTCGCAGCGCGCCAGGGGCCGCTCTTGCCGCCGCGCTTTTCGATCAGCCGGACCGATTCGACCACGATGCCTTTCTCGAGCGACTTGGTCATGTCGTACACCGTCAGGGCGGCGACGGCGGCCGCGGTCATCGCTTCCATCTCGACGCCGGTCCGGGCGGCCGTCCGCGCGACCGCATCGATCTGCAGCAGGCCGGCCTCGACCCACTCGAAGGTGACGTCGACGCTCGCGAGCGGCAGCGGATGCGCGAGCGGAATCAAATTCGCGGTCTGCTTCGCGGCCATGATCCCGGCGATTTGCGCGGTCACGAGCGCGTCGCCCTTGGGCAGGGCCGCCGCCCGCAAGGCTCGCTCGGTCGCCGGTTGCATGCGCACCCGGGCGCGAGCGTGCGCGAAACGGTCCGTGACCGCTTTCGCCCCGACGTCCACCATCGCAACCCCGCCCTCGGGCGTCACGTGACTGGGGCGCGCCGGCACGCTCACGTTCCTCCCTAACGCAGTCTTGGCGGCGACGGCGCAGCTTGAAAGCGCATCCAGACCAGCGATAAGACGCCGAGCACCGCGAAGAGCACGAAGTGCGAGACGTGCCGGCCGCCCGGGTGCGAGACGCCTACCTGCAGCACGCCGATCAGATACAAGATCGCGATGATGAAGAAAACGACGGCGAGTACCAAGGCGAGTGGCTTCAAGAGATGACCTTTGCGAGCGTGAGGGTGAGACAGAGCGATCCGAAGATCAAGCAATACCAGCCGAACGGACGCAAATCATGCGAACGGAACCAGCGAGTGAGAAACGCCACCGAAGCGTACGCCGTTACGGCCGCTACCACGCCGCCGACCGCCGACTGCGAGAGCACGGCGCGCGCCTCCGGCGCGAACAGCTTGGGAATCTCCAGTAACGACGCCGCGACGATCACCGGCGTCGCTAAGAGGAAGGAGTAGCGAGCGGCATCTTCGTGCGTCAGGCGCAGCAGCAGGCCGGCGACGATCGCCGAGCCCGAGCGCGAGATGCCGGGCAACAGCGCCGCGGCTTGGGCGAATCCGACCTTCACGCCGTCGGCCCACGGCAAGTCCGGCAAAGCGCGCGAGGCCGGACCCTCGCGCCGGCGCAGCGCTTCACCGCCGAACATCACGAACGCGTTGAGGATCAGAAAGACCGCCACGATCGCGCTCGAACCGAACAGCCGCCGCACGGGGTTTTCGAGGAAGACCCCGAGCAGCGCCACCGGAACGGTTCCGACGACCAAGAGCCAGCCGACGCGTTCGTCCGGATCGGCCGAGAGCCGACCGCGCGCGACGCTCGCCGCCAGCGCTCGCACGATGCGCGACCAATCCGTGCGGTAGAACGCGATCAGCGCCAGCGCCGTGCCCAGGTGCAGCGCCACGACGAAGGCCAAGAACGTCGGCGCGCTGCGATCGAACGTCCAGCGTAGCAGGGCCGGAACGAGCACCGTGTGCCCGAGGCTGGACACCGGAAACAACTCGCTCGTGCCCTGGAGGACGGCGAGCAGCATCGCCTGCCACCAGGTCACGGTCGAACCAGACCTATTGGCCCGTAAACTCTGCGCGGAAGATGTAGGAACCCGACTGCGGCACGCAGTTGACCGTCTCCGCGGTGTACGAGGTCGCTTTCGCAGCCGCCATCGCCGAGTTGTCGAGCGCCTGGTTCCCCGAGGACTTGTAGATGCCGACGCTCTCCACGCTGCCGCTCGCATCGAGCGTCACCTTTACCTGCGTGGTCCCGACGGCACCCTGCTGGCGGGCGATGTCGGGGTAGTCGGGTTCGACCGGGGAGCCTTTGATGGCGGCGTCCTTGTTCGGGACCGCGCAGGCGGGCTTGGGCGTCGGCGTCGCCGTCGGTTCCGGCGTCGGCGCGGCGGTCGCCGCCGGCCCGCTGCCGCTACCCTTTACGTCGCCGGAACCGTTCGGCCGGCCTTCCTCGCTGCCGTTGGGCGGCGGAACGTACTTGTTCTCGTTCGAGGCCGTGTCGGATTTCGAGGTGGTCTTCGGCACGTTGAGCTTGAGCTTCGGCTGCGGCGGAGGGTTGGTTTGCTTGACCGGCGGCGGCGTCTGTTTGGGAGGCGGGGTCGGCGGCGGCGGCGTCGGAGTCGGCGGCGGCGGGGTCGGCACGACGACTTTGATCTTCTTGGTCACCGAGACTTTTTCGACCTCGGGCTTGTCCTGCGAGGCGCGCTGCGGATGGAAGAACGGCGCCGCGATCACGTGCAGTCCCAGCGAGATCAAAAAAGCCCAGCCCAGGAACGAGCGCACGCGGGAAGCCGGCGGCAGAACCGAACCCGGAGGTTTAGGCGGTTGCGGCTGCACTAGTTCTTCGAGCCCTCGATCTTGTTCGCCAAGCCGAAGTTCGTCAGGTTTTCCTTCTTCGCGGCGTCCATCACTTCCAGGATCGTGCCGTAACTCGCATGCGGATCGGCTTTGATGATGACGCTCGTGTAGATGTGATTGGTCTGGTCCTGCAGCGTGTGGAACACCGCGGGCGCTCCGAGGATGTCGGTCGTCGTGGAGCCGACTTGGATACGGTTCTTGTCGTCGACGTACACGATGATCTGCGAGTCCTTGACCTTGTCTGTGTTGTGAGCCTCGGGAAGGTGGGGCTCTTTCGTGACCGATGCGAGGATGATGAAGATGATCAACAGGACCAGCAGCACGTCCGTGAAGGGCGTGATGTTGATCGTCGACATCACATCGTCGTCGCCCGAACCTGCGTCGGTAACGGCCATGTTATGACGTCACGAACCCGACGTCGTCGAGGTTGGCCTCCTTGGCCGCGTCGAGGATGCGGATGATGATACCGTACGGAGCCTTCGTGTCGGCCGTGATCGAAACGTGGATGTGGCCGCGCCGAGAAGCGGTCTGCCGCAAGACGAAGTAGATCGACTTTTCGTTGGCTTCCTGGTTGTCGACGAAGATCTTGCCCTTGTCGTTGACTTCGATGTCGATGTTCTTCTTGTTGTCGTTGTTGGTGTTCGTGTTGTTGTTGTTATTGTTGGGAAGCTCTTTTTGGAAGCCGGGCGGGGTCACGAGAGCGGCGAGGATCATGAAGATGATGAGCAAGACCAGCAGCACGTCGGTGAAGGGCGTGATGTTGATCTCGGCCATGACTTCGTCGTCTTGGCTTGCCGAGAGCAGCGACACGGAACGTCGCCTACTTCGCGCCCCGGCGAGCCGCTAGCGGCCGCCGGCGAACGGGCGGAGGAAAGAGGATCAAATCGTCTCTCCCACGTTGTGGAAGTGGAGCATCTCGGCCAGCTGGTTCGCGGACACGATCATCTCTTGGTTGTAGCCTTTGATGCGGGTCCGGAAGTAGTTGAAGAACACGACCGAGATGACGGCCACGAACAACCCGGCGGCCGTGGTGACCAACGCCTCGCCGACGCCGGCGGCGACGACGGCCGGCGTCGAGTTCCCCTTCAGGGCGATATCCTGGAAGGCGTGAATGATACCGAGCACGGTTCCGAAGAGGCCGACGAACGGCGCGATGACGGCGATGGTCCCGATGACTCCCAAATTGCGCTCCAACAGGTTCAGGTTCTCCATCAACGCTATGGAGAGCGCATCTGTGATGTCGGCCCGGTTTTTCGTTCCGCGCTGCAGACCGAACTCGAGGATCCGGGGCAAGATGCCCTTGCTCTCGTTGCAGAGCTTGATCGCACCGGGAATGTCGTCGGCATTGATGCGTTGCTCGATCTGCGCGAGCAGCGCCTTGCTGTTGCCGTGCTGCTGCGAGAAAAAGTACAGCCGCTCGATGACGATTGCGACCGCGATGATCGACATCAGGATCAGGATGATGATATCCACCCCACCCTGCCTGATCAGTTCTGCTACTCCACCAAACAGATCCACGCTAGCTGTGGCGCCTCCCCAAAAAGACTAAAAAAAAAATCGCCGGACGAATCGAAGCGACGCCGATGACCCCGTCGCAAGGCCCCGATATTTCCCTCGCCCGGGCAATATTCCTCGGCGTTCCTACTTGTTCGCGCCAAGTTGCTTGATCATACTCTCGATCGAGGTGGCCAAGCTTACGTTGTTCGCCTTCTTAGCCGACGCGTCGGCCTTGTTGAGGTACACGAGGGCCTCCTTGGTCTTCCCGGGCGTATTGGCCAGGGCGACGCCGGCCGCGAAATTCGCAACCGCATCGTCGGGGTCGGCGGCGAGAGCCTTATCCGCGTCCGCCTTCGCTTTGGCGTTATCCGGGTCGGGCTTCGCGTTGAGATAGGCCACCGCGGCTTGGCCGTACAAAGCCGCGGCTTGCGCCGGCGCGTAGGCTGCGGCCTGCTCGTACAGCGCGGCCCCGTCCTTGTGCTTTCCGGCCGCGATGGCGGCCTGGGCCGTCTTGATGTAGTAGTTCGCAAAGGCCGAATCCGAACCGGCCTCGCTCGGGTCGAGCTGCTTCGACTCGGCCGCCACGGCCTTGGCGTCGTCGATCTTCCCGGCCGCCAGGTCCGCGGCGACCAGGTTCCCGTCCTCGCGCGCGCGGTCGGACGGCTTTATCGCGCTGTTGCTCTGGCCGAGCGCGCGCGCCTTCTGGAGATCCGCGATCGCCGCGTCGTTCGAGCCGGCGCTCATCTCCGCGAAGCCCAGGGTATTGTACGTGAAGAAGCTCGGCGCGAGGTCCACCGCTCGCTTGGCCGCGTCGACGGCCAGTGCGTCTTCATTGGCCTTCAAGTGGGCGGCCGCCGCGTCGTTGTACGCCTTGCCGGCGAGGGCCGTGTAATTCGGCGGGATCGTCCCCGCCTTGTCGAACGCGGCCGTCGCGTCGAGCGGCTGCCCTTGGTAGGCGTACGTAGCGCCGAGGTAGAGTTGGGCCTTCTGATCGTCGGGATGCTCGGCCAGGTAGGACTTGAGGCCGGTTTGCGCCCCGCTGTAGTTGCCGGCGGAAATCATGCGCGACAAGCGGTCGAGTTCGCTGCCGCCGCCGGTGTCCGGCGAGGTGCCGGCCGCGCCGCTCGCGCCCGTGAATTTCAGCGTGAAATCGTAGTACGCGGTCTGAGGCTCCGAGCCGCGCGTGGCCGGACGGTACTTCGACTTTCCGGCGATCTCCAAAGCCGCCGCGTCGTCGCCGTGATTGGTCGAGCGGATCACGCGCTCGACCTTGAACGTCCCGTCTTTGTTGACCAGCACCTGCACGACGACCGTGCCCGGGCCGGTCGTCGGCGTGGTTGCGCTACCCCGGCTGACGAGCTTCGCGGGATTGAAATAACTCGTGTTCCCGCTCTGGGCGAACGCCGGCAGCGGCGCTGCAGCTGCGATCGCGCAGCACGCTGCGCCGAGGGAAATCCGTCCGTCCATGCCCTACCTTTCGTCCGCAACCGTTCATACCGGGGCCTGGTCCCCCGCTCCCCCCACGGAGCCGGTTTTGACGGCGCCGCGATCGGAGCCGTCGGCGTTCAAGCGCGCCGCAGCCGCGGACGCCGCCTCGAAATACTCCGCCAGGTCCGCCGCCGCGCCGGTCTCCAAGGCCGTCGCGACGTCGGAGAGTATGGCCGTGAGCCGCCGCACTTCCTGCGCGACCGGAACGCTATTCGCCTCCAGGATCGCCTGCCACACGCTCCAGGACGAGCCGGCCAGGCGCAGCATCGAAGCCATGCCCGTCCCGCACAGCGGCGCGACCCCTTCCCGAGCGAGCGCGGGCGCGAGCTGCGCTCCGAGCGCAACCGAGACCAGTTGCGGCAGGTGCGAGGTCAGCGCCGCGATTCGGTCGTGGTCGGCCCCGCCGATCGGTTCGGGGCGGGCGCCCATCGCCGTGATGAAGGCGCGGGCACGGTCGCGGCCGGCCGGCGGCGCGGCTGCATCGTACGTCCACACCCGGCCCTCGAACAGATCCGCCCGAGCCGCCGCGGGACCGCTGCGTTCGGAGCCCGCGATCGGGTGGGTCGCGACGAAGCCCGCCAGACCCGCGGCCGCCCGCTCGACCGGCCCCTTGACCGACGCCACGTCGAACACCGCCGCGGCGATCCGGGACGTGCGCGCGAGTTCCGACAGCGCGGCCAACTGCGCGAGCGTCGCGTCGAGCGGCGCCGCCAGCACGAGGATCTCGGACCAGGCGGCCAGTTCGGCGAGCGAGGCCGCGCGGGCGCCGACCGCGCCGCGTTCGAGGGCGACCGCAAGGTGTTCGCGGCCCGTGTCCCAGCCGCGAACGTCCCACCCGAGCGACCGCGCCCGCAGCCCGATCGAGCCGCCGATCAGACCGGTGCCGGCAATCCCGAGTCTCACACCGCTGCGGCGACGGGCTCCGGCAGCGAGCGCCCGACCGCGGCGGCGACCGCGCGAAGGCGGCCCATCAGGTCCGCGAAGTTCGGCAGCGTCAGCGATTGAGGTCCGTCGGAGAACGCGGCGGCGGGGTTGGGATGGACCTCGACGATCAAGCCGTCGGCGCCCCCCGCCACGGCGGCCAGGCTCATCGGCAAGACGAGCGCGCGGACGCCGGTGCCGTGCGACGGGTCGACGATGACGGGCAGGTGGCTGAGGCCACGCACGAGCGGCACCGCGGCGAGGTCGAGCAGGTTGCGCGTCTGCTGGTCGAAGCTGCGTATCCCGCGCTCGCACAGCACGATCTCGTGGTTGCCGGCCGCAAAGACGTATTCGGCCGCCATCAGCCACTCCTCGATCGTCGCGGCGATCCCTCGCTTGAGCAGAACCGGCTTGCGGGCGGCGCCGGCCTCGCGCAACAGCGTGAAATTCTGCATGTTGCGGGCGCCCAGCTGCAGCACGTCGGCATAGCGGGCGACGAGCTCGACGTCGCGCGGGTCGAGCACTTCGGTCACGACCGCAAGCCCGTGCCGGTCGGCGGCCGCGCGCAGCATCTTCAGGCCTTCCTCGCCCAAGCCCTGAAAGGCGTACGGCGACGTGCGCGGCTTGAAGGCGCCGCCCCGAAGGACGTTCGCACCGGCGCGCGCGACGGCCGCCGCCGTCGTCTCGAGTTGCTCGCGGGATTCGACGCTGCACGGCCCCGCGCAGATGGCCAGCACCTCGCCGCCGAAGGTGACGCCTTGCGGCAGCCGCACCACCGTTCGCTCGCGCCGCGCCTCGCGGCTGACCAGCTTGAAACTGCGCGAGATCGGCACGACCGATTCGACGCCGTCGAGCTGGGCGAACTGCGCCAACAGGGTCTCTTTGTCGTTCGGGGCGCCGACCACCCCGACGATCGTGCGCTCGGTACCCTTGCTAACGTGCGCGTTCAAGCCCAGGGTGTCGATGAGCGCCGTGACCGCGTCAAGCTCGGACTCGGCCGCCTGCGGGCGCATGACGATGATCATTGCGGGGTGGTACTCCGTGAAACGAGGTCGGGGCGAAGCGCAACGGCTTCGCGCAAGTACACGTGAACCATCTCGGCCTGCGTCCGTTCGGTGTTGACGTGCACGAGCACCCGGATGCAGCGCGGCAGGCGGCCGGGGACGCCGATTTCGGTGAAGTTGAGCAGCGGCACCATCGTCCAGCCCATGCGCCGGGCCGCGGCCGCGGGAAATTCGGCGCGCAGGTCCGGCGTGACCGTGAACAGCGCCGAGGCGACGTCCTCGGGCCGGATCGCGTTGGCAGAGACGATCTCGCGAACGAGCTCTTCAGTGGCCGACAGAATCGTCTGGGCGTCGTCGCGGTCGACCGTCGTGGCACCGCGGATGCCGCGCACCATCATGGCTCGCCGTCCTCCTGCCCGGCGCTTTCGGCCGCCTGCGCTTCCCGTGCGACGGCCCGCAGCGCGGCCAGTTCCTTATCCGTGGCGTCCCGCCACGTACCGGTCCTGAGGTCGCCGAGCGAAAGCGGGCCGAAGCGCAAGCGGACCAGCGACAGCACCGGGTGGTTGGTCGCCTCGAACATGCGCCGCACCTGCCGGTTACGGCCTTCGTGAATCGTGACGTCGACTTCGGAGGCGGCCGGTCCCGCCCGCACCACGCGCACCTTGGCGGGCCGGCTGTGGCCGTCGTCGAGTACCAGACCCTCGAGGAAGCGCTTGGTGTCCTCGCCCTGGAGCCGGCCTCGTACGACCGCGCGGTAGGTCTTCTCGACGCCGAACCTCGGATGCGTCAAGACGTGCGCGAGGTCGCCGTCGTTGGTCATCAAGAGCACGCCCGAGGTGTCGTAGTCGAGCCGGCCGACGGGCACGACGCGGCCGATATCGTGCGGCACGAGCGACGCGACCGTTCGCCGGCCTTCGGGATCGCGCATCGTCGTCATGACCTTCACGGGCTTGTTGACGATCAGGTAGCGCTTGGTCTGCGGAACCCGCACGACCTTGCCCGCCAGCTCGACGCGGTCCGACTCCTCGACCGAGGTTCCGAGCTCGCGCACGAGCCGTCCGTTGACGCGCACGTGACCGGCGGAGATGAATTCTTCGGCTTTGCGCCGCGATGCGACGCCCGCGTGGGCGAGGTATTTCTGTAGACGCACTGAGCCGGCTACGTTCGCCGCAGCGGCGCGTTATCGCTTCCGCCGGAGCGGAGGCGCGGAGCGACGGCGTAGTTCAGCCGCATCAGGACGATGAACGCGATGCTGGCGTAGGTGCTGACGAGGCACAGCGCGGCGCCGAACGCGTAGAGCGCCTGCGCGACCAGAATCCGGCGCCGGACGGCAGCCGACACCTCGGGGGCACGGCGGGCTTCAGGAGCCCGGCGCGGCGCGCGTACGTCCAGCTCGCGTACAGGATCGCCCCGAGCAACAGCACGTTGGCCCAGTAGACCAAGAGCGCGGTGCGGTAGACGATGAAATGCGCGAGTAGCGCGGTCGAAAACGGCGTTAGCGTTACCGCGAGCAGAAACGCGAGATGGATCCAGGTGAGATCGCGGTCGGAACGGTCGAAGTGGTTGAGCTGCGTCTGCCGGCCCACCCAAAAGATGCCCAAGGTCAAGAAACTCATGACCCACGGGATCCGGCGCGTCACGAGTTCTCCGAGCGCCCGCAGCAAGTCGCCTTCAGCGTGCACCGCGGCGATCTCGGGCACGTGTAAGTCGAGCACCAGCAAGGTCATCGCGAATGCGAAGACTCCGTCGCTCAGCGCGGCGACCCGCTCGAGGCTGCCGCCCGCGAACAGATTGTACTTGGCTCCCAGTGCCGTTTAGACGTTGAGCTTCTTCGGCCCGCTCACGAATGCGTTCGCCCGCTCGTAGTAGCGCAAGACCCGCTCGGCTTCTTTCGATACGCCGATGCGGGTGCTCGCTCCCAGCAGCGGCGGCGGCCCGGCGGAGGGCGGCGCGGCCAGCCAAAGCGGACCGGAGGCGCACAAGTCGAGACCGTCCAGCGCCCGCCCGATGCCCAGCGCCTCGGCCAGCCGGCCGGGACCGCGGCAGAGGTCGCGGAGCGCGGCGCCGCGGCGTCGCGCGCGCATGATCTCGACGCCGGCGCGCGGCTCGCCCGCCCGCAGTAAGACGCCCGCCCCGACGCCGGCGCGCTCGCTCGAGACGTTCAGGCAATGGTGGTTCCCATAGATGAAGTAAACGTACGCGTGTCCGCGCCGCGCGAACAGCGTGCGGTTCCGCGCCGTCTCGCCGCGAAACGAATGCGCGGCCGCGTCGCCCGGCAGGTACGCCTCGCACTCGACGATCCGGGCCGCCGTCGGTCCCGGCGCCGTCTCGCTGACCACGACGCAACCGATGAGAAACTTGGCTAATTCGACCGTGTCGTACGGAAGTTCGGCCCGGCGCAGACGCCGGAATCGAACCGGGCCCGTGCCGCCTTCAGGCGGCGACGTCGAGCGAGGCTTCGGCTCGGGCCCGCGCCGTGAGGTCACGCGGCTCGCCGCCCGCCTCCGATACGGTCGCGCGGTGAAAGCGGTTGAGCTTGCAGCGCAGGATGACGTACGGAACCGTCAACGCCGCAGGCAGCGTGCGGCGGGTTGCCAGGTCGACCGGCAGCCCCGTATCGTCGAGCCGGAACTCGACGTCGCGAACGCCGCGCCGCAGCAGCTCGTCGGCCACGGCACCCAGCGCCGCGTAGGCGACGTCGCGGCCCCGCAACGCCGCCTGCGGCCGGCACCGGAATCCAACCCTGACGATCGATTCGGTAGCGCGGTCCGCTGCGCGGAGCGCGGCGTACGCCACTCCGCCTCCGGCCGCTCCGGCGGCGAAACCGACGGTGACCACGACCGGTCGAGAATCCACTCGCGTTCGACTCATCATCAGCCTCCTGCTCATGATACATCGAACGTACGTTCGATGTCAACCGATGCCTGAGGCGGCCAACCGGAGCGCGGGCGCGCGCCCGAGCAGGCTTTCGTAGAGCGCGATCGCCCGGTCGCCGATCGCGGCCGCGTCGTACGACCGTGCCACGCGCGTCCCCGCGTCGTGTCCCAGACCCGCGCCCGCGAGCGCGTCCCGCAGGGCCGACGCCAGGGCCGCCGGGTCGCCGGGCACGACCGAACCGGCGCCCGAGAGGACCTCGCGGGTCTGCGGGGTGTCGACCGCCACGATCGGAACCCGCGCGGCCAGGGCCTCGACGAGAACGAGTCCCTGCGTTTCGCTGCCGCTCGTGAACAGGAAGGCGTCGGCGCACGCGTAGACGTCGGGCAGCGCGCTGCGCGCGAACTCGAGTGCGAACGTCGTTCGCGCCGCGACGCCGGCGCGCCGCGCGTAGCGCTGCAACGCCTCGCGATGCGGACCGTCGCCTACGATCGCCAGACGCGCCCGCTCGTCGCCGAACCGGGCGAACGCATCGAGCGCGAGCTCGACGTTCTTCTCCCGCCCCAAGCGCCCGACGCAAATAATTAGCGATTGTTCGGGACGCGCGCCCAGGCGCGCGCGCACGTCGTCGCGCCGCGCCCCGCCGGCGAAGAGTTTCACGTCTATTCCGCTCGGCAGCACCTCGATGCGCGAGCGCACGCCGAGTTCGCGCAAACGCCGCGACATGGCGCGCGTCGGCACGATCACGGCGTCGGCCGAGTTGGCGAAACGGCGCGTCAACTGCGTGGCGGCGCGGCGCGTCGCGCCCACCTCGAAGGGAACGTAATGCGCGTACTCTTCCAATTGCGTGTGGTACGTGAAGACGAGCGGTGCGCCCAGTCGCCGGGCTACGCGCGCGCCGAGCCAACCCGTTACGAACGGCGAATGCGCGTGCACGATCGACAGCGCGCCGAGCGCGGCGCCGCCGGCCGGAAGGTACGGCACCGTAAGACGGTACGCGGTGCGCGTCGGCAACGGCAGCGACGGCACGCGCACGACGCCGCCGCGCGCGTCGCGGTAGCCGGGCATTTCGGGCGTGACGATCAGCGTTTCGTGCCCGCGCGCGCGTAGCGCGTTAGCAAGCGCGTCGACGGAAGCGACGATACCGTTTTGTATCGGGTGGTAGCATTCCGTGAACGATCCGACGCGCATCGAGAGCATCTTTTTAAGACTTCTTCGCAATTCGGGAGCGACGCCTACATATGTCGCAATGACGATTTGTCAAGTTGACGGCCCCAAATCCCTATGTTACGGTGGCGAAGTTCCCCGGATCCGGCACAGCGGATCCCTCTGTGGTAGTCCTTCTTCGGAAGCGTCAACCGCCGCTACCTTGTAAACTTGCGCATTGCGTTCGAGCCTTCATCTAACGCCCTTCGCCCGGCGAGAAAGAGGACCTCGTTTCGCTTCGTGCTGCACGTAAAGAAAGGAGCCGTGTTGATCGTAAGAGGTCAAACGTCCTCGACGCTCTGGGCAGCGAGCGCACTTACTCTCGGCCTATTAGTAGCGTCGACCGGCAGCGCTAGCGCTGCCGATACATTCTCTGCCGCGCCTCAAGCCGCACCGGCGGCCCCGGCCTCGCTCGGCGCGATTTCCATCTCCTTCGTCTACGACGGCCGCGAGACGCCCGTGACGACGCACGCTCGCACGGTCGCCGCGCTGTTAAACGAGCGCGCCCTCCACGCTTCGGCCGGCGACTATCTCTCGCAACCGCTCGACGCGCCGCTCTCCGACGGCATGAACCTCATCTATCGTGAAGCGGTCGACGTCTCGGTCTATATCGGCCACGCCGCGCGCACGATCCACACCGCCGCCGCCACCGTGGCGGAGCTGCTGGCCGAGCAGCACATCGGCATCAGCGCGAACGACGAAATCGCGCCCGCGGTCACCGCTCCCGTCAGCGCCGCGACGGTCGTCCGCGTCACGAGGGTCGACACGTGGACGACGCACGAACGGCGGCCGATCGCCCAGCGGGTCGTGCGGCACGCCGACGCCGGTCTCCGGCCCGACGCGACGCGCGTCCTCGATCCGGGGGCGCCCGGCGAACGCGACATGACGGTCCGCTACGAACGCCGCGACGGCGGACGCACGGTCGGTACCGTACTCGCCTCGCACGTCGTACGCCGGCCGCGTCCCAAGGTGATCGCGCAAGGCCTCGCCGCGTACGATTCCCTGGCGCACGTTGCGGAAGTGGGCTTCGCGAGCGCCGTACGCTTGGCGGGTAGCGCGCTCCACATGATCGCAACCGCCTATTCGGCCGGCTGCTACGGCTGCAACGGCATCACGGCCACCGGTATTCGCGCCGGCTTCGGCATCATCGCCGTCGATCCGAACGTGATCCCGCTCGGCACGCGCCTGTTCATTCCCGGATACGGCCGCGCGATCGCAGGCGACACCGGCGGTGCGATCGTCGGCCACCGCATCGATCTAGGCTTCGACAGCAACAGCGAAGCGATGCGCTGGGGAAGCCGTCCCGTAACCGTGTACGTTCTGCGATAGAACCGCAACGGCCCGCGAACCCGCGCGCGCTGCTCCAGGCGCGCGGGCTGCGTCCGAACAAAGCGCTGGGACAGAACTTCTTGATGGACGGCGGTGCGTCGAAGCGCATCGCCGTCCTTTGCATGGTGCGTCCGCAGGCTCGGGTTATCGAAGTCGGCGCGGGCACGGGCGCCCTGACGCAAGCCTTGCTCGCTTGCGGCGCGCGCGTGACGGCGCTCGAAATCGACGCCGGTCTCGTCGAGATACTTAAGAGTCGAAGCGATTTAGCGGAAGCGCAAATCCTCCGCGCCGACGCGCTGCACTTCGATTACGAAGCCGCCGCCGGCGGCGAGCCGTGGTGCGCGGCCGGCAACCTCCCGTACAACGTCGCGACGCCGCTGATCGTGGGGTGGCTGCAACTGTCCCGCGCCCCCGAACGCATCGTCGCGATGGTCCAGCGAGACGTGGCCGACCGGCTCGTCGCCCGCCCCTCGACGCCGCAATACGGCAGCCTCTCGCTGTTCGCGCAATACTTCAGCGACGTCAAGCGGGCCCTCGTGCTCGGGCCCAACGCGTTCTACCCGCGGCCGAAGGTCGAGAGCGCGGTCGTCGTGATGGAGCGGCACTCGGCGCCGCCGGTCCCGGTACGCGACCGCGCCTTCTTCCTGCAGGTCGTGCGAAGCGCGTTCGCGTACCGCCGCAAGACCCTCGCCAACAGCCTTTCGCTGGCGCTCGGCGTCGAACGCGCGCGCACGCAGGCGGCCTTGGCCTCACTCGATATCGATTCGGAGATCCGTGCGGAACAACTCGACCTGGGCGCTTTCGGCGCCCTTGCCGATATCCTGGCCCCGTGAAGCGTGGAACGTACCGCTGACCCTGCTCGCGGCCGTGGGTGCGGTAGCCGCCGTCTTCCTTCCGCAATTCGCGTATCTGGCCGTGGCGATAGCCGCCGGCGCGATCGACGCGCACCACGTCCACCTCTCGCCGGACCAGCAGCTGAGCCTGCAGTGCGTCATCTACGTGTCGCTCGGAGTTTATTTGCTGTTGGTGATTCCGCCGCTCTCGAAGACGTCGCTGCGGGAGCTGGGGTTCCGCGCGCCGACCGCGCGCGAACTCGGAATCGCGATCGCGGGCACGATCGTGATGACCGTCGCGGTCGAATGCGCGAGCGCGGCCGTCGCCGCGCTCACCCATCGCCACGATACCGAAGCGGCGGTCGCGATCATGCAGCAGATGAAAACGCCCGTCGAGAGATTCGCATTCTTCACGATCGCGTGCGTGCTCGCGCCGCTGATCGAGGAACTCGGTTTTCGCGTCTTTCTCTTCAACGCGATGACGCGTTACGTGTCGGTCGCGGCGGGCGCGATCGGCAGCGGCATCCTGTTCGGCATCGTCCACAGCGCGTCGCCGCAGCAGCTGCTGACGGTCTCGCTGCCGCTGGCCGTGGGCGGCATCGTCCTCGCGTACGTGTACGCGAAGACGCACTGCTACTGGGCCAACGTCACGACGCACAGCCTCTTCAACGCGGTCAGCGTCGTCGCGCTCTTCGTCTTTCATGCCACGTGAGCGGGCCGGCGCGCGGGGCCTGCGTCTAGCGGTCGACGCGACCAACCTGGCGCGCGACCGGCGCGGCATGGGCCGTATCGCGCGCGGGGTGCTGCGGGCGGCCCTGGCCGAACGCGGCGTCGGGCTGACCCTGCTGGTCGACCGCCGCGCCGACGCGCAAGCCGTCCGCACCGAATTCCCGGGCGCCGCCGTGCGCCCGACCGGCAGCGCGCGCCGCGAAAACCGCTACGACGTCGTCTGGTTCCCGTTCAACGGCATGCGGTTTGCGAGCGCGGCGCCGGCCGTGGTCACGATGCACGACGCGTTCGCCTTCACCGAGCCGCACCGCGAGCGGGTGGCGCGCTGGCGCGAGCAGGCGCCCATCCGCCGCGCGGCGCGCCGCGCGACGCGGATCGTGACCGACTCGGAATGGAGCCGCGGCGAAATCGCACGCGAACTCGGCCTCCCGGCCGGTTCGATCGCGGTCATCGGGCCCTCACCCGATTCGTTCTGGTTTCCGGCTGCCGGCGACCGGCTGCCGCCGCCTCTGGAAGCCGCCCGCTTCGTGCTGCTGGTCGGCGCGGGCGAAGCTCGCAAGAACGCCCGGCTGGCGCTGGAGGCGGCCGCACTCGCCCTGCGCCCTCCGGGCGAGGTCCTTGCGATCGTCGGCAAACTGTCGGAGCCGGAGCGCGACTTCGCGCGCCGGCTGCGGGTGCCGGCGGGCGAGATCGCGGCCGGCGACAGGCTGCTGCGCGCGCTCTACCGGCGCGCCGAGCTCGTGCTCGTGCCGTCGCTGGCCGAAGGCTTCGGCCTGGTGGCGATCGAGGCGATGGCGTGCGGCGCGGCGGTCGTGGCGAGCGACACGTCGGCGCTGCCCGAGGCGACCGGCGGAGCGGCGCTGCTCCTGGACCCGTGCGAACCGGTCCGCTGGGCGACGGCCGTCCGCGCGCTGCTCGACGACCCGGCCGAACTGGCAGCGCTGCGGGCCCGGGCCGCGGCCCGCTTCGCGTCGGCCGACCGCTCGGCGTCGTCGCGCGCGACCCTCGAACTCCTACGCGACGTCGCTCGGCACGGGGCGTGACGCGATTTCCCCGACGAGGCGGGCGAAGCGCGCCTTGAAAGGTTCGGGGCCGAACGATTCCGCGTGGGCGCGCAAGGCGGCCGGATCGTAGCGATCGGGATCGAACCCGCGCAGCGTTGCGGCCAGCGACTCGGGCGTCGCCTCCGCGAAGTACTCGCCCGTGATGCCGGGGCGGATCGTTTCGAGCGCGCCGCCGCGCCCGTACGCGATCGCCGGCCGGCCGGAGGCGTTGGCCTCGAGCGGCACGAGCCCGTAATCTTCCTCACCGGGCAAGATCACGGCGCGCGCGTCGCCCATGATGCGGCGCAGCTCGGCGTCCGAGACCGCTCCCAAGAACTCCGTTCGGGTGCCCGCGGCCAGCCCTTTGAGCGAGCTTTCGGCCGGCCCGGCACCGGCGACCAGCAACCGCACTCCGGCGAGCCGGCAGGCCTCGATCGCGAGGTCGACCCGCTTGTAGGGCAGCAGGCGGGACACCACCAGCACGTAGCCGCCCGCCCCCGCGCCCACCTCGAACCGTTCCACGTCGACCGGACAGTGTACGACGGCGGCGCTGCGCCCGTAGTATTTCTTGACGCGGGCCGCGACGTTGTTCGAGTTCGCGATGAAGGCGGTCGGGCGCCGCGCGGCTTTGCGATCCCAGGCGACCAGCGCTTCGACGACGGGCCGCGCCAGTGAGAAGGTGGTCAGGCCGCCGACGTACTGTTCGTACGCGAAGGCGAAGCGGCTTACGGTGTGGATGTAGCAGACGTGCGTGGCGCCGGGGCGGAAACGGACGCCTTTCGCCCACGACGTCGTCGTGCTGACGATCAGGTCGAACGCCGAGAGGTCGAACGCTTCAAAGGCCGCGGGGTAGAGCGGCGCGAGGTAGCGGAAGTAGTGGGACGCACCGGGCAGCGCTTGCAGGGCGGACGTGCGCACGCGCTCGCGCGCCACGAGGTCGCCCGTCACCCTCGGGTCGTAGAGCGAGGTGTATACGGGAGCCTCGGGATACAGGTCCGCGACGTGCCGGAAAACCCGCTCGGCGCCGCCGCGCTGGTTGAGGTAGTCGTGAACGAGCGCGGTGGGCGTTTAGGGTCCTTCCGTCTGGCGCGGCAGAACCAGCGCGACGATGTAGCGCTGCAGATAGGTCTTGGCGACGCGCTGAACGTCCGCCGGCGTGGTCGACTCGAGCGCCTGCAGGGCCGCGTTGATCGAATCGGATCCCAGGCCCTGTGAGGCGAAGGTCCCGAGCAGGTACGCGCGGTCGGAGAGGTCCACCGAGTCGGTCAAAAACTGCCCTTCCGCCGCGGTCTTGAAGTGGCGCAGCGCCGCGGCGCCGAGCGGCTTGAGCGAGAGCGACCGCGAGACGACCAGCAGTTCGCGCAGCGCGATGGTCGGATCGACCTGCGTTCCGTTCACGTACACGACCAGGCTCGCGGGCGTGGAATCGTAGAGATAGAACGCGCCGACCGACTTTTCGATGAATCCCAACGTGGTCGCGCTGCTCCGCTCGAAGGCATCGGAGAGCAGCGATTCGAGCACCAGCATCGCGCCGAAGTCGCGGCTGTTGGGCGCGGGCGCCGCGAACCCGACGATGACCCACGGCGCCGACACGTCGCGGTGCGCGATGATCCGGGGAGCCTGTCCGGGAATCGTGCGCGCGCGCTCGGACACGGCGCTGACCGGGCCGTCCGGCAGACCGAGCGCCAATGCCTTGAGCGCGTCGCCGAGCTGCGGCGCCAGGCGGCCGACGGCGCTGGAACTGATGGCCGCGCGCTTGTAGTTCGCGCGGTAGAACGCCGCGACGTCGGCGCTCGAAAGGGCGGCCAGAGTCGCCGACGTGCCCATGGCCGGCGCGCCGGCGCCGGTCGCGTAATAGGAGCGCCGGAACATCTGGATGCCGACCGAGAGCGCGTTGCCTTCGAATTCACCGACCCGCGCGAGCAGGCTCTTGCGGGCCTCAGCCAGCGTCGCCGGCGAAAAGTCCGGGGCGGCGACGGCCTTGCCGAACAAGGCCACCAGCGTGGCGAGATTCTCCGAGCGCCCCTCGAGGTAGTAGTGTACCGAACGCCCGTCGACCGTGTAGGTGATGCTGCCGCCGGAAGCCTCGATCAGGTCGCGCACGGGCAACGCGTCCGCCGCTTTGCCGGTCGCGCTGACCGGAGTTCTTAGGATCGATTCGGCCACCAAGGACGCGACGCCGTTGTTGTTCGCCGCCTCGCGGTCGAGGCCGGCGGCCACGAAAATCTGCACGCCGCTGACCGGGGCGTCCGAATCGGTTTCACCGATCAGCTTGGTGACGCCGAGGTCGGTTGCGAACGCTTGAGGATAGCGCGGCGGCGGCGAGGGCACGGCCGCGCTCGTCGCGGCGATGCCCGTCGACGCGAGCGCGGCCGCGAGGGCGAGCGCGAACTTCATTAGGACTTGGCCTTCCCAGGAACGGCTTCGGGTCGTAGCGTGACGACGACCGGCGGTTTGCCGAGATATTTCTCCGCGACGGATGCAACGAATTCCGGGGTCAGGGAATTCGCCGCCCGAAAGTACCGGCCGGCCTCGCCGCTCGCGCCCGGCGCGTAGTCGGCGGCGCCTTCGACGCTGTACCACCCGAAGTTATCCGCTTTCTCGGTCGGCGTTTGAAGATCGCTCAGCAGGTGGTACTTGAAGGCGTCGAGCGCGCCGGCGAAGGCGTGCGGGTCCATCGGCTTGCGCACCATCGCCAGCCCGTCGTCGACGAGGCCGCGCAGCGCGGTGGGGTCGGTTCCGGCATAGGCGACGAACATCACGCCCGGATCGTGCAACGTGATGAACTGGCCGACGACCAGCGCATCGGGCTGCTGCGCGGCGGCCTCCTTCACGACCACTCCGACGTCGCTGCGGAAGAGGTAATCGGCGATGAAGTCCATGGCCGTGGCCGCGCGGGTGTCGGCGATCGGCGGACCGGCCCAGCCGTACCCGCCGGAGGCTTGCACGAACGTCTTGGTGACCGGTTCGATCGTTTTCGCGAGCGTGCCCGTCGAGGGCGTTTCGGGAACGGCCTCGTCGCCGGTAGCCGGCCGCCCCACGACGGCCGCGGCCGCGATCGAGGGGTCGATCGCGCCGCTGACGACCAGCGTCGCGTTCTGCGAACGGAAGGCGCGCATCGCGAACGCCTTCACGTCGGCGAAGCCGATCGCGGAGACGTCCTTGGGGACGCCCAGCGCGGGGTAGTGCTGAGGCCCGTCGGCGAAAAGCTGCCCGAAGACCGAATCGCGCACGACCGTCTCCGCGTCGTAGGTCGAGATCAGGGATTCCTGTTCGACGTCGCGCTGCGCGACGTGAAAGCCGTCCTCGGTCGTCACCGGCGCGAAGAACGCCGTCGTCATCGCCTTGACCACCGACCGCGCGGCCGCCGCGGGCACCACCGCCGAGATCGAGATCGAATCGCTGTAGACCGTGATCGCGAGGCGGCCGCCGGCATCGCTGACGACCGTTCCGAGCGGATCGCCGACGATCGGTTTCGACGCGGCCACGACCTGCGCGGCCAAACGCGCCAGCGCGGGAATCGGCTTCGCCCCGAAGCCGGTGGACGGCGCCCGGTACCACAGCTCGATGGCCGCCACCGGCGCCCCTTGCGCCGGATCGACGATCACCGTACCGCCCGCCGGCAAACGTCCGACCGTCACGTTGGAGCCCAGATCGGGCAGATCGCCCGTGGCGGCCGCGGACGGCTGCGCCAGCGGCCCAGCCAGGATGAGAACGGCTCCGAGCGCACTCGCCCGGAGCCGAGAACCCAACTTCACGGGCGCGCCTACGCCGGTTCCGGCGTGATGTTCGGGGGAACGCGCTTCGGCTTTTCCGTCCGCTGCGGCTCGGGTTCGTGGGTGCTGGCGGCGGCCTTCGGAAGCTGCGGCGTCTCTTCGCCGGGCTTGGCCGGATAGGGCAAGTCGGCCAAGATCGCCAGCACTTCGTCCGTGTCGACGGTCTCGTGCTCCATCAGCGACGCCACCATCCGGTCGACCTTGTGCCAGTTCTCCTTGAGCAGCGCGGTGGCATCGGCATAGCAGCGCTCGATGATCTTCCGCACCTCGGCGTCGATCTTGCCCGCGATCTCCTCCGAGTAATTCCGGTCTTCGCCGAAATCCCGCCCGAGGAAGACTTGATGGTTGCCGCGCCCGTACTGGATCGGGCCCAGCGTATCCGACATCCCGTACTGGGTCACCATCCGGCGCGCGAGCTGCGTGGCCTTCTCGAAGTCGTTCGACGCACCGGTCGTCACGTCGCCGAACTTGATCTCCTCGGAGATCCGGCCCGAGAGCGCCATCGTGATCTGCGCCAGCAGCTCGTTCTTGGTTATCGAGTGCCGGTCTTCGTCGGGCAGCGACCAGGTGATGCCCAGCGCCATGCCGCGCGGGATGATCGTCACCTTGTGCACGGGGTCGGCGTTGGGCAGCAAGCCGCCGACGATCGCATGCCCCGACTCGTGGTATGCCGTGTTCTCTTTCTCTTTTTGCGACATCACGAGCGACTTGCGCTCCGGCCCGGCGACGACGCGATCGATCGCTTCCTCGCAGTCGCTCATCTCGATGATCGACTTGTTCTTGCGGGCGGCCAGCAGCGCGGCCTCGTTGAGCAGATTCTCGAGGTCCGCTCCCGAGAAGCCGGGCGTGCGCCGCGCCAGCGTCTCGAGCGAGATCTCCTTCGAGAGCGGCTTGTTCTTGGCGTGAACGGCCAGAATCGCCTGACGGCCCTTCACGTCCGCCCGGTCGACCACGATCTGGCGGTCGAAGCGGCCGGGCCGGAGCAGGGCCGGGTCGAGCACGTCGGGCCGGTTGGTCGCGGCGATCAGGATGACGCCCGTGTTCTGGTCGAAGCCGTCCATCTCGACCAGCAGCTGGTTCAACGTCTGTTCGCGCTCGTCGTGGCCGCCGCCCAGGCCCGCGCCGCGCTGGCGGCCGACTGCGTCGATCTCGTCGATGAACACGATGCAGGGCGCGCTCTTTTTCGCCTGCTCGAACAGGTCGCGAACGCGGCTCGCGCCGACGCCGACGAACATTTCCACGAAGTCCGAACCCGAGATCGAGAAGAACGGGACGCCCGCTTCGCCCGCGATGGCGCGCGCCAGCAGCGTCTTTCCGGAACCGGGCGGCCCGAGCAGCAGCACGCCCTTGGGAATGCGCGCGCCCAGCGCCTGGAACTTCTTCGGAAACTTGAGGAACTCGACGACCTCGCCCAGTTCTTCCTTGGCCTCCTCGATGCCGGCCACGTCGTTGAAGGTCACCTTGGGCCGGTTTTCGGAGAGCAGCTTGGCCCGCGACCGCCCGAACGAGAGCGCCTGGCTGCCTCCGCTCTGCGCTTGGCGCAGGATGAAGAGCAGCAGCAGCGCCATCACCGCGAACGGAACCACTTGAACGAGCATGCCGATGAACGGCGTCGTCTGCGGGTTGTCGACCGTGACGTCGACCCCGTGTTTGCGCATGTCGGCGTTGAGGTTCGCATCTTCCAGAATCGTCGTCGTGAAGTGCGTGTCGGCGCTGCCCGCGACCGGGTGCTTCAGTTCGCCTGCGACGTCGTGCTGGCTGGAGATCGTGATCTTCGCAACGTTGCCTTCATCGACTTGACGGTAGAAATCCGAGTAGGACAGCTTCAGGGCCGGCTGCTGGTTGAGCACCAGCTTATCGACGATGAAGATGACCGCGATGAAGATGAGGACGACGATGACGATAGATCTGACGTGTTTGCCCAACGTGTGCTTATCCTATTCCCTTCGAAGGCCGCCGGGGAGCGGGACGGTATGACCTCCGGAGATACGATTCCCCTATCTGAGAAAGACCCGGTCGTCGAGTCTCGCGAGATAGGGGAGATGCCGGTATTTTTCTTGGTAATCCAGACCGTAACCTACGATGAACGCGTCGGGGGCCGTCAGACCGGTATAATCGACCTCGACCGCCGCCCGCCGCCGGTACGGCTTGTCGAGCAGAACGCACGAGCGCAGCGAGGCCGGACGCCGCGCCGAGAGCACGCCCTGCAGGTACGCCAGCGTCAACCCGTTGTCGACGATATCCTCTACGATCACGACGTTTTTGCCCTCGACGCTCTGGCTCGTGTCGGCCAGAAGCCGCACCTCACCGCTCGAGCAAGCGGCATTTCCGTAGCTGGAGACGGAGAGAAAGTCGATCCGGGCGTCGATCGTAGGGGGAAGGGCCCGGGCGAGATCCGCCGTCAAGAACAGCGCTCCTTTCAACACTCCGACCAGCGTGACGGGTTCACCGGCCAAATCGCGGGCGATCGCCGCGGCCAGACGTCCGATCGCGCTCGCGATTGCGGGCGCGTCGAACAAGATCGCCGCGACGCCGTCCGGTGTGACGCGGCCCCCATTCGTGCCGTCGTTCACTCCGGGGCCGCCCCCGTCCGGTCGACGATCAATTCGACGCCGGGCCGCAAGAAATAGCGCCCGCGCGTTTCGTTCTCGAGCGCTCGCGCCGCCGCGTCCAACCGCTCGAAACTCACGTCGCGCACCACGCCGGCGTCGGCCAGGTGGCCCCGCAGCCGGGCCCGCAGGGCGGCGCGCGGCGTGCGAGCACGTTCCTCCCGCACGATCGCGGCGCAGCGGGCGACGGCCGCGTCGAGGTGCGGGAAGCTCTCGCGCAAGCCGGCCAGGGCGGCCCGGACCGCGTTGCGGCGGTAGTTCGGGTCCACGTTGGTGGGGTCGAGGGCGTAGGCCAGCCCGCGCGCCTCGCAGTACCGGCGCAGTTCGGCCGGTTCGACGTCGAGCAGCGGCCGTACGAGCGTTAGCCCGGGTTCCAGCTCGCGCTCGGGCGCCATCGCGCTCAGGCCGTCGGGGCCGGTGCCGCGAAAGAGCGCGAGCAGCACGGTCTCGGTCTGGTCTTGCGCGTGGTGCGCGCTGAAGATGCGGCGCGCGCCGCATGCGCGCGCCACGCGGGCGAGCGCGGCGTAGCGTTCGGCCCGCAGGCGAGCTTCCGCGGCGGGGCCGGGCGGCAGGGCGGGGGTCAGCACGCGTGCGCCCAGCGCCGCGCCCGTGGCCAGCACGACCGCCTCGTCCTGCGCGGCGCTCGGCCGGGTACCGTGCGCGACGTGTGCCAGCACGAGCGACGCCCCGGCTCTCGCGGCCGCCTTGGCCAGCAGCGCGGCCAGCGCCGTGCTGTCGGGACCGCCGGAAGCCGCCACGACCAGCGTCTCGCCCGCGAGCGGAGCCGCGCGCTCGGCTACCGCCCCTTCCAGGGCGGCGAGCGGCCGGGCGCCTCTCACCGGCGAACCGCCCGCGCGATCTCACGCGCCACGTCGCGGTCGCGTTCGTCGCGCCGCTTGTCCCAGAGCTTCTTCCCGCGCGCCAAGGCCAGCGAGATCTTGACGCGCCCGCGCTTGAAATACAGGCGCACCGGGATCAGCGTCAGCCCCTTCTCGGAGATCCGGCCGGCCAAACGGTCGATGTCCGCGCGGTGGAGGAGCAATTTGCGCGGCCGGTCGGGGTCGACGTTCGAGAAGCTGCCTTGCTTGTACGGCGGCACGCGCATGGACAAGAGCCACAGCTCGCCGTCGCGGATGCGCGCGTACGCTTCGTTCAGGCTGATCTGCCCGGTGCGGATGCTCTTGATCTCGGTGCCCGTCAGCACGATGCCGGCCTCGAGTTGCTCGAGCCATTCGTATTCGTAGCGTGCCCGGCGGTTCTCGACGGTCGGCGTGGGCGCCGGCGCTTTCTTCGGCCCGCCGGCGGCCGCCGCCGGCTTGCCCTTAGCTGCCGCCACGCGTCTCGCCGTAGCCGAACCGGCTGCCCGGCGCAATGGTGCCGGTCGACACGAAGCGGCCCTCCGCCGAGGCCAGCAGCGTGCCCGCCGCATCCCGAACGGCGGCCGCGATCCCGAGCACGTTGCGGCGCTGCCAGAGCACGTTGCCGCTCACGAGCAGCGGTTCGCCGACGGGTACGGACTTGCGAAAGCGCATCTTGAGGTCGGCCGTCATGCCGATTTCGCCGAAGGCCCCCGCGGCATACGCCATCGCTTCGTCGAGCAGCACCGCGACGACGCCGCCGTGCACGACGTCGCGCCAGCCCTGAAAGCCATGCGGCACGGTCACGCAGCTCACGACCGACTTGTCCTCGTTCACGTCGAAGCGCATGTGCAGCCCGTGCAGCGCGTGCGGGCCGCACGCGATGCAACGGCCGTCGTCGACGGGGCGCACGTTTTCGTCGGTCACGGCTTGGGCTCGGGTGACGGGTCGTAGTCGCCGCTCTTGATCTTCGCGAGCAGCGTGCTCGCGTAGATCGTGTCGACGTCGTTATCGAGGGCGGTCGTCAGCACCGCGGTCGCATCCTTGAGACGGTGTTCGTCGATGTAGATTCGCGCGATCAACGTGTACCCGTGCTGCCCGGCTTCGCCGACGTGATCCACGTCCAGCGCGATGCCGCGGTTGAGGTACTTGAGCGCCGCATCGTCTTGGTGCAGGTCGGCCAGCAGCGACCCGATGTGAAACTCGATATCCGCGTACTCCGGAACGAGGTTGGGCACCTCGATCACGTAGGAGAGGCCGCGCTGCGGGTCGCGCAGGTCCGTCTGGTAGAGCTGGCCGAGGTACTCGCGCGCGAGCACGTTGTTCGGGTCGGTTCGCAGCGCGGCCAGCAGCTCGGTCTTCGCGCGGTTCGCCGAGCGTTCGTCGAAGCGCATGATGCCGAGGCCGACGTGGGCGGCCGGGGCCTCGGGATCGAGGTTGACCGCGGCGTTGAGTTCCTCGCGCGCGTCCTGCGTGCGGTCGCGGCCGCCCACCGACTGGAACAGGTACGAAAACGCCAAGCGGACGTGGTTGACGTAGTTCTTGGGCGCGCCCGACATCGCGTCTTCTTCGACGTTGGTCAGCACGTCGAGGGCGCCTTGCTGCTGCGCCGCGGCGGCGTTGAGAAAAGAGAGCGCGAGCGTGTTATCGGGTACGACCCTGAGCGCGCGCTCGAAGTCCGCTTGCGCGGCTTTGAAATCGCGCGTGTAAAAATGCCGTAAACCCGCCGAGAGCGGCTCGACGAATGCGCGCGAGGCATAGTCGTTGCGCGGCTCGGCGGCGGCGCCGCGCGGCCCGGCGAAGGCCATCAGGCACGCACACGCGGCGAACAACGCAAGCCGGGCGGCAGTACGATCGGTCATACGGTCCTATTTAGCGCCGGACGGACCGTTTCATCGTCCCAGCGCGAGCCGCTGCGCGAGCCACGGCGGCAGGCCCGCGGCCTCGATCTTCTCCTGCGTGCGCTCGAACGGGTATGGAACGCGCACCCACTCGACCGAGCGCGCCTCCGGGTCGTAAAAGCAAAACGACGACTCGGGATTGAGATCGCGCGGCTGCCCGACGCTGCCGACGTTGACGAGGTACCGCGTGCCGGGCTCGAGCTCGAGGCGGCCGCCGCGCGGCATGCGCCGGTGCCGGATCTCCCCGTTCGGCAGCAGCGCGTAGTAGTCGGCGAGATGCGTGTGGCCCACGAAGACCAGCGGCGCGTCGGTCGCGGCGAACGCGTTCCGCGCCGCCGCCTTATCGAGGATGTACGCGAAGTAGTCGACGGGCGCGCCGTGCACGAGCAGATAGCCGGGCACCCGGAACTCATACGATAGCGAGTCGAGCCAGGCAGCGTTGCCCGCCGCCAGGACCGTTTGCGTCCACTCGATCGCGACGCGGGCGGGCGGATTGAAATAGTCCAGGCCGTACCCGTCGATCGCGCCGACGTCGTGATTGCCGAGCACCGTGACGGTCGCCCGTTCGCGCAGCAGCGCGAGGCATTCGTTGGGATCGGGCCCGTAGCCCACCGAGTCGCCCAGGCACAGCAGCTCGTCGCCCGGCGGGACGCGAGCCAGCACGGCCGTCAGCGCTTCGAGGTTCGAGTGGATGTCGGAGACGATCGCGAGCCTCATACCGCCGCGGCCGCGTCGTCCCCGAGCGCGGCCAGAGCGTCGCCGAAAGCTGCGGCGAAGCGCGCGCGCTGGGCCGCCGTGCCGACCGTGACGCGGACGTGCCCGTCGAGCGGCGGCGCGCCGGGTTTGCGGATGAAGACGCCGCGCTGAAGCAGCGCTTCCACCATCGCTTCGGCGCGCGCGCGCGAGCCGAGGTCGATGCAGACGAAGTTCGTATGCGACGGCAAGCTGCCGAGGCCGTGGCTGCGCGCCAGGGCGGCGTACTCCGCGCGGCCCCGCTCGACTTCGGCCACGACGCCGGACACGAAGGCGGTCTCGGCCAGGGCTGCGAGCGCGCCGACCTGGGCCGTCCGGTTGACGCCGTACTGCAGCCGGATCTTGTCGAAGGTCCGGGTGACGTCGGGCGCGGCGAGCGAGTATCCGATGCGAGCGCCGGCCAGTCCGAACGCCTTCGAGAACGTTCGCAGCCGGACGATGCGCGGGTCGACGGCGTGCGGCAACAGGTCGTGCGCCGGAACGAAGTCGCCGTACGCTTCGTCGAGCAGCAACAGGCAGTCGCCGGGCAGGGCCGCCGCAAAGCGCGCGACCTCCGCCGCGCCCGCGAACGCACCGCTCGGATTGTCCGGGTTGGCCAGGTACACGACCCGGGCGCCCGTGGCGCGCGCGCGCGCCAGCAGCCCGTCCAAATCCACCCGGCCGCCGGCGGCATAGGGGACGTTCTCTTCGCGCGCGCCGTACCCGCGCACGTGATAGCTATACGTGGGATAGGAACCCAGGGTCGCAACCGAAACCTCGCCCGGCGCGAGGTAGCCGCGCACGACGAGCCCGAGCAGATCGTCGATGCCGGCGCCGACCGAGACGTTCGCGACCGCGACCCCGTGCCGGGCGGCCAGCGCCTCGCGCAGTTCCTGCGACTCCGGGTCGCCGTACCACGACGTGCGCGCGGTTGCGGCCCGCATCGCCTCCAGTGCGGCCGGGGGCGGGCCGAACGCGCTTTCGTTGGCGCCGAGCCGTAACAGCTCCGGCAGACCGACGCGCCGCGCCAGTTCCTCCGGCGCCACGAAGGGACGGCTCGGCGGAAGCGCCGCGATCGCCGGAGCCGGACGCGGCGCCCCGCTCACTCGCCGGCCGTCATGTGGTCGATCAGGGTCTTGACGCCCGACGTCGACTTCGCGGCCGCGGCCAGCGTGCTGCGCAGCGCCGCGGTCTTGACCCGGCCGCTCAGCGTCACGGTTCCGGCGCGCGCCTTCACGTCGATCGCGAACGCGTTGACGCCGGCTTGACCGGCCAGATTCGCGCGGACGGCAGCCGCCAGCGCAAAGTCGGTCACCTGCTGCTCCGCGCTCGGCAAGGTCGAATCGACGCTCAGCGAGGCGGCGACGTTCTTGACGCCCTCGACTTCTTTGGCCGCCGCGACGTACTTTTGCGACACGTCGTCGCTCTTCACTTTGCCGCTCAGCTTCACGTCGCCGTCGTGCGCGGCGACCGCGACGTGCAGTGCGGACGACGGGTCGATCTGGACGAAACGGCTCTCGATCTTGGCGATCACCACCCCGTCGCCGGCGAGTTGCGGCGCGGCACTGGCCAAGGTGTCTCCTGCGTGATTGACCTGCTGTTCGGAACACCCCGCGAGCAGCACCACCAGAACGGTGAGCGGGATCGCTCGTCTCATGAAACCTCAAACCTCCACGGGCGCGCCGCCCGCTGAAAACAACGTCACGTTCGCGAGCTCTCCGGCCGCAACGCGCGGCGTATCCTCGCCGAGCGTCGCGTAGCCGCTCGCCCGCGCGAGCAGGCTCGTCTGCGCCGAACGCAGCTGGAGCGGTTGCGCCTCGAGCCGGCCGGCGCGCGCCCGCAGCAGGGCCGGCACGAAGGTCGTCCAGCCGGCGCGGCCCGCGAACGGGGCGCCTGCGACGGCCTGCACCACCGTGGGGCGCGAGGCGCGCTCGCCGGTCAAGGCGGCCACGATCGGCCGTACGACCGCCTCGAGGATCATCAGCGACGACGCCGGGTTTCCCGGTAGGCCGATCACGGGCTTGGCGCCGGCGGCCGCGAGCAGGGTCGGCTTGCCGGGCTTCACGCGCAGCCCGTGCACGATCGCCCCGGGCGGGCCCAGTTCGGCCACGATCCCGGGCACGAGGTCGCGCGCCCCCACCGACGTGCCGCCCGTCGTGACGAGCGCGTCGCAGCTCTCCAGCGCCGCCCGGACGACCGCGCGCAACGCCTCGGGGGTATCGACGGCGCGCGGAAACTGGACGGGTTCCGCGCCGAAGGCCGTCAGCGACCCGGCGATCGCGTACCGGTTGGAATCACGGACCTGGCCGGCGCGGGGCTGCTCGTCCGGGTCGACCAGCTCGTCGCCGGTCGACACGATGCCGATGCGGGGACGCTTGAAAACGGGCACGCGAGTGATGCCCAGGGTCGCGAGCACGCCCAGTTCCGGACCTCCCAGGCGACGGCCGGCCGGCAGGACCGCTTCACCCGCCCGCACGTCCTCCGCGGGCTGCGAGACGAACTCGCCCGCCGCGACGGCGGCCCGCAGGACGATCGCGCCGCCGTCGAATTCGACGTCCTCCTGCGGGACGACCGCGTCCGCGCCGTCGGGCACGGCGCCGCCGGTCGGCACGCGCATCGCCTCGCCCGGACCGAGCGCCCGCGGCGGCGCGTGTCCCATCCGGACCTCGCCCACGACGGGCCGCGCGGCCGAGCCCGCCGCGCTCGCGACCGCGTACCCGTCCATCAGCGAACGCCGGTGCGCCGGGTGATCCTCGCGCGCGACCGCGGCTTCGGCGAGCACGCGGCCCGCGGCCGCCTCGAGCGCCACGACCTCGATCCCGGCCGGGCGGATCGCGACGCGGGCGAAATAGGCGATGACGGCCTGCTCGGGCGCGAGCAGGCGCGCCTCGTCGAAGCCCAGCCGAGCCGATCCCGCAACGAACGCGGAGGGTAGGACCGCTGAAGAATCCTGCATAAGGTCGATAGTCGCTTCTCTTTCGATACGGGCGGCAGAGCCTCCCGACCCCATACCCGTATAGACAAGGACCGATGTTAGACCTTGCGCTTCTGCGCCGCGACCCCCAACGCGTTCGACGCATCGCAGCGCGCAGGGCGACGGGCGCCGCCTTCGTCGACGAGGTCATTGCGGTCGACGCGCAGCTCCGCGCCGCGCGCACCTTCGCGGAATCGCTGCAAGCCGAGAAGAACGCGCTGACCGCGCAGATCTCGAAGGCCGCCGACCGGGCGGCGGCCGCACGACGGCTGCGCCCCGAGATCGCGGCGCTCGACGCCCGCATCGCCGCCGCCGGCGCGGCGCTCCCGCCGCTCGAGGAGCAGATCGATGCGATCCTGAGCGACGTGCCGAACCTCCTCGACGACGCGGTTCCCGACGGCTCGGGCGAGGACGACAACGTGGCCGTACGCGACTCCGGTCCGCCGCCGCCGCTCCCCTTCGCGCCCCGGGAACACTGGGAGATCGGCGAGGCGCTCGGCATCCTCGATTTCGAGCGCGCCGCCAAGCTCTCGGGCAGCCGCTTTTCGATCCTGCGCGGCGCGGGCGCCCGCCTCTCGCGCGGCTTGGTCGACTTCTTCCTGGCGCGCGCTCGCGAGCGCGGCTACACCGAGATCGTGCCGCCGTTATTGGTTTCGCGCCAAACGATGTGGTCGACGGGCCAGCTCACGAAATTCGCCGACTCGATGTACCGCGATTCCGACGACGACCTCTTTCTGATCCCCACCGCCGAAGTGCCGCTGACCGCGCTGCACGGCGGCGAGATCCTCGCACCCGGCGCGCTGCCGCTGCAGTATACCGCCTACTCGCCGTGCTTCCGCAAGGAGGCCGGCGCCGCCGGCAAGGACACGCGCGGCTTGATCCGCCAGCACCAATTCGATAAGGTCGAACTCGTCTGGCTGACCGAGCCCGAGGGTTCGGCCAAGGCGCTCGAACGGCTGACCGCCGACGCGGAGGCGCTGCTGCAAGAGCTCGAATTGCCGTACCGCACGGTCATGCTCTGCAGCGGCGACGTCGGCTTCAACGCCGCGATGACGTACGACCTCGAAGTCTGGTTGCCGGGTCAAGCCCGCTATCGCGAGATCAGCTCGTGTTCCAATTGCACGGACTTCCAAGCGCGCCGCGCCCAGATCCGGTTCCGCCGCGATCCCAAAGCGAAGCCCGAACTCGTGCATACGCTCAACGGTTCGGGCCTCGCGGTCGGGCGGACGTTGGTTGCGATCCTCGAGAACTATCAGCAGGCCGACGGCGGCGTGCTCGTACCGAGCGCGCTCGCGCCGTTCGCGGGGTTCGAGCGCATCGATCCCGACGGTCGCGCCCGCTGAGGTCAGCGAGCCAGCGCCGCCACCTGCCGCCGGAGCGCGTCGATCTCGGCTTGCAGCTTCGCGTTGCTCGCGCGCAACGCGCGATCGTCCGCGCGCACCGCTTCGTTCTCGGCGTGCACCGCCTTCACGGCCGCGAGTGCGACGCCGTCTTCATCGATCGTCGTGATGTGGCGGTCGTCTTCGCCGACTTTGAAGGCGGCGTAGAAGTCCTGCGCCATCGGCCCGATGTGACGCACGCCGCGTTCCGAGCTGTAGCTCCATTCGCTGACCGGCAGCGCCGCGAGTTTCGATAGGATGCCCGCATCGTCGACGCCGACGATGTTGCGCTTGGCGCCGCGGTCGCTCAGGCTGCTCCACGTGCCGGAGCCGGGCGCGAGCCACACGCCCGCATTCTGCGCCGAATTCGAATAAAACGCTACGCCGCCCGTCGCGCGCACGAGGAACTGGTTGCCGGCGGCGGACGTCAAGCGCGGTGCGCCGGGGCTGTAATCGGACCAGACGAACGAGCCCGGCGCCGCGGCATAGGACTCGTACCCGCCGGCAAAACTCAGTTCGCCGGCCGCGGTGTTATGGTATCCGCCCGGCACCGTCGCGAACTCGCCGCTCGCCACGTTTGCCTTGCCGCCTACGAGCGCGCCGTATTCGCCGGAGAGCACGTTCGCAAAGCCGCCCCCGAGGAAGCCGTACGCGGCGCCGTTCGGCACCGGCGACTTCACGGAATTCCCATAACCGCCCCCGATGACCGCAGCATAACTGGAGACCGAATTGTCGTAGCCCGCACCGACGATCGACTCCGCGGCCGAGATCGAATTGCTGCTGCCGCCGCCGATGAAGGAACCCTGGGCCGCATCTTTACCTTTCGAGGAGATCGTGTTTTCCTCACCGCCGGCGATCGCGGAATTGTCGTCGCAGACGAAATTGCTGTTTCCGCCCAGAATCGCAGCGTAGGCGCCGGCGACGCCGTTGAATTCGGGCACTCCCATGAACGAATCGGTCCCCGTCCCGGTACAGGTACTCGCGTCGCGGGGTCGCCGGGCTGCGCCGTAGCCTTGCTGCAGTGCGAACGGGACGGCAATACGCGGCGCAGCCGCTGCGACCGACGCGGAGGCGGCGCTGACGAGGGGCGCCGCGACGGCCGCGGCGAGCAGGACGGGAAGCGCGGAGGGCATGAGAACGTTCCTCTTTCCAAACGGACGAGGGCGAGCGATGCGCTATTCTAATCCGCCGGCGTCCCAAAGCGTCCCGGGTTCAGCCGAGCGGGAGCAACCCTGCCGTCTTGGCGGCCAGGCGCCGCACCGAATCGTCGATTCCCAGCGCCTCGATCCCGGCCAGCGGCACCCAGGCGACGGCGTGCGACTCGGCGTTGCGTTGCGGCACCTCGGCGCCGCCGGCGACGAACGCGAAGCGCAGGTCGTAGTGCACGTGCGCCGGTTCGGCGCCGAGCGCCGGGATGTCGTGGACGTCGAGGTCGTAGATGCCTTCGCGCGCGAGCGTCAGGCTGCGCAGGCCGGACTCTTCGACGGCTTCCCGGTACGCGACGCGGCACACGTCGGGGTCGCCGTCGGCATGGCCGCCGGGCTGCAGCCACTTGCCGAGCTTGCGGTGGTGAAGCAAGAGCGCCGCGTTGCCGCTACGGTCGACGACCCAGGCCGAGCCCGTCACGTGCCCCTCGAGCAGGCCGCGCTCGAAGCAGCGCTCGTGCCCGGCCACGAACGCGCGCACGCATTCCAGCATGTCTCGTTCCCGCTCGTCGTACGGGTCGTAGGCGGCCAGTTCGGCCAGCAAGCGCGCGCGGCCGGTGCGGACGTCCATTCACCAGGTGTCGATCGTGGTGCGGCGTTTGGCGCCGGGGGCGGGGGCGGGGATCGCGAGCCGCAGGCCGCTGACGATCCAGCGGCGCGAATCAGCCGGATCGATCACGTCGTCGATCTCCAAATAAGTGGCCATGTTCAGTGCTTTACCGCTTTCGTACGCGTCGGCCACCATGCGCTCGAACAGGGCGCGCCGCTCGGCCTCGCCGCCGACCGCGTCGAGTTCCTTGCGGAAACCCAGCCGCACCGCGCCTTCCAGCCCCATCGCGCCGAACTCGCCCGTCGGCCACGAGACCGTGAAGAACCCCGCGTGAAAACTGCCGCCGGCCATCGTCTGCGCGCCCAAACCGTAGCCCTTGCGCAAGACGATCGTGAAGAACGGCACCGACAGGTTCGCGGCCGTCACGAACAGCCGCGACGCGTGGCGCACGAGCCCCGTGCGCTCGGCATCGGGACCGACCATGATGCCTGGCGTATCGCACAAGAACAACAGCGGTACGCCGAACGCGTCGCAGAGCTGCATGAAGCGCGCGGCTTTGTCGGCACCGGCCGCATCGATCGCGCCGGCCAGGTGCAGCGGGTTGTTCGCGACCAGGCCCAGCGGTTTGCCCTCGACGCGCGCGAACGCGGTCACCATCCCCGGCGCGAAGCCGCGCCGCAACTCCAGCACGGACCCGGAGTCGGCCAGCATCTCCACCACGCGCCGCACGTCGTAGACCCGCAGCCGGTTTTCGGGTATGACGTGCCGCAGCTCGCGCTGGTCCGCGCAGGTCCAGCCCGCGACGTCGCCTTGGAAGTAAGCGAGATACTGTTTGGCGGCGGCGACGGCTGCGGCTTCGTCGGCAACCAGCACGTCGACGACGCCGTTCGGCACCTGCATCGAGATCGGGCCGACTTCTTCCGGCGCGAACACGCCCAGACCGCCGCCCTCGATCATCGCCGGGCCGCCCATCCCGATCGTCGCATCCTCGGTCGCGATGATGACGTCGCTGCAGCCCAGCAGCGCCGCGTTGCCCGCAAAACACCGGCCCGCGACGATGCCGACGCGCGGCATCAAGCCGCTCAAGCGCGCGTAGTGCGCGAACGTCATGACGTCGAGCCCCGCGACTCCGACCGCGTCGGTATCGCCCGGCCGCCCGCCGCCGCCTTCGACGAAGAACACGATCGGCAGCCGGTGGCGCTCGGCGACGTCGAACATCCGGTCGGTCTTCTTGTGATTCATCATGCCCTGCGTGCCGGCGAAGACCGTGTAATCGTACGCCAAGACCGCGCAGCGCGTGCGTTCGGCGGCGAACGCGTCGCCGTTGACGTCGCCCACGCCGCAGACCAAACCGTCCGCCGGGTAGTTTTCGATCAGATCGCTCACGGCGCGGCGGCGCCGCTGCGCGGGCAGCACGAGCGAACCGTATTCGACGAAGGTGCCCGGATCGCAGAGGTCCGCCACGTTCTCGCGCGCGGTGCGGCGGCCCGTTCCGTGGCGCCGCGCGACCGCCTTCGGCCGCGCCTCGTCGCGCGTGGCGGCTTGCCGTGCCAGGGTTTCGGCGAGGTCGGGCCGGATGCGCGCGGGATCGGCGGCGGCAGCCGCCTCGGCGTCTCCGCCCGCCACGTCCGCGGGTTCGAGCGAGACCAGGCCGTGCCCGGGAAACACGATGTCGCCCGGAGCGGCATCGATGCTGCGCACGATGCCGGGCACGGCGGCCGAGACGACGTGCTCCATCTTCATCGCGTCGATGACCGCCAACTGAGCGCCGCGCCGCACCGCGTCGCCGGGCCGCACGTCGATGCTGACGACGCGCCCCGCCACGGGCGCGCCGACCTCGAGCAGGCCGTCGGCGGCGACGCCGGCGGACGGAGCCGCGAGCGCCGCTTTCGCCGGAACGAGTTCGGCGATGCGCTCCTCGACGAAGCGCGTCGTCACGGGGCCGGCCACGACGGCCGGGTGCGCCAGCAACTGCACCAGAAACGGCAGGTTCGTCGCGACGCCCTCGACGTGGAAGTCGGACAGCGCGCGGCGTGCGCGCACCAGCAGCCCCGCGAAATCGGCCGTACCCGAGCGCACGATCACCTTCGCCAGCAGCGAATCGAAGTGCGGGTTGGTCGTGTAGCCGCCGTAGCCGTAGGTGTCGACGCGGATGCCCGGGCCCGACGGGATCTCGAAGCGCGTCAGCGTGCCGCCCGTCGGGTGCACCTCGCCCGACGGCAGCATCGTTTCCAGGTTGACGCGCGCCTGCAGCGCGAAACCGCGCGGCGCCACCCGTTCCGGCGGCAGCACGCCGAGCGCCGCGAGCGATTCGCCCGCCGCCAAGCGCAATTGCAACTGGACCAGATCGACGCCGGTCGCCTCTTCGGTGACCGTGTGCTCGACCTGCAGGCGCGGATTGCCCTCGAGGAACGCGAACGCCGCCGCATCGCCGCCGGCTGCGGAAACCAGAAACTCGAAGGTGCCGAGGTTGCGGAAACTGACCGCCCGCGCGAGACGCAGCGCCGCCTCGCACAAACGCTCGCGCGTGTCCGGCGCGAGTTGCGGGGCGGGCGCGATTTCGACCAGCTTCTGGTTGCGGCGCTGCAGGCTGCACTCGCGGTCGAAGAGGTGCGTGACGGCGCCGCCCGCGTCGCCGGCCACCTGGACCTCGATGTGGCGTGCCGCATCGAAGAATCGCTCGACGTACAGGTCGCCGTTGCCGAACGCGGCCAGCGCTTCGGAGCGCGCGCGCTCGAACGCACCGTCGATCTCGGCCCGCTCGCGCACGAGCCGCAACCCGCGGCCGCCGCCGCCCGCGACCGCCTTGATCATGAGCGCGGCGTCCTCGCCGAGTTCGTCGAAGAACGCGCGCGCCGCCTCGGCGCTCGTCGCTCCGAAGGTTCCGGCCGCGAGCGGGACGCCCAGGCTGCGGGCCAGTTCGCGGGCGCGGGCCTTGTCGCCGAAGACTTCGAGCGTCTCCGGCGCCGGCCCGACGAAAACGAGCCCGGCGGCCTCGCAGGCGCGGGCGAATCCCGCGTTTTCGCTCAAGAACCCGTAGCCCGGGTGGACCGCGTCGCAGGCGGACTCGCGCGCGACGCGCACGAGCGCCTCGCCGTCGAGGTAGGCGGCGGCCCCGCTGCCGGCGAGTTCGCGGGCTTCGCCCGCGGCGCGCACGTGCAGCGATGCCGCGTCGTCGGGCGAGAAGACCGCGACGCTCGCGATGCCGAGTTCGGCCGCGGCCCGCGCGATGCGGATCGCGATCTCGCCGCGGTTCGCGATCAAAACTCTCCGAAGTCGCACGAAGGCCCGTTTCTGCTTGTGGGCCGAATACCCGCCTCCTAATGAACGATCACGCACGTCCGACCGGCCCGGCTTCGATCGAGGCCGTCATCGCGGGCCTAGCCGAACACGGCTATATCAGCAGCCGCGAGACCGCGACGGCGATCTATCTCGCGCACCACCTCCGCAAGCCCGTCCTCGTCGAGGGACCGGCCGGGGTCGGCAAGACCGAACTCGCCAAGGCCAGCGCGCGTTATCTGGGCTTACCGCTGATCCGGATGCAGTGCTACGAAGGGCTCGACGAAGCAAAAGCCCTGTACGAATGGAAGTACGGAAAGCAGCTGCTCTACACGCAGATCCTCAAGGACAAAGTCGGCGAGACGCTGCGCGAGGTGCACGGTCTCGACGAAGCCATCAAACGGCTCGAGGGCGTCGGCGACATCTTCTTTTCGGAGCAGTTCCTCGAAGCGCGCCCGTTGCTACGGGCGCTGCAGCAAAAGGACGGCGCCGTCCTGCTGGTCGACGAAGTCGACAAGTCCGATCAGGAATTCGAGGCGTTCCTGCTCGAGCTGCTCTCGGACTATCAAGTCACGATCCCGGAGCTCGGGCCGATCGTAGCCGCGGTGCCGCCGCTGGCCGTGCTGACGTCGAACAACACGCGCAACCTCGGCGACGCGCTCAAGCGCCGCTGTCTACACCTGCAGATCGATTATCCCGATGCGAAGCTCGAAGGCCGGATCGTCGACGTTCGCGTTCCCGGCATCGACGAACGGCTGCGCGCGCAAATGGTCGCCTTCGTGCAGCAACTGCGCCGGCTCGATCTCAAGAAGCTGCCGTCGGTCAGCGAGACGCTCGATTGGGCGCAGGCGCTGCTGCTGCTCCACGTCAGCGAACTCGAGCCCGGAATCGTGCGCGAAACGCTCAATCTGTTGCTAAAGTACGAGAGCGACATCGACGCGGCCGCAAAACAGATTCCCACGATCCTGGCCGACATCGGGCGCAACTAACCGATGAAGGCCCCGTTGCTCGGCTTCCTCAGCGTCGCGCGCAACGCCGGAATCGCGGTCTCCACCGCCGAGACGATCGATGCGTTCAACGCGCTCGAACTCGTCGGCTACGGCGATCGCAGCACGGTCAAGGACACGCTCAAGGTCGTCATCGCGAAAACCGACGAGGAACGCGAGCGTTTCGAGCAGTGCTTCGAGAGCTATTTCGCGACCGCGGGTTTCCAGCCGAAGGGTCCCGACGCGCCGGAGCCCGTGCCGCTCGAGGTCGCCGACGCCGATCTCCCCGCGGTCAAGGCCGCGATCGAAAACTCGCTCCTGGCGAAGATCCTGCTCGACGACGACCGCGCGGCCCTGGTCCGGCTCCTGCACCAGGCGGCCGCGCGGGCGGATGTGGCCGCGATCCGCGCGTTCACGCAGGCGAACCTGTTCGTCCGGCGCGTGCTCGAGCAGATGGGCGTCGCGGCCCTCGAGCAGGCGATCGCGAGCCTGCGCAGTTCCGGCGTGCCGGCCGAGGCCCGGGTCGCGGAATTTCTGGAGGGCCGCCGGCGGGGCGTGCGCGAGCTCGCACGCGATTTGATCGAACGGCGGCTGGCGCTGGCGGCCGACGAACGGAGCCTCGCGCGCGACGAATTCCTGCGCGACGCGCGGCTGACGAACGTGGACCGGCGCGACCTCGAGCGCATGCGGATCCTCGTGCGCGCGATGGCGCGCAAGCTGGCGACGCGCTACGGGCGCACGCGCAAGCGAGCGCGCCGCGGGCAGCTCGACATCCGCCACACGATGCGCCGCAACGTCGCTTACGACGGCGTGCCGTTCCGCACGACCTGGAAGCACAAGAAGATCACCAAGCCGCGCGTGGTCGTGCTGTGCGACGTCAGCGGTTCCGTGGCCGCGCTCGCGCAGTTCCTGCTGCTATTCGTTCATAGCTTGAACGAGGCGCTGGGCGACATCCGCTCGTTCGCCTTCTCGAGCACGACGATCGAAGTGACCGACATGCTGGAGAACGCTCCGACGATCGACGACGCGATCTCCCGGATCATGTACGCGATCGGCTTCCGGTCCTCCGACTACGGCCGCTCGCTCGAGGAATTCGAGAGCCGCTGGATCGACATCGTCGATCGGAAGACGACGGTGATCGTGCTGGGCGACGGCCGGACCAACTACGGCAACCCGCGCGTCGACATCCTGCGGCGGCTCTTCGAGCGCTCCAAACGGCTGGTCTGGCTCAACCCCGAGAACCGCGTCGGCTGGGGTCTCGACGACTCGGAGATGCTGCGCTATCTGCCGTACACGCACACCGCGACGGTCTGCAACCGCCTGCGCCACCTGGAACAGGTCGTCAACGAGCTGCTGACGCAGACCAACTAACGCGCGGTTTCACGCGCCGATCGCGACGGAGAGCATGCCGATCGCACCGGCCTCGATACCGTCGACCAAACGCGTGACGCGCTCGCCCTCGCGCGCTTGCGCGGCCACGTAGAGCAGCGGCAGATAGTGCTCGGGCGTCGGAACCGCGAGCCGCGCGTCGGCGCTCGCCGCCTCGTATCCGACCAGCGACGCGTGGTCGTTCGCCTCCAAGCGCTCGAACGCGAAGCGCTCGAAGCGCCGCGCGAAGTCGAGCGGCGGCTGGGCGAAGTCGCGAACGGCGATCTCCAGGTTGTGCACGACGTTTCCGCTGCCGACGATCAAGACGCCCTCGTCGCGCAGCGGCCGCAGCCGCTTGGCCAGTTCGTAGTGCTCGAGCGCCGTCTTCGTGCGGTCGAGGCTCAGCTGCACGACGGGAACGTCCGCTTGCGGAAACACGTGTGCCAGCACGCCGTAGGTGCCGTGGTCCAGACCCCACGTAGCGTCGCGCCGGACGTCCTCCGGCGCGAGCAGTTCGATCACGCGCGCGCCCAAATCGTCGCTGCCCGGCGCCGGGTAGCGAAAGCGGTACAGCTCGGCCGGCCAGCCGCTGAAATCGTGGATCGTACGCGGTTCGGCACCCGCCGTGACCCGCGTGCCGCGCACGTACCAGTGCGCGGACACGGCCAAGATCGCCCGCGGCCGTGCGATCGATCGACCGAAGCGTTGCCACGCGCCGCTGTATGCGTTGCGCTCCAAGACGTTCATGGGCGAACCATGGCCGAGAAACGCGGCCGGCGGGCTCGGCGGCTGAGTATGCATCGTCTTCTCTTCTGCCGACGGCATCGCGTAGCCCGCGCCGCGCGAGGTATCGCACTCGCGTCGCGCGAACTGCAACCTTGCACGTCGCTGTTATTACGTCACTTCGGGTGAGTAGTGCCGCCGGCGCGCGCCTCGTAACGCACATACCGGAATAGCTTCGCTATATGCGAAATTATTTTTTTTTCTCTTGCAGGTGATGGCGCAAACGTACCAATACTAACCGGACTTTGCCGGCTAATCTAAAGGTGCGTTCATGATTGAAAGCAGACCTGGGTCCGTCTCCGGCATTGCGGCCGGAAGCAAACACGGCAGTCTCCGGGCCGTACACCATCGGCTGACGGAGGAGGAATGGGAGGCCATCGAGGCGTCTCCCGAGTTTCAGAAGCTGTATAGCGATAAGCTGCGCTTCATCATTCCCGCCGGGATCTTTTTCCTCGTCTATTACTTCGCGTTGCCCGTGCTGGTCGGGTACGCGCCGGAGCTGATGTCGACCAAGATCGTCGGCGACGTGAACGTGGCGTACGTTTTCGCACTGTCGCAGTTCGTCATGGCCTGGACGGTGATGTACCTCTACGTGCGCAAAGCGCGCCGCTGGGATCGCGAAGCCGTACTGATCACAGGCGACGTCACCGAGGAGACCGCCGCCTGATGAACACCCCGCTGGTCATGTTTTTGGTCTTCATCGCGCTGACGCTCGGGATCACGTACTGGGCATCGAGCCGCAACAAGACGGCCCGGGAGTTCTACAGCGCGGGCCGCTCGATCACCGGCTTTCAGAACGGCTGGGCCGTTGCCGGCGACTACATGTCCGCCGCATCGTTTCTGGGCATCGCCGGCCTGATCTCGTTCTACGGCTTCGACGGGTTCATGTATTCCGTCGGCTGGCTCGTCGCCTACCTGACGGTCCTGCTCGTCGTCGCGGAGCCGTTGCGCAACCTCGGCAAGTTTACGATGGCCGACGTCCTCACGTTCCGCATGCACAGCACGCCGGTCCGCGCGCTGGCGGCCACGTCGACGCTCTGCGTCAGCCTATTCTATATGATCGCGCAGATGGTGGGCGCGGGGTCGGTGGTCAGCCTGCTGTTACCGCAGCTCTCGTTCACCAACGCGATCGTCTTGGTGGGCGTCATGATGATGGTCTACGTCATCTTCGGCGGTATGCTCGCCACCACGTGGGTGCAGATCGTCAAAGCGGTCCTGTTGATGGGCGCGACGATCCTGCTTTCGATCCTGGTGTTCGCGCACTTTCATTTCAACCCGCTCGAGTTCGCCAACGCGATCTCGCACGTGCACGGCACGGTCAAGAACGCCGCGGGAGAGGTCGTCGCGACCAAGCCGTTCACCGAACCCGGGCTCCTGTACAACGGCAAGTGGGGCGCCTTGAACCTGATCTCGCTCGGGATCGCGCTCATCTTCGGAACGGCGGGCCTTCCGCACATCCTCATCCGCTTCTACACCGTCAAGTCGGCGCAGGCGGCGCGGACGTCGGTCGTGTGGGCGATGATTCTGATCGGTTCCTTTTACATCATGACCACGTTCCTCGGATTCGGCGCGGCGACGTTGGTCGGAAAGGCGAACATCGGCGTCCACGTGTCCGGCGAAAAGGCGTCCGCGGCGATTGCAAAGCTGCGTGAAGAGGCAGCCGAACCCGCCACTCCCGCGGCCGCCAGGGAAGAGGCGCTCGCGAAGGCCGACGGCTTCCAGAAGCAGCTCGACACCGACGGCTACATCGTCCCCACGCCGAACAACAACCTGGCCGCACCGTTGCTCGCCGGAAAACTGGGCGGCTCGCTCTTTCTCTCGTTCATCTCGGCGGTCGCCTTCGCCACGATCCTCGCGGTCGTCGCGGGGCTGACGCTCGCCGCCTCCTCGGCGGTGGCTCACGACCTATGGTTCAACGTCGTCGCGCGCGGTCAGCCGGAGAACGAGCGGCAACAGGTGCTCGTCGCGCGCATTTCCGCCGGCTGCATCGGAATCGTTGCGATCGTGCTGGCGATCGGGTTGAAATCGCTCAACGTCGCGTTCCTGGTCGCCCTGGCGTTTGCCGTGGCGGCGAGTGCCAACGTCCCGGCCATTATCTTGACCCTCACGATGCGGCGCTTCACGGCGACCGGCACGGTCGTGGGCATGGTCGTCGGCTTGGTCTCGTCCCTCGTGCTCATCGCGGTGAGCCCGGCAGTCATGGGCGTCGATGCGCCGACCGTGGCCGTCCGGCATATCATCCAAGCGCCGGCGCTCTTCCCGCTCGACAATCCCGCTATCGTTTCGGTACCGCTCGGCTTCATCGCGGCCATCGTCGCGGCGCTGATGACTCGCGATCCCGAGGCCGAATCCTCGTACCCCGAGCTCGCGGTTCGCGCGAACACGGGACTGCAAGCCGAAATCTAGCACACCCGCCGGCCGCCCGCCGCAACGATCGCCGCTTTCGAGGGCGCGTTGCGGCGCGCGCGGGCGGGTCATTCCAGGCGTCAAGGGAGGACTAATATAGATATTAGGCGTACCTAAATCGTCAGAAGGAGGGGACTCCACTGTCGTTTAGGCTCGCGGTTCCGTTCTGCGTGGGTGCTCTCTTGCTCTCGGCGCTCGCGGCACGGCCGCGGCCGGTACCCGCGATCCCGTTGTTCGCCCACCAGTACGACGTGACGTGTGCCAAGTGTCACTCCGTGATCCCGCACCTCAATGAGTTTGGGGCGGCATTCATGGCGAACGGGTACCGAATCCCCGGCGTGAAGCCGGGACCCGCTTTTCCGCTATCGGGAAAAGTGAATCTGGTCGACTCGAGCGAGTACCAGGGAAGCGGTCCGGACGGCGCCGGTCTGCCCAAGGCGATCGTCGACGAGATCGAGCTGTTCACCGCGGGCGCGATCGGGGCGCGGGCGAGCTATCTCGTCGAGCAGTACGTCGTGGACGGAGGGCTACCGGGCTTGACGCGCGACGCATGGGTGTACGACCGCGTCAATCCTTGGAGCGCACGAATCCCGGTCTACGTTCAAGCCGGCTCCTTCACCCTGCCGCTGGCGGTCGACCCCGAGACGTTCCGTGACACGTACCAGAACTACACCCCGTACGTGCAAACCGTGGGATCCAATCCGTTCAACTTCTTCGACCCGAAGGTCGGCGTGCGCTTGAGCGTCGGCGACCCGCTGCGCGGACTGAACGGCCAGATCTTCGTCGGGCCGGGTCACGACCGGCAAAGCGGCTTGCCGACCGACGGGACCGATTCGATGGGGTACGCGCAAGATGCCATCGGCCCGTTGACGCTCAGCACGTATCGGTACCAGGGCGTCCGCCCGACCCCCGCCGGCCCGGACAACTTCTGGCGCATGGGTTACGGCATCGTTTACGACCAATGGGGCCGCCTCTCGAGCGAAACGGTCCTCCAACAGGGCTGGGACTCGACGTGCGGCGTCTCCCCTTCGGCCGGCTGCTCGTCCAGCGGCGGCTTCACGCAAGTGCGCTACCAGTTCAACCGCAGGCTCTTCGTGCTCGGGCGTTACGAAGGAACCAACGACACCGTCACCGGACTCTCGCGCGACGGCGTCCTCCTGATCGGATACGGCCCGACCGAAAACTCTCGCGTCACGATCGAAGACGTGATCCAACACATCCCCCAAACGACGCACACGATGAACGCCCAGTTCTCGCTCGCGCTCTGATGCGTCGCCCGTCCTGCGCCCTGTTTTTCGCGGTCGTGTTAGCATGTTCGGCCGGCGAAACCGTCGCGTTCGGTGACTCGGCGCAGCCGCGTTCGATCGATCCCGCGAAATCGAAGGCGCAATTCAGCATCCAGCACATCTTCGTCGACCGCGTCACCGGAACGGTCCCGATCCTGCGCGGAAGCGTCACCCTCGCGGCGGGATCGCCGGTCCCCCTCAGCGTGACCGCGGTGCTCGACGCGACCAGAATCGACACGGGCGATCGCGACCGCGACAGCGCCCTGGAGAGTCCCGACTATTTCGACGTCAAGCGCTTCCCGACGTGGACGTTCGACAGCACCAAGATCGTGCCGTCCGGCCCCGCGGCGTACGGCATCGATGGAACGCTCACGATTCACGGCGTCGCGCAGCCCGAACATCTCGACGTGACCGTACGCGGCGACGCCGCGCAGCCGCTCTACCACGCGACCGGACGCATCGACCGGCACGCCTTCGCAATGAAGGGCGCGCGTCTCGACCACGTCATCGGGGACGACGCCGACGTGACGCTCGACATCACGTTGATGCCATCGTGACGCGGAATCCCGGTTAAGCGAATCCGCACCCGGTGATGCGAAACACATGATGGAGGAGGGAATCGCGCCGCCCGCCACGTCGGCCCTCGAGGCCGATGATGATAGTATGAAGGGCGGCGAGCAGGCATCGAACGGCTCGCCCGTGCTGAGCGTTTTGCGCGAAGTCGAAGAAGGCGGGACACCCTGCACTATGCAGGTTGCTTCGACAGAGGCATAACGCATGCGCAAGCCGCGGAAGGCACTTCTGGAGTCCCTTCTGTTCGCCGCCGCCGAGGGCTTTCACGAACGAGCGCGTCTTTTCGAGCTGCGCCTTCCGAACCCGTGCTCTTGAAACTCGTGCAGCACGATCGGCGCGGTTCCCGCTCGTACTCGCGCCGCGCGGCCGCCCGAACACCGCCATCCACCGTGATGGTCGGCAGCGTTCGGACGGCCGCAATGCGGCGCATCGCAACGCGTCAGGGCAGTTGCAGGCCGTCGTCCGGGCCGGTGTCGGGAACGCCGGTCGGGCCACGGTAGCAGTGGAAGGACGCGGCGTCGTTCGGGTTTCCGCCCTTGTAGAAGGCGACGCCCGGGTACGGACACAGCGTACGGGTAAACGCGATGCTACCGCTCGAGTCGAAGTGCCGGGAAAAAATCGTCTGCGGCTCCTGGTGCCCTTCGACCCAGTTGATAACCTTGGTCATAGGATCGAACTGGTCGGCGCCCGGGCCGCCTGCGCAATGTCCCATCCCCGGCACCAGATACAACTTGTACTTCGAGGCTAGCGACGAACCGTAGATCTTGCCTTCGTCCTCGTAGAACGCGATCGTGCCGTACGGCGTGATCAGCGGATCGGCCAAGCCGTGGTAGCTCATTAGCTTGCCGCCGCGATTGAAGAACGCGTCCATCTGCAGCTGTGTCGGATCGAACATGATTCGGAACGGGTAGATCTTGTACGGATCGGTATTGAAGTCGAAGGTGAAGTCGCCGAACCGGGTAGGTTGCGTGCGCGGCCAGGGAAACAGATACTGCATGTACGTGTTGGAGAGAAAGTAGTCGAGCGTCGCCGTGCTCGGCGAACCCGGAGCCGCAATCTGCGTTCCTATGAAATTGATCTCATTTCCCAGCGGTTGTCCAGGATAGATGGCGCGCCCTCGGCTAATCACCGGACTAATCGCCTTTTCATACGCGCGCAATTCGTTCGGCGTAAGACAGGAGTTGCCGTTCGTACCGGCCGGGCACACCTTGAGATCGCGCCTGGGCTTGAAGACGACGGCGCACGTTTGCGGGTCGTTGATAATCCCGTCCTGGAGGCCGTCGAGTCTGTCGCACTTTGCGTAGATCACGGATGAGATATACGCAACCTTTGCGGGCGTCATCGTCTCGCTCGCGGAGAGGCTCGCGAAAGCGCCGGTTTCCCAGGCGTTGGAGATCACCGTTCCGGCCCCCAACAACGGTGAACCGGCGACGATACCGTCATAATCGGCGGGATACTTCTGGGCCTCTTCCAAGCCGTCGTGTCCGCCGTCCGAGCAACTGTTGTAGTACGAGACGAGCGGCTTCTGCGAATAGAACGTCTGGACTAGCTGCTTCGCGACGAGCGCGGTCTCATGAATTCCCTCATAGGCGAAGTCGACGACCAGGTCGGGCCGATTCGCGGCCCACGCGCAGTTGCCCATCGTATTTTCGATTCCCGTGTCCGTCGACGCCACGGCGAAGCCGTTCGCAAGGCCGATGTTGCGGCTCGCAAAGTTTTCGGCGAGAACGCCACCGCATCCGCCGTTTCCGAGCGCGTACAAGCGCTGGTTCCACGCGATCGGCAAGGCGACGTCGAAGAGAATACTGGGCTTGATGACGCCCTGCACGTCGCAGTAGGCGGGCGTCGTCGACGTGGCCGCAACGACTGTCGCGCTCGTTACCGACGCTTTCATGCTCAGGCTTTGACCCGCGAGCGAGGCGCAGTCGAAGCTCGAGGTAACCGGCGTGGCGGTGTAGTTTATTTTCGAGGAAGCCGCGTCCGCGAAGTCGTCCGTCGCAAGGGCTGGACCGTTCGTCGCCAGTTGCATCGATGCCGCCATCACGGCGGCAGTCAACGTGGCGACGCCACGATGAAACGTCGTACGATTCATTCGAACCTTCTCATTCCGACACGTGCAAAAAGACTCGCGCAAACTCAGACGATTGTTGCGCGGATCAACAATTGTCCTCAGCCTCGAAAGTTTCCTTCGTATGCCTTCAGCGTCGACGGAGAATATTTCCGGTTGGACGCTTTCCCGGGCAAGCGGGGAGTTTCAGTTGCCGGTGCGGCCGTCAGCCCCCTAGGCCAAGCGCGAGGACGACAGACGCCGGCGATCCGCCTGCCCGAACGCCTCGACATCGCTGCTGCATCTGCAGCGGAGCGGAGCCTCGGGGCCGGCGCATTTTTGGTTAACCGGTAATCACGGTCGTCGTGACGACGATGTTCGACGTGACGCGACGGCTCGGCGATCGCCTTCGCGGTGTCGGCGCCGCGTGGGTTCGGTTAAGGCGGACCCTCCTGGACGGGAGGCTTGCGAGGTGGGGCTGGGGTTCCTCGGGCTTTGCCCCGCAGGCGGTAGCTCTCTCCCTTGAAGCTGAGGACGTGGCTGTGATGGAGGAGTCGGTCCAGCAGCGCCGCGGCGAGCGTGTCGCCAAAGTATCCCTTTTTGACGACCACGTGGTGAACCGCAGACCCCAACCGCTCGACCGCGTCTTAGGCGGACAGAACGGCAGCCACCTCGACGCCGATCGGCACCACCAGCACGACCTCGCGCCCGGCATCCCGTTGCCATTCCCGCGATGGCGACGACGAGTTCTTCGTTTTCGACGGCCTTCCGGACCCGGAAACGGGTCCGCGGCTGTTCGGGATTACGGGGGCACGCCCCGAGCGTCGCAACGCCCGTCGTGAGCACGACGACGCAGTCGCGCCGCCTTCGAGCGCTACAAGCCCCTCGGCTTCGTCGAGTGGGCCGCAGCCCGTCGCCACGGGATCGAGGGCGCCTTGCGGCGCCGCTATGGCGTCGCGCAGGCCCGTCAACGAAAAGCCGTCGCCGCGACGCGAACCCGCGCGCCGGAGCACCACGAGACGGCGTCCGGGCGTCGGGTGGAGCTTACTCCCTCTCGAGCGGGTAGCCGGGCTGCCGGCTGGGCGCTGAGACGGACAGCCCCAAGTGCTCGAGGGCCCGCCGCACGTCTGCGTCGTTCCGATCCAGACGACGGGAGGTTCGCTCGCGCACGGCTACCCGGAGCCGATCTGGTCCCTGGGCGTCCGGGTTTTCAAAAATCGTGTAGTTCGTGTACGGCAAACCCAGCGACGACGGCGAGGCGACGCCCGCGAAGCGCTCGGGCTCCTCGTAGATCTCGCGCGAGACACGTTGCGTGAACGCTCGCGGATTTCCGGTGATCGCCTTCGGCAAGTCGCCGACGATCGTAGCGAGCGAGATCTCATCGATGTCGAGCGCGACGGCGAAGCTCGCGAGTTTCACGCGGAGCAGCTTGATCGCATCGACGTGAGCAACGTCGACGACGCGGCCCGTCGGTGAGTCTGCATCTGCGACCAGGACAACGTCCCCGACGAACCGTTCTTCGAAGAAACGCGCTGGAACGAAGCCGCTGCCCGCGCCCGGGACATCGCTAAGCGCCAGATCGGGATCATCGCGTTCGACGTCGTGTAAGCGTGAGAGCAACGCGAAGCTGGGCCGGAAGTCTTGCAGAGTCTCCACGAGCGCGCCGATTCGCGTATCAGCCGTGTATAGCGCGCGATAACGGCCATGCGGATCGTCCCAACGGTTTCCGAAAGTACGGTCGTCGCCCGCGTATTCCCATGCCGGAAGTGCGGCGGGATCCGTACCGCGGCTAACGCGATGCAGACGCGAGGGAATGACGACGGTCGGAAACGTGCTCAACGCGCGCGTTCAGTGCGCGAGGAAGGCGCGTGCCGCGGCCATGACATCACGACGAGCGACGTCGAGTTGCGCGTCCGCGATGACGATCGCGGGCGCCTCATCGTGAAGTCGTAGATTCATGCCCCGCATCCACGCGTTGACCACGTCCTTGCTTTCGCCGGCCGCCTGCATGAACAGCGCCACCTGTAAAGCGAGACGTAGGCGATCGATCTGCTCGGGCTGCTTCTCTCCTTGCATCCAATGGCGCACCGTGCGCGTGTTCTTGACGTGGCCAATCGCGGCGACCAGCGAGGCGCCGAGAATGTCGACGAGCTCCCGCACGACGTCGCGAGGGGCCATGCGAAGCGGGCGCTCGACGCTCGCAGACAGGATTTGCTCGGCGGCTACGCTCACGTCCGGCTCCTTCGACGGTCCTGTAAAAGGTCCGCTCTAAGGACCTATCTTAGCACACGGCCTCCCCTGCTCGGGCGTCCATTTTTTCTAGCGAACGCATGTTCGTAGGCATCACGGTCCCCGCTGGCGCGAAGCGACGCCTGCCATCCAGTCAACCAAGTAACCGATGGCAGCCCGCGTACCCCGGCCGCGGTCGATCGTCTCGCAGCTCTCGAACGCCAGCTGCGCCGTGCCGGCAAACGGGAGCGCCGTCGCGCCGCGCATCGGCGAGCGAGATTGTGGAAGCCCTGATCAAGCAGGCGGAGCTAGATGAGCTGCGCGTCGCCTTACGACTCCGGCGGTGATGCCATGCTCATGCTCGGCCTGCGTGGTATCATAATGCCGTGGAGCAGCGCTCGCCGGATCCATTCTTCGACCAACTAAGAGCTGACATCCAGGAAGGCTTCGACGAGGCCGACCGGGGTGAGCTTATAGACGAGGCGGAGGTGTGGAAGCATCTCGACGCGGTCATCGACGAGGTCGAACAGAAGTCGCGACGTCTCTGATTGGTACACCTTCGATTCACGCCGAGCGCGCTTGCGGACCCGGCCGCGATCTCGGCTTACATTGCAGAAAATCATCGATGGCAGACGTCACTTAGGAACTATCTTCGCCGAAGATAGTTAGCGACTCGCGCACTGGGGATGACACGTGCGCGTGGGAAATACTCGTTTGCCTTCCGTTATTGGCGTGGCAGCGACGCGATGTTTCGGTCTAAGCTGCCTCGCACGAAACGAGTGCGCCCGCCGATGCGGACCCGCTCTATCGCGCCCCTCGCGGCCAGCTGCGTGACCATCGATTTAGATACGCCGCCAAGATATTGCTCGGTGGCGCCGCTGGACGGCCTACGTCGCGGCGAGTTGGCCGGTCTGAAGTGGAGCGACATCGACTTCGAACGGAGAACTGCGACGATCCGCGGCGCGATCGGGCAGACGCCGGGAAAGACGTGGTACAAGTCGACGAAAACCGATAGCGTCGCCGCCGTCGCTCTCTCAGACTTCGCGCTCGAGGCGCTCCGCGCGCAGCGCCTGCAACAGGCAAAAGACAAGCTCGCCGTCGGCGCGATGTACGACGATCAGGGCTTCGTCTTCGCGACGGAGCTCGGCGGTCTTCCGTCGCCGGCGCGATCAGTCACGCGGTGCGCCGCATCGCTCGACGCGCCGGCCTCTCCGTTCGCGGCGTTCATGCGATGCGGCACTCGACCCGATCCTGGCTCATCCGCTCGGGCGTCGACATCCGCACGGTCGCAGCGATCCTCCGTCACACCGCGCCTTCGACGACGCTCAACGTGTACGCGCACGAAGTGGAGGGCGCGCAAACCGCAGCCGTTCGAAATCTGCTCGGAGCGAACGGCAACCGAATGGCAACCGCGGCGGATTCGAGCAACGAAAAGGCCCGCCAATACGGGCTTCTTTCCGAGGAGAGAGTGGGATTCGAACCCACGGACGGCTCAGCACCGTCTGCGGTTTTCAAGACCGCTGCATTAAACCGCTCTGCCATCTCTCCATGCTGATTCTACAGGGGTTTTCGACGTCTTCGCTACGTCCTTGGCCGAGAATTTGCCTGCCGGGTAACAAACGTGTCACGAAACCTGCGCCCTGCGGTTTCTGAGGGCGTTGCCGAGACGATCGGCGGCATCCTGCTTCATGTCGTCCAAGACATGACTGTAGATATCCGCCATAATCGCGGTCGTGGAATGTCCCGGGAACTCGGGCCGGAAGTTGTCAGTCCGTTCTTGAGGCCACGCATAGCGCACAATTAGTGTGCTGTGGTAGCCAGTTTAATCGCGTGGATACACGTTTGTCAAGCACCTCATTCGTGGCGTCTTAGCGGTTGTTGTAGTCCATCGTTGGTTGACCGTTGCCACCGGGCGACGTTGCTGTTCGAGACTCGCGGCTTGCCGGGCAGAGCCGCGTGGCTCGGCGTGACGATCGGGTTGCATGTGCCGTACGAGCGCGCGCCCAGCCCAGGATATTATCCTCGGTGCTCGCCGGCGCTGCGCGCCGTCCTAAACACCGATTGCGCGCCGAGGAACGAGCAATGACCTGGGCGCTCGCGAATTGATTCATGCCGCGGCCTCATCTCGCGTGGAATCTGCGGGTCGGTTGATGTACACGACGGGTTCTAAGCGCGGTGGTCTGGGTTTGCCGCGTACGAATCGTTCCGGATGCGCCGCGTAGGCGTCGTCGAGAACCGTCTGGCGCTGCGCTATCCGTGTCGCAGCGCGGCCATGGTCAACGTCCTCGGGTGTCAGGAGTGCGATGCCGCTGCGGCGATGATCGGTGTTATGCCAGGATACGAACCGACGACAGAAGTCTCGCGCCTCTGCGATGTTCGAAAACGTCGCCGGGAAATCCGGATGATACTTCACGGTCTTGAAGTGCGATTCGATGTGCGTGTTGTCGTTTGAGGCGCGCGGATGGGAATGGCTCTTGGTTACGCCAAGATCGGCAACGGGCTTTCATTTCATCGAGCCGCCGCGATCGGCGTGGATGGTCAGCTTCCCACGGTCGACAGCTTTCCGCTCGATCGTCTCCCGTATGAGAATCTTGGCGAGCTCCGAGCTCCGGGAAACGCATTTTCACTTCAGGCCAGGGGTCCGATCGCGGTAGGGACGAGCATTGCTGCTCGCGCCCCGCACAGATCCCGGCGGGCGCAATTAACGCACCGGGTACGCGATCCAGCCCCTGCGGCACGCCTTCCCGGCTCTGAGCCCGGCGCGTGTTGGGTTGCACCGCGTTCCCCTTGGCCCGCTCCCTTCGCTCCATCGACTCCGCGGATGAGTTATCATCGTCGTTCGTCAACTTCATCGCTACTACGAAGCGGTCTGACTGCTGCGCGTCGTGCAGCGGCGGCTACGACCGTATGGCCTTCCCGTCGCGAACCAGTCAAGGTGGTCGACGTGCAGCTCTCCCGGTTCCCTGCAAAGAGTTTCTGTACGTGCCGAGGTCCAGGACCACGCCGGGTTGACGTATGCTCGCGATAACGCACACGCACATTTTGCCTTCCGCGTTCGGGACAGCGTCGGCACCCCGGACTTCCGATTTTCGAGGCTCGCTACTCGGCTCGCACATACCCCAGCCGACGCTTCATCGGCGCTCGCGACCGCCAATGCACGGCGAGGGGACAACATGGATCGCTACTTCCTTTGTCGTAATGGACTTTCACCATCTACTCTCTGCCGGTTTCGCCGGCGCACCCGGAGATCGGCCCGCCCTCCCGCGACCTTCGGCATCGGGGATCTGAACCCACAGTTCTATTTGGCGCCGAAAACGAAACCCGGAGCGCTTATATGGGGTGTTGCCGCGCAGTTCTTATTCCCTACGGGTTCCCCGTCCACACTCAGCGCTGGTAAGTATGGACTCGGCCTGCGATAGTCGGATTGATTATGCCCGGCAACGTCATGACGGGAGTCTTGGTCACCCAGATGTTGTCCTTGGGGGGATTCAACGAGACCTAATATCCGCGCGCTCTTCGTCCAACCATTTTTCAACTACAATCTGAAGACGTGGGCCGTCTTTTTCGGTAGTTCGGGTATCAGCGCAAACTTGAATGCGACCCCTCAGCAAGGAAAATTGCTCGTTCCGATCGGCACCGGAGTCAGCAAGACGTTCAAACTCGGCGACCAGCCGATGCGACTTGGACTTCAATAATTTGGTGCACCGGCGCCGCGTCGCCAGTACCGTGGCGACGTGAGGCGCTCAACTGTCATCCCTGTCAAGCCACGGAGAGGTGCGTCCTGCTGAGCGCAAGACCGGCTTTCGCGACGGCCAGCGCTCAAAAGCTCGCTCCGCTCGCCTAAGACGACATCGCCCGAGCCATCGTACCATGCCCTCAGGACGGGAAGACGGCAAGCCGTCGTCCAAATGCTCCGCGATCCGGGCGAATGCCGGTTAAGTCCTGGATAGCACCTTCTCAAAGAAACGTAGCGTTATAAGACTCTGGACCGGGTTACCTAAGCCGGTGCATTTTAGGTACGAAGCAGCAGCTATTCTTGGACCTAAAGATGCACCAGAGGAATGCACCTCCATGTATCAGCTTGGCAAGCCGGCGGTTTTCGGACTGCTTGCCGTCTTCATTTCTTGTTTTGCTGCCTCGCCGTGCGCGGCAGCGGACCCGTTCTCCGGCGATGTCCTAATCGGCGGCGCGCCAGTTGCCGGCTCGACCGTTACGTTATGGTCCGCTGGGACGGGAGTACCGAAGAAAATTGATCAAGTCCGCTCCGACGAGACTGGCCGATTTGAGATCCACAACACCTTTCACGGCGATGAGAAGAGCTTTGTTCTCTATCTGACCGCTAGCGGCGGTCACCCAACTGCCTCGAAGAACACTGGGAACGACGCCTCGCTCGTGCTTTTGAGCCTGCTCGGGAAAAAGCCGCCAGGCAAAGTTGTCGTGAACGAGCTTACGACCGTTGCCTCCGCATTTACCGCAGCGCAATTTATCAAAGGCGATGTCATTTCCGGGAACGACCTAGGCCTGCAGATCGCGGCCGGCAATGCCCCGAACCTCGTCGATCCCGCGACCGGAACCTGGGGCTCAGTGCTCTTGGATCCATTGAATAGTACGCAAACCACGACGCTGGCGAGTCTCGACACGTTAGGCTCGCTGATTACCGCTTACGCGACAGTGGCCGACGGCAATTGGCGGAGGAGCTTCTTTAAGGCGGCAACCCCAGCCGGGGCTGCGGCGCCGACCAACACGCTATCGGCTCTAGCGGACATCGCACGCGCGTCGTGGACCGATCCGAAGGATCTCTACGCTCTCTTCGATCAGGCTTACCCGCAACCGAAGGACGGATCGCGGCGCGCGGCGCCATTTCTGCCATACCTCACTTACGTTCCGGACGACTTCTCACTCAAGCTGGCCTTCGCTGGCGGTGGGATGTATGCGAATGGCCGGTTCATGTTCGACGCGGATGGCAATCTCTGGAGCGGCCAGAACTGGATGCCCGGTTCGCAGTCCGGCGCCGTCAACAGCATCGGCGGTGGGGTCCTCAAGATGACCCCCAATGGAACGCCGCTCTCGCCGCCGATCACCGGCTTTACAGGGATGGGGATAGATGGCATCGGTTGGGGAACAGCTGTCACCAGGGACAGGGTCTGGGTCTCGAGCTTCAATGGCAAGCTGCTGGTGATGGATTTCAACGGCAGGCCGGTCGCCACCGAGAAAGACCTACCGTTTAAGCAGAAGTTCCTGGGCCTGATGGGCATTGGGGTCGCTGACAACGGCGATGTCTGGGTCGCCGACGGCTCGGACAATCAGTTGCTGTTCTTCCCCGGTGGCAGGCTCAAGGACGGCAAGATCGTCAAGGTCGCGGGTCTGAAGTCGCCCTTCGATATCGTCATCGATCCTCAGAACCGCGTCTGGGTCAGCAACTCGCAATCGGACACGGTCGTCCGATTTCCCGCTAACGATCCAACGAAGGTGGAGAGCTTCCGTGCGGGGATTAGCGTCCGCGCCCTCGCGATGGATTCGAAGGCCAATGTCTGGGTTGCCAGCAACATGTCGCTGGACTTCCCGACCCCGAAAATGCCGGATGGCGCCTCTATCATGGTGCAGTTCGAGATCATCGGGAAAGCCCTGCTGACCTATCCGAAACCAACCGGCGTAATCAATCTAATTCACCCCGACGGGACCCAAGATACGCCTATAGGCTTCACCGGTGGCGGGGCGATCGACGTGCCGTGGGGGCTCAACATCGACGGTAACGATGATGTCTGGGTCGGGAACCTAGGGCCTTATCCACTGGGCCGCAGCGTCGTGTTAATGGCTGGCGTACGCACCAAAGGGCACCCCGCCGGGACCAAGGCCGGCGATGTCATCCACGTGTTCAAGAGCGGCAGCATCCAGATGCTGACCGATGTGGCAATCGATCCGGCCGGTGACGTATGGGCGGCAAACAACTGGAATAATCCCACGGTCGCGACGTCCAACGATCCCGATCGCGCCCTCTCGACCTGGGGTGGAGGCTCGGGTCTGACTATTATCTATGGCGTAGCCGCCCCGGTGAAGCCGCCGCGTATCGGTATCGTGCAGCCATACTGACGGCTCGCGTCCAAGCAGTTTGCGCTCGGTGCGCGCCGTTCTTAGGGTCGCGCAAGTAGTGATGTAAACGGCCGGTCACTTTGCGCCCGATCACCGGGTCACCGGGCGTAAAGGCCCTAAGTTGGAATGGGGTATGACATTGAAGCCGTCGAGATAGGCCTTGAAGGTCTTCTTTCCGACGGACCGACGACAACGGTGAAGGCCTTCGCGGCATAACGCTGCCGAACGATATCGAACTTCTGAAAGCTGAAAGAGAGAAAGATAGATGCTCGAGTTTGAAGCAGTCCTCTTGGTCATCGACGGCACTTTCGGAGTAAGCGTCGTCTGAAGGCCGTCTTGACGGCCAGGCAGCCGGCCGTGCGGTGCCGGAGCTCAGGCCAGCGCCTGGGGGGGGCGAAGCGTCGTTCCCGGTGAGCCGCTGAGCGGGCATTGTCGTCAGATGCCAGGGTAGCAGGTCGGTGATTGTGGCGCGGCGGCTGCATTGCGACAGCCGCCGCGCTTCCCCTCGTCGACACACGTGAAGAGTCGCAGGACGCGCTCGGTCGCTCGGTCGCGAGGTGCGGCGAGATCATGCCGTAGCAGTCGCGGGGCGCGCCGACACGAGCTGCGCCGAGAGCATACCGTTATATTGGAATCGCCAAACAGAATCGCGATCGGGGGAGATCAGGTTACGAACTACACGGTAAGGTCCGACTCGGAAATCACGATCGAGATTCCAGACGGAGCCCAGACGGGTAGAATCGTGGTCGTCACGCCGGGAGGGAGAACCGCAAGTAACTCTCTCTTCACGGTGACTCGGTAGAGAGTGCCCGGTGGCGTAAACGGGACTGCCGGCTGCCGGTCGAACCAAATCCGATCGCCCGGACTTGCTGTGGCTTGAAGCGATCGCCCGACGGCAGGCAGGTTGGCCATGAAGTGCGTCGTGATCTACGAACGCGGCCCCGAGCACTGCGGTGCGCTCGCCCCCGATCTCCCCGGCTACGCTGCCACGGCCGAGACGCTCGAACGAACTGCGCGAACTCGTACGCGAGGGGATACCGTTTCACGTCGAGGGGCTGCGCCCCGCCGAGATCCGGTTCCTGTACGGACGGCGATCGTCGACGCTATCGACATCGCGTGACCAAGCCGACCGCGGGTCTGGATCGCGCGCCCGCGACGATCGTTACGGGCGCGGCTCGGAAAACGTGCTTCGGAACGGGCCGCAGGCTTTCACGGATTGGCTCTGCTGCTGCGCCGCACCCTCGGGCCGGCGCACGGACGCGGTCAACTGGGGATAAACGCCGGCCGGTTAGCAAGTGCCCGATTTGCTAACGGACACGTCACGATATGTGCCGACGAATAGCGGAGCGCCTGATCCTCCGTTGCGTGGCGGTACGTGCGGGAGCGTCTTGGATGACGCGATGACTGCAGGTGCGCGCTATTTGTGCGGGATTTCCGCAGGCCGGGCTAACGAGGGTCAGCGGGACCGCCCGCGAACAGCGGCTTCGCGAGCCGCAGGAAGGGCTTTGCCGCAGAGGCGTTCCATGGTTTGCGCAGACGTCAACAGCGTGACCTTCAGTGAGCCGCGGCCCTGCGGCGCCGAGGCCTCCTCGGCCGGCCGGCACCCCTGCCGGGCCATATGCCGCTTCAACAAGAGGGCGACACGGAAGGAGTCGACCGGTCAGGAGGCAGCGCGCAGGTGCGACCCCGCAGTCGCGATAACGACTGCCGTCACATTTCACGCATCGCCGGCGGCGGACGCTCGAGCGCGGCCGATACGGCAAGTGCATGGCGTGGAGTGCCCCTGCACCGAACCTCATGCCCCGATGCCCTTCGAGGAGACTCGCAACGTGCTAATGCTCTCCACCCCACTGTTCGCGTTCGCCGCGCTCGGGTTCAAAGCGCCCGCAGGCGAACGTCGCCGACCGGCCGCCGCCGCGTACAAGATCGTCGACGTTGGCGTTCCCTCGACGATCGGACCGCTGAACCGGCCGATCGCGCTCAATAATTCCGGCCAGATCGTCGGCACGGTCATCGACAGTGCCAACCTGCAGACGCACTGCGTCGCTTGGACCGGAACCGCGATGCTCGATTTCGGCAACGCGCAGTCGCTGAGCTGCTATCCGTCGTCGGGGATCACCGACGCGGATACGGCGGGCACGTTCAAGATCGTCGGAAAGACGGCGGTTCCGAGCGAGAGCGGCAACATCGCCTTCCTCGCGACCGTCGCGCCGAAATCCGTATCGCTGAAACTCTATACCACGAACGTGCCGTCGTGGCTCTACGCCATGAACGCGTCGGGGTACGCGGCAGGAACGGCGCAGTGGTCGCCCGTCAACGGTTTCTCGACATCGAGCCCGCCGTTCGTTACAACCGGCGGCGGCCTGTCGCTGCTGCAGCCGGCGTGTACCGTGGCGTCCGCGAGTTGCATGAGCAGCCCGTACTTCTGGAATTTCTCCGGATCGTCGCGTTCGATCGATTCGGCCGGCACGATTCTGGGAAACCCGACAGGCTTTACGTCGTGGCCGACGCTCCTCGAATACAACGCGTCGAGACCCACACTCTCCCACACCTTCACGCTGCCGACCGTCAACGGTGTGAAGCCGAATTACAGCGTCGGTATCGACGACGCGGGCCTCGTTTACTATACGGCGAACCTGACCGCGTTCAAGTCGCTGCTCTTCCGTTACAATCCGAATACGAAGGCCGCGACCTTCCTCGGATACGTCGCGGGCGATACGGCGTGCAGCGCGCAATTCGTGGCGGTGAACAAGTCCGGTGAGGCGCTGCTTCAGGCCGGAAGCTGCGGGACGTCCGCGAACAACGGATATTGGACGTGGGATTCGGCGCACGGCTTTCGCCCGGTTGCCGCGATCAATTCGGCGCCGTACGCGATCGTCACGTTGACGAACATCAACGACAAGGGCCAGATCCTCGCGGCGCTGACGACGAGCTCTCCGATCGAGGGTCACTGGGGCTACTTCACTCCGACGCCTTAGCCGAGCTTCATCGCTCCCGGGCGGCAGCGGCGACTTGGCCGCGAGCGACATTCTGGTAGCACGCGATGGTCTCAGGCATCGGTTCGACGTCGAACTCCGTTCTCAGCCGTTCGCGAAAACGTCGAAAATATGCCAAGGCTCCGGCACGGTCGCCTACGAGGAAACGCAGGACCATCAACCGGCGCAGAACGTCCTCTCTCCAGGGGTCTTGAAGGAGCAACTGCTCCGCATAGTGGAGCGCGCCCCGCGTGTCTCCCTGAGACGACTTCTGCATTATGAGCTGTTCGAGCACCCGGCAGAACCGCCGGCGAAGCCGGTCGCGGACGGCGAGAGCCCACTCGTGGTCGAGATACGGTGCGAACTCTCCGGCATACAGGTTTGCCGCCGCCTCGAAGGTCTCGGGCACCTCGCTGAGCCGCTCGAACTCGGCGACGTCGACCCACGTCTCGCCGGGTGCCCGCAAGCCTACGGTTCTCGCATCGCCGGCGATCCACGAGCTCGGCCCGGCCGAAAGAAGCGCCTGCTGCAGCCTGTACAGGTGCCGCCGGAGAGCGGCGCGCGCGTCGCTTTCACCGAGGTCCGGCCACAGCGTAAACGCCACTTCATCGCGGCTCAGAGTATCGTCCTTACGAGTAACCAGCATCGTGAACAGCAGGAACGTCTGCGACGAGATGCGTGACTCGAGCCGTACGGCACCGCAGTGGATACGAGGAGGTCCGAGCAGTTGCACGCGGGTCTTTGGTTGTCGGAGTCCGGTCGACACCTGCTGGTAGAACGGGTTGCCCGAGAGATCGAAGCGGAGCGGTCTCGGAACCGCCCCCACTTGGGCATGCACGATGCAGCTACCAGTAGATTGATCCGGAGGCGGAATCGTCAATGAATCGATCATGGCGAAAGAGGCTCCACCCGGCCACAGAGAATATTCTGAGCGCAAGGCGTGGTGATGAGGTCGAAAGTGTGTTGAAACGTGCGTTGGAGATCGCCGCCTGTTACTTGGGCCTCGGCGTATCAGAGGCGCGGGCCCCAGCCCTGGAAGATCTTGACCGAGATGTACGCGGGTCGGTCAACCACCGGGCGCCGATCGTCGGCGGCTTCGTTGAGGTTTTTTGGAATCGTCGTACGCATGTCGTGCTCTCCTCGGATGGCCGCCGATGGCCGGCGGCGCTCCACCATTGTGCTCGACCCCGAGGCGGGAAAGAACGGACACCCGGACACCTTACCCGGACAGTCGACCCGGACACTTGACGGCTGATGGAACGCACCATCGAGGCAACTGACTTCGCATCGGTCCTCCGGCAGTTTCGCCTGGCCGCGCGGTTATCGCAGGAACAGCTTGCGGAGCGGGCCCGGCTCAGCGTCGAGAGCGTCAGCGCCTTGGAGCGAGGCCGGCGGCGGGCCCCGTACCGCGAGACCGTCAGGATGTTAGCCGACGCGCTCCGCTTGAGCGATCCGCAACGCATCGAACTCGAAAACGCTGCCAAGCGGTCGACGGCGGTTTCCGGCGTCCGGAATCTCGATTCAGACGCTCGTCACAATCTGACCAGGCCGGTGAGCAGCTTCTACGGCCGGGAAGACGATCTCACGCGTCTCCGCGAACTCCTCGCCAATCGACGGATCGTGACGATCGTCGGGGCGGGCGGAATGGGGAAGACCCGGCTCGCCCTGGAACTTGCGTGGCAGCACCTGAGCAACTATAACGACGGGGTCTGGTTCGTCGACTTGTCGGTGGTCCCGAGCAACGCCCATGTGATGCGGTCAATCGTCTCCACGTTGCGCCTGCCGGACGCTCCGGATTCGACGGACGACGAAACGCTCGTCCGGCATTTGCGCGACCGCTCCCTTCTGCTCATCATGGACAACTGCGAGCATGTCATCGACGAAGCGTCCAAGGTAATTGCGGCGCTGGCGCGTCAATGCCCGAGCATCGCGGTCCTTGCGACCAGTCGCGAGCAACTCAATATCGAGGGGGAGTTCGTCTATCGTATCGCGTCGCTCGGTCTGCCGCCGGAGAGACCCGACTCCGACCACCCGTCCGGCGCGGACTCGCCGGCCGTCGCTCTCTTTGTCGAGAGGTCGGCCGCGGCGGGCACGCGCGCCGACTTGAGCGGTGAGAACGCGATTCGTGTCGCAGCCGCGATCTGCCGCCGGCTCGAAGGCATTCCGCTCGCGCTCGAACTAGCGGCGACGCGGGCGGCCTTCTTGACGCTGCCCGAGATCCTCGATCAGCTGCAAACGCAGTTCGAGATCCTGGGCGCCGCCAACCGGGACGCGTTGCCGCGCCACCAGACGATGCGCTCGACGATCGAATGGAGTTACAATCTCCTCTCCGAACGCGAGCAGTCGTTCCTGCGACGGCTCGCGCCGTTCGTCAACGGCTTCACGCTCGCAGCCGCTGCGGACTTCTGTGCCGACCTGCTTGTCGGCGCGACGGTCGTCGACCTCGTCGCATCGGTCGTCAACAAGTCGCTGGTGGTCGCCGACGCGGTCGGCGCCTCGACGCGATATCGGCTGCACGAACCCGTCTTCTCCTCGGAACTTAGGCCCCTTTGCATCTCACGCGCACAGCCTCTGGGAAACCGCGCCGACCGATGTGTGGACGAGTACGGTCGAGCCGGAAATGGACAACCTGCGAGCGGATCTCCGGAACGAACGCGGATACAGCACGATCTCAGGTAATCTCGCGGAGGTTGAGTTTCAGGCGTGCAACGTCGAGGCCGCCCTGGAACTCGCGACCGAGGCGGTCTTTGCACGGCACGGACGGGACACCAGCGTGTTCCTCGCAAATATCGCGGCCTATCTGATCGTGCTCGAGCGCTGGGACGAGGCGCGGACCCGCGCGCGCGAGAGCATCTCGCGCGCCAGGGTCGCGCGAACGGAGATCGATCTGGCGACTGCGATCCAGCACCTGGCCGCAATCGACGCGTTGCGTCCCCACGACGGCGCCGTGGCAGCCCGGGAAGCCCACGAACGCGCAGCCCGGCTGCTCGGATTCGCCGACGGCCACTTCCAATCGCTCAGGACTCCGCGGCAACATACCGAGGAGCAGGAGTACGTCCGCGCCCGCGCCGCACTCTCGACGAACCTCGGCGCCGAGTTCGCAGCGCTCCTCGATGAGGGGCGCGGATTGACCGTAGAAGAGGCGCTCGCGGAAGCGTGGTTGGTTTAACGGAAATTCTTCCGAAGCGCCCGCCGCTTAACCCCAATCTGGTTTGTTCAAGTTAGCGGCGTCGATAAATCTCGTCCCCCCCTTATTGATTTTCACCGGCAACGCAGGATTGCCATTTTCGATCGTGATAGTTTCCGAATTCTTTTCCGACGAATTAGGAACCGTTATCACCATCGGCCTCACGGCCGCCTTAGGCCCAGGGCCATCGAAGAATACGACTTTCTCGCTTCCCACCGGTGGTCCCGAGATGCTCACGTCGAGCTCCGCGCCGCCCAGCGAGACCTTGATCGAGATGTCGTTGATACCGTGCTGGAACAGACCTCCTCCTTCGGCGTGGTGCTCTCGCGCATACGCTTCGAGTTCTTGAACTCTCTCAACCACCTCGTCGAGCACCCGTGTTAAGTCGTTCGACGACGTCTTGGAATCACTCACTTCGATGCCTGTCTAGGCTTAGCTGCTCTTCGACAGGCGACCGTCAGCGCCTTCGATGGAGCCGGCATCAGAGCGTCTCGCGCGCAAACGAACGTCGAGGTCAGGCAGGCTTACCTATTCTTCTGATGCGAAGGTATCCGGCTTGGTAGTTACCCTAGCGATCGTCCGGCGGCTTGGCGCCACGCTTTGGGAAAGCGCTAATCGCCCCGTCCTTGCGGCGTCAGAAGCGGCCTTGGCGGCTGCTCCGCATCTCGTGCCGGGCGAACGCGCGGGCTGCGATCGAGCCGCTGCACCGGTCGCGCGTCCCGGGCGAGGCAACGCGCTTGGCGGTCGCTCCGGACGGCTCGCCGTGGGGCGCTCGCGACGACGCCGGCAGGCACCGAGTGTCGGCCCTTCACGAGGCGAACGGAAGGTGAGCGCTCGTTCCCGATTTTTCCCGCTTGGGTTGCCGACGCAGCCACCTTCGATGGCAACGGGTGCGGACGGGGGCCTGCGACTGCCGGACGGGACGAATATCGTGCGCGTAGGTCAATAGCTTGCCTTGAACGCTACGCCGAAGAACGACCAGCCCTTCGCGCTGCCTCCGGCGGCGGCGTAGTTCTGCTCGATGCCGTTGCCCGGTATGACGTACGCGAAGATGGGGTCGACGGAGCGTGCGTCGTCGAGCTTGTACGTGTAGCTCGCGCTGACTTCGGTGCCGTAACCGGGCAGCAGTAAACCGCCGCTAACGGGCGGCGTCTCGCCGGGTGAAAGGGTCTTCAGAATGGCGTTCCCGCGGTTCACCGCAGCCGCGATGTAGTTGAGCTGCAGCGTTCCCTTCGCATTGGGCTTCAGCGTCACGGTCGTATTGAAAACGTTCTGATTCGTGTTTGCGAGCGAGGTCTGCAGTGCGATGCCCGGCAACCACGTCGGTACCGCATTTCCGAAGTAGAGCGGATCGAATCCGTTCCAGCCTTGCGGGTTGGCGGGATTCGATGCCGACATACTATAGTAGCCGGCGTTCACCAGCGGCCGCCACCAGAGCTTCGTGAAGGCATAGTTTCCCTGCAACGTCCAGCCGTCGGCGGAGACGCTGGGCTTCCCCTGCAACGCGTAGTCGCCTTGCAGCCAAAAATTTACGTCGCCCTTGAACGGATGGAGCCGCGCTCGAAGTTCCCACGTCGACATCCGGGTGCGGGGCACGATGTCGGAGAGCGTATACACGTATTGGGCGCCGAGCCTCAGCCGACCCGGCGGGTTCCAAACGGCATTGATTCCCGTCAGGCTCGTGTTGGTGAAACTCGCCTCGGACTCGTTGGGGCGCAAGTAGAAAAGCTGCCCGCTGAAATCGCCCTCGGTCGCTCTGAGCAGGCCCGCATCCCGCCAGGCCGTGCGCGGCCCTAAGTAGGTGGCTCCGCGCCCGGCTCCGTTGGTGGCACCTGACCAGACCAGCATCCCGTTACCGTTTGTATAATCCTGTTGTCCGTACGAACCGTCGAGCGTCGCGTTCGATCCGAAGACGTGAGCGGCGTGGAAACCCGCGTACAGTTGCTCGGGCAGCCCGTACCAGCGGTAGGGAGCTCCGGTGTAGTCGTTCCCGATCGTGCCGGTCTCCACGAAGGAAAAGCCGCCGTAGAGATAAGCCTCTGCGTCGACGTGGTATTTCACCGAGATGCCGGGCTGGACGTAGGCCTCGCCCCAACCGGGATGTACCGGCACCCCGGCGTTCAGCGAACCCGGCGGCGCGTCGAAGACGTTGTTCGACATCGCGTACGGCGCGATACCGGCATTGAAGCTGCCCTTGACGCTCAGCGACTCCGATTGGTACAAGCGCGGCCAGCTACTCAAACTGCCGCTCTGAAAGACGCCTTTATGGGCCTTGCGCTCGGTCTGCGCCGCCGCTTGCGCGCGCTTGCGGGCGTCTGCGCCCTTGGCCCGTTCCGCATCTCGTTCGGCTTGGTCTTCCGGCAGCGGAGCACGCTCGAGACGGTATTTGGTGTTCGGGTCCTTCGCCGAGAATGGGCGATCTTGTGCGGGTGCGGCCGCGCTGCGGTCGATCGGGTTATCGGGCGCAGACGGGCTCGACTCGCCGGCGAACTGGGCGTGCGCGGCCTGTTGCGCGACCAGCACGAACGCGAGCGACAAGAAACAACGCACGCAGAACGAGCGGATCATCGGGCCACCGACAGCCTCATGCACGGAGTCGACGTTAGGGTCCCTCCAACGCGAGGGCGATTGCGGCGTCGGCAGTGAGGGCGTCGCCCTCGGCGAACAGGCGTTCGCGTTCTTGCGGCGCGAGGCGCTCGCGCAGGAGCGCGTTGAGGCGGTCGTGCGTCGTCGTCTCGGTGAAGTCGCGCTTGAAGCCGAACCGGCGCATCGCGCGATCGGCGTAGCCGGCCAGGCGCGCCGCTCGCGGCAGATCGTCGACGAGGGCCAGCGCCAGCGCCAGGTGCTCGGCGGAGATCGCAACGAGGCCGAACTCGGGATCGCGCGACGCGAACTCGCGGATCGTCACGCGGGCCGCTTCGGCTGCCGCGTGCGGGTCGCCGACCGCGACCAGGTAGCCGGCGACGTTTCCGAGGAGCGTGGCGAGCATCGCCCAGTCGGCACCCGCGCGTGCGAAAGGCAGCACGTCGCGCACGAGGCCGATCGCGCGCTGCGAGTTCCCGCGCGCGTGCTCGATTTCAGCGAGGTTCAGCACGCTCATGCATTCGGCGTTATCGTTTCCCAGCGCGCGATGCTCCTTACGAAGTTGCTCGAACGCGCGCGCCGCGGAATCGGCGTCGCCGAGGACCTTGCTCAGGAAGGCCCGGGTATCCAGCAGGTGCAGGCGACGCAGCGCGGAGGGTCCGCCGATCGCTTCGGCCTCCGCCAGCGACGCTTCCGCGGCGTCGAAGCGCTGCGCTCTGATCGCGTTTCTGGCGTACACTTCGAGGGCACGTGCGAGGATCGCGGAATCGCCGCTCGCCCGCGCGAACGCCACCGCCTCGGTCGCCGCCTCGAGCGCGCGCGCCATGCGACCGGGAGAGTTGACGGCAAGGTGTGCGAACACGCTCCACAAGCGCGCGACGCGGGCCGGATCGTCACCGGCGAGAGCCGTCGCGAACGCCTCCAGCCGGTCCTCTCCTTCGACGTCGAGTCCCAGCGCGCGCCACCTGGTGTCGATCGCCGTCAGCAATTCGCCCCCGCATCGCGCGTCGGGGCCCGCCAATGCCCAGTCGAGCGCGGCGCGGACGTCGTCGAGTTCGCCGGCGAGCAACTCGTCGATCTCAGCGCTGCTCCCCGTGCCCTCCCAGCGCCCGGACGCCTCGGCGGCGCGGTCGCGCAGGGATCGCAGGTGGCGTGCGGCGACCGCATCGCGCTCGCCTGCGGCCACGAGCTTCTCGCGCGCGTAGACGCGCGTCGATTCGAGCAGGCGGTAACGCAGATCTTCGCCGGCGGGCTCGGCGAGAACCAACGACTTGTCGACCAGCGATGCGAGGATCTCGAGGACGTCGAATTCGTCGAGCCCCGCGCCGCCGCCGACGGCGGTCGCCGCTTCAATGCCGAAACCGTTCGCGAAGATGCCGAGGCGCCGGAAGACGGCCCTTTCGCGCTCGTCGAGCAGGTCGTAGCTCCAGTCGACGAGCGCGCGCAAGGTCTGTTGACGCGGCAGGGCGTCGAGGCTCCCGCCGGTGAGAACCCGAAACCGTTCGGCGAGCCGCTCGCAAATCTGCCGCGGACTGAGGATCTTTACGCGCGCGGCCGCAAGCTCGATCGCGAGCGGAATCCCGTCGAGCCGCCGGCATATTTCCGCGACCGCTTGCGCGTTCCGGTCGCTCAGCTCGAAGCGCCGATCCGCCGCGCCGGCGCGGACGACGAAGAGCGCGATCGCCGGGTAGCGTGCGGCTTCAGCCGCGTTCATTCGAGCGGCCTCGGCCTCGCCGGGAAATGCCAGCGGGGGCACGCGGTACGTTGCCTCGCCCGCGATGCCGAGTCCCTGGCGGCTCGACGCGAGGACCGTTACGTGCGGGCAGCCCCGCAGGATCGCGGCGATCGCGCGCGCCGCGGCCGCGACCAGGTGCTCGCAGTTGTCGAACACGAGCAGGGCGCGCTTCTTGACCAGGGCGCGGACGAGGTGCTCGACGGGATCGCCTTCGGAGGGCAACGTGAAGCCCATCGCCTGAGCCACGGTCGTCGGCAGATAGTCGCCGCTCGAAAGCGGAGCCAGCTCGATCAACCAGACCCCGTCGAGCGCGCCGTCGAGCAGGTTCGCCGCCACGTGCAGCGATGCGCGCGTCTTGCCGATACCGCCCGAGCCGACCAGGGTGACCAGCCGGTGGCCGGCGAGTAGCGCGGTAATGTCGGCCACCTCGGTCTCGCGACCGACGAACGACGTCTGAAGCGTCGGCAGATTGTTGCGTGGCGCGGCCGGCGAACCACCGCCCGCGACGTCGCAAGACGCCGCCGCGTCACCGCGAGGACGGCGCGCGCGCGACGGGCGGATTGCGGCCGATTCCAAGAGCGCACGCTCCTGCGGTCCCAGGGCCAAGGCATCCGCCAACAGCGCGACCGTATCGCGATACGGTGCGCGGCGAACGCCGCGTTCGAGGGCCCCGACCGTGACGACGCTCATCCGGGCGCGTTCGGCAAGGGCCTCCTGTGAGAGGCTCGCTTTCAAACGCAACCGGCGCAGCAACACGCCGAACGCCGAGCGGCCCGAATCCTCCAATCGTGCACCTCGCCACACGCTGCCGGGAAACAGCTCTACGAGTCGCAGCGTGCCGGCGCCTGGTTTTGAAGCGGGCGGCTAGCCGGAACCTTCGCTAAAAACTGCAGCCGCCGCGCCCCGCTTCGTCCATTTGTGCGGCCGGCTTCGCTCCGAGGGCAGTCGCAAAGGCGGGTAGTCCAAGGAGACCGGAAGGCGCTCGGCGGCAAATGACAAAAGCGTCGGCAGCGCCTCGCCGTCGCGTACCCCGGGAGGAAACCGTGTTCCGCCGCTTCGCTTCAATCGGATTTGCCGCCGCCGTGGCCCTCGTCGTGGGTTGCGGCCATCAAGTGACACCGTCGCCCGTGACCAACAACCTGTCGGGTGAGATCCTCGTCAAGCTGCGCACAGCCGGACAGCAGGACTTCAACAACGTCACCTACATGATCGCGGTCAACACGTGCGGGTCGGGCGTTCCATACCCGCAAGCGGCGTTAACGGGGTACAAGAACTACTCGTATGGCTTCTTCGTCGGGGCCGGCTACAACACCGCGCTCCCGCAGTTGTGGGAGTACTTCGTCAATTCCAGTTCGTCCGGAACCATCACCTCCGTTCTGGTCAACAACCTCGACCCGACCACGACGCAATTCACGCCGAACGACAACGGGCAAGGCAACGAATTTCAACTGATCTTCCAGCGCGCGGACCTCTACAATCCGTTGAACGTTGCCGAACCGTGCCCGCCGGGCGGCCCGACGCCGTCGCCTTCGTCCAGCCCCTTCCAAGGCTTGTCGACCTGGACGTTCAACATGATCACCTTCCAGAACCGCATACCGCAAGATTCGCTCGGTAACGGCGGAGCGACGGACAACACCTTCCCGGGAATCGTCGTCGATACGACGACGACAAACACGCAAACCTACAATAAACCGAGCGGCCAAGTCGCTCCGAACAACCCCGCCGCGCAATTGATCTACGGCGAAGTCGACAACTACTTGTAGGGCGGGGGCATGCCGGCTCCGGAAAAGATCATGATCGTGCGGCACGCGGAAAAGCCCGACGAGCCGAAAATAGGCGGCGTCAAAGCGGACGGTGCTAAGGACGGACGCTCGTTGAGCGTGCGAGGCTGGCAGCGCGCGGGAGCGCTCGTCCCGTTCTTCACCCGTCCGTGGGCCACCGGCATCGACGTCCCGACCCACGTGTACGCCGCCAAGTCCGATGCGGACCACGACGACGACGGCAGCCACAGCCTGAGGCCGCTCGAGACGGTGACTCCGCTAGCGGACGTGCTCCTAACGTGCGAGCCGTCGTTCAGCGTCAACGCGGACTTCGCGGTGGGTCAGGAGAACGCGTTGCTCGGCCACATCCAGGCAAGAGCCGGCATCGTTCTCATCGTGTGGGAACATCATCACATCCCACGGATCGGGGCGGCGCTCGCGAGCGACGTCCCGAGCAAGTGGCCGGGAGACCGGTTCGATCTCGTGTGGGTCTTTCTGCGGGGCGGCGCCGACTCGTACATCTTCAGCCAGGTACCGCAGTTCTTGCTCGCCGGCGACGGGGCGGCGGACTAGCGCGTTCTTCAGTGCGTCCGTCGAAGCGTTGCGCTCGCTATCTCGCGGGCCAGTGCCCCGACCTGGCGCTTGAGCGCGGCCAGATCGGCCGCACGGCGCGCGTCGTCCTGCGCGACTCGGGCCAGCCGCGTTCGCAGGACGACATTCTCGGAGTGCAGGTCCACGTTTTCGGAGTGCAGCGCCTTGATCGCGGCCAGCGCGACGCCGTCTTCGTCGATCGACGTGATGTGGCGATCGTCCTCGCCGACGCCGAACGCCGCGTAGAAATCCTGTGCCATCGGACCCACGTGCCGCACGCCGGACTCGGTCTTGTAGCGCCACGCGCTCACGGGCAGCGCGGCGACCTTCGCTAAGATCGAAGCGTCGTCGAGCGGCACGATGTCGGTCTTGGCGTTGCGATCGCTCAAGCTCGCCCAAGTACCGGCGCCCGGCGGCAGCCTGACGCCGCCGTACGGGCTCTTCTCGGTCGAGTATATGTAGACGCCGCCCGAGGCGCGCACCACGAACTGGTTGGCGCCCGTGTCGGAAACGAGCGCGGGCGACGAGCTCGGAACGTAGTCGCTCCAGACGAAACTACCGTCGTGGGCGGCGACCGCGTGGAAGCCGGCCGCAAAGCTCGCCGCACCCTCGGCGTAATTATCCGTCCCGCCTGGGATCGTCGCGTCAGCGCCCGTTGCCTTGTTCCCGTAGCCCCCGCCGACCGCCCCGTACTCGCCGGACACCGCGTTCTTGTAACCGCCGCCGACGACCCCGTACTGCGCGGAAGAGCCTATGGTATTGCCGTTGCCCGCGCCGACGAATCCGGAGGAGGCGCCGACCACGTTCCCGTCACCGCCCGCGATCGCCCCGTTGACCCCGGAACTGATAGTATTGCCCTGACCGGCGCCGATAAAGCCCCCGTTCCCGCGTACGCCGTTTCCGGTGCCCGCCCCGACGAACGAATTGTTCCCAAGGCTCCCGTTTCCGTAACCTGCACCGATGAACGAGGACTGCGCGCCGTTGATCGTGTTGCCCTGACCCGCGCCGATGAACGACCAGGGGCTCGAGTCAAATTGAGGACCGATATCGTTTGATTGCCCGGCCGCGATGAGAGAATACTGCGAGTTACCCCCAATGATGTTGGCGTATCCAACGACGATGCCGGACTCATCACCCTCGGCGCTGTTGTGCAGACCCGCGCCGACGAAAGAATACGTGCCCTCCGCTTGGCCGAGTTTTCCAGCTCCGACGAACGCGCCGGTGGATGCGGTATTAGATTCGCCAGCGCCGACGAAGGCTTCGATCGATTGCGCGGAGTTCGACTTCCCCGCGCCGACGAAGGCCTCGTAGGCGGCGACGGTGTTCCCGTTCCCTCCCGCGAGAACGGAATACGTGGCCGGCGCGGCGATCGTGTTTCCAACCCCCGCGCCTAGGAAGCTCTGATTCGCGAGGTCGGCGTTGTTGTCGCCCGCGCCGATGAAGGAATCGGTTCCCGACACGTAATTGTAGTTGACGCTGCCGCCCGCGCCGATGAACGACGCCTCTCCCGCGATCGCGTTGGCGAGGCCGCCGCCGATGAACGAATACTTGGCCCCCTTGCCGCTCGTGGTTCCGATGTCGTTGAGCGCGCCGGCCCCCACGCCCGATGCGTAGTCGCACGCCACGTTCTGCTGCCCTCCCAGCACCGCGCTGTACTGGCCGCCCGCCACGTCGCTCGCCGAGCGAACGCCGACGAAGTACTCCCCGGCCACCGGATAGTTGTTGCTGCATGTCGCGGCCGCATTCGTTTGCCGGTACGGCATCATCCGCGGGGACGCGGCATTCGGGCGCAGCGCGGGTGCCCCCGAGACCCGCGACGGCGGATTCGCGTTCGTCGCGCCCGATGCAACGGTGGTAACGAAAATTGCTAATCCGGTAAAACCGGCGCCGGGGAATGATGAGAATCGCATGAGGGGACCGATCTTTCGGTAAGCACGGAGAAAACGCCGCTAACGAGTGAGCGCGACCCGCATCTATGCGACGTTTAACCGGCGAAGTACTGCGCGAAGCTCGTCTTTGCGGGTGAGCGTTCGATGAACGTGCGAAAACCGACCTCGAAGGAGGCGCGCGTCGATATCGCTCACCGCGCCGGCGCACGACCAACTGAGCACCGCACAGGCGGGAAGCCGGGTGGGCACCTGCACGTTGGATCTTGAAGGAAAGTTTCCTCCCTCGTAGCATGGCCGAGGTGGCGGGTATCTGAACCGCCTTCCTCGCGTTCACTGGAGGTTGGCCCTTGAAGACCTATCGCTTACCAGTTCGCGCCGCTTGCGGCGCGCTGGCGTTAGCGCTCGCGGCCCCTGCGGCGACCTTTGCGTCGCCCGGAGATGCCTGGCGCGTCACGCACGTGCACTCCTACGGTTCGTTCACGAATGCCACTCACGCCCACGTCGACTACACGGCGCGCCACGTATTCGCTGCGGCGACCTGCAGCTCGCTCAAAGGCGCGACGTTCTCCGATAACACCGTCGTCCTGACGGCCGTGGAGGTTGCGGCCACGAGCTCGGTGCCGGCCTTCTGCGATGCGACCGGCACGATCGAAGGGACGATCGCGTTCGAGATCGCCCTGCCGACGGCGTGGAACGGGCGGCTCTACGTGTGGGGCAACGGCGGATTCGCCGGCGAGCCCTTCTCGGAATACGCGCTGGAACGCGCTCGGGCCCTGCAAAACGGCTTCGTCTACGCCCACTCGAACACGGGGCACTACGGCTTGCCGCCGGTCCCGCTGTTCGACGCTTCCTGGGCGGTCAACAACCCCGAGGCCGTCGTCAATTGGGCCAACCGCAGCGTTCACGTGCTCGCCACGCAATCCAAGCTGATCGTCACCTCGTTCTACAAGAAGGCGCCGTCGCGCTCGTATTTCGAGGGCTGTTCCGACGGCGGCGGCGAGGCCTTCACCGAAGCCGAGAAATATCCCAACGATTTCGACGGGATCGTCGGCGGCGATCCCCTCCTCGAGGGGACGAACACGTTCGTCTCCGGCATCTACGCGACGCAGCAGTATCTCTCCGCGCCCTTCACGCTGGCGCAGATCGCTCCCGAAGCCGCCAGCGTGATGGCGCGCTGCGACGCACTCGACGGTCTCAAGGACGGCTTGATCAGCGATCCGCGGCGCTGTCACTTCGAGCCGAAGGTCGACGGCAAGTCGCTGACGGCCGCGCAACTGAAGGCATGGGAGAACCTGCTGGCGGGCGCCCGGAACAAGTACGGTCAGCTGGAAGTCGGCGCCGTTCTGGGCTCCGAATACGACAACGGCCTCAGCGGCATCCTGATTCCCGCCGCTGCGGGCGCCGCGGAGATCTTCACGGAAGGCTGGACGCAGTACATCGCTCCGTTCCCGTTCAGCGGGAACGTGTTCAGCATCCCGACGTTCAACTTCAACGTCGACCCGTACCGGCTGTCGGCGATCGCGTCGGTCGAAGACGCGGAGAACCCGGATCTGAGCGCCTTCACGGCGCACGGCGGAAAACTGATCGCGTATCACGGCTGGGCCGATCCGCTGATCACGCCTTACGTCTCGGTCGCCTATACCGAAAGCGTCTTCAACCTGGTGGGGACCACGAAAGCGCTCAACTCGTTCCGCGAGTTCATGATCCCCGGTATGGGACATTGCGAAGGGACGGGTTACGGGCCCAACCTCTTCGACGCCGACACGCCGCTGATCGACTGGGTCGAAGCCGGCATCCCGCCGGCGGACATTACGGCCGAGCGCTTGAACGCGAACGGTACCGTGGCGCTGACGCGCAAGCTGTGCCCGTACCCGTCGGAAGCGCATTACAACGGCGGTAACCCGAACACGGCCGCGTCCTTCACGTGCGTCGCGGGCCTGCGGGGCTTACCGTTCCCGCCGCGCGGCAGGCCGATTCCAACCTATCCGTTCATCCACCGCACGACCTGAACGAGCCGAACTCCGCAACGAAACGGCTGCCCGGTCGGGCAGCCGTTTTCTTATTTGCTGCAGCCGAAGCATAGAAACGGCTTACGCAGGTGTTGCGAAGGCGGCCTCCGCAATCGCGGCCGCCGTCGCATACGGCGGCCCGAACGCGGAAACGAGATCGCCCGTGCTGCCGCGCGTGACGACGCCGCGCGGATTGGAGAATTCACGAAATCCCTCGATCCCGTGGTGGCGGCCCATACCGCTCGTACCGCTGCCGCCGAAACCGAGCGACGGCAGCGCGCCTTGCAAAGCGCAGACGTTGACGCATGCGCCGCCCGACGTCGTTTGCGCGAGCACCCGATCGGTCACGGCCGCATCGTACCCGAACACGTAAAGCCCTAGCGGACGCTCGCCCTCGTTGACTCGCCCGATCGCGTCGCTCAGTGAATCGTACGCGATAACCGGGAGCAGCGGCCCGAAAATCTCTTCGCGCATCAAATCGAGCTCGTTTCCCGGATTTACGATCAGCGAGAGCGGCATGCGGCGCGTCGCGCGATCGACGGCGGCGCCCTCTTCGAGTTCGACGACGTCGTAGCCGGCGTCGCGCGCCTGCTGCAACAGGCGCAGCAAGCGATCGAGGTGCCGCTCGCTGATGATTCCGGTACAATCTCCGCCGCGCGAATAGCCTGCGACCGTGGACGACACGAACGCTTTCGCAAGCTCGACGAACGTGTCGACCGCGCCGCGGGGAACCAAGACGTAGTCGACGGAGATGCACATCTGGCCGTTCTTGATCATCTTGGTTCCGAGAATGTTCGCGACGGTCGCCTCGTCCACCGCGCCCTCGGTCACGATCGCGGGGCACTTGCCGCCGAGTTCGAGCGTCACGGGGACGAGATTTTGCGCTGCGGCCAGCATCACTTGGCGGCCGACGTGCGGGCTGCCGGTGTACAGCAGATGATCCCAGCGTAACGTGGGAAACGCGCGAGCGAGTTCGAGGCCGCCGACCGCGACGGTGACGTGATCCGGCGCGAACGTGCCGGCCACCATGTCGCGCAGCACTTCGGCACACGCGGGCGCGTAGTCCGAGGGCTTGATGATGACGCGGTTTCCGGCTGCGAGCATTTCCACGAGCGGCCCGACGCTGAGGTCGAACGGAAAATTCCAGGGGACGATATTCCCGACGACGCCTTTGGGCTGATGGCGAATCGATGCCCGCGCCGTCCCGAAGAGCGCGGGGTCGATGTCGCGCTCTTCGGCGCTCATCCAGTCCTCGAGCCGGCCCATCGCATATTGCGCGCGCGACGCCGGACCGAGAACTTCGATGAGGTCGCTGGCGGGCGCCGGATGAACGCCGAAATCCTCGCTTAGCGCCTTCGCCACGCGCTCGCGGTTGGACACGATCATGCCGGCCAGCGCTCCCAAGTGAGCGAGCCGCTCCTCGTAGCTCGGATACGGGTTAGCGAGAAAGGCGCGCTTCTGCGCCGCGAAGGCGTCGTGCAGCGCGGCGACGGAGGCTTCCTCGCTCTCCGCAATTTCCAGGTCGCGGTCAAGAATCGACATAGTACGTGCGACTGTACGCTTCGCTCGACCGGCTGTCAACGGCGTGCTCGTCGCCGGCTCGAAGGCGCGCCCTACCCACCCGCCGCGCGAAGGCGAGGTGTTTCCGGAGCGGCCGCCAACCTCTCCTCGTTTTACCGAACAGCTTGAAAGCGAATTGGCGTTGAGCACTATCAGTGAGTTATTTTCCGTTGCCGGCAAGGTGGCGCTCGTTACCGGCGGGAGCCGCGGGATCGGCGAGATGATCGCGCGGGGGTTCGTCCGGAGCGGCGCCCGCGTGTACGTCAGTTCACGCAAAGCCGACGTCTGCGAAGCGCTCGCCGCCGAGCTTTCGCGGGACGGCGAATGCATCGCGTTACCCGCCGACCTCGGACGTATGGACGAAGTGACGCGCCTGGCCGACGAACTCCGCAAGCGCGAACCAAAGCTCCACATCCTCGTCAACAACGCCGGTACGGCTTGGCTGGAACCCGTCGACACGTTCAGCGAGCACGGCTGGGACCGCGTCGTCGACCTCAACCTCAAGGCCATCTTCTTCTTGACGCAGCGCTTGCTCGGGTCGCTCGAGGCGGCCGGAACGGCCGACGACCCGGCGCGCGTGATCAACGTCGGTTCGATCGACGGCATCGAGCCTCCGGCGCTCGAGACGTTCTCGTATTCGGCCTCGAAGGCCGGCGTCCACCAGCTGACGGCGCACCTCGCCCGCTTTCTCGGGCGCCGCCACATCAACGTCAACGCGATCGCACCGGGTTACTTTCCGACGATGATGACCGCGGCCGCGAAGAGCTTCGAGACGGAGCTCCTCAAACACGTTCCGGTCGGGCGCCCGGGCAGAGCCGACGACATGGCCGGGACGGCGCTGTTCCTGGCTTCTCGAGCCGGAGCGTACTTGTCGGGTTCCGTGATCCGTGTCGACGGGGGCATGATCGTCGACGCGCGCGACGTGTAGCGGCATTCGCCGAGCGTCTACGGCTCTATCGGATCGTGCCCGGCAAACGCGCTTTCGGGGGAATGCGATAAAGCCGGGCGTTCTCTTTTGTCGCTCCGGGAGATGACGCGCCGCCGACGGCCCGGCTATAGTCGGTTCACCCGCTGTCGACCGGAGGCTGCATGGCGACCCATCACCTGACCGAGGCCGATTTTTCCGTCCTCAGTGCGCTCTCGATGAAGAAGATCGCGACCGAGGGGGCGCTCGCGGACGCAACCGGGCTGCCGCTCGACGAAATCGGCCGCACGCTCGGCGGCCTCGAGAGCGCCGGAGCCGTGTTCCGCACCGAGGGAAACGCGATGTCGACCCCGGCCGGGACGGAGATGGTCAAGGACTATGCGGATCGTGCGTACGGTAAGATGCGCGGCGAAGAATTCGAGCGCTGGCACCTTCGGTTCGAGCCGCTGAATCGGCAGTTTCTCGCAGCGATCACCGCGTGGCAGATGGTCGATCTGGGCGGGTCGATGGTGCCGAACGATCACGCCGACCGCGAGTACGACGATACGGTTCGCGCGCGCATCGAAGGGATCGTCGAGAAGATGACGCGGCTGCTCGACCAACTCGCGGTCGAGAAGACCTATGCCGGCGACCTGCGCTTCATTTCCGACGTCACCGCGGAGCGTGTCGCTGGCGCCAGTGCGGCAGCTCGGGCGGCCCGGCTTCGAGCCCGCCGGCCTCGCGCGGGCGAAGGCCGACGGCCGGCTGCTCGCGGCCGGCATCGGTGCGTCGCCGGGCCAGGTGAGCGGGCCCGATCGCGCTCGATCCCGTCGACGAAGTCGTCGTCACGATGCTGGTCGACAACAGCTACGACGCGCTTATGGGAAATATGGGGCCCGCACAGCGGCCGGCGATGCGCACGCTGCCGACGGTTCCCGCTCCGCAGTTCGAGGACGGCAGGACCACGCCGGGTTTGCTGGCGGAGCACGGCTTTTCAGCGCTCGTCAGAATTCGGCGAGGCGAGCGCGAGCACACGCTCCTCTTCGACACGGGCATCTCCCCCGACGGCATGGCGATCAATCTCGAACGGCTCGAACTCGACGCCGGCGCGATCGAAGCCGTCGTCCTCAGCCACGGGCATTTCGATCACGCCGGCGGGTTCGCGGGACTCGCCCGGCTGCGACGCATCGTCGAGCCGACGGTCGCGGCGTTAGCCGCCATGGCGCCCGAACTCATCGTGCCGGCGCACTGCACCGGATGGAAGGCGCAGCTCCGGTTGGCGGCGGCGCTGCCGGACGCTTTCGTTCCGAACGCCGTCGGCACGTCCTTCGTCCTCGCCGCGGCCGTCGGTTAGGGGGCTCAGTTCGGGATCGGGCCGATCGTGATCGTGATGCCCTTGACTCCCGCGGGAAGATTGTAATCGTTGGATTGAGCGAATTGTCCGCAGCAGTCGTCCCAAGCAAAACCGTAACCGGTATCGTTGATGGAGTACTTGTGAACGATTTCCGAGAAGTCGTTGTGGACGGGGTTGGAGTAGTAGGGATACGGCGACTGGCCCGGGCCGGGATGTAGACCCGGGGCCGGGTGCTGACCCGGCACGATCGCTACGCCGCGGTTCAGGTCCGTGGTCAAGGCCTTCAAGAGATAGTACACGGGATTGGACGCCGAGAGCGTGCCCTGATTGTCCTGGAAGATATCGGGACTGGTCACCGCGTTCTTCGAGAAGCCGACCGAGCCGCTCAGGCCGGCCCCTCCGGCCTTGCAACCGGTGGGCTCGCAGGGCGTGAAGAGGAAGCTCTCGGTCTTGGCGTCGTAGCCGGCGTAGTACGCTTTCGGCGTTCGGTCCAGTACAACGTTCGTCATGAGCGGCTCGATCTCGGTCCAAAGCGAGTGATAGTGCGCACTCTTCGGGTCCATATTTTCTTCGTAGACCGGAATCACGACGTTGGAGAGATATTCCGTAAAATAGTCCTGGAGGTTCGGCGCGATCCCAGGGCCGGCGTGCGCCGGATTATAGATGCGCGTCAGTTTCTTTTGGCCGTCGATCGTCGAGTAGTAAACCAGACCCGCAAAGGCCTTGTCGTCGGCGAACGCCTTGAGCAGCGCGGCCTCGTTTGCAGGATCGATGCCGATCGGCGCTCCCGCGGGATCGGGCTGTACCATGAGAGGCAGCCCGATGAAGTCGACCTGCGTGAGGTCGTAGTTGGGCGTTTTCGCCGGACTGAGCGCGTACTCGACGACGTCGAAGAGAACGTCGCGCCACGTGCTCGTTCCGTTCCAGGGAGCCGGTCCGATAAATGCGCCCGCCGCCGACGAACCGAAGAGCAGAAGGGGATTGCTATCCGGCCCGGGGCTCGGTTTGGTTTGGGGCGCGATGGCAATCCATAGGCGACCGGCGGATGCGGACGCCGGAATGACGTACTGCGCGCCGCGCTTGCCGGGAATGCTTCCGGGAAAGCACGTCAGCTGGAATCCGGGTGCGTGCGTCGTGGCCCCGTCGAAGTACTTCAAGCCTCCGTCGCTGCCGAGGTAATAGTAATAGCCGTTGTCGACGCCGCCCGTGCTATTCTGACCGGTCGCGTACAGGAAGATGCTGCTGTCGGGAAATCCCGACTTGTTGACGATAGTAACCGGAAGGCCGGTCTTCCCGAGCCCGCCGACCGTGTCGGTGAGCCCCGGCGGGGGCTTGGCGTTCGGGTTCCATGCGATCGGGCAGACCGCCTTACTCTCGCCGTACAGCCCACCGGTCGTTTCGCCGGCGCCGGCAGTGGCGGGCATCGGGCCGCGCCCGACGCCGGAACAACCGGCGACGGCCGCGAGCGGTGCGATCGCGAGCCAGAAAGCGGAACGACCCTTCATGCAGACCTCTGTTGAATGCTCGACGAGCAACGGAACGCAGGCGCTCGCCTCTCCGGCGGAGACGTTGCCCGCTCCCATTACCGTCGGAAGGCGCGTTCCGCCACTTTAGGCCTGCCTTGTCCGTCACGTCGATTCGGCCTCACGCCGAGGCGGCGTCGATCTTTCAAAAAATGGGTACCGAACGGGGCATAACGTTGGAGGGACTGTCGTGAACGAATCGATCGTCGCCGCCGTCAGCATTCTCGGAACCGGCGGCTTGGCCGCCGTCTTCGTCTTCGCGTTCGCGGCCCAGGGCACGCGCCGCAACGCCGCCACGCTCGCGGCCATCGCGCTGTTCACCTTCGGACGCGCCGCTTCGTGTGCGGCGGACATCGAACTGAGCGGCGACGACATTCTGGCGCGTGCGGCCCGGGCGGGAAGCGTGCAGTCCTACAGCGTGCCGGTGCACTTCGACGTCCACCTGCGCCGCCCGATCGGCGTCAAAACGGCCGTCGAGGGCGTCGTCTACTTCCAGGCGCCGGCGCAGGCGGCGCTCGCCGTCACCAAAGCGCCGCCCGTCATCGGCATCTTCTTCCGGGGGGCCTACAACCTCGACATGGTGCCGCAGACGTGGCCCGCCAAGTACCACGTCACGGCGGTGACCACCGACGTCCTCGACGGCACGCCCGTGTATGTCTTGCAGGCCGAGTTGAAATCGCCGGGCGCGATCGATGCGATCGACTTCCGCATCGCGCAAGCCGATTTCTCGCCGCTCTCGGTCGAGTGGCTCTATCACAACAAGTCGTCGATCCGCCTCTCGTTTACCAATCAACAGGTCGGCGATCTCACCCTGCCGCGCGCCGCGACCATCAGGGTGGAGATGCCGCACTACGGCCTCGATGCCGACGCCGCTTACGGCGCCTACGCGATCGGCGATGCGGTTCCGGCCGACGTCTTCAAGACCAGATAAGATCGTGCTTAGGCCGGGAACCAGGCCCCGTGAAATCCGGCCGGAACCCGTTGCGGTAGGCGAACGCTCGCAACGCGTTTGAGGTCGCGCGCCTCCACGACCACGAAGTCGCTCGCATCGCTTCTCTGGTCGTAGACGAAGCCGAGCAGCCAGCCGTCGTCCTCGGCGGTCGCATTCGGAGCGGCGACGAACGCGAACTCGCCCGCGATCTGACCGGCGTCGCACACCAGGCGCTCGTTCCGTTTTGCGGCGAGATCGTACTTGACGATCCCGCTGAGGCCGCCATCGAACCGCCCGACGGCGTAGCCGTAGCGATACGATAGCCCCGTGCGTCCATCGTCGGCGCGCGGGAACTCGACCGGCAGGTCGTCGAGCGGCGTTTCGGACACCGCACCGCTCGAAAGATCGATCGTCCAGCGGTAGAGGGTGGCGTCGCCGAACTCGTCGGGCGAATCGCGCCACAACTCCCGGTAACGCACCACGTCGACCACGATGAGGTCGCCGTCTTCGAACGCGTTGAGGACGTGGAAAACGTAGCACGGTTCGACCTCGAACCAGCGCACCCGGTCGCCGCCGCGGCTCATGACCCCGAGGCGGGCTCCGTAGTCGTCGCTCCAGCGGAACGGCATCGTGCCCTGCATCGCGCGGGACAGGTCGAACACGACGGGCAGATCCATGAACACGACGTGGCCGGACGTGATGGCGAAATCGTGCATCATCGTACGCCCGGGGACGTCGATGACGCGCGAGTCGACGAGCGCGCCGGCCGCATCGGCACGGTGATACGTCAGCGCCGGGAGTTGCGGCGAGGCCGAATATCCGAAGAAATGCAACTCGCCGCTGACCGGACAACGCTTGGGATGCGCGGTCATCGGCGTGCGGAGGCGGCCATCGAAGTCGTACGGGCCGATCGTTCCGAGCTGGGGCGTGACCTCGCACGGGAACGACGACTCGACCAACGCAAACATGCGTCCGGCATGCTCGACCACGCTCGTATTGGCCGTACCCGCCCGGAGGTCGACGCTGCCGTCCCGTCCGATCGTGCGAACGCCTCGCTCGAACGTCGTCGTCCGCACCCAACGGTTCGCATACCGCTGCGCGCGCCCGCCCGCCAGTCGAACGCCGTGGAGCATGCCGTCGCCCATGAACCAGTGGCCGGAGGCGCCGCGCGGGTTAGCGCCGTTGCGGACGTACGAGCCGGTAAGCTCGGGTGGGATGCTTCCGTTCACGACCAAATCTTCCGATTCGATCTCGCGCTCCACCGGTGCGAGATAGCGAGACAGGTCCAATTGAAGTGCGGACATCACGACCTCCGGCATTGGGGCTTTGCTCGGCCCCGGAAGGCGGGGTCGTTTCGAGGCTTGACGTCGATTCTCCATGCAATCGTCCGGACGATTGCACGGCAAACCAGCCATGAAGTGCGATGAAAGGGCGACGTGGCCGACTCGTCGCACGCGCCGGCATTACTTCAAACCGGAAACGACGCTTCTACGATCGCAACGAGGAGCGCGACCCCGGCCGGCGGCGTCGATTCGCGGCATCCCGACGACGATGGCGCTCGCATCGTCGGCGATCTTCCCGTCAGCGTACGCGATGGTCTATCAAGTTCGACTTGACATCGAGTCATGTCAAGCGAGGGTTAGCAGACAAGTGCCTCGCGCCGGCGTACGATCGTATCCTGAAACGTCAGTTGAGGGAGATCGGACGGAATGGCAACGCTCGAGGATCGCATCGCACAGGCACGCAGCGACGCGCAGACGATACACAAACAGTTGGAGGCGAACGCGTCCGACGACGTCGCGGCCGTACGGGCCGCAAATCGGCGCGCGGTCGCCGAAGCGCAGAAGCTGGCGGCAACGGTCGGATCGATCGTCGCCGACCAAGGCTCCGAGGTGAAGGAGCACCTCGAGAAAGCGAAGGCGGCGTTGCAGGATGCCGTCAAGGGCGTCGAATCCGCCGCGCAGGCGACCGACGCTCAAGTGAGGACGGCCACCCTCGCGTTGCTGACGCACGTGCGAGCGGCAGTCGACAACCTGAGCCATGCGGTCGCGGCGCAGCGCAGCACCCGCCCGGCGACGGCAAACGAAAAGAAGTAGGACGGCATGGACAACTACGTTGCAGTCGTTTTCGGTACGGACGCCCCGGCGTTCGACGCGTTGCACGCCCTGTGGAGTCTCGACGCCGACGGCACCGTCACCGTGCACGGTGCGGCGGTCGTGCATCGTGACGGACTCGGGCATATCGACGTTGCCGCCAAGCAGACGGACCCCGGATTGCGGACCGCCCTCGGCATCGGGATAGGGGCGCTGTTGGGGGCGTTGGCCGGCCCCGTCGGTGCCGCGTACGGCGCGAAAATCGGCGCCGGCGCCGCCGGGATCGGTGCGGCCGCCGGCGGCGTGACCGGCTTGACCGCGGACACGATCAAGTCACAGGAGCACGGCGAGGCCGTTCACCAGGCCGGCTTCGTGCTCCAACGAGGACAGTCGGCCGTCATCGCAGAGATCTCGGAAGACTGGACCGAGCCCGTCGACGCGGCGATGGCGCGGCTCGGTGGCCGGGTGTACCGGCGGCCGAAAGACGAGGTGCGGAAGGACTCGTTCGGAGACTATTTCTTCGGCCGCTACCTATACCCGTACGACGACGACCCGACCTTCCCTTAATCGAAGTTTGACGAGTCGACGTGACGACGGTACTGCTCGCGCTCTTCGGCGCGATCGTTCTCGGTGAATCGGCGCGACCGGCCGTCGATCGGCTGAGTGCGCGCGTCGCGCGTCCGGCCGCCATCGCGCTCGTGTTCGCGGCGATCTTTGCGGCGCTGTTCACCGTCGTCGCGATTCCCGTGCGGTGGCTGATCCCGCAGTTTCTCGCGTTGTGGGCGTCGCTGCCCGCATACCTCGCGAGCGCCGAGCGCCTGGCGCGGCAGACTCCCGATCTGCAGAGCCGCGTCGCGCCGCTGGCGGCGGCGCTGGCGCGCGATCCGCTCGGACTGGGGTCGGCGCTGTCGACCGCGGTGCCGGCGCTCGTCCTCTCGTTATTTTGGCTCGGTGCGTCGACGCCGCTCGCGGCCTTCGTGGTGAACCTGCTCCCGGCGGATCGGCGCGCCGAGGCGGCGTCGATCTTTCAAGAAATGGGCACAAAACTGGGTGCGTACGTCGGAGGAACGGTCGTGAACGGATCGATCGTCGCCGCCGTCAGCATCCTGACGTTCCTCGCCCTGAAAGTTCCCCATGCGGTGGTCCTCGGTATCGTTGCGGGCGCTCTCATGGCGATTCCATACCTTGGCACGATGATCGGCATGACCGCCGTATTCGTCGTCGCGTTCGCGGCCCAGGGCTGGCTCGCCGCAGCCGAAGCGTCGGCGCTGACCGCACTGATCCAAACGCTCGAAGGCAGCTTCGTCGCACCGCTGATCTTCAAGCAGTACGTCGACGTCGACCCGTTCGGATGTGTCCTCGCCAGTATGATCGGCGGGGCGCTCTTCGGCATCCCCGGCGTGGTTCTCGCCGTCCCGGCTGCCAGCGTGGTGAAAACCGCCGCCGTCCGCGTGCTCGCACCGATGGTCACGCGGCGCAACGCCGCCATCCTCGCGCTCGTCGCGCTGCTCGCCTTCGGACGCGCCGCTTCGTGTTCGGCGGACACCAAGCTGAGCGGCGACGAAATTCTGGCGCGAACGGCCCGGACGGGAAGCGTGCAGTCCTACAGCGTGCCCGTGCACTTCGACGTTCATCTGCGCCGCCCGATCGGCGCTAAAGGCGCCGTCGAAGGCGTCGTGTACTTCCAGGCGCCGGCGCAGGCGGTGCTCGCCATCACCAAAGCGCCGCCCGTCATCGGCGATTTCTTCCGCGGCTCGTACAACCTCGACATGGTGCCGCAGACGTGGCCCGCCAAGTACCACGTCACGGCGGTGACGACCGACGTGCTCGGCGCAACGCCGGTGTACGTCTTGCATGCCGAGTTGAAATCGCCGGGGACGATCGACGCGATCGACTTCCACATCGCGCAAGCCGATTTCTCGCCGCTCTCGGTCGAGTGGCTCTATCACGACAAGTCGTCGATCCGCCTATCGTTTACAAATCAGCAGGTCGGCGACCTCACGCTGCCGCGTACCGCGACCATCAGGGTCGACATGCCGCGCTACGGGCTCGATGGAGACGCCGCCTACGGTACCTATGCGATCGGCGATGCGATTCCGCCCGGCGTCTTCAAGACCAAATAGAACCGTGGCGGTCGGCGCCGCGGCGGGCGCCCACGGTTTCGGGCCGCACCCATGACGAACCGTCGAGGGCACCCGATCCTCGTTCCGGCACCCCTTCTCATCGGCGCGTTGCACCCATGTAAGATGTCGTACCCGCAGTATATGGCGGGCGGGGAGTAGATCGCGTTCTTCTTAAGCCCGGCAACCGTCGCGCCGGCCGTACCGCTGTACCGCAACCGAGCCGTCATCCGCGCATCGGCGCTCCCGATCGGGATTAGCCGGTCGCCGGCTCGCTCACCGGAGTCCTCAGCGTCATCGTCTCCGGTTCGACCGCCGTGGCGGCGTCGATCGGCCGACAGATTGGCGGCGCACCGGGATTGACGCCGGCGTTCGCCGTCGTCAACGGCGTTGCGGGCGTCGTCGTCGCGATGATCGCCTTTCGGTGCGATCGAGATTGGCGCTCTCGCTCGACAAGGTCGGTGGCACATTTTCCGGATTCGGTATGGGTCTCAACGCCGTGCCGACGGCGTTATTGCCTCTCCCGTCGATCGCGTTGCCGGCGCTGCGCTGACGGTCCCGAGCGACTGCAAAAGGTACGTTACTTTTCTTTTGCGGTGGTCACCGGTGAGCGCCCTTCCTAGGAGAAGCTTCCGCCTGGCTGGCACGGTGTGCCCGTCGTACGCTAGTCGTGGTCACACGCGACGCTTCTTCCAGTAGAAAGGACCCGATCACACCATGGCAATCCTAGCTCCGAATTCCGGCCGTACGGCGCAAGCGCGACGAGACCGATGAAGACCTCGAGGCGCAGTACGTCGAAGCGCGGCGTCGCGAGTTCTCGCGTACGATCGCACTGCCGCACGACGTCGATGCCGATACGACGACCGCGAGCTTCACCGACGGCGTCCTGCGGATCACGATGCCTCAGGCGGCGGTTCTCAGCTCGCGCCGCATCCCCGTCTCCTGAGAAGCCCTCGCCGAACATATCGAGAGTCTGTCCCTGCCGCTAGTGTCGCGCGAGCGATCCCACGACTGCGAACGCCAGCGTCAGGAACAGGCTTACGAGGATCGAGGTCCCCACGGGTACGTACACGCGCCAGCCGCTGCCGCCGAAGCTGAAGTCGCCGGGAAGGCGTCCGAGGTGCAGCGCAGGCGCGAACTGCAGCAACAAGCCGATGACCACGAGCACGATGCCGAGGATGAGGACGGTTTTGCCGAGGTCCATGAACGATGCGCTCCTGCGGGTTACGGTACGACCGGCTACGGCTTTAGGAGACACCGATCGTACTCGAAGCGCGCGCGAATGTCTGTCATGTGAGATTCAACACGATCCGCCCTTCCTACCTCAGCTTCCGGCGGACGCCGGCGACGTACGCCGCCGCAGCGAGGCGCGACAGACGGCGCTCAAATCGTACGACCCCAGGTCTTCGCTCGCACCGGCCCATACGTAGCGATGTCGTACAGTACCGGCAGCGCGGGGCTTGCCGTGCCGGCCACGGACAAGGCGAGCAACATGCCTTTCTCGGCCCAGCGCAGCGGAAGCTCCGGCCGCGCGAGGCCGTTATCGATGATCTTCTCAGCCTCTGCGACGCCCACGCCGGGACCGCCGCGACGAGTTCCAGCGAATCGCTTGGGATCGACCGACAGGCCGTCGCACAACATAACGATCTCGGCCACGCCCTCCATGAGGATGCCGATCCACGCGTTGAACACGGGCTTCACGGGCGTCCCTTGGCCGCCGCGCCGAGCCGGTGGGCGGCTGCAGGACACGGAAGTGTCGACGAATGCGGCATCGGGACGCGTTCCCGCGAGGCGCAGGGCGTCATTTGCCGGTCCTGTACGCGAAAGCCGATAAGCTCAGTCAGTTGCTTCACTATCGATTAACCGTATGCCTACCCCCTCCATAACCTGGAGAACCCGCGGGATGACAACGCGATTTCCGTCCTTCGCACCGGCTACGATGTGACGGCGTTCTTGCGCAAGACCGTTTCGGACCGAACGTCGCGACCCCGACGCCGGCGGCAGATCCTTTCGGACGCTCGATCTACGCACTCGACGAAGCCCCTAAGAGACCCAGCGCAAGCCGCGCGTCCGCGCCGTCCTCTCCACGCTCGTGACCAGCCGTTCGCCGGTCCAGCGATGCAGCGCGTATCCGGGCGCCTCGACGCGCAGGCCGTACGCGCCGTCGGCGGCGACCTCGAACACGAGTTGCTGTGAGGTGCTCGGCGCCGTCGAGGCGACCGTCCGGCCGAACGGGCGCTCCGTCACGCAGTGGACGTGACCGCACACGACTCGAACGACCTGCGCGTGGCGTGCGACGATCGCCTCGAACTCTTCGCGACCGCGAAGCGGCCGCGCATCGACCGGCGCGATGCCGAGATCGAAGGGCGGATGGTGCATCGCGACGAGCGTCGGAACGTGCGGCGCTTCCTGCAACGATCTCTCGAGCCAGGCCAAGCGGTGCCGGTCGAGTTCGCCGCCCTGCTTTCGCCCTCGCGTCGTATCGAGCGCGACGAGGCGCACCGGCCGGGTCTCGACCGCGTAGCAGAGCGGACCGGCGCGCGGCAGGTAGTCGTGGTCGCCGAACGCTTCGCGAAAGCCGTCCCGGTCGTCGTGGTTACCGGGAACGACGTAGAGCGGCGCGCGCAGCGTCGCGAGAATCGCGCGCAAGCGGCGGTACTCCTTGACCTTTCCCCGGTCGACGAGATCGCCCGTCGCGACGACGAAATCCGGCTGCGGCACGCGCTCGTTGAGAACCTCGATGCAGCGCTGCAGCTCGCTGCCCGTATGGATCATGTGGTGCAGGAGGTCCCGCTTGCGACGGACATGCGTGTCGGTAATCTGAGCGATCAACACCTCGCGTACTCGTTACTGCGTGAAGTTCGCGTGAAAGAGGTAGGTGCCGGCGACCGGCTTGCAGTCGAGCATCTCCGGTGCGTAGGTGCTCTCCTCCGCCGCATGGACCCCGGCCATGTCGAGCGCGGCATTTCCCGACGACTTATAGACCGAGGTCCCCGTGATCGTGCCGGCCGCCGACAGGCTAACCTGCACGTCGACGGAACCGACGTCGCCGGCCTCGCGAGCGACCTCCGGATACACGGGTTGGCTGATCTTCACGACCGCGGCCTCGACGTGCGGGTCTGCGCACGCGGGCTTCGGTGTCGGCGTCGGCGGCGGCGCCGTCGCAGGCGCCGCGGTTGCGGCCGGAGCGGCGTGCGCGTCACTGGTTCCCTTGCTATCCGGCGCGCCGTTCTCGCTGCCCGCAGCGGGCGCTACGTACTTCTGCTCCGTCGGACCGTCGGCCGACTTCGACGTCGTACGAACGACGTTGAGCTTTAGCGGCTTCGGTTGCGGCGCGGCCGTCGTACGGCTCGGAGGCGGCGTCTGCTTTTCAGGCGGCGGTGTCGGCGTCGGCGGCGGAGGCGTCGGGACCACGACCTTGATCCTGTGACTGAGGGAGACTTTCTCGACCGCTTCCGGCTCGCCGGTCGCAGGCGTATAGGCGCCGAGCAGCGGACCGAAGGTCAGGTGCAGGACGACCGAGACCGCGAACCCCCACACAAGCAGCCCGCGCAGCCGGTCGAGCCAGCGGAACCGCGAGGGCAGCGGCGGCGGCAGGGCGGGAAGCGGCGCGCTCACCGACTCAGCTTGCCGAAGCCGCCTTCTTGACGCCGTCCGGCGACAGCAGGTCGAGCGGTATCCGCTCGCCCAGCCGGTGGAAGTGCAATATCTCGGCCAGCTCGTCCGCCGCCTCGATCATCTCCTGAGCGTACGTCTTGGAGCGCGTCTTGAAGAAATTGAACGCGATCACGGAAAGCACGGCAACGAAGAGCCCGGCAGCCGTCGTAACCAAAGCCTCTCCGACGCCGGCAGCGACGACGGCGGGGCTCGAGTTCCCCTTGAGCGCGATGTCGTCGAAGGCATGGATGATGCCGAGTACCGTTCCGAACAGTCCGACGAACGGAGAGATCACCGCGATCGTCCCGATAATCGGCAAGTTGCGGTCGAGCCGGCGCACGTTCTTGCGCAGTTCGATCGACATCGCGTCGTTGGCGGCGGCTCCGTCTCGCCCGGAGCGGGATAGGCCGAGCTTGAGAACCTTCGGCAGCATACCCCTGTTCTGCTCGCAGATCGCGATCGCACCGGGAACGTCGTCGAGTTCGACGCGTTTGCCGATCTGGCCGACCAGCTTCTCACCGTCGACGTGCTGCTGCGCGTAGAAGAGCAGCCGTTCGACCACGACCGCGACGGCCGCGACCGAACAGAGAAGGAGGCCCAGCATTGCCGGACCGCCACGTACGATGAACCCCACGAACCCACTCAGCATGGTTTTCACCATACGGCACCGGGATAAAGCGAAGGTAAAGCTCGCGAGCGCCGCTGCTTAAAAAGATGTTAAGGAAGGCGGCTCGGTCGCCATCGAACCTTAGCCAATACGTAGTACGGCGCTCTCATGGTCGACCGGCGAGCAACGCTCCCGCGCACGCAGAAACCGCGGCCGCTTCATACGGGCCGTATCGTCTCCGTCACCCTCGACGGCTGTGGAGGTCCCGGGGCCGCGCCTCGTGCGGCTCGCCATCGCACGTACCGGCCAAAAAAAGACTGCGCCGGGCGACCCAGCGCCGACGCCTCAGCCGCGCGATCGCGCCGGCTCGAGCAGCGTCCCGGCGTCATTCCGCATCGGGCGGCGAAGCGCGTGCCGGTTCAGGTCCGCGCCCGGCCCCCCCCGGGATCGCGACACAACCGCCCAACTCCAGCCGTTGTAGCCATCGAGAGCGGCCGTCGCTCGGAGCGACTTCTTATGATTAGCCGGACGCGGACGGATCCCGAACGGGCATGCCCCGCTCGTCGGCGGTAACGCGCAGGAGGATAGTTTATTCCCCGCGCTGCCAGCGGCGGCCGACGCCCTCGCGCTTGAGCAGCATCTCGATCTGGCGGGGAGACTTGTCGTCCAGGAGCTTGCTCACCGCGAGATTGACTAAGCCGCTCATCGGAACGTCGTGGCTTTCGGCTGCAGCCTTGAGGGTCTTGAACACTTTGGGCTGCATCGTGAACGAGGTGACTTTGAAGCGTGGTCGTGTTTGCATAATATCTTCTTATTCACACACGGGGGCGGAATAGCCTCTTTCGTCGACCCGCCGCGCGGCAAAAAACAGCAGAGGTTGGACGCTAGGTTAAATGTCGCTCTTAGTATCTGTTCCTGTTAGCGCGAGACGTCGGCCGGAAGAGCTAGGCCCTCGCCTGCGCCGCCGGATTAATGGCCGATGAACGCCACCCTTATTAAGCCCACAGGATCCGGCCGCAGCTAGGTCCGTCTCGCCGGAGCGCAGCAGTTTACTGCTTGACGGTTTCGTAGCGACGGAGCTCGCCGCGAGTGGCAGTCGGCAGGCGCGACGGTGAGGAGGCCGCGTCGGCAGGAAACGGGCCGGCGTCCGGCGGTGTGCCCGGCGTCCGAGGAAAACGACGGGAACCACTTGCAACCTTTGGTCGTCCCATGCTATCTCATGACATGGTCCCGACGGCCGGCGGCGTCGCCGCGTCTGGACAACGAGCGTTTCGTGTCCCCGCATCCCGCGTCTCACGCTTCTCGATTCAGGAACCCGCGCGTCTCCACAAACCCCGACGCTTGGAGAGATATGTACACAGACGAGAAGCTGAGCTGCGTCGATTGCAGCGCGCCCTTTAACTTCAGCGCGAGCGAGCAGGAGTTCTTCGCCTCGAAGGGCTTCACCAACAAGCCGAGCCGGTGCCCGGATTGCCGCGCGGCGCGTAAGGCGCAACGAGGCGAGGGCGGCGGCGGCCGCAGCGGCGGCGGTTATTCCGGCGGCGGCCGCACCGAACGCGAAATGTTCGAGGCGATCTGCAGCACGTGCGGTAAGACGGCCGAAGTGCCGTTCAAACCGCGCGGCGACAAGCCGGTCTACTGCCGCGACTGCTTTCGACCGCAACAGTCCTACCGCTAAGCGTAGCGGCGGACCGTAGAGAAGAACCCGGCGACGCCGGGTTCTTTTTTTTGACGACGGCTCAGATGGCCATGTCGATCCGGGTGCGGTAGGCCGCTTCGACCACGCTGCGCACGGTTTCGAGGAGTTGCGCGAGCGTCGCCTGGGCGATGCGCGTGCCGGCCACGGCATCGAAGAGACGGCCGAGCGTACCGCCCGGCGCCGCATACCGTCCCTCGAGCAGCACGAGCGCGTGCGATTCGTCGACGGATTCGGCTCGGAGCCGCCCGATGAACGTGGGAAACGCCCCGCCACCGCGCGGCGTCCAGCGAATGCCGATCACCCGGGTTTCGCCGGGCGACGCCTCGCCGACGAGCGACACGTCGACGTCCTTCGTAACCGCAGCCCCGCCGGCACGCACGCCTAGCGGCACGCTAACGGAAAGCGTAAAGCACGAGCGCCCTCCCCGCCGCTCGCCGAAACCGGTTGCCAAGAAGTGCATGACGAAGTCCACCGGAGCGGCCACCGGCTCCGAAGCCCCGACCTCACGCATTCGAGCCGCCCGGCTTTTGCATATCGATCAAGTGGGCGGCCGCTTCGAACCCATGAAATGCGACGACGGATATGGCAGCCAACACGAGCGAAAGGCGAGCTACCATTTTCAACGGTGAGCCCTCCGAGCGACCGCCAACGACAGGAAGTACGCGTGGAAAACGGCGAGCGCAAGGGCGCTGATGGTCGCCCAGACATCGGCCGCAAGGCCTTCGCGCGCAGACGGCCTTGCGGAATCTTCAGCCATGCGAATCTCCCGGAGTCGAGTGCATGTCAAGAGTAACGCCGGTTTGTGAAGATACGCGGAACGCTCGCGTTCACACTAAATACAGGCCCGGCGAGTTAGTATTACGTCGGATTCAACCGCCCCGAAGGAGCGCCATGACCGAGTTGATCGAGAAAACGACGATCGCCTGCCCGCTCGCGCAGGCAGCGATGCAAGTGAACCGCTTTTTCGCGAGCTTCACGGGCGCCGATGGGAACGCGCACGTACCGCTGCGCCTGCCGCTTCACTTACCGGGGCGATCGTCGCCGCTCGTGCTCGAACAGGTCGTTATCGCAACCCTCGTACCCGACCGCGAGCCGGGCCAGTTGACGCCCCGTTATCGGCTCTCGTGGACGCCGGCCCAGCGCACGGAGTCTTACCCGGCCTTCGAGGGCGAACTGCGCGTCGAGGGCGAGGACTACGAGTCGTTCATACTAGGAATTCACGGTTACTACAAGCCCCCGCTCGGCTTTGCAGGCGCCGCCTTCGACCTCGCGGTCGGGCGTTTCATCGCCGCCGCCACGGCGAAGGACTTGCTCGCACGCATCAAGACCGACGTAGAGGCCGCCTTCCAAGCCGCTGAGGCTCGCAAGCGCGGACGCGCCTCGACGGCGCCCTAGCGGCGCCGGCCCGGCCTTCGAAAAAGGAACGGGGCCGCACGCACGTGCGGCCCCGTTCCCTTTCGCTTCTAGTGCGTCGACACGAGGTCGCGCTGTTTCTCGAGATCCGGCGACCACTTGCCTTCCGCGGCCAGACCGTTCATGCGCGCGCGGTGCTTCAGCGCCGCCTGCGCCGCTTCGATGTTGGCCGAATCGCCATGCCAGATGGTCAGCGCGGGGTGTTGCAGCGCTCGGCCGTAAGAAAACGTCAGCGGCCACGGAGCGTGACGCTCCTTCGCCAGCACGTTGATCTCGTTGAGATGCGCGGTTGCATCTTCGTCACCTTGGCCGCCGGACAGGAAGGCGATTCCGGCGACCGCGGCGGGAACGTAACGCAACAGGACCCGGAGCGTCGCATCCGCGACCTCCCGGACGCTCGCGGGTTTACCGGATTTTTGGCCCGGAATCACCATGCTCGGCTTGAGGACCATCTCTTCGAGGACCACGTTCGCCCGGTGCAGCTCCTCGAACACGTGATGCAGCGTGCGTTCGTGAACGGCGAAGCTCGTCTCCAGCGATTGGCTCGCGTGCGCCCCGTCCATGAGCACCTCCGGCTCCACGATCGGCACGAGACCGCCCGCTTGGCAGATCGCAGCGTAGCGCGCCAGGGCGCTTGCGTTTGCATGCAGGCAGGCATCGGTCGGAATGCCCGTCGCTTCGTCGATCGCGATCACCGCGCGCCACTTCGCGAACTTCGCGCCGAGCTTGACGTACTCGTCGACCCGCTTCGCGAGCCCGTCGAGGCCTTCGGTGACCTTTTCGTCCGGTTTCGCCAGCGCGAGCGGCTGCAGGCCGGTGTCGAGCTTGATGCCCGGAAGGCTGCCCGCCGCTTCGAGGATCTCGACGAACGGCTTCCCGCCGCGCCCGTTCTGGCGGATCGTTTCGTCGTATAGGATCACGCCGCTGATGTACCTTCCGAAATCGGGCGACGTGAAGAGCAGATCGCGGTATTCGCGCCGCAGCTCTTCGGTTTGGGGAATGTTGAGGGGGGCGAAGCGCTTGTTCGCGGTACCGGTGCTCTCGTCGGCGGCGAGGATGCCCTTTCCGGGGGCTACCATCGCTTTCGCGACCGCGGAGAGTTGCGTGCTCATGATGTTGCATGCTCCTTGAGGACAGTCGACGTTGTAAGTCCGTTGACGGGTGAGAGGTTGACGAACGATCTGAGGTCGTGCTTTCCCTCGACCATGCGCATCGTGTCGGTCAGGGAAGAGATGATGATCGATTGGGTGTACGCGCTGCCTCGAACGTAGCTGACGCCCTGCAGCAGTTCGCCGTCGGTCACGCCGGTGGCGGCGAGCATGGCGAGGTCGGAACGGCACAGATCGTCGAGCGTGAGGACCTTGTCGGGATCGATCCCTTCCTCAGCCGCGACGGTCGCTTCGTTTTCACGCAGCCACAGGCGGCACTGCATGTCGCCGCCCAGACACTTGATCGCGCAAGCTGCGACGACGCCTTCGGTGGCGCCGCCGATGCCCATGAGCATGTCGATGCGGCTGCGTTCCTCGAGCGCCGCGATGATGCCGTTTGCGATGTCGCCGTCGCCGAAGAGCCGGACCCGCGCGCCGATCTCGCGCAGCTGGCGAACGTACTCGTCGTTGCGCGGGCGCTCGAGAATCGCAACCGTGATTTCGTTGACCGGGCGGCCCATCGCCTTCGCGACGGCGCGCACGTTCTCTTCGACGCCGGCATCGATCGAAATCACACCTTTCGCGACCTTGCCGACGATGATCTTGTCCATGTAGGCGATGTGCGTGTGGAAGAGCGAGCCGCGCTCGGCCGCCGCAACCACCGAGATCGCCCCATGGCCGCCCTTGGAGGCAAGGGTGGTGCCGTCGATCGGGTCGACGGCCACGTCCATCTTCGGCCCGTCACCGGTTCCGACGTGTTCGCCGATGTAGAGCATCGGCGCTTCGTCCTTCTCGCCCTCGCCGATGACGACGACGCCGTCGATATCGACCTCGCCGAGGACGCCGCGCATCGCATCGACGGCGGCCTGGTCGACGGCGTTTTTGTCGCCGCGCCCCACCAGCTTTCCGGAGACGATCGCGGCAGCCTCGGTGGCGCGCAGAAACTCTAACTCGACTCGGGCGTCGATGCGTCGACTGGTCATCTGGGTAACTTAACCCATCGAGGCTTCAAATTCATGCCGGCGGCGGTCGAGCGGGGGGCGAAAGCCGCCGTCGAAGCCACTGGGCCATGGCGATCACGACCTCGCCGCGGCTGCGCGAGCGGTTCCCGGTCCTTGCGAACGCGACCTATCTCGTGTCGCATTCGATGGGGGCCGCACCGGTCGGGGCGCGCAGCGCGCTCGACGAGTACTGGCGCGCGTGGGCCGAAAACGGGCCGGAAGCTTGGGACGCCTGGCTGGACGAGATCGCAGCCATCGCCGATAACCTGGGCCGGATCTTCAACGCGGAGCCCGGGACCGTGTCGCTCGGTCCCAACGTCTCGCTGTTGATGGCCGCGCTCGCGTCCGCGCTCGATTTCCGCGCGGGCCGCGACGAAGTCGTCGTCGAGGCGTTGCAGTTCCCGACCGTTACGTACGTCTGGGAAGCCTGGCAGCGCTTCGGCGCGCGGCTGGTACTCGTGCCCTCCGACGACGGCCGGACGATGTCGGCCGACCGGCTCTGCAGTGCGATCGGCGCGCGAACCGCGGCCGTCGTGCTCTCGCACGCGGCGTACGTCTCGGGCTCGCTCGTCGACGTAGCAGCCGTGGCGGCGCGATGTCGCGAAGCCGGCGCCCTCTTCGTCCTGGATACCTATCAAACGACCGGCGTGTACCCCTACGACGTCCGGGCCCTCGAGCTCGACGTCGTCGTGGGAGGCAGTCACAAGTGGCTCTGCGGCGGCCCGGGCTGCGCGTTCATTTACGTGCGGCCCGACCTGCGCCCGCGGCTGGCGCCGGCCGTCACCGGCTGGATGGCACACGCCGACCCCTTCGCCTTCGAACCGGCTCCGATTCGCCTCGGCGCCGGAGCGCGCCGCTGGAACACGGGAACCCCGACCGTCCCCGGCTATTTGGCCGCTCGCGCCGGCCACGACGCGATCCTCGAAGTCGGCGTCGCAGCGATCCGGGCGCATAACGTGCGGCTGACCGGCATCGTCTTGGCGTACGCGCTCGAGCGCGGCCTCACGGTCCCGACGCCGCTGGAACCGGAGCGCCGCAGCGGCTGGATCGGCATCGATTTTCCCGGAGCGGGCCGAGCGGCCGCGGAGTTGAAACTGCGGCGAGTGTTCGTCGACTACCGTCCCGGCTGCGGCATCCGCGTGAGCCCCCACTTCTATACGAGCGACGACGAGGTCGACGCGTTCTTCGCTGCGCTCGACGCCGTACGCGGCCGATGATGCGACGCGCGGCGTTCCTGGCGGCCTGCGCGGTGCTGGCTCCGGCCTGCGTGCCCGGCCCCGCGAGGGCCGACGTACCGCGTTGCCCGGTGGCCGACGCCACTTTGATCTCGACCCTCGACAGCGCGACCGCGACCTCGGGCGATGCGTTCACCTTCAAGCTGGCCGAGAGCGTGCGCGCGGAGGGCAACCTGCCCGCGATTCCCGCCGGCACGCGCGGCTACGGAATCGTCGCCTACGCGGACCACGCGCACGGGGCCGGCCAGCCGGGGCGGCTGATCGTCGAGCCGCGCTACCTCGTCCTGGCCGACGGCACGCACGTCCAAGTGATGGCGGACCCGCAGATGGCCGACGAGGTCGTGGAAGGCTCGTCCCGCAACCTGAACGGCGCCCTCTCCTTCGTACCGGGGATCGGAATCGCCGTGACGGGCTACAACGCCCTGCACCGCGGAAAAGAAGTAACGCTTGCGTCCGGCACACCGTTCCGGCTCGTCATCGGCGACGCCCTCGCGACCGCCGAGTGCTTCGTCCCGCCGCCGTCCGCTCCCGATATACGCTAGCCGGGATTCGCGTCCGCCGGGGAACAATATCGCGGAGTGAAAAACTTCGCCGCCGCCGTCCTCGCTGCAGCCGTCGTCGCCACCTCCGCCACCGCGAGCCGCGCGGACGAGGGCATGTGGACCTTCGATGCGTTCCCCTCGACCCAGGTCGCCGCCGCTTACGGGTTCTCGCCCTCTGCGGCGTGGCTCGAGCACGTTCGCAAGAGCAGCCTGCGCATTGCGGAGGGCTGCTCCGCATCGTTCGTTTCACCGGCCGGGCTCGTGATGACCAACCATCACTGCGCCGTCGGCTGCGCCGAGAACCTCTCGACGCCGGCCCGGAACTACGTGCAGAACGGGTTCTACGCCAAGCGGCAAGAGGACGAGGTCAAGTGCCCGGGCTTCGAGCTGGACCGGCTCGACTCGATCGACGACGTCACCGCGGCGTACCAGGCGGCGACCGCGGGCAAGAGCGGCCGGGCGCTGATCGACGCGCGCCAGGCCAAGGACGCCGAGCTGACCGGCAGCTGCGGCAAGAGCGCGACGGTCCGGTGCGACGTGGTGTCGCTCTATCACGGCGGCATCTACAAACTCTATCACTACAAGCGTTTCACGGACGTCCGTCTGACGTTCGTTCCGGAGTTCGGCGTCGCTCAGTTCGGCGGCGACCCCGACAACTTCAACTTCCCCCGCTACGACTACGACGTGTCCTTCCTGCGCGCGTACGAAGACGGCAAGCCGGCGTCCACGCCCGACTACTTGCACTGGAGCAAGAACGGCTCGCAGGCGGGCGACCTCACCTTCGTTTCGGGCAACCCGGGCTCGACGCAGCGGCTCCTGACCGTGTCGCAGCTCGAGTACCTGCGCGACGTCGAGAACCCGCGCACGCTGCCGAACATCTCGGAATTGCGAGGCCTGTTCGAGCAGTACCAAACCGAAGGCGTCGAGCAGGCGCGCGAAACGCGCGAATCGCTCTTCTTCATCGAGAATTACTACAAGTCGCTCTTCGGCGAGCAGCAGGCGCTGCAAGACGCCGCGTTCTTCGGAACGAAGGTCGCGGAGGAGAACGCGCTGCGCGCCGAGATCGCGAAACGGCCGGAACTACAGAGCGCGGTGGGCGGCGACTTCGACCGCTTGGCCGCGGTCGAGCAGAGGAAGGCCCAACTGTCGGTTCGGTACGTCTACGAAGCTCAAGGACCGTATTCGCCGCTCTTCAACTGGGCGCGCTTGCTGGTGCGGCTGCCGGTCGAAAAGGCGAAGCCGAACGGCGAACGTTTGCCCGCTTACACGGACGCGCAGCTGGTCACCCTTCCGTACCAGCTCTTCGCGCCGATCCCGACGTTCGCCGGACCCGAAGAACTGATGTTCAACTTCTGGGCTAAGAAGATGCGCGAGGACCTCGGCGCCGACGACCCGTTCGTCAAGCAGGTGCTCGGGACAAAGTCGCCCGCGCAGTGGGCGCACGATCTGATCGCCGGCACGAAGCTGGGCGACCCGGCCGTGCGCAAAGCCCTCTACGACGGCGGTGCGCCGGCCATCGCGGCCTCGAACGATACGATGATCCGTTTCGTGGCCGCGATCGACCCCGAGGCACGCGCGGTGCGTAAAGAGTACGAAGACGAAGTCACCGCACCCGAAACGCGACTGGCCGAAGAGATCGCCAAAGCCCGCTTCGTCATCTTGGGCACCAGCACGTATCCCGACGCGACCTTCACCGCGCGGCTGAGCTACGGAACGGTCAAGGGCTTTACCGACGCCGGCGGCAAGGCCGTCGCGCCGTACACGACGATCGGCGGCCTCTTCGCGCGCGCGACCGGCAGCGATCCGTACGTGCTGCCCCCGACCTGGCTCGCCGCCAGAGCGTCGCTCGATCCCGCGACGGCGATGAACCTCTGCACGACCAACGACATCATCGGCGGCAACTCAGGCAGCCCGCTGATCGATAAGAACGGCGACGTGATCGGCTTGATCTTCGACGGCAACATCTTCTCACTCGGCGGCGCGTTCGGGTATCAAGGTTCCGTCAACCGTGCCGTCTCGGTCGACAGCCGGGCCATCCTGGCCGGCCTCCGCAACGTCTACCACATGGACCGGCTGGTTACCGAGATAACGAGCGCGAGCTAATAATTCGCTGGGCGACAGGTGCGTTCGCTGTGCGAACGAATTTGGGAGTAGTGACGCCCGAACGCGATTCGGACTCGTTCGTTCAATCCTTCGCGCGGGGGTTGTCCGTCATCCGCGCCTTCGCCGGCAGCCACAAGCCGATGACGCTATCGGAGGTCGCGGAACGCGCGGCGGTCACCCGCGCGAGCGCGCGCCGAGTGCTGCTGACGCTCGCGGACCTCGGCTACGTCGCCGCCGAAGGCCGTCACTTCCGGTTGACGCCCAAGATCCTCGACCTCGGGTACTCCTACTTGAGTTCGCTCGACATCTGGGAGTATGCGGAGCCGATCATGGAAGAACTGGTGGAACACGTTCGCGAGTCGTGTTCCGCGAGCGTGCTCGACGGCGACGACATCGTCTACGTGTTGCGCGTGCCGACCAGCCGGATCATGAGCATCAACCTCGGCATCGGAACGCGCTTGCCCGCGTACGCGACCTCGATGGGCCGGGTGCTCTTGGCGGGGCTTGCGGAGCGCGAACTCGACGACTACTTGGCGCGCACGACGCGCCCGCCGCTGACGCCGCACACGGTGACGGACGCCGCCGCGCTGCACGGGATCGCGCAGACGGTACGGGCCCAGGGCTGGGCGCTGGTCGATCAGGAACTCGAGGTAGGCCTGCGTTCGATCGCGGTTCCGCTCTCGAGCGGCGGCGGCCGGGTCGTGGCCGCGCTCAACGTGAGCGCGCACGCGGCGCGCGTCTCGGCGCAAGGCATGGTCGAGGACCTGCTGCCGCGCCTCAAGGACGCGCAGCGCCGGATCGACGCAGCGCTGCGCTTTCGAGGCTGACCGCGACCCGCCCGTCGCGCGCAGAGTTCGATCAGGCGGTGACCGGCACGCCCGCCGGTTCGAGGAGGAAATCGCGCTGCAGCGTGCGGACGCCGCCGACGCCGCGCTCGAACGGTTCGACCAGCGACGCCTTGACGCCGAAGATCGGGTCCGAATCCAAGAACGGGTCGCCCGCGACGTAGATCATCGTCGTGACCGGCACGTAGCCCGGCGCGGAGACCGTGAAGTGCACGTGCGCCGGCCGGAACGTCTGCCGCCCCAGGCGCAGCAGCAGCGCGCCGACCGGACCGTCGGTCGGAATCGAGTAACTGACCGGCACGACCGCCTCGAACGCGAAGCTTCCGTCCGCCGCAGCGCGGACGCGGCCGCGGCAATCGGGGCGTTCGCGCGACTCGTATTGGGTGTCGTAGAGCCCGTCGCCGTCGGCTTCCCAAACCTCGAGAACCGCACCGCTCACCGGCTTGCCCGCCGTATCGGTCACGCGTCCCGACACCACGAGCCGTTCGCCTTTGCCCGGCGTCGCGATGCTCTCGTGCCGCGCCACGTCGGGCGCGTCGTTCGTGAAGAACGGACCCAGCACGGTCGACTCCGTCGCGCCGCCGGGCTTGCGGTTCGAGAGCGCGTCGACCAACATCGAGACGCCGAGCACGTCCGACAGGAGGATGAACTCTTGGCGCAGCGCGTCGCATTTCCGGCCCGTTGCGGTCAAGAACTCGATGCCCGCCATCCATTCGTCCGGTTGCAGCTCGATCTCGCGCACGAAGGCGTGCAGGTGACGAACGAGACTCGCGACGATCTCGCGCGTACGCGCGTCGGTCTGCGGCGCCGTCGTGGCAACGACGGCTTCGGTCAGGTTTTCGGCGGTGACGTTTCGCATGCAGTGCTCCTCACTCGGGCGCGCCGCCCGGTTCGTGCAAGACTCGCCGTACGGGAAAGAGCTGCCGGCCTAGACGCGCCGCGAGTTCGCCCCACAGGCCCCGTGGAAACCGGATCATCACGACGATGGCGAGCAGGCCCAGCCCGATCAGATACCAAGCGCCGTAATCGGAGAGCGTCTGGCGCAGCGTAAAGTACAGCAGCGTACCGACGATCGGGCCTTCGAGCGTCCCGATGCCGCCGATGATGACCGTGAAGAACAAGAGCGGAATCCAGCTCATGCCGAAGGCCGCGTCCGGCGAGACGCGCAGGGCGCTCAAGAAGTACAGCGCGCCCGCGCACCCGGTGCCGAACGCGGCCAGCACGTACACGATCAGCTTGGTGCGCGCGACGTCGACGCCCTGGCTCTCGGCCGCCACCTCGTTATCGCGTATGGCGGTAAGCGCCAGCCCGAGCCGCGTGCGCAACAGCCAGTAGACGCCGCCGGTCGTCGCAACCAGCAAGGCCACCGCGATCCACAGCGTCACGGCTTCGCGCGTCTCTTTCGGGATGCCGATCAGCGCGGTCAGGCTCTCGCCCGAACCGCCGCCGAGCGCCGTCGCGTTGGCGACCAGCAGCCGGTACACTTCGGCCACGACCCAGCTCGCGACCGCGAAATACCCGCCGCCGAGCCGAAAGAGCAGGCGCGAGGTGGGGACCGCTAGCGCGGCCGCGACGAGGCCGCCCAGCAACACGCACGCGAACGGATTGACGCCCAGATCGTTGGCGAGAACGAAGAGCGCGTACGCGCCGATCCCGATGAAGGCCTGTTGCCCGATCGAGACGAGACCCCCGTAACCGGCGAGCAGATTCCACATCTGCGCCATCGCCAGCAAACACGCGAACTCGACGACCAGCCGCATCGCGTCCGACCCCGCCCAGAACGGCAGCGACGCCAGAACGGCGACGACGGCGCCGGCCCCGAGCGCGGCGATCAGACCGCCCCTCGTGCGGCGGTCGACGCGCAAGCCGCCGGCCGCGATCATGCGGTCCTCGCGAACAGGCCCGTGGGCCGGAACAACAGCACGAGCAGAAACACCAGGTGCCCGGCCAGGATGCCCCAGCCGGGGTTGAGCGCGAAGCCGATCGACTGCGCGATCCCCAGAATGATGCCGCCGGCAAGCGTGCCCCAGAACGAACCCATGCCCCCGATCACCACGGCTTCGAACGCGTACAGCAGAAAGTTGGGTCCGAGCGAAGGCGTGAAGGTGAACTTGATGCCCATGAACACGCTCGCGACCGCGATGACCGCGAACGAGATCGCGGTCGCGTATCCGAACAGGTGCCGGTCGCGCACGCCCATGAGCGCTACGATCTCGCGATCGTCCGACGTCGCGCGGAAGGCCATCCCCACCCGCGTGCGGTTGAAGACGATTTCGAGCGCGACCGCGACCACGATCGCCGTAACGAATACGATCAGAGGAAACCACCCGACTGCGAGCCCGCCGCCCAGCGCCACGCTCGCGGTGTCGAGGCCGCCTCCGAGTTTGATCGAGCGGGCATCGGCCGACTGCGTTTGCTGCAAGACGTTCTGGATCACGATCGAGAGCCCGTAGGTGACGACCAGCGGCGGCAAGATGTCGTTGCCCAGCGTGCGGTTGAGCACCGTTCGCTGCAAGGTGTACCCGAACAACCCGAACACGATGACCGCGAGCGGTATCACCAGGAACGGGTGCAAGCCCGTGGCGGCGGTGATGCCCAGCGCCACGTACGCGCCCAGCACGATGAAATCGCCGTGCGCGATGTTGATCTGGCGCATCACGCCGTAAATGACCGCTAATCCCATCGCGAACAGGGCGTACAGCCCGCCCAGCAGCGTCCCTTGCACGAGCGTGTCGATCCAGTTCACCGCTCAGACCCCGAAGTAGGCGGCCGAAATCGCTTCGCGCGACAGCTCGGTGCTGCGTCCGGTCAGCGACACGGTCCCGTGCATGAGGCAATACGTCCGGTCGGACATCGCGCGCGCCAGCTCGACGTCCTGCTCGACGAGCACGACCGCAAGCCCGTCTTCCGAGCACACCCGGACGAGCGCCGCGTACACTTCCTTCACGACCGCCGGCGCGAGCCCGAGCGAGAGTTCGTCGCACATCAGCAGCCGCGGATTGGACATCAGGGCGCGACCGATCGCCACCATCTGCTGCTGCCCGCCCGAGAGCACCGGGGCCGGCGCCTTGCGTTTGGACTCGAGCACCGGAAAGACGTCGAGCACGCGCCGCAGCGACCACGGGCCCTTGCGCCCGTTGAACGCGCCCATCAGCAGATTCTCTTCGACGCTCAGGCTCGGGAACAGGCGCCGGCCTTCGGGTACGAGCGCGATGCCCAGCGCCGCCACGTCGGGGGCTGCGAGCGCCCCGATCGGCACGCCGTCGAAGACGATGCTGTCCGTTCGCGAACGCATCAACCCCGCGATCGAGTTCAGGAAGGTCGACTTGCCGGCCCCGTTGGACCCGATCAGCGCGACCCGTTCGCCCTCGGCCACGTCCGCGTCGATGCCGAAGAGCGCCTGAAAATCCCCGTAGTGCGCGACCAGCTCCCGGACCGCGAGCATTACGCCTCGATGCCCATGTAGACGCGCTTGACTTCGGCGCTCGCGAGCACGGTCGCGGGGTCGCCCTCGGCGAGTTTCCGGCCCGCGTGCAGCACGAACAGCCTGGTCGCGACCGCGACCAGCGCGTGGACGACGTGTTCGATCCACACGATCGCGACGCCGCGCGCGCGGATCGCGCGCACGGTCGCCACCACCTCGTTCGCCTCGTGTTCGGTCAGGCCGCCCGCGATCTCGTCGAGCAGCAGAACCTTGGGGCGCGTTGCGAGCGCGCGCGCGAACTCCAGACGCTTGCGGTCGAGCAGCGTCAGGGAACCCGCAAGCCGGTTGGCCTTCGGCAAGAGGCCGCTCGACTCGAGGACCTCGACGCACAGCCCCCGCGCTTGCGCGTGCGGGCGGCGCGCGCCGAAGAGCGCGGCGACCAGCACGTTTTCGAACACCGTGAGGCCGCCGAACGGCCGCGCGATCTGATACGAACGGCCGATCCCGCGCCGGCAGCGCTCGTGCGGGCGCAAGCGCGTCAGATCCGCGCCTTCGAGGAACACGCCCCCGGAATCGGGCGCGACGTCGCCGCCGATCACGTTGAAGAGCGTCGTCTTCCCGGCACCGTTGGGCCCCAGAATGCCGAGCACGTCCCCGGTCTCGACCGTCAGCGACACGTCCCGCGCGACCGTCAGGGAACCGTAGCGCTTGCTGACCTCGCGAACCTCGAGGAGCGGCGGCGGCACGGGCTATGCCATGCCCAGCGGCACGATGCTCGCCTGCACCGGGATCTCCGGCGCCGTCTTGTTTTGCACGATCACCAGATCGAAGGGGTACTTCTTCCCGTGTACCCACTGCCCACCGACCAACGGCGTCTTCGCGACGTTGGGGACCGGGCCGTGACCCCATGCGACGCGGCCGACGGTCGTTTTCACGTTAGTCGACAGGATCGCATCCCGGATCGATTCCTTCTTCTCGACGTCGTGGGTGCGCTGCAGCACGTCGATCGCGACCTCGAACAGCGCGTGGACGTAACCGAGCGGCTGCGTCCACTGTTTGCCGGTCGACTTCTCCCACGCGGCCGCAAGTTCGGCCGAACTCTCGTGCGTCAGCGACGACGTGAACGGGTTGTGCGGCGACCACCAGACTTCGGTCGAGAGGCCGTAGGCGCTCTTACCGATCGCTTCGACGGCACTCGGAAAAAGCACGGCTTTGGCGATCGACGCGACCTTCGGACGCAAGCCCTGCTGCGCCGCTTGGGTCCAGAAGTTCTTGAAGTCGGGCGGAATCGGCACGCCCGTCACGATCTGCGCGTTCGCTTCTTTGAACCGCGCGATCTGCGCGCTGAAGTCGGTCGTCAGGTCCTGGTAACGGCCGGGATCGATCGTCTTGTAGCCTTCCTTCGCGAGCGCCGGCGGCAGGCCGTGGACCGGATCGCCCCAGGCGTTGCCGTCGCCGTCGTTGGGGAAGAGCCCGCCGACGACCTTGTTCGTCGGCACGTGCTCCCACATCGCGGTGTAGGACGCGATCACGTCTTCGAGGCCCCAAAAGAAGTGGTACGTCCACTGGAAACCCTTGGCCGGATCTCCTTTGCGGGGGAAGAACCAGGCTTGCCAGGGCGTCACGGTCGAGATGCACGGCACGCCGTTGAGCTCGCACTGGTCGCCGACCGGATTGGTCGTTTCCGGCGTCGACGAGACCAGCATCAAGTCGACTTTGTCCTTGAGGATCAAGTCGGCCGCGACTTCACCGGCGCGGTTGGGACTGGATTGGCTGTCCTTGACGACGATGCGCACCGGGTGTTTGGAGCCGCCGATCGAGATGGACGCGATCTGTTTGCGCGCGGCCGCGAGCACGAAGGCGTCGGTCTCGCCGAAGGGCGCCAGCGGCCCGGTCTGCGGCGACACGTAGCCGATGACGATTTCGCGAGCGCTTTGCGCGTTAGCGGTAAAGCGCGCGCTCGCCAGCGCCGGCCCGCCGAGTGCGGCACCGGCGCCGAGTTGCAGAACGCGACGTCGAGTGAGCATGTATCCCTCCTTCACGACGACGGATGGCTTCCGTCGAAAGCCTCTTGTAACAGCGCGCGGACGGCCGCGCGTAGGGCGGGTCGCGGAGTGCGCTCGGCGACGTTCACGCGAACGCCTCGCGGTCGTGTGCGCGCGCGGTCCGGCCGTTGAGCTCGCGCAGCGCCGCCAGCTCCGCGGCCAGCGGCGGCGCGGTCGTCGCGAGTTCGGGCGACACCGCCAATTCCCAACCGGTGGCGGCCCGCGCGCGCTCGAGGGTCACGCCCGGGTGCAGCGAGACGAGCGTCAGTTCCTTGCTGACGGGATCGGGCCGGAGGATTCCGAGGTCGGTGATGACGACCGTCGGACCGGCACCGCGCGCGCCGGTGCGCGCGCGTGCGTCGTAACCGTCGAGGTAGCCCGCGGACGTGACGAAATCGACTTTGTCGACGAACGTGCGGCGGCTCTGTTCGATGATGATGTAGACTTGCTTTGCAGCCGACGCGATTTCGGGCGCGCCGCCGGCGCCCGGCAGACGGACCGTGGGACGCGCGTACTCGCCGATCACCGTCGTGTTGATGTTGGCGAAACGATCGATCTGCGCCGCGCCGAGGAACCCGACGTCGATGCGCCCGGCCTGCAGCCAATACGCGAAGATCTCGGGCACCGAAACGACCGCATCGGCCGTTTCTGCCAGCTCGCCGTCGCCGATCGAAAGCGGCAGCACGCTCGGCTTGGCGCCGATCGTACCGGACTCGTACACCAGCACGAGACCCGGCGCGTGAGACGCGCGCGCGAGGTTGGCGGCCGCGCTCGGCAGGCCGATGCCGACGAAGCACACGACGCCGTCGGACAGCAGGCGCGCCGCCGCTACCGTCATCATCTCGCTCGACGCGTACTCGCGCGAGCCCCTGCCGTTCACGCCGGCGCGCTCGCGAGCGAACGGAATTCGGCGAAGTCGGCGGTGCCCAGCACGTGGCGTTCCATCCAGGCGGTGAACCCGGCGCGATCGCGCGAAATGCCGTCCCAAGCTTTGCAGAACGCATTGTCGCGTGCGTAGTAGCCGTGCGCGTACGAAGGATACGCGCCGCCCGGGACGTGCGCGACGGCGGAGACGGCCCACGCCGGCAGGATCGTCGCGTTGCGGCCCGGCGGCAACTCGTCGACGATCTCCTCGACCGTCACGATCGCGCGCTTGGCCGCTAAGACGGCCTCCTTCTGCACGCCGACGATGCCCCACAACAAGACGTTACCGTGCCGGTCGGCCTGCTGGGCGTGCACGATCGCCACGTCCGGTTCGAGCGCGGGCGTCGCCGCCAGCGTCTCGCCGGTGAACGGACAGGTGACGAACTTGATGTTCTTATTGAATTTCGGCAAATCGCTGCCGACGTAGCCGCGCAGGATGCCGAACGGCAAACCGGACGCGCCGGCCGCGTAACGCGCGGCCATGTCCGCGTGCGAGTGTTCCTCGATCTCGAGCGGCACGGGCCAGCCGCGTTCGATCGCATCGCGAAAACGGTGCAGCGAGCCGACGCCGGGATTGCCGCCCCACGAAAAGACCAGTTTCCGCGCGCAACCCATGCCGATCATCTGATCGTAGATCAGGTCGGGGGTCATGCGCACGAGCGTGAGGTCGCGGCGATTCTGCCGTACGATCTCGTGACCCGCCGCGAACGGGATCAAGTGCGTGAAGCCCTCCAACGCGACCGTGGCGCCGTCGCGCACGTACTCCGCCACGGCCTCGCGCAAGCCCAGGAATCGCAACGCGCTACCGCTGGTAAAACGGCGGAAGGTCGGCGTCCACGTTGATCCAGACGGCTTTGGGTTCCGTGTACTGGCGCATCGCCTCGAAACCCATCTCGCGCCCGTGACCCGACGCGCCGATACCTCCGAAGGGCGACCCGGGATGCACGCGCTTGTAACAGTTGACCCACAGCATGCCGCTGCGAATCTCGCGCGCCGCCCGGTGCGCGCGCGAGAGGTCGCGGGTCCAGAGACCGCCGCCGAGCCCGTACTGCGTGGCGTTGGCGATCGCGATCGCTTCGTCGTCGTCGCGAAAGGTCGTGACGGACACGAACGGTCCGAAAACTTCTTCCTGCGCGACGCGGTCGCGCACGCCCGCGCGCACGACCGTGGGCTCCACGTAACAGCCGCGCGCGAACTCCGGAGCGCCCGGCGCCTTGCCGCCCAGCAGGATCTCCCCGCCTTCCTCGCGCGCGATCGTACAGTAGTCGAGCACCCGGTCGCGGTGCAGGACCGACGTCAGCGGCCCCATCTCGGTTGCCGGGTCGAGCGGGTCGCCGAGACGGATCGTCCGGGCGAACGCTAGGAACTTCTCCAGGAACGCATCCGCGATGCGCTCGTGCAAGATCAGCCGCGAGCCCGCGATACAGGCTTGTCCCTGATTGTGAAAGATGGCGAAGAGCGAGCCGCCGACCGCGCGCGCCAGATCGGCGTCCTCGAAGACGATGTTGGCGCCCTTGCCGCCGAGTTCGAGCCCGACCCGTTTGAGATTCGATGCCGCACCCGCGAGCACGCGCTTGCCCACCGCCGTCGACCCGGTGAACGACACCTTCGCGATGTCGGGATGCCGCACGATCCGCTCGCCCGCATCGTCGCCGAAACCGGGCACGACGTTGACGACGCCGGGCGGGATGCCGACCTCGGCGGTCAGCTCCGCGATGCGCAGCGCGGTCAGCGGGGTGATCTCCGAGGGTTTGAGCACGACCGTATTGCCGGCCGCGAGCGCCGGCCCCAGCTTCCAGCTCGTGAACATGACCGGAAAGTTCCAGGGCACGATCTGGCCGACGACGCCGAGCGGTTCGTGAACGACGTAATCGAGGAAACCCGGTTCGACCGGGATCACGCTGCCTTCGAATTTGTCGGCCATGCCGCCGAAATAGCGAAACGTCGCCGCGGTTCGCGGCACGTCGAGCGCGCTCGTATCGCGGATCGGATGACCGGTGTTGAGGGTCTCGAGGTGCGCGAGCGCGAGCCGGTCGCGGTCGATCGCGTCCGCCAGCCGCAGCAGCAGACGGCCGCGTTCGCCCGCCGAGCGGCGGCTCCAGGCCCCAAACGCGCGCCGGGCCGCCTCGACCGCGCGGTCGACGTCGGCCGCGCCGGCCAGCGCCACGTCGGCGAGCCGCGAGCCGTCGTGCGGGTTATCGACCGCGAGCGTGCGCCCGTCGAGCGCGTCGACGAACTCGCCGCCGATGTAGAGTTGCGTGCGAAGCTCGTCCGCGCGCGCGCGGCCGGGAGTCAGCGTTGCCAAGATCCGCTAAAACTCGACCGGGTAGGGCGGCAGCGTGCCGCTTTCGTACAGTTCCGGCAGGCCGGGCGTCGCGTTCTCCCACACCAGCAGCATCGAACGCTTCGGCGAGTAGCCCTGGTGCCGGATATCGGCGGGCATCGCGGCGACGTCGCCGGCGCGCATCGTGATCTTGGCTCGCGGCCGGCCCGTTTCTTTGTCCTGCACGTCCCACACGATGTGGTCGGAGAGCTGCACGAACCACTCGACGCGATCGTTGCCGTGGATGATCGGCAGGATGTATTCTTCGGTCGTCGGGCAAGCCAGACTGGCTTGGCAGACGCCCGTGATCGAGGGATTCCAGGTCACGTCCGAGCGCGACAGGTACTTGAATAAACTAAAGGCGTGAAGTTCGTCCTCGAAGCCCGGCTCGGCGAGGATCTCCGGTTCGTCCTGCGATACGTCCGCAAACTGGCGGTTGACGGCGAAGCCGTTCTCGTCGGCGCGCAGCGGCGAGTCGCCCGCGATGCCGGGCATCCGCTGCGTGATCGTGCGCGTGCGCTCGATCGCCTCGAGATTGTGCCCGCTCTTGGGCCCGAACGCGGTGTTACCGGTTTCGGCCGGCGCCGCGAACGGATCGAAGCCCGCATTGGTCCAATCCGCCAGGATCGCCTTGAACGTGGCCATGATGACGGGTTCGTCGAAATTCTCGACGTACGAGAGCCCGGCCGCGTGGTAATCCTCGTTGTAGCGACCCGCAAACACGTCGACGGTTCCGTAACGGTTGCGCGTTCCGAAGACGTCGTCGAAATTGACCCAGCCGTAAAAGAAACCCCAGGCGACGTCGCGCATCATCGCGCGCAGGAAGGCGTCCACCGAGATCCGGTGCGACAGCCGTTCGCCGTGCGCGGGCCAGAGAATCTTCGCGAAGTAGTCGTCCCGTTCGAATTCGAACGCGCCGAGTTTGAACGCGCGATAGCCCGAAACCGGATCGGGATCCGTCGACCGGACGAGGTCGGCCGCGAGCGAGGTGGTCATGCCGGAACTCCCTGCTGCTTGGGCTGCATGCAGATCTCGGCCCACTTCTCGACCGATAGATCTCCGAAAATCGTCTGTTGCAAGAGCACCGCGGGCCGCTCGGCCACGAAGCGGTACGCGGCCCCGCGCGGCAGCAGCGCCTGATGGCCTTTGCCCAGCCGCACCACACCCATCTTCCGCCCAACCGGCTCGCCCGGTACGAGGATCGTGCCCTCCTTCGAGTGCGAGAGCAATGCCCCGGGCGTATCGAGTTTGACGAATTGCACCTCGACGGCGCCGTCGACGTTGAGGACGAACTCGTCGTGCGAGGCGGCGTACCACGGCGACGTGCCCTCGGCGCGAATCGCCTCGAGCACGTACTCGAGGTTCTTGCCGACGACCACTTTTTCGTACGGTTTGGAGCGCGCCGCAACGTCGTAGACGTTCGAGAAGGCATAGTGCTTGACGCTACCGCTGATGATCTCGGCCTCACCGCGCCGGTACGAGTCGAGCGAGCCGAATACGGTTGACCGCTTCGCCATGAACGCTTCCTTTCGGAGACCGTTCGCTCTGCGAACAATGCGTCCGCCTTGCGTACACAGACGATACACGCCGGGGCGCCAGCGCACAACCAGCGCACTTCCCCGATACATGCTAAACGCTAGGTGGCAACCGCTGCGGTCAGCAGCCGTTGACGGCGGGCTTTCCGGCGAACCGATCTTCGATCCACGCCGTATACAGCGGCTCCGCGACCGGCGGAGTCGTGTAGTGCGTCTGGTTTCCGGCCAGCTGCAGCCGCGCGACGTTTCCGCCGATCTTACACATCTGCGCGCGGTAGAGCTCGCCCATCACCGGGGGCACGGTGATATCGCCCGAGCCGAAATAGATGATGACGGGAGCGACGGGTTTCACCGGGGGGACGCTCGCGGCGACCAAGGCCTTGGCCCACGCAAGTGCGTTTTCCGCCTGGGGCCGCAGCAGCGACTTGTATGCGGAGCCGTAGTTATAGCTCAGCGTATCGGCCAGAGCGTGAACGCATTTGCCGGTCATCACCTTGTCGACCACCCGCGCGCCGTCGGGCGTGAAGATGTCGGTCAAGCGCAGGCCCGGAAACGCGGCGGGCATGGCCCAGAAGGTCATCGCCACGTGCGCGAAATTGAAGACGCCCGAAAACGCCTGCTCTTGGGACTCCAACATCTTTTCGGCGCTCGCTTCGTCGGTCGGCATCGACGTCACCGTCGCCGCCACGTCGGGCGGCGCTAACGCGACGGCGCCGACGAACTCGACACCGTCGAATGCCGTTCCCTTTTGGGCGATGTAGCCGGGCAGGCTCGCCGCAGCGATCACCGCGCCGGCGCCTTGAGACCAACCGTACATCACGGCCTTCTTGCCGGCCCCCACTTCGGTCATGTCGCCGGCAGCGCGGACGGCGTCGATCGTATCCCGGGCCTGCGTACCCGACACCATGTACTGGTGCGTGCCGCCGCCGCCCAACCCTTGGTAGTCCGTGCCGACGACCACGTAGCCGTCTCGAATGAAGCGATCGACGGCGGGCAGGCCGTAGTCGGTCGAGGAGTTCCCGCCGATCAGGAAATATTCGTTGAGCGGCTGGGCCGGATTGACTTGCTGCGACGGTCCGCAATTCTGAGCGGTTCCGGTCGTGCCGTGCGCCCACACGACCACGGGTCGTCCTTCCTTGGGCGCTTGGCCGATCGGCGCGACGACGACGCCCGTCGCAATCGTCCTTCGTCCCGCCAGATCGGAAGAGACGTAGGCGATGCGCCACGCACGAGCGCCCGGAACCGTCGTTTCGATCGATTCCTTCTTGATGACCTCACCGAGCTTGCCGACCGGCGCCATGCTCGCCACCGACTCGTAAAAGGCGGGCACGTACACTTTGGTCGTGTCTGCGTCCGCATTCGGCGCAACGGCTACCAGAGTAGCCAGGAGGGCGATCCGATCGATCATGGCGCCGTTCTCCTTGGCAATTCGCTCGCTTGCCCGCGAATTGTCGGTTACAACAAATAAGAAAGGGTTCTCTTCGCTGCCGCCGGTCAAATGCTTCCTTCATAAGGAAGGGCGCGTGACGCTCTTGGGGCATCGCCTCTGTGCGGTTGCATGCATTCGACGAGGCTTACGCCCGGTGTCCGCCCCTGCTGAACGCCGGTATTTACGAAACGAGTTCTCTGAAGCTGCACGCGCTTCTCTACGCTCTACGTCAGCCGTTCGCTATTACCGGGGGCGAGCGCCCGCACCATTTCAGCATGAACGCGGCCGTTGCTGGCCAGGATCGAGCCCGCGTCGAGCTCGAGCGGCGTGCCGTCGAGGGCCGAGACCGCACCGCCCGCTTCGCGCACGATCAGCGCGCCCGCGGCGACGTCCCATGCCCACAGATCGAGTTCCCAGAACGCCTCGAAGCGGCCGGCCGCGACGAACGCGAGATCGAGGGCGGCCGAACCGTCGCGCCGTACCCCCTGCGCCAGGCCCGAGAGCCGCGCGAAATTCGCGCCGTTGCGCTCGTAGCGCGCGGGCAGGAACCCTGTGCAGACCAGCGCATCCGCGACGCGCACGACGTCGCTGACCGCGATCCGCGCGCCGTTGCGCTCGGCGCCCCCGCCTCGTTCGGCCGCATACAACTCGCCGAGCGCCGGAGCGTAGATAGCGGCGGCGCACACCTCACCCGCGCGTTCGTAGGCGATCGAGACGCAGTAGAGCGGGTAGCCGTGCGCGTAATTCGTCGTACCGTCCAGCGGGTCGACGATCCAGCGCTCGTCGCTCGTCCCCGCGTTCGTTCCGCCCTCTTCGCCGAGGATCGTGCTGCCGGGAAAGTCCGCGCGCAAACGCGCCGTGATCAGCGCTTCGCTGGCGCGGTCCGAGGCGGTGACCAGGTCGCCGCGCGCGCTCTTTTCGCTCGCTTCGAGCGGAAGACCCGCCCGCGACAGGAGCAAGGAGCCCGCTTCCCGGGCGGTGGCGATCGCGACGTGCAGCGGGTCCAAACGACTCCCGAGCGAGAACAGCAGACGGTGATGTTAGAACGCCTTCTTACCGCGGTCGAAGCCGCGGTCCTCGCCCTGTGGGCCGGCGCGATGGCCGGCTTCGCGTTCGTGTTCGCGCCGATCGCCAGCCGGACCATCCCGCAAATGGACACGTTCGCGGCGTTGATCGGCGCGGTGATCCGCGGCCTCGGCTCTTTCGGTACCGCCTGCGGGACCATCGCCATCTTGGCGTCGCTGGCCCGCGCCCTCACGCCCGGAGGACGCAAACTGGCGGTCGCGCGGGTAGCGCTCGTCGCGGTCGGGCTGGCCGCCACGGGCTACGAATCGAACGTGATCGTCCCGCGCATGGAAGCGACCGCCGCGACCATTCCGGGGCCGATCGACTCGGTCGAAAAGTCCGACCCACGCCGTGCCGCTTATGACGCACAGCACAAGAACTCGACCCGAGTGTACGGCACGGCCTTCCTCTGCGTACTGGCCGCCGCTATGCTCGTCCCCTTCGGCCGCCGACGAACCTCGTAAGCGCGGGTAGAACGCGGCCGTTCGCCTAATCCCAGGAAGTTTGCGTCTACCGGCAGTTCGGCGAGGGTCGCGAGCAGGGAGGAGGTGTGAGAAGGCGTGGCCTTTCTAGAAGGATACCTTTCCGATTTTGTCGGACGCGAAGCCGTGCTCGGGGACGGTTCGCACCGCTCGCTCGGTAAAGTCGTCGATTTCTTCGTCAGCAAACCGGACGACGCGTTTCCCCGCATCGATGCGTTCGTCATCAAGACCAAGGACGGCGACCGGACCTGCCCCGTCGGCGATCTCGTCCTCGACGACGCCAAAGGCCCATTCGTGCTCAAGAACGCCCCCGTCGGCTCGCCGCAGCCCGACGACAGCGCGCTCTATCTGATCAAGGATCTCTTCGACAAGCAGATCGTCGACGTCGACGGCCGCAAGGTCGTGCGCATCAACGATCTGGAGATCGCCAACACCGGCGGCACGTGGCGGGTCGTCGCGGCCGACATCGGCATTTCCGGGTTGCTGCGGCGCCTCGGCGCCGGCCGCATAGCGCCGCAGTTGCTCGACCGCGTGCCGCGCCAGCTGATCGCCTGGGACAACGTCGCGCCGATCACCGATTCCAACCCCTCGCAGGTGCAACTCTCGGTATCGGGCGCGCGCTTGGCGCGCCTGCATCCCTCCGAACTCGCCGACATCATCAGCGATCTGTCCGCCAAGGACGCGGCGCGCGTCGTCAAATCGCTCGACGACGAGACCGCGGCCGACGCCTTCGAACATCTCGACGCCGAGAAGCAGCAGTCGATCATCGAAGATCTCGGAACCGAGCGCGCTGCCGACATCATCGAGGAGATGGATTCGGACGACGCGGCCGATCTCTTGGGCGAACTCGACGAGGAACGGCGCGCCGCGCTGCTCGCCAAAATCGAAGACCGCGAGTACGCGGACGAGCTCGAAGATCTCGTCGAATACGAACCCGACAGCGCGGGCGGCCTGATGACGACCGATTACGTGTGGATCTATCCGCACCGCACGACGGCCGCCACGATCGCGAAGATCCGCGAACTGGCGCCCGAATCGGAGTTCATCTACTACCTATACGTGACCGACAGCGAGCGCAAACTGCTCGGCACGATTTCGCTGCGCACGCTGTTGTTGGCCCTGCCGACGGCTTTCATTCACAAGCTGATGGATCCCGACGTCGTCAGCGTTTCGACCGACACGAGCGCGGAGGACGTCGCGTCGATGATCGCGCGTTACGACCTGCTGGCGGTGCCCGTGCTCGATGAAGCCGGTCGGATGCTCGGCATCGTGACCGTCGACGACGCGATCGACGCGATCATCCCGGAGAAGATCGCTAACTCGCTGCCGCGATTCGTCCGGCACCACGCGAAGAATCCGGCCGTTGCAACAACGTGAACCGTCATCGCGCCGCGCACGTCTGTGGCGTTCGGTACTCTTACTCGCGGGCGCTCTGGGGCCCGGATTCATCACAGCATCCGCAGGGAACGACGTCGGCGGCATTTTCACCTACTCCGTCGCAGGGGCGCAATTCGGCTACAAAGCCATTTGGCCGCTGATCCCGATCGCGGTCGCACTCATCGTCGTGCAAGAAATGGCGGCGCGCATGGGCGCCGTGACCGGCAAGGGACTGGCGGCGTTGATTCGCGAGGAATTCGGCGTGCGCATCGCGCTAATCACGATGCTCGGACTCTTCTTCATGAACACGTTCACGACGTCGGCGGAGTTCGCGGGCATCGCTTCGGCCAGCGAGATCTACCACGTGTCGCGCTACGTCGCCGTGCCGTTGTCGCTGGCGCTGGTCTTCCTGTTCGTGCTACGCATCAGCGGGCAGGTGGTCGAGCGCGTTTTCGTCGTGCTCTCACTGGTGTACGTGACCTACATCGTCTCAGGAGTGCTCGCGCACCCGGACTGGGGCGAAGTCGCGCGCGGCGCGTTCGTGCCGTCGGTCGACACGCGCGATCCCGCCTATATCGGCACGATCGTCGCTCTGATCGGCACGACGATCTCGCCCTATATGCAGTTCTACCTTCAGTCGGCGGTCGTTGAAAAAGGGACGCGTCCGAGCGGCCTGCTGATGTCGCGCATCGACGTAACCAACGGTTCGGTCCTCGCGATCGTGGTGGCGGCCTTCATGATCATTGCCAACGCCGCGACGATCTTCGTTTACAACCAGGCACACGCCGCACACCCGATCGCCGTCAGCCAAGCCTCCGACGTCGCGGTCGCGCTGCAGCCGCTCGCCGGTAAATTCGCGAGCGCGCTCTTCGCCTTCGGCATCCTCAACGCCGGCCTGTTCACGGCCGCGGTGCTGCCGCTCTCGACCAGCTACCTCGTCTGCGAAGCGTTCGGTTTCGAGGCTGCGCTCGACCGCGGATTCCACGAAGCGCCGGTCTTCTTCAGCCTGTTCGCCGCCGGCCTCGTCATCGGCGCTGCGCTGGTCCTGTTCCCAGGCGTACCACTCTTGCAACTCGGCATCGCGTCGCAAGTCGTGCAGGGCCTGCTCTTGCCGCTCGAACTCGTACTGATGCTCGTCATCATCAACCGCGCGCGGGTGATGGGTACCTTTCGCAACACCCTGACCGCGAACATCATCGCGTGGGCGACGGTTGTGATCGTCGGCACGATCGCGCTCTACTACACGTTCACGCAGGTCGCCGCCGCCTTTGCGCCGGCTAAGTGACCCTCTTCCTGCTCGCAACCGTTCGCGCTCCGGCCGCCGGCCCGGGGGCGGAATCCGGCCCGAAGCTGAAAGCCCGCCGTTCGCCGCGAACGTCACTTCAGGCCGAAGGAGTATGCGCCCGGAAGGCGTGCATACCCAAGTACATGATGAACGCCAGGACCACGACCCCCAGCGCCGCGAGTCCCATGGTCGCGGCTCTAGGGCGGCCCCGGCGGTCGAGAGCCCGCGCGACCGGCCACACGCCACCGACCAGGATTGCCAGGATCCAGTGCAACGCCGGCGGCGCGACCTTCCCGGTTACCCACGTTCCGATGCCCAAGCCGATCTGGAGGACCAGCAGATAGTCGATCACCTTACGCACTCGCGGCACGAAGACCGCAACGACCGCGGTGAGGAACAGCACGAGGGCGAGCCCGTAGTGGAGATAGAGAATCGTATTCGTCATCGCAGCGGGGCGTTCGCGTGATCGACACCGCCATCATGTCGAATGAAGAACTCATCGAATTCGCCGAGGGGCTGGCGCGGGTCGCGAGCACGGGGGGCGGCCCCAAGGCGTTGGCCGCGTTCCTGGGCGCCTTGCTGGACGCCGCCGTCCTGGTCGAGGATGCCGAGTGGCGGCACGTGGCGCTGGCCGGCTCGGGCTCGCGTTCGATCCCGCCTTCGAGCCGCGATCTGATCGCGGCCGGCACGAAGGAAGCGGACGATTCCGTGCGCTTGCAGCCGCCCGGCGACGCGGTCGAGGGCATTGCGGTGCGCATCCGGGCGGGCGATGCGCCGCTCGGCTGGCTCTCGGTATTCCCCAGCAGCGTGCCGGCCGACGGCCGCGTGGGGCCGATCAGGCTCGCCGCCGCCGCCATCGCGGTCGAGCTCTCGCGCGATGCGGGCGGGGGAAAGAACCGCCGCAAGTCGTTCTGGGACCGGTTGATCTCCCGAACGTACGACGACCCGATCGAAGCCAAGGACGACGCCGCCGCGCGCGGCATCACGCTGGCGACCGCCTACGTCGCGGTCGCCGTCGAAGCCGAAGGACTGGACGAAGCCGTCGCCACGGCCAAGATGGGCGACCTCCGGCGAATCTGCCTCGAGACCTTACGCTCGGGCGCGGGCGACATCGTCGTGCTCGAACGCGGCGGCGGGTTCGTCTTCCTCTGCCCCGCGCCCATGGAAGCGGACGCGACCAACGCCCGTACGGCGGCCACTCTGATCACGCGGGCCGCGACGAAGGCGCACTTCGGTGCGAAGGTCGTGGGCGGGGTCGGGCGGCCGGCGGAGGCCATCGCGGCATACCGCACCGTCGAAGAAGCCCGCGAATCGATGTTCATCGCGCGGCGGCTGTTCGGCGGTTCGCGCGTGATGCCGTACGAAGACCTGGGCGTCTACCCGCTCCTCTTGCGCGGCGGCGCGACCTCGTCCGAACTCCGCACCTTCTCCGATCGCATCCTCGCGCCGCTCCGCGCCTACGACGAAAAGCACCAGACCGAGCTGATCCGCACGCTGCGGCTGTATTTCGACGTGGGTCAGAACGTCAAGACGGCGGCGGCCGAACTCTCGGTTCACCGTCACACGGTCTTCTACAGGCTCCGCCAGATCGCCGAGATCAGCGGGCACGATCTCGACTCCGCGCACGACCAACTCACTCTTCGCACTGCGATGGCAATTGATGCACTCAACTCACACGAACGGTAAAGCGGTCAACAAACGCGAGGTCCTGCGGCTGGCGAAGGAGCACGGCGTTCGTTACGTCCGGCTGTCGTTCGTCGACATCTTGGGGATCAGCAAGAACGTGACGATCCCTGTCGGCGAACTCGAGCGCGCCATCGAAGGCCGCGTGACCTTCGACGGCGGCTCGATCGACGGGTTCGTACGCGGCGAGGAAGCCGACATGATGCTGCTGCCCGATCTCTCGACCTTCGCGGTGTACCCGTGGACCTCGGGCGGGCAGATCGAAGCGCGGCTGATCTGCAACATCGCGACGCCGGACGGCGAACCGTTCGAGGGCTGCCCGCGGACGACGCTGCTGCGCGCGCTCGACGACGCCGCGGACGTACTGCCCGGCGTCCAGAGCGGCCTCGAAGTCGAGTTCTATCTCTTCGATCTCGGCCCGGACGGCAGCCCGACGACGTCGTCGAGCGACGTCGGCTCGTACTTCGACATCAACGAGAACGACCGCGGCGAGACGGCGCGCACCGAGATCGTCACCGCGCTCGAAGCCATCGGGCTCTCGGTCGCGAGCGCGCACCACGAGCACGGCGCGGGGCAGCACGAGATCGACGTCAACGAACGCGGCATCGTGGCGACCGCCGACGCGCTGATCACGATCCGCACGGTCGCCAAGCACGTCGCGGCCCGGCACGGCCTGCACGCGACGTTCATGCCGAAGCCGACGGAGACGCTGGCGGGCAGCGGCATCCACGTCTACTTCGCGCTGCCGCCCGTGCCCGGCGACGCGCAGCTCGAAGACGACGAACTCACGGAGGAGACCCTCTTCGCGATCGGCGGACTGCTCAAGCACGCCCCGGCGTACACCGCCATCTGCAACCCGACGGTCAACTCGTACAAACGCCTGGTCGCCGCCTGGGACGCGCCCATCTACACCGTCTGGTCCCACCGCAGCGCCAACTCGCTGGTCCGCGTGCCGTCGCCCGAAAACGGGCGCTCCCGGCTGGAAGTGCGCAGTGCCGACGCTTCGTGCAACCCGTACCTGGCGCTGACCGTGCTGCTGGCCAGCGCGGCGCACGGCGTGCGTACCCACGCCTTGCCGGGCGACCCGTTGACCGGTTCCACGTACGACCTCAACGAACGCGAGCGCGAGCGGCGCCGAATCCGAACCCTGCCGAAATCGCTGCACGAAGCGCTGCGCGAACTCGACGAAGACTCGATCGTCCGCAGCGCCCTGGGCGACCACATCTACCACGCGTTCCGGGATGCCAAGCTCGCCGAATACGAACGCTACCGGCGCGCGGTCCATCCCTGGGAACGGGAGGCCTACCTCCGGGTCTATTGACCTCCCGGGCCCCAAAAATGTGACGTTCGTCACATGCCGTTGGACAGCGGCAAATGACCCATGTCCGAAACCTATCGCCGAGAAGTGAACGCGACGATGTTCTCCGGTATGAAATCGAGGGTGCCGGCCTGGGATCCCGCGTTCGCGGCCACGTCGCGGGCGGAGCGGAGGCGAGCGCTGACGACGTCCGCGTTGCTGCTGGCGTTCGCGTCCCTGGCGATCCCGTTCGGTTCCCGGCCGGCGGCCGAAAGCGACGCCCTGGTCCCGGCCGTCGAATCCGCTTCGTTCGTGGCGATGCTGGTCACCGCGGCGATCCTGCGCAACCAGTACCGCGTCGGCCGGCACGTGCCGTTTGCGTTCCTGAGTATCGCGTACGCGTGTACGGCCTGCTTGCTGCTGCCGTACGCGCTGATCTTCCCGCACGTCTTTTCGCCCGACGGCTTCCGTGTCGGCGCGCAAGCGGCGCCGTGGCTCTGGGTCGGCTGGCACGTCGCCTTCGTGCTGCTGCTCGGCGCGTACGTATGGGCCGAAAGCTTCTGCTCGCGCACGCTGCTCAAAGCGCCGAAGGCCGTCAGGTTCGTCCGCTCGTACGCGCTGGCCGTCGCCGCGATCGCGGCTCTGTGCGATGCGGCGATCGTGCTGGGGCACGCACGGCTCCCGGTGCTCGCGACCGCCCAAGGGTTCACGCCCTTCTACCACTCGCTGGTCGAAGGGCCGCTGTTGGCGCTGGTCGCGATCGTCCTCGTGACGCTGGTCGTGCGGACCCGGCTTCGTCACACGATGCAGCTCTGGCTCGGAGTCGTTCTGATCGCCCTCGGCATCGAGATTTTCGTCAGCGGAACGCTCGTGCGCGCGCCGTTCACCGTCGCCTGGTACATGTGCCTGTTCCAGGCCGCCGTCTGGCAGGGTCTGTTCCTGGTCACGCAGCTGGGCCACGCGAACGAACAGCTGGCCGCATTCGCGGCCGATAAGCGCTCGCTGATCGAAGAGACGCTGCGCGATCCGTTGACCGGGCTCTACAACCGGCGCGGCTTCGACGAGCGGTATGCGGCGATCGTGGCCGAGTGCCGGGCCGGCGGCGATTCGCTAGCGCTCCTCGCGCTCGACCTCGACCATTTCAAAGCCTACAACGATCATTTCGGGCACGTGGCGGGGGACGACGCCTTGCGTTCGGTGGGCGCGGCCATCGCATCGGTGGCCAACCTGTCGATCAACGCCTGTTGCCGCATCGGCGGAGAAGAGTTCGCGGTCGTCCTGGCGATGTCCGACGAAGCCAGCGCCAAGAGCGTCGCGGAGCGCATCCGGAGATCCGTCGAGCGCTTGCGCATCCGGCACTCGAGCGAAGTCCCGCAACAGGTGCTGACCGTCAGCATCGGCCTGGCCGTCAGCAGCGGTGCCAAACCGGTCGGGCTCAAAGAGCTCTACGAACGCGCCGACAAGGCGCTCTACCGCGCGAAGCGTTTGGGCCGCAACCGCGTCGCGCTCTACGACGAAACGGCCCGCGAAGAGCTGCGCGCGGTCTGACCCGCAGCATCCCGCAACAGGGCCCACACGGCGCGAACGTCGTCCTCGCTGGTCCGCTCGTTGCCGACCGCCACGCGGATCACGAGCCGCCCGTCGAGTCTGGTCGTCGATAGAAATGCCTCGCCGCTCGCGTTGACCGTCTCGACGATGCGCGCGTTGTGCAGGTCGAGTGCATCGCCCGTCAGTCCCTCCGGCGTGCTGCGAAAACAGACGACCGAGAGCGGATGCGGCGCGACGATCTCCCAACCCGGTTCGGCCGCGACCCAGGCGGCGAACTCCGCGGCGAGCGCGACGTGGCGTCGCAGACGGGCTTGCATTCCGCTCACGCCGAGGTGCCGCATCGCGAACCACAACTTCAAGGCCCGGAAGCGCCGGCCCAGTTGCAGGCCGTAGTCCATGTAGTTTCGGACGCCGGTTTCGGGTGTCGCCAGATAGTCCGCGGTCAGGCTGAACGCCCGCCGCAGCGTCTCGAGATCTCGCACGTACAGCACGGAGAGATCGATCGGGACGAATAGCCACTTGTGCGGGTTGACGACGACGGAGTCGGCCCGTTCGCAGCCGGCCAGCAGGTAGCGGAACTCCGGCAGCATAGCGGCCGGGCCGGCGTAGGAGGCGTCGACGTGCAGCCATACGCCGTGCCGGCGCGCGATATCCGCCACGGCCTCCACCGGATCGCGCGCCGTCGTCGACGTCGTGCCGACCGTTGCGGCGACGCACATCGGGCGCATGCCGCGCGCGCGGTCCGCGGCCAGAGCGCGCTCGAGCGCATCGGGCCGCATGGCGAAGGTCCCGTCCACCGGAACGCGCACGACGTTTTCGCGCCCGACGCCCAAGGCGATCGCTCCCTTTTCGACGTGCGAGTGGGTGTGCTCGGTCAGGTAGACGCGCAGCGGCGGCAGGTCGCTTCGCCCCGACAAGCCGCGCTCGCGCACGTCGATTCCGAGGGATTCGCGCGCCGCGGCCAGCGCCGTGAAGCCGCCGATCGAGGCGGTGTCGTACACGATTCCATGCAGCCCGGAATCGAGCCCGAGCAGCTCCCGGAGCCATTCGAGCACGAGTTCTTCGAGCTCGGTCGCCGCCGGCGAGGTCCGCCACAGCATCGCATTGACGTCGAGGGCGGCCGCCAGCGCTTCGGCGATGACCGTGACCGGCGTCGCGCCGATCGCGAAGTAGGCAAAGAAGCGCGGGTGATTCCAATGCGTGATCGCGGGCACGACCAGCGATTCGAAATCGTCGAAAATCGCCTCGAAGCTCTCGCCTTCGAGCGGCGCGTGGGCGGGCAGCGCCGCGCGGAATTCGCCCGGGCGCGCGCGGGACAGCACGGGATAGCGGCCCGGGTCGCGGTAATAGGCATCGATCCAGCGCGCCGCTCGCTCGAAGGCCGACTGCAGGTCGAAATCGCGCGGTTCCATCGTGCCTGCGCTTCGGCGCGGCGAACGCCGACGGCCTTCGCGGCGGGCGGCACGCGGCTCAGGCCGGTTCGGGCCCGATCGCGACGATGTCGTCGATGTAGAGCGTCGCGCCGTCGCCGCCGTCGCGCGCCAGATAGACCGCGATGGAACGGTCGGTCAAGAGTTCGGTTCGCAGGGTCCCGACCAGCTCCGACGCGTCACCGAGACGAACGCGAACCGGACGGCCCGAAAAGGATCTCAGCGCGGCTACGTCCATCGCTCGCTCCCGATGTTGGCTCACTTCGCCGTAGGACGACGAGGGACGCGGGCGGGTTCCGTAAAGGGTGCCGATGCGGCGCGCCTAACAATCGGCTAAGGCACACATGACGAGCGTCACAGACAGGTCCGCCGCAAACGCGCACCGTCTGAGTCAGGAGGCAGAGAGCGCACATGAAGTACCGCACGTATCCGAAGACGGACGTCACCGTCAGCGAGGTCGGTTTTGGTCTGTGGACCACGTCGACCGGCTGGTGGGGCGACATGACCGACCGCCAGGCGATCGAGCTGCTGCACCAAGCGCGGGACCTCGGCGTCACGCTCTTCGATGCCGCCGATACGTACGGCAACGGCCGCAGCGAGGAACAGCTCGGCCGCGCGTTCGAGAAGCGGCGCGGCGACGTCGTCTACTCGACGAAGTTCGGCTACGACTTCTACAGCTATGCCGGCGAGCGAAAGGGTCAGAACGAGCTGCCCCACGACTTTTCACCCGCCTTCGTGCGCTTCGCGCTCGAGGAGTCGTTGAAGCGCTTGCGCACGGAAACGATCGACATCTATTCGATCCACAACGCGCACCTTTCCGAGATCGCCAACGACGAGTTATTCGCACTGCTCGAGGATTTCAAGCGCGAAGGCAAGATTCGTATCGCCGGCGTGGCGCTCGGGCCCGCGATCGGTTGGCTCGTCGAGGGCTGCGAGGCTTCGCGCAAACGGAACGTGGCGAACGTCCAGATGATCTACAACATGCTCGAGCAGTACCCGGGCGACGCGATGCTGCGCGCGGCATACGACGCGAACGCGGACACGGCATTCCAGATCCGCGTCCCGCATTCGAGCGGTATGCTCGAGGGCCGGTATACTGCCGATACCGTCTTCCTGCCGACCGACCACCGCAGCCACCGGCCGCGCCAGTGGCTGGTCAACGGCGTAAAAAAAGTGGAAACCCTGCGCTTTCTCGAGCACGGCGGGCGGACGCTCGGCCAAGCGGCGATCCAGTGGCTGCTGGCCGAACCGCGAATCGTGTCGGTCCTGCCGAACATCTACGACCGCACGCAATTGGAAGAGTTCGCGGCGGCCCCCGATACCGCGCGCCTCTCGCGCGAGGAACTCGAACGCGTCGCCGCGCTCGCGCGCACGAACTTCGGCGTGGTCGAGCCCCCCGGAAAGTTCAAGGGCACGATGTCCTACGAAGGCCTGCCCGCGACGCTTGCCACCGCGAACGCCTAGACCGAAGCAGCGAATCCATGCTGGAGAGTATCCTCACAACGGCGGCGCCCGCGCCGATCGGCCCCTACAGCCAGGCCGTTCGAGCGGGCGAATTCCTGTTTTGCAGCGGCCAGATCGCGATCGATCCGGCCACGGGAAAACTGGTCGACGGCGACGCCGCCGCCCAGGCCCGTCGGGTGATGCAGAACGTCGCCGGCGTGCTCGAAGCGGCGGGTGCCCGCTTCGAGCAGGTCTGCAAGACGACGATCTACCTCGTGGACATGGCCGACTTCGCGGCCGTGAACGCGGTCTACGGCGAGTACTTCAGCGGCGTCGCGCCGGCGCGCTCGACCGTCGCGGTCGCGGCGCTGCCGCTGGGTTCGCGGGTGGAGATCGAGGTCGTGGCGCAGCTCTGAGGGCTGCGGCGCGCGACGACTTAGTTTAGGTTCGCGAGCTTGCGCGTGGCCTCGCGCGCGACGTCGGGCTCGTCGCTCCCCGCGGCACGCGCGAACTCGCCTCGGGCCAGTTCGCGTTTGCCTTCCATCGAGTACGTCACGCCCAGCAGGAAGTGCAGCCGGCCGTCGTCCGGTGAAACGCTCAAGCCCTTGAGCAACGTGGCTTCGGAAAGCCGGAAGAACTGATGCTGTTCGTAATCGAAGCCCAGATTCACGTACGCGTCGCGCCAGAGCGGGTCGACCGCGAGCGCCTTATGGTAGTAGGCGATCGCGTTTTCCCAGCGTCCCCCGGCGTCTTCGAGGTAACCGAGATCGACCAGCGCCTCCGGCCGGTCGGGCCGCTCGCGCAGCGCCCGCTCGAGGAGCGGACGGATCTGGTTTTCGTCGAGCGCGGGATCGTACGCATCGCTGAGGTTCACCAGCGCCGCGTAGTCGTTCGGGTTCTCGCGCAGACAGTCGCGCAGCACCGCAACCGCGTCGTCCGTGGAACCGGTGTCCAGATAGGTGGCGCCCAGTTCCACTTGAACGGCGCACGAACCCGGCGACAGCCGCAGCGCACGCTGCAGATACCCGACCGCTTCGGTGTTCTTGCGTTCCGCGTGGAGCACGGTTCCGTATGCGTACAGCGCGCCGGCATCCGACGCGTTATCGATGACCGCGGCGCGATACTGCGCTTCGAATTCGCCGAGGTCCCCGAGCCGGCGATGCAGTTCGACCAACGCGGCCAAGGCGCCGGTATCGGGCAAGCTTAGCTGGAATTGCTCGATCGCGTCGTTCGTGCGGTTTTGCGACGCGTAGATGCGCCCTAACCGGACGCGCGTCGCGCGGTCGCTCGGGTCGGCTTGCAGGATCGCAAGATAGGTACGTTCTGCGGCGGCGAAGTCCGAGCCGCGAAAGTAGAGATCGCCGAGGTAGCGCGCCGCTTCGAGATCCTTCGGATGCTCGGCCAAGTACGCGGTCAGACCCGAAACCGCACCCGGCAGATCGCCGGCGGCGACTTGCCGGCGCGCGCTTTCGACGGCGGAAGCGCCGGCCGCCGTCGCCGCCGGCGACACGCCCGCCGCGGGAGCGGGCGCCTCCGCCCTCACCGAGGCAGCGCACGCGAGACAGAAGGCAACGGCGAAGGCAGCGGCTCGAAGCATGGGGAGGCACCTCCGGTAAGAATTCTGCACGGTTCGTATTTGCGTGCGTAATTCCTTTCCGAATATATTTGCGTGCGTCATTCCTTCTCGAAAGACGCGCGCGGCGCTTGCACCTCCATCGAGAGAGCAAGCGCCGCGCGCGTTCTTCCCGCCCGGCGCCGCTTACGGATGCGTCATATCGGCCGGGACCACGAACGCGTCGAACTCCTCCGACGACACGTGTCCGAGCGCGAGCGCCGCTTCTTTGAGCGTCGACTTTTCTTTATGGGCCTTCTTCGCGATCTCGGCCGCCTTGTCGTAGCCGATCTTCGGCGAGAGCGCGGTCACCGTCATCAGCGACTCCGCAAGGTACTTTGCGATCGTGTCTTCGTTCGCGGCGAGCCCTTCGATCGCGTGCAGGCGGAACATCCGGCACGCGTCGCGCAGGAGCGTCGTCGAGTGCAGGAAGTTGTAGATCATGACCGGGTTGAAAACGTTCAGCTCGAAGTTCCCTTGCGACGCTCCGAACGAGATCGCCGCGTCGTTGCCGTAGACTTGCACGACGACCATCGTCACGGCCTCGGACTGCGTCGGATTCACCTTGCCGGGCATGATCGAGCTGCCGGGTTCGTTTTCGGGCAGGGAGAGTTCGCCGATGCCGGCGCGCGGGCCCGACGCGAGCCAGCGAACGTCGTTGGCGATCTTCATCAGCGCCGCGGCCAGCGTCTTGAGCGCTCCCGAGGCGAACACGAAATCGTCGTGCGACGCGAGCGCCGCGAACTTGTTCGGATGCGAGCGAAACGGCAGTCCGGTGAGTTCGGCGATCTTCTTGGCGGCGCGCTCGGCAAACTCCGGGTGGGCGTTCAAGCCCGTGCCGACCGCGGTTCCCCCGATCGCGAGGTCGAAGAGGTGCTGGTTGGCTTCGCGGATCGCGACGATCGCGCGATCGAGTTGCGAGACGTAGCCCGAAAACTCTTGACCGAGCGTCAGCGGCGTCGCATCCTGCAAGTGCGTGCGCCCGACCTTCACGATACCGGACCACACTTCGGCTTTGGCGGCCAGCGCGTCGCGCAGCCGCTCCACCGCGGGCAGCATCTGGATGACCGCTTCGGCCGCCGCGATGTGCATCGCGGTCGGGAACGTGTCGTTCGAGGACTGCGACATGTTGACGTGGTCGTTGGGGTGGACCGGCGTTTTCGAACCCATGACGCCGCCGGCCAGCTCGATGGCGCGGTTCGAGATCACCTCGTTGACGTTCATGTTGGTCTGCGTGCCCGAGCCCGTCTGCCACACGCGGAGCGGAAAGTGCTCCCAGAGTTTCCCGGCGATCACTTCGTCCGCGGCGTGAACGATCAGTTCGGTCTTTTCCAGATCGAGCTTGCCGAGGTCGTGGTTGACCAGCGCCGCCGCCTTCTTGAGCACCGCCATCGAACGGATCACTTCGCGCGGCATTACGTCACGTGGCGTCGCGCCGTCGCCGATATCGAAATTGATGAGCGATCGGGCCGCCTGAGCGCCGTAGTACTTGTCGATGGGGACCTGGACGGCTCCCATCGAGTCGGTTTCAGTGCGCGTCGGGGTCGCGCTCGGATGAATCGTCGTAGACATAGCCGCCAAGGTTTCACCATGAGGGCGGAAGTTTCAGCCTCGACCAAGGTCGGAGGCGGCCGCGCCGCCGCGCCGAACCACACCCGCCCAGAAGTGGAGTAACTCGTGTTCCGTATAAGAATGTACGCCGCCGCCCTCGCCGTCGCGGCCTTCGGCCTCGGTCTGGCCTCCGGAACGTCCGCCGTGCGCGCCGCCGCCGGCGCCGGCGGGACGCCGGTCGAACGCAGCTCGCCGAGCCCGGCACCGGCCGCCGACAAGGCGGCCGCCCGCGCGCTCGCCCTGATCGGGGAGTTGCAGCAGGGCACGCTCGACCGCTCCGAGCTCACCTCCTCCCTCAACGCCCTGCTGACCGATTCGATGCTCGCGGGCTACCGGCACGATCTGGGACCGCTCGGCAGTCCCTTGCGCGCGGTGCTCCAGCAGCGCACGCGCGACGGGGACGCCGTCCGCTACGTGTACCGGGTTTGGTTCTCCAGCGCGATCGCGGACCTGACGTTCGCCATCGACGACGGCAGCGGGAAGATCTCGGCTTTGTACCTGCGCGCCGGGCCGCCCACGTAAATCGCACCGTTCGCGGCGAGCGGCCGCGACGGCGGACTTGCTTAAGAGCAAGAGCTTAAAGCGACGCCGCCGGTAGTTTTCACTATCGTCGAGGTCCGCAAAAAAAATCTTTGCGCGAGCGGCGCGTTCCTAGAGATGCTCCAGCCCAGGCGTCGAAGGTTTCCAGGCTTGTTCTTGCGGGGGGCCTCCGCCGCCCCGTTATCCGAGAAATCATGGAGACATCGATGCTAGAAACGCAGGCCCCTCCGAAGCCGATCGTGAGAACCGAGACCCGCGACGGAATCCGGGTCATCACGATCGACAACCCGCCGGTGAACGCGCTATCGTCCGCCATGTCCGAAGCACTCGTCAACGCATTCGCAGCCGCGGAGGCCGACGAGGCCGTGCGCGCGATCGTCCTCACCGGCGCGAACGGAATGTTCACGGGCGGCGCCGACATCAGCGAATTCATCAATCCGCCGCCGCCCGGTACCAAGAACGTGCGCGACGCGATCGCGGCGATCGAGAACAGCAAGAAGACGTTCGTGATCGCGATCGACGGCAACGCGCTGGGCGGCGGCCTGGAAACCGCGCTGACCTGTGACTACCGGCTCGCCACGCCGGCCTCGAAGGTCGGGCTGCCCGAGATCCTGCTCGGCCTGTTGCCGGGCGCGGGCGGGACCCAGCGCCTGCCGCGCCTGCTGGCCTCGAAGAACCCGACGAACAACGGGCTCGCCGGCGTTCAAATGGCACTCGACATGATGCTCAAGGGCGAGATGAAGCCCGCCAAGGTCGCCAAGGGCATGGGCATCATCGACGAGGTCGTCGACGGCGACGTCGTGGCGCGCGCGGTCGAGTTCGCCGGCGAGAAAGCCGGCACGAAGGTGCGCGTGAGCGCTTTGAAGTTCGTGCTGCCGCCGCCGATGGTGGCGATGGCGCACGGCATGGTACCGGCCGAAGAGAAGGGCGGTTTCGCCGCGCACAAGCTGATCGACGCGCTCGAAGCGGCGTCGCAGATGGAGTTCAAGTTCGGGCTCGCGCACGAAGCGCGGCTCTTCGAAGAGCTGCTGCGCGGCACGCAGGCGCAAGCGGCGATCCACCTCTTCTTCGCCGAACGCGAACTGGGCAAGATTCCCGGCCTGGCCGCCGGCCTCAAGCCCAAGGAGATCAAGTCCGCCGCCGTCGTCGGCGCCGGCACGATGGGCACGGGCATCGCGATGGTCTTCGCCAGCGCCGGCATCCCGGCCAAGGTCATCGACGTGAGCCCCGAACAGGTCGAGCGCGGCAAGAAGAACGTCGCCGACACCTACGAGGCGCAGGCCAAGAAGGGCCGGTTGACGGCGGACAAAGCCAAGGCGCTCGTCGACGCGATCACCTTCGTGAACGACTACAGCGAAATCGCCGACGCCGACGTCGTCGTCGAGGCGGTCTTCGAGTCGATGAAGATCAAGAAAGAAGTGTTCGCCGCGCTCGACAAAGCGCTCAAGCCGGACGCGATTCTCGCCTCGAACACCTCGACGCTCGACATCGACGAAATCGCGAGCGCGACCGCGCGCCCCGAGAACGTCATCGGGCTGCACTTCTTCGCACCCGCCAACGTGATGCAGCTGCTCGAAGTGGTGCGCGGCGCCAAGAGCTCGCCCGAGACGCTGACGACCGCGATGGCGCTGGCGCGTAAACTCAAGAAGAAAGGCGTGCTCTCGGGCAACGCCTTCGGCTTCATCGGAAACCGGATGCTGTTCGACTACATCCGCGAAGCGACGTTCCTGCTCGAAGAGGGTGCGACGCCGTGGCAAGTCGATAAGGCGATTCGCAATTTCGGGTTCCCGATGGGACCGTTCGCAATGAGCGACCTCTCCGGCATCGACGTCTTCTACAAGATCTCGCAGGAAGCGCCGAAGGTCGATTACCGGCAGTCGGAGATCGCGACCCGGCTGTACGAACTCGGACGCTACGGCCAGAAGACCGGATCCGGCTTCTTCCAGTACGTCGCGGGCGACCGCAAGCCGCAGCGCGACCCCGAGGTCGAGCAGCTGATCGCCGCCGAATCGCAGCGCCTGGGCATCGTCCGCCGCAGCGATATCACCGAAGAAGAGATCGTGCGCCGCTGCATGTACGCGCTGGTCAACCAAGGCGCGCACCTGCTGGGCGACGGGATCGCCCTGCGCCCCGGCGACGAAGACGTCGTCTGGATCTTCGGCTACGGCTACCCGTGGTACCACGGCGGCCCGATGTGGTGGGCCGACACCGTCGGCGTCAAGAAGATCTACGACCAGATCCTCGAATGGCAACGGACCCTCGGCGCGCACTGGCAGCCCGCCCCACGACTCAAGGAAGTCGCCGAAGCGAACGGCACCTTCGCTATCCGTCCTAAGATCGGAGCACTGAACTAATGGCCACCGAAGCAGTCATCGTCAGCGGCGCGCGGACGCCGATCGGCAGGGCGTTCCGCGGCGCGTTCAACATGACGAACGGCGCGACGCTGGCCGGCCACGTGATCAAACATGCGGTCGAGCGTTCCGGCGTCGACCCGAACGATATCGAAGACACCGTGATCGGCGTCGGCAACCCTGAAGGCGCGACCGGTCACAACCTCGCACGCAACGCCGCGATTCGCGCCGGCCTCCCGATCACGGTCGGCGGGACGACGATCAACCGCTACTGTTCCTCGGGCCTCCAGGCGATTTCGGTTGCCGCACAGCGCATCATCGTCGACGGCGTTCCCGCCATGGTGGCGGGCGGCGCCGAGTCGATCTCGCTCGTGCAGAACAACATGAACATCAAGTTCTTCACGGAAGAATGGCTGTTGCGCCACCAGCCCGACCTGTATACCCCGATGATCGAAACGGCCGATCTGGTCGCGCGGCGCTACAACGTCTCGCGCGAAAGACAGGACGAGTACGCGCTGCAGAGCCAGCAGCGCACCGCCGCCGGCCAGGAGGCCGGACGCTTCGATGCCGAGATCGTGCCGCTGCCCGCGTGGAAGTACGAGGAGGACAAGGCCACGGGCGACGTGCGCGAGGTCATGTTCACGCTGACCAAGGACGAAGGCAACCGCGCGGACACGACGCTCGAAGGGCTCTCGAAGCTCAAGGGCGTCAGCTTCACGAACCCCAAGTCCACGATCACGGCCGGCAACTCGTCGCAGCTCTCCGACGGCGCTGCGGCGGTCGTGCTGACCAGCTACGATTACGCCGAAAAGCACGATCTCAAGCCGCTGGCTTATTACCGCGGCTTGGCGATCGCGGGCCTCAAGCCCGAAGAGATGGGGATCGGCCCCGTGTTCGCGATTCCGAAGCTGCTCGAGCGCCACAACCTCAAGATCGACGACATCGACCTGTGGGAGCTCAACGAAGCCTTCGCGGTGCAGACCGTGTACTGCCGCGATACGCTCGGCATCCCCAACGAGCGTTTCAACGTCGACGGCGGCGCGGTCTCGATCGGCCATCCGTACGGGATGAGCGGCGCTCGGCTGTCGCTGCACGGCATCCTCGAAGGCCGGCGCCGCAAGGCCAAGTGGCTGGTCGTGACGATGTGCGTGGGCGGCGGCATGGGAGCCGCGGGCCTCTTCGAGTTGATCAACGACTAACGCTCCCGCTCGACCGGTGGGGCGCGCCGTTCGGCGAACGGCGCGCCTTCTTTTTGCCGGTGCGCCGATAGGGAGTTCCGCCCGCCCGAAACGAAACGACGGGCGTGCAGGACTCAAACGGGTTGCCGAACGCGTGCATCATCGGCGCCGGTTCCTCGGGGATCGCGGCCGCCAAGGCGCTGAAGGATCGCGGGATCGCGTTCGACTGCTTCGAGCGCAGCGACCGCGTCGGCGGGAACTGGGCCTTCGGCAGCAAGGGCGGGACCGCGGCCGCGTACCGCAACCTCCACATCAACACGTCGCGCGAACGCATGCAATACGCCGATTTTCCGATGCCCGCGAGCTATCCGGATTTTCCGCACCATTCCCAGATCGCCGCCTACTTCGACGCGTACGTCGATCGCTTCGGCCTGCGCGACTCGATCTCGTTCGAGACGCTCGTCCGGCGCGCCGCGCGAACGGCCGACGGCACCTGGGACGTCACGCTGGGCGACGGAACGCATCGGCTTTACGATATGCTGGTGGTTGCCAACGGCCACCACTGGGATCCGCTGTGGCCCGAACCACGGTTCCCCGGACGGTTCGACGGCCTGGAGATGCACGCGCACGCGTTCGTGGACGCCAAGCGCTTCGACGACGCGTGCGTCGTAGTCGTCGGCATGGGTAACTCGGCGATGGACATCGCGGTCGAAACCAGCTACGCCGCCAAGCGCGTGTTCCTCGCGGCGCGGCGCGGCGCGCACGTGATTCCGAAATATCTCTTCGGCCGGCCGCTCGACCAGATCGCGACCGACGCGCGCATCCCCTTTCGGGTCAAACAGCTGCTGTCGGAGCTGACGCTGCGGCTGGCGGTCGGAAAGATGGAACGTTACGGGCTGCCCGAGCCCGACCACCGTCTGCTCGAAGCGCATCCGACCATCTCGAACGAAGCGCTCAGCCGCCTCGCTCACGGCGCGATCGTGCCGAAGCCCAACGTCGCCGAGCTGCTCGGCGACCGCGTTCGTTTCGCCGACGGCAGCGTCGAAGCGGCCGACGCGATCGTGTACTGCACGGGATACCGCATCACGTTTCCGTTTTTCGATCCCGGCTTCTTCTCCGCGCGCGACAACGAGGTGCGCCTGTTCCGCAACGTCTTCGCACCGGGGCTCGACAACCTCGCGTTCGTCGGGCTCGTCCAGCCGCTGGGCGCGATCATGCCGATCGCCGAGGCGCAATCGCGCTGGATCGGGGAGTACCTCACGGGCCGTTACGCGCTGCCGGCTGCCGCCGCCATGGAAGCCGACATCGAGCGCACGATCGGGCGCATGAAGCGTCGCTACGTCGCCTCGAAACGCCACACCATCCAGGTCGATTTCGACGCCTATCTCCACGACCTGCGCGCGGAGATACGGGCGGGCGCGCGCCGGGCGACCGGGGCGCCGCCATTTCCGGCGCGGGCGGCCGCGTAGCCGCGGCTCCTTCAGGTCTTGTCGGGAGCGGAGGCCGCCTTCCTGAACAGACCGCCCAAGGTCCGGCGGTATTGCTCGGAGCCGATCGGCACGAGCGAGAGCCACGTCCGCAACAGCCCTTCGGGCGACAGCAACTCAGCTGCGTCCAGCATCTGTTTCTCGACGCGCCCCATCACCGCGCTCTGCATCGGGCGGATATCGGGCAAGCCCAGCAGTTCGCGCGCCTCTTGCGGCGTGCAGTCGAGTTCCATGTTCAATTTCATAGCTAGTGTGGATACCCCGCAAGCTGTTCGCGAATCGCCGCGAGCGCGACGTCCGGCACTTCGTCGACGATCCAATGCGATACGCCCGCCAGGACGTCGAAGCGGTACGGGCCGGTAACGTACTCCGCCGTCGCGAGCGCCGCACGCTCGCCGAGCGCGACGTCCGCACTTCCCCAGAGATACCGGGTCGGAACGCTCGTCGTGCCGACCGAATCGTCGAAGCCGAAGGCGCGGTACCAGTTCAACACGGCGGTCAACGCGCCCGGTTCGCTCAAGCGCCGCACGTTCTCCTCGACCTGGCCGGGCGCGACGATTGCGCCGTACACCGCGCGCAGTCTGGTCGCCCCATCGGCTAAGAGCGCTTTTTCCGCGACGCCGCCGGGTAGCCGGAAGACGTCCACGTACGCGCTCTTGGCGCGCTGGTCGGGGTCGGCGGACTTGGCCAGAACGAGCGCAGTCGGGTGGGGCGTCGCGAGGCTGGTGAAGGACGCCACGCGGTCGGGGTGGACGGCCGAGGCGGCCCAGCCGACGATCCCGCCCCAGTCGTGGCCGACGAGATGGAAGCGCCGCCTGCCGAGCGCGTCCGCAAACCCGAGGACGTCGCCGACCAATTCGTCCACCGCGTAAGCGGCGACGTCGCCGGGCCGCGCGCCCGGCGAATAGCCGCGCTGGTCGACCGCCACCGCGCGGTACCCGTCCTCGGCCAGCGCCCCAACCACGCTCGACCAGGAATCCGCGAACTGCGGCCAGCCGTGCAGCAAGAGCACGAGCGGCCCGTCCGTGGGGCCGGCGCCGACGGCGTCGAACGCGAGGCCGCCGGCATCGAGCCGCAAGCTTTCGAGCGCCATCAGGCCGACGCCCACACGTCGAGCACGTACCGCCCGCTCGCGGTCAGGCCGGCGAGCCAGGTCGCCGCGGCCGCTTCGTCCCCACCCGTCCGCTCCCGGTAGAGTGCCGCGAAGGTCGCACGCACCTGCGGCTCCATGCGGCTGCCGTCGCCGCACACGTACACCGTCGCGCCGCGCTCGAGCAGCGCCCACACGTCGCCGGCGCGCTCGGCGATGCGATGCTGGACGTAGACCTTCTCCGTCCCTTCGCGCGAGAACGCAACGTGCAGTGTCACCAGGCCCTCGCTCTCGAAGCGCTCGAGTTCGTCGCGGTAGAGAAAGTCGTCGCCCGCCCGGCGGCATCCGAAAAAGAGTAACGCTGGGCCGAGCTCGCGGCCGCGCTCCTTGAGCGCCCGGCGCTCCTGGAGGAAGCCGCGGAACGGCGCGAGTCCCGTCCCCGGCCCGACCATGACGATCGGTTGCAACGGGTCCGCGGGCAGCGCGAACCCGCTCTTCGACGCTTTGACGAACGCGTTGACGCGCGAGCCGGGCGGCCGGCGCTCGAGGCTGGTCGAGCACACGCCCTCGAACGTCCCGGCCCCGGTGAGCGCGGGTCCGCGCAGCACGCCGACCGTAACGCTGCAGCGCTGCGGCGAAACCAGCGGTGAGGACGAAATCGAATAATAGCGGGGCGTCATCAGCGGCAGCATCTCGAGGTAGGCGGGGAACGGCAGCTCGCACGCCGGGTAGCGCTCGAGCAGATCGAGGACCGACGCGCGTTGCAGCTTCACCTCGGTCTTATAGGCTTCGGCGTCGTCGTCGTCCGCCGCCAGCCGCGACAGCGCGGGCTTTGCGTTCGGGCAACGCGCGTGCTCGGCCAAGACCGCGATCTGCTTGCGGGTCGCGACCTGCTGCAGCTCCACGTAGTGCATCAACAGGCGGCGCACCGAAAGGGTGGCGTCGAGCGGCAGCGAGGCGATCCGCGCCTCCCCCGTCGAGCGCAAGCGCACGTAGGCGTTCGCCTCGAATCCGAAGCGCCGCAATACGCGCTCGACCAGCGCTTCGGAGTTGCTCGGAATCACGCCGAGGTGGTCGCCCGCCCGATAGGACGCGCCGTCCGGAAGCTCGACCTCGATATGGCGGGTCGAACGCCGGCCGCCGGTTTGCAGTTCGCGGTTCTCGAGGACCCGCATCGGCGTCGCGCCGAGCGAGGCGGCCAGCGGATTGGGCGGCGGCCCGGCCACGAACTCCAGGTCGTAAAGGGCGCGCTCGGGGAGCCCGGCACCCGGCTCGTACTCGAGCCCGAAGGCCGCCGCCAGCGTCGGCCAGAGCGCGTCCTTCCAGGTTTGGAAGAGCCCGTCCAGGTCGTCGCGCGCGTCGCCCTCGCCGCGCTCGTAGAGGCGCTGCGCGCCGAACCGCGCGAGCAGAGCGTCGATCGCGCGCGGAACCGCTTGATAGGTCGAAGCCCAGTTGCGATTGCCGGCGCCGAAGACGGTGTACTTGACGCCGGCCAGCGCTCCGTCCGGTAACCCGTCGTTCAGCCACCGGTAAAAGGCGGCGGCGTTGTCGGGCGGGGCGCCGTTGTACGAGGCCGTCACGATCGCAACCGCGCCGGCCGCCGGCAAGCGCCCCACGTAGTCGTCGAGCGCGGCGAAGGTGACGTCGTACCCTTGCGCGACCGCGCCCTCGGCGATCCGGCGCGCGATCTCTTCGGACGAACCGAGGTTGGAACCGTAGAGCACCAAGAGCGGAGTACCGTGCTTGGCAAGCGGCGGCGCCGCGGCCGGCGCGGCCGTTGCGGCGAGCGCCGCGCCGTTGCGAGGCGCGGCTGCGGCCGGGGGCCCCTCGCGCACGCGCGGCCGCACTTTGATCTTCAAGCCCACGGGCTTGAGCGTTAGCGATTCTTTGACTTTCAGACGATAGCGCGCGTGATCGATAAGGCGGAACCGCTGCAGGATCATCCCGAGCACCAGCCCCGCTTCCTGCAGCGCGAACTGGCGGCCGATGCAGGCGCGCTGGCCGTTCCCGAACGGCTTGTACGCGTTAGCGGGCCGGGCGGCTTCCGCGTCCGGTGAAAAGTTATCGGGATCGAAGAGTTCGGCGCGCTCGCCCCAGACGGCCGGATCGCGGTGCAGCATCGGCAGCAGCACGATCAGCTGCGAACGAGCCTTTAACAAATATTTTCCGCCGACCAGTTCGTCGTCGTAGGGCCGCAGCGCGAAGGCGGGCGCGGTCGGCCAAAGGCGCAGCGTCTCTTTGAGGATCGCTCCCACGTAGGTCAATCCGTTGACGGCCTTGACGGTCGGCTTCACGTCCAAATCGGTACCGAACACGCGGTCCACTTCGTCGTACGCGCGCTCGAGCACCGCCGGATGCGCCAGCATGTAGTGGATCGCGAACGACAGCATGCCGCTGGTCGTTTCGTGGCCGGCGATCAAGAACGTGATGATCTGGTAGCGAATGTTCTCGTCGTCGAGCCGTTCGCCGGTCTTGCGGTCGACGCCGTCCAGCATGTCGTCCAGCAAATCGTGGTGCCCGGTGTCGTCGCCGCGCGCGCGCTGCTCTTTGCGCTCGGCGATGATGCGGTCGACCAGCGCGTTCATGTAGGCGGCGTTGGCCTCGAGCTTGCGCTGCTTGGAGCGCATCAAGACGTCCTCGAACGGATACCCCCGCTCGCTCATCGCGATCTCGAGAGCCTGGACCATCGCGTTGACGAACGGGTGGTTGTCGTCCCGGTATAGCGAGTTGAAGCGGTAACCGAAGCCGCACAGCCCGATCGTATCGAGCGTGAGCGCCGTCATGTCGTGGGTGACGTCGATCTCGTCGTCCGCGTTGAGCCGTCCCCACTTCAGCATCAGCTGTTCGGCGATGTCGAGCATCATCGGGTGATAGCGCTGCATCGCGCGCTCGCCGAAGTTGGGCAGCAGGATGTGGTGCGCCTTGGACCAGTTCGGCTCCGACGTGTACGCGGTGAAGAGGCCGTCGCCCGCGATCTCGCGGACCTTGCGCAGCGCACCGCGCACCGACTTGTCGAAACGGCGCTCGTTGCAGAGCTCGTCGACCAGCGAGTATCCCCAGACGACCGTGAAGGGCTTGCCCATCATGTCCATCTCGAAGATCGGCCCCATCCGGCGCGCGAGCGCGATCAAATCTTGAACCGGGCTCGTGGCGCTGACGTCGAGGATATTTCCTACCACCGGTTTTTGCGGTGGTCGCGGCGGCGGCGCGCCCGGCCCCGTCTTCAAGCCGGAATGCCCAGCGCCCGCTCGAGGTCGTTGAGTTCTTCCGGCAGCATCGCGGCCACGTGGCCGAGGTGCGGGATCACGTTCGACGCCGCAACCAGGCCGAAATCCAACCGGTCGCGATAGCCGTGCACCGTGACGTTCAAGGCTTGGCCGTGCGCCAGGATCGACATCGGATACGCTTGCAACAGCTCCGCGCCCGCGATGTAGAGCGGCTTCTTCGAAACGAACACGTTCGAGATGATCAGGTTGAACGGCGGCGCGATGACGTTGGCGAGATTCGAGCGGCTGTAGAACGTGGCAAGCAACTGCAGCAGCATCGGCGTACCGAAGGTCGGAAGCTCGATCAGGTGCGGCACGAGCGACCGGAACGGATTGGCGAAACCCTTGGCGCGCTGCGATTCGGCGACGATCGTCTCGAGTCGCGCTTTAGGATCCGCGATCTCGGTTGCGAGCGGAACGACCATCCCGAAGATCTGGTTCCGCATTTCGGCGTTGCCTTTTTCGCGCGCCGAGATCGGCACGAAGGCGGTCATCGGCCTTTTCGGCAGCGAGCCGAGTTCGTTTAGGTAGCGGCGCAGCATTCCGGCCGAGAGCGCCAGCACGACGTCGTTGACCGTTGCGTTGGCCTTCGCACCGACGGCCTTGACCCGCGCCAACGGCAGGCTGGCGATTCCGAAGGTGCGCTCCGAGGCGATCGACACGTTCAGCGCGGAGGCGGGAGCGGCCAGTTCCGCGAGCGACTTTACGGCGCCGGGCTTCAACGCCTCCGACAGTGCGGCTTGCAGCGCGCCGACGATCTGCGGAAAACCGAACGCCATCTTCAGCTGCCATTCGGTTTGATGGATAGCCGCGTCCAACAATACGGAGACGAGGTCGGTGCCGTGCGTGCGCGGCAATTCGAACGCCGCGCGTTCGTCGGCGGTTCCCGTCTTCAGCAACTGCGTCCAGGCGGCCACCATCGACGCGGCGAGGTCGCGCACTTCGTGGTAATCGGCGTTGGTCCCGGGATCCGGTGCCTGCGCCGGCGCGGGCCCGGGCGTCGGCGTGAGGTCGTAGAGTATCCCGGTCACGGCGGCGCCCCCGGCGCCGTCCACCAAGGAATGATGCACCTTCGTGTACATGGCGGTTTCGCCGTTGGGCAAGCCGTCGTAGACGTAGACTTCCCATAACGGCCGCGCCCGGTTCAAGGCCTTCGCGTGCATCCAGCCCGAGAGACGCAGCACGGTCGCGCGATCGCCCGGTGCGGGCAGCGCACCGCGAAACACGTGCCGGTCGATGTCGAAGTGTTCGTCTTCGATCCAGCTGGGACGATCGATGTCGAACGGCGTCGGCGCCAGCTTGAAGCGCAGGCTTTTCGCCAGATGGATGCGGCTCGCGATGCGGGCCTTGACGTCCTCGAAGAAATCGCCGTCGTAGCCGGCGGGGGGTTTCAAGAACGCGACGCTCCCGATATGCATCGGGCATTCCACGGTCTCGGCATACAAAAACGCCGAGTCGATGACCGACAACTTCCGGACCGAAGTGGTACTCATGTGCGCCGCTACTCTCCCTAAGCTCTAGCTTCGACCGCCGTACCGCCGCTCGCCTGCGCCCGCGGCTACCGCGGAGACCAGGGTTACCGCGTATCTGGTAGAAACCTCGCCCGACGCACGCACCTCTTGCAGGCAAGAACCGTCCGAACCCGTTTGGGAAGAGAGCAACCGATGGTACACCCGTGGGACAAATCCTATCCTCCCGGCGTGAAGTGGGACACGCCGATCCCGACCGGCTTCATTCCCGACATGCTGCGAGACGCGGTGCGCGACTTTCCCGAGCGCCCGGCCATCGACTTCATGGGTCGCAAGATCACCTACCGCGAGTACGGCGAGCTGAGCGATCGCTTCGCAGCCGGCCTTCAGAAGCTGGGGGTCGGACAGGGCGTGCACGTCGGACTGTACCTGCCGAACTCGCCCCACTACCCGATCGCCTTCTTCGGCGTCCTCAAGGCGGGCGGAGTCGTCGTCAACTACTCGCCGCTCGATGCCGGCGCGACGCTCGAGCACAAGATCGAGGATAGCGAGACCGACCTCATGGTCACGCTGGACCTGGCCGCCCTCTACCCGCAGATGTCGCACCTGCTGGCGGGCACGCGGCTGCGAACCTTGATCGTCGGACAGCTGTCGGAAATGGCCGCCGATCCGCAGGCCGTCGCCGCCGCGCTGCGCGAGACCGGGGCGTTGGCGCAGGTCGACTGGAGCGACGGGCTCGTCACCTTCGAGAGCGTGCTGCGCAACGACGGCGCGTACGTCCGGCACGAAACCGGCACCCCCGCCGAAACGCTTGCGGTGCTGCAGTACACGGGCGGGACGACGGGCCTGCCCAAGGGTGCGATGATCACCCACAACACCCTGGTGAGCGCGGCCAACCAGATGTGGCTTAGCGCTCAGACGACCCCGGAGCCCGTTCTGACCCAGGGTAACGAGCGGTTCCTCGGGGTGCTGCCGCCGTTCCACATCTACGCCCTCGCGGTCAACATGCTGATGGGCATCCGCTTCGGCGCCGAGCTCGTGCTGCACGTGCGCTTCGACATCCCTTCAGTGGTGAAAGACATCGCCGAAAAACGGATAACCGCTTTTTGCGGCGTCCCGACGATGTTCGTGGCGTTGCTGAACGCGCCCAAGAGCGAGCGCATCGATCTCTCGTCGCTGAAGCTCTGCAATTCCGGGGGCGCTCCGCTGCCCGTGGAGGTGCGCGAAGCGTTCTTCAAGTTCACGGGCTGCCCAGTCGGCGAGGGCTGGGGCATGACGGAAACCGCCGCCTGCGGGACGTTCACGTCACCGCGCGGCCCCTCGAAGGCCGGTTCCTGCGGGATCCCGCTGCCGGGCTGCACGATCCGCTTCGTCGCGCTCGACGATCCCTCGCGCCCGGTACCGCAGGGCGAAAAGGGCGAAATCTGCATCAGCGGACCCAACGTCATGACGGGCTACTGGAAGAATCCCGAAGCGACCGCGGAGCAACACACGCCGGACGGCTACCTACGCACCGGCGACGTCGGCTACATGGATGAAGACGGCTTCGTGTTCATCGTCGACCGCACCAAGGACATGCTGCTCTGCGGCGGGTTCAATGTCTATCCCCGCGTCATCGAGGAAGCGATCTACCAGCACCCGGCGGTCGCCGAGTGCGCCGTAATCGGCATCCACGACGAGTACCGCGGCCAGTCGCCCAAAGCGTTCGTCAAGCTCAAGCCGGGCGCGAGCGGGCTGACGCTGGACGAGCTCAAGGCCTTCCTTTCCGACAAGGTAGGCAAGCACGAGATGGTCTACGCGCTCGAGATCGCGGAAGACTTGCCAAAAACGCCGGTCGGCAAAATCTCGAAGAAAGACCTGTACGACCGCCAGAACTCCCCGGTCGCAGCCCCACGCTAACCCCGCTCGAACCGCGCGTTAGTCATTCCTTCGTACTTATTACTTACCTGGGAACCGAGTTTCCTATCGGAGTATTTTCGCTATGACGACGACAGCCATCAACACCAACGGCCACGTGCAGGTGCGCCACGTACACGAGGGTCTCAACCCTCCGAACCGGCTGTTGTGGCTGGCGGAAAACCGTTCGCTTCTGGAATTCGGATTCTCGCTCATGGCGGTGCCCCTGCTGCTGGCCGCTCCGCGCGGCGACGGCCACCCGGTCCTGGTGCTGCCGGGCTTCCTCGCGAGCGACATCTCGACGCGGCCGCTGCGCGAGTACCTCAACATGCTGGGCTACGACGCCCACGCATGGGACCTCGGCCGCAACTTCGGCGGCGTCCAGCGGATGCGAGCGGCGCTGCACGCGCGCCTCGAGACGATCCACGAGGCGACGGGGCGCCGCGTCAGCGTGATCGGCTGGAGCCTCGGCGGCGTGTACGCGCGCTTGCTCGCGGTCGATTCGCCGCAGCACGTACGTTCGGCGATCACGCTGGGCAGCCCGTTCTCGCGGGACCCGCGCGCTACCAATATCAGCAAGATCTACCACGGGATGACCGGCGAAAAGCCGACCGAGGACGAGTACGAAGCGCAGCGGATGCACCCGCACGAATTCGACAAGATGGGTCACGACATCGACGTGCCCACCACCTCGATCTACTCGAAACTCGACGGCGTCGTGGATTGGCGCTCGTCGCTGCTACGGACGAACGAGCGTACCGAAAACGTCGAGGTCAAGTGCGCGAGCCACGTCGGGCTGGGCTTCAACGCGCCCGTCCTGTGGGCCATCGCCGACCGGCTCTCGCAGCCGGAGGGCACGTTCAAGCCGTTCACGCGGCGCGGACCGTTCGCGCTGAGCTACGGTCGCCCGCGGCGCTTCTAAGGCTGACGTTGCGGGGCCGGACCAAGCGTCGCTTCGCGGGTCCGGCCCCGCGCCGAGAGTCTTAGGCGCCCTGGTTCGGCTTCGCCGAGGCGGGCTTGGGCGCAGCATTCAGCTTCGCCGGCGAGTTCGGGTTTATCCGCACGCTCGGCTTCCTGCGCGGGTTCGGCTTTCTCCGCGCCATCGGCTTCGGCGAGCGCGGTTTCTTCGCCGGTTCCGCGGCAGCCGGGGAGCTCGCGTCTGCCGGCGTCTCGGCCGGCGCCGCTAGATCCGCTACCGCGGGCGGTTCCGCAGCCACGGCCGGCTCCGCCGTTGCCGGAAGTTCCGCCGCCGGCGACGGCTCCGGCGCGACGGGGGTCTCGGACGCAGCCGGCGTTTCCGGCTCCACCGACGGCTCGTCGATGACTGCCTGTGTTTCGGGCGCCGCCGGCGGTTCCGGCTCGACCGGCGTTGCCGGCTCGGCGGACGCTTCCTCCGCGACGGGCGCTTCCGGCGCTGCGGGCGCTTCCGGCGCTGCGGGCGTTTCGGAGGCCGGCGTCGGCTCCGGCGCGCCGAGCGCCTCCGGTGCCGCAGGCTTGGACGTCGGACCGGCGATGCCCACCGCGCGCTCGAGTTCGTCGAGGGCTTCGACCAGGAACGCGGCGACGTGCCCGAGCTGCGGGACGACGTTCGCGCCCGCCAGCAGACCGAAATCCAACTGGTCGCGGTAACCCTGCACCGTGATGTTCATTCCCTGACCGTGCACGACGATGGACATCGGGTACACGTGGGTCAGCTCGGCGCCGGCGATGTAGAACGGTTTCTTTCCGAAGAACACGTTGGAGATGACGATGTTGAAGGGCGGCGGCATGATGTCCGCCAGATTCGAGCGGCCGTAGAAGGTCGCCAGCAATTGCAGGAGCAGCGGCGTTCCGAACGTCGGAATCTCGAACAGGAACGGTACGATCCCGCGAAACGGTCCGGCGAACTGCTTCGCGCGGGTCGAGTCGACGATGATCTTCTCCAGCCGTTTTTTCGGGTCGGCGATGTTGGTTGCGAGGGCGATCACCGTGGCGTAGACCTGGTTCTTGAGATCCTTGTTGCCCGCCTCGCGCGCCGAGATCGGCACGGCAGCGGTCAAGGTCCTCTTCGGTAGCGCGCCGAGTTCGAGCAGGTAGCGCCGCAAGAGGGCGGCCGAGAGCGCCAGCACGACGTCGTTGACCTTGCCGTCGACTTTTGCGGCCACGGCCTTGACGCGCGAGAGCGACAACGTGACGGCAGCGAAGCTGCGCTCGGACGAGACCGTCGCGTTGAGCGGGGTCGACGGCGCGACGAGTTGCTCGAGCGCTTCCAGCGCGCCGGGCTTGAACGCGTTCGACAGCGACGACGAGAGAGACTTGGCGATTTCCGGCATACTGCCGGCGAGGCGCATCGGCCACTCGATTTGATCGATGGCCGCGTCCAGAAGGACCGACCCGAGGTCGCTGCGGCCGGTGCGCGGCAGCTCCAGCTTCGCCGGGTCCCGCCGGCCGCCGGGCAGCATCAGTTCCGCGTACGCGTTGAACACCGAGGGGCCGAGGTCGCGGATATCGTGCCGCTGACCGTGCGTTTGCGGATCGTGCGGAGGCGCCGGTTCCGGTTCCGGTGCCGGGACCGACGGCGAACGCTCGTACATGATCTCGGTCAGCGCGGCGCCCGCACCGCCGTCGATGAAGGCGTGGTGCACCTTCGAGTAGATGGCGGCTTGGTTATCCGGCAAGCGATCGAAGATGTACACTTCCCAGAGCGGATGCGCCCGGCTCAAGGTCTTGGCGTGTATCCAGCCGACGATCCGTTCAAGCGTCGCGAGATCGCCCGGCGCCGGGAGCGCCCCGCGAAACACGTGCCGGTTGATGTCGAAGTCCTCGTCGACGATCCAGCTCGGGCGGTCGATATCGAAGGGCGTGGACGCAAGCTTGTAGAGCAGCTTCTCCGCGAGATGGACGCGGCTCGCAAAGCGCGCTCGCACGTCCTCGAAGAAGTCGCGGTCGTAGCCCGGCGGCAGCTTCACGATCGTCATCGAGCCGACGTGCATCGGGCATTCCGCCGTCTCGGCGAAGAGAAACGCCGAGTCGATGACCGAAAGCTTCTGAATTGAAGTACCCATGTCCGCCGCGCAATCTCCAACGACGCATCAACCGCCGCACTGACGGTCGTCCCTGCGCAAACGAGGGTTAGCGAAAATCTGGTGGAAACCTCGCAGGTCCAGGCGAACGAAACGCGCGTCCTGCTAAGCCCTCGCTTGGGAAAGAGTCGCCGATGACAAACCCCTGGGACAAGTCGTACCCGCCCGGCGTGCGGTGGGACGCGCCGATTGCGACCGGCTACGTGCCGGACCTTCTGCGCGACGCGGCCCGCGATTTTCCCGACCGGCCGGCCCTGGATTTCATGGGCCGCAAGATCTCCTATCGCGAGCTGGACGAACTCAGCGACCGGTTTGCGACGGGCCTGCAAACGCTCGGCGTCGGACCGGGCGTGCACGTCGGACTGTACCTGCCGAACACACCCCACTACCCGGTCGCCTTCTTCGGCATCCTCAAGGCCGGCGGCGTCGTCGTCAACTACTCGCCGCTCGATGCGGCCGTGACGATCGCGCACAAGGTCGAGGATAGCGAAACGGACCTGATGATCACGCTCGATCTCGCGGTGCTGTACCCGCAGATCGGCGCGCTGCTCGAGCGTTCCCGGCTGCGCGCCCTGGTGGTCGGCACGCTGCCGGAAATGGCCGCGAACCCTCACGCCGTGGCCACCGCCATGCGCGAAACGGGTGCGCTCGTCGAAGTGGTCTGGAACGAGCGCCACGTAGCGTTCGATAACCTGCTGCGCAACGACGGCGGCTACACGCGGCACGACCCCGGCGATCCGGACGAAGCGCTCGCGGTCTTGCAGTACACCGGCGGAACGACCGGGGTGCCCAAGGGCGCGATGATGACGCACGGCAATCTCGTGAGCGCGACCAACGCGGCCTGGCTGACCTCGCAGACCGAACCGCGCTTCCTGCAGCAGGGCCGCGAACGCTTGCTGGCGGTCCTGCCGCCGTTCCACATCTACGCGCTCGCGATCAACCTGCTGCAGGGCATCCGCTACGGTGCCGAGATCGTGCTCCACGTCCGCTTCGACATCTCTTTGGTCCTCAAGGACATCGCGGACAAGCGCATCACCGTCTTCTGCGGCGTGCCGACCATGTTCGTCGCGCTGTTGAACGCGCCGTCGGCCGACCAGTTCGACTTGTCGTCGCTGCGGCTGTGCAGCTCCGGAGGCGCGCCGCTGCCCGTCGAAGTGCGCGAAGCCTTCCAGAAGTTCACGGGCTGCCCCGTCGGAGAAGGCTGGGGTATGACGGAAACCGCCGCCTGCGGGACGTTCACCTCGCCGCTCGGACCCGCTAAAGCAGGGTCGTGCGGTATTCCGGTGCCGGGCTGCACCCTTCATTTCGTCGCGCTCGACGACTCGTCGCGCATGGTCCCGCTCGGCGAAAAGGGCGAGATCTGCATCAGCGGCCCCAACGTGACGAAAGGCTACTGGAAGAACCCCGAAGCGACCGCGGAGCAGCACACGCCGGACGGCCTGCTGCGCACCGGCGACGTCGGCTACATGGACGAGGACGGCTTCGTGTACATCGTCGACCGCACCAAGGACATGCTGCTCTGCGGCGGCTTCAACGTCTACCCGCGCTTCATCGAGGAAGCGATCTACCAGCACCCGGGGGTCGCGGAATGCGCGGTGATCGGCATTCCCGACGCCTACCGCGGCCAGTCCCCCAAAGCCTACGTCGCGCTCAAGCCGGGTGCGGCGCCGTTCTCGCTGGCCGATCTCAAGGAGTTCCTGACCGGCCGGGTGGGCAAGCACGAGATGGTCTACGCGCTCGAGATCGTCCCGGGCGAGCTGCCCAAGACGCCGATCGGCAAGATCTCAAAGAAGGAGCTTTACGAGCGCGAAGCCGCCGCCGCAGCCACCACCGTCACGTGAAGCGGGCTGAGCGAACCGCCGGCCCGGCCTCCAGCCGGTACATTTTTCCACATATGGGGTATAGTGTCCTAACTGGAGATTTTCTATGACTGCAGCAACCTGGACTTCCCCCGTGCCGGTACGGCACGTCCACGAGGGCCTCAAAGCACCCAACCGGCTGCTGTGGCTGACAGAAGGCCGCTCGCTCTGGGAACTCGGATTCTCGCTCGCTGCGGCGCCGCTGCTGCTGAGCGCCCCGCGCGGCGACGGCCACCCGGTCTTGGTGTTGCCGGGCTTTCTGACCAGCGACGCGTCGACGCGGCCGCTGCGCGAATACCTCAAAGCGCTGGGCTACGACGCCCACGCCTGGGATCTCGGGCGCAATTTCGGAGGCGTTCACCGGATGCGCGACGCCCTGCGCGCGCGCCTCGCCTCCATTTTCGAGGCGACGGGCCGTCGCGTCAGCGTGATCGGCTGGAGCCTCGGCGGCGTGTACGCACGCCTGCTCGCGGTCGAGGAGCCGGAGATCGTGCGGTCGGCGATCACCCTCGGCACCCCGTTTTCCCGCGATCCGCGGGCCACGAACATCAGTAAGGCCTATCACGGCGTGACCGGCGAACGTCCGACCGAAGCCGAGTACCACGCGCAAGCCATGCAGCCCCACGAATTCGACAAGATGGGCCACGATATCGCGGTGCCGACCACCTCGATCTACTCGAAGCTCGACGGCATCGTCGACTGGCGCGCGTGCCTGCTACGCACGAACGAATGCACCGAAAACATCGAAGTCATCGGCGCCAGCCACGCCGGGTTCGGCGTCAACGCGGCCACCCTGTGGGCGATTGCCGACCGCCTCGCGCAGCCCGACGGCACGTTCGCGCCGTTCAAACGGCGCGGCCCGTTCGCTATCGGCTACGGCCGGCCGAAGCGCTTCTAGACCGCGACGGCACCTGCAGGCCCGAGCGGAAGCTCCCACGTGACCACACCGAGACCATGTCCGCAGACGTGCATGCCGACCGAACGCGCCAGGTGCGCGAAGTTGCTATTCCCGGAGAGGGAGCGGGCGATCACCGTTTCGCACCCCATCGCGGTAAGTTCCTCGATCAGCTGCGCGACCAGGCTCTTCCCCACACCGCGACCCTGCGCCCCATGCGCGACCAGAACCGCGATCTCGGCCTGCCGGCCGTCGCTTTCGAGGACGGCGTGAGCGGCGCCCAGCGGCCTTCCCGTACCATCCTCGGCCAGCAGTGCCAGCATGCCGGCGGGGAGGTCCACGAGCGGTTCGATCAGCGCGGCATCGACCTCGCGCACGGGATGGAAGAAGCGAAAATAGCGCTCTTCTTCGGTCGCACCTTCCAGCAGCTCCCGGCAGGCATCGGCATCATCGTGAACCAGATGCCGCACGGCGATCTTAATCGGCATACACCCATTTTCGACCCATTCAACTAGCAGATAGATGCATTACGCCTATAGTGTGAACCATCCTCCCGCCGGGCGTGATACGATGAAGAAAACAACAAAAACGGGGGGCGCGCCCCCCGGACTACACTTGAATTGAATGGAGCACTCCCGTGACCGAGTCTACTCAGACTGCCTCGACCACCGCAGAACCTACCCCCACCGCCGCCGACGCCGCTCGCAACGCCACCGCGCGCATCCGTGAGATTTTCGGGCGCTTCCGCCTGCCCGGATTCGATTTCGAGGCCTACATCGAGGCGCGTCAAGCCGACATCGACGCGATCTCGAAGGCCACCTCGGTCGCCTTTGCCGGCGCCGAGACGATCACTCAAAAGCAGGCGGAGCTGTTGAAAGCCACCCTCGAGGAAATCAGCTCGGCCATCAAGAGCCGGAAATCACACGAACCGGGCGACACGCCTTCCGCGGCTGCCGCGGCGTCGGCAGCGTCCGAAGCGATCGGCAAACAGACCGACCTGATTCGCTCGACCCTGTCGCGGACGCTCGACGGGATGAAAGAGATGGCCGAAGCGGCTCAGAAATCGCAGACCGAAATCTACGAGATCGCGCTCGACCGCGCTCGTGCCAACGCGGAGCAGCTGCGCCACCTCTTCGTGCGGGGCGACCACACCTAAGGGTCGAGAATCTCTCTCAGCCGTACGAGGCTGCGCTCGACCGAACGCGTGAGAAACACCTCGATCGCGTCGTCGAGCGGCGTGCGAATCTTGAACACCGGCTCGACGTCCACGGTGTAGTCCAGCGTGGTCTCGAGCCCTTGTTCCCCCAAGAGAATGGAGCCTTTCGGACGCAGCGGCCCGTCGAGCACCTCGAACGACACGCGGCGAAGCCGCTCGACCGAAAGCAGCACGGTCGCGCTCTGCGGCCCGAGCGGCGTCGCGATCGTTTCGCGAAAACGGGCCCCCTGGAGGTCGCCGGGTGGAGAGATGCGCTCGGACGTGAGCACGTCCTCGCGCCATTCGCTCGCTCGAGTCTCGTCGGAAAGAAACGCGTAGACCTCGGCGATCGGACGGCGCACCGTCGCGTTGCGCTCGATCCTCACGAACGGCGCTCGGGCTCGTGGGAACCGGGTGTTGGTACGATCACGTTGCCTCCAAACGAGCCTGTTGACGGCGCAACACATGTATATGTAAGAATGTAAATCTATGGTGGCTTCGATGAACGACCAAATCCTCGGCACCATCCGGGCGCTGCTGGAAAGCATCCGGCTGCTGCCCGAGCCGTACGAGCGGTACCAGCCGATTCTGATCGACACGCTGGTCCACTTCTTCGGTCAGCTGACGCCGCAGCACTTGGGCGAGATCGTCGCCGCGCAGGCGGCGATCGACCCGGCTGCCGACGCCGACACGCGGCTGGTGGCATTGCTGCAGCAGTGCCCAACCCTGCACAAGCTCGGCCAAGTCGTTTCGCACGAGCACACCCTCGCGCCTACGTTGCGCAAACGGCTGCAGGGCCTCGAATCGCTGCCGCCCACGGCCGATCCCGCCGAGATCGAAGCCTTGATTCATTCCGAGCTCGGCACGCCGTCCGGCCTCGAGGTCGCGCCGCTGGCGATCGCCGAGGGCAGCGTCGCGGTCATCGTACCGTTCGTCTGGATCGACTCCGCCGGGACGCGCCGGGAAGGCGTCTTCAAATATCTCAAAGCGATCGCGGTCGAGCGCATGCACGAAGAACTGGCGATCTGGAACGGCCTCGCCGATTACTTGGAAGAACGCTCCCGCTTTTACGGCCTGCCTTGGCTCGATTACCGCGGCATGATCGAAGGCGTAGCGAGCCTGCTCCTCCACGAGATCGACCTTCAGAACGAGCAGGCCAACCTGGCCTGGGCCGCGGGCTTCTATGCCGATTCCAAGGACGTCGTGATCCCGCGCCTCTTCCCGTTCTCCACCCCGCGGCTCACCGCGATGGAGCGCATTTACGGGACGAAAGTGACCGATCCGTCGGTCAGCTTGCGGACCCGGCGCAAACTCGCGAAGACGATGGTCCAAGCGCTGGTCGCCGACCCGTTTTGGAAAACCTCGGCCCTGCCCGCTCGCTTCCACGCCGACCCCCATGCGGGCAACTTGTTCGTCACGCCCGAAGGGCAGCTTGCGATCCTGGATTGGGCCCTCACGACGCAACTGAGCGACGAACAGATGTCCGGCGTCGTCCGCGCGCTGCTGGGTGCGTTGACGCTCGACGAGTCCGAGACCTTCGACGCGATCGCTCACCTGGGAACGATCAGAGACGAGGCCGTGGCCCGCGCGCAAGTTTCCGACGCGGTGGCGCAGGTGCGCCGCGGAACGTTTCCGGGCTTCGTCTGGCTGGTCACGCTGCTCGACCTGCTCGGGCGCGAGGGTAACGTCAGGTTCCCCGAAGCGACGACGCTGTTCCGCAAGTCGCTGCTGACGCTGACCGGCGTCGTGTCGGACGTTTTCGAGTCGGGGAGCGTGGATGCCGTGCTGGTTCGCAGCGGCGCGGCCCAGTTCGGCCGCGAGCTCCGGCGGCGGCCGGTCGCAACCCTCGACTCGCGCGCGTTCGGGACGCACGTTTCCAACGCCGACTTGATCAAGCTCTGGGTTTCGGTGCCGTGGACGCCGACGCGTTATTGGCTCGAGACCTGGCGCGACCTGCTGGAACGCGCTCCGTCGCCCGCCCGGTAACCGTCGCCCTCTAAGAAGAACGCCATCATCGCGTCGCTCGCACTGGGTCCCTTGGGATCGGTGTGCGAGCCGCGGAAGCTGCCGCCGCTCCAGGCGTGGCCCATCGACGGAAGGCGCCAGGCTTCCACCCGCGCGCGTCCGTCCGGTCCGTGCCAGCGCTCGACCGTCGCGTCGCCGTGCTTGTCGACTGCGGCCTCCGCGCCCGACACGCCGGTCAGGGCGCGAAATTGTTGCACGAGCGCGACCGAGTTTCGGGGATTGACCGTGCGGTCGTCGAGACCCGTCCAGATCGTCACACGCAGTCGCTCGTACGATACGTGCTTCGGCCTATGGCCCGCCAGCAGGCCGGCCGCCTCGGAGATCGGGACGTTTCCGCGCATGACGCGGAAGGCGGAGTCGACGTTGCGGCTGGCGTGCAAGGGAATGCCGGCCATGATCCCAGCAGCGGCAAACACGTCCGGCGCCTGCTCCGCCAGGATCGCGGCCATCGCCCCGCCGGCGGACAGGCCGGCCACGAAAATGCGCTGCGGGTCGATCGGATGGCGCGCGACGACATCGTTCACGAGCGCGACGATGGCCGCCGGCTCCCCGCGCTCGCGCGCCTGATGCGCCGCGAGAAACCAGTTCCAGCAGCGGTTCCCATTGGCACGCACCGTTTGCTCGGGATAGACGACGTACGCGCCGGCGCGTTCGGCCACGGAATCGAACCGGGTTCCCGCCGCGAAATCGCCGGCGGTTTGCGTACAGCCGTGCAGCGCCACCAGGAGCGGCGCCGCTCCTTCGAGCCGGCGCCCCGGACTCGGAACGAAAAGCCGGTGGTTGATCGCAGCTACTTCACGAGCGGCAACACGTCGCTCGGTGCCACCGGATAGAGTCCCAGAACCAGCGTCGCCACCGCGCAGATCGCGACGCCGACCCACGGCAGAGCGCTGGCCGGTCGCAGCGCTCGCTGGATCGGCGCGCCCGTGGTACGCGCGTACATCGCGCGCACGATCTTGAAGTAGGCGTACACGGAGATCGCCGTCCCGACGATCAGCAAGATCGCGAGCCACAAGAATCCCGCGCTCACGGCACTCGCGAGGATCAGGATCTTTCCGGTGAATCCGACCGTCGGCGGCAGACCGGCGAGCGATAACAGGAAAAACGTCATGGCGCCCGCGAGCACGGGCCGGCGGTAGCCGAGGCCGGCGAACGAGCGGAAGTTCGAGCCTTCGTCGCGCTCGCGCGACAGCAGCGCGACGACCGCAAAGGCACCGAGATTCATGAACGTATAGGCGCCGAGATAGAAGATCGCGTAGCGCAGGCCTTGGGACGTCGTTCCGGCCATCGCCGCCACGATGTATCCGACCTGCGCGATCCCGGAATAGGCGAGCAGGCGCTTGATGTCCGTCTGCGCGAGCGCCGCGACGTTGCCCACGATCATCGAGAGCGCAGCCACGACCCAAAGCGGCCAAAGGATCTGCTGCGCGTCCTGCGCGGGCAGCGCCGCATAGGCGAAGCGCGCCAAGACCGCGAGCGTTCCGGCCTTCGTCACAACGCTCATGAACGCGGTCACGGGCAGCGGCGCGCCTTCGTAGACGTCCGGGGTCCACACGTGGAACGGCACCAGGCTGAGCTTGAAGCACAGCCCGATCAGAAACAGGCCGCAGCCGACGTCGAACAGCGGCACCGACGCGGGCGGGTTCGCGAACGCGGCCAACGCGACGCTGCCGGTAGCGCCGAACAAGAGCGCCATGCCGTAGAGCATCATCGCGGAAGCCGTGGACGAGAGAATCAGGTACTTGAGCGCCGATTCCCGGGAACCCGCGCGGGGCGAGAGGCCGCAGAGGCAGTACAGCGCGAGCGAGAGCAGCTCGAGGCCGAGAAAGATCGTCATCAGGTTAGCGGCGCCCGCCATCAACATCGCGCCGCTCGCGCTCCACAGCACGAGCGCTATCGCTCCGCCCGCTTGATCGTCGCGGCCGAGCGCGTACGCCATCAGCAGCGAGAAGATCGCGCCGGCGACGGTGATCTCCTCGAAGACGATCGCAAAGCCGCCGTTGACGAACGCGCCCCCGAAGACGGAGCCGGGATGGTGCCAGCCCGCCAGCGCGTACGCCCCGCCGGCCGCCAAGGCGGCGATGCCGAGCGCGATGCCGGCCGGCCGGCGCGCCTTGCGCGGCAGGATCAGGTCGGCCAGCACGACGACGAGCGCCCCCAGCGCCACGATGAACGTCGGCGCCACCGCCGCCCAATCCGCGCTGCCGTAGGGAATCGCTAGCTGCGGCGTCACTTGGTTCGCACCTGTTCGGTCTGATACGCTGCCGGTCCGTAGAGCAGAGCGCCCCCCGAAGCCGGCATGAGCGGGCCGGGATTGATGCCCAGCAGCACGATCGCGGCCACGAGCGGAGCCAGCGCGAGAATTTCGAGCGGCGTCATGTCGGGCCGCTGCGGAACGTCCTGAACCTCCGGACCCTGCATGATCCCCTGGAACGCTCGCAACATGTAGGCCGCCGCGAGGACGATCGGAACGAGCGCTAGGACGGTCAGCTTGTGATGGCCCGACTGATAGAGGCCGGTCATGATCAGGATCTCGCCGGCGAACCCGCACAGACCGGGCAGGCCGAGCGCGGCCAGCGCCACGATCGTCAGCGCGCCGCCGAGGCGCGGGTTGCGCGCGGCGAGGCCGCCGAGCCGCGCGAGCGAACGCGTATCCTCGCGAATCTCGACCTCGCCGAGCGTGACGAATAGTCCGGCGCTGAATAGCCCGTGCGCCACGATGTAGACGAGCGCGCCACCGAGCGCGTACGGATTGAAACTGAAGATGCCCAGCACGATCAAGCCGAGATGCGAGAGCGACGAGTACGCGACGATCCGCTTGGCGTCGTCCTGCACGAGGGCCGCGAACGCCCCGTAGAGCAAGGAGACGGCGCCCAGCACGAACATCGGCAGCGCGACCGCGTGCATCGCGTGCGGAAACAGGCCCAGCCCGACCGCGACGAACCCGTACAACCCCGCTTTCGATTGCACCGCACTGACGACGGCCACCATGGGCGCCGGCAGGTCGGCGTAGGTATCGGGCATCCACGTGTGCAGCGGCCAGACCGGCGTCTTGATCGAGAACGCCAACCCGAAGCCCGCGAAGATCCACAGCGCCGTCGTATCGGAGACGGCGGGCAGCGCCGCCGCGCTCGTGCCGATGACGTCGGTCGTGCCGGCCACGACGCCGTACGCCGCCGTGGCCAGAAGCAGCGCCAGGCCCCCGCACAAGTTGTACACCAGATACTTCCAGGCCGTGCCGCTCGACTTCGTGGGCGACCAAGCGATCAGCACGAGGAACACCGGGATCAGCATCAGGTCCCAAAAGAGCGCGAACAGCAGCAGGTCGCGCGCGACGAACACGCCGGCCATCGCGCCCAGCAGCACGAGCATCTGCGCGACGAAATCCCGCGTTCGCGGGAGGCGCGCGACCATCAGCGCGCAGCCGCTGGACAAGGTCAGCAGCAGGACGATCCAATAGCTCGCGGCGACGCCGGCAGTTGCCGAGAGCCCGACGTGGAAGCTGGCCGTGAACGGCCGCTGCAGCCACACGAGCGACTCGTCGGGCGCGTTGTAGGAAAATGCGGCGACGACGAAAGCGGCGAACGAGACCGCGACGCCGATCCACTTCGCCGCGCTCTCCGCCGAACGCGGCAACGCGTACAGCAGCAGCCCGGCGACGATGGGCACGACGGCCAGCGCCGCGATCACCGCGGCACCCCGAGATAGGCGAAATATGCGATGAAGCAGGCCGCGCCGATGACGATCGTCAGCGCGTACGCGCGCACCAGCCCGTTCTGCAACGCGCGGAAGACGAGGCCCAAGGCTCCGGCCAGCCACGCCAGATCGCGCACGCCCGCGTCGATGACGTGCGGATCGATGAAGCGCGAGATGGCGGTCCCGAGCGCCTGCGAGGGCCGCACGATCGCCAGACCGATCGCGTCGTCGAACCAGAACGCGTGCCGCAACGCCTGCGGCATACCGACCGCCTCGCGCCGCAGGCGGTCGACCGCGTCGCCCTGTACGGCGGGCGCGCCGTAGCGCAGGTACGCGAGCACGATGCCGAGCGACACGACGACCAGCACGATGCCGGTCGAGAGGATCTCCGTGATCGGCAGCGCCGGGACGGCCGCGTTCTCGCCCGGTCCGAAGAGCGTTCCGAAGTAGCGGTACCAGGGGCTCGAGGTGCCGCCGATCGAGAGGTAGCCCGCGATGACGGTCGGCACCATCAGGATGGCGACGGGGCCCTGCATCAGCCAGTCCGGCGCGTGCCCGTGCGACCCGCCGTGCGGCTCGTCGTCCGCGGCGCCGGCCGCGGGCGCGATCGCCAGCATCGCGTCCGGCACCTCGCCGCGGTACGGACCGAAGAACACGACGAAAATCATCCGGAACATGTAATACGCGGTGATGCCGGCCGTCAGCACGGCGAGCGCGTAGAGGACCGGATGGCCGTGTTCGAGCGCGCCGTAGATGACGGCGTCCTTCGAATAGTAGCCCGAGAACAGCGGAAACCCGACGATCGCGAGCGTGCCCAGCAGCATCGCCCAGAACGCGAACGGCATGCGGCGGTAGAGGCCGCCCATCTTGCGGACGTCCTGCTCGTCGTGCAGCGCGTGGATGATCAAGCCCGCGCCCGAGGAACAGCTGCGCCTTGAAAAACGCGTGCGTGAAGAAATGCAGGACGCCGGCCTGGTAGGCGCCCACGCCTACGCCCACGATCATGTACCCGATCTGCGACATCGTCGAGTAGGCGAGGATGCGCTTGATGTCCCACTGCCCGACGCCCAGGATGGCGCCGAGCACCATCGTGAGCGCGCCTACGATGCCGACCAGTTCCTGGGCCGCGGGCGACGCGTTCCACAGCGGCGCGAAGCGCGCGATCAAATAGACGCCGGCCGTCACCATCGTGGCCGCGTGGATCAGCGCGGACACGGGGGTCGGGCCTTCCATCGCGTCGGGCAGCCAGGTGTGAAGCGGAACCTGCGCCGATTTGGCCGCGCAGCCGACGAAGAGCGCCGCGCAGACCAGCAGCACGAAGCCGGGCGCGAACGAGCCGGTCTTTGCGAAGATGTCCCCGAACGCGATCGAACCCGTCTTCTCGAACAGCGCGAAGATCGCGAACATGATGCCGATGTCGCCGAAGACGTTGATCACGAACGCCTTGCGGGCGGCGGCGACGGCCGACGGCTTGTAGAACCAGAAACCGATCAGAAAGTAGGACGCCAGCCCGACCAGACCCCAGCCCACGAGCAGCCCGACGACGTTGTCGGAGAGCACCAGCGTGAGCATGGAAAACACGAAGAAGTTCATGTAGGCGAAGAAGCGCGCGATCGCGCGGTCGTTCCACATGTAGCCGATCGAGTAGACGTGGATCAAACCGCCGACGCCGGTGATGATCAGCGTCCATAAGAGCGAGAGCGGGTCGAGCGACAGCCCGAAATCGAACCCGGGAGCCCAGCCGATCAACGGCACCCGGACCGGATTGCCGGGCAGCGTCGCCTCCCCGATTAGGCCCAGCGCGCAGGCGAAGGACACCAGCACGAACGCCGAGCCGACGTAACCCGCGTTACGGCGCAGCTGCGGACCGAACGCCCAGAGCGCGACCGCGCCGAACAGCGGCAGCAGCCATAGCGTGGGCAGCAGCGGGGAGTAGTGGAGCGCGCTCACGCCGTCACCCGCGCAAACTCGCGACTTCGTCGACGTCGACCGTCTTCGCGCGGCGGAAGACGGCGACCACGATCGCGAGGCCGATCGCGGCCTCCGCCGCCGCGACCGTCACGACCAGGAATACGAAGATATGCCCGGCGTTGTTGACCCACTCGCGCGAAAACGCGACCAGCGCCAGATTCGCGGCGTTGAACATCAATTCGATCGACATCAGGACGATCAGCGGGTTGCGGCGCACGAGCACGCCCGTGACGCCGGTGAAGAACATGACGGCCGAAAGCGCGACGTAGTGGCCGATTCCGACCGTCATTTGACCGCCTTCACGACCGGCTCGCGCCGGCCCGGGCGCCTGCGTCGCGGGTGCCGGCCGCGCGTCGACTCGGGCGCGGCGTCGCCCGCGATCAGCACCACGCCGACCACCGCCACCATCAGGATGAAGGCGGTCACCTCGAACGGCAGCAGCTGGGTCGTGAACAGCGCGCGGCCGAAGTCCCCGACGCTGCCGAAGACGTCCGCGGTACCGGCGGCGCCCAGCGTCGAGGTCGCGACGTGCGACGGCATCGTCCCCAAGGGCGCGCGTAACGCGCCGAAGATCAGGAAGCCGAAGGCGGCGCCGACCGACAGCAGCGCCGGCACGAGGATGCGCGGCAAACGGTTCGGGCCCTCGACAAAGGGTCCGATCCCGCTCGAGAGCAGCGCGATCACGAAGACGAACAGCATCAGGATCGCGCCGCTGTAGATCACGACCTGCACGATGCCCAGGAACTCCGCGTTCAAGGTGACGTAGAGCGCGGCCAGCGTCAGGAAGTTCGCCAGCAGGCCGACGACGCTGTAGACCGGGCTCTTCTGCGATATCGTGAAGACGGCACTCGCGATCAGCACGATCGCAAGCGCGTAGAACGCGATCACTCGTTCATCCCGCCAAGCCCGACCGCTGGGTCTTCAAGATCTCGCCGCGGTGGGTCGCACCGTAGCCGGCACCGATGTCCACCGTGCTCTTTTGACGGATCACCGAGCCCAGATCCGCGGGAATACCGCCGGGGCGCTCGTCCGGCGCGGTTCCGACGCCGGCCTCCGGCGGCACGAGCAACCGGTCCTTGCTGTAGATGAACGAACCGCGCCGGTAATCGGCCATCTCGAAGCGCGGCGTCAGCACGATCGCGTCGGTGGGACACGCTTCTTCGCACAACCCGCAAAAGATGCAGCGCAGCTCGTCGATCTCGTAGCGCGCCGCGTAGCGCTCGCCGGGCGAGCGCCGGTCGCCGGGCGCGTTCTCCGCACCGATCACCGTGATCGCGTTGGCGGGGCAGGCGATCGCGCACAGTTCGCAGCCGATGCAGCGCTCCTTGGCATCCGCGTAACGCCGCAATTCGTGCAGCCCGTGGAAGCGCGGCGCGTGCTGTATCTTGACCGTCGGGTATTGCACGGTCGGCTTCTTTTGAAACGCGAACTGCAGGGTCGTCGCAAATCCCCTGGCGAGCGCGACGACTCCGCCTACGAATCCCATACGTGTTCCGAATTACCCCATTACGGCGACGATGGCCGCCGTGATCATCAAGTTGAGCGTCGCGACCGGAAGCAGCACCTTCCAGCCGAAGTTCATCAGCCGATCGTAGCGCAAGCGCGGGAGCGTCGTCCGCAGCCAGATATACATGAAAATGAACAGCCCCGCCTTCAGGACGAACCAAACGATGCCGGGCACGATCGTCAGGCCGAACGGAGCGTTCCAGCCGCCCAGGAACAGCAGCGTGGCGATGCACGACACCGTGATCATGTTCAGATACTCGGCGATGAAGAACAGCCCGAAGCGCAGCCCCGAATACTCGGTATGGAAGCCGCCGACGAGCTCCGTCTCGGCCTCGACGAGATCGAACGGCGCGCGATTGGTCTCGGCGACCGCGGTGACCAGGTAGACGATGAAGCCGACCAGTTGCGGGAGCACGAACCAAACGCGGTTCTGGGCGTGCACGATCCCCGCCAGCGAAGTCGTGCCGGCGATGATCAGCACGCCGATGACCGACATCGTCATTGCGAGCTCGTAGCTGATCATCTGCGCGGTCGAGCGCACGCTGCCGAGCAACGGGTACTTCGAACCTGAAGACCAGCCTGCCAGCGAGATGCCGTAGACGCCGATCGAGGTGATCGCGAAGATCACGAGGATCCCGGCGTTGACGTCCGAGATGCCCCACAGGCCGGAACTCGATTCCGAAAACGGGATCACGGCGAACGCACCCATCGCGCACACCAGCGAAATGAACGGCGCGAAACGGTAGATCAACGGATCCGCGCTGTCCGGCGTCAGGTCTTCCTTGAACAGCATCTTGGCCGCGTCCGCCGCCGGCTGCAAGAGACCCCACGGACCGACCCGGTTGGGGCCGGGTCGCAGCTGCATCCAGCCCATGATCTTTCGCTCGAAGAGCATCGAATACGCGAAAACCGTCAGGATCACGAACAGAATGATCGCGCTCTTGAGCAGGGCGACGAGCCACCACGGCGCCGCGTTCAGGACGTCCACGTCAGCGCACGCCTCCCCCGGCACGTTCCGCTTCGGCCGGCCGCACGCTCGCGACGCGCACGACGTCACCGTCGCCGAACGCATTCGCCGGAGCCTCCGGTAACCCGTCGACGACGCTGACGACGCCGGCCGGAACCTCGTCGTCGAGCCTGACGACCAGGCCCGGCAACAGGCGCGGACCCGCGGCCAGGTCGATCGCGTCGCCGGCCCGGAGCCCCGCTTCCGCGGCCGTCCCCGGCGCCAAGGCGGCGCTGGGCACCGGCCGCAGCTCCGCCAGACGCTCGTCGAACCAGACCGTCCCGCCGCCGGCGAAAACGTTGCTTGCAACCGCCAGTCGCAGCCCGGGCGACTCCTGCGTTCCGGCCGCCCGCGGCTCGTATCCAAGGCCGCTGTAGGAACGCGGGGCGCGGAGGCGGGCGGCGGAGCGCTCGCGAGCGCCGCCAGTTCGTCCGGGGCCGGAACGTCGAGGCCCAGGGCGGCCGCCAGCGCGACCAGCATCTCGCCGTCCGAAAGGGTACCGTCCGGCGGCGTGTGCGCCGCGTGGACCGCCAGCACGTCGCCGGCGAGCCCGTAGGCGTGACCGGACTTCTCGAACGGCCCGCGTGCGGGCAGCACGAGGTGGGCGAGCGAAACGGTCTCTGTCGGGAACAGCTCGCTCGCCACGACGAACGGCACGCGTTCGAGCGCCGCGCGCACGGCGTCGCCGCCCAGGGGGTGGTGCAGGACCGGGTTGACGCCGAACAGCGCGAGGGTTCGCAACTCGCCCCGCAGTGCCGTCGCGAACATGCCCGCGGAATCGAGGCCGCCGTCGCGCGGCAGCAGCCCGAACGCTTCCGCGCCGCGGGCGTTGCTCTGCTCCCCCGTGACGAAAGCGGCGACCGCCACGCCGCGGGAGGCGAGCGACTCCATCAGCGCGTCCGCCTCGGCGCCCACGCGGTCGTCGATCCCGTCCCACACGAACGCGACGCGCCGGACGCCTTCCAAGTACGGCGCAAGAGCGTCGAGCCGCGGCAGGTTGAGCGCCGGCACGAAGGCCTTTGCGGCGTGCGGGCCGACCGTGACGTAGCGCGCCCCGAAGCGCTGGACGGCCTTGCGAACGCGCAAGTCCAGGACGGGCGCGGTCTGCGACGGCGGGCGGCCGAGCGCCACGATCAGCTGCGCCGACTCGAGTTCGGCATACGTGCCGCCGCGGGGTCCGAGCGATGCCCGGCGCTGGCGCCCGGCGCGCCAATCCAGGTTGGCGATGCCCAGGCCTCGCATCACGCGCTCGAGCAGCACGATCTCCTCGTTGAGCAGGCGGCCGCCGCCGATGGCCCCGGCCGCTCGCGGGCCGCCCGCGTCCAGCGCCTCGCGCAGCCGCTCGGCCCACAACCCGATCGCGTCGTCCCAGCCGATCTGCACGAAGTCGCTGCCGCGCCGAAGCATCGGGCTCACCAAGCGGCGCGGGTCGTCGTAGAAGGCGACGTTATAGCGGCCGCGGTCGCATAGCCAGCCGTCGGACAGCGGGTCGTCGGGGACGGACATCGTGCGCTGTACGGAACCGTAGCGCTCGTCGACGTTGAGGCCGCAACCGGTGCTGCATTGCAGGCAGGCCGTCTGCGTGCGCCGGTTGTCCCAGGGCCGCGACTTGAAGCGGTACGTCTTCGAGGTGAGCGCCCCGACGGGGCAAAGCTCGGTCACGTTACCGGAGAACTGCGAAACGTAGGGCCGGCCGCTCGCGGTCGCGATCACGTCGCGCTGACCGCGGTCCATGACGACCAGGGACCGTTCGTTCGTGATGATCTCATCGAAGCGCGAGCAGCGCTGGCACACGATGCAGCGCTCGTCGTCGAGCACGATCGTCGGCCCGAGATCGACGGCCTTGGGCTTCGAGCTCTTGGGGTCGGCCAGCCGCGACGCGCTCTGACCGTACGCCATCGAAAAGTCCTGCAGATCGCACTCGCCGCCCTTGTCGCAGATCGGACAGTCGAGCGGGTGGTTGACCAGCAGAAACTCCATGACGGCGCGCCGGCCTTCCTCCACCTTGGCGCCGCAGGTGCGCACGACCATCCCCTCCGCGACCGCGGTATTGCACCCGATCTGGAGCTTCGGCGTCTTCTCCACCTCGACGAGACAAATCCGGCACAGTCCCGCGGGACCGAGTTTGGGATGGTAGCAGTAGACCGGAACGTCCGTGCGGATCGATTTCGCCGCTTCGACCAGGAGCGTGCCTGCCGGGACGGTGACCGTCGTCCCGTCGATCGTCAACGTGACGTCTTTGGCCAACTACGGGTTCTCGAGGGGCGGCGCCGCTTCTTCACCCGCGTTCTGCCTCGACTTGGAGCGCACGCTCCAGAAACCGAAGACGAACGCCGCGACGAACGCGACGACCGCCCATACGATCCACCGATTGCGCTTCTTTCCCTCTTCGAGATCGATTCGGGTCTCTTCGACCACGAGCGTTACGTCCTCTGAAACTGACATTATACTGGTACCGCCTCACGTTGAGCCGTGCGAATGTAGGAACGAAATTGGCTTTCGAAGCGCTTGACGACCGACGCCAGAAACGGTTCGATCGAATCGCCGAGCGGACAGAGGTTCAAGCCGGTCATCTGATGCGATACTGCGATCAGCATCTCGATGTCCGATTCCAGACCGCCCCCGCTGCGGATCCGGTCGAGCGTCACTTCGAGCCAGTGACCGCCTTCGCGACAAGGCGTGCATTGCCCGCACGATTCGTGCGCGTAAAAGCGTACGAGTGCCTGCGCCGCCGCGACGAAATCCGTCGTGTCGTCGAAAAATACCACCGCGCCGGAACCGAGCATCGTTCCGTTCGCGGCCATCGTATCGAAATCGTAGGCCAAGTCGAGGTGCTCTTCGAACAGGCACGCCGACGAACCGCCGCCCGGCTGCACGGCGACGATCCTGCGCCCGTCGCGCGGACCGCCCGCGATCTCGAGCAGTTCGCGTAGCGTCGTACCCAGCGGCACCTCGTAGTTGCCAGGCGCTTTCACGTGTCCGCTAATGGAGACGATCTTGTAGCCGGGAGAGCGCTCCGTGCCCGCCCGCGCGTGCCACTCGTGGCCGTTGCGCAGGATGTACGGGAGCGTGGCGAGCGTCTCGACGTTATTCACGACGGTCGGTTCGCCGTAGAGACCTTTGACCGCGGGAAACGGCGGTTTGAGCCGCGGCTCGCCGCGCCGGCCTTCGAGCGAATTGAGCAACGCCGTCTCTTCCCCGCAGATGTACGCGCCCGCACCGCGGTGCACCGTCACGTCGACGGAGTACTCCGTACCGAAGAGGTTCTCCCCGACCAGCCCCGCGGCGCGCGCCTGCGCGAGCGCGTCCATGAAAATATGGTAACCGCGCCGGAACTCGCCCCGGATATAGATGAACGCGTGATTGGATCCGATCGCGTAGGCGCCGATCAGCATGCCCTCGAGAACTTGGTGCGGGGTCTCCTCGAGTAGCATGTGGTCCTTGAACGTCCCGGGTTCCGCTTCGTCGCAGTTGCAGACCATATAACGCGGCCGGCCGTTGTTCGGCAGGAACGACCACTTCCGGCCGGTCGGGAAGCCCGCCCCGCCGCGCCCGCGCAGGCCGCTCTTCGAGACCAGATCGACGACCGCCGCGGGCGTCAGCTCGGTCACCGCGCGCCGCAGCTGCTCGTAGCCGCCGCGTTCCCGGTAACAATCGAGATCGCGCAGGTTCGCTTCGCCGATACCGGCGGTCAGGATCTTCACGACGGGCATGGCCTCAGTGCCCGCCTTCCGGCGCGGGAGCCGCGAGCCGCGCGGCGCCGTCGCGCACCAGGCGTTCGTTGGTCGGGCGCGTTTGGACCGGATAGGGGTCCTGCGCGAGCCGCTCGATCATCGCGACCCCGCTCGCGTCGCCCAGTCCGCCCGGATCGTCGGGATGCGAAACGCCGACCGCGCCCGGCGACTTCTTTCCCGAGTCCGCGGCGACGTGCCAGCTCGCGCCGGGCGCCGCGGACTGCGGGAGCGGCGGCACCTCGAACGTTCCGTCGCGCATCGCCTGCAGCATCGCATCGACTTTCTCTTTCGTCAAATCATAAATAAATTCCAGGTTCACCTGCATGCAGGGCGCCCGGTCGCAGGACGCCAGGCACTCGGCCTCCTCGTAGGAGAAAAGCCCGTCGGGCGTCGTCTGCAAGTGACCGATGCCGAGCCGTTCGCGGAAGTGCGCCATGATCTCGCCCGCGCCGTTGATGACGCACGACAGGTTGCGGCACGGCTGCAGCACGTACCGCCCGACCGGCCGGCGGTGGAACAGCGTGTAGAACGAGGCGGTGGATTCGACGACCGAGAGCGGCACGTCGAGCCAGAGCGCCGTCTGCGCCAGCGCCTCGGGCGACACCCAGCCTTCGACGTTCTGAAATTCGTGCAGGATCGGCAGCATGGCGCTGCGCGCGCTCGCGGCCGGGTATTGCGCGATCAAGCGGCGCGCTTCCGGTTCGACGCGCGCGGCGATGGTCGCGAAATCGCGCGTTTGCGTGCGTTCGACGGTCACCGGTCGACCTCGCCGAAGACGGGGTCGAGCGAGCCGATCATCACGACCAGATCGGCGATCAGATTGCCCGGCGCGATCGACGTCAGCGCTTGCAAGTTGTAGAGCGAGGGCGGCCGCGTACGTACGCGGTACGGCCGGTTATTGCCGTTGGAAACGATGTAGTAGCCGAGTTCGCCGCGCGGCGATTCGATCGCCTGGTAGACGTCGCCGGGCGCCACGCGGAACGATTCGGAGACGATCTTGAAGTGGTGGATCAAGGCCTCCATCGAGAACGCGATCGTCTCCTTCGGCGGCTGCGCGATCTTGGGATCCGCGATCATGACCGGACCCGGCGTGTCCAGTTCCTTGCGGACCTGGGCGACGATGCGCATCGACTCGTCCATCTCGTCGAGCCGCACGAGGAAGCGCGCGTACACGTCGCCTTCGGTGCGCGTGGGTACGTCGAATTCGTACTTCTCGTAGCCGCTGTACGGAAAGGCGCGGCGGACGTCGTAAGCGATGCCGCTGGCGCGCAGGACCGGCCCGGTCAAGCTCCAGGCCACGGCGTCCTGGGCCGAGATGATGCCGATGTCGATCGTCCGGTCGCGCAGGATCGGGTTGCTCTGCAGCAGCGTGCGCAGCTCGCGCATGCGCTGCGGAAACTTCCGGATCAGCGCATCGAGCCTGGCCAGAAATCCGTCGGGCAGATCGCCGTTGAGACCGCCGATGCGGAAGTAGTTGGGATGCATGCGCGCGCCGCCCGAGAGTTCGATCAGCGCGAGGATGTCTTCGCGCACGTCGAACGCGTAGAAGAACGTCGAGATCGCGCCCAGATCGATCCCGCCCGTGCCGAGCCAGACGCAATGCGACGCGATTCTCGACAGCTCGCTCATCAGCACGCGAATCGACTGCGCCCGCTCGGGAATGCGCGCCGTGACCCCGAGCAGTCGCTCGACCGCGAGCACGTAGCAGAGCGCGTTGCCCAGCGGGTTCAAGTAATCCATGCGCTCGATCACGGTCGAGGCCTGCGTCCAGAAGAGGTTTTCGGCCGATTTCTCGATCCCGGTGTGCAGGTACCCGATCTCCATCTCGGCGCGCTCGACCGTCTCACCGGCAACCTCGACGATCACTTGCAGCACGCCGTGCGTCGACGGGTGCTGCGGCCCCATCGAGAGGGTCATCGTATTGCCCGAGCGTTCGACCACGTCCAACGACCCGCTCACGCCTGCTCTCCACCGCTTCGCGCTCCGCGCACGCGAGCGATCTGCCGCTGCAGCGCCTCGGCGACCTTACCCGAGGGCGGCGTCCCGGCCGGAACGTTGCTCTTGAGGGCGAAGGCCGGGCGCGGCGTCGCTTCGGCGGCCGGCCCGCGCAGCGGGTAATCCTTGCGCAGCGGGTGTCCGACCCAGTCGCTCGGCATCTGGATGCGCGTGAGATCGGGGTGGCCGGCAAACGTTATCCCGAACAGGTCGAAGATCTCGCGCTCGGCCCAGTCGGCGCTCGGCCACAGGCCCACGACCGAGGTCAAGGCCGGCTCTTCCTCCGGAACGCCGACCAGGACGCGCAGGCGCCGCGGATGCCCGACCTCCGCCGTCCCGGCGGGCGTCACGGGCAACGCCAGCAGGTGATAGACGACGTCGAAGCGCGGCTCGCGCCCGAGGTAATCGACGCCGCCGATGTCGAGCAGCATCGAAAACCCGTCCGCGCGGAGCGCGGCGAGCGTCGCGTGCAACTCGCCCGGCGTCACGCGGCGGATCTGCGCGTCGTCGAGGTCGGGGCGAACGGAGGTCGGGTCGAGCGCGAATCCGGCGATCGACGGGTTTTGCGAACTCGGCACTCAGTATCCCGTTCCAGGGGTTGGTTGCATACGTCGGGAGTGGATTTTCGGTCGTATCGAGGAGCGAGGAGCGTGGAATGACCAGGCATTCGCTCGTCCCCGCACGGGGAAGCGACGAGCGACGATGAGACGGGCGGAAAGCCGCCCCAAACCATGTGACGAACTCCTGGAATGGGACACTACTACGCTTTCGCGAGAATTCCGCCGCGCCCGCCCTGGCGGATCTGCTGCTGGATCAGGTTGACTGCGTAGAGGAGGCCGTCGGGGGTGGGCGGACAGCCCGGCACGTAGACGTCGACCGGCACGATCGTGTCGACGCCCTGCACGACCGCGTAGTTGTCGAAGACGCCTCCCGAGCTCGCGCACGCCCCCATCGAGATGACCCACTTCGGATCGGCCATCTGATCGTAGAGGCGCTTGATCACCGGCGCCATCTTCTGCGCGACGCGACCGGAAACGATCATCAGATCGGCCTGGCGCGGCGATGCGCGGAACACTTCGGAGCCGAAGCGCGCGATGTCGAAGGTGGAGTTGGTCGCGCTCATCATCTCGATCGCACAGCACGCCAGGCCCATCGTGAGCGGCCAAACGGCCGAACTCTGCGCCCAGCGCGCCACGTCGTCGAGTTTCCCCAGCAAGAACTCGCCCTGCGTCACCGCCACTGGAACCCCCCCTTGCGCCATACGTAGGCATACCCGATTCCCAGGACCACGACGAACGCGACCATTTCGAGCAAGCCGTAGGTCCGCAGCGCGTGCATCTCGACCGCCCAGGGGTAGAACGAGGCGGCCTCGACGTCGAAGATCACGAACAGCATCGCGACGAGGTAGAAGCGAATGGGAAACCGGCCGCTGACGTCCGATGTCGGCTCGACGCCGCACTCGTACGCCTCGGATTTGGTCGGGTTCGGCCTGCGGCGAGCGAGCAGGCCCGGAACGGCGCAGAAAACGGCGGATGCGAGGATGGCGACGGCCAAGAACACCGCGACGGGGGCGTAAGGGTTCATGCTCCCCAAGACTTTCGCGGTGGGCGGGTCGGTCCTCCGCGACGCAGAAACGGACGTGTCGATATGAGTGATAGACTGCATCGGTTTGCCTTGCGTCCCAGGCTCCGGCTGGCCGCAGCCGTCGCCGCTTTCACGCTCGGAGCGGCCGCGCTCGCGGGCTGCGCCAACCCCAACTTCATCGGGGTTCAAGACTACGGGTACGTCGTCGGCAACGTCGTCGACCAGAACAGCAAGCCCGTGGCGGGGGCGCTGGTGAGCGCGACCGGCACGACGGCGACGTCGCGCACCGATCAGACCGGGACCTTCAACCTCCAGAACGTGGCGATCGGCGAGCAGACGGTGACCGTCTCGGCGGCCGGCTTCGCCAGCAGCACCGCCACCGCCATCGTCGTGAAGAACCAAGGCGTCACGGTGCCGACCCTCAAGCTGACCTCGACGACGCCCACGGGAACCTAGGAACCGGCCCTCCGCTACGGCCGCAACGCAAGCGGCTCCCGGACCTTGCCCCGCAGGAACTTTTCCGCGTCCTCGATGGGGACGCCGAAGCCGATCGCCTTCTCGTCGTCGAAGCGCGACTCGGCCAGCGCGATGACGACGCCGGTGTCGGCCACGAAGACGGGGCCGCCGCTTTCGCCGGGGATGATCGGCAGATCCAGTTCGAGCGCGTCCTTGCGAATGCTGGACACGCGGCCTGCGAACACCGATGTCTGGGTGCCCAGCTGCTCGTCTTCGAACGCGTCCGGAACGGGGTACCCCGCGACGCCGATCTGCGTCCCCGGCTCGATCGAGGACGAGCTGCCGAGCACGGCGACCGGCCGGTTGGGCACGTCGATCTGAACGAGCGCGACGTCGGAGTTCGCGTCCGCCGCGACGACCCGGGCCGGGACGGAGCGGCGGTTGTCGAGCGTGGCGCGCAACCGGCGAGCGCCGTCGATCACGTGCTGCACGGTCAGGATCTGCGTCCCCCACGGACCGGTGGCCACCGCGACGCCGGTGCCGTACGCGTCGTCCCAAGCGCCCTTGCGCTTGGCGTTGTCGCCGGGGATCTTCATCGTGAAGAGCACGACCGCCGGCCGCAGCGCGTGGAAGCTGCGCACGAAGGGGTCGCCCGCGGGTGGTTTGGGCGCCGGGGCGCAGCCGCCGGCCAGGAGCGCGAGCGCGAGCGCGGCGAGGAGCGGCTTCAATAGGGGACGCCTCGCGAGTCGAGCCTGGCGGCGATTGCGGCCCGCAGCTCGTCGATCCCGGCTCCCGTCACCGCGCTGATCGCGAGCGCGCCGGGCGGCAGCGGCGCGGCCCCCGCGCCGCGCGCGTCGGCCTTGTTGAAGGCCAGGACCGTCGGCTTGCCGTCGAGTTCGAGCTCGTGCAGGATCTGCTCGACGCTCGCGCGCTGACGCGGCCAATCGGGATTTGAGGCATCGAGCACGTGCACGAGCACGTCGGCGCCGGCCAGCTCCTCGAGCGTCGCACGGAACGCCGCAACCAGCTCCTTGGGCAGTTCCGTGATGAAGCCGACGGTATCGGCCAACCGCACGAAACGGTCCGGGCCGAGGTAGACCCGGCGCAACGTCGGATCGAGCGTCGCGAACGGTTGGTCCGCGACGAACGCGCCGTCGCCCCCCGAATGCGCGAGGCGGTTGAGCAACGACGATTTCCCGACGTTCGTGTACCCGACGAGCGCGACCAGCGGGGTCGAACCCGCCGGCGCGCGCCGGGTCGCGCGAGAACGGCGCACGTCCTCGAGCGCTTCGCGCAAGAGCGAAACCCGCTCCTGGATCTTCCGCCGGTCGACTTCGAGCTTGGTTTCACCGGGACCGCGGGTGCCCACCCCGCCGCCCAAACGCGAAAGCGCGGTGGCGGAACCGATCAGATTCGCTTGGGCGTAGCGCAGTTGCGCCAGCTCGACTTGCAGCTTCCCCTCGCGGCTGCGCGCGCGCTGCGCGAAGATGTCCAGGATCACCATCGTACGGTCGACGATCGGGAGCGGCACGATCTTCTCGAGATTCGCGCGCTGGCGCGGCCGCAGATCGTTGAACACGAAGATCTTCGTCGCGCCGAGGGCTTGCGCGAGGGAGGCGATCTCGTGCGCTTTGCCGCTGCCCACGAGCGTCGCCGGATCGACGCGGTCGAGCCGCTGCACGAGCCGGCCGGCCGGCGTCGCACCGGCCGCGTCGATCAGCGCTTCGAATTCGGCGAGTTCCGGCTCGAGGGGGCGCTTGGGGTCGCGCAGATCGACCGCGACGACCAGCGCGCGTTCGGCGGGCGGCGCCGCCTCGACGCTACCGCGGGGCACGCGCGTGCAGCTTTGCGATCAGCCAGGCGAGCCCGTCGTTGTACCGGGGCCCGGGCCGTTCGAGCAGGTCGGCATCGTCGAGCACGTAGACGCGCTTCTCGCGCACCGCGCGCAACTCGTTCCAGGGCGGCGTCCCGAGCGCGCCGGTCAGCGCTGCGCCGCGGTCGGTCACGATCGCGTCGGGCTGGGCGGCGACGACCGCTTCGGCGCTGTAACGTGCGTAGGGGGCGGCCAGCCCGTCCGCGGCGTTGCGGCCGCCGGCCAGCGCGATTAGGTGTGCGATATACGAGCGGTCGCCGACCGTGAAGATCGGCGTCACGCCCAGCACGACGAGCGTACGCGGGCGGTCGCCGGCCGGCACGCCACGCACGAGCGCGGCCGTGCGCGCGCGCAACGCGGCGGAAAGCCGGGCCGCTTCGCGCGCGTGCCCGCTCAGCGCACCCAAGCGCGCGAGGTCGGAGAAGAGGTCGTCGAACGAATCGTCCGGCATCAGCTCGACGCGCAGACCGACCCGGCGCAGGTCGGCGACCAGCGCCGCCTGAGCCGGGATCCCGACCACGAGATCCGGATGCAGCCGGACGATCCGTTCGGCATCGAGCGATGCGAAGGACGCGACAGCCGGCAGGTCGCGTGCGGCCGGCGGATAGTCGGTGAACTGCGAAACGGCCACGACCTGCGGGCCGGCACCCAGCGCGAACAGGTCCTCGGTCAACGACGGAATCAGCGAGACGATGCGCGGGGAGGCGGCACGTGCCGGCGCGGCGGCGGGAGCGAGTCCGGCGAAGGTAGCGGCGACCAGAACCGCGAGCAACGGTCGAAAGGGCATTGCGACGGGGTTCGCCGCGGAACCGGGCGACGCCCCGGTCGGACCGGCCCGCCCGCACCCGCCCGCCTGCGGCGACAGGGCTTTACGGCGCTCCGGGTAAGGCGGGGCGTGTGAGAACCGTGCGGTCCGCCGGCACCTATGCCGCCCTCGCCGCCGTCGCGCTGGCCGCGCTCTTCTTCGGGCTCTACGTCGGCGGTTCGGCGCTCTCGCCGTCTGCCGTAACGAACGCCCTGCTGCATCCGCGGGCGGGCGGCGACGCGGTGACGATCGTCTGGGCCCTCCGGTTGCCGCGCGTCGCGATCGGCGCGTGCGTCGGTACGGCGCTGGCGGTCTCCGGCGTGCTGCTGCAGGGACTGCTGCGCAATCCGCTCGTGGACCCGTTTCTCACCGGCGTCAGCGCGGGCGCGGCCGCCGCGGTCGCGGTCGCCATCGCGCTCGGCGTCGCGGCGCCGCTGGTGCCCGGACTCGGCTTCGCCGCCGGCCTCGGCACCGCGCTGCTGGTCGCTTTCCTCGCCCGGCGCGGCGGCGGGATCGACGCCGAACGCTTGATTCTGGCGGGGGTCTCGCTCTCGGCCCTGTTCTCGGCCTTCGTCACGCTGGCGCTCCTGCGGCTGGGGCGTTCGGGCGGCGACCAGGTGCTGGCCTGGCTGGCCGGCTCGCTCGCTTCGCGCGGCTGGCCCGAACTCGTCGCAACGGCACCATACGCGCTGACCGGTCTGGCGCTCGCGGCGCTCGCGGTTCCCGCTCTCAACGCAATGCGCTTGGGCCCCAGCGTCGCGCGGGCGGTCGGCGTCGATATCGCGAGGACGCAGTGGCTCGTGCTGGCCGCAGCCACGTTGCTGGCGGCTTCGGCCGTCACCCTGTCGGGGATCGTCGGCTTCGTGGGGCTGATCGTACCGCACCTGGCGCGCCGAATCGTCGGTGCGGACGCGCGCGCCACGGTGGCGGCCTCGGCGCTCCTGGGCGCGGCGCTCGTGCCGCTGGCCGACGCGCTGGCGCGTTCCATCGCGCCGCCCACCGAGATTCCGCTGGGCGTGCTGCTGGCGTTCGTCGGCGTGCCGACCTTCCTGTACCTGTACCTGCGGCCGACCGACGCCACGCGTTTGTGGGGCACGTAGCGCTGCGCGGCGTGCGCCTCGCCGCGGGCGGGCGCACCCTGCTCGACCACGTGACGCTGGAAGCCTCGCCGGGAGAACTCGTCGCGATCGTCGGTCCCAACGGAGCCGGGAAGACGACGTTGCTGCGCGCGCTGGCCGGTTTCGTCCCGGTCGCCGGCGGCGAGATCGCGCTCGACGGCATCCCGGTCGCCAGCCTGCGCGCGCAGGACCGGGCCCGCGCGGTCACCCTGATCGGCAGCGACGTGGAAGTGCCGCACGACGGGACGACCGTACGCGACGTCGTTACGACGGGCCGCTATGCGTACCGCCCGTGGTGGAAGTGGTCGGAATCCGCGGACGATCGCGACGCGTCGCTGAGCGCGCTCGACCGCGTGGGACTCGCCGCGTTCGCCGAGCGGAGCTTCGACACGCTCTCCTCCGGCGAACGCCAGCGGGTGTGGCTGGCACTCGCGCTCGCCCAAGACGCGCGCCTGGTCCTGCTCGACGAACCGACGTCGCACTTGGACCCGCGCTACGCGCTCGAGATGCTCTGCCTGATGCGCGGCATCGCGCGCGCCCCGACGACGGCGCTCGTCGTACTGCACGATCTCAACGAAGCGGCGGCCGTCGCCGACCGCATCGCGGTGCTGGGCGACGGCCGCCTCTTGCGTTGCGCGGCCCCGAACGACGCGCTCGACCCGGAGATCCTAGAGCGCGCGTTCGGCATCGGGTTCGACCGCGTGGTCGTCGACGGTGCGGCCCGCGTCATTCCACGCGGCTACCGCCCCGCCCCCGATCTTTCTCCCTCTACGGGAACTTGACGACGGCTTCGACGCCGAGCGCGCTTTGGTGGTTGCGGCCCAAGTCGACGGCGGGGTTGAATCCGCGGTACTGGAAGTTGGGACCGTCGGTCGAGTCCAGCCGGTACTCGAGCCGGAAGATGTAGTTCGAGCCGGGCGTGAAGTTGAAGGTCGCGGTGTTGGACTGCAACCGCTGGCCGCAGGTCGGCGCCGCCAGTCCTTCCGTGCAGTAGTAATTCGGGCCCGTTCGGAAACCTTGCGCGTCGTGGAAGGTCTCCGTGCGCAGCGAGATCCCGTAGCGCGGATTGTACTGGTAGTTCACGTAGCCGGCGATGCCGTTCCAGTGCGCCGATTGCGGAAAGAACTCGCCGTTGTCGGCGACTTGCGTACCGTTGTCGTAGTTGGCGATCAGCGTGATGGCGCTCGTGGGATGGAGCGTCAGGACGCCGTCGTAGAGCATGCGGTTCGTCACCACGGCGGCGCCGTTGATCACCGGGGGAACGATCGAATCGGTCGTGTTCCCGTTGACCGCGAAGTCGTGGCCGTTCAGGGTGTCGAGCGTCAACGCCCAACCGGGTGAAGGCGTCAGCAGGACCGCGCCCTCGAACGTCGTGCCTTTTCCGGCGAACTTCCAGTCGTCCCAGCCGTTATTGGCTCCGGCGACGACGCTGACTTTCGAGTTGACCGCGTAGCTGAGGCGGGCGCCGGTGAGCGTGAACGGAATCGCCTCGCCGAAGAGGTACGAGCGCGAGTAGTTGGTGTTGCCGGGCGCCTCGATCACTTCCGCGCCGGCTTCGGTCGAGAACTTGCCGGCGATGAAAGTGATCGCGCCCGTCGGCGTCAGCTGCACGTAGGCTTGCGTCAGATTGACGCCGTTGCGCGACTGGCCGTTGGAAGCGATTACGGCGGCGTCGGTGCCGAAGCTGCCTTCGATCTTCCCGCTGACGAGGCTACCGTTGAGCAAGAGCTGGATATTCGCATTCTGCAGATCCGGCACTTCGTTGAAATTGCTCGGACCCGCGAGCTGCCGCCCGCCGTTGGCATCGAAGAACGGACCGGTCGCGGCTTCGAAAATACTGCTCGGGTTACCGTTGACGAAGCGGACGCGATCGGTTCCGGCGACGTCTTCGAAGCCGACGTCGCCCGAACCGCTCACCGTGATCAGCTTGAACGGAGTCGGCGAAGGCGTCGGCGTCGGCGCGGCCGACGCGGCCGGAGCGGGCGACGCGGCCGGAGCAGGCGAAGCGGCCGGAAGCGTGGCGGGCGCAGGCGACTTCGACGGCGCCGGGCTCGGTGAGGCCGATTGCGCGAAAGCGGGGCCGGCACAATAAGCAAGTAACGCGCCGGCAAACGCCGCCGTCGCGAGGATGGTTCTCTTGGGCAAAATTTCTCCTCCAGAAAACGGCATAGCCGACGGCATCCCCTGCTGTAGGCCGGAGCCGGCGCCTAGGCCAGGTCATTCCATCTAGCGATGGTACGGAAGCGAAGCGTCTATCGCACCCTACACATGGCGCATGAAACGCACTGCCGATGCGTCAAAACGCACCTATATCCGAAAGGCCTGGCCGTATGGCGAGATGCTGCCGTTTCTGAATGGACGAATGTCCAGTTACACGGCCGTGCCGGCGCCTGCCGGCTTGACATGGGCGGCGAGCGCCGCCTTGATCGCCTCGATCTCCGCCTTGGGATCTTCGACCTCGACGATCAGTCGGCGGGAGTGCTCGTCCTCCAAGTCGATCGCGATGGCGTATGCGGCGTTGTGGACGTCCCACAAAACCCAAACGCCGTGCTTGCAAAACGACCCTCGGTAAACAAGCCGGGAACGCTCGTGCCGACTCGATAGCCTTTGAACGCTTCGGAGGCGTCGTGTTCGCCGCCGCGCACGCCCGTAACGTGCTCGCGCGGCACCGTAAGGCGGCTCTGCAACACCAGTATCCGGTCGAATCCTCGCCGTTGGACCGTCAGCTCGCCGCCGGAGAACTCGATCGTCGCCATGTGTGCGGGTTCCTCTTTCGCAGTGGTTCCGCTGCATCGCTCGTATCCGGTATTACGTGCAGCAAGACGGGCGAGAGGCGAGGTGAGAAAAAACCGCTAACACATGCCGCGCGGAGAGTGCCGGCCCTCTACTGGGCGGGAGCCGTCCCGCTCGAATCCCCGCTCGCCGCGGCGTGCGCGGCGAGGGCCGCTTCGATGGCCGCGATCGTTGCGGCCGGATCGTCGACCTCGACGATCAGCCGCCGGTAGTGCTCGTCGTGCAGCTCGATGGCCACCGCGCGCGCCGGGTCGTGGACGTCCCAGAAGACCCAGTCGCCGTGTTTGTAGAACGAACCCGCGGTCACAAGGCCCGGCAGGTTCGTGCCGAAGCGAATGCCCTTGAACCAGTCCGAAGCCTCGGGCTCGCCCGAGCGTGCGCCCGCCACGTGCTCAAGCGGTATCTTCAGTGCGCTCTGCAGCGCCCAGATCCGGTCCCAGCCTTCGATGCCCACCGTGAGCTCGTCGCTCGAAATGATGACCTTCGCCATCGCCGCGCCACTCCGCTTTCGTTAATTCTTGGAAGGGGTGTTGATCGCGCTCTGCCCCGCGGGGCTGCGCGTCGGGTGAATGTCGCTGGAGAGCACCCAGCCGTAGCGTCCTTTGTAGGGACCGCTCATGATCTTCACGCCGATCGCATCTTCGTCGCCCGTCGAGAACTTCGGGTGCGCCACCGCCGGAAAGCAGGACACGACCGTGGCTTGCGTTCCCGGTTCGGCAAGCACGGTGTGGGCGAAAATCGCGCGGGTGTTTCCCCATTCGCCCGCAGCGTAGTCGATCAGACGCGTGCGCGAATCCCAGAGAAAGACGTCGGGGTCGACGGCATCCGATTCCAGGACGACGCGGCCGCCCGGGCTGACCGTGCAGAGCGGCGTTTCCGCCCCGCTCGCGGCCGCGAGGACACACACCGCAATCGCAACGAGCAGGCATCCGAACGCCAACCGCAGGGGCGGGCGGAACTTCACGGGTGAAGCCCTGAGGACCGGCGCTCGCGCAACCAGGTGGAGAAGTCGACTGCGGTCATCGGATGTGCAACGAAAAAGCCCTGAACGGCGTCACAGCCAAGCGCCTCGAGCGCCTGTTGCTGCGCTAGGGATTCGACACCCTTCGCGGTGACGCTCCAGGAAAGCGTCTTGGCCACCAGGAGCGTTCCTTCGACGACCGCGCGAGCGGCGCGACTCGCCGCCACCCTCTCGACGAGCGACCGCTCGAGCTTGATTTCGGCGATCGGGAGCTTCTCGAGTGCCAACGTCGCAAGGCCGCCGTCGAACCCGTCCAGCGCGAACGTCATTCCTTCGGAAGAGCCGTGCTCGATGAAGGTGGCGAGATGCACCGCTTGGACGGCGTCGGCCAACTGTTCGGCGTCGATCTCGATTCGCAGGCGGCGCACCTCGGCACCCAGACCGTCGTCGCGCAGGAGCGCGTCGAGGTCGCGAATGTCAAAAGCCGCGAGGTTCACATCTACTTGTATCGGCCGATCTTCCCACGTCCAAGCGCGGGCTTGGGCTGCGGCTTCCCGCAGCACCCAGCGGTCGAGCGCGCGACGGCCGGCTTTGTCGCGCGCGATCGAGAAGCCGCGCTCCGGCGCCAGCAAGCCCCGTTTCGGATGGATCTGGCGAATCAGAGCCTCCGCGGCTACGACCCGGCCGCTCCGGAGTTCCACGACCGGCTGGTAGCACAGGACGTAGCCGACGTCGCGCAGGTCGTCGGCGAAGGCCGGCGCCGCTATCGCGAAGGGCGCTTCGGCGAATTCCGGCCGCGCGTCGCGGAAACGCAGGCGCGATCCGCCGTCCTCCTTGGCCGCGTACATAGCCGCGTCGGCGCCGGCCAGCAGGTCTTCGCGGTTGTTCGCATCGTCGGGGTAGATCGCCGCGCCGATGCTCGCCGAGAGCGGAAAACGGCAGTCGTCGACGGAGAACGGGAACGTCAGCACGCCGCCGATGCGCTGCGCGATCGACTCGATCTCGCTGCGATCCGCGACGCGCGGCATCACGATCGCGAACTCGTCGCCGCCCAGCCGGCCGATGTACTCCTCACGGCGCAGGGTCCCGCGCAGCCGATGCGCGACGTCGCTGAGCACGGCGTCTCCGCCCCGGTGGCCGACCGTATCGTTGACGGCCTTGAACCCGTCGATGTCCAGGAACAGCACGGCAGCGCGCCCGTGGAGTGCTTGCGCTTCGGAGATCGCCTCGTCGAGGCGGTTCAGCACGGCGGTACGGTTCGGTAGCGAGGTGAGCGCGTCCGAATACGCGAGGCGCTGCACGATCTCGTCGTTCGCGTGCCGCTCGATGTCTCGTGCGAGCGCCTCGATCACGTTTTCGACGTAGCGCCAGTCCTCGTCGTCGAAGGGCAGCGTGCGCGGCTGCGGTGACGAGAAGGTCAGCACCCAGCACTCGTCGCGAACGCGAAAAGCAGCGCACAGAAAGCACCGGTAGCCGCCGGCCAGCGCCGCAAACTCCGGATCGCGGCTCGAATCGAGCACGGCGAGGGTTCCCGAACGCGTCAGCGCGGCGCGGGCGGGCGTTTTCACGAGCGGCGTGCGCGTTTCGCCGGGCTCGCCCGGCAGCTCGATCGCGACCACGAGATCGTCGCCCTCGACGCGGCCGAGCGAAACGCCCGCAAGCCCCATCCCGCGCATGGCCTCGCGCAGGATGGCGCGGTTGCGTTCGGAGCCCTCGAAGCCGCCGCGCACGACTAGCCGCCAAAGCGATTCCAGACGCTCGAGGCGCTGCGCGCCGGCGGCCGGAGCGGACGCTCCGGTTCGCGCCGGGAGCAGCGCCAGGGCCGTCGGCGACGCTCCGATGCGGATCGAAGCGACGGCAGCGCCGGCCCCGGAAGCCGCCCGGAGATATTCGAGCCGCACGAGCGCGCGCCGGTCGCCCTCCGGCGTTCGCAGCCGCGTTTCGAACGTACGCGGGGTCAAGTCGGCGAGTTCGGGGCAGAGGTCGCGCCCGCGAGTGCGCGCCAGGTCGCCGTCGCCCAGCCCGAAACAGCCCGCCGCCGCCGCGCTCACGTACCGTAGGACCCCGCTCGCGGGATCGAGGACAACGAGCAACACGCCTCCCACGTCCTCGAGCGTCCGCCGGGCGGCGGACGACAGCTCCTCGAACATCCTGTTGGTAGTTTCATACCCCGGTTGCCTAGGCCCGCCCCTCCGGGGTAGGACCTTGGGCCATGTGACGCAGTCGCTTGGCCGCCAGCTCCTTCGAAAAGCGCACGGAGTGAGCGCGTAGCGTCCAGAAGAGCGGCCAGGTGGGAGCACTCGAAAAACTTCGCAAAGCGCTGCGGCCGCTCGGCGCCGTAGCCGGCCTTACCGGTGCCGCGGCCCTGTTAAACCGCTCGCTGCGCAACACCGGGAGCCTGCCGACCAACGACCTCGGCGGCAGGCGCCTTCCCTGGACGTGGCGCGGCTACGAGATCTTCGTAACGGAGCTCGGACCGCCCGAGCCGAGCCCGGCCCTTCCGGCGCTCCTGGTGCACGGTATCTACGCCGGGGCGTCGTCGTACGAATTCCGCAAGCTCGCACCGCTGCTGGCACGCGAGCGCCGCGTCGTCGCGTTCGATCTGCTGGGCTGCGGCCTGTCCGACATGCCCAACCTCGAATACTCGGCGGAGCTGTTCGTCGAGCAGATCGTCGACGCGCTCGGCGAGTTCTTCGACGGGCCGATGGCTCTGATCGGATCGTCGCTGGGCGGTGCGTTCGCGATTCGCGCCGCCCTGCGCGCCCCGGATCGGGTGAAGCGCCTGGTCGGAATCTGTCCGACGGGGCTCGGCGGCGTGCTCGACCGCGACCCGGGCGCCCTCCAGCGCTCGCTCGGCAACACCTTTCGCTCGCCGCTGCTCGGCGAAACCGCGTATAACGGGCTCGTTTCCAAAGCCTCGCTATCGTGGTTCTTGCGCAGGCAATCGTACGCGAACCCGGCGTCGGGCACGCCGGAGGTTCTCGATCACTATTACGCGATAACGCATCTGCCCGGCGCGCGCTTCGTGCCGTCGTATTTCGTCGGGGGCGGCTTGAATATCGACGTCGCGCGCGACTTGCCGTTCGTCGAAGCGCCGCTGCTCGTCATCTGGGGCGAAGACGCGAAGTTCGCCAACCCGGTCGAAAACGCGACCGAGTTCGTGCGGCTCGCGCGCGACGCGAAACTCGAGATCTATCCGAACTCCGCCTTGCTGCCGCACGAAGAAGCGGCCGACGCCGTCGGTGCTTGCATAACGGCCTTCCTGGACGCGAGCCCCGGCGACGTTCGCGACGCGGAACCGCTCGCGGACGCCGTCGCGGCCGCGGAGAACGCCCCCGAAGCACCGCCCGTCGATGAAGCACCGCCGGTCGACGAAGCACTGCCGGCCGATGAAGCTCCGCCGGCCGATGAAACTCCGCCGGTCGACGAAGCTCCGCCGGTCGACGAAGCTCCGCCGGTCGACGAAGCACTGCCGGCCGATGAAGCTCCGCCGGCCGAGGAAGGACCGCCCGTCGATGCAGCTCCGCGCACGGTCCCGGACATCTTCAAGAGCTACGACGTGCGGGGCATCTATCCGGCCGAACTGGACGACGAGCTGGCGTACGCGATCGGGCGAGCGTTCGTGGCGGAAATCGGCGCCACGTCGATCGCGGTCGGGCGCGACATGCGGCCCTCGGGGGAAGCCCTTTTCGAGGCTTTCGCGCGCGGTGCCAACGACGCCGGAGCGGACGTCACCGACCTCGGCCTCGTCTCGACCGACGCGCTCTATTTCGCGGTCGGGAAATACGACTACGCCGGCGGCGTCATGATCACGGCGTCGCACAATCCCGCTAATTATAACGGGATGAAGTTGACGCGCGACCGCGCACAGGCGATCTCGCTCGAGACCGGTCTATCCGCCATTCGGAACCGGATCGCGAGCGGCAATCTGGGCGCGCCGGCGACGGTGCGCGGGACGATCTCGCAGCGCGAAATTCTCGACGAGTTCGCCGCTCACTGCCTGAGCTTCGTCGATCCCAAAGCGATCAGGCCGTTCAAGATCGCCATCGATGCGGGCAACGGTATGGCCGGGCTTACGGTACCGTACATCTTCAAACACCTGCCCTGCGAGGTCGTGCCGCTCTTCTTCGATCTCGACGGAACGTTCCCGAACCATCCCGCGAGCCCGATCGAGCCGGAGAACATGGTCGATCTCCAGCGGGCCGTCATCGAACACGGTTGCGATCTGGGCGCGGCCTTCGACGGCGACGCCGACCGCATGTTCATCGTCGACGAAAAAGGCGGTCTGGTCGGCGGCGATATGGTGGCCGCGCTCGTCGCGATCAATACGCTCAAGCGCTATCCCGGCGCGAAGATTCTCTACAACCTGATCTGCAGCCGCAGCGTTCCCGAACAGATCGCGGCGCACGGCGGGATTCCCGTGCGTTCGCAAGTCGGGCACTCGCTGATCAAGAAGACGATGCGCGAAGAAGACATCGTGTTCGGCGGCGAGCATTCGGGGCATTTCTACTTCCGCGACAACTGGTTCGCCGACTCGGGCATGATCGCGCTCATGCAGTGTCTCGAGGTGTTCAGCGACGCGGGCAAACCGGTCAGCGAAACGATCGCACCGATCGACGTGCGTTTCCGCTCGGGCGAGATCAACAGCCGCGTGCACGACATCCCGCACAAGCTGGAGGAACTGCAGGCCCACTACGCGGACGCGCAGATCGACCATCTGGACGGCGTGACGATCCAGTATCCGGATTGGTGGATGAACGTCCGGCCGTCCAACACCGAACCGCTCTTGCGGCTCAACGTCGAGGGCGATACCGAGGAACTGATGGCCCGGCATCGCGATGAGGCGCTCGCGCTGATACGCCGTCCCTGAGCGTGCCGGAACGCTGATATGCCCGATCTCCCGCGCGGGCTCCTCGAGACGCTCGAGGCCGTCGACGCGCTGCTGCGCGACGACGCGCTCGCGGCCTGGCCCGGCCGTGACGAAGAGCTGGCGCGGCTGCGCACGTCGCGCGAGCGGCTCGAGCGACGCTTCACGCTCGCGGTCGTCGGCGAATTCTCGAGCGGAAAATCGTATCTGCTCAACGCGCTGCTGGGAAAGACGCGCTACGACGCGACGGGCAGCATCGTGGGCCTGCTGGCAACCGACATCAACCCTTCGACCGCGACGATCACGGAACTCGAATACGGGACGCCGGAACGTGCCCTCGCGAAGTATCCGTCGGGGCGCACCGAACGGGTCCCGCTCGACGGACTTTCGCGCTTCGTCGCGGTCGGGACGGCCGACGCCCGGGGCGGCCTGCACGATGCCACCGCCGACGACGACGCGGCACCGAGCTTCGTCGTCGTCTCGCTCGACTCTCCGTTCCTCTACGCGGGATCGGCCGGCGGACGCTTCCTGGTCGCCGACACGCCGGGGCTCGCGTCGCTCAACCCGGCGCACCGGCGCGCGACGCTCGCATATCTGCCGCGCACCGACGCGGTGCTGTACCTGATCGATACCCAGCAGCCGTTCACCGAAGGCGACGCGTCCTTTCTGGGCCTGGTCGGCGAACACGTGAGCACGATCTTCATCGTCCAGACCAAGATCGATCTATGGCGCGCGCGCGAGGGCGACGGGCGCGAAGCGTGGCAGGCGGCGCGAGCGCGGATCGCCGAACGCGCGGCGCGCTTCGCTCCCAACGCCGAGGTGTACTCGGTGTCGGCACGCGACTACGCGGCCGGAACGCTGAACGCCGACCCGGCGCTGATCGAGCGTAGCGGATTTCCGGAGCTTCTGGCCGGCCTCGAACGCTCGCTGGAACGCCGGGCGCTGGCCGCGCGAGTGGCGCGCACGTTATCGGTTCTGCGCGAGATCGCTGCGAAGACGTCCGCGCGGGTGCGCCGCTCGGCCGCGCTGGCCGAACGCGATGCCGGCGCCCTGGAAGGAGAACGGGAACGGGCGCTGGCCGAGCTGACCGAGCGCGAGCGCGCCTTGGGCCGCGAGCGCGACGAGGTGGCGCGGGCCGGCGAAGAACGGCGCCGCTGGGTCGTGGAGCGGGGTGGAACGCTGGCCGATCACGCGACGCGGGCGCTGGGCAGCGCGCTGGACGTGGCGGATATCGAACGCGTTCGCGATCGCGGGAAACTCCACTCGCTGGTCGACGCGACGGCCGCCCCGATCTGGACGGCGTTCGCGCGCGATGTGGCGGGCGACGTCGCGCGCGAGCTCGAGCGCTTCGCACGTTCGCGGCCCGACGTCCGGATCGCCGATATCGCGGCGCTGCGGCTGGGCGGCGAGCCGGGCACCGGCGCGTGGTCGCGCGACCTCGCCGGGGGCATCACCTCGACGATCGTCCTGGGCGCGATCGGCGGTCCGACGGTCGCGTTCGTGCATGCCGTCGTCGGCCGCTTCGCCGCCCACGCGCACGGAACGTACATGAAGCGCGAACTCGGCGCCGACCTGTACGCGACCTTGTTTCCCGAGCTCGAGCGCAACGTGGCGGCGTTCGTGGAGGCGCTTGCCGGCGAGCTTGCCGGCGCGTACGACGACCTGTCCGAGGCGATCGAACGCGAACGCCGCCTGGCCCGAGCGGAGACGCTCGAGCCGATCGAACGCGCGCTGGCGCTGGCCGGCGATCCCGTCCGCCGCCACGCGGAGCTCGAGGGTCTGGGCGCCGTCGTTGCCCGGCTCGCGGCGATCGAAGCGGGCCTCGTGGCCGTCGAAGGGCGGCTCGGCCTGCCGCAGGGCGCCGGAGCGGCGCGCCGAACTGCTGACCGGCCAGGCGGCCGAAGCGGCGGCGCCGTTCGACGCCGCCGCCTACGACCGCGGCCTGCGGCCCGAGCGCTACCGCGTCGTCGTCCTCGGCGCGCTTCGGCGCGGGAAATCCAGCCTGATCAACGCGATCGCCGGAACGCGGCTGCTCTACGACGACGGCGCGGCCGAAGCGCTGTTCCCCGTCCACGTGTGCTACGGCCGGCGCGAACGGGCCTACGCGCTGGAGAGCGACGGCGCGTGGCGCGAGATCCCCACCAGCGCCGCCATCGCGCAGGCGGCGCGCTCGCCGGTTCTGATCGAGACGCCCTGGTCGATGCCGCGGGAGCTCGTGCTCGTGCACGCGCCCGCGTTCGACTCCGGTAACGAGGAAGCCGAAACGATCGCCCTGACGGCCGCGCGCGCGGCCAGCGAGATCCTCGGGCTGTTTTCCCGCCAGCTCTCGGACCGCGAGCTATCGCTCTACGGCCGAGTGTCGGAGTTGAAGAAGCCGATGCTGCTCGCGCACACGATTGCCGATAACGAAACGGCCGGCGAACGCCGTACGGTCGTCGAGCTCGCCGGCCGCTACCTGCGCGGGCGCGGCATCGCCGTCAGCCGGATCTTCACGATCTCGGCGCTCGACGACCTCGAAGCCGCGCAGACGAATCGGGCGGCGGCGTCTTGGAACGAACTCGGGGCGCTGCGCGAGACCTTGCGCGCCCACGCCGAGGAGCACATGCAGCGGCTCGCCGCGCGCAAACGTGCCGCCGAGAATATCCTGGGGGTGCCCGCAGACGAGAAAGGTTCGCAACCTAACCTCCGGCGCGCCCTCGACCGCCTGTTCGGCCGTGCTCGCTAATGCGTCGCTGTAGCGCGAAAAGTCCTAGGTTCGCTCCCAGCCGGTAGGGAATCATCATCTGGTGCTACGTTCGTATACCCTAGGACCGGCTCGCCTCGCGCTTGGGACCGGTACCGCGACCGAAGGCCGCCTCGAAATTCGAAACGGCCGGATCGCCGCCGTGCTTACAGGCGACGGCCCGACCGATTTCCGCTTACCGGCGGGCGCGACGATCGCGCCCGGTATGATCGACGTCCATTCGAACGGCGCCGACGACGTCCTGTTCAACCGCGATCAGGGCAACGCCGTCGACGTCGCATCGCATTCGTACGCCGCGCAAGGCGCGACGGGCTTCGTCGCGACGATCATGACGGCTCCGTGGGAATCGATGCTCCATGCCGCAAGCGAAGTTGCGGAAGCCGCGCACCAGCTGGCCGAGAACCCGCACGTCACGGGCGCGCGCTGCCTGGGCATTCATTTCGAGGGACCGTTTCTCAATCCGAAATTCCGGCGCGTGCACCGTCACGATTGGCTCTTGCACGCCGGCCCGGAACGCACGCGCGCCTTGCTCGAAGCGTGCCGCGGCGCGCTAGCCGTGGTTACGATGGCCCCCGAAGTCGAGGGCGTGGAAGACGCGGCGCGTTTCTTTTACGATCAAGGTATCGTCTGTTCGGCCGGTCACACCGCGGCGAAGTACCGCGACGGGATGCTCGCCATCGGCCTCGGCTTCCGGACGTTGACCCACGCCTTCAACGCGATGCCGCCGCTCGACCACCGCGAGCCTTCCCTCTTAGCGGCCTTCATCCAAGAGGAACGCACGACGGTCCAGGTCATCTGTGACGGCTATCACGTCGCGCCGGTCATGATCGACGTGCTCTATCGCACGCTCGGCGAGCGCATGGTCCTCGCGACCGATTACATGGCGCCCGCCGGAAGCGGCTACCGTATCGCAGGCGGCGTGGTGCGCGCGGAGGACGGAACGATCGCCGGCAGCGCCCTTCACGTCGACCGTGCGGTGCGCAATCTCATGTCGTACGCCTCGCTTCCGTTCGAGCGCGCGATCGTGAGCGCTACCGCCGCTCCGGCGCGGCTGCTCTGCATCGAGCGGGAGTGCGGGACGCTGGCCGCCGGAAGCGCGCCGACCTTTCCATCTGGGACGACCGCTACGAAGTGATCGCGACGATCGTCGGCGGAGAGCCCGTCTACGGCGCGCACCAGCTCGCGGCGGCGCGCGCGACCAGTATTAGCTTAACGCAGGCTCGCGGGCACCGCGGTGTGCCAGTCCCGCTCGATCGCGCGCTGCGCCGCATCGAGCGACATCTCGCCGTCGCAAACCAGGTCGTGGAGCCGCTCTTCGACCCGGTCCTTGAGCTTGGCGTCGGCCAGCGGCTGCGGCCACAGGTTCGCGGGCCGGTTCGATCCCCCGAGCTCCAGCGGCACCAGATGATCGATCTCGTAGAGTCCCTTGCGCTGCCCGCGCGGGATGCCGTAGGCGAGGTACACCCGGTCGCGCGTCCGGTAGCTGACCTTGCGATGCCGCGCCGCGTTCCCGCTCGCGCACACCTCGGCCGTATCGCGCTGCGTGACGTCGCCAGGCGTTAGCGAGGGATTGGGCATCGCGGCGCCGGCCGGGCCGGGCCGGGCGACGAGCGCCGCCAGAACGACCGCGCAGATCGGAAATACCATAATCGACGACCTGCGGCCGCCGGAATGGGGATAGGCTGCGCGCGGCATTTCCTATTTCCGTACTTTCGCGCTCACGCCGCGCCGCCGAGATACGCGGCGCGCACCGCTTCGCTGGCCATGAGGTTTGCCGCGCTCTCCGCCAGTACGATCTTACCGACTTCGAGGACGTAGCCGCGGGTCGCGATGGCGAGCGCCTGGCGTGCGTTCTGTTCGATCAGCAGCACGGTCGTACCGCGCGCGTTGATTTCGCGAATGATCGAGAAGATCGTCTGCACCAGGATCGGCGAGAGGCCGAGCGACGGTTCGTCGAGCATCAAGAGGCGCGGCCGCGACATCAGCGCCCGCGCGATCGCGAGCATCTGCTGCTCGCCGCCGGAGAGCGTGCCGCTCTTCTGCGCCAGCCGCTCCCGCAGCCGCGGAAACGTCTCGAGCGCGCGTTCCAGGTCCTCCGCGACCTCGGCGCGCGAGGTGCGCGCGAAGGCCCCGAGTTCCAGGTTCTCGCGCACGGTCATGCGAGCAAAAACACGGCGGCCTTCGGGCGCATGCCCGATGCCCAGCCGCGCGATCCGGTCCGGCGTCAGGCCGGCCAGATCGGTACCGTCGAAGCGGATGCGGCCCGCCGTCGTCCGTACCAGACCGCTGATCGCCCGCAGCGTCGTCGTCTTGCCGGCACCGTTCGCGCCGATCAGGGTAACGATCTCGCCCGCTTCGACCCGCAGGCTCACGCCGTCGAGCGCCTTGATGCGCCCGTAATGCGCGTCTAGCCCTTCCACCTCGAGGAGCACCATCCTCACGCCGCTCCGGACGCGCCGGCGCCGCGGCCCAGATACGCTTCGATGACGCGCTCGTCGCTACGGACCGCGGCGGGGTCGCCTTCGGCGATCTTCTCGCCGTGGTCGAGCACCGTGATGCGCTCGCTGATGCGCATCACCAGGTTCATATCGTGCTCGATCAAAAAGACCGTGACGCCGGAAGCGCGTATGCGCCCGATCAGCTCGACCAGATCGTCTTTCTCGCGCGGGTTCATGCCGGCGGCGGGTTCGTCGAGCAACAGCAGCTTCGGCTCGCTCGCGAGCGCGCGCGCGATCTCGAGCCGCCGCTGGCCGCCGTACGGCAGATTGCGCGCGTCCGCAAACGCGTCGCGCTCGAGCCCCACGAAGCGCAACAGCTCGCGCCCGCGCTCGCGCACGCGGCGCTCTTCCTTGCGCTGCCGGGGCGTGTGCAGCAGCGAATCGGCCAGGGTCGCATGCATGCGTGCGTGCTCGCCCGTCATCACGTTGTCGAGCGCGGACATGAACGCGAACAAGCGTATGTTCTGAAACGTGCGAGCGATGCCGAGCGCGGTGATGCGATCCGTCTTCAACGTTTCGAGCGCGCGCCCGTCGAACCGCAGCGTGCCCGCCGTCGGCCGGTAGATGCCCGTGATCAGGTTGAACACCGTCGACTTGCCCGCGCCGTTGGGACCGATCAGGGCGACGATGCCGCCCGCCTCGATCGAGAACGTCAAGTCGTTGACCGCCACCAGGCCCCCGAACGTCTTGCGCACGCCGGCGAGCTCCAGTAACGCCATCAGCCCGCCCCCGCCTGGTATTCGGCCTGCTCCTGGGCGGCGAGCGCGGGATCGCTCAGCGCTTCGTGAAACTCCGCCGCGCGCCGGCGGCTCGGGATCAAGCCTTCGGGGCGGAACAGCATCATCAGCACGAGGATCGCGCCGTACAGCATAAAGCGGTAGTTCGTGAAGTCGAGATTGGCCAGACCCAGCGCGTGCGCGAGGCTCGTCGACTGCGGCAACAGGAAGCTATTGACGAAGGACAGCACGAAGCTGCCGACGATCACGCCCGCGATGTTGCCCATGCCGCCGAGAACGAGCATCGAGAGGACCAGCACGCTGACGTTGAACTGGAACTGGTCGGGCGAGACCAGATCCAGCTTGGCCGCGTAGGCCACGCCGGCCAGACCGCTGAACGACGCGCCCAGCGCGAACGCCGAGAGCTTCGCCGCCGTCGTGTTGATGCCCACGTGCCGCGCCGCCAGCTCGTCTTCGCGAATCGCCATCCAGGAACGGCCGAGCCGGCTGTCCTGCAGGTTGCGCGCCGCCACGACGCCCAGCACGATCAGGCCCAGCATGACGTAATAGAACGGCGTCGCGCTGAAGCCGAACGCGTGCCCGAACAGCGACGGTTGATCGAGCGAGCTGATGCCGTTGGGCCCGTTCGTGTACTGCGCGAGGTTCAGGAACGTCTGCGGAACGATCTCCCCGAAGCCGAGCGTGACGATGGCGAGGTAGTCGCCGCGCAGGCGCAACGTCGGCGCGCCGAGCAGGATACCGAAGATCGCGGCGATCGCCGACGCGACGAACAGCATGACCCAAAACGGCACGTGAATGCCGAACTGCTGGCTCGCCAGCATCGCGTAGCTATAGGAACCGATCGCGAAAAACGCGGCGTAGCCGAGATCGAGCAACCCGGCGAAGCCGACGACGATGTTGAGGCCGAGCGCCAGCAGGATGAAGGCCCCGGCGTTGGCCAGGAAATCGACGTGCGCGTTGTTGCGGTCGATGAAGGGGTACGCGACCAGCAAGAGCGCCAGGAGCGCGAGCCCGGCCCGGCGCGCCGGCACCTCAGACTTTGTCGGGGAGCGACTCCCCGAGCAAGCCCGACGGCCGGAAGATCAGGACCAGCACCAGCACCGAGAACACGACGACGTTCGACCACTGCGCGCCCTGCGGGACGTACTGCGTCGCCATCGCTTCGATCAGGCCGATCGTGAAGCCGCCGAGCATCGCGCCCGCGACGTTGCCGATTCCGCCCAGCACGGCGGCCGTGAACGCCTTGAGACCGGCCTCGAAGCCGTTGAAGAACCACGTCGTGCCGTAGTACATACCGCTGACGAAGCCCGCGGCGCCGGCCAGCGCGCTGCCGATCAAGAACGTCACGGCGATCGTCGTGTTGACGTTGATGCCCATGAGCTGGGCCGCGTCGCGGTCTTGTGCGGTGGCGCGCATCGCCTTGCCCGTCTTCGTGTTATAGATGAACAGGTGCAGGGCGGCCATCATGGCCACGGCCAGCACGACGACCAAGATCTGCTTGGCCGACACCTCGACTCCGCCGAACGCGAACGACGGGTTGGGCACGACCTGCGGAAAAGGAATCGGAGACGGTCCGTGCCAGAGTTGCATGACGTTCTCGAGAATGAACGAGATCCCGATCGCCGTGATCAGCGGCGCCAAGCGCGGAGCGTTACGCAAGCGGCGGTAGGCGAGCCGTTCGATCAGCACCCCGACGATGCCGCACAAGAGCATCGACGCGATCAACGTCGCCAGCACCACGCCCACGAGGGCCACGCCGTGCACTTCCCCCGTCACGCCGAGTGCGGTCAGAATCGCGAGCGAAAAGAACGTTCCGAGCGTGTACACGTCGCCGTGCGCGAAATTGATCAGCTCGATGATGCCGTACACCATCGTGTAGCCGAGGGCGATCAGTGCGTAGATGCCGCCGAGCGAGAGTCCGTTGACGACCTGCTGGAAGAAGACGTCCAAACGATCACATCTTGACCGACACGAGGCTCACGAAGTGCGCCTTGCCGCCGGAGATCTCGTACAGGCTCAGCGCCGGGTTGGTCGTGTCGCCGTTCTTATCGAAGCCCACGGGACCGATCGGTGTGTCGAGGCCGTGCGTGGCGGCCACGTTCTGTAACACCTGCGCGCGCGAGGGTAGCTTGTTCCCGTTCGCGGCGATGGCCTGACGGATTGCGGCGAGCACGACCGCAGCCGCGGCGTTGCCGTTCGCGCTGTACGCGCCGACGTCCGTGCCGAAGCGCTTCCGGTACGCGGTCACGAAGTCGCTGCGCCCCTGCGGCGCGGCCACGGTGTAGTAGGTCCCGTCCGCGCTGGTGCCGGCCGTCGTGATGAACGAATCGTCGCTAATCCCGTCGCCGCCCAAGAACGTCACGCTTCCCATGCCTGCGTCGCCCATTTGCTTGCGAACCAGGCCCCCGCCGGTCGACGTCGTGCCGCCGTAAAAGACGAGATCGGGCGACTCCGCATGGGCTTTCGTCAACAGGGCCTTGTAATCGCTCTGGCCGGAGGTGAGATGCTCCCGGCCCGCGACCGTTCCGCCCAGCGCTTTGAACTGCGTCTCGAAGACGTCGGCCAAGCCCTTACCGTACGTTTCGTCGTCGTCGATGATGAAAGCGCGTTTGAGCCCGAGTTTGCGCGCGGACTGCGCGTCCGCCAGGCCTTGGCGGTCGTCGGTCGAGCAGACCCGGAAGAACGTGATGACGTCCGGATGCGACGTCCGCAGCTTCGCGGCCGCCTCGCCCTTGGTCAGCCCGGGGTTCGTCGCGGCGGCGCTGATCAGCGCGAGCCCCGCGTCGTTTGCGATCGGAATTTCCGCCTGAGCGACGTTGGAGTTGAACGGCCCGATGACGGCGAGCACCGCGTCGTCGGACACGAAGGTCTTGAGGTTCTGCGCGCCTTGCGCGGGGTCGTGTTTGCCCTGCACCGCGTCGTCGAGATCGTAGACGGCGAACCGGAAGCCGCCCGGAGGCCCTTTGGCGTTGGCATCCTCCACCGCCTTGACGATGCCGTTGCGAAGCGGAATGCCGTCCGAAGCGTCGGCACCGCTGAGCGGCAGATCGACGCCCAGCTTGACGACGTTATCGGACTGCGACGTCGTCGACGACGGCCCGCAGGCCGCCAGCGCCGACCCGAGAACCGCAGCCGAAAGCAAAGCGAGGGTGCCTCGTAAGCGCATCGGTATGCAGGTACGCCGACGGAAAGGCCGGACCTCTAGGAACATGTTCTCAAAACCGTGGACGCTCGCAGCCGGCCTCGTCGCGGGCGCTCTGTTCGTCCTTGCGCTCAGCAACTCCGTCTACGAAGTGACCTCGCCGTTCTGGCTCTCGTGGCACGTCGTCTTGCGCAAGGCCTACAGCGTCGGCGCGTTCGCGCTCGTCGGTTACCTGTTTCGGCGAGCCTTCGCCGAAAACGGCTTCGACCCGCCGGCCGCGACCCTGATCGTCGTCGTCGCCCTGTACAGCGCCGGAATCGAAGTGGGCCAGTTCATTCACGGTTCCCACGAAGGGCTGGTCTGGAACGCGTTCGATATCGCGTGCGGCGCCGTCGGCGGCGCCGTCGCCTCGCTCGTCCCCGAACCCCGGCCCGTGTGACGGAGGCCGGGCGCACGAACTAGCGCGAGCGCGAAGCGCGACGCCCGAAGCGAGATCGCCGGAAGAGAACGGCGCCGAGAACCGCTGCCGCGAGGACGGCCGCGCTCGCCGCGATGACCCCGACGACGAGGCCGCGTTCGGTCAGGAAGCTGAAGCCGCGCTGGCCCTCGCAACGCCGGTAATCGGTACTGCCCATGGAACCGATCGCGCACCAATACCCGCGCCAGTTCGCCGCCGTGATCTCCGGCGGCGCACCGCCGTCGTAGAGCCGCGCGAACACCGCACGAAGCTCCGGTTCTGCGTCGAGGCGGCGGCGCAGCGCCGCCAGCGCGGGTCCGGTGAATTCGTGCAGGCCGAGGTCGCTCGAGCCGCCGGCGTCGTGCCAACGGTCGCCGTCGTATGCATGTTCCTCGATTCCGCGAACCGTTCCGTCGGACCCGACGTCGACCGTGAGAAACATCGGGTTGTTCTCGAAGATCGGCGAGAGTGCCGGCACGACGAGCATCGGCACGGGCTCGGGCGTGTCGGCCGCGACCAGCCGGAACGCGAACTTGTGGGTGTGCGCGGCGATCGCGAGCGCGACGTTGCGGCGCTTATCGCCGAGGATCGCGAGCAGACGGTTACGCGGTTCGGTATCCAGGAACGGCACGACCGCCAGGTGGTGCACGAGGTGGATCGTACTGAAGGCGTCAACGCCGGGTGGGATGTGCATGACCACCCACGCCCTGTCGCGCTTGCCGGGCGGCAAGGCACGGTCGAGGTCGTCCAGCTCCTCGGCCGCGCCGTCCACACTCGATCCGCACCCGGCGCGAAAGCGCGGCGACCAGAACGTGTCGGCCACCACGACGGCCCGCAAGCCCGGAACCGGCAGCTTCGCCGTGTAAAAACCGTCGCGCACGAAGGTCTTGCGAAACTCCGGCGCCTCGCCGTGGCGGTTGACGAGCGGCTCCCACGCGGCCGCCGTCTCGCGCAGAAAAGCGGCGTTCGGCCCCAGCGCGTAGTCGCCGCACGCCGAGTCCTCGTTGCCGAGCGCGAGCACGAACTGGGCGCTGGGAAAGGCCCGGCCGAACGACTGCGCGAGGTGCTCGATCGTCGCTTTCGCATACCGGCTGTCGAAATGGTGGCCGAGAAAATCGCCCGGGATCACGACGACCGGCGGAGTGGGATCCACCCGCTTCATTTCCGCCAGGGCCGAACGCAGGAGCGCTTCGTTCGTGTCGGAACCGCGGGCCGAGGGGCGCGCGCCGGTCGCCAGCGGATTGAGATGCACGTCGCTGACGAAAAGCCACGGCGCGGCCCCGGCGGCCGCTGGCAGCACGGACGCAAACGCTAATGCGACCGCAGCGCCCGCCCGCCGCAGCGCGCTTACGATACGGCCATTCGCTCCGCGCCGGCGGCAACCGTTTCCCGCACCGCGGCAGCGTTGAAATACGAAGCTTGCGGGTGGTGCAGCACGATCGCCGCCGTCGACTGCTCGGGCACGATCTGATACGCGTCGGTCAGTTCGACGCCGAGCGCCGCTCGAGCGTCGAGCAGCCGCCACACGAGTTCGTGCTGCTGCAGGTCGGGGCACGCACCGTAGCCCCACGAGTAGCGCTTGCCGCGATCGGAATCGAGGCCGAGTTCGGCGCGGATGCGCCGGTGCGTATGTTCGGCCAGTGCCTCCGCGCTCTGAACCGAGAACCCGTGCAGGTAATAACTCTCGCTGTAGTCTCCCGCACGCTGCAACGCATCGATGCGCTCCGAGACCTCGCGGCCCACGGTGACGACCTGTAGCGCGACCACATCGGATGCCGCGCCGTTATCGGGTTCGCGTAAATAGTCCGCGAGGCAGAGATACTCGCCGCCGGGCTGGCGCGGGAAGCGGAACCGCGCGATCTCCCGTGCCGCGTCGTTCGGGTCGTAGAGAATCACTTCGTCGCCCAGGCCCGCAGCCCGAAAATACCCGTACGCGACGCGCGGCGACACGAGCGGCTCGCGCTCGGCCAGCGCTTCGTAGCGTCGCAAGCGCGGTTCGAACTCCTCGCGCACGATCCGGTCCCACTCGGCGCCCTTGAGGTTCGCCGCGCCCCACGACAACCGGTAGAGGCTGCGCAAATCGAAGTGCGGCCACAATTCCGCGGGCGCGACGAGCTCGATCGTGCGCGTCCCCAGGAACGGCGGGCGCGGCGGATCGACCCGCGCGAGATGGTCGCGGCCGGTCCGGTCTCCCGCGGCCGGGCGCGGGGGCGCGTTCTTGGCCGCGTCCCGGAAGCGTTCCGCCGCTTCGCGCACGCCGAGCACGAACGCGTCGCGCCGCTCGCCCGTGAGCGCGTCCATGATGTCCAAGCCCTCGAAGGCGTCTTTGGCGTAGAACACGCCGGGCTCGAAATAACGGCTGCCGTCGTCGAGGAACCCGATGCGGCGGCCGAAGTCGCGATTGATCGCCGCGCCGCCGACCACGACCGGAAACGCCAGCCGGCGCGAATCCTGCTCGGCGATGCAAACCGGCATCTGCTTCGAGGTCGACACGAGCAACGCGGAGAGCCCGATCGCGTCGGCGTCGACCTCGACGGCCTTCTCGAGAATCGTGTTCATCGGCACCTGTTTGCCCAGATCGAACACCGTATAGCCGTTATTGGAGAGAATCGTGTTGACGAGGTTCTTGCCGATGTCGTGTACGTCGCCGAAGACCGTGGCCAGCACGATCTTCCCTTTGGTCACGCCCTCCTTCTTCTCGAGGAATTGCTCGAGATGGGCGACCGCCTTCTTCATCACTTCGGCGGACTGCAGCACGAAGGGCAGGATCAGCTCGCCCGCCCCGAACTTGTCGCCGACGTCTTTCATCGCGGGCAGCAAGACGTTATTGAGCACGTCGACCGGTCCGCGCGACCGCAACGCTTCGTCGATCTTGGCTTCGATGCCGTCTTTGCGCCGGCGAAGGATCGCGTTGTGGAGGCGCGTCTCGACCGGCGTATCCGCGTCGTCCTCGACGACCGCGGCGGAGCCGTTCTTCGGCGTTCCGGCGCGCTCGAAGTGTTCGATCAGCAACTGCAGGGCGTCCGGCCGGCGGTTGAGGACGAGGTCGTCGCAGAGGTCGCGTTCGACCGCATCGAGTTCGCCGTAGGGCACGATCTCTTTGGCGTGCACGAGCGCCATGTCGAGACCGGCGCTGACGCAGTGATGGAGCATCACCGAGTTGAGCGCCGCGCGCGCGGCCGGCTTCAGGCCGAAGGAAACGTTCGAGACGCCGAGCGAGGTCAGGACGCCCGGCAGCTTGTCCTTGATCAGGCGGATGCCTTCGATCGTCTCGACCGCCGAGGTGGAGAACTCCGGGTCGCCGGTCGCGAGCGTGAACGTCAGCGCGTCGAAGATCAAGGCACCCGGCGGAATGCCGTACTCGCCGACCACGATCTCGTAGATCCGTTCGGCCACGGCCAGTTTGCGGTCGGCGCTTTTCGCCATGCCCGCTTCGTCGATCGTGAGCGCCACGACGGCGGCGCCGCTCTGCTTGACGAGCGGCAAGATCGTGTCGATCTTCGTCCGGCCGTTTTCCAGGTGGACCGAATTGACGACCGCGCGGCCGGCATAGATCTTGAGCGCAGCTTCGATCACTTTGGCTTCGGTCGAGTCGATCATGAGCGGCGCTTCGACCGATTGCGCGAGCTTTTTCACGATCGTCGCCATCTGCAGGTCTTCGTCGGTCCGTTCCGTCAGCGCCGTGCAGACGTCGAGGATGTGCGCGCCGCCTTCGACCTGTTCGCGAGCGACCAGGACGATCGCATCGTAATCTTCCGCGAGCAACAAGCGTTTGATCTTGCGCGAGCCCTGCGCGTTGATGCGCTCGCCTACGAGCAGCGGGCTGCCGTCCTGCTTGAGGGCGGCCGCCGTCATCGCCGACGCCGCGAACTGCAGGGGTTTGGGCTCGGGCAGGCGTCCGCGCTTTCCCGCCGCGACCGCGGCAAAGGCGCGCACGTGCGCGGGCGTCGTGCCGCAGCACCCGCCGATCGCGTTGACGCCGAAATCGTGAACGAACGAAGCCAGTTCGAGCGCCATCTCCTCGGGCCGCTCGGGATAGATCGTCTCGCCCTTGGGACCCATCAGCGGCAGCCCGGCATTGGGCACCACGCAGACGAAGCAGCGCGAGTTGTCGACCAGGTAGCGGACGGGATCGCGCATGTAGGTCGGACCCGTCGAGCAGTTGAGCCCGATGACGTCGATGGGGAGCGCGTCGAGGGTCGCGGCGACGGCGCGAATGTCCGTGCCCAGCAGCATCCGCCCCGTGACGTCGAGGGTCGCTTGCGCTTGGACCGGCACGCGGCGCACGCCGCGCTCGAACTCGCGCACGATCCCCGCGATGGCCGCCTTCATCTCTAAGAGATCTTGGCTGGTCTCGAGCAGCAGCAGGTCGGCGCCGCCTTCGACGAGGTAGCGGGCTTGCTCGCCGTACAGGTCCATCAGTTCGTCGAAGGTGATCTTCGAGAGCGACGGGTCCGACGACGAGATCAGCATGCCGGTCGGACCGAGCGACCCCGCCACGAAGCGCGGCCGCTCGGGCGTCGAATACGCGTCGCAGGCCTGGCGCGCGATCTGCGCCGCGTTGCGGTTGATCTCGGCGGTCTTGTCGCCGAGCCCGTACTCGTCCAGCTTCAGCCGCGAGGCCGTGAACGAGTCCGTCTCCACCACGTCCGCGCCCGCCTCGAGGTACAGGTCGTGAACCCGGCGGATCAAGTCCGGCCGCGTCAGTACCAGCGCTTCGTTGCACCCGTGATAGCGCGCCCCGCCGAAATCGGCATCGGTCAGTCCCAACGCCATCAGTTCGGTGCCCATGGCGCCGTCGAAGACCAGGACGCGGCTGCTCAGTGCATCGAGATACGGACTCATACCCCTCGGTACGACCGCGGGTGCGCCCGACCTTCGCCGGACTTGTCCATAAGGAACAAAATCGCTATCTTGTGGACATATGCCTCGTTTGCGAACGCTCGAACAGCTCTGGGAGGCCCTGCGAGCGGATCGCGCCGTCATCGCCGCGCAGCCGGCCGGACTCGGCGCGGCCAGGCGCCGCCTCGACCTCGAAGAGATCCACGCCTCGACGGCCCTGGCCGGAAGCGCTCTGGGCGTCGACGAGGTGAGCGCCTTGGTCGAACACGGACTGACCGGAGCCGGACGCCGCCTCTCCGAGTGCATCCTCGTGGCCGACTACGCCGACGCGGCCCGTTACGTGCGCGCGGCGCCCGCTGCGGGCCGGCGCCAGCCGTTCGTGCGCACCGACGAAATCGTGGCGCTGCACCTGCACGCGCTGCGGCGCGCGCCTGAAGCGCGCCCGGGAGTGTGGCGCGGGACCACGATTCCAGCCTTCCCGAGCGGCATGGTCGCGACGCCGGCGTGGCTGATCGCGCGGGACATCGCGGCGTTCGTCGACCGCTTCGCCGCAGGACCGCCGCCCGACGCCAACCCGCTGCCCTGGCTCGCGGACGCGCACGTACGGTTCACCCGCATCCAGCCCTTCACGGCGGGGAACGGGCGGGTCGCGCGCCTGTTGACGAACCTGTTGCTCCGGCGCCTCGGATTTCCGCCGCTGATCGTCCCCGCGCGCCAGCGCGAACGGTACGCCGCGGAACGGGTGCCCGCCGCGTCCCGGCGGCTCGAAACGCTCGCCGGCCTCTTCGCACGCTGGCTGCTGAGCGGCACGTCGGCGCTGGTCGCATCGTCGCATGCCGGCGACGGCCTACGCCCGCTCGCCGCCTATGCCGGCGGCGCGGAACGGGCCGCGCTCTACAAGGCCGCGCAACGCGACCGGCTGCGCACGGTGCGGCGCGGAAGCGCGGTGCTGACGACCGCCGCCTGGATCGCCGACTACCGCGCGTCGCACCACCGGCGCGAGCGAACGTGAGGCCCTATCGGCCCGCCCACGCTTGCCCGACGAACGCGCGCATCCGCTCGACGAACGCGTTGCTGGAAAACTTTAGCGCGTGTTCGCGCAGCTTCGACCCGTCGAAGGACTCGCGCTCGAAGCGCACGATCGCATCGGTCAAGCTCTCGACGCTCTGCTCGGGCGCCAGGACTCCCGTCTCGCCGTCGATCACCGTGTCGAGCGCGCCGCCCCGGCCGTACGCGATGACGGGGCGGCCGCACGCGTTGACCTCGAGCAACGTCATGCCGAAATCTTCGTATTGCGGAAGCAGCAGCGCGCGCGCGCCGCGCATCAACGAGCGCAGCTGGTCGTCGGATACCGCGCCGAGCAATTCGACGTGCGAGGGCGCGCCCCGCAGGGCGTGTTTGCCGCCGACGATCTTCAGGCGCCGCTTCAAGCGCCCGGTCGCGGCGATCGCGATGTCGACGCGTTTGTACGGCACGGGGCGCGACGCCACGAGGTAGTAATCCTGCGCCGATCCGCCCGGCGTGAAGAAGTCCGTTTCGATCGGCGGATGGACGACCGTGCTTTCGCGCCGGTAATAGGTCGCGATCCGGCGCTGCGTGGTCCGGCTGTTGGCGACGTAGTGCTGCACGCGCAGCGCCGTGACGGCATCCCATTCGCGCAGGTCGGAAAGGAGCGCGGCGGCCGCGGGGCGCGCGAGCGCCGGCAGCGTCGCCAATTCTTCGGCCGACCGTTCCCAGAGCGCGCGCATCGGCGTGTGGCAGTAACAGATATGGACCTGATCCGCTCGCGTCAGGACTCCCTTGCCGACCGTATGATGCGAAGAGACGATAACGTCGAACTCGGAGAGATCGAACGACTCGATCGCCTGGCGGTAGAACGGCAAGAACATGCGATGGCGCCGGTTCGCGCCCGGAACGCGATTGAGCCACGACGCGCGCACGCGGGTCTCCAGACTGCGCGGCCCGCTTAGGGCGGAGTAGAGCAGCGCGTAGACCGGCGCGTCGGGAAAGGCACGCGCGAGCGTTTCGACGACCCGCTCCGCGCCGCCGCGCTGGACCAGCGGATCGGAAACGATCGCGATACTCGGCCTAGCCACGAGCCGACGCCCGCACGAGAACCTCGCAGACGCGGCGCGCGTGCAAGCGTCGCGTCGAAGCGCCGCGACCACACGCGAGCGGCCGAGCCCGCGGCTTCACGTTCCTCCCGACCGCCGGCGTACCGGGCGATTCCCTCCGCGAGCCGCCGTTCGTCCCCCGCCGGCACGACGATCCCGATACCGTCTCGCAGCATGCTCTCCGCAACGCCGCTGTCGTCGAAGCAGACCGTCGGAACCGACATCGCGGCCGCCTCGATCGCGGTCCGCCCGAACGGCTCGCGAGTCGACGCGTTCACGTGAACGTCGATCGCGCCGTAGATCGCGCGCGGGTCCGCTTGCCATCCGACGAACGTTACCGCATCTTCGAGCGCGAGCGCACGAACCTGGGCGTGCAGCTCGGGTATGAAATCGGCGTCGCGGAAGCGCGGCGCGCCCGCGATGGCGGCGCGGACCGGAAGCGTCTTTCTGACGGTGGCGATCGCGCGCAGAAACCGGTCGTGCCCCTTCCAGCGGTTGATGCGTCCCACCATGGCGATCAGCGGCGTTCCGTCGACCGGAATACCCAGTTCGGCTCTCGCCGCGGACCGTTCGAGGCGGCGTTCGTACCGCGGGAGGTCCAGCGGATTATCGACGACCGTGGTGCGCGGTAACGCGAACGAACGGTCGACGGCCTTCGAGATCGCGATACGCTCGCGCGTACCGGCTAAAATAGCCGTTCTGACCGCCAGGCGGCCGAAACCCTCGAGCGTATCGCGCAGGTGCGCCACGCACGGAAGGCCGGCAAGCCGGGCCGCCGCGCAACCGAGCGCGTGCGCCTTCACCGTATTGGTGTGCGCGACGTCGGCCCGCGCGCGTGCCAGCGCGCTCGCAAGGTTGCGAAGCGCTCCCGGCAGTTCCACGAACGCCCCGGCCCGCACCCGTTCGCGGGTGGACGACGTGCTGGACCGCCCGAGCGGGACCACCAGCGTGTCTATGCCGATCTCGCGAACCGTCTCCGCGAAGGCTCCGTCGTTGAAGAACACGGCAAGCGGATCGACGCCGGAGGGCAGGTGTTGCATGAGCAACGCCAAGCTCTCTTGCGCCCCTCCGGCTTCGTTGCCGGTTTGGTCGATGAACGCGACGCGCAGAACAGCCTCCTGGGGTTCGTGAGACGGCGAACTTCCAATGGCCTGAACGCTCGGTTGGACGCTAGGGCAGAAACTCATCCAGGGATTCCGCTCGGCAGAGGGCGTATGAGCGGCCATGGGCGCCATCGTCGCGACGCGGCATCTTACCAAGTCGTTTTCCGGGTATCGAGCGATCGACGACGTCTCGATCGCTATCGAGCATGGCACGATCCACGCCATCATCGGTCCCAACGGCGCGGGCAAGACGACGTTTTTCAACCTGCTTTCCGGTTTCGTCAAACCGAGTTCGGGTTCGATCGCGTTCGACGGCGGCGAGATCTCGGGGCTCGCACCGTACGCGATCGCGCGCCTCGGAATGGTGCGCAGCTTTCAGATCAACAGCATCTTCCCGCACCTCAGCGTGCTCGAGAACGTCAAGGTCTCGCTCGAATCGAAGACGGAATTGCCGCAGCGTTTCTGGCTCTCGGGAAAGGCGACCCGGCGGCTCGACCCGCGCGCGCTCGAGTTGTTGAACGACGTCGGTCTGGTGCCGGAGAAAGACCTTCTGGCGGTACAACTCTCGTACGGACGCAAGCGCGCCCTCGAACTGGCGATCTCGCTGGCGCAGGATCCGAAGATCCTCTTGCTCGACGAGCCGACCGCCGGCATGGGCACGGAAGACGTCGGGCGGATCTCCGAGCTGATCGGACGCGTGAGTGAGGGGCGGACGATCGTGCTCGTCGAGCACAACCTCAGCGTCGTGGCCGACCTCTCCGACCGCATCACCGTGCTGCAGCGCGGAAAAGTGCTGGTCGAGGGCGGCTACGCCGAGGTCCGCGCCGACCGGCGCGTGATCGACGCATACCTCGGCGGCGGCGGAAGCGGGACGCGCGCGCATGCTTGAGACGCGCGCGCTCAATGCCTTCTACGACGAGAGCCACGTCCTGCGCGGCGTCGACTTGCGCGTCGAGCGCGGCGAGGTCGTCACCCTGTGCGGACGCAACGGTGCCGGCAAGACGACGACGCTCAAATCGATCATGGGCATCGTGCGCAAGCGAACCGGCCACATAGAATTCGAAGGCCGGCCGATCCTCAAACTCAGTTCCGACCGCGTCGCGCGACGCGGCATCGCGTTCGTTCCCGAAGAACGCGGCATCTACGCCACGCTGACCGTGGCCGAGAACCTCGTGCTGCCGCCGGTCGTCGGCGACGCAGCGTGGCCGGTGGACCGCATCTACGAGCTCTTTCCGATCCTCAAAGAGCGCCGGCGCGCGATGGGCACGATGCTCTCCGGCGGCGAGCAGCAGATGCTCGCGATCGCGCGAGCGCTCCGTAGCGGCGCGCGCCTGGTCCTTCTCGACGAACCGACCGAGGGGCTCGCGCCGGTCATCGTCGACGCGATCGGCGATCTCTTACTCGAGATAAAGCGCTCCGGCATCACCGTGCTGCTCGTGGAACAGAACTTGCGCTTCGCGACGCGCGTCGCCGACCGCCACTACTTGATGGTCCACGGCAAGATAGTCGAGTCATTAACGAATAACGAGGTGCTCGACCGCGAGGACGACCTGCTGGCGCACCTCGGGGTCTAGCGGCGTTCGAGCGACCCCTTCACTTCGCAGGCACGGAGCGCATCGCCGGACGTTCGCGCATCGCTCGCAGGCTCGACCACAGCACGAGCGCGATGGCCACGACGAGCCCCAGGCAGTCGACCGTGCCCAGGATCGGCGTGCGCCGGAACAGATCCGCGAAAACGCGCAGACCGCCCGCGATACCCTCCGGCCCGGTGAACGGCTCGAGCGTCCCCAGACCGGCCAACGCGATCGAGGCCGCCGCCAGCACCAGCGTCGCCGCGCGCAAGCGCGCGTCGGCGCGGGCGGCCACCAGCGCCGCGCCGAGCGGCACGCAGAGCACGAACGCCAGCTCCGCGTAGCGGCGCTCGCCGAACGAGTAGCTCGCGTAATCGTCGGTATAGAGCACGATCAGCGCGAAGTAGACCAGGCACGGCAGCGCGATGGCGAGGGCGAGCCGGCGCCGTTCGGGCGAACCGCGGCGGAACCAGAGCACCAGACCCGCAACCGACACCAGGAACAGCGGCGAGTACGAGAAGAGCCCCTTGTCGCCGGCCAGCAAGTACGACGCGTACCGCGCGTAAGCCGCCACGCTCGGGAAGCGCCCGAGCGCCGTGTAGTCGTTGTGAAAGGGCGAGTTCGGATCCGACCAGGAGCCGGCGTTCATCGCCGGCGGGACGAAACCGTCCGACACCGAGTGATTGAAGGCCAGCTGCGCCACCGCGATGGGCAGCGCGGCGGCGACGGCCAGACCGATCGCGTTCGGGCGCGTGCCCCACAGCAGCACGGCCACACCCAGCGCGAACGGCAGCGCGCCCGCGTCGCAGGCGACCGCGAGTGCCAGAAAGAGCCCGCTCAGCACGGCGTCGAGCGGAGCCCGCCCGGCCCGCCGCGCGTGGAAGAGCGCCGCTAGCGCCGCCGCCCCGGCCGGAACGTGGTTCGCGTACACTGCCGCATAGGGGAGCGCGAGCGTTCCGAGCCCCGTCAGGGCCGCCACGGTGACCGCGACGCGGCGCTCGAAACCCAGCTCGCGCTGCATCGCGTACGCGTACGTGATGCCGAGCGCGAACCAGCCGCCGATGACGGCCAGCGTGACGACGTACACCGTCAGCGGCAGCGCGCTCGAGAACGTCAGCCCGAACGGCGCCAGCGCGGCGGCCACCCCGGCGCCGAGGATCGCGAGCAGCGGAGGCTTATCCGAGTACGTGCGGCCATGGTGGACGTACTCGTCCTTCATGGCGGCCGTGAAGGGCGAACCGTCGATCGCGAACGTGCTGCGCGCGACGAGCGACTCGATGGTCGCGAAGCGCGAGCGGTCGTTCCAAGAATCGGCGTGCGTCTTCGTTATCAGCGCGCACGCGAGCAAGGCCGCGAAGAAAATCGACGCGCGCATGCGGCCTTCGCTCAGCCCGGCGCTCGGAGCCGGGGTATACGGGCCCATCGTTTGCAGGCACGCTCGCAGGACGAAGGCGGCCGCCACCGCAAGTGCCAGCGCGTCGATCGTACCTTGCACCGGCGCGCGCCCGAAGAGCGCCGCGAACACTCCCCAAGCGGCCGAGATCCCTTCCGGTCCGGCGAAGGGCTGAAGCGTTCCGAGGCCGGCCAGCGCGATCGAGGCCGCCGCCAGCACCAGCGTCACGACGCGGAAGGTCGCGTTGCGGCCGGCCGCGACGAGCGCCGCCCCGAGGGGAACGCACAGCACGAACGCCAGCTCCGCGTGACGGCGGTCGCCGTACGTGTAACTGGGATAGTCGTTGGTGTAGAGGATCATCAGGGCGACGTAGACCGCGGACGGCAGCGCGACGGCGAGCGCAAGCCGCCGCTGCGCGGGCGTGCCGCGACGGAACCAGAGCACCAGACCCGCTACCGCGACCACGAACAGCGGCGAGTACGAGAACAGCCCCTTGTCGCCCACTAACAGGTAGGTAGCATAGCTGACGTACGACGCGAAGCCCGGCGGTAAGCGCCCGAGCGACGGGTAGTCGTTATGGAACGGCGAGCTCGGGTCCGACCAGGAGTTGGCGTTCATCGCCGGCGGCACGAAACCGCTGGATACCGAGTGGTTGAACGCGAGCTGGAGCACCGCGAACGGCAGCACGGCCGCGACGGCGAGACCGATCGTGCGCGGGCGCGTTCCCCACAGCAGGACCGCCACGCCCAGCGCGAACGGAAGCGCGCCCGCGTCGCAGGCGACGGCGAGCGCCAGAAAGAGCCCGCTCAGCACGGCGTCGAGCGAACGTCGCTCGGCGCGGCGGGCGTGGTAGAGGGCGGCCAGCGCCGCCGCCCCGGCCGGCACGTGGTTCGCGTACACCGACGCATACGGTAACGCAAGCGTCCCCAGGCCCGTCAGCGCCGCGACGGTGACCGCTATCCGGCGCTCGAAACCGAGTTCGCGTTGCATCGCGTACGCATACGTGACGCCCAGCGCGAACCAGACCCCGATGACGGCCAGTGTGACCAGGTAGATCGTCCGCGCCTGCGAGCGCACGAACGTGATCCGCAGGGGGGCGAGCGCGTCGGCGACGCCCGCGCCCAGGATCGCGAGCAGCGGCGGTTTGTCGGAGTAGGTCCGCCCCCCGTACGTGTACCGGTCCTTCGTGGCGGACGCGAAGGGCGACCCGTCGATCGCGAACGTGTGGCGCGCGACGAGCGACTCGATCGTCGCGAAGCGCGAGTTGTCGTTCCAGGAATCGAGGTGCGACTTCGTCACCAGGCCGCACGCGAGCAGGGCCACGAAGAAGATCGTCGCGCGCAGGCGGCCTTCGCTCATCGGAGCCGGCTCCGCCCGCTATACGGCCTCGCGGCTGATGTCGGGCACCAGAGCGTCCGGCGCGTCTTCGTCCTCGACCAGACGCGGCTTGCGGGCCCGCAGGGCGTGCAGGAGCTCGCCCGCGATGCCGCGTCGCGCGGCCAGGATGACGACGGCGAAGATGAGGCCCATGACGATGTTCGTTTTGTCACCGATCTGAGTCTTCGACACGAAGAAATCCAGCGACTCGTAGAGCGCGGCACCGACGATGGGGCCGAAGATCGTCCCCATTCCGCCCAGGATCGTCATGATGACGATCGACCCGGAGGTGTGCCAGTCGACGCCGTCGAGCCCGGCCAGCCGGTTGCCGAGCGCGAACAGTGCGCCCGCCAAGCCGGCCAGCGTGCCGGACATGACGAACGCCATCAGCTTGAAGCGGGTGACGTCGTAGCCCACGCTCATCGCGCGCCCTTCGTTCTCGCGCATTGCCGCGAGGACCGCGCCGAACGGCGAAGTGACGACGCGAACGGCGAAGGCCGTACCGGCCGCGGCGATCGCGAGCACCAGGTAGTAGTACGCGAGATCGTTTTCGAGCGGCAGCCCGAAGAACGTGCCCCGCGTCGTGATGTTCAGGCCGTTCTCGCCGCCGGTCCAATCGACCAGCTGAAACGCCAGGAAATACTGGATTTCGGCGATGGCCAACGTGATCATCGCGAAGTAGATGCCGCTGCGCCGCACCGACAACGCGCCGACGGCGAGCGATAGCACGAATGCGTATGCGACGCCGGCCAGCACGGCGAGCGGAAACGAAGTGACGTTGTGCGCGACCGCGATCGTCGCGACGTAGCCGGCGCCGCCCCAGAACAGCGCGTGGCCGAACGAGAGCAAACCCGTGAATCCCAGCAACATGTCGAACGCGACGGCGACCAGCGCGAAACAGACCAGATCGATCGCGAACCCGACGTAGACGCCGGGCACGAACGGCAAGACCAGCCCCAGCGCCAGCAGGACGGCCCCCACGAGGGTCCCGCGGCGGCCGCCTATCAGCGTGAGGGTCATACGCTCACGCCGTACGTTCCGCCGTTCCGAACAGTCCCGCCGGGCGGAACGAGATGACCAGCACCATGACGATGAAGATCAACGTGTTGGAGATGGGCGGATAGAGCACGGCACCGAACGCCGCGACCACGCCCAGCACGAAGCCCGCCACGACCGAACCGAGAATCGAGCCCAGACCCCCGATCACGACGATGGCGAACGTGTTGATGATGATCGAGTCGCCCATCGTCGGCGTGACGTTGGTGTTCGGTGCGGCCAGGACGCCGGCCAACGCCGCGAGCGCGACGCCGAACGCAAAGACGCCGCTGACCAACCGGCTGGTATCGATTCCGAAGGCACGCGTCAGTTCCGGCTTCTCGGTCGCCGCACGGATGCGGGCGCCGAGCGGCGACCGTTCGACCGCGAAGTAGACTGCCGCGCAGACGACGATACTGACCACGATCACGAAGAGGCGGTACGTCGGATAGAGCGTGAATCCGAGGTTCGTTACACCCGAGAGGGCGGCGGGCGTCTCGTACGGTGAACCGAGCGCGCCCGCCAGCAGCCGCATCACGTCTTCGACGACCAGCACGACTGCGAAGGTGAAGAGCAAGTTGTACAGCGGATCGAGATCGTAGAGCCGCCGCAGGAGCGTCGTCTCCAGCAGCAGCCCGAACGCGCCCACGACGAGCGGCGCGACGACGAGCGCCGCGAAGAACGGCAGGTGCACGAGCTCGGCGCCGTAGTACGCCACGAAGGCGCCGAGCATGTACATCACGCCGTGCGCGAAGTTGACGATCCGCAGCATTCCGAAGATGATCGACAGCCCGAGCGCCAGCAGCGCGTAGAACCCGCCGTTGACCAGGCCGTTGAAGATCTGCGTGATCAGGTAATCGGGGGTCACCAGTCCTTCTTGCACACCGAATCGGACTCGGGGCGGAAGGCTCGGCTAGCCGGGATCACCTGGACGATCTTGTACCAGGCGTGCGGTTCTTTGATGTTCTCTTTCGGAATGACTTGGACGACCAGCATCTCGTGAATGACCCGGTGGTCGCGCGCGCGCCACTCGGCATCGTGGGCGTAGAAGTCGTTGAAACGGCGGCCGTCCAGATAGGCTTGAACCTTGTCGGCATCGACCGACCCGACGGCCTTGACCGCGTTGAGCCACTGCGTGGCCGCGGAGTAGTCGGCGGCCTGGATGTCCGTGGGGCGCAGCCCCCCGCCCACTCGTTTCGTCCACCTGTCGGCCCACGCCCGCGCCGCGTTGTCCTCGTTCCAGTACCACGACGTCGTCACCCGCGAACCCGCGAAGACGTCCGGCAGCGCGTCGACGTCGGAGAGGAACAGCAGCCCGATCGCGATCTTCATCTGCTTGTCGAGCCCGAACTGTTTGACTTGCTTCATCGTGTTGACGGTGTCCGCGCCCGCGTTGAGCACGCCCAGAACCTGAGCTTTCGAGTTCTTCGCGGCCAGCAGATACGACGAGAAGTCCGTGTTGCCGAGCGGGATCATATCCGCGTGGACGAAGCTCCCGCCTTCGGGTTTGATCGCGGCCGTGAAATCCGCCAGCATCTGGGTGCCGAACGCGTAGTTGGGCACGATGCCGTACCACGTCTTGCCGTCCGGCTCGCTCGCGACGCTGTGCCCGGTCGACGACGCAAGGGCATAGGTGTCGTACGCATAGTGGTACGTGTACTTGTCGCAGGCCACGCCGGTCAGCGCCGAGGACGCACCGCCCGTCACGATCGAGAGCTTGTGCTTTTCTTTCGACACGCCCGAGACGGCCAGCGCCGTCGCGGAGTTCGTCATGTCCAGCGCCAGTTCCGCACCGCCGTCGAAGGCTTCGCGCGCCTTCGTCGCCGCCTCGGGACCGTTGTTGCGATGGTCGATCGCATCGACCTCGATCGGACGGCCGAGGACCTTCCCGCCGAAATCGTCGACGGCCATCTGGACGGCCTCGACCGCACCCTTACCGGCAACCGCCGCATAGACGCCCGACAGATCGGTGATGACCGCTATCTTGATCGGTCCCGTGTCGGCGGCGCCGCCCAGCGGCGCCGCAAGCGGCGCCATAATGCAAAATGCCGCGGCCAAAGCCGCTGATGACCGGACGAACTTCATGGTTCACACCTCTCTTTGAGTAATAAAGACGCCTCTCGATTCATCGGGCCCCGGAAGAATCCCGCGAAGGAACGCACGCCGCACTTCGAGCGCATATCATGAGTGGACTTCGCATATATATATTAACAATGGCGGACGCCGAGAGTCGACCGGCGCGTAACGCTCATCCGCGAGAAATCAACGAGCGTAGCAGACCCCTTGACACGTGACCGTATAGTCACCTATCATGGCTGCGTGGAGGACGTCTTTCGCGCCCTCGCCGACCCGAAACGCCGCCTGCTGCTCGACAAGCTCTTCGAACGCGACGGGCAGACGCTGGTTCAACTCGAGGCCCACGTGCCGGACATCACTCGCTTCGGCGTGATGAAGCACCTGCGGGTGCTTGCCGGCGCGGGGCTCGTCGTTACCAAGAAAATCGGGCGCGAGAAACTTCACTACCTCAATCCCGTGCCGATCCGCCGCATTCACGACCGCTGGCTCGATAAGTTCACGTCGACCCGCGCGCGAGCGCTGCTGGACTTGCAGCACGTTCTCGAAGGAAAGGAGAGCCCGTTGCCGGATACGCGTGCGCTCACGATCAAAATACTGCAAATCGTCATTCGGACCACTCCGGAGCAACTGTGGAAGGCGCTCACGGAATCGGAATACACCAGGCAGTACTTCTTCGGCTCGGTCTGGGAATCGAGCTTCGAGCCGGGCTCGGCCTATAGGATGAAGTCGGACGGCGTCCCCATGGTCGAAGGCACGATCGAGGCCGTCGACGCACCTCGCAAGCTCGTCATGACGTTCAAGCCGCTTTGGGGCGATGCGTCGGAGGACGAGGGCATCTCGCGGGTCACGTACGAGATCGAGCCGCGTGGGCCGGTCTGCAAGCTGACGGTGACCCACGAGGACCTGCTTGCCGGCTCCGCCCTGACCGAGCGAATCGTCGACGGCTGGACGACGGTCCTGTCGAGCCTCAAGACGTTACTCGAGACCGGCGTGCCGCTGCCGCAATCGAACGACACGTGAGCACCGCGAAATAGCGCCCTCTGGTTTCCTAACCTTCGATCGGCCCGCGATGCCCCGACTCGACGAACTCGAATTCGTCGTGCGCGTATTCCGGATCGCGCGGATCGCGCTCGTCGTTCGCTCTGCGTTCGTCGCGGTCGACGCCCGCGCGGGGATGCGCGCTGCCCGCCTTCACCGCCGACGGCGTTTCCGTATCGGCCTCGACGACGTAGCCGTTGTTCTCGCTCAGCAATTCGCTCGCGCGACTCGGGTTGTCTTCGCCGTACACGGTCACGATCGCGCAGCCCGGTGCGATATCCGTCTCGATCTGCCGAGCTTGCGATTCCGAAACGCCCTGCTCCAGCAGCGCGCTGTGCAGCGGCACGCGATCGGGCGACATGAAGCGCGCGAACGCGTCCGTATCCTCCACCTGCGGTTCGCCCGTCTCGCGATCGGCCGGCCGCGTGATACCCAGCCACGTCTGCTTGAAATTCTGACCGCGTAAACGCTTGATCGCCTCGCGCGCGTCGTGCTTCGTCGCGAAGATGCCGACGATCGTGTTACTGAGTTTTTCTTCACGCCGCGAGTCGTATACACCTGAGTGGGTCGCCATGATGTTCCTCCGTCCGTACCGGCCGTTCGCGGTACGGCACACCACATACCCAGAACCTCGCGCGTCACACGCGGGCGGGCGCGAGCTCGGCCGTTTCGTCGCCTTTCATCCGCTCGTGCGGGCCGCCGCCGCGCCGCTTGCGCCCGTCGCGAATGTTGGAGATCACGACGTAGATGACGGGCACGAGCACGAGGTTCAGAAACGTCGAGAGGATCATGCCGCCGAGCACGGGCGTGCCCAGACTGTGACGGCTCGAGCTACCCGCGCCCGTTGCGAACACGAGCGGGATGATGCCGAGAATGAACGCGAACGACGTCATCAAGATCGGCCGCAAGCGCGTTTCGGCAGCTTGTTTGGCCGCCGAAACGGCATCGAGTCCTTGCTCGCGCAACTGGTTGGCGAACTCGACGATCAGAATCGCATTCTTGCTGGCCAGCCCGATCAGCATCACGTACCCGACTTGCGCGTAGACGTCGGAGAGCACGAAACCGACGGGCGGAATCGCGGCGGCGATCATATCGCGCCCGATGATCGCGAGCAGCGCGCCCAGGATTGCGAGCGGAACCGACATCAGGATGATCAACGGATCGGTCCAGCTCTCGTACTGCGCCGCGAGCACCAGAAAGACGACCAGGATGCCCAGCCCGAAAATCAACACCGACTGGCTCCCCGACTGGATCTCGTCGAGTGAAATCCCCGACCACTCGTGGCTGATGCCGTCGGTCTCGAAGCGCGCCGCCAGCTTTTCCATCGCGGCGATCGCGTCGCCCGAACCGTAGCCTTGTTTGGGTTGGCCGGCCAGTTCGATCGAGCGGAACAAGTTGTAATGCGAGATGACCGGGGCGCTGCGCAATTGGGTGCTTCGGATCAGCGTGGTCAACGGCATGATGGCGCCGGAATCGGACTTCACGTAGATGTTCTGCAGGTCGGCGAGCGTCGCGCGGTAAGGGGCGTCGGCCTGAACGTACACGCGGTACGAGCGGTTGAGGTAATCGAAATCGTTGACGTACAGCGACCCGAGATACACCTGCATCGTGTTGAAGATGTTCGCGAGCGGCACGCCCAGCGATTGGGCCTTGCCGCGATCGACGTCGACGAGCAGTTGCGGACTGTCGTTGCGAAACGACGTGTAGACGTTGCTCAGGCGCGATTTCGGATCCCGGTCGGCGGCCCCGATGAACTCATACGCGGTCCGGCTCAGCCGGTCGAGTCCGACGTTGCCGCGGTCTTCGAGTTCGTACTGAAAGCCGCCGACGGTGCCGACGCCGGCGATGGCGGGCGGATTGAAGGCGAAGACCTGTGCCTCCGTGATCTTGGCGAACTTCGGCTGCAAGCCGGCCGGTCCGTACAGCAGCGGGAAGATCGTGCTCGCAAAACCCGGCCGGTCCTGCCAGTCCTTGAGCAGCACGAACATCGTCGCTTTGTTGGGACCGTTACCCGAAAAACCGAAGCCGATGACGTCGAAAATGCGCAAGACTTCCGAGCGGCTCCGGATGATCGCCTCGACTTTCTTCGCCACGCGCTCGGTGTAATCGATCGACGACCCTTCGGGTGCCTGAACGCTCGCGATGAAAAAGCCTTGATCCTCGTCCGGCGTGAAACCCGTCGGCGTGGACCGAAAGAGCAATCCCGTCATCGCGAGCGCGACGAGAAACAGCCCGATGATGACGAAACGGAAGCGGAACAAACCGCCCAGCGAGTTGTGATAGAACCGTCGCGAACGCTCGATCGCCGTATTGACGGCTTGGAAGAAGCGGTTGCGCGGCCGCTCGGCGCGGCCGAGCAATAGCGCGGACAGCGTCGGCGTCAGCGTCAGCGCGTTGAAGAGCGAGATCGTGACCGAGCACGCGATCGTCAACGCGAACTGCTTGTAGAGCTGCCCCGTTTCGCCCGGGAAGAAGGCGACCGGAACGAAGACGGCCAGCAGGACGAGCGAGGTCGCGACGACCGCGCCCGTGATCTCCTGCATCGCCGCCGACGCGCCCGCCAGCGGGGACATGCGCTTCTCCTGGATGAAGCGCGCGATGTTCTCGATGACGACGATCGCGTCGTCGACGACCAGCCCGGTCGCCAGCGTCAAGCCGAACAGCGTCAGCGTGTTGATCGAGAAGCCGAGCACCTTCATCAGCGCGAACGTGCCGATCAGCGACACCGGAATCGTGATCGCCGGAATCAGCGTCGTACGCCAGTCCTGCAAGAACAAGTAGATCACGGCGACGACCAGCACGATCGCGGTCAGCAGCGTGAGGATCACCTCGTGGATCGATTCCGTCACGAAGGTCGTGGTGTCGAAAGCGACTTCGTAATACACGCTGGCCGGAAACTTCTTGCTCAGCTCGGCCATTCGCTCGCGGACCGCTTTGGAGACGTCGAGCGCGTTGGCCGTCGGCAGCGCCTGCACGCCGAGCCCGACCGCCGGACGGCCGTTGAAGTGCAGGTCGCTCGAGTAATCCTCCGCGCCCAGCTCGACGCGGCCGACGTCGCGCAGGTAGACGTGCCCGCCGTCGGGGTTGCTCTTGACGATGAGATTGAGGAACTCAGCGGGCGACGAAAGCCGCCCGAGCGCCCTCACGCTCATCTGATACGGCTGGTTGCCGTTGGTCGGCGGCGACCCGATCGAACCGGCGGCGACCTGCACGTTCTGGTCCTGCAGGGCCGTGACGACGTCGCTCGCCGCCAGCCCGTTGTCCGCGAGCCGCTTCGGATCGACCCACAGGCGCATCGCGTATTTGCGCTCGCCGAAGATCAGCACGTTGCTGACGCCCTTGATGCGCTTGAGCTCGTTCTTGAGGTAGAGATCCGCGTAATTGGAGAGAAAGATCGGCGAAACGCTCGTGTCGTGCGACGTGAGGCCGAGGCCGATCACGAAGTCGCCCGCGTTCTTACTGACGGTGACGCCGACGTCTTTGACCTCGTTCGGAAGGCGGGCCTGGGCGCTTTGAATTGCGTTCTGAACGTCGGTTGCGGCCGAATCCAAATCGCGTTCGAGATCGAAGGTGCACGTGATCGAGCTCGTGCCGTCGTTGTTCGATTGCGAAGAGATATAGCGCAGCCCTTGGACGCCGTTGATCGCGTCCTCGAGGATGGTCGTGACCGAATCCTCGACCGCCTCAGCGCTCGCACCCGTGTACGTGGCCGACACGGAGACGACGGGCGGCGCGACCTTCGGAAACTGAGCGATCGGGAGCGTCGGGATCGCGACCAAACCGGCCAGCAGGATGATCATCGAGCAAACGGCCGCAAAGATCGGGCGACGCAAGAAGAAGTCGATCACGCGTTAAGAGTCCTTCGGAGCGCGAGGAGCCGGCCCGGCACATCCACTACGACGTCGCGCCAGTCTATCTTGTGTCAGGGCCTCGGTCGCGCGGCCGCGCACCGCGCAACCGAGGCCGGTGGCTTCTACGGTTTCAGGCGAGCGCCGGCTCGACGACCTGCGCTTCGAGGTCCGCGTAGAGCGGATTCGAAAGATACCGCTCGCCCGTGTCGCAACCGATCGTCACGATCAGTTTGCCGGCCGATTCGGGCCGGGCGGCAACCTGCAGCGCGGCCCAGATGTTCGCGCCCGCCGAGATGCCGAGCAGCATCCCTTCTTCACGTGCCGCGCGGCGAGCCGTCGCGATCGCGTCCTCGTTGGTCACCCGGATGACCTCGTCGTAGATCTTCGTATCGAGCACGGCGGGAACGAAGCCCGTACCCGTTCCTTGGATCTTGTGCGGGCCGGGCTGCCCGCCCGAGAGGATTGGCGACGCGTCCGGCTCGCCCGCGATGATCTTGACGCCCGGCTTGCGAGCCTTGAGCACGTCGCCGACGCCGGTGATCGTACCGCCCGTGCCCACCATCGCCACGAAAATGTCGACCGCGCCCTCGGTGTCGCGCCAGATTTCCTCGGCGGTCGTCGTGCGGTGGATCTCCGGATTGGCCGGATTCTCGAACTGCTGCGGCTGGAAGTACTTGGCCGGATTCGAGTCCCGGATCTCCTTGGCTTTGTTGATCGCGCCCTTCATGCCCTCGGCGCCCGGCGTCAACACGAGCTGCGCCCCGTAGGCCTTGAGCAAGTTGCGCCGCTCGATCGTCATCGTGTCGGGCATGGTCAGGATGATCGGGTAGCCCTTGGCCGCCGCTACGAACGCGAGCGCGATGCCCGTGTTGCCGCTGGTCGGCTCGATGATGACGGTGTCGGGCCGCAGCCGGCCCTCACGCTCGGCGGCTTCGATCATCGCCAAGCCGATTCTATCTTTCACGCTGCCGGCCGGATTCTGCGATTCCATTTTCACGACCACCGTGCCCGGCAGCCCCTTATTCAACCGTGGTATCTTGACCAGCGGCGTGTTGCCGAACGTGTCGGCCAAGTTTTCATAAATGCGTGCCAAATGTGCTACTCCCGCGTTGTTAGAGCGTCTGCTGTGTATTAGACCGGGGCGGCGCGGCAAGGGCTGCACGCCGAGATATCGAACGTACGTTCCCCTCCGATGTTCTCGTTACTCGAGAAGTCGCTCTACGTCAGCGACTTAGACCTCTGGATCGACTCGCTACGGCCGCGGTCGCGCTGCTACGTCTCGCACGGCCATGCGGACCACGCACGCGCCCACGACCTGGTTATCACGTCGACCGACAACGCGAAGATCTGCGCGCTGCGCTTCGCCCGGAAGTCCGCCAAGCCTGCGCTCCTTGCGGAATTCGAGCGCCCTGCCACCACCTTCGAGCCGCACGCCTACAACGCGCCGTGGCGCCTCGGCGGCTGCGAGCTGACGCTGTTCGCCGCCGGCCACGTCCTGGGGAGCGCCCAGCTCCTGATCGAAGGCGAGCGCGGCCGCTTCGTCTACACCGGCGATTTCAAACTCGAGCCGTCGTACACCGCCGAAGCGGCCGAGGTGAAGCGCTGCGACACGCTCCTGATGGAATGCACGTACGGCAACCCCCGCTACGTCTTTCCGCCGCGCGCCGACGTGGCCGGCGAGATGGTGGCGTGGGCGCGCACGTCGCTCGAGCAAGGTGCGGTCCCCGCATTCTTCGCGTATTCGCTGGGCAAAGCGCAAGAGGCGATGGCGATCCTCGGCAACGGCGGGATCCCGCTCGCCGTACACGGCGCGGTCGCCGGCATGGCGCGCGTGTACGAGGACGCGGGCGTGGCCATGCCGCCGTACGAGCGCTACGACTCCAAAACGTTCGACGGCATGAAAGCGCTCGTCTGGCCTCCTGCGGCGAGCGCGCTACCGGCCACGGTCCGCGGCAAGACGGTGCGGAGCGCCGCGCTGACGGGCTGGGTCGTCGGGTCCGGGTCGAACGTCCCGCAGCGCACCGACGCCGGCTTCGCGCTGTCCGACCACGCCGACTTCCCGTCGTTGCTGCGTTACGTCGAGCTGGCGCAGCCCAAGAAGGTACTGCTCAACCACGGGCGGCGCGACTTCGCCTTCCGCTTGCGCCGCTTAGGAGTCGACGCGGAGTACTTGGAACGCAACGCACAGCTGGCGCTCTTCTAGGAGCCTTGCCGGACACGCGCTAATCTCCGATGTCCCACATCAGCCCCAGATCGCGCTTCGAGAAGGCACGGAATGCGACCAGCGTCTCCGTCCGAACGACTCCTTCCAGACTCGCGAGGTGCAGCGTCACGAGATCCGCTAAGTCTTCGTGCCGCCGCACGCGCGCGATCGCGACCAAGTCGTACGGTCCCGCGACGCTATAGACCTCGGCGATGCCGGGCACTTCGAGCAGACGGTCGGCGAGCGGTTTCACGCGACCGGGCACGATCGTAAACATGACGAAGGCGGTAATCACGACAGCTCGGCGTTCGCCGGGACGGCCGCGGCGAACTGCTCGCCGCGGGCCGGCAGGTCCGGTCCCGCCGCCTCCACAAGCGTGGCCGGCACGCTCGTCGCCGCCCGGCGACGACTCCGGAAAGGCCGCTCGGGTGACTCCTGAACCGCTCGCCGCGCCCGGCATGCGCCGGTGATCGCATTCGCCGCAACGTGCGACGAGATTGCCGCCGCTCCGGCTAAGACCGAAAAGGTCCGGCGTTTGGCGTTCTATTTCAGTTCGCTCGAGGTCGCCGATCTGCGCGCGGCCGCGCGCTTTCTGACCGGCAACCCGCTGGCCGCAGGTGACGAACGCAGGCTCGCAATCGGCGCCCGGACCCTCATCGCCGCCGCACGGGACGTCTGGAATTTCAGCGATGCGGCGCTCTCGGCCGCGTACCGCGAAACGGGCGATCTCGGAGAGGCGCTGGCACGCGTGGCCGGCCGGCCGGCCGCGCTCGCGCTGTTCTCCGAGACGCTCTCACCGGCGGGCTTCGCGCGCATCCTCGAGGAGCCGGCTTCCACCGCCGGCAGGTTCGCCGGCAAGCGGCGGCAGGCGCTGTGCGAGCGCGCGTTCCGCGCCTGCCGCACGCCGCGCGAAATCGCGTACGTGGTGAAGATCTTGACGGGCGATCTGCGCATCGGGCTGCGCGAAGCCCTGGTGCTCGACGCCATCGCGCAGGCGTTCGCGTGCGAACCGGCCGCCGTGCGACGCGCCGCGATGGCGGCCGGCGACGCGGGCGACGTCGCCGTCGCGGCACGGTCCGGAACCCTCGACGTGCTCGCCGTTCGCTACGGCGCGCCGATCGGTTTCATGCTCGCGAGCCCGCTGGCTTTCGGTTCGCCGTACCGGGAACTGGACGGCGGCAGTTGGCTCGTCGAAGACAAATACGACGGCATCCGAGCTCAAGCGCATGTCAGCGGCGGACGCGCCCGGCTCTTCTCGCGCACCTTCACCGACATCTCGCGAGCATTTCCAGAGATCGTCGCAGCCTTGGCCGGCGCGAACGGCGACGCGATCTTCGACGGCGAGATCGTCGCGCGAGGCGACGCCGGCGCCTTGCCGTTCCGCTACTTGCAGCCGCGCCTGCAGCGTATCGCCCCGAGCCCGGAACTGCGGAGCGAGATCCCGGTGCAATTCATCGCGTTCGACCTGCTGGCGGTCGACGACCGCTTTCTGCTGGACGAACCGCTGGCCGAACGCCGCGCCGAAATCCCCGCCTTGGTTCGGGAAGGGCCGGCCCTGGCCGTGGCGCCGTGGAACGCGCTCGAACGCGGCGCCTCGCCGTCGACGATCGCGGGGATCTTCGAGGCGGCACGGGCCCGCGGCAACGAAGGCTTGGTGTTCAAGCGCATCGACGCTCCCTACGTGCCGGGCCGCCGTGGAAAATGGTGGCTCAAACTCAAACGCGAGCTCTCGACGCTCGACGTGGTCGTCACCGCCGTCGAGTGGGGACACGGGAAACGCAAAAACGTGCTGTCGGACTACACGTTCGCGGTACGGCGATCGCGCGACGACGGTACGCTGCTGCCGATCGGCAAAGCCTACAGCGGGCTGACCGACGCGGAGATCGCGCAGACGACGCAGTGGTTCCTCGCGCACCGCACGGGCGAAACGACGCGCCACGCCATCGCGGTCGAACCGCAGATCGTCATCGAGATCGCCTTCGACATCGTGCAGAAGAGCGCGTTGCACGCGAGCGGCTACGCGCTGCGCTTTCCGCGCATCGTGCGCTTGCGTCCCGACAAGGCGCCCTCCGATATCGACACGCTCGACGACCTGTTGCGCTTACGCCGAGAGATGCTGACCCGCGAAGGAGTCCAGCGCTGACGCTCGCGCCCGGAAGGATCTTTCAACGTTCGCCGAATCCATCGCAACCGATTTCCAGCAGGGGAGGGTTTGCGTTTGGAGCCGTTTGCCTCGCTCGTCTCGACGAAGTTTGCTCGGCCGCAAACGGCCGCAGGGACGCTCCTGCGTTCGCGCCTCGATCTATGCGCCGACGACGTCCAAGCCACGCGCCTTGCGATCGTCCGTGCGCCGGCCGGTTTCGGAAAGACCACGTTATTGCGTCGCTGGTGGGAACAGCTTGCTGCGAGCGGACATGACTGTACGTGGCTAACGCTCGACCGTTACGACAACGATCCGCAGCGGCTTGCAACGTACTTGGGCGCAGCGCTGCACGCGGCGCCGTTGCGAACCGATAGGGAAGCGTTTCGCGCCGGCGTCGCCGCCTCGCTCGGCGCGGCGGTCGACCGTACGGCACTCTTTCTCGACGACGCCGAAAATCTGGTCGCTGAGGAGGCGCTCGACGTTCTCCGAACGCTCGTCGAGCTTACCGGACCGAAGCTCGTGCTCGTGCTCGCGACACGCGCCCACCACCGCCTGGGACAAGCACGCCTGCGCGCGAACGCGGCCCTGCTCGAAATCGGTGCCGACGATCTACGGTACGCGCCGAACGAGACGTATGCCGTCCTCGAACGCCGGCTCGGCACGACGCTCGACGACGCGGCGATCACCCATCTCCACCGCCGCACCGACGGCTGGCCCGCGGGTATCCAGCTCGCATCGCTCTCGCTAGCCGACCGTCATGACGCGAACGCGCGAGTCCGCACCTTCTGCGGAACCGACGATCAACTCGCCGAGTACTTCGCCGAAGATCTCTTGGCACGGCTGCCCGACGACCTGCGCACGTTCATTCTCTGCACGGCCCACCTCGAGCGGCTGAACGGACCGCTCTGCGATGCGGTAACCGGCCGAACGGACGGCGACCGGACCCTGGCGCACCTCGAGGCGACCGGGCTGTTCCTGCGCCGCATCGAGACCCAGCGAAACCCCGCCTGGTATCGCTATCACAGCCTCTTTGCGGAGTACCTGCGCGGACAGCGCGGACGACTCGGCGAACGGCGCGTCGTCGAGATCCATCGCGCCGCATGCGCGTGGTTCCACGCTCACGGCGATACGTTTGAGGCGGCCGAACATGCGCTGAGCGCGGGTGATCCGCAAGCGGCCGCCGCGCTGATCGAGCCCACTGCGATGTCGTATATCGAACGCGGACAACTGAACACGGTCATCGCGTGGGCGGAACGGTTACCCGTTTCCGCGTTAGAACGCAGTCACACGCTTTCACTCGCATACCTCTGGGCAATATCGTTCGTGCGCCATTCGGAGACGCCGGGAGCGATGCTCGAACGGCTCGAGCGTTTCGAGCATCGCGCGGCCGGAACGGCAACGCATCTCGACGACCATCTCGCGATTCTTAAGGCGGTAAACTTTTCGTTCGCCGACGACTGGCAGGCGATGCGCAGGATCGCTTTCGACGCGTGGTCCCGGCCCATGGACGAACGTAGCTGGGAGTTCGGCGTGCTGGCCAACGTCGTCGCGCACTGCCATTGCATGTCCGGAGAGTTCGCGTCGGCGCGCGCGGCCCTCGCGCGCGGGCGACCTAGCCTCGAAGGTTCGGGTCGAAGCTTCAGTTTAGCGTACGCCGCGATGCTCGACGGGATGTCGTATTTCGCCGAACTGCACGTCGAAACCGCGACGGCGCATCTGCGCGACTGCCTCCCCACCGAGCCCACGTCGCGCGACGCCACGCATCCGGAGGCCGTGGCCGGGGCGCTGCTCGCCGAGGCACTTTACGAGCGCAATCAACTCGAGGAAGCGCGCGTCGTCCTCGAACGCAACCTCTCGCTCGTCGCCGAGGCCGGCATTCCGGATCTCGTCATCATCGCGCACCTCACGCTCGCCAGAATCGCATTTCTGCGTGGCGACGACGCCGCGGCGCACACGTTGCTCGAGCAAGGGCAGCGCATCGGGTTTCGGCGTTGCACGCCGCGCCTGGTGGAGTCGTTTCGATACGAGGTGAAGCGTTTTCTACTCCTGACCGGCAACGCGGCCGAAGCGATCGGCTACATGGGACCCCGCCCGCTCGGCCTTGCCGAAAACGGCGCGATCATGCCGGTCGCCGAACAGATGATCCGCGACATCGCACCGGCCCGGCTCGCGTTGCTCGACGGGAACGCGGACGGGTTGGCCGACCGGCTGGGGCACTTCGCCGCACGTGCGCGCGATTGCAACCTTCCACGCCGCGCACTGACGCTCGGCGTGCTCGAGGCGATCGCGCTGGACGGTGAAGGCCACCGTGGCAAGGCGGTCGAGCGCATGGCCGGCGTGCTGCGTGCCGGTCTGACGCGAGGATTCGTGCGGACCTTCCTCGACGAAGGCCCGCACGCGCTGCAGCTCGCGCGCGCCGCCGCACCCGCGTTGGAGCGCTCCGTTCGGCGTGACGAGCGGCGAAGACTCGCCGAACGTCTCGACGCGTTGTTGCTGGCAGCCTCGAACGACCGGTTCGCGAACGCCGAGACTCCGGAAAACCGCGGCCGGGCCGGCCCCGACGCTCTCACCGCCCGCGAAGTCGAACTGATCTCGTGCTTGGCAGAAGGGCTCTCGAATCGAGACTTAGGCGCGCGCCTAGCCCTATCCGAGACGACCGTCAAGTGGCACCTCCGGAACATCTACGGCAAGCTCGGTGTCGCCAACCGTACCGAGGCCGTTTTCCACGCTCGTCGCGCGGAACTCATTTCCTAATTGTACGGCAGCAGCTTCGCGCCGACCGGCACCTTCGGGTCGCCTGCGTGCTCCGTTATGACCAGCTCGAACGGAAATCTACTACCGGGTTTTGATTTCACCCACTGCGTACCGATGATGCCCATCGGCGATACGTTCGGGAACGGTCCCGCCGGAAAATCCACTCTGCCGACGATCGTGACGGTATTGAGTGCGGCCATCGCCTTTGCAACCGCGGCTTTGTCTTTCGGTGCGCCGCTGTTCTTGAGCGCCTGAACGCTCGCGTCGAACAGCGACATCGACGCTCCCAGCTGTTGGGTCCACTGCTTGCCCGTCTCCCGCTCGTAGCCGTCCGCGAGTTCGCCCGAACTGACCCCGGTGAGCGAAGATTTATAAGGGAAGTCGCGATGCCAGTAGCACGCACTCGCGAGCCTGTTGCCGAGAGATCCAAGCGCTTCGACGTTCGACGGAAACAAGCCGGTCTTAGCGGTTTGCGCGATCTTCACGATCTTCGTGTAGCCCTGTTGCGCGGCTTGCCGCCAGAAGGTAGCGAAGTCGGGCGGCAGCGGGAAGCTGTTGAAGATCTGGCAATCCTCGGCCTTGAACCTCGCAATTTGTGCCGAGTAGTCGCTGGTGCCGTCTTCGTACCCCCCCGGATCGACGATGACGAAGCCCGCCTTCTGCAGGTCGGGAATCAAGTGCGCGCGGATCGCATTCCCGTCGGCATCGTTGGGGTAGAGGACGGCGACTTTCTTGTTCGTTTGCAGTTCGTGCCACTGCGAAACGTAACAATCGAGGAAACTCTTCACCCCGAAGCTGAAGTGGTACGTCCATTTGAACGGCGACGGCTGCCCCGGCTTCGCCCCGCGTCCGAAGTACCACGCCTCCCACGGCATCACGGTCGACAGGCACGGCACGCCCGCCGCCTCGCAAGCGTCGGAGACCGGATTGACGGTCTCAGGCGTCGAGGTCGCCAGCATGACGTCGACCCGCTCGTCGTCGATCAACTGTTTCGCCAATTGGGCTGCCCGGGCGGGATCGGACTGCGTGTCCCGATCGAGAATCTCTACGGCGTACGTCTTGCCGCCGGTGGATAGGCCTCGGTTCAGGGTTTTTCGGACGAGTTCGACGATGTACGGATCGACCTCCCCGAAGCTCGCGAGCGGCCCCGTGCGCGGGCTGATGAAGCCGATCTTGAGCGTTTCGGCCGCGCCGGCAACCCTCCAGAAAGCGGGGAGTCCCCCGGCCGCCACCGTACCGCCGATACCTGCGGCCACGGAGCGCACGAACGCGCGCCGCGATGAAGTCCTCGTCATAGATGTACCTCCACAAGAGTGTTTATTACGCCGCCGCCCGCAGCGCGCGGACGCCCGCTAATGCGGCCTCGGGCAATGCGTCGGACGCGAGGCGCACGAAGACGGCGCGCGCGACGGCGGAATCCGGCGCCGCCGTTAGGTCGGCCAGGTCGCCGGCCCACCGCGGCACGTGCGCCCGGCGCTCGAAGCGAAACGAAAACGACGGGTCGGAGAGCTCGCGCGCGCCGAGCGACCAACGGTAGAAGCTGCACGCGTTGACGATCGGGCGCAAGCCCTCTCGTTCGTCGCCGCACGAACCCCAGCCGTCGACGACGATCGTTCGCACCCCGCCCTCGCCGAAGACGCGCAGCCAATCGGCGACATGGACTCCGGCCCGCTCGACGTCGTCGCCGGCCGCAGTGCCGAGCGCCGCTCCGTGCGCGGCAGCGTAGGCACGCGCAAGCCACGCGGACGGCGAGGGCAGGGCGAGCACGATCTCGGCACGCAATCCGGACGAAACCAGAGCCCGGTGCGACCGTGCGAAGTCTTCGCGCGCGCCAAGGTCCTCGAGCATCCGTCTCAGCGCATAGACCGGCCGCGCCTTTTCCGCCATCGCCGCTCGCTGGGCCGAATCGGACGCGACCCGCGCGTCGTAGTAGGCGCCCACGTCGAGCCACAGGTGTTGCGCCTGGAACAGCGCGTCGACGCGCCCGGTCAGTTCCACGAGCGCGGCGGCATCAGACCACGGCAGCTCGCGGTCGCGCAGCCACAAGCGGCGTGCGTATGCCCATGGATCGAGCCAAACGCGCACTATCGCGCGGCGTCCGCGCGGAGTTGGGCGAGCTCGGCCTCCAGCCGCGCGATCTCGAGGTCCTTCGGGTTGGGTAGGAACAGCGGCGTAAGCGCCGGCGCGCGCATCGTCACGCGGGCCGGACCCGCCGGCGACCACACGGTCGCGTGCAGCGCGTCCGGGTCGTCCCCCCAGGATCCGTAGTACGGCAAGTACTCCGGCGGCTCCGCGGTATTCCACGTCTCGACGAACTCGCGATACGGCACGCCGCGCCGTTTGCGCGCCTCGCGTTCGGCCGCGCGCTCCTCGCGAGTCGCCGCTTCGTCGACGACCAGCGACTCGGCGTCGTACACGACGCGATAGATCTCGCGTGCGACGTCGTGAGAGATGAGACCCTTCTCGAGATCTCCGATCACCGCGTCCGGGGCGCGCTCCAGTACGTCACCGTATGCGCCGCCCGTACCTTGCGCGACCATATACGCCTCGCCCTCGGCTGCGAGCTCGAAACCCATGCCCATATGGTGCGTCGAATAGCGAGCGCCGGGAATCGGCTGCTCGTTCATCAGGTCGACGATCTCGAAGGAGAACCGCTCGGGTTCGTTCCTGAACGTCTCGAAAAGGTTCGCGCCTTTGATCTTGCAGAGCGGGTATGCGGGGCTTCCGTATCCGCCGAAAAGCCCCGGAACCGGCGAGATCTTCGAACCGGTGCAGACCGCCATAAACCCCCACAGCGGGCTGCCGCGCATCGCCGCGAGGATCTCGTAGCCCATGCCGCCGCGGTATTTCCCGAAAGCCTGGTTGTCGCGCAGCATCTTCTTGGAGACGAGCTGGACGAACGGTACCTCTTCCTCGATCAGTTCCTGCTCGCCGATGTCGGCCATCGCGGCGAAGAGCGGCGACACCGAGTCTTCGCCGTCGAGATCCGGGCGCGCACCGCCACCCATGCCGTTGAGATCGGCGCAGATGTTTCCGATGAACTCGTGATGCTGCGAGATGCCCCCGTACAGAAAGCACGCGATCTGGTTGTACCAAGGCGCCACCACCTTGGTCTGCTTCACCGGGATCGAGAACAGCAACTTCGGCATCGCCGCCTGGATCAGCGTCGTCGTACGCATCAACGGCTGCAAGCTCTGCGCGTTGGGAACGTCGTCGGTGCAGTCGAAGATACTCCCCTTGTGCGCGACGACGTCGAGCGGCGAGATCGACGCCGTGCTCTTAGCGAGATCGGGCCAGATGAACTGCAGAAAACTCGTCGCGATGCCGGCTTTGGTCGTACCCAAGACGCAGTTGATCGAGCGGTTCGAGAACTGCGGGCTGCTGCCCCGGAAATCGAGCGTCATACGGTCGCCCTCGACCGTGATCGCCAGCGCCAGCTTGTAGACGAGCATCTCGCGCAACGTCGAGTCGATGAAGAGGTTCACGCGCACCGTGCCGTCGGGCAATTCCGAGATGCGCCGGCGCACTTCAGCCTCGACGTCCTCCATGCTGCGGCGTAGCGCCGCGATGAACTTTTCGCGACCGACCTCACGAATGGTTTCGAGCACCCGTTCGCGCATGCGCATGCACGTGAAGAGCTTGACCTTGAGATCCTCGTACTGCAGCTTGGGCTCGCGTACGGAGTTCTGAAGGAACGTCAGCAGATCGCGTTTGATCTTGAAATTCTCGACGATCTTGAAGGGGCACATCTTCAGCCCCTCGTCGTAGGGCGATTCAGCGAGCGACGGCATCCCCCCGGGTTCGATCGCGCCGTTCTCGCCTTCGTGCACCGTCGCCACGACCCACGCGAGCAGTTCGCCCTCCCAGAAGACCGGCATCAGCAGGCTCTGGTCGGTATTGTGGATGTTGCCGTAGCGAGCGTCGTTGTGGGTGAAGGCGTCGCCGTCGCGCAAGCCGACCGTCGGCTCGTCGCGCCAGTATTTATTGATGAAACGCAGCGGGTAGTGCAGCATCGCGGAGAAACCGAGCACGCCGGACGTCCCCGCGTACACCATGTCGCCCGACGCGGTATAGATGCCGGTCACGAGATCGCCCCATTTCGCCCCCGGCGCCGCTCCCATGCCGGTCACCATGTTGAAGCCTTCGTCGAGGCCGGCGATCAGCCGGCCGCGCACGTACTGCGCCTCATGAGCGGTCAGCCCGCTCGTACGCAGCGCTTCCTCTTCGGCTTCGCTGCGCGGCGCCAGCTTGTGATCGTTCATAATCGCCGGGTCGGGTGCCAGAAAAAGCGTGGTGTCGGCGAGGAATCGCTGCAGGCGCGCCGCGTCTTCGTCGCTCGGCGTCGCGATATCGGACTCCTGGATCATGCTGGTCTTGCTCCTCGAGCGTCGCTGCGCAGAAACCAGACGGCGCGCTGCGGCGCGGTTTCGACGTACCAGCCCGGTTCGACGAGGTACGTCGTTGTGGCCGCCGTCACGATCGCGGGGCCTTCGATGCGGTTGCCGGTTGAAAGCGCGCTTTCGTCGTACAGTGCCGTCTCGACCGGCGCCGGGTGGCCGACGAAGTGAGCGAGACGAGTTCCGATCGGCGCGGGCAACTTCAACGTGGCCCCGTTCCGGCTCGGTGCGACGAAGCGTACGCGCTCGTGCTCGACGTATGACGCAACCCGGACCGTCGTCGCGCGAATGCCGGCTTCGGGTGCCTGGCTGCCCGCGCCGAAGCGCTTGGCGTAGTCTTCGGAAAAGCGATCGATGAGGTCGATCACGTCGCTGACCCGCTCCAAGCGCATCTTCTGCGCCACGACCGCCGTCGTCACCATCTGGTTACCGTAGCGCATGTCGAGCTCGAGACGGTAGCCGATACGCTCTGCAGCGGCACCCTGCCGCAACAAGTCCTCACGGCCGCGCCGTTCCAGTTCCGTTACCGCTTCGTTGAACCAGTGGAAGTCTTGATAGACCTGGCCGCTCGCCGCGTTGAAGACGTGCAATTGTAAGGAGCGTTCGTGGATGTGCAACTGGTCGATGTTCGCGCCGCCGCAGGCGGCGAAGACCGAGCTGAAGGGCGGTGCCAGCACGCGATCGATACCCAGGTGGTTAGCGATTCCGCAGCAGTGGAGCGGGCCGTTTCCGCCGTAGGCGAGCATCGTGAAGCGTCGCGGATCGTAGCCGAGCGACCGCAGCTCGACGAAGATACCGTTCGCCATATCGCTCTCGACTTGAGCGCGCACGACCTTGGCCGCCTCGACCGCGGAGAGGCCCAACTCATCGCAGAGGTCCTCGAACGCCTGCTCCGACCGCCGGCGGTTGAGTTCGATGCGGCCTCCGGCGTAGTTCGCCGGATCGAGATAGTTCAGCAGCAGGTCGGCGTCGGTGACGGTCGGTTTGGTTCCGCCCCGGTCGTAACACGCGGGACCGGGGTCGGAGCCCGCACTCTGCGGGCCGACCCGCACGGTCTTGAAAACGCGGTCGTAGCTCGCGATCGAACCGCCCCCGCTGCCCAGGGTCACGAGATGCACCATGGGCACGGTGACGAGCCAGCGGTCGATCACAGGGTTGAAATCGTAGTGTTTGACCCCGCCCTCGGCGACGATCCCGATATCGAACGACGTCCCGCCCATGTCGGTCGCGATCAGGTTCCCGAGCCCGGTCTGCGCCGAGAGATTCTCGGCGGCCGCGATGCCTGCTACGGGTCCCGAATGGATCGTCTGCAACGCGTCCGTCGAGTTGAGTTGAGCCATTCCGCCCGAGTTGTGGATGAGGAGCATCGGCCGCGCGTAGCCCGTAGTCCGGAGATTCTGTTCGAGCGTCGTCATTGCGAAGTACATCGTCTCGTGGAGATATGCGTCCAGGATCGTCGACGAGGCGCGAACGTACTCGCCTTTGCGACCCGCGACCTCATGCGACAGAAGCAGCGGAATCGCGCCGAGTACGGTGCTCGCGTACTCTTCGTAAAAGATCTCTTGGACCCGCAACTCGTGCTCCGGATTGACGACGGAGTTGACTAGGACGACGACGATCGCCTCGGCGCCGCGATCGACGAGGGCGCGCACTCGAGCGCGCACGTCGTCGTCGTGAAGCGGCAGTAAGACCTCGCCGTTGTAGTCGACCCGCTCGCGAACGCCGACGATCATCTGCGGGGTAACCAGTGGAACCGGGCGCCGCGCGCTCGAGAGATCGACCTTCGAAAGCCGGTCGAGCCCGTCGCCGTACCCGCGAGCCCGGGCCAGAGGGATCGTCGCCTCGAAACCTGCAGTCACGATCGCGCCGATGCGCGGGCCTTTCCGTTCGATGAGCGCGTTGGTCCCCAGCGTCGTCGCGTAGCGCACCGACTCGGCCTCCGCGAGCAGCCGTTCCTGCGACAATCCGAGATCCGCACAAGCGTAGGAAAGAGCTTGGTTGAAGCCGAGCGCGAGGTTCTGGTGCGTCGTGAGCGCTTTCGTCTCGAGATAGCGCTCGCCCCAAACGACGAAACAATCGGTAAACGTGCCGCCGATATCGACCGAGACGCGTTTCATAGGCGACCGCCGCGGACGGGCTCGATCGCGGGCTCCATCAACTCTGTGCGGGACGCCCATTGCCGTTTGAGCGCGTCGATGTCGAGCTCGATATCGTGGATGGGCGGATGACCCGGCACCGTATATTCGGTTTCGATCATCGTTCCGCAGCCCGGGCAGTAGAACTCGAGAATCCGCATCCATGCCGGATCGGGCGCGAACGTGAACGCGTACTTCTGCGGGTCGATGAGCGGCCGGTGAATCTCCCGCGGATCCCGGTTGTAGACGAGCAGCCCTTCCTTGTAGTTTCCGCGCGCGGGCCCGATGTCGTGCCCGCAAGCGCGGCAGACCCAGCGCTCGCTCGCGAGGTCGACCACGAGATACTCCGTGATGAAAACCCTCATCGTCATGCTCGCTCCAACAGCAAATCGCCCGCGCTCGAAACGGTCGCCCGCCACCTTCGTGGGATGTCGAACGTGAAATACGTGTCCTCGACGATGCACGGGCCGTCGGCCGCCTCGCCTACGCTGAGGCGATCGAGCCGATAGACGGGCCAGGCGGCGCTGCCGCGGGCGTCGCCCACGAACGCGCGCGTTCCCGCGGGCATCGCCGCGCGGTGCGCTTCCACGGTCGCGCGTCGCTCCGGCGGTCGCGCCGCGACGCGTTTGCTCGCGACGAGCCGCAGCGACGCCCGACCCTCGGGCACGTTCCGCTTCGGCAGAAGGTGCTCGTCGAGCTCTATTTCGTCTTCCGCGCCGACGCGTTCGACGACGATATGCCAGCGCAGCTCACACGAATCGAGGTCGATGCCCTCACCGAACATGTCGCGCCGCGCACGCAGACGCAACCCCTCGACGATCGGTGCGAGGCCGCCGGGATCGGTCGCCGTTACGGCCGCATCGTACGACTGCGTGACGTCGGAGAATCCGATCCCGAACGCGGAGAAGACCGCCGCCGTCTTCGGTACTACGACGCGCGAAATCCCGAGGCGCACCGCGACGCCGCACGCGCTCAGCGGACCGGCTCCGCCGAACGCGACGATCGTCGCGCCGCCGTTCTCCGCCGGAAGGACCGCACGCACTGCGTCCGCCATCGCGTCGAGGTACGCCTCACGCATCCGAGTGCAGGCGGCTTCGAGGCCGAGCCCCAGCGGCTCCCCGACGTTGCGCGTAACCGCCGCCCTCGCCCGTTTCACGTCGAGCTGCAACGAGCCGTCGAAGAAGGTTTCCGCGTCGAGGAGTCCCAGCGCGAGCAGGGCATCGGTGATCGTCGCTTCCATGCCACCGAAGCCGAAGCAGGCAGGTCCCGGCGAGGCGCCGACGCTCTCGGGGCCGACGACGATCCGGCCGTGCGAGACGCGGAAGACCGAGCTGCCGCCGATGCCGGCGCTTCGCACGTCGCTGAGCGGAAACGAGGTCGCGATACCCTCGATCGTGCCGCGCAGCCGTTCCGCGATGCGGCCGTGTGCGACGAGCGCGACGTCGGTCGTCGTTCCACCCACGTCGAGCATCACCAGCCGTTCGATCCCATATCGCCGGGCCAGTGCCGCGGTACCCTGCAGGCCGCCGCGCGGCCCCGAGCTGTACGTCTTCAGCGCGACGGTCTTGGCCACGCGCGACGCACCGCCGTCGTTGCGGAAGATCTGAAGCGGGTTGCGCGTACGGAAACCGCGCAGCCGGTTTTCCGCGGTATAGAGGAACCGCTCCATCGACGGATGCAGGAAGGCGTTGAGCAGTCCGCTCCACGCGCGCCGCGACAGGTCGCGGTCCTGCGTGAGTTCGTGCGAAAGCAAGAACGGCGTGCTCCCCAGGAGGTGACGCGGAAAGTGACGCAAGAGCACGCCGCGAAGCGCGCGCTCTCGTCGCGCAAAATCATCGCCATCGAGCGCGACGACGACGCGGGACGCACCGGCGTTAACGAGCCGGCCCACCAAAGCGACGAGTTCGTTTGCGCCGGGACCCTCGCCGCCCATCACCCCCGGCAGCAATTCGATCCGGCCGGCAACCAGGGAATCCAGTAACGCCCCCGCCGCGTCGCCGCTCCCAAGGTCCGCGGCGCTCGACCCGGCATCGAGCAGAAGCCCGAGTTTCGGTCCCTTGCGTTCGACCAACGCGTTGGTTCCCTGCGTCGTCGAATAGCGGATGTAATCGGTCGACTGGAGGAGCGTCTGGACGCGGTCTTCGCCGTAGATGCGCTTACTCACGCTGCGGAGTGCGTCGAAGAAGCAGGCGCTAAGATCGAACGGCGTCGTCAGGGTCTTGGCATAGTAGACGTCGTCGCCGTCGAAGACGCAGACGTCGGTGAGCGTACCACCGTTATCGATGTTGATGAGCTTCCCCATGGCCATCCAAACATACGATGTAGGACCGCACGCCGTCGCCCTCCGAAAGGAGGGGGTGCCGCCGGCCGGGACCGGCCGCGGCAGGCGCGGCCGTAAATGGTGCCTCAAACGAAAGCGCGAACTCCCGGCGTTACATGCATTGGGACACTACGGCCGGGACCGGCGTCACGCCATGAGGCCGGTGGCCGCCCTACCGGTCGACGGGGAGGTAACGTTGCGGCCGCTCGAGGCGGGCGATGCGGCGGAGGTGTACGCGCTCGTCCAGCGCCATCGGCTGGATCTGCGCGTGTGGCTCACCTGGATCGACGCGACGACCTCGGCCGCCGACGTCCGGCGGTACGCGCAGTACGCGCGCGCGCAGTTCGAACGCCGCAGCGTCTTCGATTTCTCGATTCGCGAGAACGAGGAGCTGGTCGGCGCGGTTGGGTTGCACTCGCTGGATTGGGAGAACCGCAGCGCGCAGATGGGCTATTGGCTTTCGCCCGAGGCGCGCGGGCGCGGCATCGTCACGCGCGCGGCGGCCGCGCTCACTGCGTGCGCCTTCGACCAACTCGAATTGCAGCGCATCGAGATCCGATGCGTCGTCGATAACGCGCGCAGCCGAGCCGTCCCCGAACGCCTCGGCTACACGTTCGAGGGCATCCTGTCCGAGGCGTACTGCCTGCACGGCGTATACCGCGACATCGCCCTGTACGCGAAGACCGCCACGCGCCGTGGAACGGCGTAAGAGTCCCCGCTCAGCGGCCGCCGCGCGCCGGGCCCTTGGGCAGGTGCTTGGCGAGTTCGATCTTGGCGACCGACTGACGATGAACTTCGTCGGGACCGTCGGCGAAGCGGAGCGTGCGCTGCATCGCCCACAGGTGCGCGAGACCCGGATCTTGCGATACGCCCGCTCCCCCGAAGGTCTGAATCGCGCGGTCGAGCACGCGTAGGGCGACGTTGGGCGCCACGACCTTGATCATCGCGATCTCAGCCTTGGCCGCCTTGTTGCCGACCGTGTCCATCATGTCGGCGGCGCGCAGCGTCAGCAGCCGCGCTTGATCGATCTCGATGCGCGAGTCCGCGATCCACTCGCGAATCACGCCCTGCTCGGCAAGACGCTTCCCGAACGCGACGCGCGCGATGGCGCGCCGGCACATCGCCTCGAGCGCCACTTCCGCGACTCCGATCGAACGCATACAGTGGTGGATCCGGCCGGGACCGAGCCGGCCCTGGGCGATCTCGAAGCCGCGTCCTTCGCCGAGCAGCAGGTTCTCCACCGGAACCCGCACGTTCTCGAAATTCACTTCGGCGTGGCCGTGCGGGGCGCTATCGTAACCGAAGACGTTCAACGCCCGGACGACGCTCACGCCCGGCGTGTCCATCGGCACGACGATCATCGACTGCTGCAGGTGCCGCTCCGCCTCGGGATCGGTCTTGCCCATGAAGATCAAGACCTTGCAGCGCGGGTCCATCGCACCGCTCGTCCACCACTTGCGGCCGTTGATGACGTACTCGTCGCCGTCGCGCACGATGGTCGCGCAGATGTTGGTGGCGTCCGACGACGCGACCGCGGGCTCGGTCATCGCGAAGGCCGAGCGGATCTCACCCGCCAGCAGCGGCTCCAGCCACTTCTTCTTGAGTTCCGGCGACGCGTACCGCACCAGCACTTCCATGTTGCCCGTGTCGGGCGCGGCGCAGTTGAAGACTTCGGGGCCGATCAGCGTGCGGCCCATGATCTCGCACAGCGGCGCGTACTCGCGGTTCGTGAGACCCGCGCCGTACTCGCTCTCCGGCAGGAACAAGTTCCAAAGCCCCGCGGCCTTGGCTTGCGCCTTCAGTTCTTCGATGACGGGCGGCTGCATCCACGGGCTCGGCAGCGCCTTGTGTTGCTCGTGGTACGTACGTTCGCCCGGTATCACCACGTCCTGCACGAACGCCTTGAGGCGGTCGCGCAGTTCGGAAACCTCAGGTCGCAAATCGGTCGTCATGGTGGAGACACCTTTCGCGTCTTCGCCGAGCGCCCTTCCGCGATCGCACGTTCAACTCGCGCTACCTGGCTGCTGCGACGGTCGCCCCGGTTAGCGTCGTTTGGCGGACTCTATCGCTCGAGCGGCGCTATTCGGCGTTCGAATTCGTTGCGAAAATCGCGCAGTTCCGTTTCCAGATCTTCCACGCGGGTTTCCAGATTTCCAAGCCGGCGGTCCACTCGATCGAAGCCGGCGCGCACCTCTTTGCGGAGTTCGCCCGTCTCGCGACGAAGCTCGCCCGTCTCGCGACGAAGCTCGCCCGTTTCGCGACGAAGCTCGCCCGTTTCGCGACGAAGCTCGCCCGTTTCGCGACGAAGCTCGCCGCGAAGCTCGGCCGTATCGTTCCGGCCGGCAGCGACCTCGACGGCGATCACGTCGAGCAAATGGAGGATTTTCGCTTCCGTTTCGTCGTTCACGACCGGCCTTTCAAAAGGGTCAAGCTGACGCTATCGCTCGAGCGGCGCGATCCGCCGCTCGAACTCGTTGCGAAACGCGCGCACTTCCGTTTCCACATCTTCCACGCGGGTTTCCAGATTTCCAAGCCGGCGGTCCACTCGATCGAAGCCGGCGCGCGTCTCTTTGCGATGCTCGGCCGTATCGTTCCGGCCGGCAGCGACCTCGACGGCGATCGCGTCGAGCAAATGGAGGATTTTCGCTTCCGTTTCGTCGTTCACGACCGGCCTTTCAGAGCGGTGCCGCCCATGGTTCTTCCGCAGCCGATTCGCGACCTACACGACCTTCAGCAAGGGTGTGATCCCCGCCATCAGCCCTTGGGGCGCAAGTCTTGGACGCGCTGGGCCTTGCCTTGTGAAGGCGCGAGCGCCCCCGCCGCAACCAGCTCGACCTTGGCGCTGACTCCGACGTAGCTCTTGATGTGGTGCCGCAGCAGTTTCGCGCAGTCGCCGGCGTCCGCCGCGGGATCGGCTACGGCAACCAGAACGACCAGCTCGTCGAGCGCCCCGGTGCGCGTCACGCGAATGCGGTAGTCGGGTGCCAGCCGCGGATCGCGCAGGACCAACTCCTCGATTTGGGTGGGGAACACGTTGACGCCGCGTACGATCAGCATGTCGTCGGTCCGCCCGGTGATCTTCTCGATCCGCCGCATCGGTCGCGCCGTGCCCGGCAGCAAGCGCGTCAGGTCGCGCGTCCGATAGCGAACGACCGGCATCGCTTCCTTCGTGAGCGACGTGAAGACGAGTTCGCCGACGCGGCCGTCGGGCAAGACGGCGCCCGTTTCGGGGTCGACGATCTCTGGATAGAAGTGGTCCTCCCACACGTGGAGACCGTCCTTGGTCTCGATGCACTCTTGCGCGACCCCGGGGCCGATCACTTCCGACAGCCCGTAGATATCGAGCGCGTCGATCGCGGCGCGTTCCTCCAGGTGCGTGCGCATGACCTCGGTCCACGGTTCGGCACCGAAGATCCCGATCCGCAAGCTGCTCGCGCGCGGATCGAGGCCTTGGCGGTCCATCTCGTCGAGCAGCGCCAGCATGTAGCTGGGCGTAACCATGATGACCGACGGGCGAAAATCGGCGATCAGCTGGACTTGCTTCTCGGTCTGGCCGCCCGACATCGGCACGACGGTACAGCCCAGCCGCTCGGCGCCGTAGTGCGCGCCGAGGCCGCCGGTGAAGAGGCCGTAACCGTACGCGACGTGGACGACGTCCCCGGGCCGTCCGCCCGCGGCCCGGATCGAACGCGCCATCACGTGGGACCACGTATCGATATCGCGTTGCGTATAGCCGACGACCGTCGGCTTACCCGTCGTGCCGCTCGACGCATGGATGCGCACGACGCGCTCGCGCGGCACCGCGAACATCTTGAACGGATAGTTCTCGCGAAAAACCGCTTTGGTCGTGAACGGAAACTTCGCGAGGTCGGCGAGTTCGCGCAAGTCGTCCGGATGCACGTCCGCCGCAGCGAACGAGTCGCGGAAGTGCGGTACGTTGTCGTAGGCGTGACGCAGCGACCACTTCAGCCGCTCCAATTGCAACGCGGCCAGCTCGTCGCGGCTCGCGGTTTCGATCGGGTCGAGCAGGCCGGGCGCGGGGCGCACCGCCGCGCGCTTCACGGGCGCTCCAAGAGCAGCGCGATCCCCTGGCCCACGCCGATGCACATCGTACACACCGCGTTGCGCAGTCCTTCGCGCGCCATCTGGAGCGACGCGGTCAGCGCCAAGCGCGCGCCGCTCATGCCGAGCGGGTGGCCGAGCGCAATCGCTCCGCCGTTTGGATTGACGTGCGGCGCGTCGTCGGGCAGGCCCAGTTCCCGCAGCACCGCAAGCGACTGTGCCGCGAACGCCTCGTTGAGTTCGATCAGCTCGATATCCCCGAGTTCTACGTGCGCGCGTGCGAGCAGCGCGCGAACCGCAGGGACCGGGCCCATTCCCATGATCCGCGGCGGCACGCCGGCCGTCGCTGCAGTCACGATCCGCGCGCGCGGCGTCAAACCGTACTTCGCGACCGCGCCCTGCGACGCGACGATCAGCGCGGCCGCGCCGTCGTTGACGCCCGACGCGTTGCCGGCGGTCACGCTGCCGCCGCTGCGGAAGGGCGCCGGCAGCGCGGCGAGCGCTTCGAGCGTGGTCTCGGGCCGCGGCTGCTCGTCGGCTGAGACCAGGACCGGCGGCGCCTTCTTCGACCTCGTCACCGGTACCGGAGCGATCTCGGCGGCGTGCCGGCCTGCTGCGGCCGCCGCCGCGGTGCGCTGCTGCGAGCGCAGGGCGAACGCATCCTGGTCGGCGCGCGATACGCCGAACTCCACCGCGACGTTCTCGGCCGTCTCGGGCATGCTGTCGGTGCCGAACTCGGCCTTCATCGCGGGATTGACGAAACGCCAGCCGATCGTCGAATCGTACACCGCGTTATCGCGCGAAAACGGCCCGGCGGCCTTGGGCATCACGAACGGCGCTCGTGTCATGCTCTCGACGCCGCCGGCGATGCACAGCTCCGCATCGCCGGTGCGGACCGCGCGCGCAGCGCTCGCGACGGCGTCGAGGCCCGAACCGCACAGGCGGTTGATCGTCGATGCGGGCGTTCGCGCCGGCAAACCGGCCAGCAGCACCGCCATCCGTCCCACGTTGCGATTGTCTTCGCCGGCCTGATTGGCGCAGCCGAAGAACACGTCGTCAACGGCGCTCCAGTCGACGCCGGGATTGCGGTCGACCAGCGCCCGCAACACGTGCGCGGCCAGATCGTCGGGCCGCACGGAAGCCAGCGCTCCGCCGTACTTTCCGATCGGCGTCCGAACGCCGTCGCAGAGAAACGCTTCGCTCAAACTCATGCTCCTCACGCTTAGCCGTGGTCGTCGACGTCGAGGCCGATCCGGTCGCTGACGGGATAACTCTGACACATCAGCACGTAACCGCGCGCGATCTCGTAGTCCTCGAGGGCATAGTGGACGTCCATGTCGACCTCACCTTCTACCAGCCGCACGCGGCAGGTCGAACAGACGCCGCTCCTGCACGAGTAGGGCAGGTCGACGCCTTGCCGCAAGCCCGCCTCGAGCACCGATTCCTTGCCCTTCTCGATCTCGAACGCGTGACGGCGGCCGTCGACGATCGCGTAGGCCCGGCAGGCACCGTTCGTGCCGTCGGCGGCGGTCGCGGCGGGGCGCGGCCCCGTGCGCGGTGCGGCGAGGAACAGCTCCGTCTTAACGTCGGCGGGGTCGAGCCCGTGCGCCGTCAGCGACGCGGACACCGCCTCCATCATCTCCTGTGGACCGCACACGAATGCCGTATCCACGCTCGCCGTATCGATCCACCTCTCCAGCAGCGCGTCGCACTTGGCCCGGTCGATACGGCCGCTGAAGAGTTCCACGTCCTGCGGCTCGCGGCTCATCACGAACAGCAAGACGAGGCGCCCGAGATAGCGGTCTTTCAGGTCCGCAAGTTCCTCCCGGAACATGACGGTCGACGAGGCGCGATTCGCATACGCCAGCGTGAAGCGGCTCTTCGGCTCGCGCGCGAGCGTGGTCTTGAGGATCGAGAGCACCGGCGTGATGCCGCTGCCGGCCGCGAAGCCGAGATAGTGTTTTTCGTTCTCGGGATCGAGCGGAACGTGGAAGCGGCCGTCGGGCGGCGCGACCTCGACCGTCGCCCCCGGCACGAGCGCGCCGTGCGCCCACGTCGAGAAACGGCCGCCCGCGACTCGTTTGATGGCGACCCGCAGTTCGCCGTCGTGCGGCGCGGCGCAGATCGAGTACGAACGCCGCACCTCCTGCCCGCCGATCTGCGCGCGAAGCGTCAAGAACTGGCCCTGCGTGAAGCGGAAGCGGTCGCGCAGAGCGGCCGGAACCTCGAAGCTCACCGCGATCGAATCGCGCGTGGGGTGCGTCACGCGCGCGACCGTCAGGCGGTGGAAACCCGTCCGGCCGGAATCCGGCGGCTCATTCGTCGTGAGCGTGGTCACGCAGCGTCCTGCTGCGCGCCCCGGGCTTGTCCCGGTGCTCTCGTGGGCGGCGACTCCGCCCGCAGGAGGATCACGCGAGCGGCATTGACGTCGGCATCGTCGACGTGACCGCAAGCGACGCAGCAAAACTGCGCGCCCTCCCGACTCGCTTTCGCGACCGCGCCGCATTCGGCGCAGGTCTGCGAACTATACCGTGGGTCCACGCCGACGATCGTGCGAGCAGCGTACTCTGCTTTCTCGCGGATCAGCGTCGCCAATATCCCGAAGCCGGCGTCCAGTAAGGCGCGATTGAGCCCCGCTTTCGCCGCGACGTTCCTTCCTGGTGCTTCAACCGTGCCTTTCGCCGAGCGCGTCATGCCGCGCAGCCTCAGGTCCTCCAGCGCGATCGTGTCGAAGCGAGCGACGATCCCGCGGCTCACCTTGTGCAGCCAGTCACGGCGGGCGTTCGCCTCGCGCTCCTTCGCGCGCGCCAAGCGCCGCACCGCCGCGATCCGGGCCGGGTCTTTGCCGTTGATCGGCCGGCCCGCAGCATCTTTCACCGTGACCGCATCGAGCGCCCGAGCGTGTCGCTCGACGAGCGCTTGGCGCTGCGAGCCCGGCCGCAGGTTCGCGATCTTCGTCCCATCCGAGAGCGCGGCCAGCACGCGCACGCCGCGATCGACGCCGGCCGCCTTGCCCGTGAGCGGCAGGGGTGCCGGCTCGCGGTGCGCTTCAAAGACGGCGTACCAACGGCCGGTCTTCGTCACGATGAAGACGCGGCCGTAGTTCTCCGGTACCGTGCGCCCCTTGCGCAGCCGGACCTCCCCGACGCCGGGCACGCGCACGCGCTGCTGCTCGGCATCGAACTTCGTCGCACGGTCGCCGTGCGGGAACTCCAGTTGATTCCAGCGCCGAGCAGGCTTGAACCTCGGATAGCCCGGCTCGTCACCGGCCTTGAGCCGCCGGAAGAAGGCGGCAAAGGCCAGGTCCAGCCGGTGCAGCACCGCATCCTCGCACTCGCGGTAGACGGCCGCAAAACGCGGGTCAACCGCTCGAAGCTCCGTCAGTTCGGTGTATTGCTGCTTGCTCGGATACGTTTGCCGGCGAGAGGTCCACGCGTCGCGGCGCTGCTGCAAGAGCGCGTTGTAGAGTTCGCGCGTCGTCTTCAGCATCTCGATCAGGGCTCGCTCTTGAGCGCAGGTCGGATACAGCCGCACCTCGTGCAGCCATCGCAGTTGTCCCGCAAATCGACTCATCGCCGGCGCCATTGCCTGAGGATAGCTCCAGCGCGGGTGAGTGGGCCCGGGGAGTTTCACCCCGAGCCTCTCGCAGAACCGTACGTGAACCTCTCGATTCATACGGCTCCCGTCATCCAGCCGCTTGCCCAAGGATTCCCCAATGGGCGAAGAGGTCGGCTTGGCGCTCGATGACGCCGTAGACCCACCTCCGAGCGTTCCAGCGACGGCCTTTGAGATGCTTATACTTGCGCATCGCCCACCTCGCGAGCACCGAGTCGAAATGGTGCATGACGAGGTGGAGAACCGACCGGTAGTAGAGCCCATAGTAGTTGATCCAGCCCCGGAGGGCAGGATTCACCTGCCGTGCGAGGTCGCTGAGGGCGAGATCGCTACGAAGGTGGAGGCGCCAGCGCCGCATTTCCTGGCGAATGGATGTGGCAGACTTCGTGCTGATCGCTGGGTTGAAGCCGACGAACATCTTCCCGCCGTAGCCTTTGGCCAGTCTCGGTTGGAATGAGTAACCGAGAAAGTCAAATTTCACGACCGGGTAGGTGCCCCGCCGACGGTCATCCTTGCAGTAGGCAATCTTTGTCTTCTGCGGATGCAACGTCAGGAAACAGGTCGCGAAGCGTTGCTCGATCGCATCCTTGAGGTGCGTGGCTTGCGCTTGCGAACTACAGTGGCAGATCACATCGTCCGCGTAGCGCTCGAACGCGATGGTCGGAAACTCGCGGCCCATCCAAAGATCGAAGGCATAGTGGAGATAGAGATTCGCCAGGATTGGACTGACGACGCCGCCTTGCGGCGTCCCCGCTGTCCGCTCCACAAGACTACCATCCGCCAATTGCGTAGGCGCTGACAGCCATCGCTGGATGTACAGCAGCACCCACGGGCACGTCGTATGCCGCCGAACCGCACGCATCAGAAGCCCGTGATCGAGAGTCTCGAAGAAGGCCTTGATGTCGAGGTCGAGGACCCAGTCGGAGCGCCAGCATCGCTGCCGCGCTACGGCCAGAGCGTCTTTTGCGGATTTCTTCGGCCGGTAACCATAGGAGTCCGCATGGAACTGCGGCTCCAGGATCGGCGTGAGAAAGCGCGTGACCACCATCTGCGCGATGCGATCCGCGACCGTTGGAATACCCAGCGGCCGCGTTCGCCCGTCGCCTTTGGGAATCTCGACGCGACGTACCGGCGGCGGGAAGTAGCTGCCCGATGCCATTCGATTCCAGAGCTTGTAGAGATTCAACGCGAGATTCTCTTCAAACCCAGCAATCGACTGACCATCGATGCCAGCCGCTCCCCGATTGGCCTTAACGCGTTTGTACGCATCCCAAACATCCCGTTTGGAGATGCCGAACGGCTTTGCATGACTCGCAGCGTTCATCCCATTGCTGGTTGACGCTCCGGTCGTGCCGGATAACGCAGCCCCTTCGCTCAAACTCGCTTTCACGAGCCGTCACCGCTACTACGAGCTGCTCCGCCCCTGTGCCGTGCATCGGTACGCTTGGCGTCGTGAGGTCGGCTCACTCCGCGTTCTCCCTTGGCATCACGGCGACAGGTTCCCGTGTTCCGTACGAGAGCCCGATGCACGTTCACGCCGCCTCCATACCGGATGCCGTCTGGCCCGGATGTAGGGTAACTGCCAGACTTATCCCGGGTTCATGACACACCCCCGGTTTCGACATCATCTTGGCCACATTTCGATACGTCATCAGCGGTTCGCTTACGCTCGTCTCCATGCATCACACCTGACGGGTTTCGAACCCCGCCTTTTCCGTCAACGCTCACCACCAAGGCTCTTAACCTCAGCAGCTTGAGGCGGTTTGGTACCGGCCCCTACCGGCCGATCCCGAGGGAACTGCCCTCATCTCTCGTACAGCGAGGATTCCTACAAAAAGGACTCTCCTTTCACGGCACACTGCCACCAGTGTGGCACACAGAGAACCGGGACACGACGCTCACCACGCGAGAAACACGCCCCTGGCAGCGACGCGCTGCGCTAGCGCTCCGCACTGCTGCGCCCCACCGATAGCCGGACGGGTCCCCGGGCGGCGTCGCTCGCATCCTACTCGCTACCATGGCACTTGAAATGATCGAATGGCTCCAGACAGGCTTTGCAACGGTACAGTGCTTTACAAGGCGTGGACCCGAACCAGCTGACCGCCTCGACCTCGAGCGAGCGGCAGCGCGGACACGCGACCGGCGCGGACCGGTCGGGCGGCGCGATGCCGTAGGCCAGGAGCTTCTCGCGGCCGGCGCTCGATAGCCAATCCGTCGTCCACGGCGGCGCGAGCCTTACGTCGAGCGCGATCCGTTCGACGCCGCGCTCGCGCAGCGCGCGCTCGATGTCGCGTTCGATGACGCGCGTCGCGGGGCAGCCGCTGTACGTCGGCGTGAGCGTCACCCGCAACGTGGCCTGGCCGTCCCGGTCGATCCACGCGACGTCCCGCACGATGCCCAAGTCGACGACCGAGATGACCGGGATCTCCGGATCGGGAACCTCGCCGAGCCACGTCCAGACCTCGGCCGCCGTGGCGGCCACTTACCAGCGTTCCGCCGGTACCGCGCGCGGCACCGACTGCATTTCGGCGAGCAGGTAGCTCAGGTGCTCCGAGTGGCGTCCGCTCCGGCCGCCGGCGTGCATCCAGCCGTCCTTGGGTCGCGTCAGCGTGGCGTCCTCCAGCACGGCCGCGACGCGTTTCGACCACGAAGCGTACAGCGTCTCGAGTTCGCACGCCACGCCGCGGGCCGCCAGGTCCCGCTCGACGCGGTCGGAGCGGAACAGCTCGCCGGTATACGGCCACAGGTCGTCGAGGGCGGCCTGCATGCGCGTCCGGCTCGTCAGGGTCCCGTCGCCGAGCCTGACCACCCAATCGCCGCTGCGGCGAACGTGATAGGACACCTCGCGCTCGGCCTTTTGTGCGATGGCGGCGATCCGCTCGTCGCGCGATCCTGCCAGCGCGCGCAACAGCTCCAGATGCCACGCATCGAAGAGAAACTGACGCGCCGTCGTGTCGGCATAGCTGCCGTTCGGGCGTTCGACCAGCAGCACGTTGCGAAATTCGTTCGAGTCGCGAAAGTAGGCCAGCCGGTCTTCGTCGCGGCCCAGCCCTTCGCGTTCCGCCGCATACGACAACCACAGACGCGCCTGGCCGATGAGGTCGAGCGCGACGTTCGTCAGCGCCAGGTCCTCCTCGATGACCGGCGCGTGCCCCGTCCAGGCCGACACGCGCTGGCCCAGCACGAGCGCGTTATCGCCCAAACGCAACAAAAACTCAACGACCGTAGCGTCGGGCACCGCTAGAGATTCTTCACGCCGTCGGGCACGCTGTAGTGTGTCGGGGAGCGAAAGACCTTATCCTCGGCGGGGCCGAAAAACGCGTCGCGGTCGTTCGGATCGCTCGCCACGACGTCGCTCGAGCGCACGACCCACACGCTGGCGCCTTCGTTACGGCGCGTGTAGACGTCGCGCGCGTTTTGCAGCGCCATCCGCGCGTCGGCCGCGTGCAGGCTGCCCACGTGTTTATGCGCGAGCCCGTGTCCGCTGCGAATGAAGACTTCCCAGAGCGGCCATGCGTCCGGGCGTTCCTGGCTCACGGGCGCCCCGGCTCGTTCCGCGCCGCGCGCTTGCGCGCGTGAGCCATGGCCGCTTCGCGGACCCACGCGCCGTCTTCGTGCGCCGCCACCCGCGAACGCAGCCGTTCGCGATTGCACGGCCCGTTGCCGCGCACGACGTCGTAGAATTCGCCCCAGTCGGGCGTTCCGAACGCGTAGTGCCCGGCGCTCGGATTCCAGGCAAGCTCGGGATCGGGAACCGAGAGACCCAGAGCCTGCGCCTGCGGCACGGTCTGGTCCACGAACTTCTGCCGCAACTCGTCGTTGCTGAAGAGCTTGATCTTCCAGCGCATCGAGGTCGCGTTGTGCTGCGAGGCGGAATCGGGCGGCCCGAACATCATGACCGACGGCCACCACCAGCGGTCGAGCGCGTCCTGTGCCATCGCGCGCTGCGCCGGCGTTCCGGCGCAGAGCTTCACCATGATGTCGTAGCCCTGCCGGTTGTGAAAGCTTTCCTCTTTGCAAACGCGGGTCATCGCACGTGCGTACGGGCCGTACGAGCAGCGCGTCAGCGGAATCTGGTTGATGATCGCGGCGCCGTCGACCAGCCAGCCGATCGCGCCGACGTCCGCCCAGGTCAGCGTCGGGTAGTTGAAGATGCTGGAATACTTCGCGCGGCCCGAGAGCAGCGCGTCGGTCAGCGCTTCGCGGGTCACCCCAAGCGTTTCCGCCGCGCTGTAGAGATACAGCCCGTGACCGGCTTCGTCTTGGACCTTGGCCATCAGGATCAATTTGCGCTCGAGCGACGGCGCGCGCGAGATCCAATTCCCTTCGGGCAGCATGCCGACGATTTCGGAGTGGGCGTGCTGCGAGATCTGCCGCACGAGCGTGTCGCGATAGGCCGCGGGCATCCAGTCCGTCGGCTCGATCGTGATGCCGCGCTCGATCTTGTCGTCGAAGACGCGCTGGAGTTCCGCATCTTCGGGCCCGGCTTCGGCGACGTCGACCAGCTGCGTGTACATACGCCGGCCCTACCTGACCGCGGCGAGTTCGCGCGCCGGCACGATCGCGTTCATCGTCAAGAGCTCGTAAGCCGCGACCACGTCACCGTCCTGATTGGTCACTTCGACGTCCCAGCGCACTTCGCCGTACTCGGGTTTGCGCGGGGCCTTCTCCTTGACGGTCAGCCGCACCGCGATCGTGTCGCCCGGGACGACGGGTTTGAAGAAGCGCAGGTTATCGAGACCGTAATTAGCGAGGACCGGCCCCGGCGCGGGTTCGACGAACAAACCGGCGGCGAACGACAAGAGCAGGTAACCGTGGGCGACGCGGCCGGGGAAGAACGGGTTGGCTTTGGCGGCCTCCTCGTCCATGTGCGCGTAGAACGTGTCGCCGGTGAAGCGCGCGAAGTGCTCGATGTCGTCGAGCGTGATCGTGCGGCCGGCGGTGCGCAGCGTCTGGCCCAGCGCGAGTTCGTCGAAGCCGAAACGGAACGGATGCACGGGTTTCGCGATCTCCGCGGCTCCGGAGGTCCAGCTCTTGCACAGCGCGGCGAGCCGGGCGGGCGAGCCTTGGAGCGCCGTGCGCTGCATGTAATGGGCGACGGCGCGCATCCCACCGAGTTCTTCGCCGCCGCCGGCGCGGCCGGGCCCACCGTGAATCAGGGTGGGCAGCGGCGAGCCGTGGCCCGTCGACTCGCCGGCGTCGTCGCGATCGATCACGATCAGCCGCCCGTGGTACGAACCGATGCCGAACACGACGTCGCGCGCGGTTTCGGCGTCGTACGTGAAGAGCGAGGCGACCAGACTCCCGCCGCCGCGCTTGACGAGCTCGATCGCCTCCGCCGTGGAATCGTACGCCATCAAGGTGCACACCGGCCCGAACGCTTCGACTTCGTGTACGGCGACCGCCGTGACGGGGCGCTCGCAACCCAGCAGCAACGGCGAGAGAAACGCGCCGGCCGTCGCATCCGCGCCGACGGTCTCGCAGCGCTCGGGATCGCCGAAAAGCAGCGTCGCTTCGGCCATCAGCTTCGCGACCTGCGCGCGCACGTCGTCGCGCTGCGCCAGCGACACGAGCGGACCCATGCGCACGTTCGCGAGCCGCGGATCGCCGACCGTGATTTCGGCTAACTTCAGCGCGATCGCTTCGGCCGCTGCATAGTAATGTTCGCGCGGCACGAGCGCGCGGCGGATCGCCGTGCACTTCTGTCCGGCCTTGACCGTCATCTCGCGCACGACTTCTTTGACGAAGAGCTCGAACTCGGGCGTGCCGGGCACGGCGTCGGAACCCAGCACCGCCGCGTTGAGCGAATCGCGCTCCGCAACGAAGCGGACGGCGTTTCTCGCGATCGCGGGATGGTCGCGCAACGCGAGCGAGGTGTCGAGCGAGCCGGTGAACGAGAGCACGTCCTGGCCGCCCAGGTGGTCGAGCAGATCGCCCGCGCCGCCCGCGATCGATTGCAGCGCGCCGGCCGGCAGGATGCCCGACTCGACGATGTCGCGCACCAGGGCGCAGGCGACGTAGGCAGTCGCCGACGCCGGCTTCACGATCGCCGGTACGCCCGCGAGAAGCGCGGGCGCGAGCTTCTCGAGCAGGCCCCAGACCGGAAAGTTATACGCGTTCACGAACGCCGCGACGCCTTGCAGCGGCACGAGCACGTGCCGGCCCGCAAAGGTCCCTTTCTTGCCGGTCGGCTCGAGGGCGCCGTCGATGATGAAATTCTCGTCCGGCAGCTCGCGCCGCCCTTTCGAAGCGTACGAGAACAGCGTGCCGATGCCGCCCTCGATGTCGATGGCCGCGTCGCGCTTGCTCGCGCCGGTATCGAACGAGAGCTCGTAGAGCGCCGCCTTGCGCTCGTTGAGATACGTTGCGAGATCCTTCAGCAGGCCGGCGCGGCGTTGCAAGGTCGACGCGCGCAGGTTCGGACCGCCGGTCTCGCGAGCGAAGCGGACCATCGCGCCGACATCGAGCCCTTGCGAGGAAACCGACGCGACGATCCGTCCGTCGACGGCACTCCGAACGTCGCTGAAGCCGGCGCTCGCCTCGTACCAGCGGCCCTCGGCATAGCTCTGCAGTTTCATCGCTCCTGCTCCCTACCAAACGGTCAGTCCTAGGGAAGAAGTTTACGCCTCGGTGCTGCGGGCGTCAAGCATCGAGCAGCCGAGGCCCGGCTCCGGCCGGAATACGGCCGCGGTCATCGAAGTCCGGCCACGCCCGCCGCCGCGCCGCCGAATGGAATCGATGGAACCGGAGTTTGTCTTCCTGATGTGCGATCCGGCCACGCACGACGCCCTCGAAGTCGGAAGCGAGCGCGACGGCCGCGGCCGCCCCGTGGAGTTCCTCCGCACCGCCCGCACCGGACGGCGTTTTCCGGTCCGCGCCGGAATCCCGGTTCTGCTCGACGGCGATGTGGCTGTACGCGCGCCGCCGGAACACGACCGTCGAAGCTCGCGTGCGCGAGTACCTCGACGAACTCGACATCGCGGCCGGCAGCCTCGTCCTGGAAGTCTCCGTGGGTTCGGGGCGCAACCTCCGGTTCTTGCCGCGCGGCGCGCGCTTGGTCGGCCTGGACATCTCGTGGGAGATGTTGAAACGCTGCCGGCGCAACGCGGCGAAATGGAACGTCGACGCGGCGCTCTGCATGGGCGCGGCCGAACGGTTGCCGTTTCGAGACGAGGCGTTCGACGGCGTGGTCCATTTCGGAGGCATCAACTTCTTCAGCGACCGGGCCGCCTCGATTCGCGAGATGATTCGCGTCGCGAAGCCCGGCACGAAGTTCGTGATCGGCGATGAGAACGGAGCGTTCGCGAAGCAGTACGAACGGCTGCCCGTGGCGGGCGGCTTCTACGGGCACCGCAAAGAGGCGATCTCCGCTCCCGTCGACCTGCTCCCGCCCGGTATGCTCGACGTGCGAGTGACAGACATCGCAGGCGGCGAGCTGTACTGCCTCTCGTTCAGGAAACCGCGTTGACGGCACCGGATCGAGTGCGGGCCGCGTGTGCCGTTGCAGCCGCATTCCTCACGCTCGGCGCGGCCGCTCCGTCCGAACCTGCCGCGTGCCGTTGGACGGCACCGCCGTTCGCACGCGTTCGCGATAACACGCGCTTGCCCGATCTGCACGCCAAGCCGGAGTACGGCCCCGGTGCGGCGCCCGCGACGCTGCCCACGCCGGCCGCGTACACCTGGAACCCGGTCTTCCCGATCGACAACGGGGGCCGCGTGCACGCCCGCAGCGACGGTACCGTCAGTTCGATCGTCACGATCTCGGGCGGCGGCTGCACGCCGGCGCAGGTGGCGGTCCTGGTCTACGGCGACGGATTCGTGCCGCAGCGTGGCCTGGCGCTCGATTACGGCCCCGTCGAGACCAGCGACGAACTCAGCGCCGGCAAAGGCGATTTCGCGACGGTCATGCTCGAAGGACAAGCCGAAGCCCCGCTGCGTTTGCGCAACGTCTGGATCTCGGCCGACGCGCGTTCGGTCGGCTACCACCACGCCGCAGGTCCCGTCACCGACGTCGGCGGGACGACGCAGACGTATCGCCCCGCGTTCGACGTGCGCGACAACTCGATCGAACTGCGTTCGGGCGTGGCGCTGCGCCCCGGAGGTCCCGTCTTGGAACTTGCGTACCTCAACGCCGCGACCAACGCGTTCCGGCCGAGCGTCAACGGCCTCGGCTTCGCGGTCGAGGTGCCGCCCGCGCTCGGCGAGACGTTCAGCGCGTTCGGCGCGGCCTCGTACTACCCGAGCCTGGTCGGCGGCGGCATCGCGTACAGCGCCGTGCGCTACCAGGTGGGCGGAACGCTCTCGCTCGCGCCTTCCTTCGGGCGGCCGTATTATTTCGAGCTTTCGCTCGTAGGCGACTCGCGTACGAAGACCTCGGGGGCGCCAGCCTCGGCCAGCTACGGCGGCATCATGCTCGGCATCGGCTACCGGTTCGGAGGCATCCCGTGATCGATCGCGCGGCGTTCCTGCGCGCGCTGACAGCCGCGGTCGCGCTTCCGCAAACGGCTCCGCCGCCTGCCGGGCCGGCGCCGCGGCCCTTCAACGTGCTGATCCTCGGCGACTCGATCGCCTGGGGACAAGGGCTTCTGCCCGGGCACCGCTGGCGGGATCTGCTGGTCGCGCGGCTCCGCACGGCGCTGCACCGCGAGGTCGCGGAGATCGCGCCGCAGGTTCACTCGGGCGCGATCGTCGGAATCGGCGATCGCAACGAAATCGATCGGCCCGGTCTCTACGCGCCGGGCCTCTACCCGCCGGGCCACGAGCGACCGTCGCTGCTCGACAACGGCGACTACGCGGGCGAGCTGCCCTCGTCCACGCCGACCGTTCTCGCGCAACTGGACGCGCTCGACACGCTCGACCCGGACGACCCGATCGATCTAGTCGTCGTTTCCGCCGGGATCAACGACGTGCGCATCGCGCGCTTTCTCAATCCGTTCGCGAACCCCAAGTTCGTGGCCGATCTGATCGACGTGCACTGCCGGCGGCATCTGACCGCCCTGCTCGACCGCATCAGGGTCCGTTGCGTCGACCGCAATCCGGCCTGCAAGGTCGTCGTCTTATCGTATTTTCAAATGGTCAGCGAGGACAGCGTCGGTTTTCCCTCCGTCTACGACTTCGTGTCGGCGCTCTTCACAGCGCCGCCGCGCAACGCCGCCGAACGCCGCAACCGGCGAGTGATCGCGGGCATCGCCGAAGCGGAACAGGTCGCGGCGCCGCAACCGGTGCCGGCCACGGGGGCGCCGGCAAACCTGCCGGACTTGGTGAAAGGCATCGTGAGCGCGGCCCGGCGCTTCTACACCGCTTCCGAAGCCGCGATCGACGCAGCGGTCGCCGACGCGAACCGCGCTCCGTTCTCGCCCGCATTCGTCCACGTCACGCCGCGCATCGGGCCGAATCAAGCGGTGTACGTCGTCCCGTCGGACGCGGGATTTCTATGGGACGCGAAGGTCGCCGAGCACCGGCCGCCCGAGCCGACGGACGAAGTGAAAGCGTACCGGCTGCCGCTCTGCCTCAAACTCTACGGCGCCAAGGGGCCCGCGCTCAACGAGTGCGACATCGCGTCGCTCGGCCATCCCAACGTCGCCGGCGCGAGCGACGGCTATTTCGAGGCGATCTGGCTCGCGATCGCGCCGGTGCTCGGGCTGCCTCCCGGCTCCTAGTCCTCGTGTCCCGTGCAGCGACGGGCCGCACCCTCGAAGATGAAACGCACGGCCGCGTCCGCGAGAACGGCCGGCGCCAGCCGCCCGCCCGGGCGGTACCACTCGACGACCGAGTTGCACATTCCGAAGGCCAGGCGCACGAAGAGCGCGGCATCGAGTTCGGGGTCGACCTCGCCCGCCGCTTGCGCCTCGCGCGCGACCGCGGCCACGGCAGCGTCGAAGGCCCGCCGCCGCGCGAGCGCGTCGCGCTCGGTAGCCGAATTGCCGCGGACCCGCACGAGCACCGTCAGCTCGGGTAAGACTTCGATCGAGAGCTCGACGACGCGGCGCAGGATGAAGCGCAGCCGCTCGATCGGGCGCCCGGCCCGCGCGTGCGGTTCTTCGAGCACCGCGAACAGCGCCGCCAGCGCGCGGTGCAAGCCGCGTTGGAGCAGGGCCTCCTTGCTACTGACGTGATGGTAGATGGCGGCCTTCGTGATCCCGGCCGCGCGCGCCACGTCGTCCATCGACGCGCCGTCGTAACCGCGTTCGGCGAAGACGCGTAGCGCGACGTCGGTGAGGCGGTCGAGGTCGTAGGGCCGCCGCGGCTGCTCCACGCGCGGGCGTTCTGCGAAGGCGCGGGCACGGCCTATCCGGTATCGATACGACATGTCGATGCATGACGTTCGCTCGGCGGCCGTAATCGGCGCGGGCACGATGGGCTCGGGAATCGCGATCTGTTGCGCCAACGCCGGAATCGAGGTAACCCTCGTCGACGCGCTGCCGGAAGCGCTCGAACGCGCGCGAGCGACGATCGGCTCGGTCTACGAATCGCAGGTCGCGCGCGGCCGGCTCTCGCGCGAGGAAGCGGATGCCCGCCTCGCGCGCATGACGCTCGGCCCGTCGTTCGCGGATCTCGCCGGCGCGGACGTTGCGATCGAAGCCGTGTTCGAGGACCTCGCGCTCAAGCGCGACGTCTTCGCGGCGCTCGGCGCGATCCTGCGGCCCGACGCGCTGCTCGCGACCAACACCTCGACGCTGGACGTCGACGCTATCGCCGGCGCCGCGCCGCACCCCGAGCGTGCGATCGGCATGCATTTCTTCAGCCCCGCGCACGTGATGAAGCTCCTGGAGATCGTGCGCGGCCGGCAGACGTCCCGCGCGACGATCGACGCGACGGTCGAGCTCGGGAAGCGGCTCGGTAAAGTCCCGGTCGTCGTCGGCAACTGCGACGGGTTCGTCGGTAACCGGATGCTGCTGGGCTACAAGCGCGAAGCGGAATTTCTCGTCCTTGCGGGCGCGACCCCGGCGCGCGTCGATTCGGTGCTCGAGGCCTTCGGCTTCGCGATGGGCCCGTTCGCCGTTTCCGACCTAGCCGGCGTCGACGTCGGCTGGCGCGCGAAGCAAGAGCGGCTCAAGCGCGGCGCGGCGCCGCCCTTCGCTTTGACCGATCTCTGCGACGAACTCGTCGCGGCCGGGCGGATCGGGCAGAAGGCGGGCCGCGGCTACTACCGCTACGAGCCCGGCGACCGCACCCGCCACCCCGACGCGGAGGTCGACGCGATCGTCGCAAAGGAACGTGCCCGCCTCGCGATCGGCCGACGCGAGATTTCCGATAACGAGATCGTGGAGCGCTGCGTGTATGCGCTCGTCCTCGAAGGAGCGCGGATCCTCGACGACGGCACGGCCGATCGCGCCGCGGACATCGACACGATATGGATCAACGGGTACGGTTTCCCCAAAGCGCGCGGCGGGCCGATGCGGTACGCGCAAGACGCCGGGCTCGCGAACGTGCTGGCGGCGGTGCGGCGCTTCGCCGCGGAAGATCCGGCGTTTTGGCGCATCCCCGCCGGGCTCGAACGCGCCGCCGCGAGCGGGGGTTGGAACCATTAAACGCGTTACGGTCGCGCTCTTGGCCTGGCTCGCGCTCGCGACGAGCGCGGTGCGAGCGGATCCGGCCTGGCAAGAGACGGTGCAACCGGCGCGCGGGATGCACGGGGCCGTCGCGACCGCACAGCACGACGCATCGCAGATCGGACTCGACGTGCTGCGCGGCGGCGGAAACGCGGTCGACGCGGCGATCGCGATCGCATACGCGCTGGCCGTCGTCGACCCGTGCTGCGGGAACCTCGGCGGCGGGGGGTTCATGCTCGTTCGCATGGCGGACGGCCGCGAGCGCTTTATCGATTTTCGCGAGCGCGCGCCCGAACGCGCGACGCGCGACATGTACCTCGACGCCAAAGGGAACGTGATCCCGGGCGCGTCGCTGCGCGGCTACCGCGCGGCCGGCGTCCCGGGCACCGTGGCCGGACTCGAACTGGCGCGCGCGGAGTTCGGGACCATCCCCCGCGAGCGCTCGCTGGCGCCCGCGATCGCGCTGGCCCAAGGCGGCTACATCCTTAACGATTTCGACGCCCGTTTGTTCGCCGAAGCGACCCCCGAGTTCGCCCGCGAGCCGAACGTCGCGGCGATCTTCACGCATGCCGGTAAGCCGCTGCGCGCCGGCGACCGGCTACGGCAACCCCAGCTCGCCGCCACGCTCGAGGAGATCTCGCGCAGCGGCGCGGAGGCCTTCTACCACGGGTCGGTGGCGAAGACGATCGCGGCCGCAAACGCAAGGAACGGCGGCCTCATCACTTTGGACGACCTCGCACGTTACCACGCGGTCGAACGCGAACCGCTACACTGCACCTATCACGGCTATGCGCTGATCGTCGCTCCGCCGCCGAGCTCGGGCGGTGTGACGCTCTGCGAGATCGCGGGCATCATCGAGCCCTTCCCGCTCGGGACCTACGGCTGGAACTCGGTGCGGAGCCTCCACGAGACGCTCGAAGCGGAACGGCTCGCGTACGCCGACCGCAACGCGTATCTCGGCGATCCGGATTTCGTGACCGATCCGGTCGCCCAGCTGCTCGCGCCGAGTTACCTCGCCGTGCAGCGTGCCCACATCGGGCCGCGCGCGACGCCTTCGAGCGATATCGTGCCCGGGCTCGGCCCCTTGCACGAAGGTTCCGATACCACGCACTTCTCCGTCGTCGACGCCGCCGGCGACGCCGTCGCCGTCACCTACACGCTCAACGATATCTTCGGCGCGCGCGTGATCCCGGGAGACCTCGGGTTCTTTCTCAACGACGAGATGGACGATTTCACGATCAAGCCGGGCGTCCCGAACCTCTCGGGGCTCGTGCAAGGGCCGGCCAACGCCATCGCCCCGGGCAAACGCCCGCTCTCGTCGATGTCGCCCACGATCGCGCTACGCGACGGAAAGCTCGCGGTCGTCGCCGGCAGCCCCGGCGGCTCGCGCATCATCACGATCGTGCTGAACGTCTTGCAGAATGCGATCGACTACGGGATGAACGCGCAGGCCGCCGTCGATGCGCCGCGCACCCACGAACAGTGCATTCCCGAGCCCGTGGACATCGAACCGCAGGCGCTCGACCCGGCCACGCAGAGCGCGCTGAGCGCGCTCGGTTACACCTTCACGCCACTCAAAGGCTGGGGTCTGGCCGAAGCGATCGTGGTCGACCCGAAGACGGGCAGACGCGAAGCCGGCAGCGACCGGCGCCGGCCCGGCGGTGCGGCTCTCGCGTACTGACGCTACCGGAGCGGCGCTACAGATGCGCGGCCAGAAACGCCTGGACGCGCGGCCAGACGTCGCGCGAACCCGCGTTGCCCGACGGTCCGAACCGGAAGAACGCGTGACCCTCGTCGGGGTACACGCATAGCTCGAACGGTTTATCGAGTTCCTCCAGCGTCGCTTCGATCTTCTCGACTTCCGATAGCGGAATATGTTCGTCGCGACCGCCGAAGGCGAAGAAGAGCGGCGCCCGAACCTGCGGCGCCATGACCAGCAGCGCGGGTCGCGTCGGCGCGGGAGAACTCGCGATCTGGCCGCCGTAGAACGACACCGCCGCACTCACGAATGGGAGCGTTGCGGACGCGAACGCCACCGAACCGCCGAAGCAAAAACCCCACGTCGCGATCTTCGCATCGGTGCCCAGCAGCGTGCGGGCATACTCGCCGGCGGCGGTCAGGTCGGCGACCAGCTGCTGCAGGTCGACCGCGGACGCGGCGGCGATCCCTTTCGCGAACCCCGCTTCGTCGTGCGTTGCGGTGAAGTGCGGATCGGTGCGATGGAAGAGGGCCGGCGCGAGCGCGAGGTAGCCGGAACTCGCGACCAGTTCCGCTATGGCTCGCATATCCTCGTTGATCCCGAAGATCTCTTGCAACACCAGAACCGCACCGCGCGGCGCACCGTCCGGCTCCGCCACGAAGGTCGGCATCGGTTCGCCGGTCACGTCGAGGTCGATCCAGCGCGTCGGCATCCTATTTGACGGCGGCGACTTGGGCCTCGTCGACCGCAGGGGCGGCGTTGCCCCAGGAGTTGCGCACGTAGGTCAAGACCGCCGCGATGTCGGCATCGGTCAGCTGGCCCTTCCACGAAGGCATGAGGTTCCGGCCGTGCTCGACCGTGGCGATGATGGTGCTCGGATCCGAGGCGGTCACGGTCCTGTTGCCGGCCAGCGCCGGGAACATACCGCCGCCGCCACCCTGTCCGTTGGCCTTGTGGCAGCTCGCGCACTTGGAATTGAAGATCGAAGCGCCGATCGCCGAAACGACGGCCGGTCCGGCCGCGGTAACTTGCAATTCGCTCACGGCGGACGCCTCGTTGCCCCACGACGATCGGATGTAGGTGGCCACGGCGGCGATGTCGGGATTGGAAAGCTGACCCTTCCAGGTCGGCATCTTTCCGTCGTACGCCTTGCCGGCAACCGTGAGCGGCCCGCTGCGGCCGTTGACGATCGTCGCGATCATCCCCTCGGGGTCCTCGGCGATCACGTGAGGATTGCCCGCCAGCGGCGGAATGACGGCCGTTCCCTGACCGTGGGCCTGATGGCAGCCGGCACATCTGAGGGCGAAGATCTGGGCGCCGCTGTACGCCATCGGCTTGGCCGCGGCGGCGACCTGCTCCTCGGTCACGCTCGCGGCCTTGTTGCCCCACGACGAACGGATGTACGTCACGACGGCCGCGATCTCGGCATTGGTCAGTTGGCCCTTCCAGGCGGGCATCGCGCCGCCGTAGGTCCGGCCGCTGACCTCGATCGGTCCGCTGCGGCCGTTGAGAACGGTCGAGAGCAGCGCCGACGTGTCGGGCGCGGTGACGTCCAGATTGCCGGCCAAGGGCGGAAACGGACCGCCGCCCACACCCGTCGCTTGGTGGCAGGTCGCGCATTTGGCCAGGAAAATCGCTTTCCCGTCCGGGGCCGCAGCGCGAGCGCCGCCGCTGGTTGATTGAACCGCCGCGGAAACCGCGACGAACGCGAAACCGAGCAACAGGGCGAGCTTGAACGACCGTTTCACAAAAATAACCTCTGGCGTGCGATCTTCAGGCGCAGTCATCGCACGCGACGCGTGCTGCGATTGCGACCGCCGGCCGGCATCATCCTGCCGGGCGCTCGCTGAGCTCACGGAGTCGATGAGGGGGAAGCTGAGGGAGCGCTCGGCGCCGCCGAAGCGCTTGCGGGCGAAGGCGACGCCGCTTCCGGCGCGGCAGTGCCGGCCGCGGGTGCGGGGCTCGGCCGCGGCGGCGACTCCGCGTGCAGCGGCGGGAAACCGGCGGCGAGCCGGACGCGCGCGTCGTGGCCGTAGGGGGTCGGGCCGAAATAGAAGGCCACGTAGCGCAACATCGCCGTAGCGTGTTTGCGCGCCTCCGGGGTCTGCACTTCCGCGTAGAGCTGGGCCAGATGGTACGCGGCGGAGGGCAGCCACGGGTCGTGCGGATAGGCGTGCCGCCAGAGCCGCAGGGCGTTTTCGGCGTCGACGGCCTCGTGCAGGATGTCGCGATCGCTCTGGGTGCGCGCGTGATACGCGCGGCCGAGTTTGTCGATCGTGACGCGCACCGAGATCGCGCTGACTTTCAGAGGCCCAAAATACTCGTCGGCGGGAGCCGCGGCCGTCTTCTTCGCAGAGCCGGGAGAAGGCGCCGCGGACGGCACGGCGGCGGCAACGTAGAACAGCAGCGAGGTCAGAAGGATCATGCTCGTCCCTTACCCCGCACGTAAACCGCACGCGCCGCTCGGCAGAGCGCCCACGTCCGGCGTCGCAGGCTAGTGTATGCGGGAAAAGGTCAATTCGGTGCCGGCGGGCCAGCGCTCGTCGGCCAAGCGGTACGCGGAACACGGCGCGTTCGTTCCGGCGCTCGGTGAAGCGGCGCTGGAATTGCTGGCGCCCCGCCCGGGCGACCGCGTACTCGACGTCGGCTGCGGCGACGGTACCCTGACCGCGCGCATCCGCGACCTCGACGCGCGCGCGCTCGATTTCGCGGGCGAATTCGATGCGGTGTTCCAACGCCGCGCTGCACTGGACGGACGATCCCGATGCGGTCCTCGACGGCGTACGGCGCGCGCTGGTCGCGGGAGGCCGGCTCGTGGGCGAGTTCGGCGGCCATGGGAACCTGGCGGCGGCCTCCACCGCCCCCGCTCGCCGTCACCGGCCACGCCGGGCGGCCGGGCCGGATACCGTGGTTCTTCCCCACCGCCGACGAATACGCGCGGCGGCTGAGCGCCCACGGTTTCGCCGTCGAGAGCATCGCGCTGACTCCGCGCCCGACGCCGCTTGCGACGGGCATGCGCACGTGGCTGGAGACGTTCGCGGGTCCGGTTCTCGGCGAGACGGCCCGGCCCGGAACGCGACGCACTGCTCGATGCGGAGGTGAGGCTGCTCGCCCCCTGCCTGCGCGACGCAAGCGGCAACTGGACCGCCGATTACGTCCGCTTGCGCTTCTCGGCCCGCGCTAGCGTGCGTGATACGTGCCATTTTCAATCGCCAGCGTCACGTCGACCCCGAAGAGACCGCTCAACTGCCCGGCCTCGAACAGGTCGCGCTTGCGGCCGTCGGCCACCACGGTACCGTTCGCGATGAAGACCACGCGTTCGATCTCGGGGATCACGTCGGCGAGGTGGTGCGTCACGAGCACGATCGCGATGCCGCGCCGGGCAAGCGCCCGCATCGCGTCGCGCAGCTCGCGCCGCGCCGCGAGATCGAGCGAGTTCGACGGTTCGTCGAAGATCAGCGCGCGCGGTGCGTGAACGAGGGCGCGCGCGATCGTGACGCGTTGCAATTCGCCCGAAGACAGCGTCTCGAGCGACCTCGACGCCAGATGGCGCGCGCCGATGTTTTCGAGCGCGCCCTCCGCGGCGGCGCGCATGGCGGGCGTGACTTCGTGAAACGGTTCGAGCGTAGCGCTGCCGAAAAACCCGCTCAGCACGATGTCGAGCGCGGTCGAACGCGAGCGCAGCAGCGCGCTGAGGTCGTTCGAAACGATGCCGAGTTCGTTGCGCAGCTCGAACACGTTCCAGCGTTCGCGCCCGTAGATGCGGCAAACGGTGTCGGCCGACGGAACCGGATAACATTCGCGCGTAACGAGCTTGAGCAGCGTCGATTTTCCCGCGCCGTTGGGACCGACGATGGCGACATGCTCGCCTTCGCCGACCGTGAAGGACACATCGTGCAGCACCTCGCGCCCGTTGCGCCGCACCGTCACCGCTCGAAACTCGAAGAGCGACACGAAGGGAACCTGCGGCGCGCAGGCCACAGGCTCCTTCGCAAGCGAGCGGCTCGCGCTTAGAACAGACTCCACATAGGAGCGACGTCGGCGTCGTTCGAGTGGCCGAGCGGTGCGAGACCGAAACCAGCGAGCACGGTACGCAAGAGCGAGTAGTGGTTCATCGGAACCGCCGAGCGGAGTTTGAATGAGGACGAGCTGACGACGAGTGCCAGCGTGTGCCCTCCGCCGAGCGACGGCAGCGACGAGCAGCACCCGAAGTTCGAGCTGTAGTCGTCTTCGTCCCAAACGATGAAGATCGCGGAGCGCTTGGTAAAGCCTCTCGACGCCTCGATGCGCGTCACGAGCGTCTTGACCTCGTCGTCCCCGGTCTGCAGCAGGATGTCGAAGTTCGTGCAGGTCGTCGTCCCGTGCATGTCGTGGCACTGGTCCGGCACGATGTACGTGAAGTTCGGCGGGTTGTCGAGCACGGCGCTCAGCGTCGCGTTCGTCAGGGGCTTGATCAGATGCAGGCGCGCTTTGTTCGTGGCGATATCTTTGAAATACACGAACGGGTTATGTTTCTGCGCATAAAGTCGCGGCGCGGCCGACGGAAACTGGTCGCCCAGAAAGCCCGCGGACGGCATCGATTGCTCGAGCGCCGTCCACGTGAGTTTGTTCGCTTCCAAACGGTCGACGAGGTTCGGCGCGTCGATCTGATGACAGCCCGCGCCCGGCGCGGGGACAGCATAACAGCTATCGTTGTCGTCCTGCACCTTGAAGTAATCACCGGCGATCATCGCGAGGTAGTTCGGCAAGCTCGGGTGCGTGACGCCGAAATACAGGGTCGAAAGCCCCGCCGTGACGGCGAGGTTCGTGATGTACGGCGTATCGGGACGCCCGATGTTGCCGTTGGAGTCGACGTAGTTGCGTCCGACTAAGTTGTCGAAGCTCTGGTTTTCCATCACGATCGTGTAGACGTGATCGAATTGCGCGGGGGGCGTCGCAGCCGAGGCGACGCCGGCAGACAAAGCCGCGGCCAGAGCGGCCACGGACGATGCCAAGAAACGCTTGAACAAGAGCCTTACCTCCGAAAAGCCAAGTGGGATGACCAATGATTAGACCACGGAGCTTATGGACTCCTCATCCTTAGGTTAAGAGACTTAATACGAGCGAACTGATTTCGCCTTTCGCGGCACGATGGCCGGTTCGCACTGCAGACCTCTTGCCGGCGTCGCGGCGCACGACGAAAAAGTCGCTCGGATGAAGACCACGCGCTCGATCTCGGGAATCACGTCGGCGAGGTGGTGCGTGACCAGCACGATGGCGGTGCCGCGCCGGGCCAGCGCCCGCATCGCGTCGCGCAGCTCGCGCTGCGCCGCGAGATCGAGCGAATTCGGAGGGTTCGTCGAAGATCGGCGCGCGCGGCGCGTGAACGAGCGCGCGCGCGATCGTCACCCGCTGCAACTCGCCCGAGGAGAGGGTTTCGACCGGCCGCGGCGCCAGACGGAGCGCGCCGATGTCCTCGAGCGCTCCCGCGCGGCGGCGCGCATGGCGGGTGAAAGGTCGTGGAACGGCTCGAGGGTGGCGCTGCTGAAGAACCCGCTCAGCACGATCTCGAGGGCGTTCGAGCGCGAACGCAGCAACGCGCTGAGGTCGTTCGGGCCGACGATCGCGACGTGTTCGCCCTCACCGACCGTGAAAGACACGCGGTGCAGCACCTCGCGCCCACCGCGCAGCACGGTCACGTTCTCGAACTCGAAGAGCGGCACCGAAGCCTCGCGTTTCAGCCGCTCGCCTGCCCCGCTTCGTGCATCACTTCGATATAGGCGTGCTCGAGCGACACGGGCTGCAGGCTGACCGACGAAACGTCGAGGCCGCTCAACGCGCGGACGACCGCTTCGAGCGACACCTGTTGCGGCAGCAGACAACCGATTTTCCCGGCATACCGGCGAGTGCCCCAGCCGAGCTGGGCGGCGCGTGCCAGGAGCGCCGCCGTATCGCTCACTTCGACCAGGGCGATCGCCTTCGCGGGCACCAAGGACAAGAGTTCGGGTACCGTTCCCTCCTTTGCGATGCGGCCGTTTTTCATGATGCCGATGCGGGAGCACAGCTGTTCTGCTTCATCGAGATGATGGGTCGTGAGCAGGATCGTCATGCCACCTTTCTTGAGCGCCGCGAAGGCCTGCCACAGCTCGTGCCTGGCTTCCACGTCAACCGCCGACGTCGGTTCGTCGAGGACCAGGACGCGCGGCCGGTGCACGAGCGCGACGGCGACGTTGAGGCGCCGCTGCCAGCCGCCGGAAAGCGCGGACACCGGCGTGCGCGCAAAGCTCTCGAGCCCGAATAGGCGCACGAGCTCCGCGACGCTCCGGACGGCGTCGGCCTTCGACAAGCCGTAGAGATCGGCAAAGAAGCGCAGGTTCTCCGATGCATACAAGTCCCGGTACAGCGCGATCTCCTGCGGGCAGATACCGATGGCGCTCCGGGTCATCTGCGATGCGGGTTTACCTTCGATCTCCACGCTGCCCCCGTCCGCGTCGAGCAGATTGGAGAGAATGTTGATCGCGGTCGACTTACCGGACCCGTTGGGGCCGAGCAAACCGTAGATCTCGGCCCGCCCCACCGAGAAGTCCAGGCCGTGCAAGACGCGCTTATCGCCGAACGACTTGCTGACGCCGGAAAAACGGACGACGCTCACGAGCGCTTCTCATCGTTGAGGATGCGTCGGTACGAGACGATTCCCAGTCCCAGCGACACGGCCGCAAAGACGGCCAGGAACGTCAGGCTCGCCGACAGGTCGCCCCACCCCAGACCGCGCCCGGCTACACCCTTCAAGGCCTCGTTCATGTGGAAGACCGGGTCGAACCAGGCGATCGCAAGCAGGTACTTCGGGAGCAGACTGACCGGAAACCACGTCCCGGCCAGCACCAGGAGCGGAACGCCGAACGCGGCCAGCGGACCGTTGACGTCCTCCGCCCGTTTGACCGGCCCCCCGATGAAGAAGCCGAGGCCCACGAATGCGACGACCGAGAGCGCTACGATCGTGACGCCCAGCAGCACGTCGCCCCGATAACGCGCTCCCATCGCATAGGCGAGCCCGAAGACGGTAACCGCCTGGAAGAATGCGACGACGCACAGTGCCGACACGATGCCGAGAAAATAGGCAGCGGGGCTGAGCGGAGCTACCAAGAGCCGGCGCAAGGTGCGGCGCTCGCGCTCCGAGGCGATGATCGAAGCCGTCCCGCCCAGACAGCTGAAGAACAGCGCGGCGCCGATGAGAATACCCGCCGGCGTCGTGTCCAGGCTCGCTCGCATCGACCTGATGTTGCCGTAGACGGACTCGAAGAGCAACAGCATCAGCGCCGGAAAGACGGCCAGAAAAACCAGGGCCCGGGGGTGGCGGCAGTACTCGGTGAGAATGCGCCGCGCGATCGCGGCCGTCTGCCGGAAGACGCTCGAAAGACCGGACGCCATGGGGAACCTCTCGTGCTGCGATTCGGAGCCCGATGAGCCCGTCCTCGGCTTCGCCAAGGCCGGAGGAAGCGGCGGACGGAACGCCTTACCAATGGCGGTGCCTCCCGCGAGCGTTCGCGTCGAACGCGCGCTCGTCCATACGTGCGCCGCCGTCGCGCTGGGCTATTGCATCCGCTGCGCCTCGTTTGCGTCCAGCTGGATCGACGTGCCGCTGCTGGAAGCCCCTCCCGGCGCGTTGCCGCGGCTCTCCATCGTCGTCCCGGCCCGCAACGAGGAGCGCTCGATCGAACGCTGCGTGCGCTCGCTGCTCGCGCAACGCTGGGTCGACCTCGAGGTGATCGCCGTCGACGATCGCTCGAGCGACGCGACCCCGCAGATCCTCGAGTGCCTGGCCGCGGAGGACCCGCGCTTGCGAGTGGTGCGCGGGGACGAGCTGCCCGAGGGCTGGATCGGCAAGCCGTGGGCGCTCGCGCAGGGCGCGAAGCTCGCGCAGGGCGAGTGGCTCCTCTTCACCGATGCCGACTCCGAACACGCGCCGGCGGGCGCCGCTTCCGCGCTGTGGTTTGCGCTGCGATGCGAAGTCGACGCACTCTCGATCGCGACCCGCCAGCAGCTGGTGACGTTTTGGGAACGCGCCGCCATCCCGTCGATCCTGGGGACGATCCTCCTGGTGACCGGTCCGCTCGGCGCCGTCAACGACCCCGCGAAACCGCACAAGGCCCTGGCGAACGGCCAGTACATTTTGGTTTCGCGACGGGCCTACGACGCGCTCGGGGGTCATGCCGCCCTACGCGCCGAGATCGTGGAAGACGTCGCGTTCGCGCGCCGCCTCAAGGCCGACGGGCGCTTCCGCTTTCTCCTGGCGGGCGGCGACCGGATCGCGAGCGTCCGCATGTATCGCTCGCTCGGCGAGATCTGGGCGGGGTTTACGAAGAACGTCTTCGCCGGCGCGGACGGCAACGTCGCGGCGCTCGCCGGCGGCGTGCTCTTCTGCACGTCCATTTCGCTGGCGCCGCCGCTGCTTGCCGCACGGGCAGTGGCGGCCCGGCGCTACGGCGACGCCCTCGAAGCGCTCGCCACGTCCGCGGCGAACGTCGCCGCGGCGTCCTGGGGCATGCGCCGGGCGGCGTTCCCAGGGCGGCTGGCGTGGCTGCAGCCGCTCGGCACGGCCTTCTTTGCAGCCGTTATCGCGAATTCGGCCGCGAGCATGCTGAGCGGGCGCGGCGTCGAGTGGCGCGGGCGCCGCTACTTCGGCAGGCCGGTTACGAAGCGGCCGCCCCGGGATTGACCGCCGACTTCAAGTAGTCCACCACGTTCTCGCGCGTCCACCGGCAACGGCAGTGCTTTCCAAAATCGGTGAGGACGTCTTGCGTCATCTGCTCGCAACCATGGTCTCCATGAAGTTCGACAGCATGGTCGCAGTCCGGGCAAGCAAGATCCATCGGTGGGCATCTTCTCATACGACTGGGAAGGCTGGTAGGGCCAACGCTCCCTTACTTACAGTCTTGTCTTAGGACCTTCCGCGGAACCGCGGCCTCCGGGAGGCCGAAGCGGCCCACTCCGAAGAGGGGGCCGCTTCGTCCGGAAAAGCCGGTGTCGCCGGCGAGGCCGTTAGACGACCGCCAAGCCCTTGCGGTCGACGTCGAACTGTTCCTCGCTCAGAGCCAGCGTCGACGGGCCGCCGCGCGTGACTTCGTGCTTGTAGGCACCGGCCTTCGGCAGCACGTGGTCGGCGTAATACCTGGCGGTGACGAGCTTGGCGGCGTAGAACGGATCGTCCGTCTTCTTCGCCGCGATCAGCGCCGTTTTGGTCATCATCCAGCCGCCCGCAACGTAGCCCCACAGCATCAGGTAGGGCACCGCACCCGCGAACGTCGCGCGGACGTCCTTGAGGGCATTGCCGCCGATCCACAGCGACGTCTCCTGAAGGACCTTGACGGCCTTTTCGAGCTCGACGCCGATCGCCTTGACCTGCTCGTTATCGCTGGCCGCCGCCTCTTTGATCGTGGCCTGCATTTGGCCGAGCACCTTCATGGCCGTCTTGCCCATGTCTTTGAGGAACTTGCGGCCGAGCAGATCGTTGGCTTGAATTCCGGTGGTGCCTTCGTAGATCTGCGTGATGCGCACGTCGCGGTAATACTGCGCGACGCCGGTCTCTTCGACGTAGCCCATGCCGCCGAAGATCTGGACGGCTTCCGAGGTCAGCGCCGTCGCGACTTCGGACGACCACGCCTTGACGATCGGCGTGAAGAGTTCCACCAGCGACTGCGCCTCGGCTTTGGCCGCGGGGTCGGGATTCGCATGCGCGTGATCGAGCGTCGCCGCGGTGTAGAAGGCCAGCGAACGCATCGCTTCGACCTGCGACTTGATGTCCATCAGCATGCGGCGAATATCGGGATGCTCGATGATGCGGACCGGCGTCCACTCCTTCGCCGCGATATCCTTGGATTGGACGCGGTCGCGCGAGTAAGCGAGCGCAGCTTGGAAGGCCCGGTCGGCGACGGCATAGCCTTGCACGCCGACGGAGAAACGGGCCGCGTTCATCATGATGAACATGTACTTGAGGCCCTCGTTCTCCTTACCGATCAGGTACCCGACCGAGCCGCCGTTCTCGCCGTAGTTCATCGTACAGGTGGGCGACGCGTTGATGCCCAGCTTATGTTCGATGCCGGCACAGGTCACGTCGTTGAGTTCGCCGGGCGTGCCGTCGGCGTTGAGGACGCGCTTGGGCACGATGAAGAGCGAGATGCCCTTGACGCCTTCGGGCGCCGTCGGCGTGCGGGCGAGCACCAGGTGCACGATGTTGTCGGTATAGTCGTGGTCGCCGTACGTGATGAAGATCTTCTGCCCGGTGATCAGGTAGTGATCGCCGCTCGGGACCGCTTTCGTCTTGACCTGCGCGAGGTCCGAGCCGGCTTGCGGTTCGGTCAGGTCCATCGTGCCGGCCCATTCGCCGCTGACGAGCTTGGGAATCCAGGTTTGCTTCTGCTCCTCGGTCCCGCATAGCAGGATCGCTTCGACCGCCCCTTGGTTCAAGAGCGGGCCGTTCGAGAAGGCGATGTTCGAAGCTTGCCACATCTCAAGCGTCGCGGTGCTCAGCACCATCGGAAGCCCCTGGCCGCCGTACTCGACGGGCATCGGCAGCCCGATCCAGCCGGCCTGGGCGAACTGGTCGAAGGCCGCCTTGAAGCCCTTCGGCGTCGTCACGTTGCCGTCGGCAAAATGGGAGCCCTCTTGGTCGCCGCTCGCGTTGATCGGATCGAGCACGCTGGTCGCGAAGTTGGCGGCCTCTTCGAGGATGGCCTCGACGACGTCGCCGGCCTCTTCGTAGCCTGGCAGCTTGGTCACGCTCTCGAGATCGGCGATTTCCTTAATATTGAAGAGCAGGTCGCGCAGTGGTGCTTGATATGCGCTCATAGCTTCGTGGTACTCCGGTTTCAGTGAGCTTATTGCTAGACGTGGGACATTATTCTCGTGCCTAAAGGCTAATCCCGGCAAAAAGCACCTATGGACCGCGAGTTTCCCGTTGAATGGCGGCATCGGTAAGCGGCTGCTTGTCTAGTCGCTCCAGAATGGCGGCCGTCACCGCGGACGGCAGGAATCCGATCACCGCACCGCTCGCGCAACGCAACCGCACGATATCGAAGAACATGTAGCTGTGGTGCTCGACCGCGGCGATCGCGCCCCACGGAACGAATAACGGCGCGAAGAAAAGCCGGAACGGCTGCAGCGGTGCGAGCGCGAGCCCGTCGTCGTCGAGTTCGGCGCGCAGCGGCGGCGCGTTCCAACCCCAGTCGCCGAGCAGTACGCCGGCGGTCGGGCTCCACGGGCCGCGTGCCCCCGGACCGAGCCGGTACGCGCGCGCCAGGTCCGTCCAACCGGTCAGCCGCGCGAACAGCGCCAGCGCGAGCATCGCGACGACCGTCGCGAACAGGAGCATCGCCGCGAACAGCGCGAGGCCGCCGGCGAAGCTCAGCTACTCGAATCCGCCGATCGTCGTGCCGCCGTCGACGACGATCGTCTGCCCCGTGATGAACGCGCCCGCCCGCGAGGCGAGCAGGACCGCGATGCCCGACACGTCGTCGGGATCCCCGAGCCGTCCGAGCGGATAGTGCCTGACGACCTGTTTCTCGACGTCGGGATTCTCGTACAGCACCTTAGCGAAGTAGGTCTTGATGATGCCGGGCGCGATCGCGTTGACGCGGACGTTCTTCGAGCCCCATTCGACGGCGAGGTTACGCGCCAGTTGCGAATCCGCCGCCTTCGAGAGCGCGTACACCCCGAAGGTCTTGGTGCCCAGCAGGCTCGCGATGCTCGAAACGATGATCGCCGCACCGCCGCCGTTTGCGGCGATGTGCGGCAGCGCCATGTTGCACAGCCACAGGTTGGAGCGCACGTTGGCGTTCATCGTCTTGTCGTACATCTCGTCGGGGATCGTTGCGAGCGGGCCGAAATACGGGTTGACGGCCGCGTTGCAAACCAAGACGTCCAGCCGCCCCCAGGTTGCGATCGTCGTGTCGACCAGCGCCTGCAACTGCTCCTTATGTGAAATGTTGCAGGCCACGGCGATCGCCTCGCCGCCGTCGGCGACGATGCCGTCGCGCGCCGCTTCGCACGAGTCGAGCTTGCGGCTCGAGATGACGACCTTGGCGCCGCGCTTGGCGAACTGGCGGGCGATCGCAAGGCCGATCCCGCGGGTCGAGCCGGTGACGATCGCGACCTTGCCGCGCAGGTCGAAAAGGTCGTCGCGGCCGGTTTCCTGCGTTGCGCTCACCGCGCGGCAAACGCGGGTTTGCGCTTTTGCATGAACGCCTGCACGCCTTCCATCAGGTCGGGACCGCTCGCAGCTTCTTCCTGCAGGTCCGCTTCTTCGTCGAGCCAGCGCGCGAAGTCGGGGATGACGGCGCGGTTGAACGCGCGTTTGGTGATGGCGGCCGCGACCGGCGAAATCCCGGCGAAGCGTTCCGCGTACGCCGCGGTCTCGCGCTCGAAATCCGCCGCCGCGACCACGCGGTTGACGAGGCCGAGGCGCAGCGCTTCCTGCGCGTCGATCACGTCGCTCGTCCACGCCAGTTCGAGCCCGCGGCCGAGACCCGCCAAGAGCGGCAGCATCAGGCTGCCGCCGCCGTCGGGGATCAGGCCGATCTTCGAGAAACCGAGCGTCAGCTTGGCGTCGTCGGCCGCGATGCGGAGGTCGCAGCAGAGCGCGATCGAGAGGCCGACGCCGGCCGCGATACCGTTGAGCGCCGCGATGACCGGCTTCTCGATCGTCCGGATACGCATGACGAGCAGGTTGTACGACGTGCGCAGATGCTCGGCCACCGAGTGTTCCCCGCCCGAGGTCCGGCGGCTGACGAACGCCTCCAGATCCTGGCCCGACGAGTAACCGCGCCCGGTCCCGCCCAGCACGACGACGCGCACGCTCGGGTCGCGTTCGGCCGCCTCGAACGCGGCCAGCAGCGACGCGGTCATCTCGTCGTTGAAGGCGTTCAGCTTTTCAGGCCGGTTGAGCCGCAAGCTCAGGACGGGGCCTTGCTGGGATCGGATGACGACAGGCTCTTCGCTCATATCAGCGCGCTTCGGTAAGCTGCAACACGTCTCCGGCAGGCCGGCGTGCGTTATCCTGACGTCATGAACCGGAACCTCTCGCGCATCGGATTCCTCGGCGGCGCCGGCGGGCTCGCCGCCTTCGCGCTGGCTGCGGGGCGCTTCGGCACGCCCGCGCGGGCCGCGGGCGGCACGTTCGAGGTAACCCTGACGGAAGAACAGTGGCGCGCGCGCCTGACCCCCGAGGCCTACGAGGTGCTGCGGCGCGACGGTACGGAAGCGCCCTTCTCGAGCCCGCTCGACCAGGAGAAGCGCGCCGGCGTCTACGCCTGCGCGGGCTGCGAATTGCGGCTCTTCGATGCTATGACGAAGTTCGACAGCGGTACGGGCTGGCCGAGCTTCTTCGCGCCGCTGCCGCACGCGGTCGGCACGCGCTCCGACGACTCGCTCGGAATCCCTCGCACCGAGGTCCATTGCGGCCGTTGCGGCGGCCACCTGGGTCACGTCTTCGACGACGGTCCGCAACCGACCGGACTGCGCTACTGCATGAACGGCGTCGCGCTGGATTTTCATCCGGCCGGCCGAGGCTGAACCGCGGCGGGTTACGATGTGCGGCCGCTATACGTCGACCGACCCGGCGCGCCTGCGGGCCGCCTTTCCGCGCTTTCGGTTCGGCGAAGCGGCCGCCGGCGCGCTCCCGCGCTACAACATCGCGCCCAGCCAGCCGGTTCTCGCCGTGCGCAACGACGGCAGCGACAACGTCGAAGCGATGCGGTGGGGCATCCTGCGGCCGGCCGGCGCGAGCGGCCCGCCGCTCATCAACGCACGCGCCGAGAGCTTGGCCGAAAAGCCGGCCTTCCGCGACGCGCTGCGAACGCGCCGCTGCATTCTCTTCGCCGACGGCTTCTACGAATGGCGCGGGAGACAACCCGTGCGTTTCGCGTTGCAGGACGACCGGCCGTTCGCGTTCGCAGGCCTATGGGAGCCGGGTCCGGACGGTACCGCGAGGTGCGTCATCGTCACCTGTGAAGCGAGCGCACTCGTGCGACCGGTTCACGGCCGCATGCCGGTCATACTCGCCGCCGATGCGGTCGGGCCGTGGCTCGCACCGGGCGAACTCTCAGCGCCGCCGATAACGCTGCTGCGTCCCTACGAGGCCGCGGCGCTGCGGGCCCGCGAGGCATCGAGCCGGCTGAACGACCCACGCTACGACGCACCCGACGCGCTCGAACGCGCCGACCCGGTGCAGACGACGCTCGGTTTCTGAGCGCGAGTCGCCGAGCCGCCAACCGGCGCCCGGCGTAGCGTCCATTTGGACGCAGGAGTGCCGGCGCGAAGGGCGGGATACTGTCAGTTGCCAACAGAGTCAGACGAGTTGGCGCCGTCGATATGTGGCACCGCGGCCCGCTGCAAAGGCCCCCGGTGCGAACCGCATACCGCCGCCCGGTGGTCGGAATGGTACGGTGACGATTGGTGCCATGCAGACGTAGGCAGAGCGAGCCGCTCGCGGCGCATCTCCGCCCGGCTAAGGCTAAGGCTAAGCGATGCGCGAGCTGATGCGCTCGGCCATCCTCGGGATCCGCTGGCCGGCCTGGCTCATCATCGTCGCGTTCGCCTTCGCGCTGCCGGCGGCACTCGAAGCGGCCCTTTCCGGCAGACTACCGTACGCTCGCTGGATCATCGGAATATTGTGGTTAGCGATGATCGCGGGGGGCGTGCTGCTGATCCTATCCGGCGAACGCGAAAAGCAACGTGCGCTCACGGCATCGGCACAGGCCGCGGCCCTGCGATCTCTCGAGGCGCAGAACCGGGCGACGCTGGATTCCGCGCGTGCGAACATTGCCATTCTCGACGAGCGCGGCACGATCGTCGACGTCAATCAGAGCTGGGACCGGTTTGCCGACGACAACGGCTATGCGACCCCCGATCACGGCATCGGCAGAAACTATCTCGACGCGTGCCGGCCCGAAAGTCCGAACGACGGCACGACGAGTCCCACACCCGCCGGTCTCCTGGAGGGCCTCGCCGACGTTCTCGCAGGTCGGCTCGAGATGTTGCATATCGAGTACGCCTGCCACTCGCCGGACAAAGAGCGCTGGTTCGAGGCATATTTCTCGCCGCTGGTGCTCGGCCGCGCCGCGGGCGCGGTAGCCAGACACATCGACGTAACCGAACGCGTCGCGGCGGAGCGGGAGGTTCGCAAGGACAGTGCGATCCTGGCCGCGATCGACGCGGTCCTGCCCGTGATCATCTACCAGCGCTGCGAGCGCAACGGCGCGTGGGACTATACGTTCCTCAACGATGGGGCGAGCGCGATCACGGGATACGCGCGCGCAGACCTGGTCGCGGCAGGGGACTCGGCGATCGTCGCGATCCACCCGGACGACCGCGCGCGCGTCGTGCAATCGTACGCCGGCGTCGTTGCGTCCGGAGGCGGCGTCTGGGAGGGGGAGTTTCGTTTCAGCGCGAGGTCCGGAACGGTGAAGTGGCTACGGGGTGCCGTCTACGTCGGCGTTCGAGACGGACGGGAACACGAGGCCCTCGGCATCTTGTACGACGTGACCGACGAGCGAAGCGCCTACGAACGTAGCAGCTTCCTCCAAGAACACGACGAGCTGACCGGCCTCTTCAGCCGCAGCCATTTCGAGAAAGCCGTCCCGGTCGCCGTCGAGCGCTGGGTCCGCTTCGACCGTTTCTTCGCGGCCGCGATCCTCGACATCGACAACTTCCACGAGTTCAACGAAGCCTACGGTACCCAAATGGGAGACGCCGTCCTGCGCACGCTGGGCAGGGCGCTGAGCTCCGACGTCCGCGGCGCGCACGACGTGGCGCGCATCGGCGACGACAAGTTCGGGTTCATCGCGGATGTCGAAACGGTCGACGAAGCGCTCGTGCTCGTTACCGAAGCGATGCACGTCCTCGGAACGGCACAGAGCATCGGCGGCCATACGATCGGCCTCTCCGTGAGCGCCGGGGTCGCCGTTCCCCGGCATTTCACGGGCGGGGCGAACGATCTGCTGCGTCAAGCCGACAGCGCGCTCGAACGCGCGCGCGCCGCGGGCGGTGCGACCGTACGGCTCTACACCGACGAGATGGGGCTGGAAAGCGGCGAGCGCGCGATGCTCAGGGAGCAGTTGCAGGAAGCCCTCGACCGCCGCGAGTTCGAGCTGCATTACCAGCCGAAGATCGATCTCATCGCGAAACGCGTCGTCGGCTGCGAGGCCTTGATCCGCTGGAGGCATCCGGCGTTCGGCGTGCAGGCGCCCGGCCGCTTCATTCCCCTCGCCGAGCAGAGCGGCCTCATCGTTCCGATCGGCGCCTGGGTGATCGAAGAGGCGATCCGCCAGTACGCCGCGTGGCTGAAAGCCGGCGTCGAAGCCGTTCCGATCGCCGTCAACGTCTCGGCGGTGCAATTCGAGCGCTCCGACGTCTTCGAGCTGATCGCGACCACGATGACGGCGGCGAACGCGCCGACCGGCTCGCTCGATATCGAGGTGACGGAGAGCCTCTTCATGGATTGCTCGAGCGAGGTCGTCGCAACGCTGCGGAACATCCGTACGCTCGGCGTCGAGATCGGCCTGGACGATTTCGGCACCGGGTTCTCGTCGTTCAGTTATCTCAAGGAACTCCCGCTGTCGGTCATCAAGGCGGACCAGTCGTTCGTACGGGGCGCGGTCGAGAACGCCAGCGACGCCGCGATCGTCCGTTCGATCGTGCACTTGACCTCGGAACTCGGCATACGCGTGATCGCCGAAGGCGTCGAGACGCGCGAGCAGCTGAACTTCGTGCGCGACGCCGGCTGCGCCGAGGCGCAAGGCTACTACTTCAGCCGGCCGCTGGAACCGGACGATTTCGCGCGCTATCTCGCCGATAGCCGCAGGCTCCTCTCGGAACGGTTCGACCGGCACGCGTGAGCGGAGGGCAAACGGGCCGGCGCTGCGAACGCGATGTCGGCGGTCGGGGAGGCCGCGGCGCATTGGCAACCACCTACGATGCGATCGTCGTCGGAGGCGGTCACAACGGCCTCGTGACCGCGTGTTACCTAGCACGCGCGAAGTGGAAAGTACTCGTGCTCGAACGGCGCTATATCGTCGGCGGTGCGTGCGTTACCGAAGAGAACGTCTTTCCCGGCTTCAAAGTCTCGACCGCGGCGTACGTCAACAGCCTTTTCCGGCCGGAGATCGTCCGCGATCTGCGCCTGCACGACTACGGGTTCGAATCCGTCGAACGCAACCCCGCCTCGTTTTCGCCGTTTGCCGACGGCCGTTATCTGCTTCTCGGCGGCGACGCCGCGTCGAACCTCGCGGAGATCGCGAAGTTCAGCCGGCGCGATGCGCTCGCGTACCCGCAGTACGAGGCGATGCTGGAGCGCGTCGCGTCCGTGCTCGAGCCGACGCTGATCGAGCGTCCGCCCAACGTCGAACGGCCGTCGCTCGACGACCTGTTCCGATTGGCCAAGCTCGGCTGGAGTTTCAAGCAGCTCGGTTCCGCCCTCGGCGAGGCCGTGGAAGTGCTCACGGGCGCGGCCCGGCCGATCTTGGACCGCTGGTTCGAGTCGGAAGAGCTCAAGGCGACCCTCGCGACCGACGCGATCATCGGCGCCTTCGCCGCGCCGTCGATGCCCGGCACGGCCTACGTCCTCTTCCACCACGTCATGGGCGAAACCAACGGCAAGAAAGGCGTGTGGAGTTACGTGCGCGGCGGCATGGGCGGCCTCACGCAAGCGCTCGCGCGGGTTGCCTCGGATCTCGGCGTCGAGATTCGCACGCAAGCCGAAGTGGCGCAGATCGTCGTGAAGGACGGCGCCGCCGCCGGCGTCAGGTTGGCGAACGGCGACGAATTCACGGCCAAGCGCGTGGCCAGCAGCGTCGATTGCCGGCTGACGTTCGAGACCTTTCTGGATCCGGCCGGCCTGCCGCCCGGCTTCCTGACCGAAATACGGCGAATCGACTACCGCAGCGCGTCCGCGAAGATCAACGTCGCACTCGAACGCCTGCCCGACTTCACGGCCTGTCCCGGAACCGAGGCGGGTCCGCAGCACCGCGGCACGATCCACCTGTGTCCGGACCAGGACTACATCGAGCGCGGCTACGACGACGCCAAGTTCGGCCGGCCGTCGGCCGAACCGGTCGTCGAGTGCACGATCCCGTCGTCGGTCGACCCGACCGTCGCGCCGCCCGGAAAGCACCTGATGTCGATGTTCTGCCAGTACGCTCCGTACGACGTGCGCGGCGGCTGGGACGACGCGGCGCGCAACGCGTTCGCCGATCGCTGCTTCGACATCGTGGAGCGGTACGCGCCGGGCTTCAAAGCCTCGGTCATCGACCGCCAAGTGCTCGGCCCCAAAGAACTGGAAGAGACCTTCAATCTCACCGGCGGCAACATCTTCCAGGGCGCGATGAACCTGAACAAGCTGTTCTTCTTCCGCCCCGCGCCGGGCTACGCCGGCTACCGCACGCCGGTGAAGAACCTGTTCCTGTGCGGCTCGGCCGCGCATCCGGGCGGCGGCGTCATGGGCGCACCCGGCTGGAACGCCGCGCGCGTGATGCTCGCGAGCCGGTCGGCCACGGCGAACCGAGCGGCATCTAGAAGCGGCGAAGCACGCTGAACGAGAAGGCGGGACCCCAGAGCGCGTAGGCGTCCTGCGGGATGGGTCCGGGCCCGGCCGGTCCGGGCAATCCCCCGTACAGCACGCCGCCGCCCGGTGTCGTGAACTTCTGGTCGTAGACGTCGGTCAGGTTCGTGCCGGTGAGCAGCAGTTCGAGATTGCGGAACCGGTAGCCGAGGTGCGCTCCCAGGGTGGCGAATTGGGGCTGGTTGAGTTCGTTGTAGAGGCTCTCGTACATGACGTTGACGCCGTAGGTGACGCCGAGCGGCGGCGCGCTCGTCAGGGTCACGGTAGCCTTGTGCAAGGGCAGGCCGGCGCTTTGCTCCCCGACGACCAGCGTGCCGTCCTGAATGTCCGGCGGGACCTGCGTGAGGTACGCGCTGCGTACGGCCCAACCGGCCCGCAGCGTCGTGTACGGCCCGAAGTTATGGCTCGCGGAGAGCTCGATTCCCCGGTAGACCCCGTCGCCGGCGTTGACCGGGTAACTGAGCGGGCACGGCGGCGTCTGGGGATTCGGCGGCTCGACCGGCGGACTGATGCAGTTCGGATTCAGCGGCAGGTTCAGAACCGATGCCGGCTGGCGCAGGTTGACGCGGTAGACGTCGGCGGACACGATGGTCGGATTCGGCCCGCCCTGGACGATGCGGTCGAAGCCCAGTCCGTACTCCGTGGCTTGGTCGGGCTTGAGGTTCGGATTGCCGATCGAGACGTAATTGCCGGTGACCGCGGGCAGCGGACTCGGCACGATGAGCTCCGGAAGCTGCGGCGATTGGTAGGTCGTGCCGACCGAGGCGCGTACTGCGGTGCGCGCGTCGGGCGTGAACACGAAGCCGAAACGCGGATCGAGGTAGTTGCCGAACAGCGAGAGCCGGCTGTAGTAGCCGCCCAGGATGAAGTGCAGGGCGGGCGTGGGGTTGTAGGTGTAGCGCAGCGCGAGCGAGCGCTGGGTCTGGCCCAGTGGGATCATCCCCACGGTGGGCGTCGAGCTCGGTGCGGGTGAATCGTCGAGGGGCAGGGGTGCGGCGGAAAGACCGCTTTCGGGGCCGATGACCCGGCGGGCGACCGACTGCTCGTTGACCACGCCCGGGATGTAGTCGGTGTCGAGCGTCTCGTTGCGGATTTCGTATTGCAACGTCAACCCGCCGTTTCCGATCCGGTGGTCGAGTTGCAGCGTCCAGTCGCCCAATAGGTCGCGCGAGTTGTAGAGATAGGGCGACGTTTGCGCGCCGGGCCCCACCACCGATTGGTCGACGAGCGAGGTGTATTGCCGGAAGAGCAGGGTCGTCGCCGCAACGCCGCTCGCGGCCGTCGAGCCCAGCGGCACCGAGACGTCGAGCCCGTAGCCGGCGTTGTGCGTCTGGAGCGCCGTGCCGGCCTCGCCGATGACCACGGGCAGCCACGGCCACGGGCCGGCGCCGCCGCCGGGCGGAGCGTAGGTCGTCAGGCCGGCGGAGAGATCGCGAAACGCGCTCTGGTCGTGGAACGAAAACTCCGCGTACCCGGCGCCCGAGCCGCCGAACGCGTAACGCAGCTTCGCGACGGCCGACGATCCGAGCATCCCGCTCCCCACTTGCTGGACGGTGCCGCTGGGCTGATCGAAAACGTTCTCGTTGACCTCGCCGGCCGAACCTTGGCGGTGCAGCGAGAGCGCGTAGCCGAGGCGGCCGTCGATCGGACCCGTGCTCTGCAGCGTGCCGCCGAATGCCGAGTACGAGCCGAGCGTCAGGCGCACCAAGCCGTGCGGATCGACCGTCGGTTCGATCGTGCGAATGTTGACCGCGCCGTCGATCGTATCCGGCCCGACCAGCGACGAGGGGGAGATACCGCGCACGAGTTCGATCGAGCTGTAATCGGCCGGGTCGAGCATGGAGAGGTCGAAATCCCCGGTGTTGCCGTTATTGATTTGGTGCCCGTCGATGTCGACCAGCGTCTCGGTCGGATCGGGCCCGCGAATCGCCACCGAGGTCGGCAAGACCGTGCTGCCGCCGCCGGTCGTATGGAACAGCGTCATCGTCTCGTCGCCCTGCAGCACGTCGCTGATGCGCGTGAACCCTTGGTCGGCGTACGTCTGCGAGTTGATCGTCGTGACCGGGGTCGCCGAGCTCGAAACCGTCTCGCGGCCGTTGGTGACCACGCGCCCGATCGTGCTCAACGACGAATCCGAACGGGCGAGCGCAAACGAGAGGCTGGTCGTTTCGCCGGCACGCACTTCGATCGTCGCGATCGCCGGCGTCGTAAAGCGTGCGGCGCTGACGCGCGCGGAGTACGTCCCCGGGGCTACCGACTCGAACGAGAAACGTCCGTCCGGCCCCGAGGTTCCGGCCGCGTGCGCGGGGCCGTCGAGCGTCACCCGGGCGCCGGCGACGGGGCGACCGTCGAGGCTCGTCACGGCGCCCGCGACGGCGCCCCGCCCCTCGGCCGCGTGCGCCGCGAGCGGACCGAAAAGCGCGAAGAGAGCGGCAGCGCAGAGCGCGCGGCGCGCGATGGAACGCAACATGACCCATTCTCCCGAACGACGTGAAGGCCGGTTCGCGACGCGCGAACCGCGTCGACTTAGTTTGGAGCCGCCTGCATCGCCGGGCCCGGCGGGGCCCGGTCGCAGCCCGTGCAGCGGGCCAGCGCCGCGGGAACGCGCGGACGGTCCTGCCTGACGGCGGCGGTCGGGAACGGCGCGCACCTCGCGGCGCGCGCGGCGCGCACGAGCGCTTCGACCGCTCGCACGATCGAGCGGTGAAACCGGGAAAGCACGGCGACCAGACGGTGTAGCCCGAGCGCCAGCGCGAGCGCGAACGCGATCGCGATGCCGGCCCCGAGCGCAATCGAGCCGCCGAGCAGATCGGCGACGCCGTCGACGCCGATGCCGGCACAGACGGCGTCGAGCCACGCCATACCCAGCAGCATCGGCAGCGCGGCGGCCGTGACGATCGCCGCGAACGCGATGCCGGAAGACGGTACCGCAGCGCGCAAGGCCGCGCGCAGCGCGCCGTAGGAACCCCGCGTCTCGGCCAGCGCGGCTTTGGCCAGCGCCCACAGCGCGGCGAAGGCGGACGCCGCCAACGCGATCGAGGCGAGCCAACGCGAACCGTGCGCGGGATCGTCGTACGTGTCGTGGGCAAGCAGGAAGTCACCGGCGACGTCGATCGCGACGTGGGCCGACAGCGCCGCCAGGAATGCCGCCGCAAGGGGCATTGCAAGCCGCAAAGCAATCCCGCTCGCGATAGCTCGACCCTCGACGAGTTTGCGCACGCAGCGACTCCCGTTTCGGGTCCTCCGCCCCTTCTCCCGGTACTTCATATTAAGCGCGCCGTAAGGTTGCTTTAAGGCGAATCCCTACCCGCGCAAGCGCGCCAGCAGATGCGCGTTACGGGCGAAGTAGCCTTCGAGCGAGTCGGGGTCGCGGCCGGTGAAGCGTTTGACCGTGTCGCTCGCGGCGAGCAACTCGCCGGCGGCGACGGCCTCGTACGAGCCGAGCCAGGTATCGACTTCCCAGGAGGGCGCGCCGAGCGCAGCGCGCCACGCCCGTCCCGCCTCCACGCTTTCCGCCTCGTACCGCAACTCACGGCCCGTCATCGCCGAAAGGAGGCGCGCCGCATCGGCAAAGCTCAGGGCTTCGGGACCGGTGACGTCGACGGCGCCGCGCACGACGTCGGGCCGGCTCAGCGCGGCGGAGGCGACGCGAGCGACGTCCTCGCGCGACACGAAGGCGGCGGCCCCGTCGGCGGCCGGTCCGCGCACGACGCCGTCCGATCCGAACATGTCCGGAAGGATGTCGAGGTAGAGGTTGTCGCGCAGCGCGGCGTACGGAATGCCGCTCTTCTCGAGCAGCAGTTCGGTCAGGTGATGGTCGCGCGACATCGGAAACCTCGAGTCGGGCGCCGCTCCCTGGAAGGAGAGGTAGACGAGGTGCGCGACACCCGCGCGCCGGGCCGCATCGATCGCGTTGCCGTGCAGCCGCGCGCGCGCGCCGGGTTGCGCGTAGCCCGACACGATCAACGCCGTCTCGATTCCGGCAAAGGCGCGGTCCAGCGACTCGACGTCCGCATACTCTCCGCACGCCGTTTCGGCGCCGGGCAATTGCGGGGCCCGCGCGGGATCCCGGACGAACAGCCGCAACCGCCGGCCGTGGCCGGCCAGGATGGCGGCGGTGCGGCCACCGACGTGGCCCGAGGCTCCCGTAATCAGAATCATGAACCGTGCGCGCCCGAAGTGACGATATGCAGCTAAATAACGCGCCCCGGTTTGACGAACCCTTTACATATGCGTGCCGCGCTCGGGTCGACGTTCGCGTTCGTCGCGATGGCGGCGTTGCTGGTTGCTCCCGTTTCGGCGCAGAGCAAAGCGGCGGTCGTGGGCGCTCAAGTCGTCGATATTCCGGCCGCTTACCGCGAGCACACGGGCTTTGCCGGGCAGGGTGCCTTCGTGATCCGCGTCGTTCCGGATTCCCCGGCCGAGCGCGCGCGCATCGTACCGGGCGACGTCCTGACGTCGTTCGCCGAGACGGCCGTGACGGGTGCGGCCCAGTTTCACGCGCTGACCTCGCATGCCGCCGCCGGAACGCCGGCGACGGTCGAGCTCGAGCGCTACGGGCACGCGATCCGGACCGCCGTCGTGCCCGTCGACGTGGACGCGCTCTTCGGGTCGCCGCAGCCGTGCCGCGTCAGCGAAGCCAACGCTTCGATCTCGGCCTCGATCGCCGCGGGCCGCCGCCACGACCCCGAGACCGAAAGCGCCGCCGCGGAGCGCGCCCTCAACCTCTACGAATCCTGCGCGGCGGTCAACGGCACGCTCGACGGACGCATCCTGGTCAAGAGCGGCGACGCGCTCCTGCTACAGGCGGCGGCGCGGATAGCGCAGCGAAGACGCGACGCCGCCCTGCCGCCGGCCGGAAACGCGCGCGCGCTCTACCGGCTCGCGACGCAGTCCAAAGCCGTGCCCGCCGCCGACAAGGCGACGGCGCAAGGCAAGATCGCCGCGCTCGAACGGGCCTTTCCGGCGCTGCGGAACGCGCCGGCCGACGATTCGATCGGCCTCGGCATGTGTCTCCTCGCCGACGCCCAAACCGTCAGCCCCTTCGTGATACTCGCGACGTGGTCGTCGCCCGCCAACGACACGTACACGACCCTTCACATCCGCGTGGGCCTTCACCCCGAACAGGAAGTGCACGTATTCGCGGAGGGCTTTCGGATAACGATCGCGTCACGGTACATCGGAGACCAGTTCGTGTACGCGCTGCGAGGCGATCCCGCGAGCGCGAACGCCGGCGCGGAAAAGCACGCGAAGAGCGACGTCGACCCGCGCGAAGATTTTCGAGCGGTCGGCCGGGTCGATCTGGGCCCCGGCGAGACGGGAACCTACGTGCTTACCTTCCTCGTCCCGAGCGACTCGGAGTACTCGAACGCCGCCGCGACGATCCAGTACGCTCCGCAATAGCTCCGGTCCATTGGTAGAAAGGATCCGAACGTGCCTTATCGCGCCGAGATCAGCCGCCGCAACCCCGCGTATTTTATTTTCACGATCGACCGGTCGGCTTCGATGAACGACCCGCACGGCAGGAATTCCGATAAGAGTAAAGCGGAGACCGTCGCCGACGCGATCAACCGGATCATCGCGAACATCATCATTCAGTGCTCGAAGAACGAAGGCGTCTACGATTACTTCGGCATCAGCGTGATCGGCTACGGCACCGACGTGGGCCCCGCCTTTGCCGGGCCGCTCGCCGGGCGCCCGTACGCAACGACGTCGGAGCTGGAAGCGAACCCGGCCCGGCTGGAAGCGCGCAAGCAGCGCGTTCCCGACGGATCCGGCGGCCAGGTCGACGTCGAGGTCAAGTATCCGGTCTGGTTCGAAGCGACGGCCGCCGGCGCGACGCCGATGCGCCGCGCGCTCGGTTTCGCATGCGGGCTCGCGCACGCCTGGATCGAGGAACATCCGCACGGCTACCCGCCGATCGTGATGAACCTGACCGACGGCGAGGCGTCCGACGGCGATCCTCAAGAAACCGCGCGCCGCCTCACGTCCCTACAGACCAGCGACGGCAACGTGCTGCTGTTCAACATGCACCTGACGAGCGAGGCGCGCAACGTCGTGCTCTACCCCTCGAGCGACGCGGTGCTCGACGACCCGTTCGCGCGGCAGTTGTATGCGATTTCGAGCGTTCTGCCCGATCCGATGCTGCAGCAAGCGCTGACGATGGGACTGTCGGTGCGGCACGGCAGCCGCGGCTTCGTGTTCAACGGCGACGTCGTTTCCGCGATCGCGTTTCTCGAGATCGGAACGAAGCCGGCCAACATGGCGCTGCGTTAACGCGGGCCGGGATGTCGACGGTCGCTCTGGTCGTGCGCGCACTCCTGTTGCCGAAGTGCGGTGAGGCGCCTGAGGACTGCGAGGACGCGCTGGCGGTCGCCAGCGACGCGCACGGGCACGGCTTGCGGGCGGCCGTGGCCGACGGCGCGAGCTCCTCGGCCTTTTCCGGAGTGTGGGCGCGCCTGCTGACGCAATCGTTCGTCGAGGTTCCGATTCGCTCGGATGCGGAACTGCGCGAGCGTCTGCCGGCGCTGACGCAGCGCTGGTACGCCGACGTCTACGGCCGCGCGCTGCCGTGGCACGCGCTGGAACGCGCGCAGCGCGGCGCCTTCGCGGCGCTGGCGGGAGTCGAGGTCGGGGCGGGCACACCGGCCACGTGGAAGGGCCTCGCGCTCGGCGACAGCTGCGTCGTGCACGTGCGCGGGGGCGCCGTCCTCTGCGCCGCGCCGGTGGCCGCATCGGCCGGGTTCGCGAACGACCCGGTCTTGATATCGACCGATGCCGAACGCAACGTCGCGGTCGAGACCGAGCTGCGCCTCGTCGGCGGAGAACTCGTCCCGGGCGACACGCTGGTGCTCGCCACCGACGCCTTGGCGCAGTTCGTGCTCGCCGCCGCCGAGTGCGACGCCGCCGGAATCGAAGCGCTGCTGCGCGCGCTCGAATGCGGCGACGCGCCGATCGACGCCGGCCGCGCGCGCGGTTCGCTCCGCAACGACGACGTCGCCGCCGTCATGATTCGCATCTCGTGAACGCACCCAAAGCGAGCTTGCCCAGAGGCGACGAGTACGTCGCGGCACTGCAGCATCCGGCGGTCGCGTTTCGCGACCTCGACCTGCGCCGCGCGACGATAGAGACCCGTCCCAACGGACTCCCCAGACCCTACACCGGCGGATTCACGATGACGTTCCACGCGGCGGGCGCCGGCGGCGAGTGGGCGATCCGCTGTTTCACGCGCGACGTGCGCGAACTGGCGCGCCGCTACGACGCGATCGGCCGCTTCTCGAGCACGACGTCGGACCGCGCGTTCGCGCGCGCGGAACTGATCGCCGACGAAATTGCGGTGGGCGGCCGGCGCTACCCGGTCATCAAGATGGAGTGGGTGCGCGGCCCGCAGCTCAACGCCTACGTCGACCGCCACCACGGCAACTCCACCGCGATGCGCAACCTCGCCCAGGAGATGCTCGCGGTCGCAGACCGTCTCGAAGCGATGGGCATCGCGCACGGCGACTTGCAGCACGGCAACATCCTGGTGTCTTCGATCGGCGAGATGCGGCTCGTCGACTACGACGATCTCTTCTTACCGGAGTTAGCGGACCTCGAGTTCTCGAGCGGGCTCGGACACCAAAACTACCAGCATCCCGGGCGCACGAGCCGCGACTACGGGCCGCACATGGACCGCTTTTCGCTGTACTCGATCTACCTCTCGCTGCTGGCGCTCGCGGAGGATTCCGCGCTGTGGGAGGCCTACGACGGCGGCGACGAACGGCTGCTCTTCAAGCGCGAGGACTATGCGGATCCCGAAGGTTCGCGGCTGTTCGCCGACCTCGCTAAACGCGAGCCGCTGAGCGAGTGGATCGACCGCTTCGCAGCCGTCTGCCACGGCGCGTACGCCGCGATACCGGCGCCCGCCGACTTCATGGCCGGCCGCTTTGCGTACGCCCGCTTCGTGCCCGGCGGTCCGCGGCCTCAGCCCGCGCCCGCCCCCGCGCCCGCGCCCGCGCTGCCGCCTCCCGTCGTCGAAGCACCGCCGCCTCCCGCTCGACCGCCGCGCGAAAAACCGTCGCCCGCGACGCGCGCGGCGGCAGCGCCGGCCCGGCGCAATCTCCTTCTGCCGGGGGCGATCGTCGCGGCGCTCGCATTGGCGGGCATCTTCCACGACGCGCTCTACCGGATCGTCGTCCCTCCGCCGTCCGCGCCGCCCGCGACGGCTACCGTCCCGCACCCGCACCCGCACCCGCACCCCGCCGCGACGCGCCCGCCTGCGGCGCTGCATCCGCCCGCACGGGCCGAGCATCCGCGCGTGGCGTCGCATCACGCCGCGAAAGCGCCGCCTGCAGCCGCCACGCCGGTCGCACGCGAAACCGAAGCGCCGGCACCGCGCCGCACGCCGCCGGCCGTCGCGAAGAAACAAGCTCCGCCGCCGGTGCGAGCGCCGCACCGTGCGGCGGCCGTCGCCGGCGCCGGCAGCGCCGTGAAACCGAAGAGCTCGCACCGGCCGGCCGATGCGAGCACGGCGCTGCTCAATGCCGCCGCCGGCGACGTCCCGGGAGCGCCGAAGTGCGCCACGCCCGACGCTCCCGCGCGCGTTCTGTCGGTCGCGATACCGCTCGTCTCGAAATACGGCAACGCCTCAGCCCGTGGCGGCGCCGCCGATATTGCAGTTACGCTAACGCCGTCGGGTGAAGTCTCCAATGCCTCGGTGGCTATTTCCAGCGGTTCCGCAGACCTCGACGCGGCCGCGGTCGACGCTGCCAAGCGCGGCCGGTACGCCGCCGCCTCGGTGAACTGCAACCCGGTCGCTTCCAACCTCGAGGTCCACGTGCGCTTCTAGGCGCGTAGCACTCAGGCTTCGAGCCGTTGCCGCTCGAAGCGCGGCTCGAACACCATACGTACCCGGGTTCCTCCCACCCGTTCGATCGTCACGGAACGGGCGACCGCTCGCATGATTCGGAATCCGAAACCGCGCCCTTCGCGGCTGGGCCGGTCGACGAACTCGCCGCGATCGAATACTTCGACGATCAAGCAATCCGGCTCGACGCGGGCGTAGACGTCGACCGTGCCCGAGAGGTCGTTGCCGTAGGCGTGTTCGGCGGCGTTGGCAAGCGCCTCGCCGACCGCCGTCGCGATATCGGCGGCGCAGTCGCCCGAGACGTCGTTCGCGTCGAGAAAGGCGAGGAACGCGTGCCGTACCGATTTGATCGCCGCCGGCTTGGCGGCGCGGCTGAGGCGCAGTTCCGAAGCGCCGTTCATGTGCGGCTCTCGCACAGGAACGTCAAGGCGGGCCCGCGCTCGCCGAAAACGGCGAAGGCGTCGCCGACGCCTGCGTATTCCAACAAACGCCGGAACTGGGGAGTCTCGATCAGCAGCGCGACCGGCACGCCGCGCCGGTTCAGTTCGGCGCGAAAACGCAACAGTTCCGAAATCGCTGACGAATCGGCGTACGTGACCTCGGCGAAATCGACGAGCACGCCCGCCGGTTCGCCCTCGATCTGCAAGGCGGCATGAATCTCGGCGCGACGCGCGATGTCGAGCTCGCCGCTCATCTTCACCACCGCCAGCATCGCAGCGTCGTTCACGCGGCCGTCGCACGTTCCGACGCCGTCGCGGGCTTATCGGCAGCCGCGACTACGTGGTTAATGATTGCTCCCTGCGAATTGTCCGCAACGAACGTCATGCGGGCCGTTTCGCCCGGGGTAAAGCCGATCGTGAGAATTGCAACGTCGTCACCCACCGGACGCGTGCCGAAGATTTCGGCACGGATGGCAAAGGCAAGGTCAGAGTCATTGTTTTCGAGCGCCGCCGCGGCGGCCTGCATGAGCAGCGCTTCGCCTTCGATGACATTTCGCGAGTGTTCGACCGCGCCGTCCGTGTAGAGCACCAGCACCGAACCGGGTACCGCTTGCACGCGATGCGTGCGATAGACGCAATCCTGCAAGACGCCGAGCGGTAGCCCGCCGCATTCGAGCAACACCGGCCGTTGTCCGGGCCGCAGTAGCAACGGCGGCGGATGACCTGCCGTCGCATACACGAACTCGTACGAGCTTGCGTCGGCGTACCCCGCAACCGCGGTCGCCATGCGACCCATCGTTAGTAATTGACTGTTAACACGACGCAGTACCTGGGAGGGATCGAGATCGATCAACGCGGCCGACATGAGCGCCTGGCGGGCGCGGTTCATGTTGACGGCCGCTTCTATTCCGTGACCTTCGACATCGCCCAGAGAGAAGAGCACGCGTCGCTGGGGCAGCTCGACGGCATCGTACCAATCCCCGCCGACCTTCGCTTCGTCGGTGGCCGGAATGTAGGTCGCGCTGAAGTTCAGCGCCGGAACGACCGGCAACGGGCGCTGCACGAACGCGCCCTGCAGCGTGTCGGCGATGCGCTTCTCCGTCTCGTACGCGGTCCGCAATTCGAGATTGGCCCGGCTTTCGGCTTCGGCATTGCGCCGCGCCCGCTCGAGACGCGCCGAGAGCCGGCCCTGCGCGACGCTGAAGGCTCCGGCCAGCAGGACGGCCAGCGTCACGGATACCGCGACCAAGAGCGAAACGTCGTCGATCGCGGCCTGCGTGGAGCGGTTATCCCCCGCCTCGCGCGCGACCAGCAAACCGTCGAGACGATCGAGGTCGCCTCTGAAACGGTCGACCAGCACCTTGCCACGCACCTGTAACGACGATTCGTCGCCGCTGGTTTGGAGCGTCAGCAAGGGCGTCGCAACGGTGCGCAGCCAGAGCCGGTTCGTCGCCACCGCGTCGTCGAGCAAGGCCGGGCCGCCCGGGATTTCCAAGTGCTCGAGCCGCTCGCGCAGTTGCGGCACCAGCGGCGTGAAGTCCGCAATCGCCGCATAATACGGGTCGAGGAAGCTACGGTCCCGGATCGAGGTGAAGCCGCGAACGCCCGTCTCCTCGTCGAGCTGGTCCTTGAGCAAGCGAAACGTGATGGTGCGCGCGGCGCGCCGCGAGTCGCCGTTGTCGATGGACCGTTTCAAGACGCTGCTGACGGCGTATCCTCCGCCGAACAGGATCGCCACGACGAGCACGAGGACCAAGGCCGGGCCGAGTACCGAGCGAAGCGCGAAGCGCGGTCGTTCGCTGTTGTCACCTAATGGCACGGACGCGGCCTTTGCCTAACAAACATCAGTTCCCTATAAGCTCATACGAACAACCGCTCCGTAGCCGGCCCGTCCGACGCAAAACCGACCACCTTGACTTTTCCAAGCGGGCGACATATCGTTCGCGCGTGGGAGTTGAGACCGCCGCAAAACCGGCCTCAAAGGGGGCGCGCACGCGACAACGGATCGTCGAGTGCGCGGCCGCGGCCTTCAACACGCACGGCTTCGCGGGTACGTCGATGGCCGATATCTCGGAGGCCACGGGGCTCGAGAAGGGCGGCGTCTACAATCACTTCGATTCCAAAGACGCCCTGGCGCTCGCGGCCTTCGATTACTCCTACGGCTTGATTCGCAAGCGTCTGGAAGCGGCGGTGCGCGACGCGGCCGACCCCGTGCGACGCCTGCAGGCCATCGTCGACGTCTACCGCGAGGTGGCGCGCAAGCCGGTGGTGCCGGGCGGCTGCCCGATCCTCAACACCGCGACGGAAGCCGACGACACGCATCCGGCCCTGCGCGACCGCGCGCGCCGCGCAATGGACGGCTGGCACGGCCTCGTCGCTGCGGCCGCCGCCGATGCGAGCCGTGACGGCCGGCTCGATCCCGCGGCCGCCGCGTCGCTTGCGACCTTCGTGATCGCCGCGCTCGAAGGCGCCATCATGCTCGTCAAGCTTTACCGCGACCCCTCGTACATGGCGGCCGCGTGCGACCAGTTGACGCGTCACATCGCGCTCTTGGAGCGCGCGGCGCGCGACGCTCGCTCGTGACCGCTCCGCCGGCACCGGTCTCCGTCGTCGAATTCGGCAACCGGCGGTTGCTGCTCGTCGCCGGAATCATGATGGCGGCGCTGCTGCAAACGCTCGATGCGACGATCGTCAACGTCGCGCTGCCCACGATCGAAGGCAACATCGGCGCGGGCATCGACGACGGCACCTGGATCATCACGGGCTACATCATTTCCAACGTCGTGGCGATCCCGCTGGCGCCGTTCTTGCTGCAACGTCTCGGACGGCGCCAATATTATTCGGGTTGCATCATCGGGTTTACGGTCGCATCGGTCCTATGCGGTACCGCGCACACCTTGCCGGAGCTGATCTTCTATCGCATCGTGCAGGGTGCGTTCGGCGGCGGGCTGATCGCGACGTCGCAGATCATCCTGCGCGACACCTTTCCACCCGAGAAGGTCGGCGCGAGCGCCGCGCTCTTCGGTATCGCGCTGACCTTCGGCCCGGCGCTCGGCCCGACCCTCGGCGGCATCTTGACCGACAACCTCTCGTGGCAATGGGTCTTCGACATCAACCTCGTGCCGGGACTGCTGGCAGCCTTCATCGTACTCGCCATCCTGCGCAACCCGGCCCCGCCTCGCCCCGCGCCCTTCGACGGCCTCGGCGTCGTCCTGCTGGCGGTCGGCTTGGGGTCGATGCAATACGTGCTCGATGAAGGCGAGCGCAACGACTGGTTCGACGATTCGCGCGTCCTGGGTTTCGCGATCACCTGCGTGCTCGGTTTGACGGCATTTGCGCTCTGGGAGCTGCGGGGTACCAAGAACCCGATCGTCGACCTGCGCGTCTTCCGCTACTCGAACGTGCGCGTCGGAACGCTGACCTCGGTGATGATGGGCATGGTAATCTTCGGGCCGACCGTCATTCTCCCACAATACGTGCAAGGCGTGCTCAGCTTCACCGCAACGCTCAGCGGGATTTTGATCCTCCTGCGCGCCATCCCGGTGCTGGTGCTCACGCCGTTCATCGGACGCATCGTCACGAGGGTGGATCCGCGTCTTTTCATCGTTTCGGGCTTCACGATCAGCGCCACGGCCTTCGTCGCGATCTTCTTGAACGCGACCACGACGAGCGACTTCGGTTCGTTCGCAGCGTTGCTGGTCTACGCCGGCGTCGGCCAGTCGATGCTCTTCGTGCCGCTTCTCGTCTGCATCTTAGGAACGATCGCGGTCGCGGACTCGCCGAAGGTCAGCTCCTTTCTCAGCCTTTCGTTTCAACTCGGCGGCTCGATCGCGAGCACGATGCTCGTGACCGCGTTCGACCGCCGCACGTACTTCCACTCGGAAGTGTACCGCAGCTCGGCGAGGCTCTCGAACGGCGCGCTCTACACCCTGCACGCCGCGCATCCCCACAGCGCGACGATCCGCCAGATCGCCCGGTTGATCCAACTCCAGGCCACGAACTCCGGCTTCGCCGACTCGCTCGCGGTGCTGGTGCCGATCTCGATCGGCGCGGCGCTCTTCGCCCTGTTGCTACGCCCTGCCAAACGGGCTGCGGCCATCGTGCCTCGCCCGGTCGCAGTCGCGGAATAGTCCGGCGCCACGCAGAGAGGCCCGCGGCGTTCCGGCCGCGGGCCTCTCTGCGTGGCGTACTGCCGCGCCGAAGATTACTTGGCTTCGGAGTACGACGTACCGTCCTTGAAATCGACGTGCTTGACGTGGCAGGCCACATCGGGGCCTTCGTACGGAAGCTGAGCGTAGGACCGGCTGAACCAAACCGTCTCGCCCGGGGCGATCTCGAGGTTGACGGTGTCGGTGATCTTCTGGCCGGCGTAGGTTCCGTACAGCGTCGCATCCTTGACCGTCTTCGTGCCGACGTTGGTGACTTTGACGGTGACGCCGTTGGTCAGCGTCACGCCGGCGCCCGGCGTCAGTGCCCCCGCCGAGACGGCCGCGGCCGCGCTACGGCCCACGTGGCATTCGACCTTGATCGGAACCGCCGGCGCCGAACCTTCGACGGCGAACGACGGCGAAGCGGCGAACATCACGATCGCTGCCGTAAGAATAGATACTCTTTTCATAAAGCACTCCTTTAACGGTAAAGTATGGATTACGGTTGTGCCGGTCACGAAGAGACTCGGCAGCGCGACTGAATTTCCTTCAATCCGTGCCCGGAGACTATGCACGGACTTTACCCACCATGTGGCCGATTACTTGCCGCTCGACAGAATCGGCGCCTGCGGAGAGCACCGCTGCTCGACGAACCGGCTCCTCGGCGGCATGCCGCTCGCTCACACGGACCGCACGGGAATTGAAGCTAGAGCGACGTACGGATATGCCGCAACGCCGTGCCGGACACCTGGCACACCTTCCAAAAAAGGCAGCTCGCGCTCGGCACGCCGCCCGCGCGGCTCTCGATTCCGCCGCCGAACGGCCCGAGCCGCCGGGGTAGCCGCGACGTTGGAGCGTATTTCTTCGTATCCGGAATACGAACCAATAAGTGCGGCGGCCGCGCCCGCCGCAGGAGGAGATTCCTTGCACTCAATTCCGATACGTTTTAGGCTCTTGAAAGCCACCGGCGCGGCCGCCGTCTTAGCGGTCCTTGCAGTCGCGACCCCGGCTTTCGCCATCTCGGTGACGGTCAACGGCGCGCCCGTCACCCTCAATCCGCCTCCCGTCGAGCGAGCGGGCCGGGTCCTCGTCCCGCTGCGGGGCGTTTTCGAGCAGCTCGGCGCGACCGTCGTGTACGAAAGCGGCGTCATCAACGCCACTGCGGGCGACCGCAGCGTCTCCCTGACGATCGGCTCGCAACAGGCGACCGTCGACGGAGCGCCGCAGACGCTCGACGTCGCACCCTTCATCATCGGTGCCAGCACGTACGTGCCGCTCCGCTTCGTGTCCCAGGCCCTCGGGGCCACCGTCAACTACGACGGCACCAACCAAATCGTAGCGTTGACGACCGCCCAGCCACCCCCGCCCCAGGCGGCGCCCGCTGCGCCGCCGTCCTACGCCCAGCAGGTCGTCGATGTCGGGCCGCCGCCGCTGCCCCAGTACGAGCAGCCGCCGTGCCCGGCTCCCAACCTCATCTGGACGCCCGGTTACTGGGCGTGGGGACCCTACGGCTACTACTGGGTGCCGGGAACCTGGGTTGCCGCTCCGCAACCAGGCCTGCTCTGGACCCCCGGTTACTGGGGCTATGCCGGCGGCGGGTATGGTTGGCACCCCGGGTATTGGGGCATCCATGTCGGCTTTTACGGCGGCGTCAATTACGGCGCCGGTTACTTCGGACAAGGATACGCCGGCGGCGATTGGCGGGGGAACGATTTCCGCTACAACACCGCCGTCACGAACGTGAACACGACGATCGTGAAAAACGTGTACGTCAACAAGACCGTCATCGTGAACAACTACAACACCACGAACGTGAGCTACAACGGCGGACCCGCAGGCGTTCGAGCGACGCCGTCCCCGGCCGAGCTCGCCGTCGACAAAGGGCGAAAGATCCCGCCAACGCCGCTCCAGCGGCAGCACGCGGCGTTCGCCGCGAAGGATCGCAATCTGCTCGCGACGGTCAATCACGGAAAGCCCCCCACGCCGGCGGTCGTCAAGCCCTTCACGCCCGAGAGCCCCCCGGAACACCTCACGCCGATCCAGGCAGAGGACCGGGCCGCAGCCGAAGGACACGTGAAGACCGAGCCTATCGCACCGAAGCCCGGCGTGAAGCCCTCTTCGGAAGCCAAGCCCGCGCCGGAAACCGAAGTCAAGCCCGCGCCTGAAAACGAAGCCAAGCCGACGCCGGAAACCGAAGCGAAGCCAACGCCTGAGGGCGAAATCAAAACGGTCCCGGAGAAGGTCGTCAAGCCGACGCCTGAGGGCGAAATCAAAACGGTCCCGGAGAAGGTCGTCAAGCCGACGCCTGAGGGCGAAGTCAAACCCGCTCCGGAGAAGGTCGTCAAGCCGACGCCTGAGGGCGAAGTCAAACCCGTTCCGGAGAAGGTCGTCAAGCCGACGCCTGAGCGCGAGGCCAAACCCCTTCCGAAGAGCACGGTGAAACCGGCGGTTCACAAGACGCCCGCGCCCGTTCACAAACCGGCGCCGGAGGCCAAACCCGTTCACACGCCGGCCGCCGAGAAGAGCCACACTGCGGCTCCGGCCGAGAAGGAACCGACGGCCAAGCCGAAGCCCGAAGACCAGTAGATCGGTTTCCGCGAGGAATCCGTCACGGTGCCGTTCGCCCGCATCTTCGATGCGAGCGAGCGGCACCGTTCTTGCGATTTAGCGCGCGTCACACACGCTGTACGCAGAACGCGCGCGCAACCGCCGCGCGTACTGCCACCCGAGGAAGTTTACCGGCGCAGATGAAAGTCCGATGAGAACGCTATCGCCGGGCCCCCGGCGGCCGTTCATGCGTCATCTTGCATTTTTTCTTTTCGGAAGGGAGATTGAGGTTCATGCGCACCTTGCGTATGCTGAAATTCCTCATCGCCATCACGGCCGCGCTCGCGGTACCCGCCCCTGCGTTCGCTCAAGTCAGCGTCGGGATCGGTTTCAACATCAACATCGGACCGCCCGCGCTGCCCGTGTACGTGCAACCGCCGTGCCCCGCTCCGAACCTCATTTGGACGCCGGGTTACTGGGCGTACGGTCCCTACGGCTACTATTGGGTGCCGGGCACCTGGGTTGCCGCACCGCAACCGGGACTGCTCTGGACGCCCGGCTATTGGGGGTACACGAACGGCTACTATGGCTGGCACCAGGGTTACTGGGCGCCCCAGATCGGCTTCTACGGCGGCGTCAATTACGGTGCGGGCTATTACGGCCAAGGCTACGTCGGCGGCGCTTGGCAGGGGAACAATTTCCGCTACAACACCGCGGTCTCGAACGTGAACACGACGATCGTAAGAAACACGTACGTTAACAAGACCGTCATCGTAAACAACTACAACACGAGGAACGTGAGCTACAACGGCGGACCCGGCGGAATTCGCGCCGTGCCGACAGCCAGCGAGCGTGCGATCGCGACCGAGCGCCACGTAGCGCCGACGCCCGTGCAACTCGAGCACATCAAGACCGCCGGCGAAGACCGCAACCTGCTGGCGAGCGTGAATAAGGGCAAGCCGCCCGTCGCGGTCGTCCCTCGGCCGTTCACCCCGACCAATCTGCCGAAGACCTTCACGCCGGTGCGGCCCACCGACCGCGTGGTGCCCGAAACCAAGCCGGCCGCCGGAACCAAGCCGGTCACCAAGCCGGAAGTCGGGACGAAGCCGCTGACCAAACCGGAAGTCGAAACGAAACCGGTAACCAAGCCGGAAGTCGGAACCAAGCCGGTCACCAAACCGGAAGTGGAAAGCAAGCCGGTCGCCAAGCCGGTGCCGGAAAGCAAGCCGGCCGCCAAGCCGGTGCCGGAAAGCAAACCGGTCGCCAAGCCGGTGCCGGAAAGCAAACCGGTCGCCAAGCCGGTTCCGGAAAGCAAACCGGTCGCCAAGCCGCCGGCTCCCAAGCCGGCAGCTCCCAAGCCGCAGGCCCACACGGCGCCCAAGCCTCAGCCGCAGCACGCGGCGCCCAAGCCGGCGGCGCCTAAACCTCAGGCCGCAAAGCCGAAGGAAGAGCCTCCCAAAGACCAGCCTAAGTAAGAGCGTCCGATCGGACCGGGGCTCGCCGAACGCGGCGAGCCCCGGTTTCATGAAAGCGCCGCTTCACACGGCCGTGTAGACCAACGCGATCGTCTGGTGCAACGAAACGGCACCGTCGCACGCTCGCCGCTCGAAGAACGAGTGCGCTTCGCGAAGCAACTCCGCGGCCCTATCGCCCTCGTGGGGCAAGTACGACGTACTGTCGAGGCGGGCGACGAACGTGCTACGGTCGAGAACCTGCGCGCTTTTAAAGTCGGTGCGAACTGCGCCGGGTTGGGCACCGAAGTCCGCGAGCGCGCGGGCGCGGCGCGATTCCGTATCGTCGAGTGCGAAGCGCCGCACGATCGAACCGTACGCCGCCGTCGTTTCGTCGCTTTCGTCGCGTTCGTAGCCCACCAGTGCGACGCGGCCGCCGCGCCGGACGATGCGGCGCGCTTCCTGCATCGCCGCAGCCGCATCGAACCAATGCCACGCTTGCAGTGCGACCGCGAGATCGACCGATGCGTCCGGCAAGGTCGTGACCTCGGCGGTGCCGTCGATCCACGTGACGCGCGGATCGGGCTCCGCGGCGGCACGCATCGCTGCATTCGGCTCGATCGCAAAGACCCGAGCGCAATGCCGCGCGAGCGCTCGGGCCGAGATTCCCGTTCCGGCGCCCAGGTCGGCAACCGTCGAGAACGGCGCGCCGCAGCCTTCAAAGAGTGCCGCGATCGCGGCCGGCGGATAGCCAGGGCGTGCCTCGGCGTAAGAACGGGCCAGTAGCGTGAAGCGCTCGGCGGGCGCCCCCACGATCAGGCCGGCAGCGGCAGTGCGGCGAGGCGTTCGCGCGCGGCCTCGAACTCCCGGGTCAGCCGCGCGACGAGTTGGGCCGCCGTCGGGATGTCCGTGACGGCGGCGATTCCTTGGCCGCATCCCCAGATATCCCGCCACGCCTTGACGGGGCGGCCCGCCGAGAAATCCATCTTCGACGGATCGCTCTGCGGCAGGTTATCGGGGTCGAGGCCCGCGCGTTCGATCGAGGGCCGCAGATAGTTGCCCGCCACGCCGGTGAAGAGATTCGTATACACGATATCTTGGGCGCGCGATGCGACGATCATCTCCTTGTATTCCTCGGCGGCGTGTGCTTCGCGCGTCGCGATGAAGGCGGAACCGACGTAGGCGAAATCCGCGCCCATCGCGAGCGCCGCCAACGCCGCGCGTCCGTTCGCGATCGAACCCGAGAGCGCGAGCGGGCCGTCGAACCATTGGCGCATTTCCTGTACCAGCGCGAACGGCGAGATCGTCCCCGCGTGCCCGCCGGCGCCCGCGGCGACGGCGATCAGGCCGTCCGCGCCTTTCTCGATCGCCTTTCTCGCAAACGTATCGCTGATGACGTCGTGCAGCACGATGCCGCCGTACGAATGCACGGCCTCGTTGATGTCCGGGCGCGCGCCGAGCGACGTGATCACGACCGGCACGCGGTGTTTGACGACTACGTCGAGATCCGCCATCAGCCGGTCGTTGGACTTATGAACGATCAGGTTGACCGCGAACGGTGCCGCCTTACGGTCCGGGTTCTCGCGGTCGTGCGCGGCAAGTTCCTCCTCGATGCGCAGGAGCCACGCTTCCAGCATGTCGGCGGGTCGCGCGTTCAGCGAAGGAAAGGCGCCGATGACGCCGGCCTTGCACTGCGCGATCACGAGTTCGGGTTGCGAGATGATGAAGAGCGGCGCGCCGATCAACGGCAACGCGAGACGGCTCGGGTCGAGCGCGGCGGGTAGCATGTCGCAAGCTACGCCGTCGCGCTTCGCGGCTCTTGCCGGCTCGCGCACGCCGCCGAAGCCGTGCGTCGTAAGACGGCTTACGTTCGTGCCCGCGCCGTCCGCGCTACACTGCGAGCGAGGTGCGGACATGAAACGACCGTTCCCGGCGAGCGCAACGCTCGCCGCGCTCGCCCTGCTGCTCGCGATCGTCCCGCGCCCGCCGCCCGCTCCGGCAGCCCCGACGCTCGAGCCGCTGGAGCGCTATAGAGACTGGGTTTCGGCGCGTCCGGCGGCCGCCGATTGGCGCGGCAAGGTCGTGCTGGTCGACGTCTTCACGTTCGGCTGTTACAACTGCACGAACGTCACGCCGAACCTGCTGGCCCTCTACCGCGAGCACGGAGCGGGCGATTTGAGAATCGTCGGTATCCACACGCCTGAGACCGCGTTTGAGTCGGACCGCAAGAACGTCGTTGCAAACCTGGCCGCGCAGGGCATCGTTTGGCCGGTCGCGATCGACAACGACAAGACACTCTGGAATGCGTACGGCGTCGAATATTGGCCGACGCAGCTGATCTTCGACAAGCACGGCACGCTGCGCCGAACCGTGATCGGCGATTCGCAGGACCAGCTCGTTGACGACACGGTCGCCGCACTGCTCGCCGAACCTTGACGCGCTCGTAGCACGAAAGCGTTCGACGCGGTGAGCGATTTCACAGATATATGCAATTCATTTATCTTCGATAAGACTTCACATGCTGGTTGACTCGAGGGTTTGCCGCGACCGCGAGAAGCGCGCGTGAAGAACGCGTGAATCACGAACGTGTGGCTTTCGCCCGTCTCATCGTCGCTCGTCGCTCGAATGACTCGCCATTCCACGCTCCACGCTCATCGATACGAACGAAACCCCGCTCCCGACGCATGCAACGACCAGTTGGAACGGGACGCTAATTCACAGATATATGCTAATCTACTTTCATCGCAAAAACTTCACATGTAGATAATTACCCACGGTTCCGCCTCCCGCGAGAAGCGTGCGTGAAGGACGGGTGAAGCATGAAAGCGCCGGACTACAGTACGACGGTGCGCTTGCACGAGCGCGAATAGAATCGCGCGGGCCGCCGCCGCACCGTTGACGCGGGAACGTTCCTCGCACGTTAACCGGTGCGGTGCGGACCGATCGAACGTCCGAATCGTCGTCGACCGGCCGGCCCGATGAACCCACACGATCGAATTGCCGTGCAAGCCGACGGACGAAAACGCCGCCACGTCCGACGACGACGGGTTCGGCACGGTCGACCAGCGCGTCGGCCTCGTGAGCGAATCCGGCTACCATTGGTCGGCGAACGCCGCGTGGACCTTGTCGGAAGGATCCGGATCCAGCGCGCTCACAGCTCGACTTCCGCGAACGTGCGGTCGCTGTAGAGTTCGTAGCGTTTTCCGCCGGCAGACGCGATCAGCGGAAACTCGCCCTCCTCGAGCGGTGTGCCGGCCTCGACCGGCGTCCATCGATTCGTCCGGCGATCGAGGTCGAATTCGGCATTCCGTTCGTCAAACGGGACAACCACACGTTCCATTCGTTCGTCCTTCGCGGCGCTGCACTGAAAAGGGGACGGCCGCAACGGCGGCCGTCCCTCCATTATCCGCGAGTAACCGAATTACTTCGCGGTGGCCGCCCCGGCGGCAAACTGCTCTTCTTCGGTCGAACCGTGGAGAGCGGTCGTCGAGGCCTTCCCTTCCGCCACGACCTGGGCGATATCGTCGAAGTACCCCGCGCCGACCTCGTGCTGGTGCCGGGTCGCCGTGTAGCCGAACTCTTCCAACGCGAATTCGGACTGCTGCAGTGCCGAGTAGGCCGCCATACCGCGCGCCTTGTAGTCGCGGGCCAGCTCGAAGAACGAGTGGTTGAGCGCGTGGAAGCCGGCCAGCGTGATGAATTGGAACTTGTAACCGAGCGCCCCGATCTGCTGCTGGAACGTCTCGATGTCGCTCTGCGAGAGCTTGAGCTTCCAGTTGAACGACGGCGAACAGTTGTAGGCCAGCCACTTGCCGGGAAACTTCGCATGGATCGCGTCCGCGAAGCGCTTGGCATCCGCGATGTTCGGCTCCGAAGTCTCGCACCAGATCAGATCGGCGTACGGCGCGTAAGCCAGGCCGCGGGAGATCGCCATCTCGAGACCGCCCTTGCCGTTCTTGAGCCGGCCGAAGCCTTCTTCCGTCCGCTCGTCCGTGATGAACTCGCGATCGTACGGATCGGCGTCGCTCGTGATCAGTTGAGCCGCATCAGCGTCGGTGCGCGCCACGATGACGGTCGGAACGCCCAGCAGATCCGCGGCGAGGCGGGCGGAGACGAGATTGCGCACGGCGGTCTTGGTGGGAATCAACACCTTGCCGCCCATGTGCCCGCACTTCTTCTCAGCTGCCAGCTGATCTTCGAAGTGCACGCCGGCCGCGCCGGCTTCGATGAACGCTTTCATGATCTCGTGGCAGTTGAGGGCGCCCCCGAAACCCGCTTCGGCGTCGGCCACGATCGGCGCGAAAAAGTGGATGCGGCCCTTGCCTTCCATCGTCTGGATCTGGTCGGCCCGCTGAAAAGCGTTGTTGATGCGCTTGACGAGCGCGGGCGCCGAATTCGCGGGGTACAGGCTCTGGTCGGGATACGTCTGCGCCGAGAGGTTAGCGTCGGCGGCGACCTGCCAACCGGACAGGTAGATCGCGCTCAGGCCCGCCTTGACCGCCTGGACGGCTTGACCGCCCGTCAACGTGCCTAGTGCCGGGACGTAGGGCTCGCTCGAGAGCAGCTTCCATAGTCGTTCAGCCCCGATGCGAGCGAGCGTGTAATCGATGTGCAGGGAGCCGCGGAGCCGAACGACGTCGGCGCCGCTGTACGGCCGCTTGATGCCGGACCAGCGAGGGTCCGACTCCCACATGAGCTCGAGCTGCTTGGCATCGCTGAAGTCTGACACGACGGTAATTACAACCTCTCTCGATTAGCTGGGAAGAGAGTTCTTCCACATTGGCACGCCTACCCTTGACCGATGGCCCGGTGCGTTCCGCACTTATAGCACGAACACAGGGACCATGTCACCTACCTTCCCGAAAATCCCCAAAAGGAAACAAAGGCGGACCTATTTCCCCTCTACGGGCCGCCAAGCAGGTCGCCGTACTGCCGGCGGAGTTCCCGCTTGAGGAACTTCCCGACGCCGGTCCGCGGAATCGCGTCGATGAAAACGATCCGGTCGGGAACCCACCACTTCGCGACCCGCTCGGCCAGCCAGTCTTGCAGGGTCCGCTCGTCGAGGGCGTGTCCCTCGCGGAGGGCCACGAAGGCCACCGGGCGCTCCTGCCATTTCTCGTGCGGCAGCCCGATGACGGCCGCTTCGCGCACGCTCGGATGCCCCATGACCGTGTTCTCGAGGTCCACGCTCGAGATCCACTCGCCGCCCGACTTCACGAGGTCCTTCGAGCGGTCCACGACCGAAAGGTACCCGCGCGCGTCGACCGTGCACACGTCCCCGGTGGCGAACCAGCCGTCTTTGAAGACCGGGAGGTCCTCCTTTAGGTTGAAATAGGATCCGGCGATCGCGTGACCGCGGACCCACAGGTCACCCGCGGTCGTTCCGTCGCGCGGAACGTCGTTGCCGTAATCGTCGACGATCCTCCACGCGCAAACCGGAACGAAGCGCCCCTGTTTGAGCAAGTCCGCGCGGCGCTCTTCCCACGGCGCGCGTTCGTTTTCGTGCGTGAGCGACGAGGTCGTTCCCAGCGGGCTCATTTCGGTCATGCCCCAGCCCTGAACGATCCGGATCCCGCGTTTGTTGAAGTCGTCGAACATCGAGGGCGGAACCGCGGAGCCGCCGATCAGGAGCGTTTGGAGCGTCGGCAGATACGCGTCGCGCTTCTCGAGCTCGTCGCGCACCGCGAGCCAGACGGTCGGCACGCCGAGCGAGAGCGTCACCTTTTCTTGGTCGACCAGCTCGATGATGCTGTGCGGATCAAGGCGCGGCCCCGGCAGCACGTATTTCGTCCCGATCGTGAGCGCGTAGTACGGCGAACCCCAGGCGTTGGCGTGAAACATCGGGACGATCGGCAGGATCGTGTCGCGCTGGCGGATTTCGATCGCGTCGACCAGGCCGGCGGCGAATGAGTGCAACACGGTCGAGCGGTGGGTGTACGCGACGCCCTTCGGATCGCCCGTCGTTCCGCCGGTGTAGCAGAGGATCGCAGCCGCGCGCTCGTCGACGTCGGGCCAGCCGAAGGTCTCCGGTTGGGCCGCGAGCAGCGTTTCATAGTCGTGCACCACGCCCTGGGGCGTCGTTTCGCTCGCGCCCATGACGACGACCCCCGGGCTGTAGCCGGGAGCCGTCGCGAGCGCGCGCTCGAGCGCCTCGACCAGCGACGCGTCGACGAACACCAGCCGGTCGCCGCCGTGCTGCAGCACCCAGGCGACCTGTTCGGGGAAGAGCCGGATATTGGTCGTGTGCAGCACGGCGCCGATCATCGGCACCGCATAGTATAGCTCGAGGTGCCGGTGCGTGTTCCAGGCGAAGCTCGCGACGCGGTCGCCGGGCTGCACGCCGAGCTTCACGAGCGCGTGCGCGAGCTTGGCGACGCGCTTCGCAAACCCCGCGTACGTATAGCGAAACGTCGACCCGTCGTCGAGACGCGAAACGATCTCGCGCGCCGGGTTGTTGCGCACCGCGTGCTCGAATATCCAGCGGATATTGAGCGGAACGTCCATCATCGTTCCGGGAATCGCAGTCGAAGGATCGAGTTGCGGCGCTCGCGCCGCCGGGGTCACCACGTCCATTGAGGCCGCTCCTATCTTACATCGAGCCCGTTTCGTCCAATAAGAGATCCTTAAACTGCGCGCGCAGGTCGCGCTTGAGGAACTTCCCGACGCCCGTGCGCGGGATCGCATCGACGAAGATCACGCGGTCGGGAACCCACCATTTCGCGACGCGCTCGCCCAGCCACGCCTTGAGCGACGGCTCGTCGAGCGTCAGCCCTTCGCGTAGCGCGACCACCGCGACGGGCCGCTCCACCCACTTCGCATGCTCGAGCCCGATCACGGCGGCTTCGCGCACGCTCGGATGGCCCATGATCGTATTCTCGAGATCGACGCTCGAGATCCACTCGCCGCCGGACTTCACCAGGTCTTTCGAGCGGTCGACGAGCTGCAGGTACCCCAGCGCGTCGATCGTGCAGACGTCGCCGGTGTGAAAATAGCCGTCCCGGAAGACCGGCAGGTCGTCGCCGATGCGAAAGTACGATCCGGTGACCGCGGCACCGCGCACCCACAACGCCCCGGCGGTCTTGCCGTCGTGCGGGACCTCGTTTCCGTCGTCGTCGATCAGCTTCCAGGCGACCAGCGGCGTGAAGCGGCCTTGCTTCAAGAGCTCTTCGCGGCGTTCGGACTCGGCCGCATCGTCGAGTTCCGCGACGGCGCGCGAAACCGTGCCGATCGGGCTCATCTCGGTCATTCCCCAGGCATGGATCGTCTCGATCCCGCGTTTCTTGAGATCGTCGTACAGCGACGGCGGACACGCAGAACCGCCGATAACCAGCGACTTCAAGCTCGGCAGGTACGCGTCGCGCTTCTCGAGCTCGTCGCGTACGGCGAGCCACACGGTCGGCACGCCGAGGGAGATCGTCACGCCTTCCCTGTCGACGATGTCGATGACGCTATGCGGATCGAGTTTCGCGCCGGGCATCACGATCTTCGCGCCGACCATAACGGCCAAGTAGGGCACGCCCCAGGCGTTGACGTGGAACATCGGCACGACCGGCATGATCGTGTCGCGCTGCGTGACCGCGAGCGCGTCGGCCTGCCCCGCCGCGAACGCGTGCAAAACGGTCGAGCGGTGCGTGAAGAGCACGCCTTTCGGGTCGCCGGTCGTGGCGGAGGTGTAGCAGAGGATCGCGGCCGCCAGCTCGTCGACGTCGGGCCAGGGGAACGTTTCGGGCCGGCCGGTCAACAGCGCCTCGTAATCGAGTGCGTTCGGAATCGGCGCGGACGCTTCTCCCATCACGACGAACGGCCGGGCGAAGCCGGGCTGGGTCGCGGTCGCGTTCAGGACGGCCGGCGTCAGCGACGCGTCGACGAAGATCAGCTTGTCGTCGGCGTGATCGAACGCCCACGTTACCTGTTCCGGGAACAACCGGATATTCGTCGTGTGCAGGACCGCGCCGATCATCGGAACGGCGTAGTACAGTTCGAGATGACGGAAGGTGTTCCAGCCGAAGCTCGCGACCCGGTCGCCCGGCTTGATCCCGAGTTCGACCAGCGCGTGCGCGAGCCGGGCGGTACGCTTGCCGAAATCCTCGTACGTGTAGCGGTGGAACGACCCGTCGTCGAGCCGCGTGACGATTTCGCGTGCGCCGTTATTGCGCAGCGCGTGTTCGAATATCCAGCGGATATTGAGCGGAACGTCCATCATCGTTCCGGGGATCGTCATGGCAAGGTCCAAGCGCGAATCGACGGTCGTCACGTGAAGTACCTCGTATGCCGGAAGTTCGGGGCCGGACCCCGGGGATCTAGAGAAGTTTGCCGTCGTCGTCGGCGGCCAGCACGTCTTTACGGGCGATCGACATCGGAGGAAACCCCTCCGCAAGCAAGCGGTCGTGAAATGCGCCGAGGGTAAAGCGGGGTCCCGCGACTTTCCGATAATCCGCGCGCATCTTGAGGATCTCGAGCTTACCGAGCGTATAGTAACCGTAGAGCGGATCGGCCGTGCCCCGCAACGCTTCGAATCGCGCGGTTTCTTCGTTTACGTAGGCATTCTCCTCGAAGAACCTGACCGCCCGTTCGACGCTCATCCCTCGGGTATGCTCCCACAGCCCCACCAGGTAGCGGCACTCGCGCGTTAGGGCCGCTTGCTGCTGCGCGAGGCGCACCCGCGGGTTGCGGTTTCCCCAGCCCTCGTCGACGACCATCTGTTCGGCATAGTGCGCCCAGCCTTCGACGAACGCGACGTTCGGCAACAGGCGCCGGATCGTCGAGAGCCGCTCGCGCCGTACGATCTCGAAGGCGGCGAAGTGCCCCGGCACGACCTCGTGAGCGTCGATCAACGGGAAGGCGTACTCGTTGAAACGGGCGAGATAGCGGGCTTTGCGCTCGGGCGGCCAGTCCGGTTCCGGTAGCGCGATCTCGTAGAACGAGCCGGTCGCCTTGCTTTCGAGCGGTCCCGGCGCGTTCAGCACCGCGAGCGAACGGTGGCGCGCGTACGCCGGCATCGGCACGACGCTCACGTCCCCGCCGGGCGCGAGGGTGAGCAGCCCGCGTTCCGCGACGAACGCACGCAACGCGGCAACGTCGCGCCTGGCCGTCGCCAGGACGTCCTCGCTCGCCGGAAGGGCCTGAGCCGGACCCGCCAGCAGCGCTTGCGGGGTCTTGCCGGCATCGACCTCGCGAGCGGCTTCCAAGAACTCCGCCTTCGTCTGCGCGAGAGCCGCTTCGCCGGCGCGCTCGTAGTCTGCCGTCGAAAGGGGCGCGAGTTGCTGGAGCCGGAGCAACTCGGCAAAGCCGGCCGCGCCGATCGCGAACGTCCCGCTGGGATGTGCGAGCGGCCCCGCCTCGAGCGCGCTCCGATAGGCGCGCAAGGCCGCCACCGTCGCGGCGTTGGCGGCATCGAACTCGCGCTGTAGGCCGGCGTCGCGAACGCTGACGGCCGACGGAACGGCCAGCTCGAAAAAGGCGATCGCCCCGTTCACGTTGTCGCGTGCCAGTTCTGCCGAGGCGGCATCGACGGACGTGAGGTTGAGCCGGGCCGCGTCGAGCATCGCCGGAATGCCGCGTTCGCGGGCCACGACCGCGCGAACGCGGACGGCGAGCGGCGCAAAGTCGCGCGCGAGCAACTCGCCGACCGCGGTCGCCGCCCGCTCGGTGTAGTAGTCGGGGTGGTGCCGCCACGGTTGCAGGCTGCCGTCTCGAAGGATCTCGGTCTGCAGCTCGGCCCGTAGGATCTGCGCGTCGTCGACCGCTTCGGCGCCCATGGTGCCGGGCTCGATCGTGTCGAGTTCCGCCAGGTATCGCCTGGCGACCGCAACGCGTTCGCCGAACGCAGCCTCGTCGAACGAACCGAGTTCGGCGTCGTGCTCGTGGATGCCGGCGCGCGTGGCCGAGATCGGGTCCAACCGCCAGCGGTCGCTGAAGTACCGGTCGGCCAGCGCGTCCAGCCGGTCGTCGCCGAACGGACGCGCGACGTCCGCGCCGGCGGGCAAGACGCCGAGCGCGGCGACGGCCGCGAGCAGTCCGAGCGCGCGTGCGGCGAGACGCGCGCTAATCGTCGGTTTCGTGCAAGTGGAGGTGGGTGCCGTCTTCAGCTTCGTCGAGGACTTCGCGCGCCTCGGCCAACACGGCGGCCGACAGCTCGGCGGCACCGTCGATCGAGCCGTCTGCGACGAGAAATTCCGTTTCGCCCCAGTCTTCCCAGGTCTCGAGCGGCTCGCCGTCGATCTCGACGGGAAAACGTACGCAGAAACCCTGTTCGAGGTGCAAACCCGCCACCATCACTCGCGTCCCGCGGGGAAAATACGTGCCGTCCTTCCACAGCGTTCCGTAGGTGGTCTGATACTGCTGCCCGATACGTAGCGCTTCGATCGTTGCTCCTTCTTTGCGAGGACGGCGCCCAAGGCGCGGTCCGGAGAAAGCACGCCGTTCGAGAATTGGCGGTCGGCGGGGTTGAGTCTTTGTGGCCGCTTGCGTATCGTGAACGCAATGGATCGTTACAGCGGCGAGCGGTGGCAGGTCGTCACGTCCGAAATCGTCATCGAGACACCCTACCTCCGCCTGCGGCGCGACGAGATCGAACTCCCGGACGGCAAACGGGTCGGTAGCTACTACGTGCGGGAATCGCGCGGTTTCTCGGTCGCGTTCGCGCTCACGCCCGACGAGCACGTCGTCCTCGTTCGGCAGTACAAACACGGCGTCGCCGAAACCGTTCTCGAGCTACCGGCCGGCGGCATCGATCAGGACGAGACGCCCGAGGCGTGCGCCGCGCGCGAGCTCGCCGAAGAGACGGGCTACGTCGGCGAGCAACCGTTCGAACACCTCGGCAGCTTCTTCTTCGACCCGACGGGCTCGACGACGCGCTACCACCTCTACCTCGCGCGCGACGTGCGACCGCTGGTCGCGCAGTCGCTCGACGTGACGGAGAACATCGCGATCGAACTCGCGACCTTCGAGGAACTGCGACGCTACGTGCGAGACGGCACGATCCAAGTCGGCGTGCACGTCGCGTCGATTTACTACGTGCTGGACCGCCTCGGCAAACTATAGCGGCGCGGAACCGCGAACACCGTGATGGCGGCCGGCTCGAGGTTGCCCTCGAAGCTTCGATCCGACAACACCGGCAGATCGCGTTCGAGACGCGCCCGTAGCTCGAGCACGCGCGAGAACGGTACGGTGCCCCGGTCCGCGGACGAGGGATCGTAGACGAACGCGATCCGATCGAACGCACGGGAGCGCGCGAGAATCGCGCGTTCCGCGTCCGGCACCAGCGCCGGCCGATGCCATGCATCGCAACAGCGAAAATGCTCGGGCCGGCTCCGGTTCGCAAAGCCCATCAGCTGCGCGTCGGGCCGGTCGCGCAAGTAGTACCCGAGCGAAGGCCCCAAGTAGTCCGGCGCGACGACGATGAGCGCGCGCGCGCTCAGATCCGCCGCCGACGCCGCGACCAGCGCGCGCATGCCCGAGCGTTCCGGGCGAACGACCGCGCGTACGAGCACGCGTCGCTGCCCGGAGATGCCCCCGGCGAGCGACACGGCGACCAGGACGCCGAGCGCCGCTGCGAAGCCTCCGCGCAGCTCCCGCGGTCGCCCCGCGGCGAACGCGGCGCAGGCGCGGTAGAGCGCGCCGAGCGCGACGGCGACGAGCACGTTTGCGACCGGCGTGAAGACGAACACGTAACGCGGCTCGCGCAGCAGCGCGAACGTCTCGACGGTGAGGGCGAACACGAGCGCGACGCCGGCCGCGAACACCGCAGGACTCGTGCGCCGCACCGCCACGGCGACGACGAACGCGGCCAGCAGCGTGACGGAGTATTGCACGCGCATGAAATCCAGCGGCATCACGAAGCCGAACTGCTCGAGCAGACGGCCGAAGAACTCGCCGCGGCCGATCGGTTCGAGCCACGAAGACGACATGCGTCCGCGGCTCAGCAAGACCGGAAGCCACGGCAGGAATGCGGCGGCGACGGCCACGTTGGCGGCCGTGAATGCCGCCGCGAACGGGCGCACGCGCGGCTCGAACGCGCGGCCGAGGGCGCCCAGCGTCAACCCGAACGCCAATACCAAGCCCGTGTACTGAACGTACTCGAGCACGACCGCCGCCGCGACGTAGCACAGCAGCGCCGGCGCGATCCGTTCGCCCGGCTCGGCGCGCAGGACCAGGAATGCGGCCGACGTTGCGAGCGCGGCCAGGAACGCCGCGCACGTATAGGGCCGCGCATCGGTCGACAAGTCGATACCCAGGGTGGAGAACGTCGCGAACGCGGCGGCCAGGAAACCCGCGCCGCGCACTCCCGCGCACCGCCCGAGCAGGTAGGTCGCGGGGACCAGCGCGATCCCGAAAAAATAGGACGGCAGCCGCATCGTCAGATCGCTCGTCCCCGCGAGCGCGAGCCACCCGCGCATCAGGAGAAAATAGCCGGGCGGGTTGATTTCGCCCAGCCGGATCTCGTGCAGCGCCGCCCCGAGCGTCGCCGCCGTCGAGTCGAAGTACGTGCTGCCTTCGTCGCGCCAGAGCCCCGTCGAGAGACCCGGAGCCCGCAATACGGCCGCCACCGCGACCAGCAACGCGAGCCACGCCAGATCGCGAGCCTTCAATTCAGCGCGCCACGCGGCCCGCGAGTCGAGCGGTACGTCCTGCCAGGCCCGGCGGAGCGCGACGAAAGGTACGGTATAGTACGAGCCTGCTTGGTACAGCGGATACGGACGGTCCTGCCGCCGGGAGCGGCACGGCCGCAATCAGCGGTAGCGCCCAGCGCCGGCGACGCGAAGTCGCCACCACGATTTCGAGCCGAAACGGCCATCGCGCGACGTCGCGATCGGCCCTGCGTACTTGCGGCCGCCCCGGCCGGTAACCGAACGCGCGGTTAAGGCCGACGTAGGCGGCTCCTCGTCAAGAGCGTTCGTCGTGAGCGTGGTCACGCAGCGTCCTGCTGCGCGCCCCGGGCTCGTCCCGGTGCTCTCGTAGGCGGCGACTCCGCCCGCAGGAGGATCACGCGAGCGGCATTGACGTCGGCATCGTCGACGTGACCGCAACCGACGCAGCAAAACTGCGCGCCCTCCCGACTCGCTTTCGCGACCGCGCCGCACTCGGCGCAGGTCTGCGAACTATACCGTGGATCCACGCCGACGATCGTGCGAGCAGCATGCGCGGCTTTCTCGCGGATCAGCGTCGCCAATATCCCGAAGCCGGCGTCGAGCAAGGCGCGATTGAGCCCCGCTTTCGCCGCGACGTGCCTTCCTGGTGCGGCAACCGTGCCTTTCGCCGAGCGCGTCATGCCGCGCAGCCTCAGGTCCTCCAACGCGATCGTGTCGAAGCGAGCGACGATCCCGCGGCTCACCTTGTGCAGCCCGGCAGAAGGATGCTATGGTCGCCGTACGAGGCAAACGAGGCCCCTGTTAGCGACTTCCGTTGTGGCTTACGCGGCTTCCGCAACGGCGCTACAACCGAACGTGGGCCCTCCCGGCAGGCGACTCCGTTTCCCGGCCGGTTCCGGCGCCGCACGTACCGCGACACTGCGCCCACGCGGCCCGCGAGTCGAGCGGTACGTCCTGCCAGGCGGGGCGCGCCGGCCGTGCCTCCGGAGGCAACACGTTCGCGGTCGCGGTACCCGGGCACGCCAAGCGAGCGTTCGGATTCGCGGCCGCAACGGTCCACGCGCCTTCGTCGGCGCAGGGAAAGTCGACGCGCTGCGTCCCGTGGCCCCAGCGGGCGGCCGCCGCGAACTGCGGATCCGGCGAAAAGGGGTGACGGCCGAAGTGCAAGACGGTCGGGTTGAAGAACAGCGCCATCAATGCCGCGCCGGCCAGCGACCAGGGCGCGAGCGCCGGCCGCCGGGCGATCGCGATGGCGGCGCCGACCGTGCAGAGCGTAACGAAAGGCACGGTATAGTACGAACCCGCTTGGTACAGCGGATACGAACGGTCCTGCGCCAAGAACAGCTCGGCCAAGAACGGCACGGCCGCAACCAGCGGAGCGCCGAGCAGCAGCGGCGCGAAGGCGAGCGGGACCATGATTTCGAGCAGAAACGGCCACTGGTGCGCGACGTCGCGATCGATCGGCGCGTACTGCGGCCGCTCCGGCCAGTAACCGAACGAGCGCTCCAAGCCGAAGTAGGCGGCGCCGTTGCAGAACGCCAGCAGGGCGACCGCCACGCCGATGCGCCGGTCGTACAACCACGCGATCACGCCGCCGAGCCACGCCAGAAAGAACGCTTCGTCCTCCTTGATCCCGAGCAGTAGCTGGCACGCGACCAGCGCGCCGAGCAGGGAACGGCGGCCGACCGCGATCGCCGCCGCGAAAGCGACCAGCGGGAGCGCGTCTTCGGGAACGAACCCGTGGTAGGCCCAGCCCTGCGTGCTGGGCGCCAGCAGGTACGCGAGCGCGACGCAGGCCGCGGCCCGCGGCGGCGCGCCGCGTTCCAGCGCGAAGCCGTAGAGCACCGGGGCCGCGAGCGCGAGCGCGACGACCTGCGCGACGATCAGCGTCTGCGGGTAGGGCCACAGGGCGACCGCAACGGCAAGCGGTAGCGCGAGCCACTGATCGTGTACCGCCATGTGCGGGCGCCCGTCGGATTGGTCGAAGGTCGTTCCGCGGGCGGCGAAGTTCGCCAGGCTCTGGAGATAGAGACCCGTGTTCTGGTTGGTTCGCAGCGCGTACAGGGCGTTGATGTCGAGCGCGATGTAGAGCGCGGCGAACGCGGCGGCTGCCGCGAGCACGACGGCGAGCGGCCGTGACACCGATCGCTAACGCTCCGGTCGCAAGCGGCGTTTGAGAAAACGAGCGGCGGGACGAACCGGCGCGGGCCGCCGCAGCGCACCCGCCAGCGCCCCGAGCGAGCCGAACGGGTACAGCCGTTGACCCGTTGCCGCGACGACGTGCGCGTCCCGCCGCCGCACCGACCAGCGGCCGAGCGCGCTCGCGAATTCCTGCGAGAGCACGTCGAGGCCGGGCGAATACGGCGTCATCGCCGGCACGACCACGAGCGCCTCGCTCGCGACGAACGCGGGCACGCACCTGCCGCCGCCGAGGTGCAAGCTCGGGTGCAGGTGCCCGATCATCGCCGGCTTGCCCGGCGTCGCGGGGCGGTCGCCGTGCACGAGCAGCCAGCCGTCGCGCTCGATTTCCTCGACGGTCGCGCCGAGGACCCCAACGCCGCGCGAGCGCCCTTCGTGGTTGCCGGCGACCAGGACCAGTTCGGTCTGCGTGCGCAGGAACGCCAAGCCGGCGCGAACGGCGCCCAGCGCCCCGGCGCTCATGTGCGCGCCGTGGACGACGTCGCCGAGGCAGACGAGCTCGCGCGCCGCCAGGCGTCCGGCGGCCAGAGCCAAGGTCTCGACGATCTCGGCCGTGCTCCAGAGCGGCAGCGCCGCGCCCACCACGTCTTCGTAGGCGAGGTGCGCGTCGGCGGCTACGAGGGTCCGCGTCGCGGGAAGCCAGGCGAGCCCGGGCGCCACGGCAACGACGCCGCGCGCGAGCTCGTACGACTCCACCGGCCGCGACGGAGCTTTCACGTTCCGTGAACTCGCGTTCTCCCCGGGCAAGTCCTCCGAAGGCAAGCTAACGCGAGCCGAACAGCGGGCCGGCCGGCTCCGGGAGCGCCGGTGCCGTGCCGCTTTCGCCCAGCAGCAGGAGGACCCGTTCGTGGAGAGCTTCGACCATACTCGTGCGATCGTCCATCACGACGGAGTCGCCGAAACTCGACGTCACGATGCCGAAGGTGAAGGGTGAGGCCGCGGCCGGATGGATCACCCGCGGCTCGGCCGGCAAGCCTTCGAGAAACGCGCGCGCCGCCGGTGCGTCGAGCAGATCGTTCGTCACAAAACGAATCGTCTCGCGCACCAGCGGGTACGACGGATCCGCCTCGAATAATCGGTCGAAGATCCTCTCGCTGCTCCAGCGCAGGCCGCTGCGGCGCAGCGTGCGCCCGCCGGCACGGCGCAGCACGAGCAAGCCGGTATTCGCGACGTGGCGAAAATGCGCGCGCAAGAGGTGCGACCCGCGCAGGCCTTCGAGCAGATCGCGATCGACGTCGCGCGCGTGCAGCAGGCCGGCCCAGCGGGCGTCCGGCAGGGACGTGCCCGGCGGCATCGTGACGAGAAAGCCGTTGTCGTCGGTCGTGATCTGCGTGTCGGCGCGAACGTCGCGAAAGAGGCGCGCGGCCGCGATGCGCGCCAGCGCCTCGTTGGCGCGCCGGCCCGCGCACGTGTGAAAAACCGCCGTCTGACGCCCGTCCATGCGATAGATCTCGACGAGTGCGGCACCGGGAGCGGGGACCGCGGAGATCGCCAGCTGTTGCGCGACGTAGCGCACCGCGTGCAACGCTTCCGGCCCTTCCAGACCGTAACGGCGCGCGAGCCACGCGTGCGCTTCCGCCGCGCCGCTCGCTTCGAGGCGCCGCGCGATGCCGCTGCGCAGTTCCGCGATCGCGCGCGCCAGGACGCTCGGCACGCCTTTGACGTGCGAACTCCAAACCGGAACGTTCGGCCTGCCCGCAAACGGCCGGACGCAGATGCCGCCCGCGCGAACCTCCTCGATCTTAAAGGTCTTTCCGGAGATCAGCAGCACGTCGCCGGCGCGCAGGCTCGCGACGAAACTCTCGTCGAGTTTGCCGATGGCCGCGCCGCCGCGCGCGGTGACCGTCACTTGCGACTCGTCGGGAATCGTACCGACGTTCTCGAAGAAAGCGGAGCACGCGTCGCGTCCCAATCCGAAGATCTCGATGCCGTCCGCGCCGAGCCGCCGCACGTGCGCTTCGCCGGGACCGGCGCCGCCGCCGGAGAGGTAGGCGATCGTGCGCGCCAGGTCGTCTTCGCTCAGCTCCGCGTAGGGTGCGGCGCGCCGCGCGAGCGCGAGCGCGTCCGCGCGCGCCAAGCGGCGTTCGTAACACACGCTCATGACCAGCCACTGCGCGAGCACGTCGAGCGGCGCCCGCGGAATCGTTATTTCCTCGAGCGTTCCCTCCCGGATGCAACGCTTGGTCGCGGCCGCTTCGATGATATCGTCGCGGTCTTGCGCAACGATCGAGCCGTCCGCGACGGCACCCGGACGGTGGCCGGCGCGCCCGACGCGCTGCAGGGTCGGCGTCATCCCGCGGGCGCCGCCCACGATGCAGACGCGGTCGATGTAGCCGATGTCGACGCCGAGCTCGAGGCTCGAACTGCACACGACCGCGTGCAACAGACCGGCGCGCAGCCGGGCTTCGGTCCGATGCCGCACGTTCCGTTCGAGCGAGCTGTGGTGGATGCCGATCCGGGCGTCGCTGCGCGGCCGCGGCTGCGCGTCGGGCGCGGCGAGCGCGACGCGCGCCTCGCCCGGATCGTGCGGCGCCTCCAAGAGTGCGATCTCGTGCGCGACGCGCTCGGCTTGGCTGCGTACGTTCGTGAAGATCAGCTGCGTGCGCGCGTCCGCGCCGAGTTCGACGCAGCGTTCGGCGACCTTCGCGAGCGGCGCCATCGCACCGCCGAACGGCGCCGTCACGTCGAGCCGGATCGTGCGTAAGCCGCGCTTATCGACGATCTCGCACGAGCGCCCGGCGCCCGCCAGGAACCGCGCGACGCGCTCGAGCGGCGCGACCGTCGCCGAAAGGCCCACCCGCAGCAGCGGCGCGGCAGCGAGTTGCTCGAGCGATTCCAAGCACAGCGACAGATACGAGCCGCGCTTGTTGCCCGCCAGCGCGTGGACCTCGTCCACGATCACCGTGTCGACGGTCTTGAGGTGCTTGCGATACGACTCCATCGCCAACATGAGCGCGAGCGATTCCGGGGTGGTCATCAGGATATGCGGCGGACGCGACAACATCAGGCGGCGCTCTTCGACCGGCGTATCGCTCGTACGCACGCCGGTCCGGACGAACTTCTCGCGGATTCGGCCGCGGCGAACCGCCGGCCGTTCGGTGTTCGGACGCTCGAGCAAGCTCATCTCGCGCAGCGGCCCGCGCACGTTGTGCTCGACGTCGTAGCCGAGCGCGCGCAGCGGCGAGATATAGAGCGCGTAGGGCCGCGGAAAGAGTTCGTCGCGGTCGCGAAGCTGCGCCAAGCGGCTCATGACCGGCAGGAAGGCGGCCAGCGTCTTGCCGGTCCCCGTCGGCGAGCAGATCAGATGGCTACGCCGCGCGAGGCCGAACGGCAGGGCTTCCCGCTGGGGCGGCGTGGGCGCACCAAGCTTCTCCGCACACCAGGCGGCGACCGCCGGGTGCAGTTCCGAAAACGAGGCGTCCATCGCGTTTCGCGTTCGACCTCGAACGATTCGGGGACTGCCCGAAGGGGCCCGCGCGACGGTTCGGAAACAACACCCCTCGTGTCTGCCGAACTTGCCGAGCTGCTCAGGAAGGGCACGCGGATCGTGAAGGCCGGCGCCGATCCCGAGCTCGCCGAGCAGCGCGACCGGTATTGGCAGACGATCGTGCGGGCCGTCGAGAGTTCGGATTTCGACGAACTGATGGCCTTGGCACGCGACGCGGGTCGCTCCCATTCGACGCAGGGCTTCGATCTCGGCGATGCGATCGGGCGTACGATCGAAACGAGCAACACGATCGAGACGGCGCTGCTCGAGGCCAACGACGGTGCGGTTCCGCCGCTGGAAATCATCAACGAGATCGCCGATCTCCGCTCGATGATCGCGATGGCCGTCGCGGAAGGCTACAAGGAGGAGCAAGAGTCGCGCCGGGCGGGCGCCGATGCCAAGGCGGAATCGGCGGCGAAAGAACTCTTGCGTGCCGTCATGCTCGCCAAGGCCGGACGATTCGCGACATCGGAACTCGCGCGCGGCGAAGAAGTGCCGCCGTTGTACGAAGGCGGCATGCGGTTCCACTTCGTGGATTACGGAAAGCTCAGGCTCTACAACCTCTTGCCGAACGGACGCTGTATCACGCTCTCGATCCTCGGCCCGGGCGACGTCTTCTTGCAGTGGCGCACGGAATCGGAGAGCCTCTCGTGCCTGTGCGCGGAAGCGATGCACGCCTCGCGGATCGTCACCGCAAGCGAAAGCGACATGACCGAGATCGTCGGCGCGCAGCCGGCCGCCGCGGTCGACGTGATCGCGAACTTCGCGAGGCGGCTGACCGAATCGCAAGTTCTGATCGAAGATCTCCTCAACAACAGCGTCAATTTCCGGCTGTACCGCACGCTGCTCGAGCTCGCGCGCCAGTTCGGGAAGGCCGAAGGGGCTTCGAGCCTGATCGACTACCCGCTGACCCATCAGCGTCTGGCCGACATGATCGGCTCCAACCGCGTCACGGTGACCCGCAAGCTGCACGAACTCCAGGCGCGCGGGATCATCGAGAGCCGCAAGAACGCCACGATCGTGCTCCTGGAGCCGGGCGCCCTGACGAAGCTCGCCGGAGGTGGCAGCTCCTAACGGTAACGCTCGAAACATCGCGTGGCTGCGGGGGTACGTGACGGCGGAGGTAAACCCACGTGGCCTTCTTCATCCGACTGACCCTGCTGCTGACCGCCGCGTTCCTGGCCATCGTCGTCGCGGCGTTCGTCCTCAAGCTCATGCTGGTGGCCGCGCTGCTCGCCGCCCTCGTGGCAGCGGCGGTCTTTACGGTCCACTTCGTCCGCGGATTCGTCCGGCGCGCCCGCTCGCGCGACGCGGTCCGAATGCTCGAAGGCGGGTGATACCCGTCACGGAGGCGGGTGCCGCCCCCGGTTAGAGTAAAGGCGTTCAGAGAGGACGCCGCATGACTTCGAGTCCCGCCAGCGCGCTGCGCATTTCCTCGCCGACGCCGTCCCTGTTCGCGGACCGCGAACCGTCGGAAACCGGTCAGCGGGTCCGAAAGTACTTCGAAACCTCCGGCTTCTCGCGCTGGTCGGCGATCTACGGCACCGGGGACATCCCCCCGGTCTGGAAAGTCATCCGCGACGGGCACGCCAAGGCGATGGACACGGTCGTCTCCTGGATCGTGACGGGCAAAGGCCACACGGCGCTGGACGCCGGCTGCGGGACGGGCAACCTCTCGGTCGAGCTCGCCAACCACGGCTTCGAGATCGAGGCGTTCGACGTGTCGGCGCCGATGATCCATTTCGCCAAGTACATCAACAACGGCCGCACCAAGGGCATCCCGCCGCGCTTCCTGGTCGGCGACATCGCGGCCCTGGCCGGCGAAGAACGCCGCTACGACGTGGTGTGCTGCCTCGACGTCCTCTTCCATTACCCCTACGAAGAGGTTTCCGAGATGCTCAAGCGGCTCGCGGCGCTGGCGTCCTACAAGGTCGTCGGCTCGTTCGCGCTGCGGACGCCCATGAACGACTTCTGGATGAAAGTCGGCCACCGTTTCCATAACAAGAACCGCATGACTCGGCTCCACATGTTCACGTACGACGAGGTCGAGCGGGTCTTGTACCGCGCCGGTTTCAAGATGACGCGGAAGAAACGCATCAAGTTCTTCTTCTACGACTCGTTCGTGTTCGAAGCCGTCCGCGCCGGGATTTGATCCCGCCCGCGACGACGGCGGCGGTGCCCAAGCAGCAGCTCCTCGCGCCGCGCCTTTACCGAACCGACATCGCCGCGCTGAACGCGCTCTCGATCGACTGGTGCCGGGAAGAGTTCGAGGAGCTCCGCCGCGACTTCGAGGCCGATTACAACCGGGCTCATTTCAGATGGGGCAGCGACGTGAACGCGGTCGACTACGCGCCGCTGTGGAACGAGTTCTACGAGTTCTTGCACCGCAGTTCGTTCGGCGAGTTTTCGGGCTGCCTGCTCTACAGCGACGTGCAGAAGAAACTGGACGACCCGACCCTGCGCGCGATCTACCGCTGCATGGGACGCGACGAAGGACGCCACGCGTCGTTCCTCAACTGGGTGATGCGCCACATGGGCCGGCCGTTCGATCTGGCGAACCTGCCGAAGATCGAAGGGATGTCGTACTTGCATCCCAAGTGGATTTTCGTGACGACCTACCTCTCCGAGGTCGTCGGCTACTACCGCTACCAGAACATCAGCGACCACCTCAAGCTGCACCCGGAGTTCAACTTCCACCCGATTTTCGATTACTTCGACAACTGGTGCAAAGACGAACGCCGGCACAGCCGCTTCTTCGCGCTGATGATGCGCTCGCAGCCGGCGTATTATTCGAGTCCGCTCGACAGGCTGGGCATCAAGTTCTTCACGCTCGCGGTCTACATCACGATGTACGGGCGCGACGCGCAATCGGGCGTCTACGAGAAGCTGGGCCTCGATTGGGAGCGCTACGATTTCAAGGTCATCGACGAGACCGAGGAGGCCGCGCGCGGCGTCTGGGGCCTGGCGATCCGCACGAAATCGGATTTCTTCCGCTCGTGCCTGCGCAAGATCGCTGAGAACAACCGCCGCAACAAACGCGGCCGCTCCGCCAAGGGCCCGGCCAAGCTGTTCGCCCTACCGGCCCGCTACGCGCGCTACGGCAGCAACGTCCTGCAGTACGCCAAGCTGATGCTGCAGCCGCACGACTGGGTCCCACCGCTTCCGCGCAGCCGCTGGATGGAGACCTGCTGCGACCCTTCCGACGTCAGCGGCCTCGCGCTCCCGAACGCCGTCCCGGTGACGCTTCGCAACCGCAAACCGGTCGAAGAGCCCGTTTCCGCCTGACGACCGGCCAACCGGGCCTGTAGCCGAAACTCGCAATGCAGTGTGTCAACTGCATGTTCGTTCTTTCGGTGCCGCGAAGAGCGTCCCATGATATCTCCAGCGCGTGCGTCGTACATCCCGTTTCCGTTCGCGGCCATCGTCGCTCAAGACGAAGCGAAACTGGCTCTCCTGCTGGCCGCGATCAACCCGCGCGTCGGCGGCGTGCTGCTGTCCGGTCCGAAAGGGACCGGGAAGACTACGCTCGTGCGGGCGGCCGGCGAACTGCTCCCGGCGCTGGACCGCGCCGACTGCGCCTACGGCTGCGACCCGGCCGGCAGCAATCTGTGTGCGGACTGCGCCGCGGCACGCGAGCGCGGCGAACGGCCGCGCTCGAAGAAGCTGCGCGGCGAGATCGTCGAGTTACCGGCGAACGCGCAACTGGACGACGTCGTCGGCGCCATCGACCTGAGGGCCGCACTGGAGCGCAGCGCGATCGATTTCAGGCCGGGCCTGCTCGCACGCGCGAACCGCAACGTCCTCTACGTCGACGAGATCAATCTGCTTTCGGACCTCGTCGTCGACGCCTTGCTCGATGCAGCCGCACAGGGTGTGGTGCACGTCAAGCGCGGCCAGCACGCGATCGACTACCCGTCGCGGTTCTCGCTGATCGGAACGATGAACCCCGAGGAGGGCGAGTTGCGCCCGCAGATCACGGACCGCATCGGGCTGCGGGTCTTCGTGCGCGCCGCGGCGGGCTTCGACGAACGGCTCGAGATCTTCCGGCGCAACGCCGCCTTCGCGCGCGACCCGCGCGGGTTCGCCGCGAGCTACGAAACCACGACCAAAAAACTGCGAACGAGGCTCGCGGCGGCGATGCGCCGGATCGGCGCGGTGCGAATCGAGCACGCCGCCGAAGCCGCCGCGATCGAAGCGACGGCGCGGCTCGGCATCGACAGCCACCGCACGGAATTCGTCGCGCTCGAAGCGGCGAGCGCGCTCGCCTCCTGGGAGGGCCGCGACGCCGTCACGCCCGCCGACGTCGCACGCGTCTTTCCGCTGGCGGCGCGCTTGCGCCGCAGCCGTTTGCGGGTCGAAGCGCAGTCGGAACATCTGGCGGAAGACGCCGCGATCGCGGCCGCGCTCGACGCCACCCTCGGCGACGGCGCGACCGATGCGACTCCGGACGACCGCGCGGCGAGTGCGCCGCGTATCGTCGTCGCACCGGAGCTAACGCAAAAGACTGCGCTTCCCGAACGCATCGGCCGCGAACGCGAAGGCCAACCCGTCGGATCGCAGCCGCTCCGATCGAACGGCCGGCTCGATATCGCCGCGACGCTGCTCGACAGGGCGGCGTCGAGCCGCGCCGGCATCGCAGCCGAACCGAAGGAACCGATCGAAGCCGCCACGCCGGAGCGCCTTTCGGTTCTGGTCGTCGATGCGTCGCTATCGACGCAAAAGAGCGCCGAACTCGTCCGTGCCGCAAGCCGCGAACTGTTGCGGCCCGTCTACACCGAACGCGAACGGGCCGCGCTGATTTCGTGCTGGGGGCCACACGCCGAGCTCGCGGTCGACGAACATACGGGCCGGAATATCGATCTGGTCGCCGCGCGTCTGGACGAACTCGAACCCGGCGCGGTTCGCGCGCTGACCCCGCTGCCGGAAGCGCTCGAACTCGCGCGCACGCTCGTCGAACGCTTCCGGCGCGCGCACACGGGCGCCGAGATCGACGTCACGGTCTTCAGCGACGGGCGCGCCAACGTTCCCCTGGGCGGCGCCGCTTTGCTTGCCGCGGCACTCGAGGGCGATGGAGCGCGCGACCTTTCCGAGCTCGCCGGCGAACAGTGCCGCCATATCGCCGCGCAATTCGCGGGCCGCGCCAACCTCACGTGCGTCAACTTGGACGAGTACGAGGCGCATCCGCTGATGCGCGAGCTCGCCTCGCTGGCGCGAGGCCGGTACTTCCCGCTGTCGGCAATTGTTGCAAAAATCCTTTAACTGCGATATAACTGACACAACTACCCTGACGATGTCGGACGGGCCGTCGTCAGACGGCTTGGTTCGCGGAAAGGATGACTACCAGCAAAATGGCAGTCAAGAAAACGGCGACCCGCAAAAAGGCCGGCGCCAAGAAGAGTTCGGCTCGCAAAGCGCCCGCCGCGAAAAAGGTAACGCGCAAGAAGACCGCAACGAAAAAGACCACAGCGAAAAAGGGCGCCGCCAAGAAGACCACTCGCAAGAAAGCGACCGCCAAGAAGGTGACCCGTAAGAAGGCGCCGGCCAAGAAAGCGGCGGCGAAGAAGACGACGCGCAAGAAGGCGGTCCGCAAGACCGCCGCTCGGAAAGCCAAGAAAACGGCGACGAAGTCGCCCCGACGGAAGGTTGCAGCCAAGGCCTGAGCGCCGAAACGCACGATACGTCGAAGCGCACCGCGTGGTTCACGCGGTGCGTTTCGACGTTCTACGGAACGACGAGCCCCGCGAAACCCGCCGGCGTCGTATCGTGGCTCACGCGGACGCGCGGCAGAACGTACGGTTCCGTAAGACTTCGCACCCAGCCGCCGCCCTCGCAAAAGGCCGCGCGGATGCCGAGCTGCCGCATCACCTCGAAGGTGGTCGCGTCGTATTTCCCGGCTGGATACGCGTACGTGACCGGCGACGCGCCCAAATAGCGCGCGAAGCGGCGCATGCACCCGCCGGCCTCCGCCAACTGGCCCGCGCGGTCCAGCGTCGAAAGATCGAGATGGAACGTCCCGTGACAGGCGACTTCCATGCCGGCGCTCCGCAGCGCCCGCATCTCGCGCCACGTCAGGTGGCCCGGCGTGCCGATGAAACCGCTCGAGACGTAGAACGTTCCTCGAGCACCGTACTTCTGGAGGATCGGTAACGCCGTCGTCGCGGCGTCTTCGTACCCGTCGTCGAAGGTCAGCACGACGGTGTCGCGCGGGCGCAGGCCGCGCGACAGCTCGGCGACGAGCTCGGCGGCGGTGAGCGTCCGGATCCGGTGCTCGCGCAGAAAGCGCAGTTGCGCCTCGAAGCTTGCGGGTTCGACCGTCAGATCGCGGCCGACGGCCGAAGCCGGGACGACGGCATCGACCTTGTGGTACATCAGTACGGGTACGCCGCTCCACGTCTGCGCCGCGCTCGCGACGCCGGCTGCGAACGTCAGCACGGCGGCGAATGCCGCTGCGAGCCCGAGCGCGCGCGTCACGGGGTGCCTGCGATGACGGCGCGGGCGTTTCGGAACGCCAGCGTTCCGCTCGCATGCGTCGCCGCGTTGGCGAGCGAATCGACGACGTAGAGCGAAACCAGTCGAACCGGCGGATTGAGATCCGGCGGCAGATCGACGCTGCGCGTCTGCCAACCGTCCCAGTCGATCGCCCTCGCGAGCGTCAGGGCGCGCCGTTCGCCGAAGCGATTGACGAACGCCGCGCGCACGCCGACGCCGGCGCGGTTCCCGTCGATGTCGACGCTGAAGGCCCGCGGTACGCCGGGCAACGCTACGTCGGCGTTCGCGAACGACGCCCGAGCGCCGCCGCTAAAATCATACGGTACTTGCATTTCGTCGCGCCCGGCCGGAAAGACGAGCGAGCCTGCGGCGCCGGCCGGTACGCTAGCGAAGCGCCACCCGCCGGCGTGCGCGGCGTCGAAGAGCGCGAGCGCGACCGGCCGGCGGCCGACCGGCAGCGGATACGTCGAACTCGCTCCGCCCGCCTGCGCGACGATGCGCGCGTTGCGGTCGCCCGCGCGATAGTTGCCCGGCGCGACGAAGGTGCCGCGATCGGCCGACCAGCTCACCACGCCGTCGACGTCGACGGTGCGGCCGTCCACGTCGACGCCCGTCGCCGAAAACGACACCGGCGCGCCGGGATCCGGATTCCGTACGTTCGGTTCGATCTCCAGGCGCGCCAACCGTGCGACCACATCGATCGGCACGCTCGCCGTCACACCGGCGGCCCGAAGGGTCACGCTCGAAGACGTGTCACCCGCACGGACGACGTCGCCGCCCGCGATATGCGTGGCCCCGAGCGCGTGCCCCGCGGCGTCCACGAGCGACGCCCGCACGTGAATCTCCGCGTGCGGCAACGCCACGATCGGCGTCGGGCGCACGACCAGTTGCGAGGCCGGTCCCGGCGCGGCCTCGCTATAAATGAAGAAACCGTCGGCTACCGGGCGCTCTTGACCGTCGCTCGGTGCGTTCAGCACGCTCGCATCGTGCTCTCCGAGCACGCGCGCGACCAGCGTCGCCGAACCGCCTGAATCGAACGCCATCGCGTCCGTCGCGCCGAACGCTTGCAGAAGCTGCGCGAATTCCGGCCGCGTCACGCCGATCGAACGTTCCGGCCGGCCGCCGTCGACGCTGACGAGCAGCACTTCGCCGCTCGCCGTCACGCCCGCACCCGCGACCGGAAAGCGCACGGCGGTTTCTTCGGGTGCGGGCGAATTCGGATCGTCGGCGGCATGCCCGCCCTCGAGCAGCAGCGGACCACCGCCGACCGCACTCTGCAACGTATCGAGCGCGGGCGTCGTCGCGGCCGAAACGACCACCGAATCGCCGGCAGCCGGCGGCGGCGCGATCGCCTTAGCGGCCGGACCGAACGCGAGCAGCGTTCCGTCGACGTTCTGCGCGACCGCATCGCCGACCGACGCAACCCGATAGGTGCCCCCCAACGTGGACGCCACGTGCACCGGATCGGCCGGCACCAGCTCCGCGACCGTCACGCCGGCAGCGGCTTTGAGCGCCCCATACGCGGGCGTCACGATGCCCGCGCCGCCCTGCGGCGGCCACTCGTTCACCGTCGTCAACGGAATCGTGACGCTGCCGTAGCGCACGGTGCCCGCGAAAGCCACGCGATCGAAATGCACGGTACGGTCGGTGCGCACGTCGAGAACGATTCGTTTCGAGGGCGTTCGCAAGAGCGCGCCGTCCTTGACGACGGCGTTGAGCGGCTGGTTGGTGTTGCCGATATCGAAGTAATCGGCGTTGACCCCCGCGACCGCGTTCGTGCGCCGCGCCATCGACGAAACCGTTTCGCCGCTCGATATCATGCGGTCGCCGGCGACGACCGTCCCGAAGCGCACGGTCGGCTCGCGTGGATCGACCGCGACCACGTTGACGACCAGCGGGCCGTCGGCCGTTTGCAAGCGATAGGTCGCGCGGCGCACGCCGAGGGTCACGAATTCGCTAACGTGGGTTTGCGCGATCACCAGCGGAAACGGAGCAGCCGGGGTCAGCAGTACGGGCAAGGGCGGCGGGATCACGGCGATGGGCGACCTTCCGGCACCGGCGTCGGTGCGACGAGCGGGGGCACGATGCTCGGAGCCGGCGCGCTACTATAGAGGAAGAGCGCGTCGGAAACCCAGCGTTCGGCGCTGTTATCGGACGGCACGTTGCGCACGCTGACGTTCGTGTCGCCCGGCGCGCGCGAGACCAGGGTCACCGAACCGCCGGAATCGAGCGCCATCGCATCGACCGCGCCGAGACGCAACAGCAGCGCGCCGAATTCCGGGCGGGTCATGCCGACCGAGCGTTCGGGGTGACGCCCGTCGACGGCCACCAGCATCAACCGGTCGTCCGCTTTTCGCGCCAGCGCAACGACGGGCCAGCGATAGTCGCGCTCGTCCGGCGCGGGCGCGTGCGGATCCTCGAACCACTCACCGTCCTTGACGAGAATCGGTCCGCCGCCGATCGCGGCGACCGCATCGGGAATCGCCGGATCGATGCGGTACTCGAGCCGCAGCGTCTGGCCCGGCCGCAACGGCGGACGCGCGTCCGGTCCGAAGGCGAGCCCGAACGCAACGGGAACCGTCGCGGCCGCGGGCTCGACGCCGAGCACGCGGTAGCGGTTCCCGTCGCCCAGCGGTTCGAGCTCGGCGAAGGTGACCCCCGGCGCGGGCGCGAGCGTCTTTCCGTAATCCGGCGTGATGACCGTGACGTGACTCCCGCCGGGCGGCCAGTCGTTCAATTGCGTTACCGCGAACCGCCGGCCGGTGACCTCGACCGCTCCGTTCAAATGGAATTCTGCGAACGTCACGCGCCCCGATTTGTCGATGGCCAGCGCGGCTCGATCGGTCGGACCGCGCAGCAGCGAACCTGCCCGCATCAGCATTCCCTGCGGCTGATACGTCCGGCCGATATCGAAATAGTCTCCGTTGACGCCGCCGACCGCACCCGTTCGCAATCCCATCGCCGAGGTTCGTTCGCCGCCCGAGATCACGTGGTCTTCCGCGATCGCGGTGTCGAAGTGCAGGGTCGGTTCGCGCGGTTCGATCGCGAGGATGCTGATCGCGAGTGGCCCGTGGTCGCTCGCGAGCGCGTACTGCGCGTATGCCAGACCCGGCGCCGTGGCCTCGACGCGCACGGATCGCAGCTGCGGTTCGTTCGCGATCGTCCCGATCAAGTCGGCCAGATTCCACAGATCGCTCGAGCCGTAGTGCAGCCACGCGTAGCGACCGCGCAGATCGTGCACCTCACCTGCGGCTTCGATCGGGACCGCGTCGAGCGTACCGGCGAGCCGGCGCGAGCCGATGCCTCCACCGTCGAGCGTCAGCTCGCCGTGAATCCCGGTGAGTTCGTGAGCGCCGAGCGCGATGCTCGCATCGTCCAGCCGCGCCGTCGCCCGCAGCGTGTCGCCGTCCTCGACCTCGAGATCGCGAAGCGCTCCGCCCTGCAGACGAACGCCGCCCTCGGGCGCGACGAGATCCCCGAGTAGCGCGAGCGGAAGCAGCGGGGCGCTCCACTCCTGCGCGGTCGTTCCGTCGGCACGTTCGAGCGTCCGGCCCGAAATCGGATAACGCCGGTCGCCGGCCAGCAACGCAAGCGTAACGTCGTAGCGCAGGCGCGTCCCGCTTGCGGCGAGCGAACCGTCGATCCCATCGAAGGCGAGCTCGGGTTCGGGCACCTCGCCCGCAACCAGCGTCAGCGAACCGTTCGTGACGCGGAGATCGAGCGACGCCGCGTCGAACGCCCGCCGCGCGCTGCCGTAGCGGTCGAGATCGAAGACGAAGCGCGGACTCTCGAGCGATACGCTCAGATGGCGGCCGTCCAGCGCTGCGAAGGCGCTCGGCGCGTCGACCAGCGCGCCGCCTTCGCGCGTATGCGCGCGAACGCCCCGCAATTCGTAGCCGTCGCCGGCGCGCTCGACCGAATCCGCCTCGAGCGCGATGCCGGTCGTGCTGCGAACCGCGCGCAGGAAGAGGGCGCGTTCGATCGGCCCGCGTGCGAAGAACCCGGCGCCGGTCGCGGCGATCGCGAACGCACCGATGACGATCCACGTGGATAAAGGCGAGCGTTGGAACATAGAGGCCCGAGCGGGGATTCTCCGCATCGACCGGCGCAACACCTTCCGCGATGATGGTTCGAGCGATACGCACGCTGGCCGCATGCGCGGCCCTCCTGCTGCTGGGGACGCGCCTCGGAGCGCAAGACGCCCTGCCGCAGATCGATCCCAAAGGCCGCACGCCGTACGTGGCCGTTTTGGTTTGGCACGACGTGCTCCCGGCGAAGGACGTGTGGTTCGATACGACCACCGAAACGTTCGCGCGGCAACTCGACGAAATCGCCAAGGGCGGATTTGCGGTGATACCGCTCGCGACGCTGCGCGACCACCTCGCCGGCGGCAAACCGATTCCCGCCAAGCCGCTCGTGCTGACGTTCGACGACAACGGGAACGGAATCTACCGGTACGCCTTTCCGCTCTTGCAGCGGCACCACTTCCCCGCGACGCTCTTCGTGCACACGAATTACGTCGGTAAGACCACGAGCAAACGGCACAACAGCTGGGACGAACTGCGCGCCATGGAGCGCAGCGGGCTGATCGACGTCCAGAGCCAGACCGCCAATCACCCGCCCGACCTCACCAAGCTCCCGGATGCCGACGTCCTCCACGAATTCCGGCTTTCGGCCTTTTCGCTCGAACGCAGGCTCGGGCACAAGCCGTTCGCGGTCGTCTACCCCTACGACGCGTACGACGATCGCGTCGCACGGCTGGCGGCGCAATGCGGCTATACGCTCGGGTTTAGCGAGGATTGGGGCAACGCAGGCGACTCCGCGTCGCTCCTGGAGATCCACCGTTATTCGATTCTGACGCGTTTCGATCAAGCGCTGGCCGACGTCGCCGCGGGTACCGCCCGATAGTGAACCTTAGCGCCAGCAGCCGGTGATCGGGGCTGCCGCGGCGGCCCGGCCCGTACGGGGCAGACCGTACATATCCTCGAGCGTACGCAGCACGTTGTAGTGATTTATCGGCTCGGGATATCTCCCGGGCTTGACCATCGGACCGTAGAAGATCGTCGGGATCGTATTGCGCTCGTCGTAGCCTTCGTCCCACGTCAGCACGATCAACGCATCGTGTCCGTCCGCCCACGAAAGCAAGGGCGCCAGATGTTTGCGCAGCCACGCGTCGCCTGCGGCGATCGTTCCGTCGTGCATGTCGTCGTCCACGTCGGGAATCAGAAACGTCACGGTCGGCAACGCATCGTACGGCGGTAACGCGTCCAGCGGTTTGCCGGCCGAGCGCGGCACGTTGGAGAACGCCACCCACGGAACGTGCTTGCGCGCGTACGTACCGGCGGCGCAGACCGTCGACCCGGTCGCGGGCAGCGCTTCCGCGTACCCGGCGAAACTCAAATGCGCGGCCAGGAGTTCGCTTGCGAGGTTGGGGGCCGCGGGCGGGATGCCGGTCGCCGGGCAACCGTCGCCGTTGTCGTTGGTCAGCCCCGAAAACAGCGCCAAGTAATTCGGCAGACTCGGGTGGGTCACGCCGCGCGCGTGGGTGAACAGCGCGCCGCGGCGCGCGACGTCGTTGATGAACGCCGCGGAGGCGTTGCCGTCGATTTGGGCGAGCGTCTTGTTCTCTTCGACGATGACGACGACGTGCGCCGGCCGGGGCAGCGCCGCGCCGGCCGGTCCGCACCACAGGAGCGCGCCGGCGAGCGACGCGACGGCGAGCGTGAAAGTTCGCATCCCGCAGCGTTCAACGGGCGCCCGCTTGGAGCCCGGTCGAGCCGAAGCGGCGGAGCGCGCTCGCCAGGGCTTCGCGTTCCGCCTCGCGGAAGGGCGCCGCGACCAGCTCGCCGGCGACGCGCTGTGCCGTGTGGAGCGCTTCGGCGTACCGCTCGCGTCCGGCCGGCGTCAAGGCGGCAAAGCCGACGCGAGCGTCGCCCGGGTCGGCTTGGCGTGCGACCAGGCCCTGCCGCTCGAGCGGTCCGACGATCCGCGTGACGGCCGAGGCGGTCAGTCCCAAACGCTCGGCCAAGTCGACCCGGCGCAGCCGATTTCCCGGCGCCTCGCTCAGGCACGCCAGGACTACGAATTCGCTGAGCCCGACGCCGTGCACCGTCCCCAGAGCGCTATCGAAGCGCCGGACCATCAGCGCGTTGGCTCGCGTCAGCCGCAAGCACGTATCGAGCGCACCGTCCATGCATTCCCTTCACGAGTCAACGAGCGTACAATAATTGATTCTTCAATGAAATGCAAGGCCAAGGGCGGCCCGTTCCGGGTGAGCCGAGTCACCGTCCCCGGCCGCGGCAGCCGGTAGCGTTGACCCATGAAGATCGTCGGCTACTCTTCCTGGGCGCCGGATGAGCGTGCGAATGCCATCCGGCTGGCGTTCAAAGCGCTCCGCGTGAAGACGGGACAAGAGTGGTCGCTCGACCACTTCGGCGCGTCGGACTTCAACGACCCGGCCGCGCTCGAGCGGTTACGCGCGGCGATCCGCGGAGCCGACGTGCTGATCGGCTGGCAGTCGATGAGCGTCGAGGTCGTCGAACGGATGGCGAATTTGCTGGCCGACATGGACGCCCGCGGCGAACTGGCGCACGTCAAGTTCCTGTGGTACGACATCCCCGACCCGCGCCTGCAAGGCCTGATGTTCAAGTCGCTGGGCTTCGAGTTCGACATGAACAAGTCCAACCCGATGCGCGAGCTCTCGATGTCGCTCAAGCGATACCAGGCCAAAACGAAGAACGAGAAGATCGACGAGTGGTGGGAAGCCCGCGAAGGTTTCCTCGGCATGCAGAAAATGGTCGGGGCCGCGCCCATGATGGCCAAGATGATGAAGAAGCCGGTCTTCAAGTCGCTCGTGATGATCGGATACTGGAACAACCGCTCCGTCAAGAACATCGAGAACATGTTCTTGTATTTGATGAAGCACTTCATGAACGGAGCGTATAAGGGCCACGTCGAGCTGCCCGAGAAAGTCGAGAACGAGGGCATCTACCATCCGGCCCGCAAGGGCCTCACGCAGACGCCCGAGGCCTACCTGGCGTGGTACGAGCCGTGGTACGTGAGGACGTACGGGAAGAGGCCCTGGGACCGCATCGGCTTCATCACCCACGATCTCTTTCTGGTCGATTGGAACCATCCGGTGCTCGACGCGGCGATCGCCGAATGGGAACGCCGCGGCGTCGGCGTCATCTGCTCGATGACCGCGGTGTTCAACGCGCACTTGGTTTCGCGCGGGCATCTGGTGACGAAAAAGGGCGAGCCCCTGGTGGGCGCCGTCTATCACAACGTACCGCTCTATCTGGCGGGCTCGATGTTCGCGGGCTCGCCCGAAGCGTCGATCGACTTCATCCGGGCGCTCGGCAGCCCGCGCGTCTACACCTCCCCCGTCAACGCGGCGCTGTCGCGCGAGGATCTGAAACGCTCGAAGTTCGGCGTGGCCTCGCTCGAGTACATCGGAAACGTCGTGACGCCGGAGACCGAGGGCATCGCGCCGCTGCCGCCGATCTGCTCGCGTGAAGCCGGCGAGGAGATCAGCGCGCTCGAACCGATTCCCGACCGCATCGCGCTGCTCGGCGATATCACGACCCGCTGGCTGAAACTGCGCCGCGTGCCCAACGCCGAGAAGAAGGTCGCCGTCTTCGTCTATAACTTCCCGCCCGGCCCGGGCAACGTCGGCGTCGCCTACTTCCTCGACGTCGCCGGCTCGCTGCGCTCGATACTGCAGACCCTCAAGTCCGACGGCTACGAGGTCGGCGAGATCGACCAGACCGACGAAGCGGTTTCGCACAAGCTGCGCGACATGTACGCCGGTTATCTCAACGTCGGCGCGGTGTCCGCGGGCGAGATCCGCGATTGGGTGCACGACCTGCCGCCCGCGCACGAGGCACTGTTCTACGACGCGTGGGGCCAGCCGCCGTCGACGGTGCCGATCAAAGGCCTGCGCTACGGTAACGTCCTAGTGCTCTTGCAGGACATGCAAGGCATGGAAGACCTCAGCGCCATCCACGACAAGCAGGCGCCTCCCTCGCCGTGGCTGCTGGCGTCGTACCGCTACGCGACGCGGCGGTTCAACGCCGACGCGATGCTGCACGTAGGCACGCACGGTTTGGTCGAGTGGAGCCGCGGCAAGGAATGGTGCCCCGCGAAGGGCGATTACCCGGAGTTTCTGATCGACGGCTGCCCGCACGCGTACATCTATAACATCCTCGATCCGGTCGAGGCCTCGATCGCGCGGCGCCGTTCCTACGCAACGATTCTCTCGCACCTCTGCCCGCCGTTGCGCGCGGTCGAAGGCAGCGAGGATCTGCGCAACCTGCACCGTCTGGTCCACGATTACTACAACACCCAATCGGACGACGTCGAGAAGCGCGCCGACCTCGAAGAGGAGATCCGGTCCACCGTCGAGCGCACGGGCCTGCGCGTCGACGCGCCGGGTTCGGCCGCCAAGGACCTGATCTCCAAAGTGCACGACGAACTGGTGGCGCTCGAAGGCGAGTTCGCACCGGCCGGGCAGCACGTCTTCGGCCGCAACCTCTCGGAGTCGGACCGGCTCGACACCTTCCACGCCTGCCTCGAGTACGCCGACGTCGACCTCTACCGTTTGCTGGCGAACTGTTACGGCTTCGATTACGACGCGATCACGCGGCAGGCGCACGAGCGTGCCGACGACGGCACGTACCATCACGACATCGTCGACGAGCTGCGCGACGCGGGCCGCGCGCTGCTGTCATCGGAGGTGCTGCGTCCGGCCGGTAACGTCGTGGACGGCCGCGCCAAGCTGCGCCAGCAGGCGATGCTGGGCATCCTGCAAACGCGCCCGATCGCGGGCCACAAACTCGGCAAGAGCCCCTACGAGATCGAACAGCTCGCCGCCTACGTCGAACGCGCGCGCGAGTTGTTCGTTCAGCTGGGCCGGGTCGGCGATGCGGAGCGGGAAGGTCTGCTGCGCGTGCTTTCCGGCCGTTATTTGGAGCCCTCGCTCGGCGGCGAGATCGTGGGCGACTGGAACGTCCTGCCGACCGGACGCAACATGGCCTCGACCGACGTCCGCATGCTGCCGCGCGAAGCGGCGCAGCGCAAGGGAAAGCGCACCGTACAGCAGATTCTGGCCGCGGCCGTCGCGGAACGCGGCGCGTATCCGGCCGCGGTCGGCGTCGTGCTGTGGGGTTCCGAGGTGCTCGAGAGCGAGGGCGTCGGGATCGCGCAAGCGCTCGACTTGATGGGCGCGCGCGTCGCAAAGGATCGCTTCAACCGCTCCGAGCGTGCCGAGCTGATCTCGCTCGACGAGCTCGGCCGGCCGCGCATCGACATCCTGGCCAACACGTCGACGGTGTTCAAGAACACGTTCCCGGGCGCGATCCGCTTGATCCACGAGGCCGCGCAGCTGGCGGCCGCCGCTGACGAACCGCCCGAGTGGAACTACGTCAAGAAGCACAGCGACGAGCTGATCGCAAACGGGATCGACCCGCAGCTCGCGCGCGCGCGCTGTTTCGGAATGGGCGAAGACGCGTTCATGGGCCAGGTCGGCAGGATGCTCGATACGGGCCGCTTCACCGACTACAACGACATCGGCGCGGCCTGGATGAGCGACAACTCCAACGCGTACGTCCCGGAGTTCACGCAGATCCGCATCGTGCCGGCCGCGGCCGTTCAGCGCTACATCGTCGAGCGCGTCGAAGTGATCCAGCAGCCGCTGATTCAGATGGCCGCCGGCGGCCCGGTCAAGGAAGATATGTTCGCATCGTTCACGTCCGCGTTCGGTGCCGCCAAACGCGCGCTGGGCGCCGAAGACACGATGATCGTCGTCAGCGATCTGACCAAACGCGAGCCGGCCGTGCGCAACTTCCGCAACGTGGTCGTTAACGGCGTGCTGACGCGCTTCCACTCCAAACCCTGGCGCGACCGCATGCTCGAGCACGGGTATTCCGGAGTGATGGAGTTCGGCGACATCTTCAAGGCGATGCGCTCGACCGAAGCGGCCCTCGGCAACACGATCTCGCCCGAGCTGTGGAAGCGCACGGTCGAGGTCACGCTCGAGGACTGGCAGCGCATCGCCGAAGCGAACCCGCACAAGACGCGCGAACTCGGCGAGACCCTGCTGGACACGCGGCGCCGCGGCATGTGGGAAGATGCCGACCTCGAAAACGCCCTCAAGGCCAAACTGAACGAACTCGACAGCGACGTCGAACTGGCGACGTACAAGAAGCAACTCTCGGGCGCAACCGGCACGTAAACGGGCACTACCTCCGGCGGGGGAGAAGTCACGCCGCCGGAGGGAGCCATGATTGCCAGGGTGCCGTTACACGCGACCAAACGAGACCTCGAGATCGTGTCCGAGGCCAATCCGGGCTGGCAAATCGAGCTGGAAGCCGACGGGACGCTGGTCATGAGCCCGACCGGAACGATCGGCGGCGCCCGGTCTGCCGCGGTGCTCGTCCAACTCGCGACCTGGAACGCCGGTCGCGGCTTGGTTTTCGATTCGGATACCGGCTTCGAGATGCCGGACAAAGCCGTGCTCTGCCCCGACGCCGCCTGGATCTCGAACGAGCGCTGGGCGCAGTTGACACCCCAGCAGCGCGAGGGCTACGCGCCGGTCGTCCCCGACGTCGTCGTCGAAATCGTCAGCAAGTCCGACCGGCAAGCCAACGTGCGTCGCAAGGCCGCGCGCTACATCGACTACGGCGCACGCTACGTCGTCGTGATCGACCCGTACGCGCGCGAAAGCTTCGAGTTCGGGGCGCGCCCGGACGATCTCACCCTCGACGTCGAGGCGATCTACTCAATCCTTTGATTCGGCCGCTTCCTCGGCGTTGGCCTTGGCGATCCGGGCCAGCTCGACGGCGTCGGAGGCGGGCTTGCGCGCGCCCCAGGCCGTGGAATCCTCTTCCACGACCTTTGCCGCCGCGGGCGAGACGCCCAGCACTTCTTCGATGATCTTCTCGTCCTGCTCTTCGGGCGTTTCTGCATCGCTATGGGTACCGTGTTCCCTCTCGAACGGGGTTGATTCCTCGGGCCTCGCGTTCCGGAGCGACCCGGACAGCGGGGCGCGCCGAAGGCGCGTCGCCTGTGGGCCGCCGCCGCCAATTCAGGATCGGGCGTTCGAGCGCGTACGTGAAGAACGTCGCGACGGCCAGCATGGCCGCGAACGCCGCCAGCGAGTACGGCAGCGGCCAGGCCGGGTCGGCGTGCTCGCTCGCACCCGTCCACGGCGGCAGGTGCCGTTCGCGCAAGAACCGTGCCACCGGCTGGTGCCACAGGTAGAGGTTATATGAAATCACGGACAGGTACACGAGCACCGGGTTCCCGAGCACGCGCTGCCAGAGCGGAAACGCCAGCAGCGAACCGAGCGTCGCCGCGACGAAGGCGAGGCACAGCGTCGCGCGGCCCCATTTGAAGGTTTCCCACGGCCAGTTCGGCTCGTAGCGGACGTCGAATGCCGCGTGCAGCACGACGAAGAACAGCGCGAAGCCGGCGAGCGCCGCGAGCGTCCACGGCAGCCGCAGTGCGGCGAGGCGCGGCCTGCGAACGCAGATCGCCCGGTACAGGTACGCCGCCAGCATGCCGGCGGCGAACAGATCGAGCGTGCCCGGCAACTGATCGAACCAGAAGCCGACGTCGTGTTTGTGCAGTACGGCGAAGCGATAGGCGTTCGCCGTCAGCGCCATCGCCGCAAACGTCGCTAGCGGAAACCGCATCGCAGCCCAGCACAGCGCCGGAAAGAGCACGTAGAACTGGACTTCGACGGCCAGCGACCACAGGACGCCGTCGATCGAACCGTACGAATCGGGAAACCAGGTGTGAATGAAGAGCACGTGCAGCCCGACTTGCTTGACGCCTTCCGCGAACGAGCCGATGCCCGACATCCCGAGCGCGATCAGCAGCGCCATGCAGACCACGTACGAGGGCACGATCTTCTGCACGCGCCGCAGCGCAAAGGTACGGACGCTCTGCAGCGGGCGGCCGTCGAAGAGCGTCTGCGCGTACGGATAGAACAGACAGAAGCCGCTAATGAAAAAGAACAGGTCGACGCCGACGAACCCGCCTTCGGGAATGAAGTTGAGGTTGACCGCGCCGTGCGCGAACGGCAGGTCGGCGCGCAGCCACGAGATCTGCCAGACGTGAAACCACACGACCAGGACGATCGCGAGGCCCCGCAAACCGTCGAGCGCCGCCAGCCGGTGCCTCATACGCGGCGTAGCTCCGCGTTCGAGCTCCAGACCAGCAGCCCGATCGCCAGAAACGCGACGCCGCCCGCGATCAACGTGGTCGGAAGCCCGACGAACGACGCAAGCGTCCCGAGCAAGAGCGAACCCGCCGGCACGAGCCCCAGGATGATCATCGAGAAGACCGAGATCGCACGCCCGCGCATGTCCTCCGGCGACAGCGTTTGCAGCAGCACGTTCGAACTCCCGGCGAACGACAGCACCGCGAGGCCCACGACCGCCAGATCGAGCACAGCGACGGTGAAGACGTGTACGCTGCCGAGCACGATCGCACCGGCCGACATCAGGACGGCGCTCCCGAACCAGACCGCGCCGCGGCGGCGCGCGCCGATCACGGCCGTGAGCAGGGAACCGCCGATGGCGCCCACGCCGACGGAGGCGAGCAAGATGCCGAGCCCCGGCGCACCGACGTGCACGACGTGCGCGGCATACGCGGGCAGGAGTTGCTGGTACGGCCGCACCAGCAGGCACGAGGCGACCAGGAGCAGCACGACCGAGCGCAGCACGGGATGGGTCGCGAGAAACCGCACGCCTGCAGAGATCGACGCGAAGACGCTTTCGCGCACCGTCGAACTCGGCGGCGGCGACTTCATGAACAGGAGCGCGGTGACGACCGCGAGCGTCAGCACGGCGTTGAGGTAGAACGAGGCCGCGATGCCGACGTAAATGATCAGGAACCCGGCGACCGGCGGACCGACGACGCTCGGCGCGTTGAACGCCACGGAATTCAAGCCGATCGCGTTGCCCAGATTCTCGCGCGGCACGAGCAGCGGAACCCAGCTCTGGCGCGCGGGCGCGTCGAACGACTGGCCGGTCGAGCGAATGCCCGCGATCGAGAAGATCTCCCAGAGCGCGAGGTGCTTCGTCGTCGCCAGCACCGCGAGCGTCAGGGCCGCGAGCACCTCGATCGAATTGGTCACGAAGAGCACCCGGCGGCGCGGGAAGCGGTCGGCGACGACGCCGGCAAACGGCGACAGCAGCAGGACCGGCACGGCCGACGAGGCGCCGAGGATGCCGACGTCGAGCGCCGCCAAACGCGCGCTGCCGGCCAGTTGCACGACGACGTACCCGAGGGTCGTAATCTGCATCCACGTACCGAGGTTCGAGACGAGCAGGCCCGACCACAGCAGCCGGAAGTCGCGGTAGCGGAACGGCGCGAAAACGCTCGAGCGCCGGCGCGGGACCGGCTGTTCGAGCGCAGGCGGCCGCCGGACCGCGCTCAGGTCGGCTTCCGCTCCGCGGCTCGCACGGCTGCGACGACCAGTTCGACCGTGCCGTCGACGCCGAAGCGCGACGCGTTCAGCAACACGTCGTAGCAGCGCGCTTCGCCCCAGGCGACGTTGTAGCGCTCCTTCGCGATCTTGCGCCGGGCGCCGTCGATCCGTTCGAGGTCCGCGGCCGCCCGGGCGCGCGAGTTGCCGAAGGACTCCACGATCCGCGCCAGGCGCCATTCGCGGTCGCCGGTCAGGAAGACGCGCACCAGGTCAGGCCGGGCCCCCAGCAACGCGCCGCCGTTACGGCCCAGGATGACGACGTTGCCGGATGCGGCCCGCTCGCGGATCGTGCGCTCGATCTCGCGGCGGACCGACTCGTCGAAATCACCCGGCAAGCGCGGCTCGGTCAGCGAGATGACTTCCGCGGTCCCGGCGCCCAGGCGCGCGAGGATCCTCTCCGCGAGCGACGCTTCGGAGGCGGCTCGTTCGGCCACTTCGTCCGGCGACGTCCCCAGGCGCGCGGCAACCGTCCTTGGCAGGTCGTCCAAGAGCAGCTCGTAGCCCAGCTCGTGCGCGACCCCCTCGGCGACGGCCAGTCCAGCCGCTCCGTAGTCGCGCGAAATCGTAACGATCACGAGCCACGGGGGTTCTCCGGAAGGTTCCGGCCAACCCCGTGGTGAGCAGAGTCACGGCCGCCCGGCAGCGGCCGTCGTACCGTGTTCGCAGGTAGCCAAAGCGGGGAATTCACCATGCTCAAAATCGCGGTCTACGGCAAGGGCGGAATCGGCAAGAGTACGTTCTCGTCGAACCTTTCGGCCGCGTTCGGACGCATGGGCCACCGGACGATCCAGGTCGGATGCGATCCCAAGCACGACTCGACGTTCACGCTTACGGGGTCGCTGATCCCGACCGTCGTCGAAGTCCTCTCGAGCTATAAATTCAAGACCGAAGAGATCGAACGGGACGAGATCATCTTCAAAGGCAAGTACGGCGTCGATTGCGTCGAAGCCGGCGGCCCGCCGGCCGGCGCCGGCTGCGGCGGCTACGTCGTCGGCGAGACGGTCAAACTGCTCGAGAAATTCGGCGTGTACAAAGACTACGACATCATGGTGTTCGACGTGCTCGGCGACGTCGTGTGCGGAGGGTTCTCAGCGCCCTTGCAGCATTCGGAGCAGGTGATCATCGTAGCCACCAACGACTTCGACTCGATCTTCGCGGCCAACCGGATCGCGACCGCGATCACGATCAAACAGAAGACCGGCGGCGGCACGCTGGCGGGTATCGTCGCCAACCGGGCCTCGAACGCCGAACTGGTGGGACCGTTCGCGGCCCGCATCGGCACGGTGTGCCTGGCCTGCATTCCCGAACACGACGGCGTTCGGAAGTCGCGGTTGACCGCACAGACGGTGTTCGAGATGGACGTGACGGGCGCGCTCGGGGCGCCCTGGATGGACCTCGCGGGGCGGCTGCTCGCGGGCGTTCCACTGACGATCCCGACGCCGATCCCCGAGCGCGAGCTGTTCGCGCAACTGGGTGCCGACTACGTCCGGCCCGCGGATATCCCCGCGCCGGCCATGGCCGTCTAGGGGAAGCTCTTGGACGAGCGCCGGCGCGCCACCCTGGGGCGCGTCGTGGAGACCTTCCTGCCGCACGATGCGCGCGCCGAACGGGTCACGGGGCTCGCGGTCGAGGCGCTGGATTCGCTGACCCCGAAGCGGCGCGCGGAATCGTACCAGCTGCTCGACCTGCTGGCGCTGCCGATGCTGCTCAACGACGCCTCGCGGACCGGGATTCTGAAGGTGTTCGCGAGCTCGCCGGTTCCGAAGCTGCGTACCGCGTTCGCCACGCTCAAGCGCCTGACGCTCTTCCTGGCTTACGCCGAAAGCGCGCCGGGCGACGAAAATCCGACCTGGGCCCGGATCGGATATCCCGGCCCGCGCCGGGATATCGGGGCCGACGATATCGCCCTTCCGTACGCGACCGCGAGCGCGGACGAACGGGTCGCAGCCGACGTCGTCGTCATCGGCAGCGGAGCCGGCGGGGGCGTGGCCGCGGCGGCCTTCGCGCGCTCCGGCAAACGGGTCGTGGTCCTGGAAGCGGGCGGTGCCTGCGACGCACGGACGTTCACCCAGCGCGAGATCACGACCGCCGATCTGTACCTGGACCGCGGTTTGACGGCGAGCGAAGATCTGGGCATCGCGATCCTGGCCGGCGCGACGGTGGGCGGCGGAACGACCGTCAACTGGTGTACGTCGTTCCGGCTGGCCGACCGCGTCGCCGCGGAATGGGAATCCGAAAGCGGCATCGGCAGTCTGGCGGCGGAACTGGCGCCGCACTACGACGTTCTGGAGCGCGTGCTGGGTACGTCGCCCGCGGCGCATCACAACGCCAACAACGGCAAGATCCTCGCAGGCGCCCGGGTGCTGGGCGTGCATGCCGACGCGATGCCGCGCAACGCGCCGGCCGACTGCGGCGACGGCTGCGGCTATTGCGGCTACGGCTGCGCCTACGGGAAGAAGCGCTCGACGCCGCGCGCGTTCCTCCCCGAAATCGCGCATGCGGGCGGCGCGCTGTACGCGAACGCGCGGGCGCTGCGCATCGAGATCGGCGGCGCGCGCGCGCGCAGCGTGATCGCCGAGCAGACGGTCGGGCCGGGTGACGTGCGTTCGTTCGAGGTCGTGGCCGACACGGTCGTCGTCAGCGCCGGGGCGCTGCGCACGCCGGGCCTGCTGGCGCGCAGCGGCATCCGCCACGACGTTCTCGGCAAGCGGCTCTTCCTGCATCCCGTGGCGGGCTGCATCGCGCACTATCCCGAGCCCGTCGACCCCTGGCTCGGGCCGATGCAGAGCGCGTATTCCGACGCGTACAACTACCGCTCCGGCAATTACGGAGTCAAGGTCGAGGTCGCGCCGACGCATCCCGGGATCGCCGCGCTCGCGGTGCCCTGGGAAAACCGCGCCGCGCACGCGGAGCTGATGAACCGCGCCCGCTACGCCGCCACGCTGCTGGCGCTGACTCGCGACCGCGACCCCGGGTCGATCGATCTCGACGACGAAGCGCAGATTCGCTATCGCGTCTCCCCGTTCGACGGCGAGAACATGCTGGCGGGGCTGGCCGGCGTCTTCGATCTCGCATTCGCCGCGGGCGCGACGCGCGTCGCCACGCTGCACGCCTGGCCGATCACGATCGAACGAGCCAGCTGGTCGCCCGCCTTCCGCGACGCGTTCCAAGAGCGCCTGCTCGATATCGGCGTCGCGCCGAACCGGCAGATCTTCTTCTCCGCCCACCAGATGGGAACCGCGGCGATGGGAGCCGACCCGCGCACGTCGGTGGTCGATCCGACCGGTGCGGTGTGGGGCTTCGAGAACCTGCTCGTCGCCGACGCTTCGCTGTTTCCGCAAGCCAGCGGCGTCAACCCGATGCTGACGATCATGGCCATGGCCGGCCGCGTCGCCGCTCAACACGGCGGAACCGCAACCACGGACCGGAGCACCGAGCTCGTCAACGGCTAGCGCGCGGCGGCGAGTACCTGCCGGGTCGCGATCGTTTCGGCTTCGCGGACGATCCGCGTCGCCATATTGTCGAAGACGAACTCATGGAACGGCAGGACGCCGTACCAGTAGAGGAGACCGGCGATGCCGCGCGGTTCGAAAAACGCGATCTGGAGCAACCGCGTACCGCCGTTTTCGCACGGCACCGCTTCAAACTGCAGCCAGGCGCGACCGGGCAGCTTCATCTCGGCGCGCAGCCGCAAGAGCCGGTCCGGCCGATACGCCTCGACGCGCCAGAAATCGACCGCATCGCCGACGCGTAACGTGTCCGGCGAGCGGCGCCCGCGACGCGTACCGACCCCGCCGACCAGCCGATCCAGCACACCACGCAGTTCCCACAGCCAGTCGGCGTACAGCCAGCCTTTTGCGCCGCCGAGGGTGCTGAAGACTCGAGACACATCGCCCGGCGGCGCCGCGGTCGTTCGCTCGCGGCGGTCGATCAGCATCCCCTGCGCCGAGCCTGAGAATTCGCCCGGCAGCTTCTTGACGTCGAACGCATCGAACCACGTCGTCGCCGGCCCCGTCGAAGCGTTGCGATCGAGCGCGCGCAGCACCGCCTCGTCGTAGCCTATCGGAACGATGTCCGGGAATAGCTCCCGCGCCGCGTTATCGCGAATGACGACTTCGTTGAACAGTCCTTCGACGAGTGGTTGCGCTATCGACGCCGGTATCGGCGTCACCAGGTGAATCCAGCGCGAGGACAGGCCCGGAGTGAAGAACGGCACGACGAAGATGCGCCGGGAGAGGCCGCGGATCCAAGCGTAGCGCAGCATCAGCTCCTGATACTGCAAGACGTCCGCACCGCCGATCTCGACGATCCGGCCGCAGCTTCGCGCGTTCGCGAGCGCTGCGACGAGGTAGGCGATCACGTCGCGAACGGCGATCGGCTGACAGCGCGTGCGAACCCATTTCGGCGCGATCATCACCGGCAGCCGCTCGGTGAGATAGCGCATCATCTCGAACGAGATGCTGCCCGACCCGACGATGATGGCGGCGCGAAACTCGGTCACGGGTACGCCGCCGGCGCGCAGTTCCCGGCCGACCTCGTGCCGGCTCCGCAGATGCGGCGAGAGCGCCACATGCCCGCTGTCGTCGCCGAGGCCGCCGAGGTACAGGATGCGCGCGACGCCCGACTCAGCTGCCACGGTGCCGAACAGCCGTGCGGCCTCACGGTCGCGCAACGTGAAATCGTGGCGGTCATCCGACATCGAGTGCACGAGATAGTAAGCGGCGTCGCAGCCGCGCAGCGCCGCCCCGAGAGACTCCCGGTCGAACACATCACCGCGTGCGACCTCGACGCCGGCGAAGCGGCCCTCGATCCGGCGAGGGTCGCGCACGAGGCATCGGACAGCGTGTCCGGCCGCGATCAACTCCGGGACGAGGCGACCGCCGATGTATCCGGTCGCGCCGGTAACGAGTACGCGCATCAGCCTATCACGCGCTGAGCGGCAGCGGCTCCAGCCGCGACCGGAGCGCCGGAAACTCCTCGGCCGTCAGTGTTTCCATAGCGAGCAGCAAGTGCGTCCCTTCGTCGAGATCCGGCCGGCGCATACGCAGGATCTGTAGCGCCCGAGCGCACCCGCGATCGACGATCGCGCGCACCGCGACGTCGATCTCGCGAGCGGTCGCCTCGGCGACCCCGCTACGCTCGACGGGCCGCGGCCCCAAGAAACTCTGCTGCGCCGGCGCATAGGTGCGTAGACCCAGCTCTGCGCTCATGCCGTAGCGCGTAACCATCTCGAGCGCGATCTCCGTGGCTTTTTGCAGATCGTCGGCGGCGCCGGTCGAAACTTCACCATCATAGACCAACATTTCCGATGCACGGCCGCCCATCAGGACCGCGACCCGATCCTCGAGGTCGCCGGCGGCCAATAAGAACCGGTCCTCTGTCGGGCTTTGGATCGTGTACCCAAGCGCGCCGACGCCCCTCGGAACGATCGATACCTTGACCACGGGATCGACGCCCGGCAAGCTCGCGGCGACCAGCGCGTGCCCCATCTCGTGGTACGCCACGCGACGGCGTTCGCCGTCGTTGAGCAAGCGGCTTTTCTTCTCGAGCCCGGCTACGATGCGCTCGATCGCCATCGTAAAGTCCTCGCGCGTCACGGCTTCAGCTTTCCGACGCGTCGCTAAGAGCGCTGCTTCGTTGACGAGATTTGCGAGATCGGCACCCGTGAAGCCCGTCGTAATACCGGCAATGGCATTCAAATCGAGCCCCGGCGCGGTGACGATCTTCTCCGCATGCACTTCGAGAATCTCGACTCTGCCCTTGCGGTCCGGGCGGTCGACGAGGACCTGGCGATCGAACCGGCCGGCGCGCAGCAGGGCCGGGTCGAGAACTTCCGGCCGGTTCGTGGAAGCCAGCAGCATCACCGCGACGCTCGAGTCGAAGCCGTCGAGCTCGGTCAAAAGCTGGTTCAGCGTCTGATCCTTTTCCTCGAACCCTCCCCCGAACGAACCCTGTGTCCGGCTTCGGCCTAATGCGTCCATCTCATCGATGTAGACGATGCAGGGCGCCGCCTTTCGCGCCTGCTCGAACAAGTCGCGCACGCGCGCCGCTCCGACGCCGACGAACATCTCTACGAACTCGGAGCCCGAGATCGAGAAGAATGGAACCTTCGCTTCGCCGGCGACGGCTCTTGCGAGGAGCGTCTTACCGGTGCCGGGCGGGCCTACGAGCAGCACTCCCTTGGGGACGCGCGCTCCGAGGCGCCCGTAGCTCTTCGCGTCACGCAAGAAGGCGACAACCTCTTCGAGTTCGGCTTTCGCTTCGTCAACCCCGGCAACGTCCTTGAATGTGGTCTTGGTGTCCGTCTCGACGAACATCTTGGCACGCGACTTGCCGATCGACATCGCGCCGCCAAGACGCTCTTGTTGCTGTTCGGCCATGCGACGAATACCGAAGGCCCATATCAAATAGAAGATGCCCAGCGGCACGATCCAGGATAGAACGTACCCGACGAGCCCGTTGGGCGCTTCGCCACGGTACGCGACGCCTTGCTTCTCCAATTTCTCCGCGAGCTGAGGATCGACTCTCGTCGTGACGAAGTGACGCCGTCCGTCCGGTAGCGGCGCCTTCAAACTCCCCTCGATGCTGCCTTGACCGACGGAGACCTCTGCGACTTGTCCGTCGGCCAAGAGCCGCTCGAACTGGCTGTAAGGAATCGCCTCGTTCTGCGTGCCGCGCGTCCAAAACGCCTGAAAGGCGGCGAGCAGCACGATGGCGACGGCAGCGTAAGCGATGGCAACGCGCCGCTTACGCATATTGGGATGGGCCGGTGAGTCCTTGCCCCGTCGGGGCGATCTCTTATCCATGACGGCACTTTGACTCCGCGCGAGCCGACTTTTCGCCCGCGGCTGCGGCGAGATACGGAGCGCGACGGGGGCGTGCGGCTCAGGCGTAGCGCGAAGGCTGCGGATTGGCGCCGGTGGTCGCCCCCTTCGGGTCGGGTCGGGGAGCGCCCAACGCGAGCGCCCGGCTGATCTGCTTGACGGTTCGGGGGTCGATCTCGGCCGCCATGCTGACCTGCTTCTCGACCGTCTGAACGGTGGTCATATGCGGACCCTTAACAGGGCCGAAATGGTCGTCCTCGAGGCCGGCACGCGTGTGCTATCCGAGCGCGATCATCATCATCGAGATTGCGAACGTCAGGCGGAACGTCGACTGATCCGTAAAGTATGATCCTTGCGGGGCACGACGGACTAACTCCACTAACTCCGCTTATCCAGGGTCACCGGTGCCGGCCAGTTCTTCTTCGAGAATCGGGAGCGCCATATTGCACGACTGAATGCCTTGAGCGACGCATAGCTTGAGGACATCCATGATTTCGGCGACGCTTGCGCCCAGCTTCAGTGCCGTTCTTACATGGCGGCGCGTACCCGGCGCATACATGTGGGTGTACGATGCGTCCAAGGCGATACTGATCAATTCGACGTCCTTCGGAGACATGACGCCACTCGTATACACGTCCAACCCGGCCGCCATGAATTCGTTCGTCCAAACCGGATCGACCTCAAGAAACGGATTCCAGGCGTCGTTCCAAATACCGGCCGCCTTCAACGTATCGCAAGCAGGCGTGGCCGCGCCGGATACGGCCGCCGGTGACAAGCCTGCGGCCTGAGCCTCTTCCAGCAAGATCGGGGCGCCCAGACTGCACGAATGGATCGCCATAAGGGACGCCATTTTGACGACTTGCACGAGCTCGGGCCGCGTGGCCCCCGCCGCAATGGCGGCGCGGACATGATGGCGCGTACCTTCGGCATTTAGATTGGTGCAGGCGGCGTTGAGGGCAACGCTAATGAGTTCGACGAGCTTGCGATCGAGCGCACCGTTCCACGGATCGTTCGTCATTTCTGCGGCGGCTGCGGCCCATTTGGGATCCCAGCGCTCTAGCGTTTGAAGCGCCGGCCCCCATGGCCCGGATTGAGTCTTCTGCATGCTGCGGCTCCGTAGGTGGGTAGGTGGGGCAGCGGCGTCATCAAAACGCGCTGCCCCAGTGTATGCTTGTGAAGCAGGTCAGAGGATGCTGACGGGCGTCGGACCTGCGTGCGCTGCGGGCAGTTTTCCGTCGGTTTCGTACGTGAGGAAACCGACTTGTCTGCCCTCACGGTTCGGCGGCAGGCCGGCTTTGAAAAGCGTCTCTTCCACGGTGTCGTACCAGACGCCGACCTTGCTGATTTGACGCGCCTCCTCCGCCGTCGCGACCTTGCGTCCGAATTGCTCGCATGTCTTAACGGCCCACTCCACCTGTTTGACGGAGTCCCAGCGATTGCGGTGCGCGTCCCAAATGTTGTCCTCATTGCCGACACGTACGTGCTGGCCGAGAATGATGGCCATCGTTTGAATCGCGATGTTGCCGCGCATGCTGCTCCAGAACGTCGGAACGGAACCGTGCGGCGTGCGCCGTAGCATTTCCATCCAGTCGTACGGATTGCGACCCATGGTGCCGCCGCCGTAACCGCAGAGCGCGAGATTGAGGGGGCCCATATACACGCCCGTGCGGATCAGCTGCTCGATGATTTCGAGCTGGTGTACGGTACCCGGGACGAAGTAGGGCTGAATGCCGTGCGCCCGCAGACGCTTGAGATGCTCGACATAGAACGCGGGCGTCGAGTCGACGACCATGTTTCCCCATGCGGCCGCCACCTTAGGATCGTCGAGGTGCGTTCCGTCGGCATCGCCGGGTATGAAGGCCTGTGTGATGTCCCAGAGCGTCGTCCCCGTCGTTACGGTAACGAACTCCGGTTTAGGATCGAGCTCGGTGAGCATGTGGCGCGTGTCGTAATCGAGCCACTTTGCCTTCGCTTCGGGTGTGTGCGGAGCAAACGAGATAGAGCCGCCGACTTGAAGGATCATCTTCGGGACCGCTTCTTTGAGCCGCCCGATGAAGTAGTTGTACTGATCGAAGTTCGCCGATCCCTGACCGGTCTGCGGATCGCGGACGTGAACGTGAAGCATCGTAGCGCCCGCATTGTAACAGTCCACCGCGCGCTGAACTTGCTCGTCCCACGAAAGCGGAATGTCGCAATCTCCCGGTAACCATTCCGGGCCGAAGGGAGCGGCCGTAATGATAAGCGGCTGCATGTTTTCCGGGAAGAGTGAGTCGGAGGTATAGAACACTAGCAGGCTCCTTGTTCTTGACTTTCGTGTTTGAATGAGATCGAATCGATTTGCGCCGCAGATGCTGGTGCCGCCCGTGCAAAAGAAACGCTAACGTGGGCTTTTGTCGTAGCCGCGGCCGGGTGGGATGCTCTAGGAGCTCGAGTGTGGATATGTGGAAGCGCACGATACCGCTGGGTTCCAATCTCGACGCAAAGCTCGATCTCTTCGAGAAAAAAGGCCGGCGTCGCCTCACGGTCAGCGACACGTTATCTGCTCCCCAAAGCCGACGACACCCGTCATTTTGCGCATCGCTCGGAGCAGGCGCCTATCGGCAGTCTGTCTGCCGGGATTTCCCGATGGCGGGCAAATTCGGCTCCGGCTTGGCTTAATCCCTGCTGCTATGCGAATAGGCGAAAGCGGTGCGGTGTTGTGGATTTCCAGCGATCGGGCCTCGGGAGAATCCTTGGTCGCCGCTCCGATGGTTCTCGGCCGGCCCATCTCCGGCGAGCACGGTAGCGCGCGGGGACGCGCGATCTCACGCGATCGCGGGCGCGCTCCTGCCCGTCAGCTCTCGCGCCAGTTTGCTCGCGTTGCGCGCGACGATCCCGTAGATCGAGAGCTGCGGGTTGGCGCCGATGCTCGTGGGAAACACGGAACCGTCGAAGACGGAGAGGTTCTCCACCTGATGGTGGCGGCCGCTGCCGTCGACCACGGACTCCTTCGGATCGGCGCCCATGCCGCAACCGCCCATCACGTGCGCGCTGACGACGCGGGTCCGCAGGATCTCCATCCGCAGTTGCGCGATCGCCGGCTGCGCGTGCGCGAGGTCCCCGTACGGGCTCGCATCCTCATGCAGCGGCAGAACGCTCTTCGCGCCGGCGGCGAACTGGATCTGCGCCATCGTCAGGAAAGCGCGCCGCGCGCCGTCCCAGAGATACGGAACGAGCGGATAATCGAGCAGCGGCGTTCCATCGTCCTTGAGTTCGACCGTGCCTCCGGTGCTCTCGGCGTGGAAGCCGTCGCGCAACAGCGCGATCAGCACCTGGATGTTCGGCAGCTGCTCCATCAGCTGCGTCTGCTGGGCGCCGAACGCGGTCAGCGTCGTCGACACGAGCAGCGGGTGCAGCGGCGCGACCTCGAGCTTGTAGCCGACCGGGCCGGACAGCGGCCCGCCGAGAAAGCGATCCGCGTAGATCGACTGCGGTGCCCCCGAGAACCCCTCGACGGGCTGCCGCATCACCGCCGCCGAGACGACCGACGGGTGGAGAAACGTGCGCTTCCCCGCGCGGCCGTTCGGATCGGGAAGCGCGCTGCGCAGCAGCACGGCCGGGCTGCCGATCGCGCCCGACGCGAGGATATAATGGCGCGCGCGCACTCGAACCGCGTGGGCGCCCGGCGAGACGCCGCTGGAATCCATCGTGGTGCAGGCGAGCCCGGTCACGCGGGTCCCGTCGAAGAGCAGCCGCTGGGCGCGCGTCCGGGTGAACAGACGCGCGCCGCGTTGCAGCGCTGCCGGGATCGTCGTCACGAGCATCGACTGCTTCGCGTTGGTTGGGCAGCCCATCCCGCAGTAGCCGAGATTGCGGCAACTGGTGACGTTGCGCCGGATGACGCCGGTGGGAATGCCGAGGGCGCGCGCGCCCGCGCCCAGTATCTCGTTGTTCGGGTTCGGCTTGACGAGCCACGTGTGGATGCCGAGCCGCCGCTCCATCATCGCAAACCACGGCTCGAGTTCGCCCTCGGTGTACTCCGCCAGCCCGAACCGCTCGCGCCAGTACTGCAGGGTCGATGCGGGCGTCCGGAAACTCGACGTCCAGTTCACGACCGTCGTGCCCCCGACGCACCGCCCCTGCATGATGTTGATCCCTTTGTCGTCGGTCTTGCGGGCGGCGGCTTCTTGATACAGGTCGGGATACGCCTCCGCTTCGCGCATGCGAAAATCGGAGGACGTCCGCAGCGGGCCTTCCTCAAGGAGCACCACGCGCAGGCCGGATCTCGCCAAGATCTCGGCGGCGGTCCCGCCCCCTGCGCCCGTACCGACGATCGCGACGTCGGCATCCACGTCGACGTCCGACGTCAGGAGCGAGCCGTCGCGCACGTCCCAACCGCCGCGAACTCCCTCGGCTACGATATCCCGGATCATTGCGCTCCGTGCTTCGCTAGCCCAACCGCGGCGGCCCGGGATAGCCGACCCGCGACCACGACGCCGGATTCCCATACCAGGCCGCGCCGATAAGCTGATGCAGGGCGTCGTAGGCGCTGCGCAACTTGTCGAACGGGCTGGTGCGCCAGGTCTGCAAGAAGCGTTCGATGTCCGCGGCGTCGGCGCGGTCCCACGGCTGCCGAACGCCGGCCACCAGGTAGCGCGTGGGGGGAAACCCGAGCAAGCCGAACAGCTGACCGACCTCGTGCTGGACGCTCGGCGCCAACGCGGCGACGGCGGCGTCCGTGCCCTGCACGACGTCGCGCAGCGCGGCCTGGAGCTTGTCGCCGGCCGGCAGCGCACCCGCCAGCATGACGGGCGCGATCGCCGCCACGATCGTGCGCGCGCCGGGATCGAGCGCGCGCGACTTCGCGCCGGCGCCCTCCGCCGCGCGAACCGGCGCGACGACGGAGCCCGCCGCCGCCAGCGCGGCGAGCGCTCCGAATTCGAGTAAACGCCGCCTCGTGAGCACGGTTACGACGGCGATTCGACGGGCGTCAGCCGAGCCAGTTCGTCCTCGGCGTAGACACGCGAGCGCGTCAGAAAACGTACCCCGTGCCCGTTCTCGAGCGAGAACATCCCGCCCCGGCCCTCGACGACGTCGATGATCAGCTTGGTGTGCTGCCAGTAGTTGAATTGCGAAGCGCTCATGTAGAAGGGCGCCCCGCCGATCTCGCCGAGCTTCACGTCACCGCTGCCGACCAGGAACTCGCCGAGCGAAAAGCACATCGGGCTGCTGCCGTCGCAGCAACCGCCCGACTGATGGAACATCAGCGGACCGTGGCGTGCCCGCAGCCGCTCGATGAGCGCAAGGGCCGCCGGCGTCGCCTCGACGCGCTCGACCGGCGGCCCATTCGCTTCGGTCACCCTAGAAGAAACCCAACGCCTTGGAGCTGTAGCTGACCAGGGCGTTCTTGGTGTGCTGGTAATGATCGAGCATCTTGAGGTGCGTTTCGCGGCCGATCCCCGACTGCTTGTAACCGCCGAACGCGGCGTGGGCGGGATAGGCGTGATAGCAGTTCACCCAGACGCGACCCGCCTGGATGCCGCGCACCATGCGGTAGCCGACGTTACCGTCGCGCGTCCACACGCCCGCACCCAAGCCGTAGAGCGTGTCGTTGGCGATGCGCAGCGCATCGGCTTCGTCTTTGAACGTCGTCACCGACACGACGGGGCCGAAGATCTCCTCCTGGAAGATGCGCATCGAGTTTTCGCCGCGGAAGACCGTCGGATGGACGTAGTAGCCGTCCTTGAAGGCGCCGTCGAGCACGTTGCGCTCGCCGCCGGTCAGGACGGTCGCGCCCTCCTGCCGCCCGATGTCGAAGTACGAGAGGATCTTCTCGAGCTGCTCGCTCGAGGCTTGCGCGCCGATCATCGTGGCGGGATCGAGTGGATTGCCCTGCTTGATCAGGGCGACGCGCTTGAGCGCCTTCTCGATGAACTCGTCGTAGATGGACTCTTGCACGAGCGCGCGCGAGGGACAGGTGCAGACCTCGCCCTGATTGAGGGCGAACATCGTGAAGCCCTCGAGCGCCTTGTCCAGGAAGTCGTCGTCCTTGGCGCAGACGTCGGCGAAGAACACGTTCGGCGATTTGCCGCCCAGCTCGAGCGTCACCGGGATCAGGTTCTGCGACGCGTACTGCATGATGAGCCGGCCGGTCGTCGTCTCGCCGGTGAAGGCGATCTTCGCGATGCGCGGGCTCGACGCCAGCGGCTTGCCCGCTTCGAGGCCGAAGCCTTGCACGATATTGAGCACGCCGGGCGGCAGCAGGTCGGCAATCAGCTCGATCCAGACCATGATCGACGCCGGAGTTTGCTCCGCGGGCTTGATCACGACGCAGTTGCCCGCCGCCAGCGCCGGCGCGAGCTTCCAGGTCGCCATCAGCAGCGGGAAGTTCCAGGGGATGATCTGTCCGACCACGCCCAGCGGTTCGTGGAAGTGGTACGCGACCGTGTCGTCGTCGATCTGGCTGAGGCTGCCTTCCTGGGCGCGGACGGCGCCCGCGAAGTAGCGGAAATGGTCGATCGCGAGCGGCAGGTCGGCCGCGGTGGTCTCGCGGATCGGCTTGCCGTTGTCCAGGGTCTCCGCCAGCGCCAGGACGCCGAGGTTGGCCTCCATCCGGTCGGCGATCAGGTTGAGGATGCGGCTCCGCTCCGCGACCGGCGTGCGCCCCCACGCGTCGCGGGCGGCGTGAGCCGCGTCGAGCGCGAGTTCGACGTCCTTGGCCGACGAGCGCGCGATCTCGGTGAAGGGCTGACCGATGACCGGGCTGACGTTGAGGAAATACTCGCCGTCGACCGGCGGTACGAATTTCCCGCCGATGAAGTTGTCGTACCGCTTCTTGAACGGACTCTGGACGCCGAGCTGGCCAAAATCGAAAATCGTTTGGTGCTCGAGCACTGCTGAAGGCATACTTGATCTCCGTTCCTATCTATATGTGGGGTGCATATATCGACGTTTGTTCTGTTATGCTCGCAGCCTGAGAAAGAGAAACTCCTAAGCTGCTGCCTCGAAATCGAAGGAATGAAGAGGGGCCTCCCGCCACATCCCGCTCCGACCTGCGCTCGCGAGCGCCGCACGTGCTCCCTGCCGGTCTGCAGCGCGGCTCGGCGTCGCTTGCCGGGCCCACCCGCACTACGCAACGCGACTGCCTTCTCCTGCGACTCGTCGCCAAAACGTTGCGGCGAGGACCGGCCCGGGCCCGCGCGACGCACGCATGGTTTCACCGGGCCGGAGTCCTATAGGCTTGCCTGCGAAGACATGATGGAGACGAACGGATGACGCTCTCGAAGCAGCTCGAGAAGGTTAACGAGCTTACCGGGTTCACGCGCGCGGCCGGCGTGCGGGTCGCCTTTGCGGATACCGGCGAAGTTCATCTTTCGCTCGAACGGAAACCCGAATTGCTCCAGTTCAACGGGTTCTTCCACGGCGGCGTCATTTCGGGTCTAGCCGATCACGCGGCCGGGGCGGCGGCGACGACATCGTTACCTCCCGGCCGGATAGCGGTCACCGTCGACCTCCACATCAACTTTCTCGGTCCCGCCGACGGGACGTCGATCGTCGCGCGCGCCAAGGCCGTCCGCTCGGGCGGTACGATTTGCGTCGCCACCGTTGAAGTGACGACCGAAAAGGACGGAACGGAAACGCTCTGCGCGATCGCAACCTCGACGCTGCGAGCCGTCGAAATGCCGCGACCCGGGCCCTGACCGGCCTCCTACGCGAGCCGAAGCCCGATGCTCGCGCTCCCGGCGTTCGAGCGAGCAAGCGGGTAACGCATCGTGGCTTCGAGCGTTCGCTGTAGGCGAGCCGGAGCGTGCGCGGTCGCGAGCGAAAGCACGGCCGATGCCCATCATCGAGACGCGCGAATTGCGCAAGGTGTTCCGCACGGTCAAGCGGACGCCGGGCACGCTCGGCGCGCTGCGGACGCTCTTCACCCGCGAGTACGTCGACCGCGTCGCCGTCGAAGGCGTCACGATGGCGCTCGAAGCGGGAGAACTGGTCGGCTACATCGGCCCCAACGGCGCCGGCAAGTCCACGACGATCAAGATGCTGACCGGGATCCTCGTCCCGACGTCGGGCGACATCCGGGTCGCCGGGCTCGTACCCTCCGCCGACCGCAAACGCAACGCGCGCAATATCGGGGTCGTGTTCGGACAACGCAGCCAGCTCTATTGGGATTTGCCGTTGATCGAGTCGTTCGAGCTGCTGCGGGCGATCTACGCGGTTCCGGCCGAGCGCTACAAAGCGAACGTGGCCGAGTTCACCGAGCTGCTGGAGATGGGCGATTTCCTGAGCACGCCCGTCCGCCAGCTGTCGCTCGGGCAGCGCATGCGCGGCGACTTCGCGGCGGCCATGCTGCACGATCCGCGCATCGTCTATCTCGACGAGCCGACGATCGGACTCGACGTCGTCGCGAAGGAAGCGATCCGGACGTTCGTGGCTCGGGTCAACGCCGAGCGCGGCACGACGTTCATTCTGACGACTCACGACCTCGCCGACGTCGAGCGGCTTTGCCGCCGCATCGTCCTGATCGACAAGGGCCGCATCATCTACGACGGGCAAATCGAGCGCATCAAAAGCCAGTACGGCACGCACCGGACGCTGGTCGTCGAGTTATGCGAGCCGTATCCGGACTTCGCCGTCGAGGGCGCGGAACTCGAATCCCGCACGGGCAACGTCGTGCGGCTGCGCTTCGACCGCCGTACGATCAGCGCCGACGTGCTGATCCGCCACGTGACCGAAGCCTACTGCGTCAACGACCTCTCGATCGAGGAACCGGAACTCGAGTCGATCATCCGGCGCATCTACGTCGAGGGCTACACCGACCCGGACGCCGTCGCGCTGCCTCACCCGGTCGGCGTGTGAACTCACCGCTCGCACCCTACGTTGCGTTCGCACAGAAAGCGTTCGCGCGCGAGGCGACGTACCGGGTTGAAGTCTTCACCAACGTCGGCTCGCTGATCTTACGCGTGTATCTGCTGCGTTCGCTGTGGACCGCGCTCTACCGGCAGAACGCGGCGCCGCCCGACATCCCGCTCCACGCGATGATCACCTATGCCACCGTGGCGCTGCTGATGTCGCTGGTCTTGGAGATCGACGGCACGCGGGCGATCCGCGAGAAGATCCGCGAGGGCACGATCGCGACCGATCTCATGAAACCGATCAGCCTGCCGCTGTACTTTTTCAGCGACGGGTTCGGTCAAACGGTCTTCCACGCGCTGATGATCGTGCCGTCGCTGGCGCTGGCGTTGCTGCTCGTCCACGTCGACGTGCCCAACGCGGCCGCCCTCGGGGCCTTCGCGATATCGTTCGCGTTCGGCTACCTCGTGAATTTCTTCTTGAACTTCTTGATGAACGTGGTCGCGTTCTGGACCCTCGAGACGTTCGCGATTCAGCTGATGGTCCGCTGGGCGTCGGATCTCCTGAGCGGGCAGATCTTACCGCTCGCCTTCTTTCCCGGCGTGCTCGGCACGATCGTCGCGAATCTGCCCTTCGCGGCGATCTATTCGACCCCGCTGCGCATCTACATCGGCGAATTGCCGCCGGGAGAGTGGGCGGGCGCGATCGCGGCGCAGGCCGCCTGGGTCATCCTCTTCGCAGCGATCGCGGCCGTCGTGTGGCGCTCGGCCGAACGGCGCGTCGTCGTCCAAGGCGGCTGAGGGGAGAACGCATGCCCGAGGACGTCGATCTCATCGTCATCGGCAGCGGCCAGGGCGGCATACCGCTGGCCGACTGGTACGCCCGCGCGGGCAAACACGTCGTTCTTTTCGAGCGCGGCCGGCTCGGCGGCAGCTGCATCAACGTCGGCTGCACGCCCTCGAAAGCGTTTCTGGCGGCAGCGCATAACGCGGGCCGCGCACGTCTGGCCGTCCCGCTCGGCATTCACGCCGAGGTGCGGGTCGATCAGCGCGCGGTGATGCGACGCGTGCGCAGCGTGCGCGACGACTGGCACACCGGCAGCGAGCGGCGTGTCGAAAGCGCGAAGATCGACCTCGTGCGCGCGACCGCTTCGTTCACGGGTATACGAACCGTCGCCGGCGGCGGCCGCGAGGTGCGCGCGCCGCGGGTCGTCATCGACACCGGAACCAGCCCGCGGGTGCCGCCGGTCGCCGGCCTCGCAGGCACCCCGTATCTGACGAATCTGACGTGGTTCGAACAGGAGACGCTGCCGGCTCGAACGATCGTGCTCGGCGGCGGGTACGTCGGGCTCGAGCTCGGTCAAGGCGCGCAGCGCCTGGGCAGCGCCGTGACGATCGTGCACCCCAATCCGCGCGTGATGGACCGCGAGGAGTACGACGCATCCGACGTTCTGGAGGCGAGCCTGCGCGCCGACGGCGTCACGTTGGAACTGAACTCGCGCGCGGAAGCGGTGCGGTACGACGGCGGCCTCTTCCGGGTGACCGTCAGCGGCGGACGGACGCTGGAAGCCGAGGGCCTGCTGGTGGCCGCGGGCCGGACGCCTAACACGCCGGACCTCGCCGCCGAACGTTCCGGCATCGACCTCTCGAACGGCTTCGTGAAGGTCGACGAGTACTTGCAGGCGACGTGTCCCGGCGTGTACGCGCTCGGCGACGTCGCCGGCCAGCCGGCGTTCACGCACGTGTCGTGGGAAGACTTCCGCCGCTTGCGTTCGACCTTCGAGGGCGCGCCGCGCCGGCGCGACGACCGCGTCCTCTCCTACTCGACCTTTACCGAACCCCAGCTCGCGCGCACCGGGCTCACGTACGATCAGGCACGGGCCCGCGGCATCGACGCGCGCGCGCGCACGCTCGCGCTCGGCGACGTCGCGCGCGGCTCGGAATGGAACCTGGAAAACGGCTTCTTCCGGCTGGTCGCGGGTCCCGACGATAAGCTGCTGGGCGCGACCTTCGTCGGCTACGAAACGGGCGAACTGATCCACACGATCGGGTTCGCGCTCGAGCTCGGCGCGACGTGGCGCGATCTGGACGCCTTCGTCGGCATCCACCCGACGTTCGGCGAAGGCCTCCCGTCGCTGGCGCGCTTATTCGAAGCGTAGCGGCGGCTACTCGACGAGAACCTCGTTCCAATCGCGAACGTACCAACGGCTGACGACTCCGTGGAGTACGAACGGATCGGCCGCCGCGAACTCCTCGGCGGCTTCGCGGGTGGTGAAGACACCCATGGCGCCATCCTGCGGATTGCCGAAGGGACCGATCATCAGCAGCGTGCCGCGGCGATGGAATTCGGCCCACAGCTCCCGGTGGCTCGGAAGATGCGGTATCGCCTTCGAAAGCACGTCGGCGGCCGACTCGTAGAACAGGACGAACTTCATCACGCTCGACGCAGCTTCGTTAGAAGAGCGTCATGCGGCCGATTGCGTCGCCGGCGGTGTCGGTGAACCAGAGGGCACCATCGTGGCCGGTGACGAAGGCGCCCGCGCCGCCGACGCCGGCCGGAAGCGGGTATTCGGTGAACGTGCCGGCGGTCGTGATCCGGCCGAACTTGCGCGCATTCGTTTCTTCGAACCACAACGCACCGTCGGCACCGGCCGCGAGCGCGTTCGGTCCGCTATCGGCCGTCGGGACGGCGTACTCGGTGATGCTGCCCGCCGTCGTGATCCGGCCGATGCGATTTCCATTATCTTCGGTGAACCACAGCGCGCCGTCCGGCCCCGCGACGATAACGCCGGGATCGACCGGATGATTCGTCTTCGGAATTATCGTATATTCGGTATACCGAAATGTCGTCGTGATTCGGCCGATCTTTCCTTTAGCCGATGCGATCCACATGGCGCCGTCCGGACCCTGGGCGATGCTCACCTGACAGCAGCTCGTGCTGGGCGAGAGCGAATGCAGGGATACGGTTCCGCCGCTCGCGATCCGGCCGATCGCCGGCTCGAAATAGGGATCCGTGAACCACATGGCGCCGTCCGGCCCGGCGGCGACGCCCGTCGGTTCGCTGCTCTTCTTATTGACGGGGAATTCCGTAACGACGCCGGCCGTCGTAATGCGGCCGACGAGGCCTCCGAACTCGGTCGTATACCACAACGCGCCGTCGGCGCCCGCCGCGATGAACCACGCAGTATATGGATAGTCCTTTGCGGGCGGGAGAATTCGGTACTCCGCGATTTTTCCGGCCGGCGTGATGCGTCCGATGGTTGCCGTGGCGATCTCCGTGAACCAAAGGGCGCCGTCCGAGCCGGCTGCGATGCCGCCCGGATAGGCATCCTTCGTCGGTAGCGGAAACTCGGTGATCTTCGGCGTCACCGAAAACGTCAGCGCTGCGGTATATACCGCGCCCGATGCCGCGACGACGTACAGCTGCGACCAGGGACCGTTTGCAGCGTGGCCGGCCGCAAGGCTGCGGCCCGATTCGGGTTCGGCGGTTGCGCGCGCCGTGGCATAGTCGAAGGAGATCAGCCCGGCTCCCGACGCCGCCGCAGGGTAGAGCAAAGCGAAGAAGCCGCCGGTGACCGGAACGATATCGCTCGCCGTTCCAGGAAAACGCACCGATGTGCCGCTCGGCAAACTGTAGGAAATCGCGCCGCTCGATTTGAGAACGAAGTAGCCGCCGGGCCTTACGATTCCGACACCTTTCAGCGCGTACGTCGCCGGGTCGAAGGATCCGGCCAGCAGCACGCCCGTCGTTGCCTGGCGGGTCCACGCGCCGGCGCCGAGCTTCCGCCAAACGACGCGGTCGCCGCCCTTGTCGGCGAGCGCGCCGAGTGCGTAGACGGAACCGTCGGCGCCGGTCGTCAGCGCGTCGAGCCCCGCGCCACCCAGCGATTTCCAGCTCGTTCCTTCGTAGGCGTACACGCCGTTCGGCACCTTCGCCGCGTAGAGGATCCCGGTCGGGCCGACGGCGATGCTTGCCGCGGTAAGTCCCGGGACGGCGATCCAGCGCCCCGTGACGTAATGCAGGATGTTCTTCTCGACGCCGGCAGGCGCCGTCGAGAGCGCGAAGATCGACCCGTCCGGAGCGACGGCCACGCTCGATGCGGCGCCCGGTAACTGCGACCACGTCAGGGGACCGTCGGCCGCGCGCGCAGCCGAGGCCGCGATAACCGCCAGCGCCGCGACGACGGCGGCCGCGCGGATCGCGCGCCGTTTCGATAGCGCGAAGAACGGCTTGGCGCGATCGAGACCGTGCTCGTGAGCCCGCACCGAATCACACATTCGGCCGGGTTTCGTCGGCTGCTTAGCGGCTTCCGCTGAGGCGTCGTTGCTCGCGGCCCTTACCGCACGGCTCGGCTCGCGCGGCCGTCTCGTTCTCCTTCGGCGTTGCGGGCGCGAGCAGCCGCCGCAGGAACGGCTCGTGCGCGTAGCTCGCGCTCTTGCCGAACTTGACGACGACGGCACGCTCGGACGGAATCAGGTACAGCGCTTGACCGCCGGAGCCGCTCGCGTATGCGATATCGGGGTACGCCGTTAGCGGGCTGAGCCACCACGTCAATCCGTAGCGCGGATTCGCTGCCGACCCCTCGAAGCAGGCCGCGAAGCGGGCGCGCTCTGCGAGCGCGAAGCGCCCGAACTTCGCCCACTCGGCAGCCGACGCGAAGGCGCCGGTCGGCAGCGGCTGGGTGCCGTCCGCCAGCGTTCGCCACCTCGCGATCTGCATGCCGAGCGGCTCGAGGATGCGTTCGCGCAGGTACGCGTGCGGCGTCAGCCCGCGCGGCTCGAGCTTGCGCGCCAGCACCGCGCCGAACACCTGTAACGGGATCCCGCCGTAGGCGAACGTCGCTCCAGGTTCGCCCTTCAGCTCGACGGCCAGCGCTTTCGCGTAGCGCGGAACCGCATTGCCGAGGCCGCCGAATCCGATCCCGCTCGTGAGCTGCAGCAGCTGCCGCAACGTGACGCGCGCGCGCGTACCCGTGCTCCACGCTTCGAAGGTCGCACCCACCGGTTCGTCGAGCGCGAGCACGCCCTCTTCCTCAGCGGCGACGGCGGCGACGCCCCAGAAGCTCTTCGTGCCGCTGTACAGCGCGTGCGGCACCGAAGCGTCGAACCCGTCCGCGTAGCGCTCGAAGATCGTCTCGCCGTCGCGCTGCACGAGCAACGCCTCGAGCGCGTGCCGCTCGGCGTATTCCGCCGCCGCCTCCGGGTTCACCGCGCCGGTTTCAACTCCACGCGACCTGGTCGATGTAACAGTACTTCCAGTCCTCGCCGGGTTCGCGCGACGCGACGATCGGATGGCCGGTCGCATGAAAGTGCTTGGTCGCGTGTTTGTTCTTGGACGAATCGCAGCAGCCGACGTGCCCGCACGCCTCGCACATGCGCAAGTGCACCCATGTGTCGCCGGTCTTCAAGCAATCCTCGCAGCCGTTCGCACTCGGCCGCACGTCGCGGATCGTGTCGAGATGGGTACAGAGAACCTCGCTCATCGCTCACGCTCCCAGCGGCGGAACGTCCCACAGCACGAGTTCGCCCGAACCGGAGACGTCGATATCGAAAGGTCCCGAGATCCGTACGGCATCGCCGGCATGCAGCGTCTCGGTACCGAGCGCGACCTCACCCGCGGCGACGAAAAGAAACGCGAAGCGCCCGGCCGGAATGGACTTCGCGAGCGCGGCGCCCTCCAGGCGCGCGACGTAGGCGCTCGCGTCCTGCCAGATCGCGATCGGCGCCCGGAGCCCGGTCTCGCCGCTCGCGATCGCGAGCCAGCGGTTGGTGCGGTCGGCGACCGTGAAATCCGTTTGCCCGTAGCGCGGGGCCAGGCCCGCCGCGCGCGGCAGCACCCACATCTGCACGAAGTGCACGGGCCGCTCGCCCGAGTGGTTGTATTCCGAATGCTGCAACCCGGTGCCGGCGCTCACGTACTGCACCGACCCGGCGGCGACGACGCCCACGTTCCCCAGCGAATCTTTGTGCTCGAGTTCGCCCTCGAGCACGTAGGTGAGGATCTCCATGTCGCGGTGCGGGTGCGTACCGAACCCCTTGCCCGGCGCGACCACGTCGTCGTTGAAGACGCGCAACGCTCCCCAGTTCAGATTCTGCGGGTCGAAATAACTCGCGAAGCTGAAAGAATGGCTGGTGTGCAGCCAGCCGTGGTCGAAGGTCGCGCGCTCGGCGGCGCGCTGGACGGTAAAGGCACCCGTTGTAGCGTTCATCTGCTCCCCATGACCCGGGCCGGGTTGCAACGGCTGCCGCGGGCGCACGTAGCGATTTTCGCGTTGTAGCACCGCTTGCAGGTAGGCGAGGTCGACGACGCCGGCCGGAGGAGCCGGTCCCGCGATCGAGCGGGCGGGGCGGCCGCGTTCGCCGAGGCCGGAAAGCACGGCAGCCGCACCCGAAAAATCTTCGCGCGCCGTATACTCGCTCGCGGTGACGACCGTCGCCACGCCCGCGGCTAACGCCGCCGCGAGCCCGACGGCGGAGTCCTCGATCGCCACGCAATCGGCGGCGCGCAAGCCGAGCCGGCCGAGCGCCGCCAGGTAAACGTCCGGCGCCGGCTTCTTGCGCGGCACCACGTCGCCGGCCACGACGAGGTCGACCGCTGCGGCAAGCGCGGGGTGAAGGCGCAGCAGCGCGTCGACGCCGGCCTGGGACGCCGTCGTCACGATCGCGACCTTCACGCCGGCGGCGTGCGCCCGGCGCGCGAGCGCGAGCACTCCCGGCCGCAACGGAATCGACGGCGCGAGCTCGGCGAAGCGTTCGGCTTTGACGCGGTGGACCTCCGCCAACAGACCGGAAGCCTCGGCGGAGGCGAGCAGCTCCGGGCGGTAACGTTCCAGATAGAACCGCATCCGCTCGCGTCCGCCCGCCACCGCAAGCAGCTCGCCGTACAGGTCTTCGTTCCACTCCCAGTCCAGCCCGAGATCGGCGAAGGCGCGGTTGTAGGCGACGCGGTGACCGTAGCGCTCGGTCTCGGCGACCGTGCCGTCGAAGTCGAGGAATAGCCCGCGCAATTCGGGTGTCGCAGCGTCCATGGCGGCGCGGTTCGCAGACACCCTAGTGTCCTGAGTCATGAGTTCGCTCTATTATTCTTCAGCAGTTTGGCGAAGATCGAATCAGCCGTCGCGGTCCAGATGAACGGCTCCGCCGTCGCATTGTGGGTGTCGATGTATTCCCGCATCGCTCGTTCAAGACTTGGGATACTCGTGAACGTTCCTCGCCGGATGACCCGACGCGTGATCTCGGCGAAGAAGCGCTCGACCTGATTGAGCCAACTTGCACTCGTTGGCGTGAAGTGAACGATAAAGCGCGGGTGTCTCGCGAGCCAGCGTTTCACGGCGGGCGCCTTGTGCGTCCCGTAGTTGTCAATGACGAGATGGATGTCGAACTCGGTGGAGGTCTCATCGTCGATGCGGCGCAAGAAACGCAGGAACTCTTGATGACGGTGCCGTCGATGGCAAGCGCCGATCACTTCTCCCGTCTTAACGTTGAGAGCGGCGAAGAGAGATGTGACGCCGTGACGCTGGTAGTCGTGGGTCTGCCTTTCCGGTATGCCGGGTCGCATTGGGAAAATCGGCTGCGTGCGATCGAGAGCCTGCACCTGTGATTTCTCATCGACGCAGAGGACGATCGCGTTTTCCGGCGGCGACATGTATAGCCCGATGACATCTCGCGTCTTCTCGATGAAGAGCGGATCAGTCGACAACTTAAAGGTGTCGACGCGGTGCGGTTGTAGGCCAAACGTTCTCCAAATCCGGACGATTGCCGTCTGCGATAGACCCGTTTCAGCGGCCATTTCGCGTGTGCTCCAGTGCGTCGCGCCCTTCGGCCGCGACGTGAGGGTTCTCGTCACAACGTCCTCCACAAGATCGTCGCCGATCTTACGCGGGGGCCCAGATCGCGGGGCATCGCTTAGGCCCTGCAGGCGATCACGTCGGAAGCGTTCGCGCCACTTGCCGACCGTCAAAGTCGAGACGCCGAGCTTATCGGCAACCTCGTTGTTTGAGAAACCTTCTGCGCAGCGAAGTACGATCTTCGCCCGTTGCGCTAGCGACTGCGCCGAGTTCGGTCGGCGAGCCCATCGCTCGAGTTCAACGCGTTCTTTATCGCTAATAACGAGCTCGCGAAGCTTGCGTCCTGGCATAGCTAATGCTATCATTAGGCCGAGAAACATGCAATGGACTTGTGACTCAGGACACTAGTGTGACCCGCCGTAAATGGCATGACATTTGTTGATTTTGCGGATGATCGTCCGAGCCGATTTCGTCCAGATAAACGGAGCCGCCGTCTTGTTGTGGTCGTTGACGTACGCCGTGATGGCGCGCTTCAAGGCGGCGACGCTACCGAAGGTGCCACGCCGAATACGACGACTCGCAATTTCGGCAAAAAAGCGTTCAACCGCGTTGAGCCAAGACGAACTTGTTGGTGTAAAATGGACGTGGTAGCGCGGACGGATTGCGAACCACTCTTTGACGTCGGCATGCTTGTGCGTAGCGTAGTTGTCCACGATCAGAGTGGACTTCGAGCTTTTTCGGAACGGACCGATCAACATGCTCCAAGAATTCGATAAACTCTTCATGCCGTTGCCGGGGCAGGCAACGTTCAATGACCTTCCCCGTGAGGGTGTCGAGGGCGGCGAACAACGTCGTTGTTCCGTTTCGTTGGTAGTCGTGAGACTGGCGCGCGGGAATGCCTTGCCGCAACGGCAAGATCGGCGCGGTTCTCTCAAGAGCCTGGACGCTGCTCTTTTCGTCAACACTCAAGACGATCGCATTGGTCGGCGGATCCATGTACAGCCCGACCACATCCCGAAGCTTAGTAACGAAGTCTGGATCAGTGCTGAACTTGAAGTGTTCGACTCGATGCGGCTGCAAATTATGTGCCCGCCAAAGCCGATAAATTGTGCTACTGCTCACGCCAAAGCGACGTGCCATCTCATCAGCAGTCCAGTGCGTAGCATTTTTCGGCGTAATCTGCATAGTCGTCTCAACGATCTTCGCCGCCGTGGCGTCGCTCATTTCCTTGGGCCGACCGCGGCCAGCCGCATCTTGATAGACGCTCTCCAGTCCCCGTTCCTCGAAACGCCGCCGGATTGCTATGACATGTTCTCGCGCAATCTTGCGTCGACGAGATATCTCGGCGTTCGAAACGCCGGCCGCCGCATCCAGCAAAACAGATGCACGACGAACGGCGCGCTGCGGCGCGGTCGGCTTTGTGAGAAGCGCCTCCAATTCACGACGAACCGAAGGGCGCATGTGCAATGGCGCAGCCGGAGGAAGTGGCATGCCTAAGTTTACCGCACGACACGAAAAATGTCACGTCATTTATGACGGACTACACTAGTTGCCGCGCGCCTTACCTGCTAGGGTACTTTTGAGTCGTGACCACCAAGCCGCTGTAAGCATTGCCTAAGGGAGCGACGGCTGCACGTATAGCGCGGATCGGGTAGGATTTTCCCCTGGCCGTTGAGGCAAATTCCAAAATCAAAGGGTTAGCAACACCCAGGCCCAAGACCCAAAAGTTCTGCGAACTGTCGACGGTGACGCAGTCCAGTTGGTATGCATACGTAATCGTGTTCACGGGCGCTACCGTTCCACTTGCACCGTGTGCAAAAACGAGAATGCTAGACCCCTCCTCAGAAGTCGTGATGATTTGTCCTTTCTTATCGATGACAACGCTCGATGAATCGATCGGCCAACCACTGCTTTTGATAACAGCGATAGGAGCGACATTCCCAGTAGCCCCGGGCGCAAACTCCAAGATTTCATCAATGTTTACGACGTACAGGTCTCCCGCCTTATCGAACGCCATGCCCCAGGGATCGTGCAATTGCGTCAGCGGCCCAGAGATCTCACGAATCGGCAGCACATTACCGTCCATAAAAGCAGGCCATACGATAATCTTGTTAACGTTGTACGACGTCGTGTACAAGTTGTTCGCTGTATCTAGAGCCATGCTGACAACAGGGCCATACGAGTAGGGCCCGTTAATGACTGCATTCGGTCCGACGTCACCCGTAATTCCCGGAACCCACACCTGCACTCTCCCGCCGCTACAGTCTCGCGCTGCATATAGGTTGGACGCTCGGTCCACGGCTAGTCCAACAGCGCAGTGAGGGTAGAACCCGGTATGAGGACCGGTAATCTGAATCGTCGGCGAAGTTGCGCCGTTCGCCGAAGCGGGGAAGCCGTAGATACCAGTTAAGCTTGTTACGTACACCATTGGTAAGCCTACCACGTTCACCATTGGCGCGGGCGTGCGGTTCGGCGCGTTCGCCGCCTTCCCCGAAAACGGAACTGCAACTTGATTCGGAGTTAGAGAAGCTTCTGCGCGGCTGAATGCACAGCACAGAGCAGCGATTGAGACGAACCCAGCCAGGAGCGCAAACTTGTTAGCCATGATGTACGTCCTTCCATGCGAGCACGGCTGCAGGTGAAGTCGCTTGAGCATCCTAATCACCGAGCCACTTCCAAGTTGGAGCGGAGGTTGAGGGGGTCCAGTAGACCCAAATATACTCTCGGGCGTTAACGCGCACCTGAAGTACGCTGTTTGGACCTATCGTCAGGCCCGTTACAAAGTAATTCCCTGCCGTACCAAGGTGAACGTTTGTGATCGTCACATCGCTTAGTGTCGTCAGGAATACCGTACAGTCGACGCCGGTAGTATTGCGGTAGCTTGCTCCGCTAGCCGAAAGAAACGGGGGAGAAACAACGGAGTTGCCAAGCGGATTGAAGCCGTAGACGCCCGATATTCGCCCAGACGGTGAGCCCGCTATCGGGACGGCCCCCGTACTCGATGCGCTAACGGCCCCGCCAACAATATCGACGTTGCCTTCCGCCCAGATCCCGTTCGTCTGTGATTGGTACACTTGAACATTCGACGCGCGTACGTATCCGGTCGTGGGTAGCCCGCCGCCCAGTTCAATTGACGCCTGCGGTGGCCCTAGTTTCACCTTCGACCCCCCACCCGCGCATAGGTTCGCGGTCAATCCATCGATAACGCAGGTCCCGTCGGCATAGTTCAGGGCGAATCCACCTCCGCAAGAGTAAGCCGAGAGTCCTTGGAAAATGGAGTCGGTTACATAACTATCGTGGTTTGTGCTAGGTAGGATAAACAGAGGGTAGCCCGACAGCTCGTAGAAATAGCAGTCGGATACGATTATCCCTCTTGAGGCTTGAGAATTAGCACCCACAGAAGCCTGCCCACACTTTATCTGCACGCCAGTATTCATAATAGAATTAACTTGGCGAAAGTAGGAACCGGAAATGACAGCGTTTGATGCTGTCTCGATGTAGACGCCGGCCTGGTAACAATCCTGGAAATCAACGTTCTGCACGAAAGCCTGCGGAAACGATTGCGTAATGCACTCCGATGGAACCGTATGCCAAAAGCCGTAATCACAGTTTACCACATCGCAATCGACCATCCACGTCTTGGCGAAACCGAACGTGCTTACGGTTATGCCTCTAATATGCACAGTCCCAGAAGAGACCATTGTCCAGTTCTGAAAGCGGCAATTGCGGAAGATCACTCGAATGTCTGGAATGATTGCGTAGGGGTCGATTTCACCGTCTTCACCGCCTACAGCAGCGAATGCGGTCCATATGCTGTGTTCGGTGAGCATCTCCCAACGCTGGTTATCTCCAGCACCGTCGATGATCAGATCCTCAACGAGAAGCGTTGAGGCATCGGTGGTCAACGGCAAGATCCCGAACAAGGCAGTCGTGTCCTTGTCTATGTCAAAGGTGTCGTCTGCCATGCGGATCGTGGAATTCTCGCCACATATCGTTATCGGAAGTGATGCATCGACCGAGATGCACCAGCACCTACCCCTGCCGTCAAAGTTCAAGCTGCCACTCGGAAAACTGACGACGTACTTACCAATTCCACCGATGGAGCCGTCGGTTCGACCGGGTGGAAAGAACACTAAGGCCGGGCCTCCGCACTTCGCGGCAGCGGTAAAAGCAGATTGAATACCAGTAGTATCGTCGTGCGTATCATTTCCGACCGCGCCGTATGCCGTTACGTCGAAAATGTTCTCGTTTTGAAAGTTTGACGTATACATAGAAACAGCCATTAGCGAGTAACGGTAAACTCCCTATTGTTGGCGGCTCTTGAGCGTATAGTAAGACAAGCGGTCGCAAGACTGCCTTGTCGGTATGTGGCAAAATCCCCTTGTGTCACGTAACCATGCGGGGTTGCAGCCGGATCTTCTTGCACCGAAAACCAGCGGGACCTATTTGGACACAACGTTCCAGGGTGCGGCGATACATGTTACGAGCGAGCTAGCCTTTCCTTTTCCTTTCGCCGAAATTACGAGTTGCCGAAATTACGAGTACGAGTCGTCGTATTCGACGTGGCACCTTCGGTAGCGTCGCCGCCTTGAAGCGCGCCATCACGGCGTACGTCAACGACCACAACAAGAGGGCGGCACCGTTTAGCTGGACGAAATCGGCTCGGACAATCATCCGCAAAATCAACAAATGTCATGCCATTTACGGCGGGTCACCCTAGAAGCGGCCCGCCGGCCGGCGGCGAATCGCGCGGCATGAACGTCGCTCCCTCGTCCGACTATCGAACGGCCCGCGAACTCGTGGAGGACCTCGCCTCCCGGCGCGTCTCCTCCCGCGAATTGACCGAGCGCGCGATCGCGCGCATCGAAGCGCTCGACGCAAAGCTCAACGCGGTCGTCGTGCGCGATTTCCAGCGCGCCCGGCTGGCGGCGGACGAGGCCGATGCGGCCCTGGGCCGCGGCGAGCGGGGGCCCTTGCTCGGGCTCCCGATCACCGTCAAGGAATCGTTCGACATCGCGGGGCTGCCGACCACGTGGGGCATGCCGTGGTGCGCCGGCTTCCGGCCGTCCGCCGACGCGGTCACCGTCGCGCGCCTCAAGGCGGCCGGTGCCGTCGTCCTCGGCAAGACCAACGTGCCCTTCGCGCTCGCCGACTGGCAGACGTACAACCGGATCTACGGCACGACCCAGAACCCGTGGGGCAGCAAGCGCACGCCGGGCGGCTCCTCGGGCGGATCGGCCGTGGCGCTCGCAGCGGGGTACGTCGCGCTCGAAATGGGGTCCGACATCGGCGGCTCGCTGCGCTCGCCGGCGCACTACTGCGGCGTCTACAGCCATAAATCGAGCCGCGGCGTGATCCCGGGCCGCGGCCACGTCCCGCCGGGGACGTTCGGCGGGACGCCCGATCTGCCGGTCGTGGGGCCGCTGGCGCGCAGCGCCGCGGATCTCGCGCTCGCGCTCGAGGTGCTGGCGGGCCCGGATATCCTCGAGGCCACCGGCTTTCGCCTGGAGTTGCCGCCGCCGCGCCACGAGCGCCTGGCCGATTACCGCGTGCTCGTGCTGGATTCGCATCCGCTGCTGCCCGCAGCCGGCAGCGTGCGCGCGGCACTCGGGCGGCTGGCCGGCCGATTGCGCGACGCAGGCGCCCACGTCGCGCTTTCGAGCCCGCTGGTTCCCGATCTCGTGGAACTGGCGCGCACGTTCGTCGCCCTGCTGATGCCGGTGATGTTCGCCCGCCAGCCCGACGAGCGGATCGCCGAGATGGAGGCGGCGGCGGCCGCGCTGCCGCCCGGCATCGATACGCTCGGCGCGCTGTCGCTGCGCGCGGCGACCTCGAGCCACCGCACGTGGCTCGCAGCCGACGCGACCCGGCTGCGCGCGGCGTACCGGTGGCACGATCTTTTCGGCTCGTTCGACGTCGTGCTCTTCCCGCCGATGCCGACGCCCGCGTTCCCGCAGGACGAGAACGACGATTTCAACGCGCGGATCCTCGACATCGACGGGATTCGGTACCCCTACTCCGATCAGGTCATCTACGCGAGCCTCGCGACCGCGGCCGGCCTGCCCGCAACGACCGCGCCGCTGGAACGCTCGGACTCCGGACTACCCATCGGCGTCCAGATCATCGGGCCGTACCTGGAGGACCGGACCACGATCCGTTTCGCCGAGCTTCTCGAGCAATCGTTCGGCGGCTTCGTGCCCCCGCCCGGTTACGAAACCGCCGCGCCGTAGATATCCGTGCACCCGCATCGTCTGCGACGGCTGGCGCTGGCCGCGGCCTTCGCGCTGACGGCGGCCGCGCCGGCCGCGAAGCCCTCCGCGCCGCCGCTCCCGTCGACGCTGCACGTCGATGCGGCGTACGTCACGAAAACCGGCAGCGGCCCGCAAGCCCTGATCATGATCCCGGGGCTCCTGTCGGGCGCGTTCGTTTGGGACGCGCTCGTGCCGGAACTTGCGGAGCGCTACACCGTCTACTCGCTGACGTTCGCGGGCTTCGACGGCGAGCCGCCCGTAACGCCGCCGTATCTCGACGCCTTCGACAAGAGCGTCGTCGACCTGATCGCGCAGGAGCAGCTCCGCAAGCCGATCCTCGTCGGTCACGGGATGGGCGGACATCTCGCGCTGCGGCTTGCCGAAGAACTCGGAGACCGGCTCGGCGGCGCCGTGGTGGTCGACGGCCTCCCGGTCTTTCCGCCCGCGTACCGGGGCGAAAAAGAGGCCGCCCGCATCGCCTCGGCCGCGAGCTTTCGCGACACGACGGTTTCGGAACCGCAGGCGGCGTACGAAGACGGCCTCAAGCGTCTCTTCGGCAGCCTCGCGAGCGATCCCAAGACGGTCGAGATGCTTTGGCAGCGCGCGTTGCGCAGCGACCGCGGAACCTACGCCGGCGCGGCGTACGAGTATCTCCTCGCAGACCTGCGGCCGGGCTTCGGGCGCATCGCGGTGCCGGTGGAATTCGTCGTCCCGGCCGACAACGAGGCGGCGGCGACGGCCGCCGCGGACGCCTACGAAGTGCTCTGCGCGGGCGTCGCGCAACTGGACGTCGAGGCGATCGCGCCGTCGATGCATTTCATCATGTACGACCGGCCCGACCAGCTGCGCGCGGAACTCGACCGTTATCTTCTGACGACGGTGGGCTCGTAAACCGGACCAGGGTCCGCGCGTCCCATCGTGAAGCAATGCCGGAACTACCGGCCCGCGAGGTTTTGCCGTGCTTAGCAATCCTATCGAGCGCACCGGACCCGATTTCGCCGAAGCGAACGGTATCCGGCTCTGTTACGAAACGTTCGGTAAGCCGAGCGATCCGCCGCTCGTGCTGATCATGGGACTCGCCGCGCAGATGGTGATCTGGCCCGACGATTTTTGCGCGCAGCTCGCGGCGCAAGGCCGTTGGGTCGTTCGCTTCGACAACCGCGATATCGGCAAGTCCACGTGGTTCGACGAAGACCGTACGCCGACCATGGCCGAGGTCTTCATGGGCTTGGCGGGCGGAAAACCGCTACCGGCGCGATACGCGCTGATCGACATGGCCAAGGACACGCTCGGCCTGTTCGATGCCCTGGGCATCCGGCGTGCCGACGTCGTCGGCGCATCGATGGGCGGCGCGATCGCGCAGGAACTGATGATCGCGCATCCGGAGCGCCTGCGGACGGTGACGCTGATCTTCGCACCGTCGGGCGACCCGAACGCACCGGCCGCCGCACCGAGCGCGATGGCGAATCTGATCAAACCGCGGCCCACCGAACGCGACGCGTTCGTCGAAGCGTACGTCGAAACGTGGCGGTTGCTGGCCGGCGACCATTTCCCCTTCGACGAGGAACGCACTCGCAAGGAGGGCGCGCTCAGTTTCGAGCGCGGCGTCAACCCCGCGGGCGTCGTGCGCCAGATGCTGGCGATCGTCGCATCCGGAAACCGCAAGGAAGGGTTGCGCTCCGCGACGACGCCGACCCTCATCGTGCACGGAACGCTCGATCCGCTCGTGCCCTTCGGGGTCGGCGAGGATCTCGCGCAGACGATCCCGGGCGCCACGTTCGAGATCGTCGAAGGAATGGGACACAGTTTGCCGCGCCAAGCGTGGCCGCAGATTCTCGGAGCGATCGACGCCCATGCCCGATAAACCGCCGGCCGACCCGTTCGCCGTATGGCGCGACGTCATCACGCAGTGGGAGAAGAGCGTTAACGCGCTCGCCAACCAAACGATGGCGACCGATGAATTCAGCGGCTCGATGAACCAGGTGATGAACGTGATGCTGAAGACCCAGCAATCGATCGGGGACGTCATGGTGAAGTACCTCGCGACGCTCAACCTCCCGAGCCGCGCCGATTTGCTCGCACTGGGCGAGCAGCTCGGCTCGATCGAGACTCAGCTCAGCCGCATCGCGATGATCCTCGAGCGGCAAACCGCAGCCGCGCCCCCGGCGAACGGCGAAATCGTCGCCGTGCCCGAGCGAAAGTCGCCGCCGCGCACGAAGCGGCCGCCGGCCCCGTCGTCGTGAGCGCCGGCTCGGCACACGAACCGGATTCGCTCGCGGAGCTCGTCCGGCTTGGGGTCGAGCGTACGATCGCGCGCGCCGTCAAGGGCGTCGAATATATCGCGTCGCCCGCGCCGGTGATGGGTCCGACGCCCAAAGACCTGGTCCACAAAGACGGAACGCTCAACCTCTTTCACTACCATCCGATGTCCGACGAGATCTATCGCGTCCCGATCCTGATGGTCATGGCGACCACCAACCGGGGCTACGTGCTCGACCTGGCGCCCGGTCAAAGCCTGGTCGAGTTCTTGCTGCGCAGCGGTTACGACGTGTACATGATCGACTGGGCCACGCCGCGGCCCGACGAGAAGAAGCTCCGGCTCGAGGACTACACGCAGCGCTTCATCCCCGATTGCGTCCGGATCGTCAAGGAACGTTCGGGACAAGACGAAGTCACCGTAATCGGGTATTGCATGGGCGGAGTGCTGTCGTCGATCTACGCGGCGTCGCATCCCAACGACGGGATCAAGAATCTCGTGACCTTTACGACGCCGATCGATTTCTCGCAGATGACGCTGTTCTACAAATGGGCCGACCGCCGCTATTTCGACGTCGACCGGCTCGTGGAGGCGGTGGGAAACGTTCCGGCCGAGATGCTCTTTCAGGGCTTTCAGATGCTGCGGCCGGCGAGCCAGGCGGCCGCTCGCGTGAACCTCGTGGACAATCTGTGGAACGACGAGTACGTGAAATCGTACCGGATGTTCGATCGCTGGGGCACCGACACGCTCCCGCTGGCCGGCGAGTATTTCCGGCAGACCACCAAGAAACTCATGTGGGAGAACGGCTTGTTTCACGGTACCCTCGAAGTCGGCGGCCGCCGCATCGACCTGCACGACATCACCGTCCCGCTGCTGCACGTGGTCGCCGAACACGACCATATCGTGCCCAGGCTCGCCTCCAAGCCGCTGATCGAACTCGCCGGTTCGAAAGATAAGGAGGAGATCGTCCTCAAAGGCGGCCACATCAGCCTGGCGGCGGGCGCGAACGCCAAGAAACGCATGTGGCCCAAACTCGATGCCTGGCTCGGCGTGCGCTCCGTATGACCGGCAGCGAAACGGCCACCGAGATCCGCACGATGACGGCAGCCGACGGGCCGGCGGTGCTGGCGTTCGCGCGGGCGCTGCCCGCGCACGACCTGCTCTTCTTGCCGCGCGACATCACGCATCCCAAAGTTCTCGACGCGTGGGTGCAAGAGCTCGAACGCGGCACGCTGGCCAGCTTGATCGCCGTGCGCGGGGACACGGTCGTGGGTTGCGCGACGATCGTCTTCGACCCGCGCTCGTGGTCGCCGCACGTCGCGGAGCTGCGCGTCGTGGTCAGCGTCGAGGCGCGCCAGAAGGGGCTCGGGCGGAACCTGATACGGGAAGCGTTCGCGCTGGCCGTGCCGCTGGGCATCGAGAAGATCGTCGCGCACATGACGGTCGATCAAAGCGCGGCGATCGCAACGTTCGAGAGCATGGGCTACCGGGCCGAAGCGCTGCTGCGCGATCACGTCAAAGATCGCGACGGCGTCAAACACGACCTCGTCATCCTCAGCCACGACGTGGCGGAGTTTCAGGCACGCGCGGCCGCCTACGGGCGCACCGACCAGCCGGATTAGCCCCTGGCTTCGGCCCTTCCGGGCACTGCTGATCGCCGCCGCGCTGGCGTGGGGCACGGCGTGCCCGGCCCGCACGGTGACGCTGAGCGCCGGCGGCATGTCCGGCGTACCGATCACGATCGCCCCCGAGGCGCTTTTTCACGTCCTGGCCGCCGACTTTTTCTTGCAACCCGACGGGACGATGTTCGTCCAGACCGGAGACATCCCCGCGATGTGGCTGCGCGACGCAGCCGCGGAGACGCTGCCCTACGTGCGGCTCGCGAGTTCGCGACCGCAGCTGCGCAGCTGGATACGCGCCGTCATCGCGCGCGAAGCGCGGAACGTCGCGATCGACCCGTACGCAAACGCGTTTCGCGTCGACTACCGCGTCTGGGAACGAAAGTGGGAAGTCGATTCGCTCGGCTATCCGGTGTTGCTGGCCTGGACGTACGAGCGGACGACCGGCGACCGGCGCATCTTCACCGCGTCCTTCCATCGCGCGCTCAGGCTGATCGTCTCGACCTACGATTGCGAACGCCGCCACGCGCGGTGCTCGCGCTACCACGGCACCGCGGGGCGGCGCGCCGAGGCCCGCGTGCCGGAGAACGGGATGATCTGGTCGGCGTTTCGCGCGTCCGACGATCCCACGCGCTACGGATACAACGTGCCCGAACAAATGCTGGCGGCGACGGCGTTACGCGATCTCGCCGGCCTGGCCGGCCAAGGCTACGGCGATCGCGCCTTGGCCGCGCGCGCCTCCGCCATGGCGACCGGGATCGACCGGGCGGTCGCGCGTTACGGCGTGGTCTACGATTTCCGCTGCGGCGGGAACGTCTACGCCTACGAGATCGACGGGCTCGGGCGTCACGCGATCTTCGACGACGCGAACGTCCCCAGTCTCTTGGGCGCACCGCTGGTCGGCTATCTGTCGGTCGACGATCCGCTCTACCGCCGCACGCGCGCGTGCGCGCTCTCCGCGCGCAACCGGTACTACTACCGCGGCCGGTACGCCGACGGGATCGGCAGCTCGCACACGCCGCGCGGCTATGTCTGGCCGCTCGCGCTGATCGCGCGCGCGCTGACCTCGACCGACCGCAAGGAGGTGCTCGCCCAGTTGCGCGCCCTCTCGGCGAGCGCCGGTAAGGGCGCGCTGATCCACGAGAGCTTCGATCCGAACGACCCGCGCCGCTATACGCGCGCCGAATTCGGCTGGGCCAACGCGATGTACGCCGAGTTGCTGTTTCGCGCCGCGGCCGATTTCCCGCCGCAGCGCGTCACCGGCGTGCCGGCCGGCGAGTTCCTACGCATCCTGCCCGCGTCGATCTCGGTCGTCGATCCGACGACGGCGCTGGAGAACCGAGGCTACCTGCTGCGTGCCTTCGGGCGCGCCGTCCCGCTCGCCGGCAACGGCTCGGCCGACCGTTGAACGCAGGACCGCAAGATCGGCAGAGCGCGCGCGCGACCGGCCGGCTATCCTCAAAACATGCTGATCGTGGATAGGCCCAGCGTCGAAAGCCGGCTGGCGAGCGCGGCGATGTATATCCGCGCGCGGCTCGACGAGCGGCTGACGCTGGAGACGATCGCGGCGGCCGCAGGCTTCTCACCATACCATTTCCACCGCGTCTTCCGGGTCGCGTTCGGGGAAAGCCTCAACGGCTTCGTCGTGCGTCACCGCATGCAGCGCGCCGCGCGCGAGCTGCGCGACAGCGACCGGCCGGTCATCGAGATCGCACTGCGGTGCGGATACGAGTCGGCGAGCGCCTTCGGGCGCGCTTTCGCGCGTGCGTTCGAGATGTCGCCGAGCGCGTATCGGGCCGCGGGAGGGAACGTGCCGCTGGTTCCACCGGGGAGCGTACCGTCGCCCGCCGATATGCCGCAAGCCCGCATCGAGAACTACCCCGTCCGCGACGCCCTGGGGCTGCGCTACGTCGGCCCATACGATGCGCTCGAACCCGTGATGCGCCGGCTTTACGGCGTTGCGCGCCGACGCGGCTTCCTTCCCGGCGCGTCGATTCTGGGGCTGTCGTACGGTTCTCCCGACCTCAACGATCACGATGCGCTGCGGTTCGAAGCCTGCGTGACGCTCGGCTCGAACGGCGACGTCGCGGGCGCGCGCGGCGACGGCTTGCACCCGATCCGCATCCCGGGCGGCACGTTCGCCATCTTCCGGCACCGCGGTCCGTACGACCGGATCACGCACGCGTACGACCTGCTCGTCGCGGCCTGGGTGCTGACGGGCCGCTTCGAGCTGCGCGACGCGCCCTTCATCAACACCTACATCAGCGATCCGGCCGGCGTCTCCCCGGCCGATTTGGAGTGCGACCTTGCCATCCCGATACAGTGAAGCGCTGCTCGCTTTCGCCATCATGCTCCTCGCGCCGAACGCCCGGACCGCGGCCGCGGAACTGCCTGCCGGATTCACGCACCTGAGCGTTCCGGGCAACACCGCCTTGCGCGGTAACGCCTCCGGCCGGCTGAACGTCGTGGTCTGGTACCCGGCGCCGGCGGGCACGCCGGTGCGCCCGATCGAGGTCGGGCCGCCGGGTCAACCGTATTTCGTCGAAGGCGAAGGCGCGCTCGACGCACCGCTCGAGAGCGCGCCCGCGCGCCTGCCGTTCGTCGTCGTCTCCCACGGCACGGGTGGCACGGCGATGGACATCTCGTGGCTGTGCGCGTCGCTCGCGGCGCACGGGTACGTCGTCGCATCGGTCGACCATCCCGGCAACAACGCGCTCGAAGAGCCGACGGTCGCCGGCGCGACGCTGTGGTGGATGCGCGCCGACGACCTGTCGCGCGTCATCGACGGGGTGCTCGCCACGCCGGAGTTCGGGCCGCGCATCGATCGCAGCCGCATCGGCGCGGCCGGCTTCTCGCTCGGCGGCTACACCGTGCTCGTCATGGCCGGCGCGCGCGGCGACGCGCGCTTGCTGGGCCCCTACTGCGCGCAGAACCCAAGCACGCCGGTGTGCAGCGGCGAAGCGACCCCGACGGTTCCCAACCTGACGGCGCGGGCAACGGCGCTGGCCGCAAGCGATCCGCAATACCGCGCGGCCGCCGCCGCCAACGGGGACTCGCACCGCGACGCGCGGGTCAGAGCCGTCTTCGCGATCGCGCCCGCCCTCGGCCCGGCCACGATCGAGGAAAGCCTGGCCACGATCGACGTTCCGGTGGCGCTCGTAGCCGGTTTCGGGGACCCGATCTTGCCGGTGGCGGACAACGTGATCCCCGTCGCCCTCGCGATTCCCGACGCCCAGCTCACGCTCTGGCCGAAGCCCGTCGGCCATTACACCTTCCTGACCGACTGCACGCCCGCGGGCGCTGCGAAATTCGCGCCGATCTGCTTGGATGCCGGGCCCGCGCGGGTGGCCGTTCACCGCGCGACCGCGGCGTTAGCGGTCTCGTTCTTCGCGCGAACGTTAGGCGCCGCCGGCCCGAACGGGAAATGACGCGCGCCCGCGTTCGAGGAGGCGCTATCCGGGCCGCCAAAGGCGTTGCCGATGCCGGTTCGCGTTAGCGCCGGCAAGACAATTCGCCACTGAAGGATGAGTCATGAAGATCGAAGACCTGTTCTCGGTCGAAGGTAAAGTCGCGCTGGTGACGGGCGGCAGCCGCGGAATCGGCGAGATGATCGCGCGCGGGCTCGTCGCAAACGGCGCGCGCGTGTACGTCAGTTCGCGCAAGGCCGCCGTTTGCGACCAGATCGCAGCCGAACTGTCGCGCGAAGGCGACTGCATCTCGCTGCCCGCGGACCTCTCGCGGCTGGACGAGATCGACCGCGTCGCCGCCGAACTGAAGACCCGCGAGCCCAAGCTGCACGTGCTGATCAACAACGCGGGCGCGACCTGGGGCGAGTCGTTCGACGCCTTCAGCGAGAAGGGTTGGGACCGCGTGCTCGATCTCAACGTGAAGTCGCTGTTCTTCCTGACGCAGCGGCTGCTGGGTCTGCTCGAGGCCGCGGCCTCGGCCGCCGATCCGGCCCGCGTCGTCAACATCGGCTCGATCGACGGCATCGGGGCCTCGCCCACCGAATCGTTCTCGTACTCGTCGTCCAAAGCCGCCGTGCACCAGCTGACGAAGCACCTCGCGCGCCACCTGGCGTCCCGGCACATCAACGTCAACGCGATCGCGCCGGGCTTCTTCCCCTCCCAGATGACCGCGTGGATCCCGCAGGGCTTCGAGTCGGCGGTTCTCAAGCACATCCCGCTCGCGCGGACCGGAACGCCCGAAGACATCGCCGGCACCGCAATCTACCTCAGCTCGCGCGCCGGCGCGTACACGACGGGCAGCATCGTCGTCGTCGACGGCGGATTGCTGGCCGCCGCGCGGCGCGAACTCGACGACTGAATCCAGCCTCAGCTATGGGGCGGCACGCGCGACGTACGCGTGCTTGGCCGAAACCCACTCGCACACGCTGCCGTCCCGCATGGCGAACGATTCACAGCCGTCGACGTCCGGGTTGAAATCCGCGTTGAGCGCTTTGGTCCGCGCCTTGTCGACGTTCGCGTCTTGGCGCGCGGCCGCGCGCGCTTTCACGTAGGAAAACTGCGGCGCTTTCGCGATGAGGTTGAGCGCGCGCGCGAGCGCCTGGGCGTGACTCATGGCGTTACGATTTCTCCTCGGGCTTCCAGGCGCGCCAGCAAGAGGTGATAGTAGAGCATGCCGCGTTCGCTGCCGAGCAGCTCGAAGGCGGGAGCGACGTCGGCTTCGCCGCCGCCGAGCAAGGCCAAGCTGCGCGCCACGCCGCTATCGTTTTGCGGAAAGAGATCCAGGCGCCCCAGACCCCGCAGCAAGATCACCGCGGCCGTCCACGGCCCGATGCCCTTGACCCGGCACAGGAGTTCCAACGCTTCAGGCGTCGTCCGCCGTTCCAGCATCGCTTCGTCGAGCGCGCCGCTCGCGAGCGCTTCGCCGGCGCGGCGCAAGGTCGCGATCTTCGCCCCGCTCAAGCCGGCCGCTTGCAGCGCCGCATCGTCCGCCGCCAAGAACGCAGCGGCGCTCGGGAACGCGTGCAGCAGGATCCCGTCGCGCTCGATCGGCGAACCGAGCGCCTCGATCGTGCGGCGCAAGATCGCGCCGGCCGCATAGATGCTGACCTGCTGAAACACGATCGCGTTGACGCACGCTTCCCAAAGCGTCGGGTACCGCGGCGGCTTGACGCCGCGCATGCGCCGCGCCAGCGCGCGCAACCACGGAATCTTGGCCGCACCGCGCTGGAAGACCGGCGTGCGCCGGTCGGTGCCGAGCATTCTCCGCACGAGCGCGAGCGCCCGCGGTTCTTCGCCGGGGGCGCCGTCCACCGCCACGGCCAATCGAGCGGCAGCCGTCTGCCGGACCGAGACGACGACCGGCGACACGAAACCGGTCAGCGCGCGGCGGTACGTGCCGGCGTGCGCGACGTCGACGAGGTTCGTCGAGAAACGGCGCAGCACGGCGACCGTCAGATCCAGACGGTACGGCGCCGCGACGTCGACCAGCGTTTCGGTCACCGCACCGCTGTTCGCTGGATGCGTTTGCGCCGCCCCCGCGAAACGGAGCGGCGTGGAGGTCACGAAGTCGAGCGAACTGGCGGCGATGCGCGGAGCCTACGTGCAGTACTGGCGCATCAACCTGCTGACGATGATCGAGTACCGCGCCAACTTTCTGATGTGGTTCGGGTTCACGATCGTCTATCACGCGACGGCGATCGGCGCGCTATGGGTGACGCTGCACCAGTTTCCGTCGATGAACGGCTGGGATTTTCGCGACATGGCGTTCCTGTACGGCCTGTGGATGATGGGGCACGGTTTTCACAACACGTTCTTCTATACGGTCGGCGAGGTGCCGGTGATGATCCGCGAGGGCCGTTTCGACCGCTTCCTCGTGCGCCCGCTCGACCCACTCTTCCAAGCGATGACGGTGCCGCAGCAGATCTGGCCCGACGAGCTGATCCTCGCGATCGTCTTCTTCGGTATCGCGACCGCGTTCGCGGGCGTCCGCGTCGACCTCGGGTTCGTCCTCTACGTACCGCTCGTGATGGTCGGCGGCGCGCTTATCGATTTCGCCATCCAGCTCTCGATCGCGACCGCGTCGTTCTGGATCGTTCGCATCGACACGCTGCGCTGGGTCGTGATGTCGCTCGAACAAGACTTCACGCGCTATCCGATCAGCATCTACACCCGCGCCGTCCGCCTGTTTCTCTCGTTCGTGTTCCCGTTTGCGTTCATGAACTATTTCCCGGCCACGTATCTGCTGCACAAGACCGACGGCGCGCTCTCGCTCTCGCCCGCGATCGGCTTGCTGACGCCGGTCGTCGGCGCGGTGTGGTTTCTGCTCTCCTATGCGTTCTGGCGCGTCGGCATCAACCACTACCAGGGCACGGGCAGCTAGCGGGACACGGCGCGCGGCGCCCAATCCTAATCCGGCAGCGCCGCTTCGCCCGGCAGCGGATCGAACAGGGCGCCGGCGGCGTCCGGGACGGGTTCGATCCCGGCCGGCCGCAAATGGCGTACCAGCCACTGCACGACGGCGCGCAGCCGCAGCACCCGGTTGCGCGGCCTGCCCGTGCGCGAGAGGCCGTGGCCGTCGCCCGTGAAGCGCACGAATTCCGTCTGCGTGCGCCCCAGGCGCCGCAGCAGCGTGAAGAGCTGCTCGCCCTGGTCGATCGGACAGCGATAATCGCGCTCGGAGTGCTCGATCAGCAGCGGCACGTCGATGTTGCTCGCCGTGCGCATCGCCGATTTCTCGAACAGCGCGCGGCCGTCGGACTCCCAGTACGCTTCGACTTCACGTTCCAGGAACCAGCCGAGGTCCGCCGTGCCGACCTCGCTGACGAAGTCGTTGACGGCCCGCATCGAGATGCCGGTCGCGAAGCGCTTGCTGTGACCGAGCAGCCACGTGGTCATGAAACCGCCGTACGAACCGCCCGCGAGGCCGACGCGCGCGGGGTCGATGCGGGCGTTGGCGAGCGCCCCGTCCAGCAGCGAGAGCACGTCCGCTGCGTCGAGGCCGCCCCAGTTTCCCGTCGTCGCGTCGGAGTACGCGTGGCCGTACGTCTGGCTGCCGCGCGGGTTTCCGAACGCCACCCCGATGCCGTGAGCCGCGATTATTTGAAATTCGAACGTGAAGGCGAAGCCGTAGGCCGTGTGCGGGCCGCCGTGAACCTGCAATACGTACGGCGCGTTATCCGGCTGGTCGGGGTCGAGCAGCCAGAGGTCGAGCGGCTGACCGTCGCCGGCAAGAGGCCGCACGCGGCGCGGCGCGCGGATCGTGCGCTCCGCCAGCCACGGGTTGCAGTCGGTCAGCACGCGCTCCGCGCCCGCCGCGTCGGCGACCGCGAGTTCCGCGGGAGCGAGCGGCGTCGAGAACACGAACGCGAACGTGCCGGCGCTCGCGCTGAACGCCGCGATGTCGCGCTCGCCGCCCGCGACGATGCGGTGCCCCGAACCGTCGCGCGCGAAGCCCGCGATCGCGCAGGTCCCTTCGTTTCCAAGCGACGCGTAGAGCTCCCGATCGTCCGGCGACCAGTACGGTGCCTGCTGCCCTCCGATTCCGCGCAAGTCGCTGCCGATGTAGTCGACGACGGGGCGGTCGCAGGCCGCGCTGAGCGAGCGCGGCTCGCCGCCGCCGGCCGCGACGACCAGCAACTCCGGATTGAAGCGGCCGCCCACGTCTTCTCCGTGCTCGTGCCCGACGTACGCGACGTCGCTGCCGTCGTGCGAGAAGACGGGCATTGCGGCGGGCCCGCGCGAGCGCGTGAGCTTCGTCAGCGCGCCGTCCGCCGCCCGGACGAGGTGGATATCGCTCGCAAACGCCGTTTCCGGGAGGCCGATCTGGGCCGCGAACGCGAGCCGGGCGCCGTCGGGCGACCACGACGGCGCCTGGACGTCGAAGTCTCCGCAGGTGATCCGGCGCGGTTCGCCGCCGGCGCGAGCCGCGACGTACAGGTGCTTGCGGCGGCCGTCCAGCAGGCCCTCGTCGTCGCTCTTGAAGGGCAGCGCGCGGATGTGGCGCGCGCCCGAACGCCGGTCGAGCGCGACCCTCGCGGTCGCGGCGTCGAGCGGCGCCGTCGCCACGAACGCGAGCGATGCCGAATCCGGCGCCCACGCGAGCGCCGCGAGCGCGTCGTAGGCGCCGGTCAGCGCACGGGCTTCGCCGCCGTCCAGCGGCACCGTGTAGATTCGCTTCCCGTCGCCGCGGTCGCCCACGAACGCGAGTTGTGCCCCGTCGGGTGAGACGCGCGGCATCCGGTCGCGCGTGCCCGCCGTGAAGCGTGCCGGAACGCCTCCCGGCCGCACGCTCCAGATCGACGTGCAGGCTTCATCCTTCGCTTCGTCCAGCGTCGTCAACACGTAGAAGACCCGGCCGTCGGGCGCGACGCGCGGATCGCTCGGCAGCGCGAGCCGGAACAGGTCGGCGGGCACGAGCGGCTTGCGCGTCATCGCCCGAACGCGTCGCCCAGCGCGGCGTACAGGGCGGCGGCCTCGCGCTTTTGGAACGCGGGCGCCGCCAGCAGCCGCTCCTCGCGAGGGTTGGACACGAACCCGAGCTCGACCAGTACCGCGGGTACGCGCGCTTCGTTCGTGACCGCCAAGTCGCGCACGCGGAACTCCGACTCTCCGAGTCGGAGCGGCGCGAGCCGCGCCCGGACCGCGTTCGCCAGCGCAACCGAATTCGGCCGCAACCAGAAGACGCTGGTTCCATGCGCGGAGGGATCGACCGACGAATCGGCGTGCAGCGCGACGAACGCGGTCGCGCCCAGCCGGTTCGCGAGCGCCGCGCGCGCGCGGTTGTCGACGCTCTTATCGGTTCCGGTGCGGTACGGCGCCGCGTACGAGCGCGTCAGCACGACGGTCGCGCCGCCCGACCGCAAGAGGGCGGCGAGGTCTTCCGCAACCGCCAGCACGACGGTCTGTTCCTCGACGCCGTCGGGACCGACGGCGCCGACGTTGAGCGAACTGCCGTCGGGAAAACGCGTCCCGTGGCCCGGATCGACGACGAACGTCGTGCCGTGCAAGGACGGCGTCGCGGCCGCCTGCGCCGCGGAAAGGCCTCGCCCCACGCAGAGGACCGACATCGCGGCGAACGCCGCGACCAGGAACCATCTCATACCGTCGCGCTTGCGCGCGAGGATTCCGGGACTCCTCGTTCGTATCTCCTCGTCGGTGAATCGCACAGCGTTCGTCATCGGAACCGCAGCGGCACTGTGGCTACCTCGCATCGCGACGGCGGCCGACCTCGAGTCGGAGTTGGAACGCGCGGCTGCGGACTCGTCGGGCGTCGTCGGCGTCTGGGCTCGAAAGATGGGCCCCGGCGAGCCGATCGCGCTAAACGCCGACGAGCGCTTTCCGTCGGCCTCGGTCATCAAAGTCGTCATCCTCGTCTCGTTAATGGACTATTCGGAGAAGGACGCCGGCGTCTTCGATCGCCGCATCCGGCTCAAGCGCTCCGACTTCGTCGCCGGTTCCGAAGTACTCGACGGCTACAACCCCGGCGACGAGATCTCGGTCGGGACGCTGGCGCGCGCGATGATCGAGCAGAGCGACAACACCGCCTCCAACGTTTTGATCGATCTCCTGGGGATGGACGCGATCGCGGCGACGATCCGCCGCGCGGGTTTGACCAAGACCCAGCTGCACCGCCACTTCATGGATGCCAACGCGATCGCGCACCACAGCGAGAATCTGACGACCGCGCACGACATGGGCATGCTGCTCCATCAGATCGAACGCGGCGCGCACGAAGGCGTTTACACGGTCGCGTCGCCGGCCTCGTGCCGGCACATGATCGACATCCTCTTGCAGCAGGAAGACCGCGACAAGATCGCGCGCGGCTTGCCCAAAGGAACGCCGCTCGCCAACAAGACCGGTGAGATCGACGGCGTCCGCAACGACGTCGGCATCGTCGATCCCTACGGCGATACGCCGTACGTGATCGCGGTGCTGACGAAGGATCTCAGCGACTTCTCGCTCGGCAACATCGCGATCCGCCGCATCTCGAAAGCGATCTACGGCGCCCTGAGCTAACCCGCCGGCGCGCTCTCGATGGTCACGCTCTCCATCACGTCCCCGACCCGAATCTTATCGACCACGTCCTGCCCTTCGACCGTCTGACCGAACACCGTGTACTGTTTGTCGAGAAACCCGGCATCGCCGAGGCAGATGTAGAACTGAGAACCCGCGGAATTGGGGCTCGTGGCGCGCGCCATCGCGACGGTCCCCTTGGCGTGATGCAGGTTGCTGAACTCGGCGTCCAGATTGTAGCCCGGCCCCCCCGTGCCGGTACCCTGCGGGCAGCCACCCTGGATGACGAAGCCGGGCTCGACGCGGTGGAACTTCAGACCGTCGTAAAAGCCCGCGCGCGCCAGCTTGATGAAGGCGGCGCTGTGCTGCCGCGCTTCGCGCGGATAGAAGGTGAACACGATGTCGCCCTTCTTGGTGTGGATCCGGGCGCGCGCGGTCTCGGCCTCGGCCGCCAGCGTATCGAGCTCGGCTCCGGTGGGCGGGGTATTGGTCGCCATGGTTTCTCCGATCGTCGGCTTGCCGGCAGCCGCCTCCCGGGGCGGCTCGCCGACGTCCGGGGCGTTGCGCAGTTTTCGTCCGAACACCTGTCCCGAGGCGAGCGCCGCCAACTTCGCTTCGCGCGAGAGCCGCTTGAAGCGCAGCTCGTCGCGGAGCGCCGCCGAGCGGTCCGGAACCCGCCAGAACGCGCGCAACCGCACGGGCAGCCGGGAGCGGACGTAACGCGAGCCCTTTCCCGCGAGATGGGTTGCCAGGCGACCCGCCAGATCGCCGGTCGACCCCGCGTAGAGCGAGCCGTCGGCGCACACGAGCACGTAGACCACCAATGTTTTGGCGCGGGCCAGCCGATGACTCAGACGGGTACCTTCCGTTTGGACGACCCGGCGCCGGAATTCAGGATGACGACGAGATGCCCAACACCGATGCGGTGCTCGACTTCCGAGTCGCACCGCAGCCGCACCTTTCGAGGATCGTGCGCGAACGCGTCACGGGCTTTGCCCGCGCCAACGGCGTCGGCGAAGACGACCTGGCCTATTTCCTGACGGCATTGGGCGAAGCCGTCGCCAATGCGATCGAGCATGCGCTTGCCGAATGGCCGATCCTGGTGGAAGTGCGCGTCAACAACGCCCGGATCGTCGCGACGGTCCAAGACTGCGGCGTCGGACTACCGGCCACGCTCGTCGTCGAGCCCGAGTTGCCGGACGTGCACGCGGAGCGCGGGCGCGGTTTGCCGATCATGCGGCGCTGTTCGGACATCTTCGCGCTGCACAGCGAGCCGGGGTACGGCACTGCCGTCGTCGTCGGCCGCTATCTTGGCGGCCGTCCGGACCGAACCGCCCGTCGCCGGAACCGCTCCGACTAACGTCGGCCGTGACGGTGACCGTCATCACGGGACTGCCGGCACCCCTCGGCCCATTATGGTGCAAGGCGACGCCGGGGAGACGCAGTGTTCGATTCGCATGCCGAGGTCATCGAGCGGGACGATTTTTGTTCCCTCGCGCCGATCGGCTGGCTGCACCACAAGATGCAAGACAGCTTCTTTCTGGTCGTCGGAACGGGCTCGTGCCAGGGCTTCCTGCAGACGGCGCTCGGCGTGATGATCTTCGCGAAGCCGCGCTTTGCGACCGCCGTCCTCGATGAGGACGACCTCGGAGGTGCCGACCCGCTGACGGGCCTGCGGCCGCTGATGTCCGCGGTCGTCGCGGAGCACGGTCCGCGCGCGATCTTCCTCGCCTCGACGTGCACCCCGGAGATTCTCAAGATGAACGTCGGCGGCTGCGCGGTGCCGCTGGAAGCGGAATTCGGGGTACGCGTGTACCCGTGCCGGCTGGACGGCTTCGACGCGTCGTATACCCAAGGCGAAGACCACGTGCTGCAGGCGATGATCGCGCGCGCGCCGGAGACCGACGCGAAGAACCTCGTGATCCTCGGCTGCCTTTCGGCGCTCGAGGAAGCGGAGATCCGCCTCGAGTGCGCGGCGATGGGCCTGCCGGTTCCGCGCTTCCTGCCCGCCGAGAGCGCGCTCGACCTGCCGCCGATCGGGCCCAACACCGTGCTCGCGCCGGTCCATCCGTATCTCTACAACGCGGTCGCGTACGCGAAGCGCGAGCGCGGCTGCGAGCTGCACAAGACGATCTTTCCGTACGGACCCGACGGCGCCCGGGCGTTCTACGAGACCTTGGCGGCCGCGTTCGGAAAGCGGGTTTCGTACGCGGAGCGCGAGCGCGAGACGTGGGCGGCGCTGGCGGCGCAAACGGAGCCCTTGCGCGGAAAGACGATCGCCTTCTCCTCCGACGCGATGGTCGAGTTACCGCTGGCGCGGACGCTCCGCGCCGCCGGCGCGGCGATCTCGCTGATCGGTACGCCGAACGTCTACAAGAAGTTCCATGCGGCGGAACTTGCGACGCTGGAGGGCGTCGAGGTGATGGAACGGCCGGACCGCTTCGAGCTCTTTGCGCGGCTGACGGCGAATCGTCCCGACCTCGTCGTCGCCAACCTCAACGTCGCCAACCCGCTCGAGGGCATGGGCTTCGCGGTCAAATGGTCGACCGAGCTGACATTCCAGCCCATCCACGGTTTCAGCGGGGCGTCGTCGCTCTTCGGCATGTTCGCGGCGGCGCTGCGCCGCCACGAGGCGCTGGCGGCGCGGCGCGCGCGCGACGGGACGCCCGGCGTACCGATCGACCTCGGGTTCTTCCGCCTGGCCGCCGGGGCGCGCGCGTGAAGCTCGCGATCTGGAGCTATCAGACGCCCGCGCATCTGGGCGTCGCGAAAGCCGCGGCCTCGTTCTCGCGGGTCCACTGCGTGCTGCGGGCGCCCAAGGGCGACGGTTACGGCACGATCATGCTGGCGATGTTCGAGCGGCTGGGCGTGATGCCGCCGCTTTCGGTGTGCGCGATGTCGGAGGCGACGCTGGCGGGCGCGGCCGCCGACATTCCGGCCGTCCTGCGCGAAGTCGACCGGCGCCTCTCGCCGGAGTTGATCGTCATCACCCGCAGCGCGACGGCGGCCGTCTTGCAGGAGCCGCTCGACGGCGAGGTCTCGATGATGGCGCCGGGCGACGTGAAGGCCGAGATCTTCATGGCCTCCGCGCACCCGGTCAGAGACACGGAGGTCTCCGCCTTCGCGCTCACGACGCGCGAGCTGGTCGCACGCTTCGCGGAGGACGCCGGCCGCTCGGAACGGCCGACGGTCAACATCATCGGCCCGTCGCTGCTCGGTTTTCACGACCGCTCGAACGTCGAGTCGCTGCGCCGGACGCTGGCCGCGGTCGGGATCGGAATCAACGCCGTCGTGCCGCTGGGTTCGGCGCCGGAAGACTTGCGGACGATCGGCCGCGCCTGGGTCAACGTGCCGCTGGCGCACGAGTTGGCCAAGCCGACGGTCGAGTTCTTGCGGGACCGCTTCGGCACGCCGTACGTCGAACGGCTGCCCTACGGCGAGGCCGGGACCACGAGCTTTCTGCGCGAGCTGTGCGGCTACTGCGAGATACCCGCCGGCCGCATCGCCGCCGCCGCGCGCGAGTCGCAATTGCTCTGGTACGCGCGCACGGTCGACGCACACGCGCTCTCGTCCAAGCGCGTCGCGGTGTTCGGGACGCCGACGACCGCCGCGGGCATCGCGCGGGTATTGCACGAAGAACTCGACATGCAGGTGGAGTTCGTCGGAACCTACGTGTTGGAGTGGGCGGATTGGCTGCGCGAGCGCGTGGCGGACATCACGCCGAACGTCTTGATTTCTGATGACTACCACGTAGTAGCTCGCGAAATCGATCGGACGCGGCCCGACATCATGTTCGGTTCGCAGATGGAGCGACACTCGGCGAGCGCGGTGGGCGTTCCGTGCGCGGTCGTCTCGCCGCCCGCGCACATCCTGAACTTCCCGCTCGGCTACGCACCGTTCGTCGGTTACGACGGCGCCAACCACATCGGCGACCTCGTCAACGCGACCCAAGTGCTCGGCCTCGAGCACCACCTGATCGAAACCTTCGGGCCGCGCGGACAAGGCCAGTTCGCCGAGGCCGCACCCGAGCCCGAGTTCGCCGGGCAGGTACCCGCCGAACCCGCGCCCGTCCCGGTCGCCGCCGGCGGCACCGCCGTTCCCGGCGGCTTGCCGCGTTGGGACCCCGCGGCCGAGAAGCTGCTCGGCCGCGTCCCGTTCTTCGTCCGCAAGAAGGCCCGTACCAACGTCGAGATGTACGCGCGCGAGCGGCAGATCGCCGTCATCGACGAGTCCGTACTGCTGCGCGCGCGGGAGCACGCCGGTGGCTAAAGAGGCGACGAAGCAGCCGGGCGTGCTGCGCGACTCCGCGCGCTCGACGGTCGAGACGGTCGGCCACTTCGGCGCGATGATGCTGCCCTTCGCGAGCCGCCAGACGGGAGCGGCCCGCATCAACGCGTCGCTGCGCACCTTCGCGAAACCCGGCACCTGGTTCGCGCCGATGTGGGCCATGCTCGTCGGTTGCGTCGCCTCGGGCAACGCGAACTGGACCTTGCCTTCGGTCGGCCGCGTGCTGCTCGGAATGGTCCTGGCCGGCCCGCTGCTGTGCGCTTTCTCGCAAATCACCAACGACTGGTTCGACCGCGAAGTCGACCGCATCAACGAGCCCGAGCGCCCGACCGCCGCCAACGCGCTCGCCCCTCGCGTGGTGCTGACGGTCGCGCTGGTTCTGCTGGCCGCGGCGCTGGCGCTCGCCTACGCGCTAGGCACGATGGTCTTCTACATCGCGCTCGGCGGCGTCGCACTGGCGCTGGCCTACAGCGCGCCGCCGCTGCGCCTCAAAGCGCGTAACGGCTGGTTCGCCAATGCCGCCTGCGCGTTCAGTTACGAGGGTTTCGCGTGGGTCGCGGGCGCCGCCAGCTTCGGGCACGTCACGCAGGGCACGCTCGTGCTGGCCACGCTCTATTCGCTCGGCTCGCACGGGCTGATGACGCTCAACGATTTCAAGAGCTACGAAGGCGACAAGCGCCTGGGACTGCGCTCGTTGCCGGTGATGCTAGGCCTCGACGGCGCGCTGCGCGCCGCCTTCGCCTTCATCGACGTCTTTCAAGCCGCCGCGATCGGCTACGTTCTCGCGCACCGCATGTGGCTGGCCGCGGGCGTGATGTTCGTGCTCTTCGTGATTCAGCTGCCGATGCAGCGCCGGCTCGCGTCCGACCCCAAAGGACTTGCACCCTGGTATTGCGTGAGCGCCATTCCGCCGTTCGTGTGGAGCATGCTGGTTTCCGCGCTCGCGGTTCGTTCGGGAGGTTTCTGAAAACCATGGATGTGATCGTCGTCGGTGCCAACGTGGGCGGTAGCGTAGCCGCCGGAGACCTCGCCGCGATCGGCGCGAACGTGATCCTGCTCGAACGCGACCTCAAGCGCAAGAAACCGTGCGGCGGCGCGATCCCGCCCCGCGTGATGAGCGAGTTCGGCGTCCCGAGCCGCATCATCGAACGCAAGACGCGCCGGGCCGTCGTGATCGGCCCGAGCGGCAGCCGGGTCGAGATGGACGTGCGCGGCACGATCGCGCGCGAAGACGACTACATCATCATGGTGACCCGCGAGATCCTCGACCGCACGATGCGCGAAAAGGCGCAACAAGGCGGCGCCGAGCTGCGCGAGGCGACCTTTCTCTCGCACGAAGAGGACGAGCACGGCAAAGTCCGCGCGAGAATTCGCTATAAGGACGGACGCGAAGAGACGCTGGTGGCCGACGCGCTGATCGGTGCCGACGGCGCCGGGTCGGCCGTTGCCAAATCCTGCGGACGGCCCGCGGTCAAGCACGCCTCGGCCATTCAGGAGCGCCTGCTGTTACCGGCCGACGCGATGGCGTATTACGAGAGCCGGGCCGAACTCTATCTCGGCGACGACGTGTCGCCCGATTTCTACGGCTGGATCTTCCCCAAGAGCGACCACGTGGCGGTCGGCACCGGTTGCCGCCCCGAACATGCGAACCGCTCATACGCGTTTCTCGAGGGCGTCAAGCGGCGCGCGGGCGATAAGCTGCGCGGCGCCAAGCGCATCCTGCTCGAAGGCCATCCGCTGCCGATGCAGCGTTACAAGAAGCTCGTGTACGGCCGGACGCTGCTGGTGGGCGATGCGGGCGGGATGGTCGCGCACACCTCGGGCGAGGGCATCTATTTCGCGATGGCCGCGGGACGGCTAGCCGCGCAGACGATCCACTCCTACTTCAGCGACCCCAAATTCGCATTGCAGCATTACGAGAAGAGCTGGCAAAAGCGCTACGGCGCGATGTTCGACTTCCTCGAAGTGCTGGAGCGCTACTCGTACCGCGGGAACAAGAACCGCGAGTTTTTCGTCGACATGTGCGAGACCCGCGACGTTCAAGAGCTGACCTTCGACAGTTACCTGTTCAAGGAGATGGCGAAGGTCTCGCCGGCCAGCCACGCGCGGATGGCGGTCAGCGGCGTGAAGGCGGCGCTGCGCAATTGGATGCGCCCGCGCAACCCGCTGATGGACAGCCCTCCGCAGATCACGGCGAAGCAAGCGCTGCACCTCACGCGGATGGCCGTCGCGGATGGGACCGGCGTCGACGAGCGGGCATACGTCAATGCAAGCTAGGGTGCTGCCGCCGCTGCTGTTCGGCATCGCCGCCGTCGCGCTGGCCACGCTGATCCTGTCGTACAACCGGCTGCTGCGCCGCATCGAGAGCGCGGCGACGGCCGCCGGCCTGATCGACCGCGCCTGACGCGGCTACGGCGGCCCCGCCAAGGCGTCGACCGCGTCGGCCAACCGAAAGTCGCGTTCGGTCAGACCGCCGGCATCGTGGGACGAGAGCGTCAAGGTCACTTCGTTCCAGGCGATCGCGATGTCGGGATGGTGGTCCTGCGCGTTGGCGGCCTTGGCAACGGCGTTGACGAAGAGGATCGAACCGTCGAAGTTGCCGCGGTCGAAGCGCTTCTCGATCGCGTTGCCCCGGTGGTGCCAGCCCGGCCGCGCTTCGACGCGCCTGGCGATCTCGTCGTGCGTTAGAGCGTCCATACGATTCCTTTCTCTTGCAGCTCGGCGAACGAGCCGTCGATCGCCTCGAGCGTTAGCTCGATTTCCCTTTCACCGTGTTCGCTCGAGAGAAACATCAGTTCGTTGGGCGAGGGGGCGAGCAGCACCCCGCGCGACCGCATCGCGTGATAGTATGCCGCGAACGCGGCCCGGCCGGCCTGCGAACGTTCGTCGTAGTTGCGGACCGGCGGCCCTTCGCGGAACGCGAAATCGACCATGCTCGCCAATTGCGTCACCGCGAAGCCGAGGCCGCGGCGAGCGAAGATCGCGCGGATTCCGGCGGCGAGCTGCCGGGCGCGCGCGTCGATCCGCGGGTAGAAGTCCGGGTCGCGCTCGATCAGATCGAGCGTGCGATGGCCGAGCGCCACGGAGAATGGATTGCCGGAAAACGTGCCGCCAGTGAAACTCGCGCCGCCGGGCGCGAGCGCCGCCATCACGTCGGCGCGACCGCCGAAAGCGGCCAGCGGAAAGCCCCCTCCCATGACCTTTCCAAGCGCGGTGAGATCCGGACGGTGACCGCCCCAGCCCTGGCCGCCGCCCAGGCCCAGGCGCAGCCACGAGATCACCTCGTCGAAGATGACGAGCGCGCCCGCGCGCCGCGCTCGTTCGAAGAGGCCGTCGACGAACCCCGGGTGCGGCAGCACGAGACCCATGTTGCCGACGACGGGCTCGACGGCGATGGCCGCCAACTCGCCTTCGCGCCCGGCCAGCCGCGCGTCGAGGTCGGCCAAGTCGTTGTACCGTGCGACCACGCCGTCGGCGCGCACGCCGGCCGGAATGCCGCTGCGGGCCGCCTCGCTCGTATGCGCCGACGCACCCGCACCGTGCAGCGCGCCGTCGAAGTGACCGTGATAGTTGCCGGCGAAGCGCGCGACGAGCGTGCGGCCGGTGAACGCCCGCGCGACCCGCACCGCGCTCATCATCGCCTCGGTTCCGGTGCTGACGAAGCGCAGCGATTCCATCGACGGCAGGTGGCCGGCGATGCGCGCGGCCAGCCGCACCTCCTCCTCGCTGGTCGATCCGAACACCGTGCCGCGCGCCGCCAGTTCGTCGAGACCGTGCGTCAGCGCCGGATGCGCGTGGCCGAAGAGCAGCGGGCCGTAGGCCATCACGTAGTCGACGTACGCACGACCTTCGCGGTCGTACGCGTACGCCCCGCGCCCCGAAGCCTGGACGAACGGTGCGCCGCCGACGGCCGCACCCGCCCGCACGGGCGAACTGGCGCCGCCCGCCAGCGCTCCTTCGGCAGTGAAAACCGGCATCATCGCCCGAGCGGATTCCATAGCGCGCCCACCCGGCCTGCACCGAGGTCGGCGGCACCGCCGCGGCGCACGACTCACGGACCTCGTCTCGGGAGCCGTTCATGCGCATCACGCTCGCGGCCGCTGCCGCCGTACTCGCCGCTTGCACGTTGGCCGCGCCGGCCTCTGCCGCCACCGGTTACTACACGTATCACTTCGACAACGGTCGAACGGGCTGGAACCCGAACGAAAAAACGCTAACGGCCGCAGCCGTCGGTTCGAGGCGCTTTCACCTCGTGCGGTACCTGCGCGCGGACAGCGTCGTCTACGCCCAGCCGCTCTACGCGCCGGGGATCGCCGTGGCCGGCGCGAAGCACGATCTCGCGCTCGTCGCAACCGAAAACGACAGCGTGTACGCCTACGACGCGAACGACGGCGCGCTCGTGTGGAGGCGCAGCTTCATCGATCCCGCGGCCGGCGTGAGCGCGGTCTCCACGAGTTCCGTCGGCGGCTGCGGACAGATCACGCCGACGATCGGAATCTCGTCGACGCCGGTGATCGATCCGTCGACCGCAACGCTCTACCTGATCGCGAAGATCCAAATAACCAAGGGCGGCACGACCACGTACCATCACCAGCTGCACGCGCTCGACCTGGCCGACGGCAAGGACCGGGTCGCCCCGGCGGAGGTGCGCGCGACCGTCGTCCTGGCGGACGGGTCGCGGCAGAGCTTCAACCCGCAATGGCAACAGAACCGTCCGGGCCTCGTCCTCGCGAACGGTACGGTCTACGCGGGCTTCGGCAGCAGCTGCGATTCCGATGCGAACGCCGTCCACGGCTGGATCTTCGCCTTCAACTGCACGACGCTCCACACGGTCGCGGTTTTGAATACGGCGACGAGTTCGGCCGGCAGTTATCTCGGCGCGGTCTGGCAATCGACGTACGGGCTGGCCGCCGACACGGCCGGAAACCTCTACTTCGCCACCGGAAACGGTTCGTTCGACGCGGACTCCGGCGGCGGCGACTACGGCGAGAGCGTGCTGCGCGTGAATCCGCGTTTGACGGTTACCGACTATTTTTCGCCCGGCGACGAAGGGACGCTCAGCAACGCGGATCAAGACATCGGGTCGGTCGGCGTCATGCTGCTTCCCAACCTGCCGAATTCGAGCGCGCATCTGGCCGTCTCGGGCGTGAAGAGCGGCACGATGTATCTGCTGGACCGCGACGATATGGGCCGCTTCAACGCCTCGGCCGACCGCGCGCTGCAAGAGATCGCGCTCGAGAAGGCCGACGATTCCCTCTACGGCGGACCCGCCTACTACAACGGTTACGTGTATTGGGGCGCCTCGGATCAGCCGATGGAAGCCTTCGCGCTGACGCTCGCGCCCAAACCCAAGCTAACGCTCCGCTCGCGGAGCGCGAACGTCTATCCCGGGGGCGGCGAGATTCCGGCCGTTTCGTCCGACGGTACCGTGGCGGGTTCCGCCGTCGTGTGGGCGACGACCCGGCCGGGGCAAGTTC